>NZ_JBIAOR010000009.1:0-214363 GCF_042878995.1 Brevibacillus sp. NPDC003359
GCGCTCTGTACATTGGCGTACTTGCCCTTAGTGTAGCCAGAGTAACCTACGAAGTTACGAATAGGGGCTGTCCTCGTTCATGATAACTTATGGAAACCTTCATCGAAACTTCTACGTTTGAAGCGCTCCCGCCATTCATTTCCAAGCGGACAGTGAATCCCCTCTTGCGGGGCGTAGGCCGAAGCGTAGACTGGAAATGCGCTTCTTCCTCCACCACAGCAGCTGTAATAAACAAAAAGACCGCCAGAGCTATTAACCCTGACGGTCCAGCATACTAATCCATGCTTTCATCCGTAAACGAAAGAGAGAATCCACCTGAGAGTAAATAAAGATAGCTAGACACGTTCCCTTTTGGCTTGATGATTTGCTTGATCGCCCGGACGTATAGCCTGATCTGGCCTTCGTATCGTCTCTTCATCTCTTCGATGGCTTCGGCAGTCGCCTCTTTTGCCATCCAATCTGTCTTGAAATCGATCAGGACGAGGCTTCCATCCTGCTCCTCCAACAGGCAATCAATGACCCCTTGGACGACAACCTGCTCATCGCTCTCTTCCCCTAACTCCGCTTCTACTTCATAAGCAGGAAGCACGAGGGTAAATGGCAGCTCACGATGCACGACCGCCGCCGACTTCATTCGCTGCCCCAAAGGATCAGCGAAGAATCGGGCGATCTGGGGAACATCTACTGCTTGTACCTGCTCGTCAGTCAAAAAGTGGCGCGCCGCAAGTGCCGTCACCTGCTCCAAAATATCCGCTTCATCCAGCGGACGCTTCAAATCGAGATGCTGGAACACTAAGTGCGTGATTGTCCCTTTTTCTGCTGCTGTCAGTCGATTGGATTTTTGCTCAGACAAAAACTTTGGCTTTTCCGTAATGGACGGCAGCGTGAGTGGCTGTCCGCCTTTGCTGACTTTGGCATGTCGCTTTAATTCGCTGACACTCCATTTCGCAGCTACACGTGGCGCGATTGGATGCGGGTCCTGCCATCCTAATCTCTTGTCGACAATCTCTCGCAAAGTGTCATCTGATGGATGTTCCTCGATCGCCTCTCGTCTGGTCATGCGCTCCCATAGAGACGCCTCGTCGTTGGTTAACTCTCCTTGGGCACGGAGCTCATCAGCCTGATAGAAGTGAAACGACCAAACCGAATCATCCTGCACACTTTTGACTCTCACGACTTCTCCTGAGCCTTGTTGCTCTGGATATGCCCGCAGCAATCCCGCAACAGGATGTCTCAGCATCGCACGCCCCACCCAGTCCAGGTATCCCTTTGCCTGAATCAAGTCTTCGTCACTGAGCCGCTCGCTGTCATCCTGCCTGCCCCAGTCCGTCACACTTTTTGCCAGATCCTTGGATGAACCGACGAGAATGAGCTTCTCGCGTGCACGCGTCAAAGCCACATAGAGCACACGCATTTCCTCTGCCAGCATATCCCGACGTAGCTTTTGCCGGATGCCCAGCGCAGCCAGACTCGGATAGCGCAGCAGCATGGAGGGCTCAACTGCCATAGGGCCAAAGCCCAGATCTTTATGCAGCAAAAACTGGCTTTTCAAATCCATCGTATTAAACTGCTTGCCCATACCCGCCACAAAAACAACAGGGAACTCCAGTCCCTTACTTTTGTGGATCGTCATGATGCGTACGACATCCTCGTTTTCTCCGATGGTTCGTGCTTCGCCCATGTCATTGCCCGCTTCTTGCAGGCGGTCGACAAAGCGCAAAAAGCGAAACAAACCACGATAGGAGCCAGCTTCGTATTGTCTCGCACGATCATAGAGTGCACGCAAATTGGCCTGTCGCTGCTGACCGTTTTCCAGAGCGGCCACATAATCGAGATAGCCTGTCTCCCGGTACAACATCGTCAGCAGTTCCGATAATGCACCTCTGCGGGCCTGAGTCCGCCATAGATCCAATCGGACAAAAAACTGTCGCAGCCTCTTCTCCCACGACTCTTGGGCTGGGCGTTCTTCTGCATATTGAAGTACGGCTTGGTGAAACGGCCCTGTCGCGTAGTGAATGCGGATTTGAGCCAGTTGCTCCTCCCGCAAGCCAACGATGGGAGACCGCAATACAGCTGCCAATGGAATGTCTTGGAGCGGGTTGTCGATGACGCGCAACAAGGAGAGCATCGTTTCTACCTCTGTCGCCGCAAAGTAACCTGCAGTCTGCTCCGCATACACAGGAATTCCTGCCGCGTGCAGCTCCTCTTGCATCGTCTGCCCCCAGCCTGAGGTCGCCCGTAGCAAAATAACGATATCGCGATAGGCCAGCGGGCGCATTCCCCCAGCCTTTTTATCGAAAACGAGCAGTGGCTCTTCTCCCTCGCCCGGCTCCATCCAACGACGAATACGGCTGGCGATTAGTCGTGCTTCGAGCTGTGCGACACTCGCTTCCTCTGCAGACTCTCCTGCTGCCTCGGGAATACCTGCTTCGGCCTCATCTGTCGCCTCTGCAACTACCGCCTGTCCTTCTTCTGCTATCGCTGTATTCCTGTCGATCAGATGCATCTCTGCCTGCAAACGGTTCGGCTGTGCTTCTGGATAAGACGCACGATTGATCAGCTCCGCCGAAGGATCATAACCGATCTCACCTACCCCGTGAGACATGATCTGACGAAACAAAAAGTTAACGGCATCTACGACTTCCCTTCTACTGCGGAAGTTCGCAGCCAGATCGATGCGCCGACCGATACATTCTTCGTCAGCATTACCATCTTTTTGATAGGTCACATATTTTTCGAGAAACAGCTTCGGCTCTGCCAAGCGGAACCGATAAATACTCTGCTTCACATCACCCACCATGAAGCGATTCGCTGGCAGACTATTCATCCCGTCACGGGAAACCATTTGCAAGATTGTCTCCTGCACGAGGTTGATATCCTGATATTCGTCTACCAGCACTTCAGCGAACTGTTCACGCAATTGGGTCGAGATAGACGAAGGAACAGTCTCCCCGGACTCATTCGTTTCGATTAGAACGCGCAGAGCAAGGTGCTCCAAGTCGCCAAAGTCAACCAAGCCACGCGAGCGTTTCTCCAATTGAAATGCATCCGAAAAGGATGTAACGAGCCTTGCCAAAGTCTGCATGTGAGGAGCAATCCGTTGCAAATCCGCGACGTACTGTTCGGATGTCATAGAAAAGTATTGCTCGATTTGCTCTGCCAGTTCCTTCTTCACGCTATTTCGCAGATCTTGCACCTGCTCCTTCACGAGAGGATCTGTGCCTTTTACTGGAGGCAGCTTGGCAAATACAACCCCACGAACAGCTTCGGCAGTCGCTTCCCAGCCATCTCTGCAAGCCGCTCCGGCACGCTGCAGGGTAGCTGCTTCCGCCTCAAGCAAAGGCAAATAGCCAACAGGTCCTTCCGGGGAGCTCGCCAACAGAACTGCCCTGTGCATCTTCGCGGTCATTCCACCGAGTGCCAGCTCCACTGAACGCAGCACGCTTCTAGTCCACTCCAGCCCGTCCAGACCGTTTTTATCATGAACCACAAACATTCCAGCCGCTTCCCCAAGCCATTGTTCTGGTGCCGGATGACTGCGCGAAAACTCATACAGCCTAAGCAGCAGTATGGTGAGGGCATGATCGTCTTGACCGTCCAGCATCACATCAGCTAGTGCATGAAAATCCGCGTCATTTTCGTACCAGCTCTCCAGCTGTTCCTCCAAGACATCCTGCCGCAAAAGCTCCCCTTCCATCTGATCGGCAATGCGAAAATCAGGATCGAGTTCAATTAGATAGTAATACTGGCGCAAAATGCCTAAGCAAAACGAGTGAAGAGTCGTTATCGTCGCCCGCTGAAGCAGCGCCAGTTGTCGACGCAGGTGAGAGGAGTGCGGATCTTCTTTCAATGCCTTTCGCAATGCATCGCCAATCCGGTGACGCATCTCTGCCGCTGCCGCATTGGTAAAGGTCACTACCAACAGCTGATCGACTCCAACCGGATCCTTCTCGTCCATGATGCGTCGAATAATCCGCTCAACCAGGACTGAGGTTTTGCCAGAGCCTGCCGCAGCTGCCACCAGGAGATTATTCCCGCGCTGGATAATCGCTTGCCATTGCTCGTCCGTCCATTGTTCAGGCTTGGCCTGCAATTGTTGATCCGCCATCGGTCATTCCTCCTTCTCCTGCCATCTGCTGCTCTGCCAGCATGCTCCATATTTGCTTGTTGTTCCACTTGGCTAGCTGTCGGTGCTCATTCCCGCCTGCATCTCCGTCGAACTTGCATACCGGCTTGTACGAACAGTAATCGCAAGCGGTCATCGTCCCGTTTGTGTACGGTTCGATCTTGATTTCCCCGTTCGTCATGCGCGTACTGATTTGCTTCACGGTATCGCGAACATAGGAGGTCAAGGCTTGGAACTGCTCCGCCGTTGCCACGGACGAGCGCGACGAAAGCGTTCCGTCTTTTTTGATTTCAAATGGCACCAGTTCTGACGCCCCTTGCTCTACATAGCCATCCATCATTCGCGCCAGCTCTGGGTCTGCGAGCATCAAGCCTTTCATGCGCAAGCGCTTTGCCCGCTCCTTTGCCGCTTCGTCAGCCGTTAGCAAGCGTTTTGCCGTCACAAAAGGATCGGCTACTTGATAGTAGAAAACGCCTCCCATTTCGGCTTTTTTCCCTATCCATTCCTCGGCATTTGCCACGACGACATCCAAATAGACGAGCAGTTGCAAATTCAAGCCATTCCAAACGTCGGAGAGAGACAGCTGCTTGGGACTGGACTTGTAGTCAATCACGCGCAAATACGGGACCTCACTATCCAGTGATTGGTCAACGCGGTCAATCCGTCCGATTAGCTGAAGCTCCACGCCATTTTCAAGTGTTAAAGCTAATCCCGGCAAATCTGAATTCGGCCCAAACGAAACCTCCAGTCCTACTGGGGCAAAACGGCTGCGCTTCGCATGCTCGCCGAGTACGTAAATCGCGCGGCCAACTGCTCGCTTCAGCTTGCCGGACAAGTATCGATACCGTGCTGTCCGTGTCAAAATGCTGCTGCGAGTCGCAGGAACCAGTTCTTCTACTACTACGTTTGCAAGCTGCATACTATTGTCTTCCGTCAGCTTGCTCCACTCCAGATTGTCTTCGTTCATTTTTTCAACGGCTCGCTTGAGTGAAGCGTGGAACAGCTCCCCAACATCGAAACGCTCCAGCTTGTACATCGTTCTCTCCGACAATCTGAGACCGTGGGAAGAGAAATGCGAGAACGGACATGACTGGAAACGCTCCAGACGAGATACGCTCATTTTCAGTTGTTTGCCGTACAAGGTCGTGCTCGTTTCCAAATCCAGCTCCTGCGGTCGGTTGAAGTAGCGCAAGCCGGACAACAGCCACTGCTCACGTTTGACATCGGGAGAAGCGCGAATATACCAGTCGTATACCTCCCACCAGAAATCTGGCAACTCTCCTGTTTTCTTCATAGACCGCAATAGTGTCAAAAGATGGCGGAACACACGGCGCGGATGTCCGAGCAAGAATGCATCCGTTTCGAGCTGCCCTGTCGGTTCGTTGTAAAACACCTGATGCGGGATATCCGGCAGCACTTCCCGGATGCGTGTAAACACAGAGGAGGGCAACAAGGCCTTGCCTTCTTCATCCGCCAACGCACAGCTCAATATCAGCCTCTCCGACGGTCTCGTCATCGCCTGGTACAACAGGTAAGGCTCAGCCATCAGCCGTTGCTTCGCACTCGGTGCCAGAGACATGCCCATTTCAGCCAGTCGCTCACGCTCCGCCTCATCCAGAATCCCTTCTTCTTTTGGTCGCAACGGAATAATGCCCTCGTTTACGCCAAGTAAAAACAGAGCTTTGACATCCGGTTGACGTGAGCGCTCCATGGCCCCGATTAGTACCTGATCCAGCGCCGGAGGAACGAGTCCCAATTCAATCGTCTCCAGACCACTGTCGAGCACACGAGCAAATGTTGCAAGATCCATAGTTTCGTCGCCCATGACCTCCACGACCTGATCCATCAGCTCAATCAATCCCATCCATACTTGTCCATGCACCTGAGCTGCATCAAGATCGCCGTCATTTTCTGCCTTTCGCTGCCAAGTCTCCAGCTTGTTAGGCACATCCAGTGCCATCAGAAGATTGTACAGGGCAAGGGTCATATCCTGTACGTTCTTACCCGTTGCTTGCTTCATCTCTCTTTCAAAGGACAGGAGCGGCGCTGCGTATTTGCGTCTCAGCTCATCGATTTTCGCGTCTTCCTCAGCGCCTGCCTGCCCGCGGAAATGCCAAGCGGACTCCTCTGCCCATTGATAGCCAAAGACACCATGGGCCAGCACGTAGTTTTCCAGTCGGTCGATTTCCTTCCGGGCTGTATGCTCATCGGTGATACCCAGCAAGAGCAAGTCTGTTTTCAAGCAACGGAAAACAGTGTCGTACCGCCACCTCGTAACAATGACCTCCAATGCCGAGCGCACCAGCTCCACCAAGGGATGGTGCATGACAGAGCGCTTCTGGTCCAAGAAGTGCGGGATGCCGTATTCGGTAAACACAGCGGAAATCTCATCGGCGTACGTCCCGATTTCCCGAAGCAAAATCGCCATGTCCTTCCAGCGATACCCCTCTTCTCTCGACAGAGTCAGGAGCTTCAGCGCCACAGCCTCTACCTCCGCACGCCTGTTCACGGCTGAGAGCATCGTCACTTCGTCCGCACGACCAGGCTGATCCGGGATCGGCGGGTCTCCCCATTGGAAATACACTTGTTCGACCTGACGCAGCCACGGACTGCTCTTGAATCGCTGTGCCTCAGTCAATAAAAGCGGCTTGGCGATTGATACACCCGATTCACGCGCCATCAGTGTCAAGGCTTGGTATGTTCGCAGTGTAGGGTGGAACAGACCCAGTTCATCCACAGAGGCATCACGTTCATTCGGGTCAAGCGTCAGCGCAATCGTCACCTGCTTGGCGTGCTGCATCAACTGCTCGATCAAACGCAGCTCTTGATTTGTAAACCCGGTAAAGCCATCGATAAATATTTCAGCCTGCTTGATGTACATGGAATCACGCACCATCGTGGCCACTCGGTTCAGGATGTCGTCCGCATCACAATACCCCTCTGACAAATAAGCCTCGTACGCATTCATAATCAAGCGAAGGTCATTTATTTTTTGATTAAGATTGGCCCCTCCCCATTCCAGATTCTCGGAATGGGTGAAGGATACCCCATACGACTTGCACTCGCTAATCAAGCGACCGAGCTGAGAAGCAAACCCAGGCAGTGTCGCGGAGCGCCCGAATACGTTCAGCTCTTCCTTGTGCCGCTCCAAAAGCATGCGCAAAACCATATGCTTACCCAGATCGTCAACAGGCACGGTTGTCAGATCGCCCAGCTCCTGCATGAGCCTGTGAGCTAATCGACCGAAGCTGAGCACCTGTGTCCCCATCACACCACCGAGCTCTGGCAGTGTCGCGAGCGCATACTCTTCCTGAAAGCTGGCCTGCTCCGGCACGAGCAGAATCATAGGCGAACCCAACGGCTTTTCCCGCAGCCGGGCTTGCATCTGCCGATGGATCGATTCTGTCTTCCCCGTTCCTGCCCGTCCCAGAATAAATTGGACTGCCATGATTTTTCCCCTTCCCTACTCCATTTCCAGATGCAGCATGCTACCTTTTCCCATCGGTTCTGCGGGTGTCACGACCAGACGACGCGGCATGCGTACCCGTATTTCCGGGACGTGGCTAATGACCCCGATGGTAAAATCGTCCATGCGCAGTCGCTCAAGCGCATCCATAACGACTTCCAAAAGCTCCGGATCGAGTGTCCCAAAGCCTTCGTCCAGGAAGAAAAATTCCAGGCGTCCGCCACGCATTTGAATCTCCATCGACAGGGCAAGAGCCAACGACAAGGAGGTCAGGAATGTTTCCCCGCCAGACAATGTGCTCACTGGACGGCGCATTCCTCCAGCTCCCTCATCCCGCAAAACAAATTCGCCCTCGTCGCCGATTTCCAGCCCGTACCGGTTGGCGGTCATCCGCTTCAGGTGATACGAAGCGTCTCTGGCGATTGATACCAGTTTTTCCTCCGCAATGAACTGGACAAACGCTTTGGCTTCGAACAACTTTTTCAACTCTTCCAAGCGGCTCTGCTCATCCTGTTGCTGTACCATCTCTTTATGAAGCTCTTGCCATTTGTCATGGTTTTTTTCCATGCGATCCACGTGCTCTTTGGCGACAGCGACTTGCTTTTGCGCCTCCTGGAAGGCTTGCTCCCATTGATCCCACGCCTCTTTTGCAGTGGTGAGTTCCTCCGGCGAGAACGAACGGCCTGCTACTGCTTGCTGTAGCCTTTCCTCCTCGTAACGAAGCTGCCCTGCGATTCGCGTGTAAGCCTCGACTTGTTCCTGTGCCCTTGGCAATTGCTCACGCTCTGCGTACCGTTCCCGTACGTACTCGACCGTACCGAGACCTGTTTCCTGCAAGCCTTGGTACAATGTCTCGTGAGCTTCGGTGCGTTGCCGGGTGAGGATGGCCAGCGTCTCCGAATACTTGACCAGATTGTTTTGCACCGTTTCCCGCGCCTCGGCTGTCTCTTTGCGCTTTGTCTCTGCCAGCGTGACTGCCTGACGCAAACCGAGGAGAGAATCCTCTACCTGCATCAAACACTCCTGCGCAGTAAGTCCCCCCGTGCGTTCCAGCCATTGGGCATGCTTTTGTTCCCACATGCGCTTTCGATCCTCAAGCTTTTCCTTCAGCGCCGCTTCCCGTGATTTGCCCTCTACCTTGCGCGACTTGGCGGCTTCTACCTGCATCATCAGCTTTCCGCGCAACGTTTCTTGCTCTGATCGTACCTGCTGCAGTTCTGCCAAACGGCGATCTGATTTTCCGATCTCTTCGTACCGCTGTTCAATTTCCTCGATGGGAAGTTCATTGCGCTTCGCGTCCAGCTCTTCTCTGGATTGCTTTTCTTGCATGGATGCAGCGTCCAGGCGAGCTTTATTCTCATGGATTGCCTTCTGTGCCTGCTCGAGCAACAGCGCACTCCGCTCCATCAAGCGTTTCTTTTCCGCTTCTTCCTCACGCAAGGTCTCCAGCTGCTGCTGCAATAGCTCACGCGCTGCTTTTAGCCGCTCTCTTTCCGCTTGCTTGGCGATCAGTTCCTTTTCCTCGCGCTGATAGACGACAAGTAGCTCTTCAAAAGAATCCACGATCCAAGACTGTCCGTACCCGCGGCACTCTGCCTTGATCACTTCCAAGCGCGCTTCTAACTGTTCCTGTTCAGCTTTTACGCTTGCTAGGCGCTCATCAAAAGCAGCAATCGCTCCCTTTGCTGACAACCAGGCTTCCTTGGTTTTGCCTGCTTCTTGTTCAGCCGCACGCAAAGCCTCTTCTGACGCTTTGATTCGAGCACGCAGGGCCTCACCCTCCGTCCCTGCTTCAGACGCTTTTGTATGGTTCTGGTGGTCGTGTGGGTGGTGTTCGGAACCACATACGGGACACTCCTTGCCTTCCTCTAAACGTTCACGCAAAAATCGCGCCATATTTTCCTGCTGCCATCGTTCCCATTCCTGGCGCAGCTCATCCCTTTGGGCCAGTTGACTCTTCACAAGTGCTTCGCCTGCCTCCACTGACCGAGTCAGCTCCTGATATCGGTCATCCACCTGCTTACGTTCCTGGACGATGTGCTGCGACTTCTCCTGCCAGGATGAGAACGCCTGCATTACTTCCCGCCACTGGCGACCTACCTGCTTCATGTCTGCCAGTACATTTCTTGCTTGCTCCCATTCTACTTCGCTCATCGTAGCCGAATCCGCTGGTGCTGCCAGCTCTTCTCTTTTTTGTGCCAAACGATTCGCACACGCTTCCCAGTTGCGCTTGTGCTCATCGGCAGTTTGGGTTGCCGCCTCAGTGTGCTGCTTTGCTGCGAGTTGTTCTTTTTCTAGCTCACGTACCTTGGCATGGTCCCGCTCCCACTGCTGCTTCGCTTCTCTGGCTGCCGCTATTTGTCCTCGCCATTCAGGAGAGATCGTGACCTGCTTCATCTGTTCTTGCAGATCCGCCCACGCAAGCTCCCAGTTTTTTAAGTCGGCTTCATCCTTTTCCAGCTGTTGTTCTGTGTTGGTTAAGGCGACTGACACTTCGTTCCACTCGCGCTCTAGGCCTGTCCACTCTTCCCGAATCGCCTTTAGCTCCTCTTCCCACTCCTGTGCCTGCACCAGCCTGCCCTTTTGCTGAATCAGTAACGGCTCCTGTACAGCCAGCTCGACATGGACCTTCTGATACGCCTGCTCTGCCTCATCTACGGCCAAGCGAGCACTCTCCTGTTGTTCGCGGCTGCGTTCCAATGCCGCACCGGTCGCATGCCATTCCTGATCCAAACGCTCGTACTGCTGGAGTAATGGCCACAGTCGAATACTCGACTCCCATTCGCGAATCTTCGCCGTTAACGACGCCATTTCCGCTTTATTTGCTTCCTGCTGCTGTAGCTGCGCCTGGACTTGCAATAGCTCCTGATGCCACTGGTTTAGCTGCTCCAGCTCCTTGAGCTTCCCGGCCAGCTCCTGTTTTTGCTGGGTGAATTCCTGCTCTTTTTGCGCTGCTTCCTCCCACGTTTGTCTCGCCAACTCCAAGGCTTCCGGCCCTGCGTCCCCCAGAGCTGCACTCGCCAGTTGCAAACGATGCATCTGTTCCTTGACCTGCTCCAACGCGTGCCGTACGCGCTCGCTCAGCTTTTCCCCATAAATATGTAGGCGGAACATCCGTTGCAGCATTTCATTTCGCTCACTGCCCTTCAGCGTCAAGAAGCGGGAAAATTGCCCCTGTGGCAAAACGACCGCCCGGGTAAAGTCCTGCAAAGTGAGACCAATCAGTGCCTCAATCGCGGCTGTCGCGGAGGTGGCTTTGGATTCCAATACGACATCTGGCTCTCCGGTCAAGGCCCCAGATTGAATCAGCCTGACTTCCGGCTGTCGCTTGTTCCCCTTTTTATCCAGACCAAATTCCCGTTCCACCGTGTATTGTTTGCGTTCATCGCCAGTCCCGAGCTCAAAGGTAAAGGACACGAAAACGCGCTGCTCCAGCTGATTCAGCACTTCTTTCGGGTGATTTCCTCCGCCCAACCGGACGACCTGCCCGTACAACGAAAGCGTGATTGCGTCCAAGATCGTCGATTTCCCGCTTCCAGTCGGGCCGAAAATCCCAAACAGTCCCGCCTGACAAAGCATTTCGAAATCGACCTCTTGCATTTCCCTGTAGCTGTGCATCCCTGCCAGCTTCAATCGTATCGGTCTCACTCTTCTTCCCCCTCTCCTCCGGTTTCTGCCAATAGACGCTGGAACAAGGCCACCAGCTGCTCATCCGGCTCTGCTCCTCGTCTCCGTTCATAGAAGCGTTTGAACAATTGATCGGACGTCAGCTCTGTCAGCTCGACCCGCTGTTCATCTTCCTCTTCTCGTTCTTCTCTCACTACAACACGCTGTATTTTCAAGAAATCATCCGAAAGCTTGCGGACACGTTGAAATTCTGCCGGGTCGATCACGCCAGACACATGCAGCTCCAAGTCAATCCACGCCCCTGCATCGCGTCCCTCCGCCAGCCAACGTTCGACCTGCTCGATCCCCTCCGTCGCTTTCCAACGTGCGAGTGGTCGTGCGCTCGTCAAATAAATGATTTCCTCACGAACTTCTTGCCCTGGCTCCACCTCGACCAGTACAACTGCCTTGCTCTGACCAGCTTCGGAAAAGCTGTAGGAAATCGGCGAGCCGCTGTAACGCACCAACGGCTTGTCACTGAGCTTTTGCAGTCGATGGAGATGGCCGAGCGCCACATAATCGGCATTCTTCGGAAAAGCCTGCGGCGATACAGTCAGAGCTCCCCCAATTTGAATCGGTCGCTCCGAATCTGTTTCCTTACCGCCCATGACAAACAAATGGCTCGTAACCAAGTTGACTGTATCCTCGCGAAAATGAACAGACAGGTCGCCAAGCAATTGCGAGATGCGTTCGGAAAAAGCAAGCTGCATTTGCTCTTGGGTAAAGCTTTCACTCAACAGTTCCTTTAATCGCGATTCAGAAGGATACGGCAAGGCCAAAATCACCGCATTCGCGGCGCAACCAGGAATCTTCATTTCCAGCCAAGAAGGGCCTCCCTGCACGATTTGCACACGATCAGACGATGCTTCCTGTGTGAGCAGTGGTGCTTCCTTCGGCAATCCCAACAAAACGATCCCATGCTTTGTCGCTAGCGGAGCTGCTGCTCGTACCCGCTCGGGCTGGTCATGGTTCCCCGCGATCACGACAACACCTCGCCTACCTTCCGAAGACAAACGTTCCAAAGCATCATAAAACAGTTCTTCCGCCCAAGCAGGCGGATTGACCGAATCGTACACATCCCCAGCAATGAGCACCAAATCTACTGCTCGCTCATCAGCTATGTGACAAAGCTCGTCCACAAAAGCCGCTTGCTCAACCCGTCTGTCCCGCCCTTCCAGCTGCCTTCCGAAATGCCAGTCGGCTGTATGTAATATCCGCATGACTTCTATCACTCTCCACGATCATGTGTTTGCTTTTCATTGTAACAAAAGACAGCGCTGTTCGCGGTTGAAATTTACTCCACTTCCCCGTAACTTTTGCTCTTAACTGCTCGTCTTCCAACTGAAAAGGTCGCGATTGATCGATCTCATCCCGGAAAGGAGCTCGTTACCATTGCGTATTTCCTCGCTGTTGCTCTGCTTATCAGCTATTCTTGCCGCCCCTTACCTCGTCCAAGCTACCTCTGTGCCCCTTGTCTCCAAGGAGCCTACCAAGTCACAAGTGATGGAATGGATTAACAAGCAGGCCAAAAATCCAATTGTGACCGATAACTTTGATTTTCAGCTCGTCCATCTGGATGATGACCCGGAACTAGAAATTGTCGCCAAGCATAATGGCAGCGTACATATCGGAAACTTTTACATTTTGGATCAAAAACCAGATCGTACGTATGCCCTCATCGCGGAAGAGGAATGGAATCCACCGCGCCTGCAATTGGATCATTGGGACTATACACGTGAAGAGAATTACCCCGGGATCGACAAGAACGCTGAAGATGAACCGCGTCTGCTCGCAGGAAAACGGGCTTTTGAAACAGTCCAGCACACTGGCGGATCAGGCATATCAATCTACGAGGCGAATCTGTGGTATTTGGACAAAGGGCGTCTGGTCAAAGCATGGGATGGGCTGCTGCGGGAAACCGTTTCCGTGCCGGGTGGTCAGCTTTTCCGGACTGTAGGCAGTTATCAAATCCTTCATGACGGCACTGAAAAACCTTTGCTCTACCACTGGCAAACGCGGCAGGAGCTAAACCCGGATACAGGTGAACCACTTTCGGGCAAACTCGAGACTTCTTTGCAAATTTATCGTTGGGAAAATGGTGTTTTTGTTCCTTTGAATGCAGGAAAACCGCCAGGGCAATTGCCTGACGGTTCGTAAATTCGCTGTCCTCAATCGGTTGGGGTGTGGGCGAAGCCCTGCCACCTGTTCTCCAGTCGCCTTTTTCCCCTCTGCGTTCGGGCGGTCTCCTTCCGAACATGTGACAGGGCTTCCCAACAGCTTTGTATCTGCTCCGCTTCATTTACACCATCGTGAAAGTAGGACATGAAGCATCTTTGAATCCACTCGCAAATGGTTTTATCGAAAGTCGCGTTGGAAGAAATGCATTTCTTCCCTCACCACGGCCACATCATATAAAACAAAGCTGCCCTCCCACGAATCAGGAGCACAGCTTTTTCTCATTACTATCTTCTCAGCTTTTCATTTGTCGGTGACTTCAACGTCTGCAAACACATGTAGCAGATGATCCCGAACAAAATCGTAATAATCATGGAATGAGTCAGCGTAGCGTACAGGTGAAGCTTGTAAATAATGACGAATCCACCGCTGAATACCTGAGCAATGCAAAGAATAAAACTCAGGATACTTGCACCGTACAGGTCACGCCGTTTTTCCTTGAAATGACGCATACAGTAAAGCATTGTCCCTAACAACAAGAATCCTAACACCATCGCAGCGATTCTGTGGGCAAAATGAATACCGGTCAGCCCGTACAACTCTGGGATGATCTGACCTTGACACAGTGGCCAGTCACTGCATGCCATACTCGAACCTGTATGTCTGACATACGCCCCGAGATAAACGACAGCGTACGTATAAGTTGCGACGAACCACATCCAGTTGCGGAAGCCTTTTGAAACGGTCGTTTTCACCAGGCTTTGCGTTTTTTCTCGCTGATAAACGAACACACTCAACAAGAACACGCCTGAATAAGCAAGCAAGGAGAATCCGAAGTGCAGGGCCAAAACAGATGAGGACTGTGGCCAAATAACGGCAGAAGCGCCGAGAATGGACTCCACTACGATGAAAAACAAACCAAAAATAGCGAGATTGCGTACTTCTTGGTTGCCTTTGTAATAGCGCCAGCAAAGTACGGAGAAAATCACGACAACAATACCGGCAATTCCTGTAATCAGGCGGTGTGAATATTCAATAATGGATGCCAACGTATATTCCGGAACCCATTTTCCGTTGCACAGCGGCCAGTCATTTCCGCAGCCGAGTGCTGAATCTGTCTTGGTAACAAGCGAACCGGCTACCATCACGATAAACATGATCAAAGTAGCAAGAAAAGCTAACGGCTTCAGCCATTTTCCCATAGTAATTCACCCTGTTTCTTGTGAGGATCAAACAACACCTCGTTCTATGTCCTCTTTTACGATAATGAAACATCCCCTGCTAAGCAAGGGATGTTCCGTGAACATTTAGTGAGTGTTTCGTGTCAATAATAGTTGACCATGGTACTAATGACGATCGCTGCACAGAACACAGTCAAATAAAGGATGGAATAGCCGAACAATTTGCGTGCCCAAGTGAGATCATCCTTGGTC
The DNA here is from genome assembly GCF_042878995.1 of Brevibacillus sp. NPDC003359. NCBI lineage: Bacteria > Bacillati > Bacillota > Bacilli > Caryophanales > Paenibacillaceae > Brevibacillus > Brevibacillus sp. NPDC003359. The sequence continues at coordinate 14,867 of NZ_JBIAOR010000009.1, forward strand.
TTGAATCCTTGGAAAAGCAAAACCATGTACACAATTCCCATCAAGCCCATGACGAGCAAATACACGTAGCCTAGGCTAGCGTGGACAAACAGCAGCAAAGAAGCCGGGAACAACACCGAACCCCACAGCACCATTTGCCGCTTGGTCTCGGCAAAGCCTTTTACTACCGGTAGCATCGGCAGATTACCTGCACGGTATTCGTCTGTTTTCAGCATCGCCAACGCTAAAAAATGGGGAGGCTGCCACAAGAACAAGACCAGGAACAGCAGCCAAGCAGTCATATCCATGGTGCCTGTTACCGCTACCCATCCAATCACTGGAGGAGCTGCACCTGAAATACCACCAATCACCGTATTGAGTGTTGTCACTCGTTTCAGCGGCGTATAAATCAACACGTAAAAAATATGACCGATCAATCCCCAAACCGCCGCCAAGGGATTCGCATATACAGCCAACACAGTAACCCCTGCCAACAGCAAGCCAATCCCTAAGAGGATCGCGTTACGGGCAGAAATTCTTCCAGTCGCTACCGCACGATTTTGCGTCCGCTTCATTTTTTTGTCTAGATCACGGTCGTAGAAATTATTTAATGCCGCACCCGACATAATGACCAAAGCGGTTCCTAGCATGGTGAAAAGAGCCAGTTTCCAGTTCGGATAACCATAGGACGCTAACCATAAAGCAGCAAAAGTGGTCATCAAGTTTGACAGGGTAATACCGGGCTTCGTCAGTTGTACGTAATCCTGAAAGGTAGCAGGCCCTACCGGCTGTGTCTGCAAAGAAGCCTCGGTATCAAGCGATTCCTGCACGGTCATTTGCTGGTCCACGTTTTGTACCTCCTGTTTCCTTCTATCTGAACATCCGAATCATGACTGGATAAACTACCTACATTGTATCCAATGCCCCAAAAACTACTAAAACGATTACTTACCAAAAATTACATCCAGCACCCCAGACGTCTCGCCACCAGGATAAATCCAGTACAGCAGCATATAAACCGCAGCTCCTGTAATCGAGGTGATAAACCAAACAATAGACGTCCAAGGACCGATCTTACGATGAGAAGCATAGTTTTTCTTGTAAGCGAATCTGAGTGTAATCAAGCCCATCACACCACCGACTGTTGCCAGGACGATGTGGAAAAACAAGAATGTCTGATAGATTGGCTTGATGCTGTCCGGTCCGCCAAAATGCGTATTTCCGACGAATGCCGTTCTGGAAACATAAGTGATAAAGAAGATCGTGGCACAGATCGCAGCCCATTTCATAATCTTCATATGCTTTTCTACTTGTTTTTTCGCAATGAAGTACCAGCCAATCGCAACGAGAATTCCGCTAATGACGATAAAAGCCGTACTAATCGTAGGCAATAAGAGTCCCATTTTTTCACCTCATTTAACAAACATAACTGCTGTTCGCGCGTATTTAAAAAGTCGGCTTTTCAGCACCGAAAGATTGATCCATCGGCAAGTCGTCCTGCTTCTCTGCCTTGTACCAATGGTAGAAGACGTAGGCCAGCACACAGCCGTAAACAAGCTCCTGTACCAGCTTCATAATGATTCCGCCAAGACGCTGATCGTTAAACGCATCGAGGCTCTGGAATAGCTGTGGAGCAGCTATATAAGTAGCGTACAGCGGTTCCGAGGCAAAAATAATCAGCGCACAGGCTGGCGTAATCAAGACACCGTTTGCAAAAACGTACGACAGTTTTTTCAATCCAGCCAGTTGGCGCTTGTTATCAGACAACGGACTCACAATTGGCCACCACATCGCAAATGCAGCAATCACGAGAATGATATGATAAAACGTCATCCACTCATGATTGATCGCGATGGCATCAAAAATAAACGGAACATGGTAAAACGAAAACAGTGAGTTGAACAACAGCGCTGCCACTAACGGATGTGTCAACGAGTTTAGGATGAACTTCATCGCTTTCGGATGGAAGATTTTGGCCAAAAGCCATTCAGGCATTGCCAGAAGCATTAGCGGTGGCAGGGCAAAGTACAAAATCGATTGTTGGAGCATGTGCAAACTAAACATGTAATGATGGCCGTAATAACTGATAGGGCTCCCTTGTGCGGCGTAAAACAACACGATTGCCAACACAAAAAGCAATCTTTGCTTGCTAGTCGCCGGTGTAGCGTTTTCAAAACGCTTATGCATAGGACCTGTTACGAGAAAGTAGACAGTTGTCACGAGCAACGACAAAAGCATCACATCCGGACTCCATAAATCCGAAAAGGTTCCTGTTCCGGTAGCCGGTGACATCTCGTGCATTTGATGTGCATTTCCCATGTATTTATCCTCCCTTCCAAATACAAAATTTTGGACTACGCCACACTCGCTGGGCGTCGTCATATGTACGTTTTGTGACAATATGAAATACCAATTTTTATCTATTAAATGTTGCCCTTGATCCAATCTCCATTATACCGTTGATTCCCTTTTTCTTTGTAGACAAAAATGAACAAAGTGTTGAACAATACAATTCACAAAATTTACACAAAAAAAACCCTTATGATTTGAGTCAACATAGTGGAGGAGAAGAAAAAGCACAGTTCTCTTCGACTCTGACACGCCAGCAGGGGTGATTCACTGGCCGTCTCCACTTCAAAAAGGGGACCGTCGAGCCAAAGCCACCCTACGGACGGAAGTTTCTCAGAGAAGAAGTGTTCGACAATCTGGTCCCCTTTTTGAAGTTCCGACTGGGTTGGCGATGTCAAGGTCTACGAGCCCTGTGCTTTTTCTTCTCACCAGCTTTATTGGTTCATCGGTACCTTTTAAAACCTTTCCTATATGAAAATAAAGAAGAGTCCAGATCTTGTCTGAACTCTTCTTCTCTTCTTATCTTACAATCCAAAGGAAACGAACTTGGTCTCCAAATACTCATCCATTCCGTAGCGGCCACCTTCACGGCCGATTCCGCTTTCTTTGAAACCGCCAAACGGCGCTTGCGTCTGGGTTGGCGATCCGTCATTGATTCCAACGATTCCGTATTCGAGGAGCTCAGCCATACGGAAGCAACGCTGATTATCGCGGGTGTACACATAAGCAGCCAAGCCGTAACGTGTGTCGTTTGCCATCTGTACGACATCCGCTTCCTCTGTAAAACGCACGAGTGGAACGACAGGACCGAATGTTTCCTCAAAGGAGATTTTCATATCCGTTGTAACGCCAGCAATCAAGGTCGGTTCGCAATAGAAGCCTTTCGCGTAATCACCATCAACCAAACGATTTCCGCCGTATACCACTTGCCCGCCTTTGTCCTTGGCGTCCTCGATATGCTCGAGCACTTTGTTCAAGGCACGCTCGTTCACCAGTGGACCGATCTCCGTCTCTTTCTGGCGACCATCCCCTACCTTCGCACGTTTCAGACGCTCTACCAGCTTTTCCGTGAACGCATCTGCGACATCCTCGTGAACGTACAAACGGTTGGTGCAAATGCACATTTGACCGGAGTTACGGAACTTGCTCTCAAACAGACCTTTTACAGCTGCATCCAGGTCAGCATCAGGGAATACGATGAATGGTGCATGCCCACCCAGCTCCATACTTACGCGCTTCACATGCTTCGCTGCGCCTTCCATCAGCAGCTTGCCGACACGAGTGGAGCCTGTAAATCCGATTTTGGAGAGCTTCGGATTGTCGATGAACTCTTTCCCGATCGATTCAGGGTTTCCAATGACGAGGTTTACGACCCCTTTTGGAAAGCCCGCCTGCTCAATCAGCTCAAACATGCGAATTGCAGACAAGGGTGTGCTTTCTGCTGGCTTTAAAACCACCGTGCAGCCCGCAGCCAAAGCCGGAGCGATCTTGCGTGCAACCATATTCACCGGGAAGTTCCATGGGGTAATCGCCCCTACCACCCCTACAGGCTGACGCAGCACCATGATGCGCTTGTTCGCAACAGAGGATGGGATCGTTTCTCCGTTAACACGCTTGGCTTCTTCTGCGTACCAGACAAAGTTATCAGCAGCACCCAGCACCTCGCCTTTTGCCTCGCCCAAAGGCTTGCCCATTTCAGCAGAGATGATCCCAGCCAGCTCATCACGATTGTTTTTCACCAACTCGGACAAGTTGTACAAATATTTGGCGCGCTCGCGAGCAGTCAGTCGAGACCAGCTAGCAAATGCCTGATGAGCAGCGTCGATTGCCTTGTTGGCATCGCGACCATCGCCAAAGGTTACTGCTCCAACTGTTTCGCCTGTAGCGGGATTCGTAATCTGAATGGACTCGCCACTCTCGGCAGTTACCCATTCTCCATTAATAAACATTTGCTTGTACTCTCCCATGACATTCGCTCCTCTCAATCTCTCTCAATAGATTGGTTTTAGGGCCTCAAACGGATTTTTGCAGTGCCGGCAATACAAAATACTTCGACAAGCAGCAGGGCCAAACAAATTCTCCATTTGTGTATGCGGGGAATCACAGTAGGGACAGGCCACTTCCCATGTATCTCCCGGTTTGAAGTCAAGCGATGGTGGCGCGATACCGAAGCTTTTCAGCTTATCGCGAGCATCCAAAGCGATACGATCAGATGTCCAGGCTGGATCATAGACGAACTCTACCTGAACCTGATTGATTCCTTCTGCCTCCACCAGCTTTTCTGTGATGTTCTTCTTCATGATCTCGAGTGCCGGACAGCCGACAAAGGTAGGGAGCACCTCGACGTGTACGATGTCTCCATCGACGCGCACTCTGTGAATCATCCCCATCTCCACCATGCTGATCACCGGAATTTCGGGATCTGTTACTTGCTGCAGCAGTTCCCAGCATGTCGCTTCGAGCCCTTCATGCAGTTGCAGTTCTTCTTGCGCCATGAGAGAATCACTCCTTTTACCAGCCCGCAGCCGGATCAATGCGATACACTTCAGACAAGGTAGCCAAAGCTTTCACCAAATCAGCAGTATGATCACCGTGACGGCCGCGCTCTTGTGACATTCCTGGCTCACCCGGCCAATCAAGGCCAGCTTTATCGAAAATATCTTTGGTCAGCGTCAGCCATTTCTGTTTCAGTTGCTCTTCGTCTGCAATCAGACCGAATTGAACGATATCGACCTGGTTTGGTCCCAGATGAGGGAGCTCCCCGGCATCCTTCCAAACTTTTGCAATCGCTGCCTCCAGCCTCTGACGCGCATCAGCGGTACTGTTCGCCAACTGCTTCAACCAAACTTGCCAGTGCATCAGATGATAACGATGCTCCGTCATCATTTTGCGACTGACCAGTGCGAGTGGTGCGTATGACGACTGCGTGAGAGCCTCCAAGCGAACCTGCTTGTATAAGCCGTACACATAACTGCGAACAATCGCATAAGCCCAATCGTAATGAGGATGATCGTTGTATTCGCCATCGCCGTTTTTACGCTCTACCAAGATCGCATTGGAAAACGCCTTCGCCTCGCGCAGCTGTGCGAGATCGTCTGCTTTGCCTACCCCTAGTTGCTCAAGCATTTCATAAAACATTACGGCATGGCCCATCATGTCCTGAGACATCGAGGAAAAAGCCACATCTTCTTCAATATGCGGAGCCAGCCCAAGCCATTCCGATCCGCGATACGCCAATATAAAATCGTCATCAGCAAGCTGGAACAACAGACTGGTCAAAGCTTTTGCGAATGCCGGATTTTGTTTTGCTGCTTTCACTGTTTCTACATGTAAACGGTCGCCCATGATTGTCTCCCTCCTGCTTAGCTGCCGTTGCCTGCATGCTTCTGTTTTTCTTCGTACTGATCGCGATGGTGGCGCCATCTCGACTGCAAGTCGCCGTATCCTTTGGTCTCCCGATAGCTCTTGTTGTCGAGTCTTTCTAAGAAAGGACGCTCCTCTGGCGGCAGTCCAAAAATGTCGTCGCGCTTGACTACCCACAAATTAAAACAAGGTTCGCGGCGCAGGAAGTTCTCCCTCGCCATGCTCAATGCGACTTCTTTATTGGGTGCCAACAAACTGAACTGTTGAACGAACGGAGCATTTACACTTTTTTGACTGAATACCTCATATATGAAAAAGTTTTCGTTGCTCATCCAAATTCACCTACCCTACTTGTCGGCCGTACGACATAATCGCGTCGCGCACCCATTTGGTTTCCTCATAAGACATTACCCGAAGATTCAGACGGTGAGCGGAGCGTGGTCCGTTACCCTTGACGATTTGCTTGAACTCTTCCCAGTCAGGCTGTTGGTAGACCCATTTGTCTCCTGCCTCGTCGAAGTAAATCGTATCGTCTGGAACTGTGAAGCCAAGGTGGAAAATGCGCGGCAAATACTTTTTCAGGAATATTTGGCGCAATTCTTCATTGGTCTGTGTGCGAATCTTATAGCGCATGTTGGCTTCCTGATTGCTTGTAATGTTGCCGTTTTCCGGCGGTCCGAAAAACATCAAGAGCGCAGGCCACCAACGATGAATGGCATCTTGCAGCATTTGGCGCTGTTCATCGGTGCCTTCTGCCAGCTCCAAGACGATGCTCTCCCCGTGTTGAGCGTGGAACTTTTCTTCGGCACAGATCCGATGCAGAGCGCGTGCGTAAGGTGCATAAGATGTATCGAGGGACATCGATTGCGTAATGATAGCCGCTCCGTCAACTAGCCAGCCAATGACACCAGCATCTGCCCACGTAGGCGCTTCCATGTGAAATACATTGTGAAATTTCAGTCTTTTCGAAAACAAATCATTCATGATATCCTCGCGCGTCTTGCCCAATGGCTCAAGTAAGTCTTCGGCAACGCGAAGCAGCAGTTGACCATGCCCCATCTCGTCCTGGACCTTTGCCATAATCGCCAGCTTTCTGCGCAGTGTCGGCGCCTTTGGAACCCATTCTTTTTCCGGCAAGGCACCCATGATCTCACTGATGCCATGCATCGAAATCAGCTTGATCAACTGGTTGCGATAGTCATCTGGCATCCAATCGTCTGCCTCTATTTTTTCCCCGCGGTCGATTTTCGCTAAAAACGCTTCCAACTTTTCGTTTTCAGTCAGATCGGCCTGTTCGATCCTCGTTTGCATGGAGAAAGCCCTCCTTTTATCAGATATGCATTATGTTAAAATTATAATACGTTTTTATAACGCAATAATAACATAACGTCATACGTTTTTGCAATACGCTTACATAGGGAGTCACCTATTCTCCGCGCCCAGTTATCTCTGCTGCCTTTTTCAATTGCTCAGCCATATGCCGCAGCTCTTGCATGACTGCATCCAGCTCCTGTATTCGCGTCGACTGCTGCACGCTGTGATTCATCGTCTTGTCCATTTCGCCAGTTACCGTCCCCACGAGTGCATACATTTCATCTAATAGACGGAAAATGCCCTTCGCTGAAGTAGCAGTCGTCTGGGAAAGCTGACGGATTTCCTCTGCGACCACGGAAAAGCCGCGACCGGCAGCACCTGCACGTGCCGCTTCGAGGACGGCATTCAAGCCGAGTACATTGGAGCGCGTCGAGATATTGCGGATCAATTCGTTGATCTGGGTCGTCTCTGTAATTTTCAGCCCTAATTGACCCGCTGCATCACTAAGCGTGTGGCTAGCTTGCGCCAAATTATCCGCGTCCTTTGCCAGACTTTCTGTATGCTGTGCGATATTTTCCAGAGCGTCCGTCAAGTTTTGGGCCAAACCGTGCAAGCGATCCTCTTGATCGGTCGTCACACCTGTCGCCAAGCAACCGACCACTTGCCCGTTTTCCACGAGCGGATAACCGACTGCAATATACGGAATGCCGTAGAGCTCTTTGGAAATCTTCTTCACGACCCTTTTGCCCTCTTTTACCGCCGTCGCATTGATACTCCCTGGGCGCAAATCGTCTCCTACTCGAATTCCCAGGTTCAAGCCTTGTGCTGGATAATAGGCGAGAAACTTCTCCTTGTCGGTAACTCCCACCATACATTCGGACAAAAATGCCTTTTGTAAAATCGGTGCAACCATTAAGACGCTATTCAGCAATTGAGACATCTCTTATCCTCCTACCTTTGTGATGAAAACAACGATTCCCCCCGCGTTCTTCTTCACGACGCGGAGGGAACAGCCTTACTGCTTTTCCTTATTGAACGAGCTGGAATTTGCCATCCTTCACTTCAACCATGATCATACTGTCTTCTGTCAGACCGTTATGATCATCTGCCGTGAACTTGAATTCTCCGGTTACCCCTACATATTTCACCTTGTCCAATACTTCGCCCAGTTTGGATGCATCGCCGCCTGCTTGCTTCAAGCCTTCCACGAGCAAATTCAATCCGTCGTATCCGTATCCCGCGAAACCGTCTGGCTGTGTATTGAAGGCAGCTTGATAGCCATCCACGAATTTTTTGATGATGGCAGATTGCGGATCGTCTGCAGCTACTTGTTCAGGGATGAGCAGTTTTCCAGCTACCATCAGGACACCCTCGCCAGAATCTCCAATCAGTTCGAGGAATTTGCTGTTCGCAGAGCCATGGCTGCTAATGATCGGAATGGTAAGGTTCAGTTGCTTGGCTTCCTTCACAATCGTTGCAGGTCCAGGATTCGTACCTGCCACAATCAATGCCTGCGCATCAGTCCCTTTGATCTTGGTCAGTTGCGAGCTCATGGACGGGTCTTTTGTGCCGTATTTTTCTTCAGCTACAATCGTAATGCCGTATTCAGGCGCATATTTTTGTAATTGCGTCGTCCAGCCACTTCCGTATGGATTGCTGTCATTGAGCGTAGCAATTTTCGTAATGCCTTTTTCCTTCAAATATTTGAAGATGCGCTTCGTTCCGTGTACATCTGTGTGCGGTGTTTTGTAAATGCCCGCACGAACCGGGTTGGTGATTTGGTCTGCGGCTGCCATCGAGATCAGCGGGAGCTTTTCTGCTGCGGCATACTCAGCCATCCCGAGAGATGGACCACTACCCGAGGAGCCGAGTACAGCTACGACCTTTTCTTTCGAAGCGAGCTTTTTGATCGCTTTTACCGCTTCTGTATTGTCAGACTTGTCGTCTTCAAAAATGACTTCTACCGGTCGGCCATCCACTCCGCCTGCACCGTTGATTTCTTTTACCAACAGCTCTACCGCTTGCTTCTCCGGTACGCCGAGCGGGCTGTTCGGACCCGTCAGCGAGAAAATAGCGCCGACCTTGATCGGTTCCTTGCTGGCGCCACCAGTGCCTGACTCTGCTGCTGGCGTAGCGCCGCCTCCACAGGCGCTCAAAAACACGAGTGAAGCGACTGCTGCTGGAAATAGCCATTTTTTGAATGTTTGTTTTTTCATGGGTGTACCCCCTCATGTATGTGGTTGGTCTTGATCAAACTGCTATGTTGGCTACACTGCTTCGTGGGAGCTTCCCAAATAAGCAGATTGCACACGCGGGTCATTGCTAATCTCGTCTGCCTTCCCTTCCAGCATGACAGTTCCCGTACTGAGTACGTATGCCCGGTCGGAAATCGCGAGCGCTGCGCGAGCATTTTGCTCGACCAATAGAACCGTGGTGCCCCACTCCGAGCGAATCTCCTGCACAATCGTCAGGATTTCTTTGGCAATCAGTGGAGCCAATCCTAGTGAAGGCTCGTCCAACAAGAGAAGCTGCGGTCGAGACAAGAGCGCCCTGCCGATAGCGAGCATCTGCTGCTGTCCTCCGGAAAGCGTTCCTCCGAGCTGCCATTTCCGCTCTGCCAAAATCGGAAAGCGTTCGTACACCGTCTCCATTTCTTTGGCAATTTCCTTTTTGCTCGTCTTGGGCATCCGATGCGATGCACCCAGCCACAGATTGTCCTCGACTGTCAACGTGGAAAAAATCTGTCTACGCTCCGGTACATGTGCCATGCCTCGAGGTACCACCAGCTCCGCAGGAACACGCGTAATATCCGTATCACGAAACCAAATCTTGCCTTCCTTGTCGCCGTGCAAACCACAGATACAGTTCAAAAGCGTCGTTTTTCCTGCTCCATTTGCACCTAACAGGGAGACGATTTCGCCTTCGTTCACTTGCAGAGTAATGCCGTGCAGCACCTCCACCGGACCGTAGCGAGCCGTGATGTTGTCTACTGTAAGGACTGCCTTCCCCATGTTTGTCCACCTCTTTCGCGCTTCATTCTGCACCCAGATACGCCGCAATCACTCGCGGGTTCTCCTGAATCTCACGCGGGGTTCCTTCTGCGATTTTTGATCCTTGATCCAATACAACGATGCGGTCCGCAATCGTCATGATCATGTCCATGTCATGCTCCACCAGTAAAATAGCCGTTCCGTTGTCGCGAATCTCGCAAAACATGCGGCTCATCTCCGCCGTCTCGGTATGGTTCAGACCCGCAGCAGGCTCATCCAACAAAAGCAGCCGCGGCTTGGCTACCATCGCGCGGGCAATTTCCATCAGCCGCAGCTTCCCGTATGACAGACTACCAGCTAGCGAGGATGCTACCTCTGCCAGTCCTACATTCGCTATCCACGTCTGCGCCTGCTCCTGCATCAGCTTCTCTTCCTTACGGGACTTTGCTAGATTCATGCCACAGGAAAAGAGACTCGCGCTTGTTTTGGTATGCATGCCTACCATGACGTTTTCCAAGACAGTCATATCGTCAAACGTTTGGAGGTTTTGAAAGGTTCGTGTGATGCCTAATCCGGCATATTCGTAGCCTTGCACAAGTGTCAACGGCTGGCTGCTGAAGCGAATCTCTCCTTCCGAAGGCGGAATCACACCCGACACCATGTTGAGCACGGTGCTTTTTCCAGCGCCGTTCGGACCGATCAGCGCGAGAATCTCTCCTTCCCGCACCTGAAAATCTACTTGATTTACTGCCCGTACGCCGCCAAAATCGCGAGAGAGCTTTTGCACATCCAAAAGTGTTGTCATGTGGCAGCCTTCCTTTCCACCTGCTGCTTTCGCTGTGCTTCATCAGCCATGGCCTTCGCCTTTTTCGCCTGCCCTTTTTCAAAAGCAGCCCGGATGCGCGGAACCAATCCTTCCGGCATGAACATGATGATCAGCACGAGAATCGCACCGAATACAATCGTGTCCACATCCCCCTGCAAGCCCGGCACTACTTCACTCAAGAGATTCAGCCCTTCACTGATAAAACCGATCAGGATCGTCCCGATCAAAGCGCCCCAGATGCTTGTCATCCCTCCGATGACGACCATCGTCAGAAACTTGATCGACTCGTGCAGTCCGAACGGCTGCGGGTCGAGAATTCCCATGTAATGTGCGTACAAGCCACCGGAAATACCCGCGAACATGCCGCTTACCACAAAGGCATTCAGCTTAAACTTGCGGACATCAATTCCCATCGAGGTCGCGGCAATCTCACTTTTGTGAATCGCCCGAAACGCTCTGCCGACGCGTGAATTCAACAGATTAAGCGAGAAAAGCAGCACACAGGTGACAACTCCCCAGATCAGAAAGTACATGGACAGCTCGCTATCACCGAAGAACGTCATCTGCGGAATGCTGATCATCCCGTTTGCTCCACCCGTAACCGGCTCCCATTCCGTAATCCCGATCTGGACGATGTAGCCAAATGCAAGTGTCGCCATCGCGAGGTAGTAGCCTTGCAGCCCCGCTATCGCCCGCCCGAGGATAAAGGCGAATAACCCTGGAACAATCGCAGCTGCGATGAGGCCGATAAATGGCGACAGACCGTACTTCGTCGTCAATACTGCCGACGTGTAGGCACCGATCCCCCAAAACGCTGCTTGTCCCAGCGAAATTTGTCCCGCCAGCCCCATCACAAGGCATAGCCCGATCGTTACGATTGCTTGAAGACCGATAATAATTCCGACAGAACGATAGTATTCATCTGGCATAACGAATGGGAAAAGAATCATCAAAAACAGGTAGATCCCAATGCTTTTTCCCCACTTATCGATAATCTGCTTCATCATAGCCCTCCTTTTCCAACGCTGCGTTCTCCAAAGATGCCGGATGGCTTAATTAATAGCATACCGATCAACACCAGAAAGGCGATCGCGTCCTTCATACCGGAACTGATGTAACCAGCTCCCAGCGATTCCACGATCCCGAGTAAAAAGGCGGCTACGGCTGCCCCCAATGGATTTCCCAGTCCGCCAAGAATGGCCGCGGAAAAACCTTTGATTCCGAGCAGCACGCCGATATCGTAGGACGTTACGGAAAGCGGAGCGATCACGATTCCTGCAATCGCTCCCGTTGCTCCACTGATGGCAAAGGCCAGCATACTCATCTTTGTCGGGCTGATCCCCATCAGGCGAGCTGCCATCGGGTTGATTGAACAGGCGTTAATTTTTTTGCCGAGAATCGTCTTGTCCATCAAATACCAAAGTAAAAAAAGAATGATGAGAACAGCAGCCAAAATCCAGACACTTTGTTGCGCGATCATGACGCCGCCGATGGAAATCGGCTCATTGCTCGTAATCGGTTCAAGTGCAAACGCATCTTTTCCCCAAATAAAGCTGGCAATGCCGCGAATCAATGTGGAAATCCCTATCGTCAAAATAATCAAACTAATTGGATTAGCTTTTTTGACGTAAGCGATTACATATTTCTGCATCAAGACCCCAATCAAGGTGACCAGGAGGATTGCAAGCAATGCCGCCAATCCATATGGAAGCTTCATGCCAATCAAGGCGACTGTGACCATTCCACCCAGCATCAAAAATTCACCCTGTGCCAGATTAATTACCTTGCTTACGTTGTAAATCGTGATGAAACCAATCGCTACGATCGCGTAAATCCCGCCACTGACGAGGCCGTTTGCAACGTACTGCAGCAATTCCGTCATATTCGTGCTGTACCCCCTTTGTTTCTCGTTCACCAGACTACGCCCAAGTAAAACGCTTACATTTTAAATAATGGAAAATCATGAGTTAAAAAAGGACCCTAGACGTGCTAGGGCCTTTCCTTCGCAGCTATCGCCTATGCGGATGGCGCAGCTTCATACACGGTCTCGAAGAATCGTACTGCCCCTGGATTCAATAACTGGTAGTAGTTTTGGAACAACTGATCCGCCTCTTTGCCCAACCACAGCTCTGGCAACAATTCCTGCGGCAAATCAGGATCGATGAACAAAAACTTGCGGTATTGGTGGACAAGCTTTGTCTTTTCCACAAAGCAATGGCTGTCTGGAACTTCTTCCCCACTGCTGAGTTTTGCAGAAAGCTGCTCGTATTCTTCTCGGTAGGCATCGATGAACGCCTTGTATTTTTCATTGATTTCATCGATATCCCAGCATTTCTGCACGAGCTGCTTCGGATTGCTCCAGCCCATGTGCTCTGATGTGAAAATCTCGACATACTCTGTAATCTCGTGCGCTTCCGTCAGGTCCTTCACGCGATCACTGAGGTTATTCGGGCTGATCCATGTGCTGGTCGTCAGCATCCCGAAGCCCATCCAGCCCAGCTCCTTGCGCAGTTGATCCCTCAGCGCTCGACGCTCCTCTGGGATATTGTAGCTGGCAATGCACCACTTGCCATCCCACACATCTGTCTCGACCTTATAAATACGCGCCGCTGCCTCTTCCAGCCGCTTTTTGCCGCGCTCGGATACCGAGTAGAAGCTGCGGTTCCCTACTTTTCGCGATTCCAGCCAGCCTTGGCGAAGCATCCGGGAGATCGCTGCACGAACAGCCGGCTCCGACAGTCCGAATTCCCCCATCAGCTTGGTCAGACTACCAATCCAGATTTCGCTTCCATAATGGCGGACGTATTCACCGTAAATTGTAAAAAGCATGGATTGTGGCTTCACGTTTCTTCTACCCCCAAATCGATTCATACCTATATGCTGTGTGAAATTGTACCATATTCTTTAGGAAGTGCGTGAATCGATCGAGAGTATATGACGATAAAATCGTATAACGTAATTTAAACGTAATTATAGTAAAACATTTTAAAAGAGTCAATTTATTCTGTTAGATTTATTTTTGCCCATTTACTTGCTGATTGATCTCAGATTGCAAGTCCTCAAAACGACGTTTGATCTCGTCCTTTTTGAAGATGGCCTGGACAAACGTGCCGAGCCCTACACGATTACGCGTAGTGTCCGCCGTAACCTCGCACACTACGCGTTTTTCGGTAACCTGCACACAGATGGCCCGGAACGTGACCTCCTGACCAATTACTGCCGGGCCGACATGTTTGATGTCTACAGCAAATCCCGAGCCCTCTTCATCGGCTTCCAGGTACGGTAAAATGACGCGTCTTCCCGCCCATTCCATGTAATAAATCATACTGACTGTCGACATCACGGGATGCACGACTTGCCCCTCAAAAACAGGCAGCATGTCCTTTGTCACTGTCACAGTAAATTCTTCCGTCGTACCCGGCTGCAGTCTATCTATCAAGAGTATCTGCCTCCCTATCTGCCCAAGCTACACACGTTCGATAATCGTCGCAATTCCTTGTCCAACTCCAATGCACATCGCTGCCAACCCGTAACGGGCATCACGACGCTCCATTTCATACAGGAGAGTAGTAAGGATGCGCGCACCGCTACATCCGAGCGGATGTCCCAAAGCAATCGCGCCACCATTTACGTTGACCAGATCAGGGTTGACCCCCAGCTCGCGTACACTCGCTACTGCCTGCGCCGCAAAAGCCTCATTGAATTCGAACAGATCAATCTGCGTAAGTGACAAGCCTGCCTGCTTCAGTACTTTGCGCGTAGCAGGTACAGGGCCAATTCCCATCACGGAAGGATCTACCCCTGCCACTGCGGAAGCGACGATCCTTGCACGAGGCTTCAAGCCGGCCGCAAGAGCCGCTTCCTGTTCCATGATGAGCAACGCGCATGCTCCATCGTTTAGACCGCTAGAATTGCCTGCTGTTACGCTGCCATCCACTTGGAATGCTGGTTTCAGCTTTTGCAGCTGTTCGAGGGTCGTCTCAGGACGTGCATGCTCATCGTGTTCAAACAACGTACTCTCGCCTTTGCGCCCTTTCAGCTCTACGGGAACGATCTCTGCATTCCACTTTCCTTCTGTCAAAGCGCGTGCGTAATTTTGCTGACTGCGCATAGCAAACTCATCCTGCGCTTCGCGACTGATTCCGTATTGCTCTGCTACCTTCTCCGCCGTTTCCCCCAAGCTGATCGGTGGATACATCTCGTTCATTTTTTCGTTAACCAATCGCCAGCCCAACGTCGTATCGACCAACTGCTGATTGCCGCGCTGAAAAGCCGTGCCAGGCTTCATCATCACCAGCGGAGAGCGCGTCATGCTCTCTGTCCCGCCCGCGATATACACGTGACCTGCTCCGGCTTTGATTGCATTCGCACTTTGGTTCACAGCCTCCAGACCTGAGCCGCACAGGCGGTTCACTGTCACTCCCGGCACCTCGACAGGCAGTCCCGCCAACAGAAGTGACATACGCGCGACATTGCGGTTGTCTTCCCCAGCCTGATTGGCACAACCCATGATGACATCATCAATCGTCTTCGGATCGATGGAGTTGCGTTCCAGCAGCTTTTGAATCACCAATGCACCCAGGTCATCCGGGCGCACATCCTTCAACGCACCACCAATACGGCCGATTGGTGTGCGCACAGCATCTATGATGACAGGTGTACTCATTCTTCCACTCCTCCCTTGCACTAGGGCTTTTTCTATAACGCTTCTACTAACGTGGCCAATCCCTGACCGCCGCCTATGCACAACGAAACGATTCCGTATTTCTTTTGGCGACGTCTCAGCTCGAATAGAATCGTTCCTGCCAGACGGGCACCGCTCATTCCGAGTGGATGACCCATCGCGATTGCCCCACCGTTTACATTGGTTTTCAGAGGGTCTAGTCCCAGTTCGCGCATGCAGGCGAGTGACTGGGAAGCAAAAGCTTCATTTAACTCAAACAGATCGATCTGCTCTACGGTCATGTTCGTTTCTGCAAGCAGCTTGCGGATCGCAGCGACCGGACCAATGCCCATAATGCGTGGATCAACACCAGCACTGACGAAATGAACAATGCGTCCTAAAGGAGCGACGCCTGTCTTTTGCAGCATTTCTTCATTCATCAAGAGCAAGGCCGCTGCGCCATCGTTTATACCAGAGGAGTTGCCTGCTGTGACACTACCATCTTTTTGGAAGGCAGGTCGCAACTTGGACAATGACTCCACACTGGAATCTCTTCTTGGGAATTCATCCGTATCAAACAGTGTTTCTTCCCCTTTTTTCCCTTTCAACGTGATCGGAATGATCTCGTCGCGGAACAGACCTGCATCTATAGCGTTAATGGCCCGAGCTTGGCTCTCTGCTGCAAAACGATCTTGATCCTCGCGACTGATGCCGAATTGCTCCGCCACGTTTTCCGCTGTATCTCCCATGGTCAGATCGCCATATAGCGAGACAGGCGCAGAACGAGGTCCGCCAAAGGACTCGATCAGCATCTGTCCCCCACGTTGATACGGCTGCTCGAATTTTTCCATGATGTACGGTGAACGAGTCAAATTCTCTACACCGCCTGCCAGCATGACCTGACTATGTCCTGCCTGGATGGACTGCGCAGCCAAATTGACTGCCTCTAGCCCGGATGCACACACCCGATTCACAGTCAGTCCAGGTATGGTGTCAGGAAGCCCTGCTTTCAGCAGACCGACGCGTGCTATGTTAATAAACGGCCCGGCCGATATGACGTTTCCCATGATGACCCCATCAACAATCTCACCGGATTGTCCTGCCTTCGCAAGCGCTCCATTCAAGACAATGGCTGTCAGGTCGTCGATGGGGGTGTTCTTTAGACTTCCGCCCAGCTTACCTATTGGTGTTCGTACTGCTGCTGCTACGTACACATCCTTGTTAGTCAAGCTCATTCCTCTACACCCACTTTGTCCTCGTACGAGTAAAAGCCTTGCCCGCTGCGTATGCCGACACGCCCTGCCAGCACCAGCTTTCGCAAGAGTGGCGCTGTGCGATAACGCTCCTCGGCCAGATCACGTTGCAAGCCTCTCGATATCGCAAAAATCTCATCCAAGCCGATGCGATCTGCCCATTCAAGAGGTCCGAATGGGTAGCTGGTGCCTTTTTTCATCGCGATATCGATATCCGCCGCTGTTGCTGCTTTTTCCATCAAGGTAAAGGCGGCCTCGTTGATAATGAGCGTTAAAATACGCGGGAACACGAGACCTACCTCGTCGTTTACAGTTTCCGTCTCTTTCCCGAGCGATTGAAAAAAGCCTTCGGTTGCCTGAATCGTATCCAGCTCCGTTTGCAGGGCAGGGGCAATCTCGATCAGCTCACGATCAACCAAAGGCACGAGCGTTCCAAACCCGCAAACGCGTTCAGGATGCTGTGTCCAAGACGCTACCTCTGTCGCTGTAATCGCCAGCGAAGTCGTGATAATCGGGACGGTTGGTGGCAACAGGTCATCCAGCTCGCGTACCTGCCTTTTTTTCGCCTGCATATCGACGCTGTTCACTTCCACAGCCAACTCAACCTGCTCCGGTTCTGCCATCGCCTCTGCAAGCGTAAGCACCTGATAGCCTCTTTCCACCATCAAATGATTCAACTCTGCGAACAGCGGGCTGGTGCCCACGAGCAATACAGCCTTATTTGTTATAGTCATAGAAGCCTTCCCCCGTCTTTCTGCCCAAGCTGCCGGACTGAACCATTTGTTGCTGAATCCGGCTAGGCTTAAATCGTCCTTCATGGAAGAAGTCGGTATAGACCGATTTGGTGGTGGCAAAATTGATGTCGATGCCAATCATGTCTTGCAGCTCGAACGGTCCCATTTTGAATCCGCCAGCCAGCTTCATGATGCGGTCAATCTGCTCCACACCTGCCACATGATCGCCCAGGATGCGCAATGCTTCGTTATAGTAAGGCCGTGCGATTCGATTGACGATAAAGCCAGGGGTATCCGTTACCAGGACAGGCACCTTGCCCAACTCTTGCGCAAATCGATACGCCACCTCCACATTTTCCTCGCTCGATTTTTTCCCGCGTATGACCTCAACCAAGGGCATGACGGGTGCCGGATTGAAAAAATGAAGCCCGAGAATGCGCTCGGGATGCGATAGCCCCCCTGCAATCTCCGTAATCGAGATGGAGGAAGTATTCGTTAATAAAAGGGCATCCTCTCTGCAAATCCCGCAAAGCTGGCTGAAAATGCTTTTTTTCAAATCCAGGCGCTCTGGCACTGCTTCGATGACGATATCGCAGTCTGCCAACTGCTCCATTTCCGAAACGAGATGGACCAGCTCTAGCGTCTCTGTCATTTCTTGTTCACTGATTTTGTTTTTCTCCACGTCTTTTGTCAGGAACGATTGCAAATAGACAAGCGCTTTGTCCAACACTGCCTGATTCGCATCCAGCAGCACGACCTGATGTCCTTTGCGAGCGCAGACGAGAGCGATCCCCGCTCCCATCGTTCCCGCCCCGATGACGCCTACTGTTTTCATACTCACTTGGGCTTGCCTCCCTTCGCCTCTAACGGCCTGTAAAACGAGGCGCACGTTTTTCCATGAAAGCGGTGACCCCTTCCTTATGATCCTCTGTACTGCCAGCCGCTTCTTGTGCAAAAGCTTCATATTCCAGGGTCTCTTCCAACCCCATCTCAAGCCCTTTGTACATCGTGCGCTTGATCAAACCAATCCCCTTTGTCGGCAGTGACGCCAGCTTGTGCGCATAGGCCAACGCATCCTCCATGAAGCTCTCCGCAGGATACACCTGATTGACCAGTCCGATTCGCAGTGCTTCCTCAGCGGATACCTTTTCTCCCGTCATCGCCAGCTCCAACGCCTTGCCGATCCCGACGATGCGCGGCAAGAAGTAGCAGCCTCCTGAATCAGGAACGAGCCCGATGTTGACAAAAGCATTGACGAAGGATGCCTTTTCCGATGCCAGGCGAATATCGCACGCCAGCGCAACACTCATACCTGCACCTGCTGCTACACCGTTTACCGCTGCGATAATCGGCTTCTCTGTTTTCTGAAACTGGAGGATCATTGGATTGTAACGATCCCGCAAGAAACCACCGTAATCCACATCTCCTCCTCCAGAAACGTCACTGAGATCCTGACCCGCATTGAAAGCTCGCCCGGCTCCAGTAAGAACGATGCAACGCACATCCGCATCCTTTTGAGCTTGCTTCAACGCATCCGTGATTTCCTTGTTCATGACGGCTGTAAACGCATTGAATTTGTCCGGACGGTTCAAGGTCAACACTGCTACGCCTTCTGACACTTCATAAAGAATCGTTTCGTACATGGCCGCCTCCTAATTTCCCGTAAAACGGGGTTTGCGCTTCTCCAGAAAAGCTTGCATGCCTTCTTTCCGATCTTCGCTTGCCAAAAGAAGATAAAAGCTGTTTCGCTCGTAATCCATTCCCTCTTGAAGGGGGAGATCACCAGCTTTGTACACGGCTTTTTTGATTACCTGTACCGCGAGTGGCGGCTGCTGGGCGATTTGCTTCGCCAGCTTGAGCGCTTCCTGATAGTACGCCTCCACTGGCACTACCCGATTGACCAATCCGTATTTCAACGCTTCTTTGGCCGAAATCGGTTCACCCGTGAGCAGCATCTCCAGTGCTTTTCGCTCACCTACCACACGCGTCAGACGCTGTGTACCACCAGCCCCAGGCATGACTCCCAGCTTGATTTCCGGTTGCCCAATGACGGCTGTCTCCGAAGCGATTACAATATCGCAGTTCATCATTAATTCACAGCCACCACCGAGCACAAAGCCGCTGACGGCACCAATGATCGGTTTGGAGATGAGTGAGATGCGATCCCAAACCGCAAACTGATTACGCTTCATGATGTCGATAGCTGATGCTTCCGCCATTTCATTAATGTCGGCACCCGCTGCGAACGCCCTCGCGTTGCCAGTTAAGATGATCACCCGAATATCCGGGTCACGGTCCATTTGCTCCAGTTGGTCAACCAATTCGTTGACGAGCTGCAAATTCAGTGCGTTTAGAATCTTCGGTCGATTCAGTGTAATGATACCGACACCATCTTCACTGGCTACGCTAATATATTCATAGGCCATGAACTGTCACACCCTTTTTTACAGGAGTTGTTTTAGATAGCTGCCTGTGATTTGTTCCGGTTATCTACGACACGAATCGCTTTTCCTTCACTTCGCGTCAAGGAATTTGGTGGTTGCACCCGCAGCACCACAGACACACCCAACGTATTTTTAATGTGATGGCAAATTTCTTTCACCAATGGGGAGAGAGCAGAGCTGTCATTTCCACTGATCTGATTTGCATATGCTGGTGTCAGCTCACAATGCACCTCAAAACGATCAAGGGCACCGTCGCGTTCAATGACGACCTGGTAGTGTGGAGCCAATTGGTTGAACGTAAGCAGGACGGATTCGATCTCTGTCGGGAACACATTAACTCCGCGAATAATGAGCATGTCATCTACGCGCCCCTTGATGCGCGACATCCGCATGGTTGTCCGTCCGCACTTACAGGGCTCAGGGTTGAGGGAAGCGATATCACCCGTACGGTAACGCACAACCGGGAATGCTTCTTTCGTCAGCGACGTGAATACGAGCTCGCCCTCTTGTCCGTATGGGAGCACTTCTCCGGTATTCGGATCGATAATTTCTGCGTAGAAATGGTCTTCTGCGATATGCAGGCCATCTTGTACGTCATGACATTCAATGGAAACACCTGGCCCCATCACTTCGCTCAGCCCGTAAATATCCACCGCTTTAATGTCGAGCTCATGCTCCAGCTGTACGCGCATTTCTTCCGACCACGGCTCTGCACCAAAAATTCCGTATTTGACACTCGTCTCGCGTGGATCGATTCCTTGCTTTTTCATCTCTTCCACAATGTTGAGGACATAGGATGGTGTCGCTGCAATGCCACGCGGCTTGAAGTCCTCGATCAACGTAATTTGACGAGAGGTATTACCACCTGATACTGGTACTGCTACTGCGCCCATGTGCTCGATACCATTGTGCAGACCCAAACCGCCTGTAAAAAGGCCGTAGCCATACGCGTTGTGGAAAATGTCTCCCGGCTCTCCGCCCGCACAGCAGATGGCGCGCGCCACGATCTCCGCCCAATTCTCCAGGTCTTTTTTGGTGTAGCCGACAACAGTCGGTTTTCCTTTTGTCCCGGATGAACCGTGAATACGTGCTACTTCCTTCATTTCTACTGCAAACAGATTGAATGGATAATTTTCTCGCAAATCTGTCTTTTTCATAAATGGAAGCTTCTGAATGTCTTCGATCGATTGGATATCTTCTGGTTTCACACCAGCCTCATTGAATGCATTTGTGTGGAAAGGGACTCGCTCATATACGCGTTTGACCGTTTCTTTCAAGCGTGCCAGTTGCAGTTCCGTCATTTTCTCTCTTGGTAGCGTTTCCATTTCTGTATTAAAGATCATGTCGCTTCCCTCATTCCCTTGCGTTATGACTCGGTAGGAGTACTTAATTGAAAATGTTACTCGCCCTTAAAAACTGGTTTTCGCTTTTCGCGAAAGGCTTCCAATGCTTCCAGACGATCTGTCGTGGGAATAATCACTTCATAGCACATTGTTTCGATATCTAGTCCTGTCTGCAAATCGACACTGCTTCCGCGATCAATGGCTGACTTTGCCTGATAAACCGCCAGCGGAGCATTCGCCAAAATCTCGTTCGCCAGCCCCATTGCCAGCTCACGTAGCTCCTCTGTATCTTTTGCAACAGCATTTACAAAACCGATTTGATGCGCTTCCTGCGCTTGGATGCGCCTGGCAGTCAGGATCAGCTCCTTTGCCTTGGAAGGTCCGATCAAGCGAGACAACCGCTGTGTACCACCCGCACCAGGAATGATGCCCAGGCTCACCTCTGTCAGACCCATTTTGGCATCAGCGACTGCATAGCGGAAATCACAAGCCAGCGCCAGCTCAAAGCCTCCGCCAAAAGCAAATCCGTTGATCATGGCAATGGTCGGCTGCTGAAGCCTCTCCAACGCAGTAAATACATCGCGGATTTTGCGTACATTGCGGCGTACCTGCTGTTCCGACAATGTACGGCGCTCCTTCAAATCTGCCCCTGCGCTAAATGCTCTCCCTTCTGCCTTCACGATCACGACGCGAATCTCTTTTGCATCCAGACGCACCTGTTCGATCAAGTTTCCCAAGCGCTCCAATGTATCGTAGTTCAGCGCATTCAGTTCTTCTGGACGATTCAGCGTGATCAGTCCTATATGTCCTTCACGTTCAAAGCGAACGCTCTCTTCCATTTTCAACGTCCTCCTTGTGCAGCCGGGTTGACCCGCGCATACGTGCCGGTGGCAAAAGCCACGAGCTTACCATCACAAGTCACGCGTGCTTCCATCACGATCAAGCTTTTTCCTTGTTTCAATACGTGGGATTTTGCCTCGAGTACCTCACCGCGAGCAGGGTGCAGGTATTGAATCTTGCTCTCCACCGTCACACATTGCTGTACACCATCCACATGAGGTGCTGCCCCATGCCCCATTGCCACATCGGCCAAAGTCGCCGTAACGCCTCCGTGTACGACACCTTCGATGCTATTAAACAGCTCGGGGCGAATTTTCAGTGCTACCTTACAGCCCTGTTCATCTCGGTGCACGACTTCTATGCCCAGGTAGTGGTTGAATCGATTGCGGATCTCCACTGACATCTTTGCCCCCTTTCTCGTATCGTCTTGAAACAGTGAAAGGAGCCTAAGCACGTGGCATTCGGCATCCTTTCTCCGTTTTATTTTCGCAGTCAGTTATTCGTTTTCGTCGATTTCAACGAAGTAATCACTTTTCCGGTAAGCCAGTGCATCCAGTGTCGCTACCAAGCCATGCTCCGTTTCTACACGGATGCGATACCAGGCTGTGCGATTGTTTTTCTTCTCTTCGGTCGCGATTGCCACCAAGCGATTCCCTTTCATGGCAGCAGCCAAAAATCCGATGTTCATCGACAGTGCTACAGACGTTTTGCCATAGGAGTTACAGGCCGCTGCAAAAACAAAGTCTGCCAGGGAGAAGATGATTGCGCCATGAGCGGTGCCGTGCGCATTCAGCATATGCTCGGCAACTGTGACTTCCGCAGTCGCCGTTCCTTCTCCCAGCTCAATCAGCTTGATACCCAAAAATTGTGCAAATGGATCTTGCTTTAGCTTCTCGCAAATCTCTGCGTAATGTTTCTGATGGAGCGCTTGTTCGTCTATCAATCTTTGCGTGGACATGATTAAACTACTTCTGCGAAATGCATGGACACAATTGGCCCAGCGAAGCCACGGAGGTCTTTTCCTGCTGCGCGACCTTCTGGGGATGACAACGCTTCCATCAATGCTCCTTTCGATTCAAAGTACATTTCTGCCATCAGATGCAGGTCGGATTCTCCCATTGGCGTTCCGTAGATTTTGCTTACTTCCATTTTGATCAAGCCAGGCATTTTTTCTGCCAATGGGCCATGTACCTCGAAATAATGCTTGTCAAAAGCATCGATATCTTCGGGCTTGCGATAAATTGCTACCAATTTCACCATCATGATCCCTGCTTTCCTTAGATTATCGTTACAATGTGTGACGACTAATTTGTATAACGTTATTTTAACGCATGTTAATATTTTTATTATATAAAGCCTTTGTGACAGGTGCAAGTATTTTTCAAAAAGTAAGAAAACTACGTCTGATTCATCTCGCTCTTCTCTTCATGTTTATGACTGGGAAAAGGCTGACAGAATATGCTTTGATGGGGTGAATTCCATCAATTCCATCTTTTGTGGTCGGGGGAAGCCCTGCCACATGTTTTCCAGTCGCCTGTATCCTCTCTTCGTTCGGGCGGTCTCCTTCCAAACATGTGACAGGGCTTTCTAACATCTGCGGCTGCATTCGATTTTTTTTAAAACATTTGTTGGTGGATTTCAGTGAAGCAGCGTGGGAAGAAGCGGATTTCCAGTCCAAGGCCTCCGGAGCGGACAGTCAATCTTTCCTTGAGGGGCGTAGGCCGAAACGTAGACTGGAAATTCGCTTCTTCCCCTCCCCCACAGCCACTCATAAAACCAAAACGCAAAAAAAGAGGACAGACCAATGTCTGTCCTCCCGCATCGCTCCACTTTCTAGATCCACACCCAGAAAATAAAGACGAAAATCGCTAACAGGATTACGAACAATCCTGCGAAAATACTGATCCGTGCAAACTCATGACCTTTTTGATCCATGTGCATCCAGACATACAGCTGGAAGAACGCTTGAACAAAGGCCAGTGCTACGATGAATGGTACGGTAAAACCTACTGGAATCGCTTCATACGCCACTGCAATAAATGCCAGTGCAGTCAATACGAGAGATCCGATGAAAGCAACGAGATGTCTTTTCGGACCATCGTGTTTGACTTTCGGCTTGCGTACCTCTTCATTATGAGCATGTGCTCCCATAGATTATCCCACCTTTCCACCGATCATACCCATGAGATATACCACGGTGAAGATGAATACCCATACTACGTCGATAAAGTGCCAGTACAGACATGCCAGATAGAACTTTGGTGCAGTTACTACCGTCAGACCCTTTTTCGTCGCAGAAACTTGCAAAAGGATGATCCAGCTAATCCCGAACGCTACGTGAGCACCGTGGAATCCAACCAATGTGTAGAAGGCAGATGAAAATGCACTCGTTGACATTTTCAGTCCTTCATGCACATAGTGCACGAACTCGTAAATCTCCAAAGCAAGGAATCCAAGACCGAGCAATACGGTGATTGTCAGCCATAGCTGAATCTTCTTCAGGTCTTTCTTGTGCAGAGCCAGCGTAGCCATAACACTTGTCATCGAGCTGGTGAGCAAGAGAAGTGTTGCCACAGCAACGAGATTCATGTCAAACAACGCTTGGGACGTTGGTCCACCATTTGCCTGATCACGAAGAGCGATAAATGTTGCAAACAAGGAACCGAAGAGAACTGTCTCTCCACCGAGGAAGAGCCAGAAGCCAAGAACCTTATTCTTGCCTTCAAGGGTGGCTTTTTCCGGTTCGTCAGGCAATACTGCATGATGATTGGTAGCCATTAAGCCTTAACCCCTTTCTCTTCAAGTTCATCCTCGTGAATGTGATAACCTGGATCGTCTTTCACAGAACGGGTAAACATGCAACCCAGTGTAAGGAGTATTCCAATGGCGACTACCACGTAGTTGTGGTAGATAAAGCCATAGCCTGCCACGAACAAACCGAGAGACATCAGGAATGGCAAGAACGATGGTGATGGCATGTGAATATCGCCAATAGGTTCCGCAGGCGTCATGCCTTTGTTACCAGCCATTTTCTCCACCCACAATGCATCCAAACCGCGAACGAGAGGGGTTTGAACAAAGTTGTATTCTGGCGGCGGCGAAGGAATTGCCCACTCCAATGAACGTCCATCCCATGGATCTGCTGGAGCTCGCTTGGAGCTTTTCGCTGCAACGACTACGTTGATCAAGAATAGGATGGTACCGATCGTCATTCCAAATGCACCAATCGTACTGATAAAGTTCCCCATATCCAGGTTCTGATCTTTGAGGTATGTAAAGACGCGGCGCGGCATCCCCATCAGACCCAGGAAGTGTTGCGGGAAGAAGGTAAGATGGAAACCAATGAAGAACGTCCAGAAGTTCCATTTACCGATTGTTTCGTTCAGCATTTTACCGAACATTTTCGGCCACCAGTAGTAAAGACCTGAGAAGAGACCGAATACGAGACCCCCTACGATAACGTAGTGGAAGTGAGCAACTACGAAATAACTGTCATGGTATTGGTAGTCTGCTGGCGGAACCGCAAGCATAACCCCTGTCATACCACCGATTGTAAAGGTTGGGATGAAGCCTACTGCAAACAGGTTTGCGGTAGGGAAGCGGATTTGACCGCCCCACATTGTCAACAGCCAGTTAAAGATTTTGATACCTGTAGGAACCGCAATCAACATGGTTGCAAGTCCAAACAGCGTGTTGGCGATAGCACCGAGACCTGTTGTGAACATGTGGTGAGCCCACACCATGAAGCCCAAGAAACCGATCAGCGCAGTTGCAAATACCATGGAGCTGTAACCGAACAGACGCTTTCTTGAGAAGGTAGAAACCACTTCAGAAATGATACCGAATGCTGGGAGAATCAAAATGTATACTTCGGGGTGACCGAAGATCCAGAACAAGTGCTCCCAAATGACAACGTTACCACCCGCGTCAGGATTGAAGAAGTTTCCGCCGAACAAACGGTCAAACATCAGCAGAACCAGACCAACCGTAATCGCGGGGAATGCGAAGAGGATCAAACCGGATGTAATAAAGGACGACCAGGTGAACATTGGCATACGCATGAATGTCATACCTGGAGCACGCATGTTGATGATGGTAACCAGGAAGTTAATACCACCAATCAGCGTTCCGAGACCGGCAATTTGCAAACCGAGTACGTAGAAGTCTACGCCGCTTCCACTGTATTGATTTAAAGCCAAGGTTGTATACGAAGTCCAACCTGCATCAGGTGCGCCACCCAAGAACCAGCTTGTGTTCAGTAGCACTCCCCCGAAGAAGAATAGCCAGAATCCGAGTGCGTTAACAAACGGGAATGCTACGTCGCGTGCACCAATTTGAAGTGGAACAATCGCGTTCATCAAAGCAAAAATGATCGGCATAACCGCCAAGAAAATCATCGTGGTGCCGTGCATCGTAATTAATTCGTTAAACGTCTTGGCACCAATCAGTTGTAGCTCTGGGTACATCAACTGCAAACGAATCAGCAGGGCTTCCAAACCACCGGCCAAGAAGAAAATTCCACCAGCAATTAAATACAGGATCGCAATTTTCTTATGGTCCACTGTCGTAAGATAATCCCACAGCCCCGAGCGATTTGGTGCATGAGAAGCATGTGCAGACACGGGTTTACCTCCTTTTTAAGCGTCACTGCCTATGACGATTGTCAATGCAACAAGTTTTATGAGGTTTTACTTTACTTTACTTTTTCTCGCTTACGCTCAATGTCTCCATGTACTCTACAAGCGCTTTCACTTGGTTTTCTTCGAGATTGAGGTTAGGCATTTTGTTGCCCGGCTTCATTTTTTGCGGGTCTTTCAGCCACTCTGCAATGTTTTCAGGCGTATGTGCTTTGATACCTGCTACACGTTCGCGATCTGCAAAGTTAGTCAGGTTTGGACCCATCTTACCGCCTTTACCTGCCACAGCGTGACATCCCAAACAGCTCTTATCGAAGATTTGTTGACCTTCTGCAGCCAGTGGAGAAGTTGCCGTTACAGGTTCTTTTGCCTGAACGCCCTTCATGTTAGCTACCCAAGTGTCAAAATCTGCTTGTTCCTTTACTTCTACCTTGAAGTCCATCAAGGCATGGGACGCTCCACAGAGCTCCGCACATTTACCGTAGTAAATGCCTGTTTTGTCTGCTTGCAGCCACAATTTGTTTTCTTGCCCTGGGTTCGTATCGATTTTACCGCCCAATGCAGGAATCCAGAATGCGTGCTTAACATCAGACGCTGATAATACGAATTGAACCTTTTTGCCAACTGGCAATACTAAGTCTTGTGCAGTTGCTACGCCAAGATCAGGATACTCGAATTCCCACCAGAATTGGTGAGCCGTAACCTTTACTTGAACTGCTTCCTCTTTTGGATACTCCTTGTGCAGAGCGAAACCGGTAGTAACGGTTGGAATCGCCATGATGATAAGGAGCAAGAAAGGAATTACCGTCCAAAGAATTTCAAGTGCATGATTTCCTTCGACCTGCTTAGGAATACCTTGCTGTCCGGGACGCTTACGATAACGGATAAGGACGTACGTAAAGATCAGCATAACGACAATGAAGACGCCGATCATGATAGCGGAGGACAGCTTCATCAAGTCAAACTGCATCGCAGCTACCGGACCAGAGGGCTTGAGCGCTGAGAGCTCATCTTTGCCACACCCGGTTAACACTAGCGCTAGCAAACCAAACAAGGAAAGCTGACGCCAATACTGTTGCCAACCCTTCATACCAATGAACCCCTCTTTCTTCGTGTTGGTAACGTTCTAGCCACGCCTACAACTAGAAGTTCTCGTACTCTTCTATTTGCCATTAAGAAATCGCCTTCAATACTTTCCACATTTATAATACCCAAACCGGAAAAGTATTAGCAGCCGTTCCAAAAACAAACAGGAAAGTAAGGGGCAGTATTGCACACTTATCCCCAAGCGTGGTAACCATTTAAGTATACATAAATTTTCCTTAATACAAAGTCTATTTGTTATGATTTTGTTAACAAATTTATGAACAAATTTGTGAACTTTCAAGTTAATGATTACCTAAGAACCCATATTATAGGAGAATTCTATGAAAAAAAGACCAATTGCACTAGTCACTGGTACCTCAAGTGGCTTTGGTAAGCACGCATCAGTCGCTTTAGTCAAGGCTGGTTTTCAGGTAATTGCTTCTATGCGTGATCTAGCAAAAAGAGACCCCCTTGACAAATTTGCAAGCTTGCAAATAGATCCTGAACATCTGGAAGTCATTTCCCTTGATGTTACGCAGCCGGAACAAATTCATGAAGCGATTGCCTCTATCATGGCACGGCATGGACGTATCGATCTTTTGCTGAACAATGCTGGCTACGCGTTAGGCGGCTTTGCTGAGGAAGTCTCTTCTGAGGAATGGCGAGAGCAGTTTGATGTCAATGTGTTCGGACTGATCGATGTCACTCGAGCAGTCTTGCCTTATATGCGGCAGCAACAATCTGGACGAATTATTAACGTAAGTAGCATCAGTGGACGATTTGGTTTCCCCGGTCTCTCGCCATATGCTGCGTCTAAGCATGCAGTCGAAGGCTTCAGTGAATCGCTTCGCCTTGAAATGCTACCCTTTCAGGTCAAAGTTGTCCTTGTTGAGCCTGGCTCCTTTCGTACAGCAATCTGGGAGAAAGGAATGCAAGAACAACAGCTTGATGAAACCTCTCCTTACGCATCCCAAATGAAGCAACTGATGCGTCACATAGAAGCGATCATAGAAAAGGCACCTGCACCCGACGCAGTCATCTCGACGATTGTCCATGCAGCTACCACTCCCAAGCCGCGATTCCGCTACCCGGTTGGCCGAGGCGTGGCACTCACAATCGCCGCAAAAAATTGGCTTCCGTGGGCATGGATCGAGCGAATCATCACAAAGCGATCGTGACGTTTTTTACATAAAAAACACACCCCCTAAGGAGTGTGTTTTCACGTTGAACACTATACACTTTCCGTCCGTCCTGTGCGTATCAGCCAAACATGTTGGATATATTCAGCTACGCCAAAAAATATCGCAACAAAACCTGCCCCGATTGCAGCGATTTGAGCCGTCGGCAAAAACACAATGCTTCCATAAACGATCAAAAAGCCGATAATCAAGTCAAACATGGTTGTCAGCCAAAGACTCCCGGATGTAAGAATCGCCCTATCCAAAAAATATCCGGCGACTGCCAAGACAAATCCGACTCCGACAGACTGATATAGATTTGCGAAATTCACTTCTGGGAAGAGAGCATCTGCCAAAACGACCAGCACCGGACTAACGAGCAGCTTCATCAAAAGACCGTCCACGTCTATTTACTCTCCTTTACTGGGGGTGTACTCAGTATGCCCCTCGTTTACTTCAGCCATGTCATGACGCCGTCGTATACCGGCTTGTAAACCATTTCCATCCAATAAACAGGATTGGGGACAACCCCTTTTTCGGCTCCTGCGTACAAGCCCACACTGATGACAAGCAACCCGAGAAAGACAGCGACCTCTTTGCGCTGCCGCTTCCGAATCAATCGGGGCAGCTCGTATGCACAAACGATTATGGATATAACGATGACAGCAAACGTTGACATACAAACTCCCCCTGATCCTGTTACACATTCACTTTTCTTCAACCGCATTATTGATGGTTCCTAAACGTCTGATTTTCACATCCGCTATGACATGTACAGGCAGCTTGGTAAATTCCTTTTCCCAATTGCTCCCTATCTTCTTCCATACTTTCGGGTATTTTCGGTGGATCGCTTCGCCGAATCCATAGATGTCTACGCCATTTTTCTTGGCATTGGCAATTGCTTTTGTCGCCAATGCTTCCATTGATTTTTCCGACTCTTTTTCCAGCTCCTTGATCGTATCCATATCAGTCAGATCGAGTTTGCATTGCACTTCCCCAATATCATTTTCCAAATCGATGCGAACGATGACTTCAGGGGTGCCATTATTCATAGTGGCCTCAATTTTGGCGTCGGCGTTCATGACTTCCATCGTCAAGCGTCCTCCCCCCTTGCAAGGCATACTTCCAACCGTGCTTTTTACTTTGCCTGTAATGTAACTATACGCTTTGCTGTCCGCTTCACTCAGCCAGGTGATCAGCCTATCCCCCCGGAACGAAGCCAATGTCGTGTATTGAAGTAGGACAGGTGTATCTATTTCTTCGACATTTTTTCGTTCGTCTCCCTCAGTTCCTGGCCCAGCCGTGCGGATACCTGTCAATACTGCTTGCTTTCCCTTGCTGGTAAAGTCGGTAATCAATTGATCCATCGTAACTGCTGCGGTAGGCGCCCATACTTTGGAAGATGTCTCCAAAGAAGCAAACATTTCTGTGGAAGGAATTTGTTCAAGCGGTGTGATCACTTTCAAGATATTGCGGGCCGTTGTTCCTCTAGCTACGGCGATATAAAAATCAGTTCGAAACTCATGGTCGCGTGAGACAAAATCAGTGATTGGAGAGATCCCTTCCCTGGCCACTTCCTCGCCAAATATGAGCATCCTTGTGTGCGCCATGTATATTTTACGCGGAGATACCGTAGTCATTTTACGCACAGCCTCAAAGATGGTCGGAGCGTTCATGGTAAAGAGCGTAACGGGCGAACGTCCAGGCTTCCCTTTGTTGGCTGCGACCTCTGCCGGGTCTACAACTTGAACGGAAACTTGATAGCCCCCTTGCACTTTATCAATACCGATCCCGACACCAATCGCCAAATCGTTCAGCTCTTTGCGATCCCAACAACCAGCTAGGATGATGACGAGCACGATGCAGAGAAGAACTTTTATCCCTTTCACTGGTGCCCACTCCTTTACATGCTGTGAAAAGCCTCTTACTTTTGGGGTGGTAATGGCTTTATCCCTTTTGATTGGCGGCGCAAATTGTTTTTGGTAATCGATTCAGGTCGTTTATCCAAGGCCCAGCGAGGCAAGCGAAGGATCGTGTCTTTTTGCTCTTTCAAGGAAAACGGAGCAAACGATTCCATATACGGTACGCCAAACGAGCGAAGACTGCATAGATGCAGTACTAGCGCAAGCATCCCTACAATGATCCCGTATATGCCAAAGGAAGCAGCCAGAACCATCAGGGGGAAACGAAGAATCCTCACGGTAATCGACATGTTGCTCGCTGGGAAAATAAAACTGGATATTGCGGTAATCGAAACCACAATGACCATTGCTGCCGAAACAATTCCCGCTTCCACCGCTGCTTGTCCTATAACCAGTGTTCCCACGATGGAAATGGCTTGACCTACTGCGCGCGGCATACGGATTCCAGCCTCTCGCAATATCTCAAAAGCCACTTCCATCATAATCGCCTCGATAAAGGCTGGAAATGGCACTCCTTCCCGTTGTGCCGCCAAGCTGATCAGCAGCTGCGTCGGGAGCATCTCTTGGTGGAAGGTCGTAATGGCGATATAGAGGGAGGGAGCAAGCAACGCTATTAGAAAACAGGCGAATCGCAGCAGGCGAATCAACGTACTAAAATCAAAGCGTTGATAATAGTCTTCCGCTGAGTGGAAAAACTCCACAAAGAGAGAGGGCACTGTCAAAACAAAGGGAGTCCCATCTACAAGAATCGCTACGCGTCCCTCTAATAGATTCGCAGCCACCACATCCGGGCGCTCCGAGTTAGCGATGGTGGGGAATGGTGTGTAGGCTTCGTCCTGGATCAGCTCCTCAATCATTCCGCTTTCCATGATGCCATCGATGCATATTCGATCCAGTCTATTGCGTACTTCTTCTACAACACCCTCCTCTACAATCCCTTTCATATACACAACTGCGACTTCTGTCTTGGTTTCCTCGCCGATTCTGTTGATTTCAATCCACAGCTTTTCACTGGAAATACGTCTCCGCAGCATCGTAATATTCGTGCGAAGGGTCTCTGTGAAGCTTTCCCGGGGTCCACGAATGACTGTTTGCGATGATGGCTCAGTGACTCCTCTGTCCTTCCACTCCTGCAAACCGACGTGAATCCCTTGCGAGGAGCCATCCACGAGAATGATGACACAGCCAGACAGTAATGCAGTAAACAATGTGGGAAAATCAAATAAATCTCCCATATCCCCTACGGTCAGGACCGACTCTTTTAAAAAGGGGATGAACTCGGCCTCGTGTATCCTTTCCCAGTCCTTCAAACGCGCCTTGTATAGAAGACTATCAATTAATACGGCTTGTACCAGGTACGAATCAACCATGCCATCCGCATAAAGGACAGCTGCGCGAACAGGTTCTAGGCTATTTATGACTACCTCTCGAATCACAATGTCATCGCTATATCCGAGCGATTCTTTTACATGGTGAACGTTGTCGTCTAAGCTGCAACCTATCTGAGCCATTCGGATTGCTCCTCACATCGGCAATTATGAACACAGTTTCTCCGTTTGCTCCCAATACTAAACAAAACCGTCATGACCATTTTCACAGAAAAAAGACCTCGTACTCATTTTAAGAGGACAAGGTCTTTCTATATATGTTCTACACTATGGAGCAGGTATTTGTGCATCACCTGGCACTTCTGCATCGTCAAAGGAAGGGTCTAACCATTCTACTTTGTGTTTTTCCTGAATCGTATTTAACCAGGTACCGTAGTTCTGACTGCGATTTTGGTCAGTCAGCATCATCTTGATCTGATCTTTTACTTTATCAAACTCAGGTGCCGGTGACCCCAGCTGTTCTTTATTTGTATCGTAATAGGTTTTGACTTGCTCCTCGGTGACCGGGAATGCTTTATCCAGCAATTTATCCCGTGTCATGAGCACGCTCAGCTTATCCCGCAGCTGGGCTTCGGTCATTCCCATGCTTTTTAAGTAGTTTTGGAATGCCTCAGGTGAACCTACCTGTTGTTTCATCGAATCAATCTCTTTATCCATATCTTCTTGCGTTACCGCGGCGTTTTGCGCCTTGGCTTCCTGCTTGATTAACGCTTCCGCAACAAGTTCATGTATCATTGGTTTTCCATACATTTTCTTCATTTCACTGTAAAGCTGATTTTGTGTAATGGAGGTATCGCCGGCGGTTACCAATACAGGGTCATTGCCTTTTGCCCATGATTGATAAAACCCTAAAACAGCTAACCCCGTTAATAATATGGCAACCGAAAGCATGGAAATATCAAACTTCTTCACTTGGATATCCTCTCTTTCTATAATCTGCCCTCCAAGTATAGAAAGAAGTTACGGTAGAAAAATGGAAAGCGTATTACACAACTTTTCCACATTTTAAACATATTATGCGCTACATAAAAAATCGGGTGAAAAAAGAGGAGAGAACGGAGGCGATGACAGGACCTAAAACTGCCCAAACCTGTAAAAAGCGTTCTTGCTTCCTGTCTTTTTCTATTTCCATGAACTGAGCGAGTGCTTCCTTGTCCCGGTTATCGTTATTCAGTAATTGCAAGATGATATCTTTGTCTTTTTCCGTTTTCTCTACCTTCATTTCAAACTCAGT
Organism: Brevibacillus sp. NPDC003359; assembly: GCF_042878995.1. Taxonomy (NCBI): domain Bacteria; kingdom Bacillati; phylum Bacillota; class Bacilli; order Caryophanales; family Paenibacillaceae; genus Brevibacillus; species Brevibacillus sp. NPDC003359. Next base: position 48,410 of record NZ_JBIAOR010000009.1, read on the forward strand.
CTGCAGCTTGTTCAAAACTTGCAGTACATCATAACGCACATCCTCCATGCGTCCCAATCGATGTTCAATTCGTTCCAACCATTTCGTGACTACAATCATTTGTCCTTCAAGCTGATCGATTCGTTCTTCGAATTTGTCTAATTTCAAATAGATGCGTTGTATATGCTGATCTATATCTTTCTGATTTTCATATGGTCCCGCTGTCATAGATTCCACCTCCCCCGTCCGTCCTTTATACTACTTGTTTATGTTGCAAGGAGGAGCCTTGCTTGTATGGTTATCCCTTTTGTTCAGTCTCGTGTAAAAAAAGGCGGTAAACAAATGTATTTCCAAATCCTGAATTCAGCTAAAATAGATGGTAGACTATCTAGCTTTTCTCGCAAATAAACGGTCATGACCATTTATTCAAAAAGGAGGATACCATGACAACCTTGTTGGAGGTAAAAGGGGTAACGGGTGGGTACTCTTACAACCACGCTGTAATTAAAGACGTCTCCTTTCACATACGCGAAAAAGAAATTGTTGCGTTAATCGGGCTGAATGGCGCAGGCAAAAGCACGACAATCAAGCATATTTTAGGACTCATGGAACCAATTGCAGGCGAAATCAGCATTGCGGGGAAGACCTTTCAATCAGACCCCGAAAACTATCGTTTGTCTTACGGGTATATCCCCGAGTCTCCCATTTATTACGAAGAGCTTACGCTGTGGGAGCATATCGAGTTAATGGCCATGAGCCATGGGCTGGACCAGGAAGTTTTTTATGAACGAGCACGTCCTCTCTTAAAAGAATTCCGCATGGAAGAAATGAAGGACCGCTTTCCCCAGCAGTTTTCCAAAGGTATGCGACAAAAGCTCATGATCATGATGGCGTTGCTCGTACAACCGCCTCTGTACATCGTGGATGAACCGATCCTGGGGCTGGACCCTCTGGGGATTCGTTCCCTGCTCACGTGGTTGAACCGTTGCAAGGAGCAAGGGGCTGGCATTCTGATGTCCACACATATTTTGGCGACCGCCGAGAAGCATTGCGACCGATTCATCATCTTGCACAAAGGCGAGATTAGAGCCCAAGGAACGCTAGAGGAGCTTCGGAGTATTACAGGGCTCCCAGATAGCTCCTTGGACGACATATACTTGCATATCGTAGAGGATGACGGAAAGTGAAAATAGACGTAGATCAATTATTTCGCAAACGGTTCCATGCCTTTTCAGTAGAATTCATTCGGTATGCCCAGTACATGGCCAATGGCGGTTTGATGTTCGTCGCGATCTTTTTGATGGGCTTGCTCGCTTTCTACTACCGCAGCATCATCGCGATGATCCCACCCTGGTTCCCTTTGCCTTATGCCATGGCTCTCGTGATTGCAATCGTCGTCGTGAGAAGCCCCCTGCGCACGTTTTTGCTGGAAGCGGATTTGCTTTTTTTGACTCCGCACGAAGTAAGACTGGATCGCTATTTTCGGAAGGCGCTCGTCTACAATTTTGCCATTCAGAGCATGGTGGTGTTTATCGTCCTGCTTCTGCTGATGCCTATGTATACAGGGGTCGTAGGCGCACAAGGCGTGCAGCTGTGGGTTTATTGGGGCATTCCCCTGCTCTTGAAGGGGTGGAATGTTTACAGCAGTTGGGTACTGTTGCGATTGCCGGATCAGAAGAAGATCGGATTATATACGCTCGCTAGATTTGTCTTTTCGTACCTCCTTCTCGCTTGGGTATTGAGTGAAGGGCAATTCTTACGCTTGGGTCCTATCCCATTTGGCGTTCTGATCTGCGTAGCGCTCTTGATCTGGCTCCATTCGCGAATGTTGACCTATAAGAAAAATCATTCCATACAATGGTATCGCCTGCTGGCAATCGAGAGCGGCCTGCGCCACCGCTTTTATCAGTTCGTGAACAACTTCAGGGATGTCCCTGCCATGCAACACCAGGTGAAGTCACGCTCGTGGCTCATTTCCCTGACGAAATGGCTGCCTTACGGTCAATCAACCGCAGGACGTCAATTGTTTGCCAAAAAATTTATTCGCTCTGGCGACTTCGCAGGCATGTACTTCCGACTCATCCTACTGTCAGGCTTCGTCGTTCTCATATTGCCCGGTCCATATGCAAAAATCATAGCTGGCCTGCTCTTTATCTTCATGACAGCCAGCCAGATCGGCAGTCTCTGGCGCCATCAACAAATGCGCAACGGATATGCGATCTTTCCGATTCGGAATGGTCAGATGAGACAGGCTTTTAGCTGGCTGCGTATGGTTCTGTTGGGTTTGCACGGTGTAGTGCTTGTGCTCATTGGGTTAGTATAGATAAAGAATGCTTTTTATCAAAAGTTGCGTGGAAGAAGCGCATTTCCAGTCCAAGCGCCTCTGGAGCCCGACAAAGCGGAGGACTGAATGGAGGGAGCGGTTTTAGCTTCAACTCTGCGAATACCTCATCGAAACTACTACTTTTGAAGCGGCTCCCGCCATTCAGCCCGGAGCGGACAGTCCCAACCCACAAGGCCGAAGCGTAGACTGGAAATGCGCTTCTTCCCTCCACTACAGCCACAAAAAAAACAGCTCTTCTCGGCACCATTCTGCCAATAGAAGAGCTGTTTTTTATTGATAGATAAAGGAATCAGTTTACAGTCGGAACGTATCGACCTTGCTACGTAGCTCCTGAATGCTGTCTGTCACCTGCTCGGTCTCAGACACGAACTGATCAACGTTTCCACTGACCTCATGCATCGTAGCAGATACTTCTTCGGTCGCTGCTGCTGTTTGTTCCGAGATTGCAGTAACCGTCAACACGGATTCATTCACCTTGTTCTGACCTTGCTTCATCGTCTCTACGCTTGCCATGACATTCGCAAGCGAAGTCTTCAAGGTATGCGTCATGTCAGACAGAGCCGTAATACCTTGTGTGACGGAATCCAAACGTTCTGTACCCGCGTTGTAGCGATCCAGCGTCGCATTTGTCTTTTCCGTAGCTTGTCTTACCTGATCTTGAATGTCTTTGATGCTCTCCTGGATAACGTGTGTTGCCGCTCCTGTCTGTTCAGCCAGCTTCCGAACTTCCCCCGCTACCACAGCGAAGCCTCTGCCCGCTTCACCAGCACGCGCACTCTCGATAGCTGCATTCAACGCCAACAGATTGGTTTGTCCAGCGATTTGCTGAATCGTTTCAATCACGTCGTTGATTCGGCTCGATTTTTCTTCGAGGATCGCCATTGTATTTTGCACTTCATGAAATTGTTTGTTCGTCTCTGTTCCATCTGCCAAAAACTCTTGCAATACTTTGTAGCTACTCTCTCCGATATCGGACACGTGATTGGATACCGTATCCATTTCGTCAATCGCCTTATTCAATTCAGACAGCTCGCTCAGGAATTCTTGAACAGTTTGCACCGTCATCTCCATCGCAGTTGCAGTCTGTTCATTCCCCTGGGCAATCTCCTGGCTGGTGACTACGATATTTTTGTTTTGTTCACGAACGGAAGTGGCCCCTTCCCGAATGGAATTCGCCATGCTGTCAATCTGCTCGGTTGTCTCCTTTACTCCGCCAATGATTTGACGAAGCTGAGTCGTCATCTCACCAAAAGCAACGACAATTCGGCCAATCTCGTCTTTTTTGTTGGAAACAGAAATATTTGTAGACGTGAGATCACCAGAAGCGATACGCATAGACGCCTCTTGTACAACTTGCAGTGGACGCAGCATCTTTTTGATCAAGAAGAATACAGCAGCCAAAGCAATGATGGTTACGACAATCATCGCGATAATGATGCGTGGCATCGTTTCATCCAAAACCTGATCATTAATCAGCTCAACTTTGTCTGCCGCCGTATCCACACCAAGCACGGCAATCACTTGACCAGATGAATCTTCAATTGGGGCGAATGCACTTAGGTAGTCCCCGTACACAGGGTCTTTGACGATTGGCGTGCTATTTGAGCCACCTTCAAGAGCAGGAGCAATTTCAGCCATGCCGGTAGAGGTCGTCTCTTGACCGATTGTAGATGCTCCCTCTGCTCCTTTCGCCGTTCCATCGACCATAATCTTTACCTTTTCACCGTCTGCATGAAGAATATAAACATAAAGGGCACCTGTCTTTTCGGTGTAATCAAGCAAATTATTGCGGATCTTCCAGTAATCATCACTTTCTTGTGGTTGAGAGATAAATTTCGCTACCAATTCAGAATCAAGCCCTTGAGAGATATGCAATGCTGTGTTGATGCTTGAGCGTGAGAGTGTCTTTTCAACAGTGGTTACGCTATTTTGGTAAATCATGACAATATTGATTGCCAACATGACGGCTATGATCACCGCTACAAGAGCAACGACCCGTGTTGCCAAGCTCTTACTCATCCTGTTTCACTTCTCCTTCGCCGGTTACGATATGTGTACTGTGGACCACCCACAGGGGGCGGACGCATTGTTGCGGGAGGTTTTGCCTTTTCGTAAAAGGATCAGCATTGCTGTTCTCACACGGTGCCACTCGATAAAAAAAGCACCCAAAAAGGGTGCTTTTCCTAAACACTCCCTACCAGTCTTATCGACAATCGGTAGTGATTTAATTAGGACTTTTGTTGGGCAATCATGAGAAATCGATGGGTAGGAATATCGATATAACCCACCTCTTCGATTTTCTGATGCAGATCGAGCAAGGCATGGGCGTACTTTTCTACAGTAAAGTCACGAATCTGCCATTCGATTGCCTTCAAGTAGTAAACAATGGCACCTATGTCGTAGAACCGTGAAAAGCTCATTTCCTCTTTTTGCTCCACAACCGTAAGACCGGCTTCCTCCAGTTCACTCACTGCATAGGCAAGATTCCAGTGCAAGTAGTCTTGCGGGATCGGAGCGCCCAGTAATCGATTCAACTCGAGATTGTCTTGGCCGCCTACTTGCTGGGTAATAAATGTGCCCCCTGGTTTCAACAGGCGCTTCATTTCTGATGCCAAATAAGCTTCGTGTCGATTGATGATCAAGTCGAGTGACTGATCCTCAAAAGGCAATATTTCTTCCCCATCTACGGCAAACACACGAACACCCAAAGGCTCCAGATTGGCTTTTGACACGGCTACATTCGGCTCATAGCCTTCTGTTGCATACGTCTCCAAAGGGAACGGCGCCAGCGTAGAAAACAGTTCTCCACCACCTGTCCCCATATCCAGCATAGAGCAAATACCGTCCATGTGGTTTTTCACGATATTTACGTAGTTCCAGCCCAGTGGTGCATCCTGCATCCTGCCCGTCGCAGTCAATCTGGCAAAATCCCACCCAGCGAATGGTGCTTCGATTTCTTCTTGAAAGCTTTTGATCCAATCCTTTTTCTCCATATCTGCTTCTCCTCTCGTTTATACCAGTCTGTTCGCGTCCATTCCAGACGAGGCAGGAGGAGCTCGAGCGCGTTGTTATGTTTGTACAAAATCAAAGGACATGAATAAAAGTCTCCTTTCCAAGCAAGTGCACTTCTCCGACTTAAGGCGGAGTGAAAATACTGCCTCGGTACGTTTGGTCTTCAACCGTTTCTCTATATCATTAGTATCGAACTGGTAAACAGGAGGAACTGATCATGGCTGATTTTGAAGTGCTTGCCGGGATTCATCAAGGATTGTTTCTGGTCCTTCTCATCGTCATGCTGCTCCCGACAATGATGGCAAACCAGCTCGTTTTCCGTCCAACGAAACGGGCTTTCATAAGCAGTGCTCGCATTACTTTATGTTTTTCATGGTCTGCCCTTTTTGTATTTGCGGGGCATTTGGTGATGACGTGGGTTTTGTTTGAATCCTTTGGTTGGCTTTACATAAAGGATAATCTGCTTGGCTTTTTACCTTTTATTTTTGTTCCATTGCTCTGCTGCCTGCTCTCTACTTTTCCACGACTGTGGGAGTTGGCCGGGAAAGGAGGCAGAGAGTCGAGGCAGTCACAAGTAGATACGGAATATACACGAATTTTGTTACACGAGAAGAATTTTAGGCCTGCAAAAGCCAACATATCGGATCTAGACGACACGTTAGACGCCGAGTGGCGAGGAGACGCATCTTGCCCCGAATTGCTCGTTCCGCTCCAAGCAAGTGTCTTGGGCTGTCTAATTGCACTCTTCCTTCAAGTCTTCTTTCCGGCTATTACGCTGGAGCCGTCCATCTTGTTTCTCGCTTGGGGTGTTTTTTTAGCTGGGGTCTCCCTGATCTGGATTCGGCAATCGTGGAAGCATCAATACCACTCCACTGCGGAAAATTGGGTAAAACCACGTCGTCTGTTCCGCTTTATCCGTTTTGCCGCGTTTCTCTTGGTGACTGCTTTTATTGCGACGATGTGGGGAAATCAAGCGATGATAGCGAGTCGCCTTTCCGATCATTCACCTTTGCGAGGTCAGAATCAAAACGATCACGCTCTCCCCGATTTCGTTTTCCCTGTAACGGCAAGTGCCCATTCGATGCCGTCCACAGGGATACTTAGAAGTGTCAATGAACCAACAGAACCAAACAAAGGAAAGCCTGATCGAACGTTTTCGCTGAGCGCACAGAAAACAAGCATCCTTCAAGCATCAGGCAAAACCGTAGAAGCATGGACCCTAAATGGTCAATATCCCGGACCTGAGCTGCGTATGAAGCAAGGTGAGCTCGTTGAAATCACCCTTATGAACAAGGATATTTCCGAAGGGATAGACATCCACTGGCATGGTATGCAAACTCCTGCTAGCGATAATCGCATTGCAAAAGGAGATAAATCTGTTTATCGTTTTCGCGCAGAACAATCAGGAACGTATTGGTATCATTCTCATCAGCAAATTCCTGGGCAAGTAGTGAATGGGCTGTTCGGTGCCCTTGTGATCGAGCCAGCGGAAGCTACAGCTACGGGAGCCCCTATCCGCGATATCGCCATGATTCATCACAAGGACGAAAAGGCAGGCGCGACGTTAAACGGCTCACATACGCGAATAAACGAAACGATTGCTCCTGGGACAACGGTTCGTCTTCGATTTATAAACGCCGAAAATGCTCCTGTTAGCTATTTACTGCAAGGAACTCCTTTTCAGGTAGTAGCGATTGACGGAACCGAGGTAAACGAACCGAATTTGATTGCCAATCAAGCCTTGCAGCCGGGGGCAGGCGGTCGATACGACATTCAGTTTACGATGCCCAATCGTCCCGTGCTATTTGCTCCTGCTGCAAACCAGCATGACAAAGGGCTACTGCTAAGTCCAGATGGGTCCGAAGATGCTGTGCCCTTCATCGATGCAGAGCTTTCTGTCTTTGACCCTGCACGCTACGGCAGTCCGAATGCCCTTCCCTTTGATCTCTCTTCCCATTTTGATCGGGAATATCAACTGCTCATCGATGGGCAGTACGGGTTTTATAACGGTCAGTTCGAGCATTTGTCGACCGTAAATGGCGACTTGCTTCCTGTTACACGCATGATAATTGAAGAGGGCGAGCTCATAAAGCTGACCTTCGTCAACCGCAGCTTCAAGGATCAATCGATTTATCTGCACGGCCATCACATGCTCATTTTGAGCCGGGACGGCAAAAAAGTAACAGGAAGTCCATGGTGGACGGACACTCTCCAGATAGCGCCGGGTGAAACCTATAAAGTTGCTTTCCGCGCGAATAATCCTGGTGCATCGATGGAAGAGAGCCTGCCTAAAGGTGAGACCGTTTTTGGCATGGCAATCCCGCTGGTGTATAAAGAGCAGCACCAATAAGAAAACAGCAGCCCGTAGCGATTTTCGCCAGGCTGCTGTTTTCTTTTATTCTCTGGTTACTGAGACTTTTTCCGGTTCTTGGCCGCCAATAATCTGTTTAGCGTTTCGTCAGGCTGCGTCTGTGTTTGCTTCTCCGGTTTCTCTTTTGCCTGCTCATTCTTGACAGCCGCTGGCTTCACCCGATTTCCAGGCGTCCCTACCGGATGAATAGGGGGAGCAGATACGACTTTCTGGTCATCTGTCCGGTCTTCACGTGTCCGTCTTGTCGTGGAGTGCTTCTCGCCGAGGCGAGTCAATACTGCCTGCTGTTCAGCATCGGCAGACGTGGACTTGCGCTGTCTCCACAGATTAGAAAGCCTTGCCCACCACTGATCCGGCAACTGCAGACGGCGAACGGCGATATCGATTGGCAGCAGCAAAGCCGCCAACATCAGCAACCACTCACTGATCGACTGTGTGTCCCATTTATCGGGAAGCGTGCCGCCAAAAGCCTCTTCCGGTTTGGTGATCTGATTCCCTCCACCGGCACTTAACCATTCTTGAAGCTCTTTCTCTCCATCGGCAGGCATTCCATATTCGGGTGAATAAGAAACCGTCAATCCTGTCGTTTGGCTCGCCGTGACTCGGCCTTGATTTTTTTGTGAGATCTGAATCATGTAAGTTCCCGGATCAGCCGTCTCGAATTCACCCTCCATGACGCCTGGCGCAACCGGCTTAAGCTTGATGACCTCGCGCTTCATCTCATGATTGAGAACAACTGCCTCCATCTCTTGAGGCAGGCTTCCACCGGCTGGCATCGTAACCGTCACATTGCCTTTTGCACCATTCACACTCGTGTTCGTCTTCCAAGTGCCTTCCGTAATTTGTGGGAAAGTCCATGCCGTGATTTCGTTCCACAGACGGCTGTTTCCTCCCCAAGCTACCCAGTCCGGTGACCACTTACCTTCCAGATCACTCGTCCAGGCGACAGAACGCCCCAGACCGTATTGCCAACGGGTGAGAATCGGATCATCGTCAGCGCTCATCAAGGATGATTCTGCTGTCTGCTTCGGCGTCGTCGCTATATACGCACGCACCGGTGGCAATGACTGCTTCAGCGTAGGCCATGCTCCCACCCCTGTAAAGCCAGGTACTTGGGGCTTCTCCACAATAAACGTGCGACTGGCTAAGGCTGTTTCTTTACTGAAGATTTTCGGGATCGATTCGGCATCGTTTGCAAAGTAAAATCTGCCCTTCCCGAACTCGGCAATCATCTCCAGCAGCGATCTATCCGAATCTTCACCCAGCGCCACAGTTGAAACGGTAATATTTTCAGCCGTCATTTGTTGTAACAGACCCTCGTAATCGTCGTCGAGCGCAGACTGCCCATCTGTGAGCAAGATAACGTGCTTACGCTGCGTGTTCATCGCCTTTACACGTTCATAGCCCAGCTCTAAGGCAGGGAAAATATCGGTCCCGCCATCCGCTTGGATTCTGCTGATCTGCTGTTGGATTTCATCCAGCTTCGTGACGGACTGTGGAGCTACGACATCCCATGGCGCATCGTCAAAGGCGATCACCCCAATGTAGTCCTGTGCATTCATCATGGTTGTCGCTCGAATCGCAGCTTCCCTAGCCAGAGCCATCTTATCCGCACCTCTGGCATCCGCGCTCATACTTCCTGACTTGTCGATGACCAGTTGGAGGCCGAGCGAAGGGAGCTGTTCCTTCCCTTTTAAATCCATGTGAACGGGTAATGCCTCTTCGATTGGTGTCTGGAACCAGCCACCCATGCCGAAGCTGTCTTTGCCGCCTGTCATAATCAATCCAATGCCTAAATCACGTACAGCGGTCCGCATGCGTTCCATATCCGCATCAGTCATGCTGGTAGCGGGCACATCTGCCAGTACAATGGAGGCAAATTGCTTGTAGCCCTCAAGCTCCTTTGGTAGCAGTGCAAGATCTCGCAACTCCACCTTGATATTGCCCGCTTCCAGCGCTTGAATGAGGTTGCTGGCGGCACCCGGATGCCCTTCGGCTACGAGTACGACTGGTACCCCGGCTACCTGCGTATAGGCTGTAGCTTGATTGTTCGCCGCTACAGTATCTTGTCGCGGCTCGATTTCCACGCGATAGCGATGGAAGCCCTGCTGCATCGCTTTTTGCGAAAAAACGAAACGGTTTTTGCCCTTGTCGATCTGTACGGTTTGCTGGCCTGCCTCGCGATTGCCTTCATACAGGCGAAGGGTTGCCTCGGTCGTTATCGTACTTTCCACATCAACAGTGATGCCGTATTCCTCTCCCGCATACAATCTTTGCGGTACCTGTACCGAAGACAGAACGACCTCATCCCCATTTGGCTGCTGCAAGGAAACGGCCTCTACAGCGATTCCACGCTCCCTCGCCAGTCTCGTCTGCCGTGCCGCATCTCCGTTTGTTTCCAAACCATCTGTCAGCAAGACGACTTTTCCTCTGGCATTGGTAGGGATCATGGCAGACGCCAATCGGATTCCTTCTGCCAAATTGGTAGCATTCCGGTTGACATCCACGCCCAAGGGCTGTACCTCCTGGCGTGTCGTCAACGGTTGATCGACCGCCGCCTCCGCACCTACTGCAATAACAGCATACTTATCCTCTGCCTGCTTTTGCCCGATCGCCTCGCGCATAAAGGAGAGAACCCGCGGATCGTCCTTCATGGAAGCCGATCGATCTACAACAAACACAATCGTTTTGGCCTGGACTGGTGTCAGCAGCTGGGTCCCTGCCAACGCCAAAACTAGAAGGAGGAACAGGATCGAGCGAATGGTAGCGATTGTCACCTTTCTGCCGACGGGCATTTGCTTTTGACGTCCCCACCAGTTGATGATGACGTACGCAACGGGAAGCAATAGCAACAGGAATAGCGGCTGTATGAAGTTAATACCCACGCTGATACACCCTCCATTCCACCAATAACACCAAGAGAGCAAACGCCGCCAACCAATAGGTCAGCTCCTTCATTCCCAGCGCTCCTGTTGTATCAGTCGCTGTTGCTTCCTCACTCTCCTTTTGTCCTTGGGCATTCTTCCGGACAACACTCACAGACTTTGGTGTAATATTCGATTCTTCCTCATTCATTTGGACAGTAAAATACGTACTTTTGGTCCCTGTATCTATCCCTTCGTCAAGGCGATACAATCCGGTCAACTCCGGTAGCTGCATCGTCTTGGACGTGGCGTCCTCCGTTAGAGACTGCTGGTGCCCATTCGGATACGTCAAGGTACGTGTTGTCGCTCCCGGTGAAAATGGGATGGTCAAGACCTCTCCCGGATGTGCCGTGGGGATAGGGGCCGATTGACCAGGAGACAGCCAGTTGACGACATTTTGCATGAAAATCGGGAAAGCAGGACGAAGCGGAAAGTCCGATGCATGCAAATCAAATCCGATAATGACTATTCGTCGACCGTCCATGATCCCGGCTCTGACCAGATCGACATCGCCCGCGCGTACCAATGACTTCATACCAGGCATCTCGTCCAATACGTATCCTTTGGCGACGTGCACATCCCGCCAATCTACATGCTTGAGAAGCGGGTCATCCGGGGTTACTGGTCTTGGCTGTTGATCCAGTTCTTTTTCTCCAGCAAGGGGCAACCATTCTGTTTTCTTGTTCGGTGCAATCAACAGGATGTTTCCTTTTGGAAGCTTGTCTGGCACTACTCCGTCAAAAACCCACAGGTCACGCGCAGTCGCCGCTGCATCCGATGCCTGTTGAGCCGTTTCCACCTCCAGGCTGCCAACGGTCTGCAACACCTGATGCAAGAAACGGTTCCCTTCTGGCGAATACAACACTGCTTTTCCCTTCCCCGCAGCAAATGGCACACTCCACATGACATTATCCTGGGAAAGTCCGTCCTGCTCCGGTTCGATGACTGCACGATAGACGCTAGACACCGCCAGCTTCTGAAACGAAAAGGTCTGGGAGCTACCTGCTCCAATCGCAAAAGAATCCGTATCCAGCAGCTTATCTTGCTCATCAAAAACAGTAACTTTTCCTTTTGCAGGCATGCTGCCGTGATTGTCCACCCGCAGCAATCCCTCTATCCCTTTTTCCGTAGGCTGGGTCACAAAAACGCCGATTGCAGTATTCTCGCGGGTGCTTCCCATCTGCATGAACTGAAAGCTCCCGGAAAAAGCAGGAACTGATCCTCCATCCCACTTGCGCTCCCCGCTTCCGTCCCCCATCCAAACCACTCCACTGCCTGGTTCATTCTCTGCAATGGCTCCTGCCAATGACAAGGCTGCGATTTGATCGGATGTCCCGGAAAAAGGCGCAAGCTTTTTAATGGCCTGCAAGAGCAGCTCTTTGTCTGCACTTTTGGAAACCAAAACATTCGGCTCACGCCCTGCCTCGATGAGGGTCATCGTCTGTCCGCTTCCCAGCTTCTCTACGAGCGCTTTTGCCTGTGACACGGCTCGTTCCAGCCGCGTCTCGTTCCCTTCCTTCGCCGTCATGCTCCCTGATGTATCCACGACTATAATGGTATGGTCGGATGTGATTCCCTCAGTGGGAACCGCCAGTCGTAGCAAAGCCAGCACGAGCAAGCAGGCAGCGAGCAGTTGCAGCAGCAACAACAGGTTGCGCCGCAGCCTTTCCCACGGTTTCACCGCTTCCCAGTTTTGCATCGTGCGCTGCCACAGGAGCGTACTTGGTACGACACGATCCTCTACTTTTCGCTTGAGCAGATAGAGGACGATGATGGCCGGGATAATCAGCGCAAACCACAAGTTGCCCAAACCCATCCACTGCATGTTGTCTCTCTCCTCTCTAGCGAATCAAGCCGGCCTGACGAAAGACATGGAAGACGATTGATTCCAGCGATTGTTCGGCCTCGACGCTGACACTGGCAATTCCTCTTCCATAAGCAAACGCGGACAGTTCTTGTTGATAATCTCGCAAGCTCTTGTGGTACTCTTCCATCAAAAGGCTGGTCAGGGATACTTCTTTTGCCTGCCCTGTCTCTGAATCTATCAACCGCAGCTCTCCCGCATACTCGGGTGCAAGCTCTTCTTTGGAAAGCACCTGAACCAGCGTGACCTCTTGTCGCGCCGCCTGCAAATACGCGATGCCTTCCGTATAGCCTGACTCGAACAAAAAGTCCGACAGCACGATGGATATGCCTGCTTTGCCGCTGACCGCCCTTGGCTGGCGCATTGCCGTTTGAATATTACCTGCCGCACCTTCTTGCAGGGAAGATAAGAAGCGGAGAAAGCGATGCGCCTGGCTCTTCCCTTGCAGCCCGGTAAGTGCTGCCGTAATGCGGCTGTCAAATGCATAGACCGACACATGGTCGAGGTGGCACAAGGACAAATAGCCCAGAGCCGCGGCAATCTCGACAGCACGTGCCATTTTGTTCGGTTGCCCGTAGCTCATCGAACGACTGCAATCGATATACAAGTTCACATGTAGCTCTGTTTCATCTAAGTACTTTTTCAAGAACAGCTTACCTGAACGGGCATACGCATTCCAATCGAGCTGCCGCAAATCATCGCCGGGAACATACGCCCGGAAGTCTGCGAACTCCATGGAGCTGCCCAGCTGTCTCGCCCTTCGCTTTCCTGCCTGGCTGCCGCTGACCGCTTTGCGACTAGCCATCTGCATTCGCTCCAGTCTGGCGAGCCATGACGGATCAAGCAGGTGTTGATTCATACCTTCTGCGTCCCCAGTTCGTCCAGAATATCCATAATGACGCGGTCTGGTCGAATGCCGTTTGCCTCTCCTTCAAAATTGAGGAAAATACGATGGCGCAGCGCTGGCAGAGCAACTGCTTTCACGTCCTCATACGCTAGATTGTATCGGCCAGCCAACAGGGCACGTACCTTTGCCAAGGAGACAATCGCCTGCACACCACGCGGCCCTGCGCCGTTGCGCACATATTTGTTCACCGAGGCAATCGCCTGTTCGCCCGGATGCGTCGCTAAAAGCAGCTTCACGGCATAATCCAGTACCACATCAGCTACCAGCACTTCACGTGCTGCCTGCTGAATCTCAGCAATTTGCTCGGCTGAAGCCACTTTTTCCACGGTGATCACCTGGCTCGTGGTCGTTTGGCGCACGATCATTTTCAGTTCTTCTTCCGTCGGATACGGCACGTCGATCTTCAATAAAAAGCGGTCCATTTGCGCTTCTGGCAAAGGGTATGTCCCTTCCTGCTCCAGCGGGTTCTGTGTCGCGAGAACGAAGAACGGCTCCGGCAGCAGACGAGTCACTCCCCCGGCTGAAACCGTTCGCTCCTGCATGGCCTCCAACAGGGCACTTTGTGTCTTCGGCGTCGCCCGGTTGATTTCGTCAGCCAGCACGACATGAGCGAAGATCGGACCACGCTGGAACTGGAAGGACTGCTGTCCCTTCTCGTCGACTAACAGGATGTTCGTTCCAGTAATGTCTGTCGGCATCAGGTCCGGTGTGAACTGAATCCGTTGAAAAGACAGCTCGAAGGCTTGGGACAATGTCCGAACAAGCAGCGTTTTACCCAATCCGGGAACGCCTTCCAAAAGCGCATGTCCACCTGCAAACACGGCCCACAGAAGTTGCTCGACCACATCTTTTTGTCCTACCATTACCTTTCCAATTTCCTGCCTGACAAGCTCTACTCGCTGCAAGCAATCCTCTAGCGTTTGCTGCGCCATCGCCGTGTCTCCTTCCTGTTGTTGAATGATCTAAGGCTCTATTTTGCTGAAATAATCCTTCACGATCTGTTGATAATCTCCTGGAATACTGCCCTTTTCCATACTCTCGCGGGCAAATTGCTCATATTGACCATACACTTCCTCGTACGGCAGCGTTCCACCGGAGGAGACTTGTGTGTTTCCGCTTTGCTGCGACTGGGAAGGTCCTGACCCGAGTGAGCCTCCTACCGTATCAACAGGTCCGTTTTCTCCACCTATGCGACCTTCCGGGACGGTAACGAGTTCGTGTCTGCCTTTTCCTAACCCTGCCCCGCCACCTTGACCGCTTCCTTGACCGCTTCCTTGACCGCCAGAGCCATTGCCGTTGCCGTTACCGTTGCCGTTGCCGTTGCCATTTCCGTTGCCATTCCCTTGCCCCGAGCCATTAGTTCCAGGCTGGTTTGCCGGGTTCGCCCCTTGACTTGGATTGGCTCCTGTTCCCGGTGTTGCCGCAGTTGGCTGATTACCGGGTGACCCCGATGCTGGCGTCGCCTGTCCCGTTGCTGCCGTACCTGCCCCCGCTCCACTCGCTCCAGCAGTTCCTGCTTGTGCGCCTGCACTGGCAAGCGTCATCTGCGACTGATTGAGCGAAGCCGCGGCATGTATAGCTGCGAGCATGGCTTGCTGAGATTGCTGCATGCCCGTCATGGCTTGCATCAAGCTGTTCTCGAGTGCAGTCATTGCCTGAGGTACTTGTCCTTGGGCTGTTTGCTCGGCTGCCTCCGCCAGTTGTTTGGCGATATCCTCCAGCTCCTGCGAGTCGGCAGACTCTGCCTCTTTTTTCAATTGCTCTGCTGCACTAGCGAGTTCGCGGGCGATCTCTTCCCGCTCTTTTTGCGGCATGCCCTCCATGGCTTTTGCCATTTGTGCCAAGGCCTCCGTCATCGCTTGTCGGTCTTTTGCTTCCATCGCGCCAGCCAAGGCTTGTGTCCCTTCTTGATTACCCAAGCTGCGCTGGAGTGCTTGCAGCGCTTTTTCTTTGTGTTGCTCTGCATCTCTGACCTTCTCCAATTGCTTTTCGGCAGCGCGCAGTGCATTTTGACGTTCTGCCGGGTCGTCAGCTTTCGCCAGAGCCTGTTTTGCCTGCTCCAGCATTTCCTCCAGCTGCTTTTTCTGCGCATCGGTTAGGCCTGTGTTCTTTTTCACGTCCTGCTTAATTGCCTCTACTTCTTCCTCAACCTGCGCGATTGCTTTCTTTTCCTCTGCCATCTGGGCTAGCCGCAAGTCTTGGGGATTCGGCCAAAGAAACAGCACCAAGCACACCAATAGCAAGCTGCTTGTGGTATACACCTTTCTTTGGACCAGCGACCAGATGCGGACGCTCTCTACGATTTGTGGCAAATTTTTACACAGATGCTGCAGAGCGTCTTCCCTCTGCATACCCGCTACCATTGACTGATTGTCTTGATTCTCCCATGCTGTGACCACTCGCTGGGCCAAACCATTACCGTCTGCCACTTGCGCACATTGGAGCCATGTAGGGCGCATCCAAAGCGCACGCACCTGACCTGTGATAACAACAAGCACTGGCAGCCCAATCGCGATCCATTGGTAAAACGGAATCGGCCATATGCGGGCAAGGAGGAGGAGCACAAGACTCGCCCCCACTCCCCACAAACCATAGACAATGAGCTGCTGTATCCATACACGCAAGCCCAGTTGCTTTCGAATGGGTGCAAGCAGTGGCTTCAGCTCGTCGTTCGATTTAGAGGTAAACATAGCTTATTGCTCCTCTTTTACTTTGCGAAATCTCGGTTTCACTGGCTGAATGAGATAGATGGAGAGTAAAAGGCAGATCAGTGTAACGATCCCGAAAAACAGGCAGTAAACTGCGTACGGGTCCACGTTCCCAAACCTGATCTGCGGCCCTTCTTTAAAAATGTTTATCATCGCAAACAATGGGTTGAGATTATGCAGGAGATCAGGCCATTCCGGCATGGTCGCGGATGACATGCCACCCGACCGGCGCTGGTACCGAATGAACTCTTTGATAATCTCCGCCAGTATGCTCGATCCGATCGCATATCCGAACACCACGGCATAAGTGACGACCGTAGCGATACCTGTCCGTTTGATCAACGTGGACATGAGCACACCAATGCTGCCGATACCAAACATCGTAATGACGTAAAAGCCAAACACCTTGATCACTTGTGCAGGTGATATTCCTCCATACAAAAAGACGATGGCATAGAGCGGGATAGTCGCAATGACCAGGAAGGTCATGAAGCTGAGCGACGCCAGCCATTTGCCTAAAATCAGTCGAGTGGCGCTGACATTCGTGGTCAACAGTACGCTCAACGTCTGGCGTTCGCGCTCACCGGAAATCACACCTGAGGTTAGTCCCGGCACGACGAAGCAAATCGTCCCGAGCTGAAACACAGACAGCATCATGAACAGCTCACGTGTATCATTCGGGTTGTAGTAGCTGCCGCCGTTTGTCATAAAGAAAATCAGCGTGAGCGTCATTGCGCCCAAAACAAGCAAATAGAGCAGGATGATCCACGGTGACCGATTGGTCCGCATCCGCATTTTCCATTCATTGAACAAGACAGGGTTGCGAAATCGTCTCAAGTCGCTCATGAGCCCACCCCTTTCGTAATTTCCAGGAAGATTTCTTCCAAATCACCAACTGCCTCATTAAACGCGGCAACAGGATAGCCTGACACCGCAAGCTCCCGCAGCAGCTCAACCTGTTCTTCGTCATTGCCTGAAAAGCCTGCAACGACCCAGTTCCCTTCGCGTGTCACCCTGGTAATGACGGGCATCTCACGCAAGCGCGTCATTGCTTCATCAACCCGATCCAACAGGCGGATGCGCAATACCCGCTGCTCTTGCATTTTCGAGTAAATCTCATCGACTCGTCCAAAGGCAACCAGATTGCCTTCCTCCACAATCCCGATGACGTCGCACATCTCCGCTAGCTCAGGTAATATGTGCGAGCTAATGATAATCGTCTTGCCCATGTCCCGCAGTTCCTTCAAAATCTCCCGCAGCTCGATGCGTGCACGCGGGTCCAAACCAGAAGCCGGTTCGTCCAAAATGAGCACTTCCGGATTGTGAACCAGCGAGCGAGCCAGTCCGAGGCGCTGCTTCATCCCCCGCGACAACGAGTCGACGTAGGCATCCCGCTTGTGGGTGAGATTCACCAGCTCTAATAACTGCGGAATGATTTGTTTTCGCTCTGCTGCCGGAATATCGTAGTTCGCGCCGTAAAAATCAAGGTACTCTTCTGCTGTCAAATTGTCGTAGACGCCAAAAAAGTCTGGCATGTAGCCGATCAACTTGCGCACTTCCTTTGGATACTTGGTCACCTCGTAGCCGCCTACGTATGCTTTCCCACTGGTTGGCTCCAATAAAGTCGCCAAAATGGACATCGTCGTTGATTTTCCTGCCCCGTTCGGACCGACGAAACCAAAAACGGTACCTTTGTCAATTTCGAGCGAAAGTCCTTTTAACGCTTCCATTTTGCCGTATCGCTTGCGCAAATTTTGGATCTGGATCACTTCTTGCTCACCTTCCCTTCCACACTGACACTTGGAACTCCAATGTGGCGATCATCCTCAAACTGGTGGGCAAATTTGATGCGGACAATGCCGTCGCCCGAAACATAAGTCGTTGTCTTGTCGCTTGTCATGACATTGTTCATGAATGCTTTTTCAAATGGTTCGAAAGCTTTTGTCTTCCAGTTGTAAACCTCTTTTTCAAATGTCGTATTATCCTCTGACCAGGTGTACAGATACAAATTGGTGATGGCAAGATTCTGTCCTTCCTGATTCAGATTGATGTCAAAGGTAATATCCCCGGCTGGAAGTCTAAAGCCATCTCCGAAATCATCTACCGGAACTGAGCTGCCCGACATCGTCACATCAAATGACCCCGTCGGATAATAAATCTGTCCGTCCTTGGATGGGTTCACTTGCAGCGTCGAAGTAACCATCGCAATGCTGCTGTTCTCCGTATTTTCGTTCGGTACGACAGCCTCTACAACTTGCTCATCGGTCCAACCCACGAGTTTTACCACTTCAGACTGACCCCCGCGTCTGTCCATTATGTCGAGCATTTCCACGATGACTTGTTCACGCATTTGTCTATCATAGCCATTGGACTGCATGTGCTGCGGCAGTGCATGCGTCGTATTATTCCGATGCTGGTTCCGCTTTGCTTGCTGTTGAGGGGCAAACGGCAAGTTCACTTCGACACTGCTGCCAGCCGCCAACTGTGGAAACTCTTGTACCTGCATACCAGTAGAGATCGTCACATCTCTCAGCGAGTACTTCGTATGGTTCGTCACGGTTCCTTTCAGGGCGCCGTTCTCATACGACAGGTTCGATTCTATTTTTCCTACGTCCGGTAAGGATTGCTCCGTCGCAACCTTGCGCATCGACCAGAATTCTACATCGCGGAAATCGATATGGGTCTGATCTGGCTGCATGGAAATCCACGTTTTCGGAATTTGATCGATATTATTTCTTTCAGTGACGGGTTGGGTTATACCCTCTCCTTTTATAGTCAAACGATAGTCGTCATTACTCGGTACGAATAATGCGGTTACACTCATCGCATTCGCCTGTCCGTTGTTTTGCAGCTCAATATAACCTACCTGGTGCAACTTTACACCCACCCCCCGCTGGATGGCACCAATCGAGAAGATTCCGATTCCCGCCAACACCGAAATGGCAGGGACGATCACCCACATATAGCTTTGCTTGCGGCCTCTCCGCAAAATATAGAAAAGAACTGGCCCTACAAGAAGGGCATAAATTCCGAAAAATACTGCGAACCAGCCAACCTCTGGAATTTTCAAGGATGGGACTCGATCAGCAGCATCCCGAAGCGGCCATACGTTGTCGATCATGCTCCTATTTGAAGCATTGATGGAAGAACCAAAAGCCTTCACTAATGTATCTGCCCAAAAGCGACTGTTTCCTGCCCAGCTGGCTACTGGTTCCGCCGCCAAATCATAGGCGACGTACAATACTTTTCCGGCTCCCACGTTATGGACAGCCATCAGCGGAATATTGCCTTCGCTGTACAGAACCTTCCCTGCCTTCAATGTCCCATTGCTTACAGTAAAGGGGGATGTCAGTGCAATCGGATTGGTCTTATCCACTTTTAACCTAGAGAGTGTCTGTACACTCGTCACTCCAGTCACTTCTACTGGCGACAAGTCAGCCAAAATGCCTCCAGCTTTCTTGTATTGCGCTCCTCCGGCTAAAATGAGCATCCCGCCAGAATTCGTCCAATCCCGAATCGCCTTGATCTGCTGTTCATTCAATGAATCCAAAGCAAAATTATTGATAACGAGCATATTGATCATCTGGAGCTGAGTACCTGTCACAGGCATATTGTCTGCCTTCATCGTCAAGAGCTGGACAGGGTTATGAATAGAGCCTTTCGGTAGTACACCAAGGAAGTTAGCTGTGTCGGGATTTTCTGCCAACACGCCGATCATCAACGTATCCTCGCTGTATGAAACGCCTGTTACCGGAGTTTGCGCGATGATCTTATCATTTTGCATCAAGGCTACAAAAGAACTGCTATACAGCTCTGAGCCAGGAACAACAATCGTTACCTGCTTGGTCACTCCGCTTGCAATTGAAACCGGCTGATAATTGGCAACTGCAAAGCGACTGTCTCCGTGTTCCCCCGTGGCGACAAACAGCTCTCCTTCGATATCCGCCCCTCCATTTCTCACCGTGACCATAACGGGTACCATCCCCGTATTCCTGTACTTTCCTTCAATTCCGACTGTTACTCCCAGCTGAATGTTTCCCTCTGCCAAGGCTGTTCCCGTTAATCCTAAAGGAACACCTGCTACCAACAGGAGGAACGCACAAAAGGCCAGGAGCCACCGCTTACACTGCGCCGTTATCATTCGTTCAAAACCTCCACGGACCATTCTTTTGGCTTTCTATCTTTTCTTCTCATACAGATATTGACGTTATTTCCTAACAAATAGCTACAGTTTTTTTTTCAAAATGAAGTCGATGGATCGCCACGTACAAGAGGATTTGCATGAATTGGATCTCGGGGAATCACAGGCACGCCCAACTAGAAAAAACGTCAGGGTCATGCTCTGACGTTTTCTCGTAATTCTTCTATGACATGCCATACCCTACATCCAGAAGCCTCGCCGGATCAAACATATCCGCTATCGCCTGATGCACATGAGGCGGGTGCTCCGCCAGTCGATGACACAAGTACAAGTACCACTCTGTCCCATATGTGAGGTACAGGCGCACCGGAACTCCTTTTTCTCGCAAGGCATGAGCCAGTTCTGGGCGAACCCCGTATAATAGCTCGACTTCTGTCTAGCCTTCCTTTTCTTTTGCAAAAGGAAGAGCCAAATCTCAGATACGCCTCAAGATTTGGCTCCTTTCTATTCCTAATCCGTTTCTATACTTCGAAGGTAAAGAAGGTTTAGCGAGGGCGTCCGCAGCAGCCAGGAGGGCACCAACGACAGTGGTCCGGGCATCTCCTTCTATGGTCAAACTCCCAACTCCGGAAAGGTCTATCCCAATCTCTCCTGCCGCCATGGCTGCTGCCCCAGTCTCTTCCTCTGCCGTGATCCCATCCTGGTGGCCGTTCCCTATCTCTTTGCCAAGGGTAATAAGAAGAATGCCCTTCCCGCGAAGAATACGATGATTGCCATTGAGAGCTTTGATAATTCACGCAACCGCCTTCTTTCCTCTTATTTTTTGCTGACTATATGTGTATATGCACGGTGACGTTCATCCGCATAGACTACTGACCTCTATCCAAATAAAAGGGTATCTACCTACCTCTTCTATCACCGCCATCTACCTATTTTCCTTTACGAACAAACACAAAAAAAACCGGTATTCCTACGAGCAGGAATGACCGGCTTTTGACAATCTTGATGCCTTATGATTTCGTCCACAATTCTCTGCGAGACGTTGTTACAGAAGTTGCACCCGCTTGAAGGGCACGATCTACATCTTCCTTCGTGCGAATAAAGCCTCCAGCGATGACCGGGATTTGGGTTCGCACAGTAATTTCTTCGATCAGATGGGGAATGATTCCTGGCAAAACCTCGACGTAATCGGGTTTGGTTCTCGCAAGCTGGGTAAGACTGCTCTCTAATGCCATCGTATCAATGAGAAAAAGTCGTTGGATGGAAATGAGCCCTTTTTTCTTGGCGGCAAGAATGGCACTGTTCCGTGTGGTGATGATTCCTTCGGGCTGTGCTTCTTGCGCAAGAAACTCCATCGCATATTCATCAGACTTCAAGCCGTCTATGAGATCAGCATGGATCAGCAGTTTTTTCCCGAACGATCTGGCCCGTTTTCCCAATGGCTTTACTTGCGCTACATGGGCATTCAGCAAAATAATGCGCTCGTAGCAACTTTCCATGAGTTCATCAAACTCTTTTAATGTCCGGGCGGCAGGAAGTATGACTTGATTGATCTGGTTTGCCAATCACGAATCACCCCTATTGAAATGTTTTCGCAAGATGATATTCCTCTTCAAACGCTTTTATTTCATGTTCTTTCCTCTCATCTGACCATTGCAGCTCATGAGCGAGCTCTTCTCCCACCATTCGATACACAGGCTCCAGTGTATCCCTCTCGAAGAATAGTCTGCCACTGCGACGAATCAGAAAATCACTCATGGTCATGACCATTTCTTCTTTTACAGCGTAGCTCAGTTCTGCTTTCAGCAGTGCTTCGATCGGAGACACATTTTGAGCATTTTGTGTCAAAAGCTCCAGGCACATCGATATGATTTGCTCGCTGTTGCTTCCATATTTCCCGACAAGAACGCGGATTTGTTCCTCGGTGATTCCCCATTGGCGAAGCCGCTCTGCCTGTGCTTTCACAAATACAGGAATCTTGGCTGCCGAGTCAAATTTTCCGCCAGCGAGAACGATTTTGTCTGTCCGACATGCTCCAAATGCTCTGCCCTCTTCTTCGGTCAACTGCTTGACCACCACATCCACAATGCGCTCGGCCATCTTGCGGAAGCCCGTCAATTTTCCACCTGCGATCGTAATCAGCCCGCTTTTGGAATAAAAAATCTCGTCCTTGCGTGACAGTTCAGAAGGAGACTTGCCATCTTCGTGGATCAGCGGTCTGAGTCCTGCCCAGCTGGAGCTGACATCTTGTTCTGTCAGCTTCACGGAAGGAAACATTTCGTTTGCTGCTTTCAATACATACTCCATGTCTTCTCTCGTCACCGTTGGGCGTTCCAGTACACCTTTGTAATTCGTGTCGGTCGTACCGATATACGTACTGTTGTTACGCGGAATGGCAAACAGCATGCGCCCATCGGATACATCGAAATATACGGCCTGCTTCAACGGCAGCCTGTTATACGGAACGACCAGATGGACACCTTTTGTCAGGTGGAGGCGCTTGCCGTACAGGGATTGGTCTTTTTCTCGAAGCTGATCCACCCATGGCCCTGCTGCGTTGACAATTTTTTTGGCATGAAGGGAGTATTCTGCACCCGTTGTCAAATCTTTGGCGCGAATCCCGATGACCTTGCCATTTTCATAAATAAAACCAGTAGCTTCAGTATAATTCACGCACAGTGCCCCGTGCGAGCTTGCTGTTTTCATGACCTCAATCGTAAGTCTAGCATCATCTGTCCGGTATTCGAAATAGAGTCCGCCACCCTTGAGAATATCTCGGCGCAAAAGCGGTTCTGCCTCCACAGTTCTCTCTTTGTTCAGCATGATGCGACGTTCTTTTCGTTCGACTCCAGCCAACACATCGTAAACATACAGGCCAACCGAAGTAGCCAGCTTGCCATAGGTACCATTTTTCACGATGGGCAAAATCATTTTTTCCGGGATGACGATATGTGGAGCATTGCGATACAAAATGGCTCGCTCCCTGCCTACTTCCCGCACCAGTTGTACATCGCCCTGCTTCAAATAGCGCAATCCTCCATGAACGAGCTTGGTAGAGCGACTGCTGGTGCCCGCGGCGAAGTCCTGTTTTTCCACGAGTCCGACGCTCAGACCTCTCGCGGCTGCGTCGAGGGCAATTCCTGCTCCTGTCACCCCACCGCCAATCACCAAAAGATCGAGTTGTTTGTTTGCCATTTTATCCAGACAAGCCTGGCGTTGACTTGATGATAATGCATGTTGATCGTTCATCGTTCTTCTCATCCTCTCTAAAAGAAAAAGACAGCCAATATCCAAAAGAAGCAATGCAATGTCATTGCCCTTCTGATACTGGCTGTCTCCGTAGTCTCCACAGCATGATTAACTTGTCTTTAACTTTAGACCTCTTTTACGCAAAAATCAATGCCTAATCTTGTAACCCATCGTTGCCGTAACAGCTTGCTTCCAACCTGCGTACAGCTCCTGACGCACTTCCTCCGCCATATCCGGTGAGAAGGAGCGTTCTACTACTTTATTGTTGACAATATCTTCCTTACTGCCCCAATAGCCGACAGCAAGCCCAGCCAGATAAGCAGCTCCCAGCGCAGTCGTTTCATTGACACGCGGACGCTCGACCTCTGTATTCAGGATATCAGACTGGAACTGCATCAAAAAGTTGTTCGCCACGGCTCCACCATCTACCGCCAGCTTTTGCAGCCGGATGCCGGAATCCGCCTCCATCGCTTCCAGCACATCCCGCGTCTGATACGCCAGAGATTCCAATGCTGCACGAATCAAATGGTTTTCCGTCGTTCCACGGGTCAAGCCGAAGATTGCACCCCTTGCTTCCATATCCCAGTACGGTGCTCCCAAGCCAACAAAGGCAGGAACCATGTAGACGCCATCTGTGCCGTCAACTGCCAGTGCGTGCTTTTCCGAATCCGATGATTTTTCGATCAGCTTGAGTCCATCACGTAACCATTGAATCGCAGCACCAGCCACAAAAATACTGCCTTCCAGGGCGTACTCTACCTTGCCATCCACTCCCCAGGCAATGGTCGTCAACAACCCGTTTTGGGATGCAACTGCCTTGTCTCCGGTATTCATCAGCATGAAGCAACCTGTTCCGTACGTATTTTTAGCCTGCCCTTCCGCAAAGCAGGCCTGCCCAAACAAAGCTGCCTGCTGGTCTCCGGCAATCCCGGCAATCGGAATCTGGAATTCGAAGAGCTTCTCGTCTGTGTAGCCGTACAATTCGCTGGAAGGACGGACAGCTGGCAGCATGGTTTTCGGGATTTGCAGCATGTTCAACAGCTCGTCGTCCCACTCCAGGGAATGAATATTAAACATCAACGTGCGCGAAGCATTGGAATAGTCGGTCACATGAACTTGGCCATTGGTCAGCTTCCAAATCAGCCACGTATCGATGGTTCCAAACAAGAGGTCGCCTTTCCGGGCTCGCTCCCGTGCTCCCTCCACATGATCGAGCAGCCATTTTACCTTCGTCCCGGAAAAATAGGCGTCAATCAACAATCCTGTCTTTTCGCGAACGGTTTGCTCATGACCTTGCTCTTTCAACTGGTTGCAAATATCGATGGACTGTCTGCTTTGCCATACAATTGCATTGTGAATCGGCTTTCCTGTGTGCTTATCCCATACCACGGTTGTTTCCCGCTGATTAGTAATCCCGATCCCTGCGATTTCTTCCGGTTTCACATGATTCTCCAGTAAAACCGCTTTCAAAACCTCCAACTGCGATTCCCAGATTTCCTCCGCATTGTGCTCCACCCAACCCGGCTTCGGATAAATTTGCGTGAATTCCTTCTGGGCAACACCGATAATGGCACCTGATTTATCGAATAAAATAGCGCGAGAGCTCGTGGTTCCCTGATCGAGGGAAAGCATATATTTATTGTCCATGACAACTATTCCTCCTTCACTCATATGGAATCGCCTACATTGTTTTCTTTATGTCTAGGACCGCGCACTTTCGGATGCGAGTCGCTCCTTGCTGCCGATTGATTTTTTGCTTGTCATTCCGATCACGATGGCAATCACCATGAAAGCCGCTAATGCTATTACACCTGTCAGCGAATGATCTGTAAACGTCCATTTATAAAAAAACGCTCCGCTAACTGCTCCAATGATAGGTCCAACAACAGGAATCCATGCGTAGCGCCAGTTGGACTTTCCTTTGCCGTGGATGGGTAAGAGTGCATGGGCGAGACGAGGCCCCAGGTCACGCGCCGGATTGATCGCATAGCCGGTAGTTCCGCCTAGAGATAAACCGATGGCAACAATCAGGAAGCCAACGATAAACGGATTCAGTCCTTCTGCAAATTTATTCGCTCCAATTGCCAGTAGACCGAGCACCAAGAAAAACGTACCTAAAATTTCGCTGAACAGATTCGCGACGGTATTCGGAATCGCGGGACCTGTTGCAAAAACCCCTAATTTGGCTCCTGCATCATTCGTCTCACGCCAATGTGGATAATAAAAGATCCAGACGAACGTCGCTCCCATAAATGCCCCAATCAGTTGAGCCGCCACGTAGCCCGGCACATGCTCCCACGGAAATTGACCGATGCTGGCCAGTGCAATGGTAAGTGCCGGATTCAAATGCGCTCCGCTAATACTCCCTACTGCATACGCTCCGCACGCAACTGCCAGCCCCCAGCCCAACGTAATCACAATCCAACCGCCGTTTTGGGAATACGCCTTTTTCAAGTTCTGTCCGGCGCAAACACCTGCCCCCAAAATGATCAAGATCATCGTCCCGATCAATTCCCCTACATAAATAGACATGCCCCATCCTCCCCCTTTTTGGAAAAAACGTAAACCTTCTTCCGTAAAGCGCTTACAATCCGCCAACTCCTTTGCTGATTGTCTGGAGAGAAAATAAAAAAGCTAATACTCGCAAAACAAGAGCCCATGCCCTATTTTGCAAATATTAGCTGATCTCCCAATCTCCACAGCACTATTAACTTAAGACCTACTATATAGCCATCTCTCAAAATTTGTCAATAATCCCTTTCCTTCACTTTTGCCAGTTCTCGCATCAAGCCCGGCAAAAAGAATAACGGGTAAATCAGCAGGTACAGGTTCGGAACCCACCAAGACCAATCGTAATCTGCCTTGAATGCCCAAAAAGCGATTGCCTGCAAACCTGAGCAGGACGTCAAAACGAGCGACAGCATGGCGAGCGGCTTCCAGATGTGCCGTCCTCTGCGATAGGCGTACAGACTGGCAAAGCCCGTGATGGAAATGAGGATATCCAGTGGAAAAAAGGACAAATTCCACGCGAGCAAATTGGGGTTGTAGTAATCCTGATACAGGTATTCCACAGGGAGAAGCTCCAAAAATGTGATGAGCCAGTATACGACAAAAGCCACATCGGTGACCCAGAAGAATACGAGCATTGCTCTTACATTTTTCTCACTCATTTGGCTTCAGCAACTCCCGTATCCTTCGCAGATTGCGCGTGAGAGGTGTCTCCCAGATTCAAAAGCACACAGCCCACGATGATCAGTCCGACAGCAATTACTTTTTTGACAGTGAAGGCATCCTTGAAGACCACCACACCAATGACCGCGATGATCGCCGTGCCGAGGCCCGACCAGATGGCGTATGCAGTCCCGACTTCCATTTCCTTGAGCGCCAGGCTCAACGACGAGAAGCACAAAATATACAAGATAAACATCATCACAGTGGGGACAGGCTTGCTCAGCCCGTCAGACAGCTTCATCGATGTTGTTCCAGCCACCTCTAGTAAAATGGCCATTAATAGATAGACCCAACTCATTTACGTTCCTCCTACTGACTTGTTTGAAGACGAAGAATCTACGATGCCTCCTAGTAAAATATCGATGACCGCATCCAGCGCATTCCCAATCGTCAGATGGTGCTGGTTCGCCAACTGCTGATCAATCAGTTGGTTGAGCGTCCCGGTATACATCTGGATCAAGATCGGAAGCTGGACACGACGAAACACGCCATCCTCTACCCCTTGCTCCAGAATGATCCGGACATGCTCCCACTCCTGTTGATTAAACTCGTCGATCAGCTTCCATTGCTCGGGATAGTAGCGCTTCAGCTCGTACCACACGCGTAGGTCCGTTCGTGAGAAGTTGTTCGGGACCAGTGCCAAAAGCAGTCGCATTTTCTCTACCACATCTATGTCAGGATCATGTAAAATCCGATCTTCTGCTTTACGCAAATCCTCGATGCTTTCTTCAATGACTTTGGTAATCAAGGCTTCTTTCGATGGAAAACTCGCATACAACGTCTTGGTGCTAACGCCTGCGCGCCTAGCTAAATCGGACATGGTAAACCGGACGCCCTTCGTCTCAATCTCTTGATAGGCGCATTGTAGGATTCGCTCCTGCATGTTCTTACCCCCTCACGAAAACAAGGAAAATATTCTATTTTTCATATTTTCCAAAACGTACTCTTAGCATAACGGCGTACTTGTGCATTGTCAACAATCGCCAAACCAGGCATGGCTCAGTGCCTTGATACCCGGATCGATTTTTTCCAACGGGGTGCCCGCGAAGCCGAGGAAAAACTCTTTTGGCAGGGGATTAGGCGGCACAAGCCACGTAAATGATGCGGACGAGGCTCTCACGCCAGCCTGAATCGCCAGCTTTTTCAACTCCTCTTCGCTTCGCTCGCTGTTTACCCGCAGTAGGACGTGAAAACCCGCATCGGCTCCGATGACAGTCGCGTTTTCGCCAAAATGCTTTTGTACAGCCAGCAGAAGTGCATCATGCTTTTTGCGGTACAGCTTGCGCATTTTGCGGACATGCTTTTCGAAATATCCTTTTTCCATAAAGGCTTCCATCGTCCGCTGATGCAGTCGGGATGAGGATGGTTCTAGCAGTGTCTCGCGCAGCAGGTTGTAGTACGTATCCAACAGAGATTCTGGCAAGACCATGTACCAAATGCCCAGTGCAGGCGCCAATACCTGCGCAAAGCTCCCCATATAGATGACATTCGCATGAGGGAGCAAGCCCTGCATAGACGGAATCGGTCTGCCATGGTAACGAAACTCTCCGTCGTAATCGTCTTCGATGATGTATCCTCCCACACTTTTGGCCCATTCGAGCAATTGCAGCCGTGTGGATACAGGCATGATCATCCCACGCGGGTATTGATGAGCCGAAGAAACAGCGGCCAACCCAACCCCTGACTCATATAGCTCACTGACGCTAATTCCGTCCTCTGTAAGCGAGATCGGCACTACGTCGAATCCGTGCTGGCGAAATGTATTGGCGAACAGCAAATAGCCCGGATTCTCTACACCGATGCGTTGGAACTGTGGCTTGACCATTAAACAGATCAGGGACAGCAAGCCAAACTGATCCGCCCCAATCACCACTTGATTCGGTGAACAAGCGACACCCCGGTACCTGCGCAGGTAGTCAGCGATTTGCTTCCTGAGCCCCGCCTCCCCTTGCGGATCCCCATAAAAAAGATTTTCCTGCTGCTCTATGTGAAGCGTCTCATTGTACAAACGCCGCCAAATCATAGTTGGAAATAACGAAAAATCATTGCGGGAGAGATGAAAGTCATAGTCGTACTCCCGCTCGTCACGCAGCACAGGCCGCTGGATGGTTTGGGTGCTCGCGCCAGCACCCGGCTTCACCTCAGCATCAGGCAATTTCTCCACATAGTACCCACTGCGCGGTTTACTTTGGATAAAACCTTCCGCTAGTAACTGCTGGTATGCCATCTCCACGGGTGTTGTGCTTAAGCCGAGCAAGTCAGCCAGCTTGCGAACGGATGGCAGCTTGCTATTCACCGCCAAGCGCCCTGCGACGATTTCCTTTTTCAAATAAGCATAAAGCTGTACGTATTGCGGCTCCTTGTCGTTCTCCTGCCAGTTCGGGGTCAAGAGCATATTGATTCCCCCTCCATCTGTCCTTTTCATTTTTACGAAACTGCATATTTTCAAGTATACACTTGCTCGTTATCCTAAGAAAAAGAAGTTTTGGACGAACAGGAGGACAACTACTATGTCTATGACACAAGAGATTGCAAGCACAGCGGTTCGCTTTTTAGAAGGGCAACGCGTCTTTTTGCGACCGATTGGCACAGATGATACCGAATTATACTTCCGCTCCTTGTTCAACAAGGAAACGCGTATGCTGACTGGTACCCAAAAACATTTCACACGTGAGCAAATCCAGCAGTATATCGAGAACAAAAGCCAGGATTCTTCCAGCGTCCTCTTATTGATCTGCCTGTGTGAAAATGATCAGGTGATTGGCGACGTCCAGATCGGGGATATCGACCGGAATAATCGCAACGCCTTTATCCGAATTTCTATTGATCAAAATGCCTATCAAGGCAAAGGCTACGGAAGCGAAGCCCTTCTGCTGATGCTCGATTATGGTTTTGGCATCCTCAATCTGCACCGCATCGAGCTAAACGTATTCGCCTTTAACGAACGAGCCATCCACACGTATGAAAAGCTCGGCTTCCAACGCGAAGGCGTACAGCGACAAGCGCTTTATTACAATCATGCCTATCACGACTCTATTCTCATGTCCATGCTGGCAGATGAGTACCGCGCGAAGTATTTGAAATAGCAAATGAAAACGCACCCGGGGATTATCAAATCCAGGTGCGTTTTTCATGTAGGTAAACAACTTCACAAAGGCGTATAATAGTGAAAATGGTAAGAAAAACCACTTACAAACAAAAGATCAGCTCAAGAAAGAGAGAATGACATGAAAAGTAAACTCCTACTCACCATCAGCTTGTTCATGATCCTCAGTGTATTGACAGGGCTCCATCCCGCATCAGCTAACACGTTGCAACAGTCATTGAAAGAAAATCTTGTCCCTGTTTCAAAAATGGAGCTTCCTGCAAAAACCATCATCGGGTTTGGGGAAGCTACGCATGGCAACAAGCAATTTACAACGCTGAAGTCAGATATTTTTAAGCATTTGGTAGAAAAACAAGGGTATCGCGTATTTGCCATCGAAGGTGATTTCGGCGGCGGACAAAAGGTCAATGAATACATTTTAGGAGGCAGCGGAACTGCCCAAGATGCCGCAAAAGCAATCGGATTTACGATATACCATACAGAAGAAATGGCCGCCCTTCTCTCTTGGATACGCGCCTTTAATGAGAAGCGGGATGTCAAAGATCAAATTCATTTCTATGGCTTTGACATGCAGCGCTATGACCATAACAAAAACGGGCTATTCTCCTATTTGAAAAAAGTGGATCCGACACTCGCATCCAAGTATGAGAAGCAGCTTTCGAATTTGAATGATCAGACGGTGTACGATCAAAAGATCGCTCTCGTACAGGAAGCCCTCTCCCACGTGAAAAGCCTGATGGAGCAGATGAAACAAAATCAATCTGTATACATCGCGACAAGCTCTGAGAAAGAGTATGAGTTGGCTACTGCCTTCGCAGAATCAATCCAGCAAAACGCTACACTGCGCGGAACAAATGCAAACTATAGTAACACCCGTGATCGCTATATGGCGGAAAAAGTGATGTGGATTTTATCCTATGAAAAGAAACATTACGGTCGGAACAACATGTTCATCACCGGACATAATGGACATATTGAAAAGACCTCCACTACGGTAGGCATGACAACCTGCATGGGGGCTCATCTCGCAAAAGCCTTGGGGGACCAATATTACGCAATCGGAAGTGAATTCTCCGAAAGCACCTTCCTTGCAAATGACGCCACTACCAACGAGCGCAAAGCGTTTACTGTAAAAAATAGCGGCAATGATCGGCTAGCTGTTTTGTTTGCACAGACAGGCATGGAGGATGGATTCCTTGACTTTGCAAAGGCAAAGCCTCATGCGGATTTTTACGCCTATCTGAATAAAGCCCAGTCCATCAGTGCAATCGGTGATGTTTTTAGTGGCTGGTATGGAAAAATGGAGAAGCTGTATACGTTGCAGATGGTTCCGGCAAAAGCTTTTGATGCGATCATTTTCGTACGAACGGCTACTCCTTCGATTATGATAACGGATTAACGGGTGAGAACATTTGCCTGTTCAAAGTATTACGGCAGCCAATTAAACTGGCTGTCGTTTTTTTGTGATTATGGAGCTAGCGATACCCGTTAGTTGTCGGTATCGAAGAGAAGCTTATGGTAAACGTTGAAATTTGTATCATCCAAGTACTATCTACAGGATTCTCAACTAGAAGGATGTTAAATCCTTTATTACTATGATCCTTTACATAACTCCATGCAAGTACTTTCGTATGAGGAAAACAGACCAAGCAAAGGCAAATGATGATATTCACCTATCTCGGTAATTTCACATAAATTAGTTACCATTAATCAACTTAACTATAAAATGCACAAAAATCTGAAGGTTTAATCTCACCACCATCAATGGAAAGAGGACTATCTTCAATAACAAGGGCCCACTACCTGCCTTTAAGCAATGGAGGTATTTGTATGATTAATTTCTATTCTTTTCAGGGGACCGTTACAATGATAAGTGATTTCATTACAGGGCAAAATGGGGAAGGAGAGGGTTGTTATAAATTAATATCTGTAGATAACGCTTTAGGAGCATTAGTTAATTTCGTAGTATCACCTACAACTTACTTTGTAGACCATGTAATGGTGGCAATAGGCGATCGCGTAACTGGATATTATGATGGGAATGCGCCTGTTCCTTTTATTTACCCTCCACAATATCGAGCACTTGTCATGGTAAAAAATAGCTCATTTCAGAATGTAAAAGTAGATTATTTTAATAGTCAGATGGTGAGTAGTGACGGGCAATTACAATTAACTATTTCTCCATATACCCAAATCGTGTTAACAAATGGGCAACCCTTTACTAAAACCCCCGTGAACCGAGATCTAATTGTTATCTATGGACCTGCCACAAAAAGTATCCCCGCCCAAACCATACCATATAGAATAATAGTTTTTTGTGAGAAGTTATTCTAATTTGTTTTTTGCCATAATATTAGGTATAAAAAACTCGTACATTTTGGGCGAGTTTTTTGTGCTGGAATCAGAAAACTTCATCCTCAACTAACCTGCCCGTCAGTTGAGCCACTTGCTTAGTCGTTCACTAGCAGCCTCTGCACTGTTTATTAAACAGTCCCCGATGATTTCCAATAATCGTTCCGTACTTCAGCAAATCCGATTATTACTTTTCGAGTATTTGGACTAATCCCTAGGATACGTTTTGTTAGCGTAACCCCTGGCTAAGTTCTACGATCTGATCCTTACCATTTCCACTACTAAATCCCCCGTGATAACAAACCACGTCTGCAATGTCGAGGTCTACATATTTCTTTAAAGAGAGACGAGCTGCACTCATATCCGGTGTGGTCGGGACATGAATGCCACCCAGAGTCCCATTTACACCGTACATCGAATCCCCAGCTACGAGAGTCTTGCTTTGCGTTAAATAAAGGCTGATATGACCGGGAGTATGCCCATGAGTATGGATGACGCGAATCCCGCCGCAAAACGGCAGTTCCTGACTGTCACTCAAGGTATGGTCCACTCTGCCTTTCGGGGGATTCTCAAGGTGCCCGTCTTTTAAAAGTGGTATCTCCCCCTGAATATACGGCTTATCCAGTTCGTGTGCATAAACGGTAACATGATCCCCGCACTCCTGCAAAATCTCAGGAAGACTGCCTATATGATCCACATCCTGATGCGTCAAAATCACAGCTTTTAGCTTGTCGAACGATACTCCTACCTTTTCCATGGCCACGCGTAAATCATCCATTTGCCCTGGGAAGCCTGTGTCAATTAAAACAGCCATTTCCGGGTCCCACAAAAGAACGGGGTGAATGATATTCCCATGAAAATCTAGATGAAGCATTTCTACTCCCTTTGATATTTCCATCGTATCAGACCTCCGCAAAAATTCTTGTTGTTGTCAACATCTGTAAACATCATTGGTGTCAATAGATTTGCAATATAGCAATCCAGAAGAAACGAACGCCAGTCAGAATAGATAAAATTACCGTTGTAACCTCCTATTGCAAAAACAAGGAACAAGTAAAAACGTTAGAGAAAGGAATGAAAAACATGAAGACAATCCAATCAAAAGACGGGACCACGTTAGCTTATGATGTATATGGCAGCGGACCTGCCCTCCTATTCATAACAGGAGCAACTTGTTTTCGCTCATTTGAACCGGTCTTACATGATGCTCACGTATTTGCAGAACACTTTACCGTCTATAATTATGACCGGCGCGGGCGAGGCGACAGTGGCAACACGCTGCCGTATTCTTTTGAGCGTGAGATCGAAGACATTGAAGCCATGATCGATGCTGCTGGAGGTTCGGCTTATCTCTACGGTCATTCTTCGGGTGCTATATTGGCACTTGAAGCTGCCATGAAGCTCGGTGACAAAGTGAGCAAGCTGGTTATGTATGACGCGTCATACGCAAGCGACGAGGTGGACCAAAAACAATTCAATGAGCTAGGGCAAGGCGTGAACAAATTGCTTGATACTGGCAACCACAATGAAGCGATAAGCCTCTTTTTGGAAGGGATCGGTATTCCTAAAGAAGTGATTTTCTATACGCAGCAATCACCCCAATGGGAAGACATGGTGGCGCTTGCCCCTACTCTTGCTTACGACATAACGTTGGCCAGCGATCTCCCGCCTATTGAAAGAGCCCGCCAACTTCATGTGCCTACCCTAATTATTGTAGGTGAAAAAAACCCTGCCTCCTTGCACGATGTTGCGAGCCAATTGAGCCAAGTCATTCCTCATGCACAGTGCAGCCAACTTGCAGATCAAGACCACATGCCTGACCCTTCTGTGTTGCTTCCCTTACTCAACGATTTTCTTACACACAATGAATCGGAGATAAAAAGTGAAACTTGATAAAACTTTCGAAGCCACCATTGTGAAAGACGATAGACAGCTAAATCACGACGATTCCCCCTTGATATGGGGGATATTTCTTTTTAGGAGTTAGGGGAATGAAAGTCATCAGTATTAGAAACACTTAACTGCCCGTTAGCTCAAAACTAATGCTATAGAAGCTCAATTCGCATTTATTCTGCACATTAAAAAAAGCACCCTTTATCGGTGCTTTTTATTCTTGATTCAACGAATGACGTCTTCATCTCCCATGAATCAGCAAAGATATAAATCGCCCCTCTGATTCGTCACTACTTCGGACTACAGTCCCTCATCACTCTTCCTCATCCGCCCAATCCAAAAATCCGCTCAACAGGCTCTCTTCTTCCGCTTCATTACCGCGGAGCTTTGCTTCCAGCCGGTCAATCCGCTTATGATACACCTCTGCGTCGGCCTTGGACCTGTTTCGCAACAGACTCCCGCGCTTCTTCCACTGCTCATACGCTTGCTTCGCATAGCGCAAAGCCTTCTCCCAATCCTTCAACTGGTGCTCATACAGTTTGGCAGCTTCAATATACACCTCTTCCGGGACATATCCGGTGGACTGAATGCACGACTCCCAAACAGTTAAGGCTTGCTGCCAATCCTTTTGCTTTTTGTACAGAAGACCGATGGCGAGCTTGGCCCGGTTCCTCCACGAATGATCGCTGTCTGCAACGAGACGATAGCCTGCCATAGCGGCTTCCTGATCACCAAGCGCATCGTACCATCTGGCAATTTCGTAACTTTCCTCGGGAGATACCGTTATCCCCCCTTGCCCTACTAATAGCCGTGTCATGTGAATATACATCGTGATCAGAGACAGGACGTCCGTCTCGTTATGTCGCAATACACCTTCGATTACTCCAGGGTCTTGGGCATGCAAAAAGTCGAAATACCGCACCGGTGCCAAATAACCGGGCAAATCATCCTCGCGAAACACATCCAGTTTTTCCTGCTCGATAATACCTAATCGGCACGATTCCAACTCCGCCTTCCACAGTCTCCTCGCCCCGTGCAAAAGGTCAAAATGACCAAAGGTAGGCAAAGCGGGCACCTGATCGCGCACCAGCGTATGCCTCGTCCGCACTTGCGGCCAGTCAAAGGACTTTCCGTTAAAGGTCACCAGATGCGAGGACTTCTGAGCTTGCTCCAAAAACGATTGGTACAAGGTCACCTCTGCATGCGGTCCCGGGAGAAAATGCTGGCGCACCACGACGTGCTCTCCCTCGAAGCGACTGTATCCCAAAAGAAAAATCGCATTGCCTGCCCCGCCTGACAGCCCCGTCGTCTCCGTATCGAAAAACAGCAAGTCTTCCGGCTTCCTCCCCACAGCGGATAGTGGATGCTCTCGACCTGCCGCTTCCCACATACGGATCGCCTCATGCAGTTCGGAAAAGGCGTACGCGCCATGCTGCTGATCGATCGGATAGCGAACCTCGCGAATCATGACATACTCGTCATCCCAGATGTAGGCCGAAGCCTGCATTTCCCTCCACTTGTCGGCAAAAGGTATCTGGAGCTCGTCGCTGCTATCCACTGGTACAGCCGCCCTCGGCTCTTCCCTTGTCTCCTTCTGGAGAATAGACGTTTCCGATTCGACTGCTGGCGTTACCGCTTTGTCCGTTTCCAGCGAGAGATGTCCCTTCATCCGTTGCAGCTTGGATTTAAGAGACATAAGTACTTCCCCCTTGAGCGATTCGCAGCAAGGTCATGGCTAGCCCCTTGCTGCCATCATCTGTCGCTCCTACACAAGATGGACAGCCTGACTCACACGGGCAAGAGACAATCATCCGCTCTGCCTGCGTCAAAATCGTCTCCATTTCCTTGTACACTTGCTCGCTTAGGCCGATGCCGCCCGGATAACGGTCGTACAGAAAAATCGTCGGCTCCTGCGAATGAACGGCCTTTCGTTGCGGTATCACGTGCAGGTCCATCGGGTCGCACATAACAAACAATGGAGCCACGTGCTGCAACACATGCGCCAAACCGACCAAGCCACGCTCCACATCCTCTGTCCCAATCTCGCCGAGCAGCGCTTCGGAAAAGCCAATCCACGCCGCATTTGTATGCAGCTCCTCTTCCGGCAAATGAATCGGTCCCGAGCCGATGTTTTCATGCGTCTCGAACTTGATTTTCTTAAAGATCGTCGCCATCGCATTCACAGCCACTTCGCCATATGCCAATGTGCTCTGCGCATGAAGACGCGACTGATCCTGCTCCAATACCTTCAGCGAGACGGCCAAGTTGGCGTCCGTGTAATAATCGACTTGGACTTCCCGGACGTACGCCTTCTTTTCCTCGTAGTCCAGCTTCTCCACCTGGAATTGCGTCCCTTGATGCAGGTAAATGGCCTCGTCATGCAAGAGCGTCATGGAGCTGAAACGGTCCATTTCCCCGATGACACGCTCATTTCCCCGTTCACTGATGTCGATGATCACGACATTTTCCTGCGAGGCTGACCGCAAACTGATGTTGTGGGCCGGGAACGAATCGTTCATCCAGAACCACTTGCCCCGCGAGTAATGAAGCACCTGCTCCTCGGTCAAAAACTCAAGAATCTCCACGATTTCCGCGCGCCCGAATGTGTCCCCTTCACGAAACGGCAGCTCGTATGCCGCACATTTGAGATGATCAACCAAGATGATCAGGTTATCGGGATTGATCCGCGCTGTCTCAGGACTGCGATCGAAAAAGTACTCTGGATTGGCGATCACATACTGATCCAACGGCGTGGAGCTGCCGACCATAACAACGACAGATTCCCCCTGCCTTCTTCCCGCTCGTCCTGCCTGCTGCCATGTACTTGCGACCGAGCCCGGGTAGCCAGTAATGACACATGCCTGCAACTGCCCGATATCTACCCCAAGCTCCAGCGCATTGGTGCTGACCACACCCATAATGTCACCATTGCGCAAGCCGCGTTCGATCTCTCTGCGCTGGCTCGGCAAATAGCCGCCGCGATACCCTTGGATCGTTTTTGGCCCAAGCTTGCGGCGAATCAGCTCCTGCAAATACGTCAGCAAAATCTCTACACGTACACGGCTTCTCGCAAACAGAATCGTCTGTATGCCATTGGTCAAAAACTGCTCGGTAATGTCTCGCGCCTCCAATGTGGCACTGCGTCTAATATTGAGCTGCTTGTTGACCACAGGCGGATTGTAGAAAAGGAAATGCTTGATGCCTGACGGAGCACCATTGTTGTTGACCAGCTCTACCTCTTCTTCTGTCAGGGCTTCCGCCAATTGCTTCGGGTTGGCGATGGTAGCTGATGTGCAAATGAATTGCGGATGACTTCCATAAAAGGCGCAAATGCGCTTCAACCGCCGAATAACATTGGCGACATGGCTGCCAAAAACGCCACGATATGTATGCAACTCATCAATCACGATGTATTTGAGATGCTCGAAAAAGGAAACCCACTTGGTGTGATGGGGCAAAATGGCGGAATGCAGCATGTCTGGGTTGGTGATGACGATATTCCCTGCCTTTCGTACCATCTGCCGGATATTTGCTGGCGTATCACCGTCATACGTTTCGGATTTGATCGACAGACCCATTTCCGTAATTAGCTCGTGCAGCTCCGACTTTTGATCCTGCGCCAAAGCTTTGGTTGGGAACAAGTAAAGAGCCCGGGCTTGCGTGTCTTCCGATAACGTCTGAAGGATCGGCAAATGATAGCACATGCTTTTGCCAGAAGCCGTGGGGGTAACCGCTACGATATGTTTTCCTTCGCGCACATGGCGAAAGGATGTTTCTTGATGCGTGTATAAGGAAGGGATGCCTCTTTGTGTCAGGGCATCTCGAATTCGTCCGTCCAGTTCATTTGGAAAGGGAACGGACTTTGCTTCACGAGCAGGAATGACCCGCCAGTGCGCAATGTTATCACGAAATCGTTCGTCTGTTTTTATGTGATCCAATATGGCTGCGATATTTTTTTTCACATTCATTTTCGTCACCTTCTTGCTACTATTTTACGAATGGACGTTCGGCATGTAAACATGGAATAAAGATCCGCTCTGAACAGATATTATTCAAAATGCAAAGTCGAGGGATAATTTATCTTTTTTATTTTTATTCTAGGAGGGAAATATAGGTAATTTATATAAATTGTAAACGACATGCTACCAACAGTAAGAATAGCGAATCGGATCTTCTATAAGATTTCTATTGAAACACCAAAAATTGCTCCGCTCTCTGACGAATCTTATGAAGAAATGATAACTCATTAGAATTGTAAATCCTCCTTTCTCTTAGGGCGGATTAACTTTTTCAAGATCAATAATGATTATTTGGAGGTGATTACCTTTGATTTTAGAATTAGTAATTCTCCCTTTGATAGTTGCTTTGCTCTTGCCAATCGCATTCGGTGTAAAAAGAATTACAGTGCAAAATGATAAAATAATTGAACTTCTCGAAGAATTGAAAAATCGTTAGTTCAGATAGCCTGTACGTTTACAAAAAGCCACGAAAAGGTGATTCGTGGCTTTTTTGTATTTGTATTCATTCTCCTTTCCTTGATTCATTTAATCCCAGTGCAATTAAGAGCAGGAATCCACTATCCCAACGTCCCTCCTCAGTTACCATTTGCTTCACGTATGTAAACATGGAATAAAGATCCACTTTGAACAGATACTAGAATCAACTCAAGTATGTAGAGGTATGCGCATGAAACAAGGTTCTTTGACTTTTTTTCAAGTTGTCTGTATGTTGATGCTCACCATTGGCCTAATGAACCATGTGATTGTCATCCCGATTTTATTAGATGCCGCCAAACGGGATTCATGGATATCGGTTATTTTGGCAGGTGTCATCTTTCTTGTGTGGACCTGCCTTTTGTATTCGGCAATTGCCAAAACTCGTCAGCAGCATCTTTTTCTTTTGCTGAAAAATGCATACCATCCTGTTGTTTCCTATATATTGGCGGGCATTGCCTGCGTCTATTTATTCATGATGTGTGCGATTACGATGAGAGATACCGTTACCTGGATACACGTCGCTTTTTCCCCAAAGATGCCCACTTTTTTCATTGCCCTTCTGCTAGCTGGCATTTGCTTGTGCAATTCATACTTGGGCATACGCTCTATCGCAAACACAGCGGTCCTTTTCCTGCCGCTTGTCATCTTTCTCGGTTTCTTCGTTATGTCTTCCAACTACGTGCATAAAAACTATATGTTGCTGAAACCATTCCTGGAGTTCGGAATGCTTCCTGTTTGGAAAGGCATGGTCTTTGTCGGAGCTGGTTATATTGAACTGCTCATCCTTCTGTTTATGCAACAGCATATTCGCTCCAAGTATTCACTGCTACCCCTCTTGATTCTTGCCATCGTGTTAATAGGACTGACCTTTGGACCTGTTACGGGGGCAATTGCGGAATTCGGCTCTGGTGAGTCGGAGAAGCTGAGATATCCCGCATACGAAGAATGGCGCTTGGTTAATATTGGCCGCTACTTTGAACATATGGATTTCTTAAGTATTTACCAGTGGTTTTCAGGTGCTTTTATTCGCATGTCTTTGACGATCTTTCTCATCGTAGATATCTTTCGAATGGAAAACAAAGCGAAAAAACTGGTTGTCCTCGTCCTGCTTTATTCCCTATTGATTGCCATTGCCGTTCTACCCTTCAGCGATAACGCGTTTCTGGACATGCTAACCGCATATATCCTTCCAATTATGTTTTATACGATGTTGTTCTACTCGTTCATTATCATCGTGCTCATACATTGGTCCAGTCGAAGGAGGGGTGTGATCTATGAGGAGAGTCCGAGGGAATGATGTCTTCGTCCCTAACGAACATCCACCGTCAATACCAAACGATCAGCCCTTAACCGAACAATATTTTCGGCAATTATTTGCCTCTTGTGCAGATGTCATCATAGATTCGGTTCGTTTCCCCTCCGCAGAAGATCAGCAGAATTCGTCTGACGTTACCATCATTTATTCGGAGGGTCTATGCGATATCAAACAGATCAACCAATATGTGGTTCCGAAGCTATCCCACATGTATCAAACGACTTCCCCGCTGAGTGCTTCAGGCCTTGAGCAATACAGTGAGTTATTTTTGAAAGTGATTCTCGACGATCGCAATCCGGACCTCATTGTCAAAAAAGTATTCGGCGGAGAACTCCTCCTCTTCTTTCCTTCGTTTAACAAGCTCTATTGGATGGAGCTCTCCAACCCGCCGCAGCGCACTCCGGAAGAGCCGA
The DNA here is from genome assembly GCF_042878995.1 of Brevibacillus sp. NPDC003359. Classification (NCBI taxonomy): domain Bacteria; kingdom Bacillati; phylum Bacillota; class Bacilli; order Caryophanales; family Paenibacillaceae; genus Brevibacillus; species Brevibacillus sp. NPDC003359. The sequence goes on from NZ_JBIAOR010000009.1 coordinate 88,715, forward strand.
CTACAGAGGTCTCTGTGAAAGGACCGCGAGATGGCTTTACCGAAGAGCCGCACATCAGTATCGGCTTGATCCGGAAAAGATTAAAAACCAATAGATTAGCGGTAGAAGAGTACCGACTAGGTGAAGAGACACAAACAAGAGTCAATTTGCTGTTCCTCAAAAATAAGATAAACCCGGAAACATTGGATGAAATCCGAACCAAGCTTGAACAACTGCAAGTAACAGCGATTATTAGCAATACGCAGCTCGAAGATATGCTAACAGGCGCCCGCATACCGTTGTTTCCTCTGTTTGAGTATACAGGCAGGCCTGATTTTGCAGTTAACGCGCTGTTGCATGGGAAATTTCTCATTTTTGTGGAAGGCTCCCCGATCGCCACGATCGCTCCTGTGACCTTGACTTTTTTATTTAATACACCGGAAGATATCTACTCATATTTTTGGTATAGCGCTTTTACCCGTTTAATGAGATTGTTCGGATTCCTAGTGGCCTTGTTTCTTCCTGGCTTCTGGATTGCCTTGATCACTTATCATCAGGATCAGCTTCCTTACACACTGGTGGCAACGCTTGTCCTATCCAGACAGGGCGTCCCCATTCCTGTCCCGTTGGAAGCAATCGTCATGCTGCTGTTATTTGAATTATTTCGTGAAGCCGGTATACGTCTTCCCATGGCTTTTGGCCAAACTTTATCCGTGGTTGGCGGTCTGATCATCGGTCAAGCCGCCATCAGTGCAGGGTTAACAGCTCCCGGGATTCTCGTAATTGTGGCGATGTCCGTACTCTCCACCTTTTCGCTGGTCAATCAAGACCTCGTCGGTACGGTTAGCTTGCTAAGACTCATCATCTTGGTCATTTCTGGTATGGCTGGGCTGTTTGGCTTTTTCATCTCAGTTGGGATGATCGTGCTGTACCTGACCAATCTGCGATCATTTGGGGTTTATTATTTGGAGCCGCTCTCTCCCCCTATTTTTCAGGATATGTGGAAAGTAATCTTTCGGATCCCATGGGGAAAATGGTACAAAGTCCCTCACATGCTGCAGAAAAACAGATCAAGCGAGGAGAATCAACAATAGTTATGCAAAAACTTCGCTGCTTTTTCACGACGATTTTGATCTGTTCCATGTTAAGCGGTTGTTGGGGCGCCAAAGAAATTGAGCATTTGATTTACGTCAATTCCATTGGAGTTGACTATGTGAAGGGGAAATTTGTGTTTTATACGCAAATCATTAGCTTCGGTAATATTGCCAAGCAAGAAGCAGGTGGACAACGACTTCCTCAAACCATTTCCATCGGTAAGGGAGAAGGGAAAACGCTAGATGAAGCGATATTCAATCTGTACCCGACCGCACAACAGCGACTTTCCTGGAGCCATATCAAAGCTATTGTCTTTTCCGAGGCTGCCTTGAAGCAGGATGTCGTCAATCAATTATTGGATGTCGTCGACCGTTACTACGAATTCCGCTATACAATCTGGACATTTGCTACGAAAGAACCCATCGAAGATATTTTTAACGCCAAGCCTATTTTGAATATCTCTGTCCTGTATTCCCAATTGAACGACCCGCAGGATATTTACAGACAAAGCTCAGTCGTCGCTCCTATGTATCTATACAAGTTTATCTGGAAGTGGAAAGAAAGTGGGCAGACAATGCAGTTGCCCGAAATGGGGATCAACAAAGTACAGTGGACCGAAGATAAAAAAAAGCATCCCAAACTGATCATGAGCGGCGTCTGCTTTTTGCAAAACAAGAAATTGAAACAATGCATCCCACGTGCAGACATCATGGGTCTGCGCTGGTTGGATAAAGATACGAGCCGACCAGGGATTACGGTTTATCATGATGGCCACCCCATCGCAACACTTGTGATGGAAAAGATCAAACCATCCATCACCCCCAAAGTGGAAAATGACAAAGTAACGTTTCAGCTCAAGGTAAGCACGAAGGCAAACATGCCCCAATTGGTAAAAGCCATTCCAGAAAAGAAACTACGCGAATATGCGGAGAAGAGCATTTCTGAGGAGATCATGCACACGTACCTTTTAGGACAAAAATCACAAATCGATGTTCTTCAATTGTCAGATACTTTATATCGAGAGAATCCCAAGGCATGGCACCAGTTTACGAAAAATGGGGAGCTGCCTCTTCGTCCCGATACGATTTCCCGTCTGGACGTAGAGCTGGAGCTGTTCGGAGGAAACCTCTCAAAGATACGGGAGCATTAAGAAAGACCTATGAAGCTGGGACCAGTCTATGATGACTGATCCCGGCTTTTTTATTTAGGAAAGCTGATTTAAATGATTGTGCGGCGTTTCATTACGTTGGATTCGTTCAATATTTTCCACAAAAAATTGGTACCTTTTCTCGTGGAATTTGGTTCCGTCAGGCATGCCTGCTGTATGCGGCGTCAGCACGACATTTTTCAAAGCACGCAGCTCACTGTCGACGCTAAGCGGCTCCACTGTGAATACATCGAGGCATGCTCCTCCAATCACATTGTTTTTCAGTGCTTCGATCAAGTCCTCTTCACAAATGATCGGCCCTCTCGCTGTATTGACGAGCAGTGCATCACTTTTCATTTTGGCTAAGAACTGTTTGTCCACTAAGTGTCTCGTGGATTCATTCAGAAAAATGTTCAGGGTAATCACGTCAGCTTTGGCTATCAGCGTGTCCAGATCAACCATTTCGGCATCATCGCTCTGCCTGTTTGGGTTGGTGTCGTACGCCAGCACCTTCATCCGAAAGGCCTTTGCCAGCTCCGCTACACGAGTGCCGATTGCGCCAAAACCGATAGTTCCGATGGTTTTTCCTGCAAGCTCGCCACCGACGTAGACGAGCTTCGTCTCATCCTCCCGATTTTTCATCGCTTGATCGAGATAAGAGATGTTTTTGTAATACCCGAGAATGAGCGCCATAATATGCTCGGCTACTGCGTTCGCATTCACGCCAGCAGCGTTGCTCACCCAAATGTTTTTCTTCGTGCACGCCTCAATATCCACGTTGTCAAAGCCCGCACCCGTCTGGACAAACTTCAAGTTATGCGCTTTGTTCAGCAAGTCTTCATTTACCTGAATATGCTCAGGGATCAACACATTCGCTTCACTGATGAATGACTCGATTCTCTCAGGCTCTACGATACGTATGCTCCAATCCTTCGGAAACGCTTGCGTCAAGCGTTGCTTGGAATAATCGGTAAAGTATCCCGTAATTAATACATTCACTTATACCACAGCCCCAGTCTTTTCGTTTATGCATTGGCCCACGCTTCGTAAAAAGCACGCTTTATATTGGCGATTACCAACATAGGTGATTCATTCTCAAGCCGCCCCACCTCAAAGGTCATCACTGGCTTCCTTGTCGGTTTCGGGCTCTTGAAAAAATCAATGTCATGGAGCGTCGCGATGAACCTCGTCAGCTCGTCCACGCCAACCTCCGAATCCTTGACGTTAAAAGGAATATGCTTATCCCCGAAATGGCTGGCTTGCCTGTCTTTTAAATAACAATTTCCGAGATGAATGTGCGTCAAATAATTTTTGGCCAGCCACAAGGATTTGTGCGGATCTTCGCCCATAATTGGCAGATGACTTTGATCCAGCAAGAGGCCAAAATTGTCGTACTCGCTGCGGATTACACGAGCTACATGCACCGCCTCATGAGTAGGGCCGAGCAAATAATTGCGATCGACATGCCGATCCCCGATCTCCAAAGAAATGCAAAGTTCATACGTATCGGCTTTATCTTTTGCGTACTTGCACAGCTCCATAGCCGAAGCAATAAATGCGTGGATGTTTTTCGGTTTGTTCTCTTCGCCTTCGAATTTACCCGTCACGATATGCATGATTTTCGTGTTCATTTCATAGCAGTGGTCGATCAGCATTTTGCCTGATTCGATAGACTTGTTGCGAACGACCGGGTCCAGGGAGCTGAGATCAATCTGCAATTCTCTGGCTGCATCTCCGCCGTTGAAGATAACCTCGACACCACTATACGCCATATACTTTGCGGCCTGCTGCCTCGTCTCTTTATCTGCGATATAGGACACTTCGACTGCCGTAAAGAAAGGGTCTTCCAGGATCGCAAGGAGACTCGGAAGCATCTGCTCTGGCCGGCTTTGTGAAAAAGGAAACAGCTTGGGCAAAACAATTCCGATACTCGCCATCTTCTCCACTGGGTAAATCATACGATTTTACCGGACAAAATGAGTTCAGGCAGTTCTTTTACCGTGTCGAGCACATGCGTATGATAGTACTTGCCCCATACCTCGATTGGCGTCGAGCCCTGCATCACGCCGATGACCGCTTTGCAGCCTGCATTGTAGCCTTCGAGCATATCTGCTGGCGTATCGCCGAGCTTAATGACTTGTCTGACGTTTTGCACATTTAAATATTCCATCGCTTTGAAAATCATGAACGGAGCCGGACGTCCTTTGCCTTCTGGTACCATATCCAGGTCTACCGCATAATCGATCAAGCCGTCCTTCACCCAACCGAGCGACTCCATGATGACGCTATTGATCTCTTTATGGAACCCTGTCCCGGTCGCTACCTTGATGCCATTTTCTTGGCACCATTTCAATGTTTCAGTTGCGCCTTCGATTTCGCGGCAATTTTCCTGATAGAACGCAATCATGTATTCGGTATAGCGTTCGTACAGTTTGACAGCGTCCTCGAACGAAGAGTTGTCGATATCGATTTCAAAGTTTTTGAAGTCGATCCTATTTCCTTTTGTTCTCGCAATCAAATATTGATAGAGATGAATCTTGTTCGTTCCCATGTGCGTGCTGATTTCATCTGGTGTCACGTTCAATCCGTATTCCACAGCCGCTTTGTGCAGACAATCTCTCACTGCGTTATCATCCTCTACCAACGTTCCTGCCAGATCAAATACAGCCAATGCGATGTTGTTGTTCATTTTTCCATCTCTCCAGTTCTCTACGATTTATGATTTATTGCTTCAGTGCCTTGTCGAGCTCTTTCTGTGCCTTTTCTTTCGCCACCTTGAGCGCTTCTTCGGCAGGAATGTTTTCGATCAGCACCTTGTCCTTCGCCAATTCAATTTCCGCATAAATTTTGCCGCCTGTCGGATCTACAAAAGGAGCAATCCCATTTGTTTTCGCCTGTTCCAAAGGTACCGAGAAGTACTGATTTTCTTTCAATTTGTTTTGGTAAATCTCTGTATTCACCGCGCTGTCCCGAATCGGAATATAGCCTGTCTGTACGGCCCAGTACGCTGTTTTTTCCGCTTCCGAGAAGAACTTCACGAATTCCCATGCACCCTCTTGCTGTTCTTTGGAAGATGCTTTGAACAGGTTGAACATGACTGAAATCGCAACAGGTCTCGGTGGTTGTCCATTAAAGCCTTTTTGCATGCCGGTTGCTACCTTGGTAAAATCCAGATCTCCACCGTCACCAGAAGAGCCCGTGTAGCCTGCCGATTTTCCGTTCATCACGTTGTCGATGGTTTTGTACCACCATTCCCAGCCATTGCCGCCATAGACGGTATCCATGATTTTATCCTCATGAATGTACTTGCGAATGCTATCCCACGCATACACCCATTCTTCCGAGTCGATCGTGACAGTCTTGCCGTCTTCGCTGACGATATCGCCGCCAGCAGAACGGGCGTAGTCGATCATATGCTCCGTGTACCACATGATGGACCAGCCGTTAATTCCCTCTTTTTCTTTGATGAGCTTGGCTGCATCCGCCAATTGCTCAAAACTCGTGAGCGCATTGTAGTCGATCTTGTATTTGTCAAAAATATCTTTGCGGTAGTACATCATTTGCGTACTCACATAGGCAGGAACACCCAGCATCACATCGTTGTATTTGCCTTGCGCAAGCAGCAGAACATCGTCCTTTTTATACTCCGGCTGATTGATCTGCTCATCCAACGGCAGCAATGCATCACTTTTCGCCAGCTTCATGAATTCCGGATACGCATTGATCGCCAAGGCTGGGGGCTTGCCTGCTGCCAACGATGCCTGGAGTGCCTGCAACGTCTCGCTGTAGTCACCTTGGACAATCGGAACGACCTCGTATTTTTCATTGCTGCTATTAAAGTCCTGCACGATTTTTTGCATCGTCTCCCCGAGCTTGCCGCCGAGACCGTAGTAGAACTCCAGCTTGATTTTCTCGTTCGGGGTAGATGCTGCACTCGCGTTGCTGCCAGACGCGGCGTTGTTCGAACAACCGACGGCTCCGGTAAAAATAAGCGCAGAACTCAGGATGGAAAGAATGACGCTCTTGGTGTTTCGCTTCTGATGTTTCACAATGACTCCTCCCAATAAATAGCTGTCTTGGTCTATTTGTTGACATACAGATTAGCCATGGAATGAATGATTCTTTTGCTTGCAATTGCGAGCAGGATCAACATAGGTGCCAGTGAAATCGCACATGCCGCCATCGCCAGCGGGAAGTCCATCCCATAGCCCGCCTGACTCATAAACAACCGCCGCAATCCAATCGTGACGAACATGTTTTCCTCCGACTTGATCAAGAGCGAAGGCCACATATAGTTGTTATAGCTGTAAATAAAGGTGATCAACACCAGCGAAGCAATCGCGTTTTTGCAATACGGGATATACACGGTGAAAATGAGTCGTAGATGCCCCGCTCCATCCAGCTTCGCAGCATGCACCACATCCTTTGGCACTTGGGCAAACGATTGCCGCAGAAAAAAGATTGCAAAGATACTGATGAGCTCGCTGAGAATGTAACCGATGTGCGTATCCAGCAAATTCGCTTTGGACAGCAAAATAAAGGATGGAATGTACGTTACCGCTGATGGAAGCATGTACGTCGCCAAAATAAGCATGAAGCAGTATCGAACCCATCTTTTCTGAGCTGTCGCGAAAACATACGCCGCAAAAATCGCAGTAAAGATTTGAAAAACGATGATGATCAGGCTGACAGAAATGCTGTTCCACAAATAAAGCAGCATCTTCGTTTCCGTGAATACCCGGATGTAATTCTCAAAATGAAAGGTGGAAGGCAGCAGGCTCCCGCTATACACCTCGCTTTTGGGCTTGATCGAAATCAAGAACATCCAGAGAAACGGAAACACCATCAGTACGCTTAACAAAATGAACATTGCATATTGTATGCCTGTTTTTAATTTTGCCAAGGACATTGCTCCCACCTCATTTAGTAAACAGTAGTTTGGACAAGAAGAAATTCAATGCGCTGATCAAGAGACACATGACCAAGAAAATCATCGCCAACGCTGACGCTGGTCCCGTTTCAAAATATTCAAAAGCGAGCACGTAGAAGTAGTACAAGATGGTCGAAGTCGCTCCTGATGGTCCGCCCTGCGTCAAAATATAAATCTGATCATAGGCTTTGAGAGAATTCAGCGTAAAAAAGACGAACAAAAATACGAGAATCGGTGAGATCGCAGGCAAGGTGATTCTGAATAATTTTCGTAATCCTCTCCCTCCATCCAAAGCATTCGCTTTCTCTACTTCCGGGTCCAATTTCGCGAGAGCAGAGGAAAGCAGCAAGATCCCCAGCCCCATGTACTGCCAGATAGTGACGATAATGACGACAATCATCGCTGTCGTTTGTCCACCCAGCCACTTCACCGGCTCCATACCGATGCCTTTCAGGAGATAATTGACAATCCCCGAATCGGTATCGAATATGCTGATCCAAACCATGGACACGACCACAGTGGGCGTGATCCACGATGAAAATGCACTCGCCACAAAGAAATGGCGAAACTTCTGTATTTTGTTTAACTGGATTGCCACGAACAGTCCGAAAATGATCGGCGGAACGACTGTAAAAAAGGTAAACACAAGCGTGTTGAGCAGTACTTCTCCGAAGAACGCGTCACTCATCAAGTTTTCGTAGTTTTCCAATCCTACGTAGTCGTAGTCAGGTGAAATATAGTTCCAGTCTGTAAAACTGATATGGAACGTTTTAATCATGGGGTAGATCCAAAAAATAACTAACGGAATCAGTGTCGGCAAAAGTAACCCAAGCGACCATACGTTATCCTTGATCGTTTTGCTGATTGGTCTGCCCATTTACTCGTACTCCTTGAAGATGTCTTTAATCGGTTGCCCATCACATGGATGAGCGATTCGGAACAACTGCGCCAGTGTGGGGGCAATGTTTTCGATGTTTGTTTCTTCGATTACTTTGCTTTTCGTAAACGCATCCCCTAAGCACAAGAGAAATCCGTTCATCTCATCGACATTTGCAGGATGATACCCATGCAGGCTTTTCATCTCCTGGTATTTAGGCTGTTCGGGAAACGCGATATCTTCCCCGCATACCGTATGTTTCAAATCGAGGATGCCGAATGGCCTGCACGCTGAAGGTCTGTCCCCTGTCAGCTCATAAAAGTGATGCACTTCTGGCATCTGGTTAAACAAAGCCATAATTTCTTTGTTTTGCTGATGATCTAACGAGCTATAAAACAACAACGCCCCGCTGCCGTCCCCGACGAATCTGATTTGTTTGTTTCGGAAATGCTGCTTCCACTGGCTTTTGGCCAAGATCTCATTTGGGTAAAAAAACGATTGAACATCGCTTTGTCCGTGATCCGAGAAAGTGATCAGGTTGAATGGTTTTTGCGTCTCTTTCAACGTTTTCTCGATTTGATCGAGATGCGTAAGCAACAGCTCCAGACAGTGCATCGCCTCCGATGAGTCTTTTCCATATTGGTGCGACAACGCATCATACCCGACAAACCTTGCAGCGATAAAATCATAGATTCCCACTTTGATCGCCTGTGTCGTTTCGCGGAGTGCGATACGATCGATTTCCTCTACAGAAACGTTTGCCTTCAGCTTTTTTTTGCTGCTCGATTCCGTAACCAGATGGTGAATATACGGATTTCCGGACGTCATGGGCCAATGTATGCTGCAACTCGTCCCTGCATTTCTCGCCAACGAGTGAAAAATCGTCTGCTTATGAAGGGCTTCGTTGCAAAGAATCTCGTGGTCGCCGTACAACGCCACTCTTTCCATCGTTTCCGGGCGAGCGACAATATTATCAAAGACACCATGCCGATCGAGCTGGCTCCCGGTCATTGCTGCCGCATGTGCGGTAAATGTGACCGAGGGAAACGTCGTGATCAGCCTTTTGCAGCCGGAATAGCCATTCTCTATCCGCTGCTGCATGTAACCTGCAAAGCTCCGATAACTGATGCCGTCTAGCGAGATGAGTACATTCATGGGCGGCACCTCAGATTTTTTTGAGTATGCTTGTCAAATACGTGGACATGGTCGGCGCTAATCCCTACATTCACCTTTTGACCCTTTGCATACGTCTGGGTAAAGCTCTTCTTCACAATAAAACTGCTTGCTTTATATTTCAGGTGCACGAGTACATCCGTTCCGATAATTTCCGTGAACAGTACCTCCATGGCGAGTGCATCCTCACTGTCTTCGGTGAGAAAGCAATGCTCCGGTCTGATTCCCGTGACAATCTCAGGAGCTGGTTCCATCACGTCGAGCGGGAGATTGGTTTCCAGCAACACCCCCTCTACCTCCACATAGACTTGGTTATCTCGATGAATCAGACTCGCATCCATATAATTGATGGGTGGTGAGCTAATGAAATTGGCAACGAACATATCCACTGGGCAATCGATGATTTCCATCGGCGTTCCGATTTGTCGGAACTTCCCCTCCGCCATAATCGCGATTCGATCCCCTAAGGTAACCGCCTCCACCTGATCATGTGTCACGTAAATGAACGTGGAATCCAAACGCTCGTGCAGCTTTTTGATCTCAATTCTCATTTCATTTCGCAGCTTGGCATCCAGATTGGACAACGGCTCGTCCATCAAAAAGACTTTTGGCTCCTTTACAATCGCCCGCCCGATGGCTACCCGCTGTTTTTGCCCACCAGACAATTGGCCGGGGTACCGTTTCAACAACGGGTCGATTTGCAAAATATCCGCCGCTGCCTTGATGCGCTTTTCTCGCTCTGCTTTTTTGATCTTTTTTATTTTCAGGCCGTATGCCATGTTTTCGAAGACGGTCATATGCGGATAAAGGGCATAGTTTTGAAAAACCATCGCAACTCCCCGATCCTTTGGCTCCACTTCATTTACACAAACATCGCCAATGTACACTTCGCCTTGAGTGATCTCTTCAATCCCGGCAATCATCCTAAGCAGCGTAGATTTTCCACATCCGGACGGTCCCAATAACACCAGGAACTCTTTGTCTTTGATTTCCAGACTGATATCGTCCAGGGTGTATTTATCGTTCGTATATTGCTTGGACAATGACTTCAGCATAATACTCGACATATTGAAAACCCCTTCATCATTCAATCTTTATTGGACAATTGTCATTTTTTTCATATTCACACCAACATTCTCATTTTTGTTCAAAAATCTTTGTACACTCATCGTAATCTAGCATTGTTAACTGCGTGTCAAAGCCCATTGTGTTCTTTGTAAACCAACGCACACGACGAAAAAAAGCAATCAGATCAACCTTTCCTTGATCCGATTGCTTTTCTTTATGGGAGTGTTTGTATGCGTTTCTTAGCTTGTATGAAGAAAGGAGCAGCTTTTTCGTAAAGGAAGTGTAAATTCCGTTACTGAAACAAGGTTGCAAGATGATGCTCCAGCACTCTTGTAATCCGTTCTCCATTGACACGTTGCGGTTCGAGATAGGCATGCAGCGCCAGACCGTCGATGACGGCGTAAAGCTTCTCTGCTTCCATCTCTTTGTCCAGCTCGTCGCGTAGTAGATTCAGTTGATCGGCAGAGTCCAAAAGCTTGCGGATGGCAGCGTATATCCCGTCGTGCTGTGCATCGAAGCCTTCTTTTTTGTGTCGGAAGTACACGGTAAAAGCAAACCATACTTCCATTTCGACCATCTTTTCTTGATTCGTAGGGAGAAGCTCCAGCAAGATTTTGCTGATTCTCTCTTTTGGCGCCCATTTTTCATGGGAGGCGATTTCAGCAATTCGAGCTGTCGCCCTCTCTTTTACGAGCTGCATGGCATACATCAACAGTTCATCCTGTGTTCCGAAGTAATGTCGCAGAGCACCTAATGAAAGTCCTGCTTCTTTTGCTATGCTCCTTACCGTCGCTCCCTCCATTCCTTGCTCGACAATGACACGCCATGTTGCTTCTGCTATTTGTTCTCTTCTTTTCTCATGATCAATTATTTTTGGCATAGTTGTATTTTAACAAGATTTGCAAAGGACAAGCAACTTTAGTAATACGGTTGTATTATTTTATATTTGATGATAAAATTCTTTTTATTGGTACGTTTGTATTATAAAAACTTCTCCTATTAGGAGAATACTTTTCACCAAAGGAGACAGGTACGATGAATTTTGTTGCATGGATGATTGTCGCATGCGAAATTGCTTTTTGGGTGGTCATTGTACTTGGCCTTTTCACAAGATACGTGCTCAAACAAAAAAAGGCCGGGCTATTTCTTCTCGCCCTGACGCCTGTTGTTGATGTGGTTTTGCTCGTCGTCACGAGCGTGGATTTGTATCGTGGAGCTACCGCTACGATTCCTCATGCGCTGGCTGCCGTCTATATCGGGGTATCGATTGCGTTTGGAAAAAGCATGATTCAATGGGCGGATGAAAAATTTCAGCAATACGTCACCAAGCAAAGTACGGCGAAGCCAAAACGATACGGCATGGAGTATGCCAAGCATTACGCCAATAGCTGGTTTAGACATCTCTTCTCCTATGTAATTGGCGCGGCTCTATTAGCGGGGACCATTTACTTTATCGATGATGTGGAACGAACTGCTTCTTTATGGCATATTCTCCGGCTCTGGACCGTTGTTCTGGGGATTGATCTGTTGATTACAGCCAGCTACTTTCTATTTCCTAAGAAAGATAATCGAGACGCCGCTTCCAAAAATAATTGGTGAGAGCCTAGCTTTCGTCTTCGCTGTCATCCTCACCAAATGCGAGTTCAATACAAATGAATTGAATAACCAGCTGGCATATTTGCTCGTTTTCATCCAACCCAAAATAGACAGGATAGGCTCCGTCTCCAAATCCCGTCTGAATCATCGGAATCGATAAATCGGTGCCTGGTATCGTCCGGTTAATATAATCTCCAGCACTTCTTTGGTATTTTGGATGGTCTTTGTAACTTTGTGCGAAAACATCAGCGAAATAATCATCATAAATATTGCCATCCGGATTCTCCTTTTTCCAGCGATCATAAAATTCCAGATAAGCATCTCTCGTTTTGACATCTACCACAGTAGCAAGCCCCGCATCCACATTAAATCCAAAATACTCGCCTTCCCCTAGGTTTTCGAGATCCTCGTTTCCAATGAGGGCTTCCGTAAATGTTGTGGGAGTTTTATCTGTAAACTCCACCTTAACAGCTGCATACCTGTGATGGTCTTCTTCCACTGTTACCACACAAACAGTTAATGGGAAGGTTCCTGTAGGGACTTTTCGAAAATAGGGGGCACTGTTTCTCTCCAGATACACAAGCGGATCACGGACTATGATGCTTCCAGTCGGAATCGTTATTTCCCCCAATGAAAGCAAGTGGATTGGTTTCCCACTGATTTCAGTTGATGTGAAATAGGTGTGTAAATCAACAGGGGGTGTTAACGTCTGTTTTTTTTGTTCATATAGGGCTAGCCATTGATCGTTTGGAGTCGTATTCATCTTTCATACCATCCTAAAATTGTATATTTGTAAAACACTCCTAAAATTATACAAAATCACCCATAGAAACGGTAGAACAGTTTGGATGTTTGCATAACAGGCAAGCTGAAGCATAGGCATGGTTAGTGGATGAAGTACGACAAAACATATGCCTGTATAGGGATGAAGGAGGTTGCCTGAATGAATCCGCCAGACAAAGGAAATCAAATTCCTCAGCCGATGAGAAGTGACGGGACCGGATGGGTCGATCTCGGACCACGGAACATCATGCGTGATCGGCAAAATCCGAATATGCTGGTTCCTCCCGTCACAGATGCGGGCTTGCTGCCCAATCTAAAATTTTCCTTCTCGGATGCCTCTATGACATTGAATCATGGCGGCTGGTCCCGTGAAGTCACTATACGCGAGCTGCCAATCGCCACTACACTTGCGGGTGTAAACATGAGCCTGACGCCAGGCGGTGTTCGCGAGCTGCACTGGCATCAGCAGGCAGAATGGGCCTACATGTTGCTCGGTCGCGCACGAATTACGTCCGTTGACCAACGCGGTCGCAATTTTATTGCCGATATCGGAAAAGGCGATCTGTGGTATTTCCCCCCTGGCATCCCCCACTCGATTCAGGGACTTGAAGATGGCTGTGAGTTTTTGCTCGTTTTCGACGATGGGCGTTTTTCCGATCTGAATACGCTATCGATCTCCGATTGGTTTGCCCATACGCCAACCGATGTGCTTTCCGCGAATTTCGGTGTACCTGAATCAGCCTTTGCCGACATTCCCTCCAAGCAAGTGTACATTTATCAGGGCGATGTTCCAGGCTCCATCAAAACAGATGAAGTGGAATCTCCGTACGGAACCGTCCCCCTTCCTTTTTCCCATCGTTTACTCGCCCAACGCCCCCTCATTACACCTGGCGGCAGTGTGCGCATCGTCGATTCCCGCAACTTTCCGATCTCCAAAACAATTGCGGCAGCACTCGTAGAGCTACGTCCTGGTGCGATGAGAGAGCTGCATTGGCATCCCAATAACGACGAGTGGCAATATTACATTTCAGGCCAAGCGCGGATGACTGTTTTTATCGGAAACGGAAACGCCCGAACGTTTGACTACCAAGCAGGTGATGTTGGTTACGTTCCTTTTGCGACGGGGCATTATATCCAGAATACCGGGACGGAAACGGTGTGGTTTTTGGAAATGTTCAAGAGCGACCGCTTTGTCGACGTTTCGCTGAATCAATGGATGGCGCTCACCCCGCATGAACTCGTCGCTTCCAACCTGTGTGTTGGTCCTGAATTGCTGGATGCTTTGCGCAAGGATAAATGGCCCGTTGTCAAATACCCTGGATATGGCTATGTACCGTGAATGCAATGAAAAGACCAGCCCTACTGGACTGGTCTTCTTTTTACTTCGCTTTTTTAGGGGTCTTGTAGCTTTTCGGTTGCTTCAGACCACGCTGCTCCATGACCTCACGCAGACGGTCCGGGTAATCCGTAATCATCCCGTCTACACCATCGTCGATCAGCTTGTTCATAGTAGGTGCGTCATTGACCGTCCACGGAATCACCTTCATCCCGACCTTGTGCGCGTCCTCTACCATATTCTTCGTGACATAGGGCACATAATTCTCGTCGGTGACTTTGCCGTTTTGTGGAGAGCCATGCACGGGGGAGATGGCGTCCGCACCGAACGAGTGTGCCGCCGCCACGAGGTCTCCTCCAAAGTCATCGATGTCGATTCCGCCCAACCACGGTGAAGCTCCCGGTTGACCAGGCTGCAAGAATTGTGCACCGTTCGTCAGCGCCACGATCGGCAAGCGCGGCTCGACCTCTCGCATGCGCATGAGCGCCCCCCAGTCAAAGCTTTGGATCGATACCCGATCAAGCATCCCGGCATCGCGGACTTCGCGAGCGACGATCTGCACGAAATCTTCACGCGAAGCGGTTTGCTCTGGTGCTCCCGCCTCTACCTTCGTCTCAATATTCATCCACACATGGTTGGCCTTGTAGTCCTTGACGAGGTCGAATACATCGCTCAACAACGGCATCTTGGCACCTGGACTTGGACGCTGCTCCGGGTACTGCGGCAATGTCTCTGTGCCACAGTCCAGCGTGCGCACTTGGTCGAGAGTCAGGTCCTTTATGTATTTGCCAACGTACGGGTACTCAGGATCGCCAGCGAAAAGTGGGCCTGTGTCCCGGCACTTGGCACCCGAAATCTTGCGGTCATGCGTAATAACAGCCTGCTTGTCCTCCGTGATTTGCACGTCGAGCTCGAGCGTGCTCACACCTAATTCGAGGGCATGGGAAAACGACGCCAATGTGGACTCTACTGTGAGCCCGAGTCCGCCGCGGTGAGCTTGCAGATCGAACTCTTTTGGAGAGGTTTTTGACCAGTGAGGATTGCCAGCGGCAGAAGCAATTGGTGTTACACACACCATAAGGACAGCAGTTGCTATCATTACTTTGTTTCTCATCATTTGCTTCACTCCTTAAAGTATGGCTTATCGTTTTCACTATAGATGAATGATGTAAATTTTCATTTCTATCTCTATTAAGTAATCATGAAAGATTTATGTAGGATGGGTAGACAGAACAGCGGCGAACTAAGACCTGAAACAAAGTCTTAGACTCGCCGCTACTTGATTCAGCTATCGTATCCCGTTCATTTCATCATCCATGAATGGACGGTTGTCTAGAAGCCGCATTGGCCTCCTTCAGATTGCGATTTTTAACTCCTAGCGATAAGACGAAACAGATAAGCAAAACCATACACGCTAGCGCATACGGATAGTTGATATCTATATCGAATAAAAATCCAGCTACGATAGGACCTGCAATATTGCCAAGACTGGTAAAGGCTGAGTTAAGGCCAGCAACATAACCCTGTTGATCCTTTGCAAGCATCGACATTTGGGTACTGATGGCCGGTCGCAAAATATCGATCGCCAGAAATACGATGAAGGTAACGGCAAAAATCATCCAAAATCCGTGAACAAAAAGCGTCAGAACAATAAACAAACCAGCAAAGAGCAGACAGACCGAAATGACCCTTTTCTCGCCAAAGCGATTCATGATCCAGCTAAAGGCAGTAAGCTGGACCACTGCGCCTGCTATTGACCCGAATGTAATGATAAAGGCGATATCTTTCGGCTCAAATCCAAACTTATGGTCGACAAACAATGAAAAGACAGTTTCAAAATTAGCCAGTCCGAAAGACATGACAAACACTATGATCAAACTGAAAAAATAAGGCTCTCTATAGGAGTACATTAACTGGGAAAGAAGACTGCTTCGTTGTTTTTCACTAGAATGAGAGTCAGATAATGCTTCTTCTTTCGTAGGTTGCGATTCCTTGAGAATTAACAATGTGATGAATGCAGCAATCATTCCCGCAATTGCTGCGGAATAGAAGGGTACCCGAATGCCAAATTCAGCAATATATCCTCCAATGCCTGGACCGATAATAAAACCAGTAGTAATGGCTGCCGTAATATACCCCATCCCGGCCGCTCGTTCTTCTTTCGTTGTAACATCTGCGGCATAAGCCATTACGGCTGGCATAATCAGTGCGGCACTGATGCCGCCTAGCAACCTAGAAGCAAACAGCAGGACTGGAGAATTCGCTATACCGAACATCGCTTCTGAGATAGCAAATACGACCAAGCCGATCACAATGATCCTTTTTCTTCCGAATGAATCCGCCCATCGGCCAGCTACTGGAGAAAAAAGAAGCTGTGTCAGCGAAAAGGCTGCAACTAATAAGCCGATAGTCCCCCCGGTAATTCCCAAGCTCTCCATATACTTTGGCATAATCGGTATAACAAGCCCGATCCCTGTAAAGACAAGGAAAATATTGAACATCAGGATCAATAGAGCTCCCTGATTTTTTAATAATAACGCCATTTTAAATTCCTCCAATCCACTACCAAAACACTGAATATCCATTCTAGATAATCGCGTAAAAAAAGACTAGCGGGACGGTTTGACAATGCCAAATAAGAACACATCCATCGCTAACCGAAAAGTAGCCAGCGCTTCCTCTCGTTCCATTCGTCGCGTGTGTTGATTTAAACCAAACATCAGGCTGTCCAAGATAATAGCGACTCCGGTTACATTCGTCATTTCAAATTCGCCGTTATCGAGCCCCTTCTGGAGCAACTGTTGATTAAAGTCTATATAACCTTTGATCATTTCGTTGATACGCTCCTCCACATCCGAAGGCTTCTCCGACATGTCGAAAAATTCATCAGCAGCCTTGGTCAGCGGGTGATTCATATAATCGATCGCAAAATGTTCAGCCATTCCATACAATTTATCGATCGAGGTCGTGTAGAGCTGTTCCTTGGCCAGCCATTTCTCTTCCCATTCACTGTTCCAAGCTTCAATCAGATGTAAAAACAGCCCTTCCTTGCTCTTAAAATGATAATAAATGTTACCGCCGCTGTATCCAGTAGCTTTCACGATATCTTCTATTGATGTGGCCTTGTAGCCTTTTTGCATAAATAAAATACTGGATGCATCAGCTATCTTCTTCTTTGTCTGCTCCGTTTGCTGCTTCTTTTTATTCAATGATCCTTCACCAACTTCCCATCCAGAAATACTGAACTTTCATTCAGTATTATAAGTGTTACAAACATACTTGGCAAACCTTCTTATGTGATAAGAAAGAGCTATGAAGGGCATTTTGGTTTGAGTCAACATAGTGGAGGAGAAGAAAAAGCACAGGTCTCTTCGACTCTGACACGCCAGCAGGGGGATTCACTGGCCATCTCCACTTCAAAAATGGGACCGTCGAGCCAAAGCCACCCTACGGGCGGAAGCTTCTCAAGGAAGCAGTGTTCGACAAGCGGGTCCCCTTTTTTGAAGTTCCGACTGGGCAGGCGTTGTCAAGGTCTACGAGCTCTGTGCTTTTTCTTCTCACCAGCTTTATTGGTTCATTTGAGACCTTTTAAAACTTAGGAGATAAAAAAGCTAACGTCAGTCTAAGACAGCAACAGACCGAACAAAGCCCCTGTAACCACAACCAGCCATGGCGGCAGCTTCCAGTGCTCTAGCATGATAAACAAAATAGCCGCTACCGCAAAATCCAGCGGAGCAAGAATGCTACTCGTCCAAATGGGGTCGTACAGAGCTGCCAGTAAAATACCGACGACTGCTGCATTCACACCTACCAGCATTCCCTGGATTTTCGAATTTCTCCTCAAGGAATTCCAAAACGGCAATGCGCCGAAGACGAGTAAGAAGGCCGGTAGAAAAATCGCAATCGTAGCCACTACTGCACCGACTCCTCCTGCAATCATTGCTCCCAGATAAGCGGCAAACGTAAACAGTGGCCCCGGTACCGCTTGTGTAGCCCCGTAGCCAGTAAGAAATGCTTCTTCCGTTATCCAGCCTGTCGGGATTACTTCCTTCTCTAATAAGGGTAGCACAACATGTCCTCCGCCAAATACGAGAGAGCCTGAACGGTAAAAGCTGTCAAACAAAGCTAGTAACGAAGAACCTGTCCCCTCTCTAAGGATTGGCAGCAGGATCAAAAGCCCAAAAAACACGCTCCAGCAAGCAATCGCTAGGGCACGACTGATCGGAACCCGTAATTCCTTCAAACTAGGAGTTTTATGATGCTTGAAGAAAAGTAAGCCTGCTAAACCTGCGAGGATCATGACTGTGACCTGACTCCATGCAGAATGCCACAACAACGTGATGGTAGCAGCGATGATCGCGATCGTCATCCGTGTTCGATCCGGGGCAAGCTTTTGTCCCATCCCCCATACGGCATGAGCAACAATCGCGACAGCTACTAATTTTAGACCGTGAATCCAAGAAGCACTGCCACTGTCAACTGCTTGTAAAGTGAACGCAAATATCAGGAGCGCCAATACCGAAGGCAGAGTGAAGCCAATCCATGCAGCAATTCCTCCCCACAAACCGGCTCGCATGATTCCGATTCCGATCCCTACCTGACTGCTCGCCGGACCGGGAAGGAATTGACAGAGCGCAACCAGGTCCGCATAGCTTTGCTCATCCATCCATTTTCTTCGTCGAATGTATTCGTTGTGAAAATAACCGAGATGCGCGATGGGACCGCCGAATGAAGTCACACCCAGTTTCGTTGAAATGAGCAAAACTTCAAGCACAGATTTCCATTTACTTTTATGGTGCCCGGTTTCTTCTAGGAGATTATTTTTCACTAGCTGCACACCTCTCCAGCTTTCGCTTCGCTTTATCATACAAGCAATTTTATCGCTTTTCCTATCCCTTCATTGTAAAAAAATCGTAAAAAAGGCTCCGCATCGATACGGAGCCTAAACTCTGCTATTCCATCCGAAAAACCGGTCCCCTCGCCACGAACGGCAGATTACTTCCCTTCGGCAGCATGATGGCATGACTACGGGTTACTTTGATCCGATCACATTCCCCATCGGTAATGATCAAGATCGGACCGTCCTTTGGAAAATCGGTTGCTTTCTCCAGCATGTCAATGCCCGGCTGCAGGATCGTTCCCCCGCGTCCTTTTACTTTGACGCGACCTGCAATGTCCTCGGGAGAAAGGTAGCCCGCATCGTGCGCCTGCGCATCACAAAAGACCACGCGCGCATACGGAACATCTCGCGCCTCACTGTAGCTCGCGATCGCCCCCAATGCTTTGCCGAGCAGCTTGGTATCCATCGAGCCGGATGTATCGATCACGACGCCAAACGTGCGTGCCAGCTGATCCGTTTCCCGAAAGCTCCAGGCAGGACGGGCAATGTCGGGTGTAGAGGACTGTCTGCGGCTTGCCCTTGCGTACGTGCGGCTCTTTTCCAACGGAGGAAAATGCTCGTCGAACCAACGGGCAAGCTGAACATCCCACGGGATAGGCGGTTGCCCCAAAGCGCGAATCTCTTCTACCAAACCCGCAGGCAAAAGCCCTCTCCCTTTCTCCTGATGGTAAATCAAGCCTTGCGACATCGCATTGCGATAAAAGTCATCCAGCGTCGTACCCGGGCCCTTTTCCCAAAATCGCGGATCGTCGCCATCCAGAATATCGCCCATGCCGATTCCTCGTAAGGTGTACAGCTTGCGATACGTACGCATATCCGTTACGATCCGATCGTAAATGGCCTCTGCCGACAGTCCCTTCAAGTCTGGATCGTACAATCCGCCTATTTGTGGAAACCGTCCGACACCGAGCTCGATCAGCCATTGATTGATCACATAATCGCAGCTGACATTCCAGTAATACGGGTCGCGACCTTGGCAGCGCTCATGGTGGCGCAGCCCTGCGTGCAATAGCTCGTGTGCCATCACGAATTTGCATTCCTCTTCATCCAAGCCCGCCGCAGGATTGATGAAGATTTCGTTGGAGGTTACATCGATAGCTGCCACCGAGATTTGCAGCCGTTGACAGATCTGTGAATCCTCGATAATCGTGAAATGACTCGCCAACGAAGCCAGCAATGGATAATGATTGATGAACCAACGCTTGGCCTTTTGTGCCTCAGACAGCCGGTTCTCTTCATTCCCCAGAGCATCGGAATAGCCGCCCGCTACGCTGACAGCACTTTGCACCGCTTGCGCCAGCCCGATCCCCAAAAGCCGCTCCCACTTCACATCTCGATTGTAGGTGTACCGAACGTATTTATCTGAGAAAAGCATATCTGCCTGTTTTTCTCCGCCCGTTCCAAACAGCTTCAAATGCTCTGGCACCCCATGCTCCA
Source organism: Brevibacillus sp. NPDC003359 (assembly GCF_042878995.1). Classification (NCBI taxonomy): domain Bacteria; kingdom Bacillati; phylum Bacillota; class Bacilli; order Caryophanales; family Paenibacillaceae; genus Brevibacillus; species Brevibacillus sp. NPDC003359. Next base: position 109,036 of record NZ_JBIAOR010000009.1, read on the forward strand.
CGAACCAGTCATACAGCTCTTCTTCGCTCTTTCCCGATTTATCCAGCTCAAAGGCCATTTCAGCAGGAGGCTTCCCCAGCTTCATGTCTCTCAAAAAACGCGTTATATAGCAATCGCATGCGATGTTCCACAAAATCGGTTGTGCTTTTTCCACAAAATGTCCGAAACCCAAGTGCAGCAGCGCATGTGCGAGAACATAAATCCATTCCCCGACTTCCCCTCTGCGCTTCGGATGCGCGTACAAGCTGCCTTCCCGGGTCACGATTACCCAACCGTTATCCGGACAAATACTCCGCTCGGAACGAATAAAGCCCGCTCGCGAGGACAACGGTCCAAACATCGGATGATGGCTCAAAAAATGTATGGCCTGCTCGTAGTTTTGCGTCGCCGGATCGTTTTGAACTCCTCTGGCCATTGGCTATTTGCCCTTCCTGTCCATAGCTAAGCGCGGTAAATCACGAATTACCTCCACGACGAACCAGTCTGGCAATCCGTCTCCATCCTCGTGCCTCGCCACTACCATCTGCGCCATTTCCAGAGAGATGGAAGCGAGCTCCTTCAGGAGAGCTTTGGCTCGGTGCGCAATCCGTTTATGCTGCTCCCCCACAGAGGCTTTATCCGCTGGCAGTTCTTTTTTGATCTGCGAACGGAATGAATCGGCCAGAAAATAAAGTACGTCCCGATCCTCCGGAGCCGTCGGGAAAGAAGCCTCCCCCTCCAAAATACGGTTGAGCTGGTATTTGCCCTGAATGTTCTTATGAAAAGCCCGAAATTGAGCGGCATGCTGGGGCGTCAAGCATCCGTAGGCCAGTACCCCCACCATCTCTGTCGTCAAGTTCTCACCGAATTCGTTCAAGGCATCAGAAAGCATGTGCCAGGAGCGCGGCGTAGAAAACGGTTCCTCGCTCTTCGGTGGCTGCGACCACAAATAGTCCGGGCGCACCTCCAAAAATTGCAGCACGTAGGAATGAATGCCGTTGCTGTACGCCCAGTTCATCCATTGTTCATACGAGACTAGCAACTGCACGTGGAACATCCGATTGATCAGAGCAGACGACATCGGTTTTACAATGGCGCTATCCTGCGCACGATTCCCCGCTCCAATGACAATAGACCCTTCTGGCAAGTGGTACTCCCCGATTCTCCGCTCATGGATCAGACTGTAAAACGCCTTTTGCACTTCTTGCGAGCATGCATTCAATTCGTCAAGAAACAAGCAGTACGGTTCTTCGCGCGCAATTTGTGCAGGTGGGCAAAATCTGCTTTTCCCATCTACGATCTGTGGGACACCAATAATATCCTCAGGTGCCAGCTGACTCCCCAATAATGATACGCAAGGCAGGCCCACCTGTTCGGCAAACGCCTCGACGAGAGACGATTTGCCGATTCCCGGTGCGCCCCAAATAAATACGGGACGAGCTACTGCAACGTTTAGCAGCACATCCATTAGTTGATTTTGCGTTACTTGGATTCCTAGATTCATTTCATAACCTCTCTTGTTTGATTGATTTTCGCAGCAATCTACCTCTTTCCGTGATTGATTTCCATTGACTAGAGCGACCGTCACACCACAAATATTTCCTAATATTACAAGAAGATTGAATAACGGGCAAGAAAGAAAGGCACCACATTGTAAATCGTACCTGAATAAAAACAATAAAACCGACCAATCCCCATATGCATGATATCGGAATAGGATGAAAAGACATAAAGAAAGGAGGACGTTTCATTTGTCACAAGCAAATATCCCCAACATTACGCCGCTAATTACCATCACACAAAGCCAAGTCACAAACTTACTACTCGCATCCATCGCTTTGGAAGAACTTGGTTTAAGCCATATCATTAACGCAGAGGCGGAGAAGCTTCAATATGTGCTTGGTACGCTTCCAGGATTAACAGGCCCCCCTGCAACCATTAGTGATTTGCTGAATGTTAATTCTAGTGTAGTCAATACGCTCAGAGAGATTACAAAGAAAGAAATTCTGCTGAACAACAAGCTGAATTCCGTATTAACAGCATCTTTTATTGCTAGTCTCACAGGACCAACGGGTGCCACAGGGGTGGGCATAACGGGTGCGACCGGAGTCGGCTTGACTGGGGCTACGGGGGCAACAGGTGCCACAGGAGTCGGCTTGACCGGCACTACGGGGGCAACAGGTGCCGCAGGAGTCGGCTTGACCGGCACTTCGGGGGCTACAGGGGCCACAGGAGTCGGCTTGACCGGCACTACGGGGGCTACAGGAGCCACAGGAGTCGGCTTGACTGGCACTACGGGGGCAACAGGTGCCACGGGTGTAACAGGTGCAACGGGTACCGTTTCCAGTGTTTTCGGTAACTTCTGGCTATCCTCCGCTATCAATATCTCGCCAAATACGATCGTACCGCTTACTGTGGCGAATGCAGACAATTCACTGGGCTTTTTGCTTGCTGGAGGGCAAGTGACCGTACCTGCAAGCGGTATCTATCTCCTCAGCTATCGGGTTACGACTGCACAGACGAGTGAAGTGTCATTCATTATCAGAAGGAATGGCGCCAATATTACGGCTTCTGCTGGAACTTCAAGCAGTGCGGATAGTGCTGGGGATGGAAATGCATTTGGCATGGTTACCTCTTTCACCCGATTAGTAGCAGGTGACATCGTAGACATATTTCGTACTGGAGGTATCGCAGACCAGTTTTTGCAAAGCTTCGCAGACGGAACGACGACGGTGACCGGCTTCCTCACTTTAGTGAAGATTGCCGACTAATCCAAACATAGATCATTACACCACTCGGAGCAGCAGCTACGACTAGATCCTGGCTGTCGTTGCGAGTGAAGCTCTTGCTCCGGACAAGCCTGCTTCCCACGTACAAAATGAATCCCCCCTCCCCACCTCTTCTTCTGTAACATTCCTTTTTTTACCACGTCACATAGGCAAAGGGGGAATAAAAAAAGATGAGAAAAATCGTGAAAGCCAGCAGCATCACCCTATTGGTCGCATCTTTGATCGGGTGCAGCTCGAGCGAGCAATTGGCATCAAGAAGCGAAAGTGGAAGCAAACCAGCAGCACCTGTTGGGCAAAGTCAAAACAATCAAGTGGCCTCCAGTCCAAGTCCTCTTGCCGATTCAGCTGATTACGCATCGAAAAAATTGGTCGCTCCCCTCTCCAATGACATGTACTTCAATGACTACGGCACCAACCAATTTGTCTCTGCGGCGAAAGACCATCTGTCTACCTTTGCCGCTGATGTGGACACTGCCTCCTACACCATGATGCGCAATTTTATAAAGGAAGGTAATCTACCGCCAGCAGAAGCCGTTCGGGTGGAGGAATTCATCAATTTCTTCCCCACTTCGTATCCCGCACCTACAAATCAGACATTTGCGATCCAAGCAGATAGTGGTCCCTCTCCCTTTCACAAAAATCTTCAGTTAGTGCGAATCGGGATTAAAGGAAAGGAAGTAAGCGCAGAAGAGCGGAAGCCCGCTAATCTCGTTTTTGTTATTGACGTATCTGGCTCGATGAACCGGGAAAACCGCTTAGAGCTGGTGAAAAAAAGCTTACATGTTCTTGTCGATCAACTCCAACCTACAGATTCAGTAGGGATCGTCGTCTATGGGACAGAAGGACGCGTTCTTTTGCCCCCAACCTCTGCCGAAGACAAACACGCGATTTTATCCGCCATCGATGAACTGCATCCCGAAGGCTCCACCAATGCGGAAGAAGGACTGGTGCTCGGTTATGAAATGGCGGCCCATTCCTTCAAGCCTCGTGCCATTAACAGAGTGATTTTATGCTCCGACGGGGTGGCCAATGTAGGAGAAACAGGGGCCGAGGGCATTTTGCGCTCAATCGAGGACTATGCGCGAAAAGACATTTACTTGAGCACCTTTGGCTTTGGCATGGGAAATTATAATGATGTCCTGATGGAACAGCTAGCGAATAAAGGAGAAGGAAACTACGCCTACATCGATACGTTTTCCGAGGCGCGCCGCATTTTTACCGAATCATTGAATGGCACCCTCCAAACGATCGCCCGTGACGTAAAAATTCAGGTAGAATTCAACCCTAAGAAGGTAGACTCGTATCGCTTAATCGGCTATGAAAACCGCGATGTCCACGACAAAGATTTTCGCAACGACAAGACAGATGCTGGCGAGATCGGCGCTGGGCATAGTGTGACCGCTCTTTATGAAGTGAAGCTCGCTTCTCCTGCCCATGCAGAGCTCGGGACGGTTCGCGTGCGCTATCATAATGCCTCTTCCCAAAAAGTAGAGGAAATCGCCGAGCCCGTGAAAGTGCACAACGCCTTGTCTCCTGAGGTTACGTTCCTTGCGACTGTAGCAGAGTACGGGGAAATATTGCGGGAGAGTCCGTATGCCGAAAGAAGCTCCCTTGCCGATGTCCTCAAACTGGCGGAATCTACAGCCACTGGAGAGGAACAGCTCGAATTTGTCCGCTTGGTGAAAGATAGCATGGCGATCAGCAGGAACTAATGGTTGTTCCTCATGTCCTGGTGTCGCGCCTGTACCTGATCCAAATATAAACCATCAATCCAATTGCCGAACCGATTAACAAAAATGTGATGCCGTAATGACGTATATAAACGACGACCTTGAGCCACTCTTTCTCAAGCGCATGTCCCAACAGTAAAAAAGTGACACTCCAAAGAAATGCGCCGGCATAAGCAAAAAAAGCGAATCGTCGAAACTCCATCGTAGAGACTCCTGCCAAATAGGCGGTAATATGACGTACGCCAGGCAAAAAATAACCAATGAGCAACAGGTATGGACCGTACTTGGCAAAAAGCTTTTGGGTTGACTCAATTTTTTTCGGCGTAATATGCAAGTAAGGTCCAACCTTCATAAGCAACGGCAGCCCCCACTTCCACGCGATCGCATAGCTGATCGTAATCCCTACTGCCGCTCCCAAAAAGGCACTCAGCACTGTAAACGGCATATACAAAATACCGCGGGAAACCGCATAGCCAGCGTACGTCATCAGTACCTCATCAGGTATGGGGAGCCCTACAACACCAAGTGTTAGCGAAAAAAAGATGCCGACATATCCATATTTCATCAAAAAGAGATCCAGATGCTGCTCCACGGCTACCTCCAATAATGTTGTCCTACTTCATTGTATTCTGCCCCTATTCTTTGTCATTCTGGCTTTTTTACAAAAATTCAGGTCAGGGCATATGGTATCCTAAAAAAGATCTTATTTCCTTTTTCAGGTGACGCTATGAATTATATGGAGCAAATAACCTATGCCCTCTCTTTTATCGAGAAACAGTTAACGGAAAAAGTAACCCTCGATGAAGTGGCATCAGCCGCGGGATATTCCAAGTACCATTTTCAACGGCTGTTTTTTCACGTGACAGGAGAAACGGTCGGCCAATACATTTCGAAGAGACGCTTGACCGAGGCTGCCAAAGCGCTGTCGCTCAAACAAAAGAGCGTAACGGAGGTCGCCTTTACATACGGCTTTGATTCTCATGAAGCTTTTACACGCGCCTTTACGAAACGCTTTGGCCTGCCTCCTTCTACTCTTCGCCGATCTGGTAAAATGCCGCGATACATGATGTTGGAGCGCATCGAGCTACCTTATTTGGAAAATATTCAACTGCAAACGATTGAACCCATCTATCTCCCGGCACACGAGGAACTGAATCTGGTAGGCTACCCCTCCGTTAGTTGTTCGGTAAGCGATATTGTCGGTTGCTGGAATCGCTTGGGGCAGCAAGTAGATTTGCAGCCAAATCAAAAGCGTTATGGTGTTCTTCGCTACCCGGATACATTTGGGCTGGAGCTGAGCTATACCTATTTCGCTGGCCTGCACGCTTCGGATCATGGTGGCATCGACGGTGTGGAATTGCTCACCCTGCCTGCATCTGGTTATCTCATTTTCCCGCACAAAGGGCCCACACAAAATCTCAAGCTGACGTATCAATACATTTACGGCACCTGGATGACACACGCATCTGATCAGTTTTATGCCCGATACGATTTTGAGTACTACGATCACCGCTTTCGCGGAAATGATCCTGATTCGCTTTGCTTCATTTACATCCCCATTCTGACCAGAGAATAGTTGGTGACGGTTCGCATTTTCGATCAAGTTTTCCTCATTTTCCTGTCGTACGCTAGACGTGTGAAAAGGAGTGAATCGAATGAAAGAACTGACCTATTTGACAGCGACAGAGATGGGCACATGGATTCGCGAGCGGAAAATAAGCGCACAAGAAGCTACCCGGCATACCTTTAAGCGAATCGCCACCCTCAATGGCAAATTGAACGCCATCGTCGCGTATGATGAGAAAGTTGCCATCGAAAACGCCAAACTAGCAGATAAAGAAATTGGGGAAGGCATCTATCGCGGGCCTCTTCACGGGGTACCAATCACAATCAAAGATTCTTTTGCCACAGCAGGACTCGCCACTACTTCTGGTTTCACGCCTCTAAAAGGCTACATTCCACAACATGACGCAGCAGTGGTTAGTAGACTGAAGCAGTCAGGCGCCATCATCCTGGGCAAAACGAATGTCCCTCCTCTTTTGATGGACATGCAAACAGACAATGATATTTATGGTCGGACGAATAATCCATGGAATCTGGAGAGAACAACAGGCGGAAGCAGCGGAGGATCGGCAGCCGCAGTTGCTGCCGGGCTTTCCTATTTGGATATTGGCAGTGACATTGGCGGTTCGTTGCGTGTTCCTGCTCATTTCTGTGGCGTTCTTAGCTTGAAGCCGACAGAAGGAGCCGTTCCGGCGAAAGGACACATGCCTGGCTTTGAAGGAACCTCTGATTACACTTCCTCACGTCACCTTGCGTGCTATGGCCCCGTGGCCCGATCGATCGAAGACCTGGAGGTGGCCTTTTCCATCATCAGCGGCGGAAACGGCAACGCCGGCTTGCCTCATGGACCGCAGATCTTACCCCCGACTACCAAAGAGGGGCCTATACACATACGCTGGATGGAGGAGCTCCCCGGCTACCCGACGAGCCGAGCTATTCGGGATCAGCTGCGGCGACTTGTCAAAGGGCTGGAGCAACAGGGTATGCGCGTAGAACAAGTGACGGCACCGCCCATGGATGTCCGCAAGACATGGGAGACGTGGGGAAAAATGATCGACGCGGAGTTAAACTCTACGACGCCCCCACTTCTTCGAGGTTTGGCTCATCTCATGACGATGCCGATTTATCGCCAGCTTCCCACGGCTACCATGCTCATCCCGCTGACGTTCAAAAACTACATGCGTGTCTTGACCACTCGGGAGCAGCTCATTCGCAGCTTCGAGCAATTCATGGCAGACTGTGACGTATTCTTGTGTCCGGTCAGTTGCACGACTGCTTTCCCTCATCAGGCAAAATCGAGAATGTGGGGCTATAAGCCGCTTTATACCAAACCGCTGTACGTAGACGAGAACCCGCAAAACTACTGGGCCGCTACGACTTTTTATACGAATCTGTTTAATGTAACAGGAAGTCCCGTCGTGACGGTACCAATTGGTTTTGATGAGCAAGGTCTTCCAATAGGTATACAGTGTGTGGGCAAGCGGTGGCGTGATAAGGAATTGCTACAAGGAGTGTCCAAATTGTATGCGACCTGCCCAGAGTGGCGAGCGCCTGAATTTTCTGTGGAGTAACATGATAAGCACAGCACAATAACTGGCGTAAAATATTCCAACCCAACTTGCATAAAGCCCCGTTCCTATGAAGAAAACTACCAGTGCGAACCCTATTTCTGGTAATGAGGAGGGGCTTTATGCTTCCATTCTTGAAAAAACGCCTGACACTAATCGTTTCCCTGCTGTGCGTGACGCTTCACCTGTCCGGCCTGTCGTATGCAAAAGAGACAACAAACGCTCCATCTGCCCAACAGTCACATCTCTTCCTTTCGAAGTCGTTCCTTCAATCCCAGGAGAGGCTTGCCTACTCACTCGGCATTCAAGCATACATCTACGGCTATCCGTTGGTGATGTCCGCCAAAACGATGGAAGAAATGGTCAAAAATCGGGCACCGATCAACCAGTTTTATTACGCGGATACAGTCGCTTCCCCTGCTTATCGAGATATCGTGACGCCGAACTCCGATACATTGTATATGAGCGCATGGCTGGATTTGTCGGAGACACCTGTCCGCTTGACTGTCCCCGCCAATCCGCAAAATCGCTACTATACCGTGCAAATGCTGGATGCGTACACGAATACGTTCCGCAATGTCTCCAATCGTTCCACCAAGCAGCAGGCCGGACAATATATCATCGCAAGCCCACAATGGAAAGGACCCACTCCTGCCCATATACCCGTGATCTACGCCCCTACGAATACCGTCTGGCTCATTGGCCGTGTCGAGGTAAAGGGTGAAGATGATTTGCCGCAAGCTGTCTCGTTCGAAAAGCAAATCGCGATTTCCCCTGTCCACCCAAAATTGCAAACGGCACATGTTCCCGAAACGATTCCCCCTGATGTGCTGTCGTCCCTTTCCTTTTTTCAAATCATGACGAAATGGATCCAGAGCAATCCTCCGCCAGAATGTGATCGCGTGCTGCTCGATCAATTCGCACAAGCCGGGATCGACGTCCAAAAGGGCTTTGATCCTTCTGAGCTCGGCCCAGCCAAACTTGCAGGTCTACAACGCGCCTTACAGGATGCTCCCGCCATCGTGCAAAATGGCTTTCCCGGCTACACTACCTTCCGTAATGGATGGGGCGCCTTTTCCCCTATCGGTACATATGGAAACCAGTTTCTCGCCCGTTCCTTTATCACCTATTCCGGTATAGGTGCCAATGTACCGAACGAGGAAGCCTATTATCGTGTATTGACAGATGGCGGAGGCAAACCGCTTACGGGAGCGAAAAGCTATAGGCTCCATTTTACAAAGGAACAGCTGCCCAAGACGTCTGCTTTCTGGTCGATCAACGTCTATGACAATGAGCTATTTTTAGCCAAAACAGCGGCCGATCGCGCATCGGTTCGCAGTAATACAGGGACGCTTACGTACAATCCGGATGGCTCCCTCGATCTGTATTTGCAACAGCAACCTCCCAAAGGCAAAGAAGGCAACTGGCTCCCGCTTCCTACTGGCGAGTTCAATCTCGTCCTGCGCGTATTTGCACCGGAGCCTGCAACGCTTGATAAACAACATGCTTGGCCCCCTGTCATGGAAAGCATGCCTCAACAATAAAACACCAAAAAGGCACCGCCTCATCGCGAGGGGTGCCTTCATTATTAGGCTGGTTACTTCTTCAAATCTTCAATGGAGTTGATCTCCATATAGGTTGGAACAGCCAAGCCGAGCTTCGTTCCTTGCAGGTTCGGACCGAGGTCCTCTACGTCTTTACCCAGCTTCTCCATGTAGTCTGCGTGCGTGGTTGGCAGCCAAGCTGCTACCATTCCATCCACATCGCCGTTCGATACACCTACCCACATGGGGCCAGCTTCTACTTGGCTAAGCTCCACCTTGTATTTCAGCTTTTGTTCCAGAACTGTCTTCACCACATTTGTACTGGCGATCTCAGAATCCCAAGCGACATAGGCGAGCGTCAATTTTTTGCCTTCCGCAGGCTGGATGCCTTCTACCCACTTGTTGACGGCAGCTTCATTGTTTTTCACCCATTCGGCTGCTGCCTCTTCTGGCTTCTTGCCGCTCTGGATATCGAGCATCACTTTTTCCATGTCATCAGGTGTCCACGTAAACTTGTCGAGGAACGCATACGCGCTTGGGTGCTCCTCCTTCAGTCCTTTTCGCACGATGGTATGAATCTGCTCATCCTTCCCGAAGGTGCCTTTCGGGTCTTCGAGATATTTCATCTCGAACTTGGAGAACATCCAGTGCGGTGTCCAGCCTGTCACGATAATCGGCTTTTTGTCTTTGTAGGCTTGTGTCAGTGCTGCCGTCATCGCTGCACTGGAGCCCTCTACCAGTTCCCAATCTTTCAGATCGTAGTCTTTCATGGCTTTTTCGGTCGCTTTCATCAGACCAGCGCCAGGATCGATTCCTATAATTTTATGATCCACTTGTGCTCCAACACTATTCGGTGCAGACGTACCCGTATTGCCCTCGGCAGGCTGATTTCCCTGCGGTGTTCCCGCGTTTGAACATCCTGCCATCACCATGCTGAGTCCGAGTGCTACTGCTAGCCCTTTCAAAGTGCCTTTTTTCATTTTCATGAAAACCCCTCCTACGCGTTTTTTCTCCTACCCACACTTTGCGTGAGACGATCCAGCAGAATTGCCAAAATAACGATGGCCAGACCCGCCTCAAAACCTTCACCGATTTTGATCTGTGTTACAGCACGATATACGTCCGCCCCCAAGCCTTTCGCCCCAATCATCGAGGCAATCACGACCATGGACAGCGCGAGCATAATGCTCTGGTTAATCCCGGCCATCATCGTCGTCTTCGCAATCGGCAGCTGTACCTTCGTCAGCTTTTGCCAGTAGGTAGAACCGAATGCTTCAGAAGCCTCGATCAGATCGGCAGGAACTTGACGAATTCCCAGGTTGGTCAGACGAATCGTCGGTGGCATCGCAAAAATGACAGAAGCGATAACCCCCGGTACTTTACCAAGTCCGAAGAAAAAGATGGCAGGAATCAAATAGACAAACGCCGGCATCGTCTGCATGAAATCAAGCAACGGTGTGACGATCTTTTGTACCGACTCGTTCTTCGCGCACCAGATACCGACGGGAATCCCGATAATGATGGAGATCAAGCCTGCGGTCAATACTAGCGCAAGTGTTTCCATTGAATGCTCCCAATAACCCAGATTCTGAATCAAAAGAAGTCCAATGAAGGTAAAAAGAGCAATTGCCACTTTGCCAGCGCGATACGCTAGCAGCGTAAACAAAATGATCAATGCCCAAAAAGGCAGTCCTGTGAGAATCCACGAAAACAAGTCAACGGTTCCACCGATTCCAGCTGATATGAAGTCGAACAAGAAGCCTAAATTCTCTTCCAGTCCATCTACAATCGTTTCTATCCAACTATCGAGTGGCAGCTTCGGAAAAAGTTGGTTTTGACTCATGATGGATTCACCTGCCCCTCTTCATTCGTTGGCTCTGGATTATGCTGATTCACTTTTCCTGCCAGACCACCCAAGACGGCTCCTTTCACAATCACACCCAGAAGGCGATTTTGTTCCCCTGTAACCGCCACAGGAATATCGGAAAACGCAACGAGGTCGAACATCTCATTCAGAAGCGTCTGCGGTCCGACAGTCGGCACCTCGGTTCGCAATGCTGATTCCAGTGTCTGCCCTGCTTCCTTGGCTCCGTTTACCGCGTCTGCCGTCAGCACACCCAGCAATGTTTTTCGCTTATCGACTACGTACAGACTGGATACACCACGCTCTCGCATCAGTTGCAACGCGACGCGAGGTCCTTTGTCCAATGTGATCGTCTCCGCCCGCTTCATGACATTTTCAGCGGACAACACCTTGGAACGGTCCACATCCTCTACGAAGCGTTCTACGTATTCGTTTGCCGGATTCGTCATGATCTCTTCCGGGGTACCAATCTGCACGACCGCACCGTCCTTCATCAAGGCGATCCGATCCCCGATTTTCAATGCTTCGTCCAGATCATGCGTAATAAAGATAATCGTCTTCTGCATCGTGCTCTGCAGCTCCAACAGCTCATCTTGCATGTCTTTGCGAATCAACGGGTCCAAGGCACTGAAGGCCTCATCCATCAACAACACATCTGGCTCATTCGCGAGCGCTCGAGCCAGACCGACACGCTGCTGCATCCCGCCACTTAGTTGATCGGGGTAGCTTGCTTCCCATCCCTCGAGTCCTACCAGTGCGAGTGACTTCTTCGCTTTTGCCTCTCGCTCGGATTTTGGCATCCCTTGAATCTCCAAACCGTACTCCGCATTTTCTAGTACCGTCCTGTGAGGAAACAAGGCAAACTTCTGAAACACCATGCCGAGCTTCCTTCTTCTTACTTCCTGTAACTGCTCCGTGTTCATACTGACGATATCCGTACCGTCAATCAGGATTCTGCCTTCTGTAGGCTCAATCAACCGGTTCAACAATCGAACCAAGGTTGACTTCCCGCTTCCCGAAAGCCCCATGATGACGAAAATTTCGCCTGCATGCACCTCAAAACTCGCTTGGTTCACCCCAAGGGTAAGACCTGTTTCCTTCAATATCTTTTGCTTGGTCTTCCCCTGCTTCACCTGGGACAATGCGCGTTGGGGCTGGCGTCCAAAGATTTTGGTCAAATTCTCTACTTTGATCTTGGGCATGATGTCACCTCCAACTTTCTGCCCGTATCCGGACTGTTCTTTACCCTTACAATTGTAACCAGCCATTTTTTTTACCTCAAACTGGATGAGGAATGATAATCCGTCATTTTCAGCGTTCAGAAAAAACTTTACGTACTTTACTTCCTGTATTCTCAGTTTATCACGTATATACTGTACAATATCTCCATTTACTTTTTGCTTTTGGAGACGTACAATTCTATTCAGGTTACTATGACTAGAGGAGCTGCTTTTTTCAAAATGGATACCAATCAGGAAAAAATCCTCGAAAAAGCTCAGGAACGCGTGATTGAAACTCTGGCTCGCAACATAGATTTGTATGGCATTACCATGTCAACGGGACTGCTGTATGGCACGTTGCTCTTTCAGGACAAGTCAATGACACTCGATGAGATGGGCGAGGCACTGGGCATGAGCAAAACCAGCATGAGCACCGGCGTCCGCACATTGATGGATTTAAATATGGTAGAAAAGATATGGAAAAAAGGGACACGGAAGGATCATTACGAGGTCAATCTGGATTGGTACCAGAACTTCATCGACCTCTTTTCCGTGAAGTGGCGACACGCCTGTGAACATAATGTACTTGCCTTGAAAAAGTCGCTCCATGAGCTTCGCACCCTCCAACAAACAGAAGAGCTTACGGAAGAAGTCAGCGAGCGAGTTGACCTTAGTATCAAGCGCATTGAAAATGGGTTGGAATATTATCTGTGGCTGTCTCGTTTGATCGACTCCTTCGAATCACATGATATCTTTCAGTTTGTACCGAAAAAGGAAAATGAATCATAAGAAGTTCGCAATCGAAAAAGACTCGTTCCTTACTACTTAGGAATGAGTCTTTTTTGTGGTACAATTATCCAGAGCGACATTCACGCTCTTCTACGATGAAAGGAGTGGTCTGTAATGAAAAAAGACATGAATCAACATTCTTATATAGCTGTGCTTGTACCAAACAACCAAAGAGGGGGACACCAACACTAGCCCCCTTACCCGAGGAGGAAATGGATTGATTCGTAAAACAGCTCTACTGATTATTGATGCGCAAGTAGGTATTATTGAAGGGCAATTTGGTCCTGTTTATCAACCGGCTACACTTGTCCAAACATTGAAAAAAGTACGAAAAATTGCCTACAGCAAGGATATTCCTGTGCTGTACGTTCAGGATGCGGATGTCGGAGAAGTCGGTTCATACGACTATGCCATCCACCCGGAGATCGCACCTCTGCCATCAGAAACGGTGATTCAAAAACTAGCGACAGATTCGTTCCACGGAACAGACCTGCACGAAAAGCTGCAAGCGCTTGGGATTAACCACCTTGTGATCATGGGGTGCAAAACCGAATTTTGCATCGACAGCGCCTGCCGCAAAGCGACGACACTCGGCTATGATGTGACTCTCGTCAAAGACGGGCACTCTACATCGGACAATGTGGTACTGTCAGCGGAACAAATCATCGCCCATCACAATACGTGCTTGCACGGATTGGGAAATATTGAGCCATTTATATTGGTACGGGAATCAACGGAGGATGTCTTCGCCCCTACCCATGATTCATACCGGTAACATTTTGCTGAACTTCTCGAAACCGTCTCTTCAGGCGGTTTCTTGTTTTGTCCTGCCCGCGAGTGGTCCATGCTATTATGGAAGAAACGAATCTGCCTATCGCGAAGGAGAAACCATGTCGACTGCTATCGCTATACCAAGATTGGGAGTAGGAGCTGTCATCCTAAACGACAAAAATGAGATTTTGCTGGTTTTACGAAACAGAGATCCAGAGAAGAATACGTGGAGCATTCCTGGGGGAAAAGTTGATCCCTATGAACAACTGGAGACGAGTGTCATCCGTGAAATCAAAGAAGAAGTCAATCTCGATGTCGAGGTAAAGGCCCTGCTGTGCACCGCAGAAACCATCCGCCCGGAAACTGCCGAGCATTGGGTTTCGGTCATTTACGAAGTCACGATCCTGCGTGGAGAAGCACGTAATTTAGAGGTAGACGGGGCGATTGGAGACATGCGCTGGTTTTCACTCGATGCACTTCCGTCGAATCTGGCTTGCTTCACCGTACCAGCTATCGAGCATGTGCAGAATCGGAACCGTTCATGAAAAGAAAAACGGACAGTTGCCCATGTGGCCTGTCCGTTTTTTTCGGAAGAAGATTACTCCCCTTTTTTGATAATCTCTTGCACTCTGCCCACTTGTCCATCAGTCAAACGAACCTTGATTCCATGTGGATGTGTACTGGAGTTCGTCAGGATATCCTTCACGATCCCACGGGTGCGCTTGCCAGTGCGTTGGTCCTGTTTCAATACAATATCGACTTCAAGGCCGGCTGCGATGTCTTTTCGGTTTTTTCCGTTCATTTTCCCTTCTCCTTTTTTCGTTCTATGTCCCACCTATGATATAATCGACAAACAAATCCATCTCACCGGAGGAATCCATGCTTACTTTTGAAGAAAAACTAGCGATTATTGAATCTTTTCCACAACTGACTCGGAATGACGTCTCCCTGAAACGGGTTAATTTTCATTATGAAGAAAGTCTTCATGAAAAGAAAACAGTTGTCTATCATCTTCATCCGAACGGCAACGGCTTTGTGTTCGTCGGCTTTGTGAAGAGCTATCAAAAGCAAAAAGACGATAAGGGCTTCATCAATATCCGTGATTTCTCGGCGGAAGAACTGCGCACGGTTATCGAAGCGTCGATCCACTCTCTCTCCCAAAAACGTGAGGAAGCGCCTAAAAACACTGCAGCATCAGATCAATTGGAGCAAACGTGGATCGACAAGCAAAACCGCACGCTCTTGCTGCAACAGGAAGACGCCCTGTGGAACGTATACCACGGTATGAATCTGGAAGCTTCCTTCGAATCGTACGTGGAAGCCGAGCAGTACCTGATCGAAGAAGGATTCTCCTTGCAAGACTAAGCTTTTCCTCCTCCTCGCTACATGTACCATACCAAATCGTAGACGTTTTGATCAAATTGGCGCAAGCGACCCGACTGCTTGCGCCATCCCAACACAGGGGGACGGTACGACATGATCAAGTACAGAGATACGCTTCTCACGAATATCCACAAACAGATTGAGACGTGGTACGACCAAGAGATTTCCGTCTCTCATGATGATCTTTATCGCTTTCTCCATTCGTTGAAGGGGACATCGGGGACGATTGGATTGACCGACTTGTCTGATCTGTCTCAGCTTCTCCTGGAACAAATGGACGACATACCTGCCAAGAACTGGCCGACGTGTGAATGGCGAGTGTTTTTGCAAGAGTTGATCACCTTATGCTGCGAGAAGCGACCAGAACGGGAAGTTTTTATCGAGAATCCCACGCTTCGCCGGGAATCCCCTTGTGAGCAACAGCCTTTGGTCCTCATTCTGGATGATGACGTCACCCTGCTTATGTATCTAAAAGAATATTTAGAAAAACGCAACTGGTCTGTCATCGCAACGGTCTATCCTCACAAGGCTCTCGACTATTTTCACGACATGAACCCTGACTGCTTCATTCTGGATTTGAACATCCCGGAAACGGACGGCTTCCAAGTGATGCAGACGATCAGTGAAAAAATAAAGAAGCAATACGTACCTACCACCATCATCAGCATCGATTGCGAACGGGAGACGCGTCTGAATGCCTATCGCTTGGGGGCAGATGACGTCATGTGCAAACCGCTTGATATGGAAGAGCTGGTCGTACGCCTCCAGCGCCAGCTTCGCCGGAAGAGCTGGATGAACAGCATCTTATTTTTGGACGAGCTAACGGGTGTCAACAATCGCAATTCTTTTGTTGATACGTACCAACGGCTTCTTTCTGATGCCCAACGGACGAACACCCCTTTCTCGCTCGCATTTTTGGACATCGACTTTTTCAAGGGTGTCAATGATACATACGGTCATTTAGTTGGCGACGAGGTGCTTACTCGTTTTGCTGCTTTCATCGGGCAAAGTGCCGAAAAGCATGACGTATTGTTCCGATACGGTGGAGAGGAATTTATCCTGCTTATGCCGCGTACTACTGTACAGACAGGAAAGATACGTCTGGAGCAGATGCTCTCTGCTTTTTGCTCACTGACCTTCGATGCTCCTGCTGGCATGTTTTCTCTGAGCTTTTCTGGGGGAATTGTACAGGTAGACGATCCGCAACAGCCGCATACCTATTGGATCGAGGAAGCGGACACCGCCTTGTATGCTGCCAAAAATGTAGGGCGACGCAGGATTGAAGCCGCTCTGCTCACCGAAACGCACGACTCCCCTAAAGTGAAGATGAAAGTCGCTATTATCGATGACGATCCGATGATTCGCGCCATGCTTGCTGATTCCATAAAAGCCAGTTTTGACGGTTGGATGCACGTCGACATCCAGGCTTACGCGGAAGGTGCAACTTTCTTTGCCTCTACTTGGCATCAAGGACAAGAGCCCTATCTCGTCATTTTAGACGGGCTAATGCCACAGATGGATGGCCTAGAGGTTCTCCAGAAAATCCGGAATTTGCCGAATGCCAAGAAATATACAGTGATTATGCTAACAGGCCGTACGGAAGAACAGGACATTGTCCGTGCTCTCCAACTCGGTGCGGATGACTACATGACCAAGCCCTTTAGCACGCGTGAGTTAGAGGCTCGCATTACGCGACTGGTCAAACGAATGTTGTAAGGAGGTAACAAGATGGCAACGATTATGCTAGCCGAAGACGAAGCCGTGTTGCGCATGTTGATAGGCGACACGCTCGAAGATGAGGGACACGAGCTCGATATCGCTTGTGATGGAGAGGAAGCCCTGCAAAAAATCGGTCAAAATGAGTACGACTTGATTATTTTAGATTATATGATGCCAAAGCTGACAGGCTTTGAAGTATTACAGCAGCTCAAACAGATGGACGACAAAAAGGCAGTCAAGGTCCTGATCCTCTCGGCCAAAAGTCAACATGCCGAACAGGAGAAAATGCGTGCAGCTGGTGCTGATGACTTCATGCCGAAGCCCTTTAGCCCGATGGATCTTGTCCGGAAAGTGGAGGAAATGCTCGCATGACCGGGTGGTCGATTATCAGAAAAAGTATCACGCGTCGCTTCATGGCGATGATGCTTCTCTTTCTGTCACTATTGATTGCGGGCGCTGGCATCGTTCAATATTTGAATCACAGCGCACTCACCGAATATCAGACAGCATTACAAACTACCACGCAAAAACAAGATTTGGTCAGAGAAATCTCTGAGCATACGAACCAGATCTTTTTTAGGGCCAGGGGTTATTACGCTTTTTTGAACCCGTATGAGTACAATGAGCTATTTCTGGAGAAAGAGAAGCTGGAACAAGCCCTGGAAGCATTCAAAAAACTGCCGCTCAATCAAGAGGAACAAGTGCTTGTCGCTTCCATCGAGTCTTTCATCACGAACTTTTTCACCAATGTGTTTCCGACAGCTTCGAATTATGCAAAGACCGGAGACTATGAATCCCTGCGAAAATTCTCGTCCAGTGGCTTGAATCAGGCAGAGAACAACCTGCTTCAATATGCCGTGCGTTACGAGGATGAGCATGAACAGGTGTTGTACAAGAAAAACCAAACACTGTTCCAAGAGCTATCACAGCAAAGCACCTGGTTTCTCGTGTACGCGCTGATGGTGCTCGTGATCATGGTGGTAGTCACCATTCAAACCACACGGGATATCGGCAGGCCGTTGGTTCGTCTATCCAAAGATGCAGAGCAATTTGCCAATGGCGGTACACCTCTTTTGCAGGATTTGAACAGGGTTGACGAAATCGGCAGGCTCTCCCGCTCCCTCGATTATTTGATCAGGCAAATTCAAGCCAAAGAAGAAGTTCTCATGGCTCAAAACGAAGAGCTGCAAGCCCAGCAGGATGAATTGATGATGCAGCAAGAAGAGCTACAAGAAGCATTGGGCAAGATGGAGGAAAACGAACGGTATTTAGAAAAGAAAAACCGTTTCATCCTCTCCTTGTCGAATACATTGGATAAAAGCGAGCTGCTGTCCAGTATCATTCGCAATATAACCGAGGTCATGGATGCCGATAAAGGTGTCATCGTCATGCTGAACGCTGACAGGGATGCAGCCAGCTTTGGCGTTTCTCAGGACGTGCTGGAGCAACTGCGAAAAGGATTGGATGAAGGTCCATTCGTGCGAATCAAGGAAACGAGCCAGCCTTATGTCCTGATCCGTGAAAGTACAGACGCTGAGCGCGGCTACACGGAGGAAATCTCTCGCACTTCCGAGCTTTACCTTCCTGTGTTCGATGCCCATCAGACAATCGTGGCATGTATCATCCTCTCCCGAATCGATCGCAAATTCACGGATCTGGAGCTACAAGTCATCATCGCACTCGCCAAGCAGATTTCCTTGGCATTCGATAAGATCACGATGTTTGAAGAGACGGAGCGACAGCGCAAAATGACTCAGGATATGCTCGATTCTGTACAAGAAGGCATTCAGCTCATTGATCTTGGTGGAGAAACCCTGCAGGTGAACCGGAATTTTAGTGAACTCTTGTGCTACGACCATCAGCTCGCTTCGCAAGGATTTGCCTTGGAACAGTTCCTCTCCTATCTACAGAGTCAAACCTTAGAACCAGATCGGCTGATTCAATATGTCAGAGCTGTCGTTTTAGATGAAGGTGCCATTCCTTCAGGCAGCATTGTGTTTCAGATGACAGGACCGCAAGTACGCTATATTCAGCTCTATGCAGAGCCACTGTACCGAAACCAAGAGAAATGGAGTACCTTGCTCGTTTACCGTGACTTCACTAATGAATACGAGATCGACCAAATGAAATCGGAATTCGTCAGTACGGTCAGTCATGAGCTGCGTACCCCTCTCGCCAGTGTGCTCGGCTTTGCGGAGCTGCTGTTAACGAAAGAACTCAAGCCCGAGCGTCAACAGCGATACATAGCGACCATTTATCAAGAAGCGACCCGTCTGACTACGCTAATCAACGATTTCTTGGATTTGCAACGCATGGAATCCGGCAGACAGACGTATGAGCTAGAGCATGTTGCGATTGATCAAGTGATTCGAGATATTTTCGGACTTTATCGAGTTCAGTCCCCTCTCCATCGATTCGAACTCGATTTGCAAACGGAGCAAACCGTTGTTTATGGAGACCAATCCAAGCTGCGTCAAGTATTTATGAATCTGATCAGTAATGCCGTCAAATACTCCCCGCATGGTGGCAATGTCCGGTTGAGCTGTCGACAAGATGGGAATCGCTTGCTCGTGGTGGTACAGGATGAAGGGCTAGGCATTCCTTCCGAAGCTATCCCTCACCTGTTTACCAAATTTTATCGCGTAGATAACTCGGATCGCCGCGAGATCGGTGGTACAGGACTGGGTCTCGCTATTGTTCGGGAGATCGTCCATATGCACCATGGAGAAGTTGCCGTTACGTCCGAATCGGGCAAGGGTAGTACATTTACAGTTACCCTTCCGCTGGCTGAGCACGGTTTGTCCCCTGACTATCCTGCAGGGATGGAGGAGGCCGTCTCTCCAACTGGTCATTGCAATGGAAACGTTGTGATCATCGAGGACGATTTGAACTTAACCGAGCTGTTGCGTGATGAGCTGACGAGCTCTGGATTCCGTGTCAATTCCTTCTCTACGGCATCTGAGGCAGTAGCAGCAATCGAGGAACTGCGACCGGATGCTGTCGTGCTTGACCTTATCTTGAAGGACGGCGAGAGTGGTTGGAAGGTCATTGAGGAGATACGCAATAACCCGGATTTACGGACCATTCCGATCGTGATCTCCAGTGCTCTTGAGGAAAAGAAAAAGGCATTTGATCTGGGGGCAACCGGCTATCTGATCAAGCCTTATCATCCAGATACCTTGTCTAAAGCGATTTTGCTGGCCATCACGAATCATGAAGCAACGGGACAGATCTTCATTCCCGATGAACAGTAACTATGCCAATGGACGACAGGGGCTGCGGCTATGCAAGCGCGGTCTCTTTTTTTACCATCTAGCAAAGAAAATCTTGGTATATTCATGAGCATTCCATCACACATTAATAGAGGTTACTTTGTGCACTTTTGCCCTGCAAAGGAGGAGTTCATGTGTATTTCTCAAAAAAAGCAGTCGTTCCAATCGAAGAAGAGGAAACAGATGTATGGACGTGCAGTAACGAGGGCTGTACGTGCTGGATGAGAGATAACTTTTCCTTTGATAAGAGCCCGAGCTGCCCCTTTTGCCATTCTAATATGGTAAAAGACACGCGCATGCTGCCGGTCCTAACCAACCATAGCGGCAGGCGGAACTCTTGAGCCCTTCTTTTCTTTTTTCTTGCGGGTATTCTTCCTCTTCTCTACAATAAGCTCATGACGTACGAATGTTAGAGGTGTATGCCCATGAACCGAAAAGAGATGGAAGATCAAGTGATTCAAGCCTATCAGCGCGACGAGGGCATGATGATTCTCGTTTTTGCCCAATGGTGTGTGAATCATGGTCTATATGCACGCGAATTATACCGCCGCGCTTATCCCGCTCAAGGGGAAAATACGTTACTCGCTCAAATGCTGGACAATACCGTCCCAAAAGAAGAAGCAGAGGACATTCCTGATGCGACTCTCCTTGGTGTATTGTCGCTGTTTGGCAATGACGATTTGGCGTTTGTGGTCAGTGAGACCATCGATGAAATGAAAAAGAATCCGAAATAATGCATGAAAGCCACACGTACAGGTGTGGCTTTCTTTCTTTTTCCGCCTTTTCCAGAACCCCCCTCCCCTATACAAATACAATTCAAAGAAAACTTTATTATCATAAAAACTATTCACAGTTTATTGTTTGAGCGACAACGTCAGCCGACAAACGATGAAATGGAGAATATCGAAATGTATACAGATTCAAAAATCTTGAAATCTCTGTTTTACATCCAGCTCTTCTCAAGTTTTCTCGTTGTAGTCGGTCATTTCACGGCTTCTGCACTTTCTTTTACAGATCCGTTTTGGATCGTGGCCCTCAATCAGATCAGTCGCTACGGCACTGTCCTGTTGACGATTGCCACCGGTTATTTGACTGCTTATTCTTTTGAAGCCAAGAGCCCTACTGCTCGCGAGTTTTTTTCAGGGAAGCTCCTGTATATTTTTGTCCCGTATTTAGTATCTGGTGTCCTGTACCATTACTTATTGAAAAAAGGGATGCCTCATACTGCCCAGGATTTTACGAACATTGTTTTAGGCAAAACAGGTGACCATCTGTACTTTGTGTTTATGATTTGCCAGTATTACGTTTTTGCCTATCTGTTTCGCCGTGTGATCACCAAGCGCAACATTTTGTACGTCATTTGGATTCTGCTTGGTATCCAGTACGTGTACATCAACTTTATCCATCAGGGATGGTTCGGACTCAGCACGCGTCATATGCTCCCGAGCTGGATTTTTACCCTGTACATGGGGCACGTGTTGTTTTGGTACCGTGAATCGATTCTTACCTTTTTGCGAAACAACCGCTCCATCCTGACGCTGATGACGGGTGTTTCTACTGCGGCTGCACTGTTTTTTGTTGTCTCAAACAAGCTGTATGTGGCTGTGCATTTAACTTTTGTCTTCGCCACGCTTCTGTCGTTTCTCGTACTTATGGTTTTCTTTCTAGAACGCGTCGATCGTTTGCACATCAGGTTTCGAAAAGGGCTGACGTATTTTATTTTCTTGTTTCACTCTGCATTTTTGATCATGTTCAAAGATTATTTGTTTGAGAAATACGGCGAGGTATCTTGGCTGTTTGAAAACACATGGTACTCGCTGCTGTATTTGCTCCTGATTATTGGGTGCAGTTGTTTGTTGGCGCTCATGCTGGTCTGGCTGGTAAACAAACTGGAGTTTATCACCAAAGCTATGGGACAAATACGCAGGCAGCTTCACGCTAGCAAATAAACAGTCACGTCTTTGTATCACACAAAAAAATGACCTATTCATGGTGCACGTCAATTATCGATCGTGCTTTCATGGATAAGTCGTTTTTTGTGGCGTTAGATATGGTTGCTCATCGACATCGAGCCGCTGGCACATGTGTCGCAGGGCTTGAATTGCATGGAAAATTGCGTCCGCTGATCAGTAGACTCGCACGTAATCGTTCCTCCATGCCGCTCAATGATTTCTTTGCAGACGTATAAGCCAATTCCAGTACCGAGCTCCTTCGTCGTGAAAAACGGTTCAAAAATAACCGAAAGCAGGTCGGGTGGAATTGGCGATCCATTGTTGGAAACGATAATCAAGGACCTGTCAGGCGTTTGGGACACCTCAATGACGATCTCCTTATCGCCTGTTTTTTTATGTAACGCATCTATCGCATTGGAAATGATGTTGATAAACACCTGCTTCATCTCATCCTTGTAGCCTTTTAGTTGAAAGGTAGGATCGATACTGCATTTGATATCTACATTTACGTCAACGATATTCGGATAGAGGAAGGAAAGAATCTCATCGAATAACTCCCAGACGCTAAAAACCTCCATTTGCTTATAGACCGCTCCCTTTTTCGAGACCAGCAAAAACTGCGAAACCCGGTAGTTCAATTGCCGCAGCTCATTTTCAATAATCTCAACGTAAGGGAGATTCGGATAATCTTCTTTTAACAAACGAGAGAATCCCATAATGGAAGTAAGCGGATTTCGGAATTCATGGACGAAGCTGGATGCCATTTGCCCCAGAATCGTGAGCCTGTCTTTGTGAGAACGCTCGATAAATAGCTTCTTCTCTTCCAAATCGTTGTCTTTGAGGTCGGTGTATTTGAAAACGGCGTGGACCAAAAAGACATCAAAGCATTCGTTTATTTTTAATAAGGCAGGCATTAAAGCGGCAGGCGTAAAAGGACCTTTTTGGAGAAGATCCATAACCATTTCCCGGCCCATGCAAACATTGGAGACGAAATCGCCAATGTTGGTCTCTGCCCGGTTTCGTTCATATGCGACCTTGTAAGCCAATTCTTTAATATCCTCAAGAGTGATTTCCGAACGAAAATATTCAATAACCATCCGATACAGTGCTTGCCCATTCAGATGAATCAATCCCTTGTATTGATCTCTGTCCGAAACGGCAATTCGTCGCTTGAATTCTTTCACGGTCGTTGCCTCGTGCTTGTCCAAATATACTGCCAAGTCATCCATCGGCATCTATCCCCACTCCGAATAATAGGCAAATCCTCTTCCAACCTATTATACTATTATTGTTGTTAATTAACTAAATATTTTTACTACTTTAATGAAAAAGAAATAGCAAAGGGAAAGGAGCTACATGTCATCGTAGCTCCTTTTGCATACTACGTATTACTTATTTTTATAATCGTCAAGGTCGCTCCAGCCCCTGTCAGAAGGGTAGCTGATCCTAATAATTCGAACAGTTGCAGCGTGATTGTTGCTCCAGCGGTGAGAGGGGCGATGACGGTATTGTTGAACGATGAAAGTGATACCGCTGGTGAGATGATAGTCGGTGAGAATGGCGTTCCATTTATCAAGATCCTCGAGCTAACCAGTAATGCAGCTGTTGTATTTATGGAATACGAAATTAAATAGTTGCCTGCAGACGGAACCGTAAATACCGTATTGGCCATATTCACCGTAATGCCACCTGCTAACACCTGGTTGTTCGGTAAAGGGATATTCGTGCCTCCTATGATTACTGCGATAAGAGCTCCTGAGGTATTGGCACCGAAGGCGTTGATGTTGGTGAAGACTGTGCCGGTGGCTCCGGTTGGTCCAGTGTCTCCGGTGGCTCCGGTTGTCCCAGTGGCTCCAGTCGCTCCGGTGGCTCCCGTTGCTCCAGCCGTTCCAGTGGCTCCGGTCGTTCCTGTCGTTCCAGTGGCTCCTGTCGTTCCAGTTGTTCCGGTCGTTCCAGTGGCTCCTGTCGGTCCGGTTGCTCCAGTGGGTCCGGTCGTTCCGGTGACTCCTGTCGTTCCAGTGGCTCCGGTCGCTCCGGTCGCTCCGGTAGATCCTGTCGTTCCGGTTGCCCCGGTGGCTCCAGTGGGTCCGGTCACTCCAGTTGCTCCAGTGGTTCCCGTGGCTCCGGTCGTTCCTGTTGTTCCAGTGGTTCCGGTCGTTCCTGTTGTTCCCGTCGCTCCGGTCGTTCCGGTTGTTCCGGTTGTTCCAGTGGTTCCGGTCTTTCCGGTTGCCCCGGTGGCTCCAGTTGCTCCAGTGGTTCCCGTGGCTCCGGTCGTTCCTGTTGTTCCAGTGGCTCCAGTTGATCCAGTGGTTCCCATGGCTCCAGTCGTTCCTGTCGTTCCTGTTGTTCCCGTCGCTCCGGTCGTTCCGGTTGTTCCGGTTGTTCCAGTGGCTCCTGTCGTTCCGGTGACTCCGGTGGCTCCAGTTGATCCCGTCTCTCCGGTAGATCCAGTCGTTCCGGTTGCCCCGGTGGCTCCAGTGGGTCCGGTCTCTCCAGTTGATCCGGTCGTTCCGGTCGTTCCGGTCGTTCCGGTCGTTCCGGTGACTCCAGTGGCTCCTGTCGTTCCGGTGACTCCGGTCGCTCCTGTTGATCCAGTGGGTCCAGTTGCTCCAGTGGGTCCCGTTGCTCCGGTTGCTCCGGTCGTCCCGTTCGTTCCTGTTGCTCCAGTGGGTCCAGTCGTTCCTGTCGTTCCTGTCGTTCCTGTCGTTCCTGTCGTTCCGGTGACTCCTGTCGTTCCAGTGGCTCCAGTCGCTCCGGTCGTTCCGGTGACTCCGGTGACTCCGGCGGCTCCAGTTGATCCCGTCTCTCCGGTAGATCCAGTCGTTCCGGTTGCCCCGGTTGCCCCGGTGGCTCCAGTGGGTCCGGTCTCTCCTGTTGTTCCTGTTGTTCCTGTTACTCCGGTCGTTCCTGTTGTTCCTGTTGTTCCAGTGGCTCCTGTCGTTCCTGTCGTTCCGGTGACTCCGGTCGCTCCAGTGGCTCCAGTTGATCCTGTCTCCCCGGTAGATCCTGTCGTTCCGGTTGCCCCCGTGGCTCCAGTGGGTCCGGTCTCTCCTGTTGTTCCGGTCGTTCCAGTGGCTCCGGTCTCTCCTGTTGTTCCAGTGGTTCCAGTCGCTCCTGTTGATCCAGTGGGTCCGGTCTCTCCTGTTGATCCAGTTGCCCCTGTCGCTCCAGTAGCTGCGGTCTCTCCGGTGGTTCCAGTTGTTCCGGTCGCTCCAGTGGCTCCAGTTGATCCCGTCTCCCCGGTAGATCCTGTCGTTCCGGTTGCCCCGGTTGCTCCAGTGGGTCCGGTCACTCCAGTTGATCCAGTGGTTCCGGTTGCTCCTGTGGGTCCAGTCGTTCCGGTCGTTCCAGTTGCCCCGGTCTCTCCAGTTGTTCCCGTCTCTCCCGTTGTTCCCGTCTCTCCGGTTGTTCCTGTTGTTCCGGTTGTTCCAGTTGTTCCTGTTGTTCCTGTTGTTCCTGTTGTTCCTGTTGTTCCTGTTGTTCCTGATGTCCCAGTCTCTCCCGTGACCCCGGTTGCTCCAGTTATTCCAGGTGCCCCAGTCTCTCCAGTTGTTCCCGTTGTTCCCGTTGTTCCCGTCTCTCCGGCTGTTCCTGTTGTTCCTGTTGTTCCTGTTGTCCCAGTCTCTCCCGTGACCCCGGTTGCTCCAGTTATTCCAGGTGCCCCAGTCTCTCCAGTTGATCCCGTCGCTCCCGTTGTTCCCGTCTCTCCGGTTGTTCCTGTTGTTCCTGTTGTTCCTGTTGTTCCTGTTGTTCCTGTTGTCCCAGTCTCTCCCGTGACCCCGGTTGCTCCAGTTATTCCAGGTACCCCGGTCTCTCCAGTTGTTCCAGTTGCCCCGGTCTCTCCGGTTGATCCAGTGGCTCCGGTCGCTCCAGTTGTTCCCGTCTCTCCGGTTGCTCCAGTGGCTCCGGTTTCTCCAGTCGCTCCAGTCGCTCCAGTCGTTCCAGTCGTTCCAGTCGTTCCAGTCGTTCCAGTCGTTCCCGTTGCTCCGGTCTCTCCGGTTGATCCAGTTGCCCCGGTCTCTCCGGTGGTTCCAGTTGTTCCAGTTGCCCCAGTTGCCCCGGTCTCTCCGGTTGATCCAGTCGCTCCAGTCGCTCCAGTCGCTCCAGTCGCTCCAGTTGTTCCCGTTGCTCCGGTCTCTCCGGTTGATCCAGTCTCTCCAGTTGTTCCCGTCTCCCCGGTCTCTCCGGTGGTTCCAGTTGTTCCTGTTGTTCCAGTTGTTCCTGTTGTTCCAGTTGTTCCCGTCGCCCCGGTCTCTCCGGTTGATCCAGTCGCTCCCGTCTCTCCAGTCTCTCCAGTTGTTCCCGTGGCTCCGGTCTCTCCGGTTGATCCAGTCGTTCCAGTTGCCCCGGTCTCTCCGGTTGATCCGGTTGATCCAGTCGCTCCAGTTGTTCCTGTTGCCCCAGTCGCTCCGGTTGATCCAGTCGCTCCCGTCTCTCCAGTCGCTCCAGTTAATCCAGTCGCTCCAGTTATTCCTGTTGTCCCAGTCTCTCCCGTGACCCCGGTTGCTCCAGTTATTCCAGTTGCCCCGGTCTCTCCAGTCGCTCCAGTTGTTCCTGTTGTTCCTGTTGTTCCAGTTGTTCCAGTTGTTCCAGTTGTTCCAGTTGTTCCAGTTGCCCCGGTCTCTCCGGTTGATCCAGTCGTTCCCGTCTCTCCGGTGGCTCCAGTGGCTCCGGTCTCTCCAGTCGCTCCAGTCGTTCCAGTCGTTCCAGTCGTTCCCGTTGCTCCGGTCTCTCCGGTTGATCCAGTTGCCCCGGTCTCTCCGGTGGTTCCAGTTGTTCCTGTTGTTCCAGTTGTTCCTGTTGTTCCTGTTGTTCCTGTTGTTCCTGTTGTTCCTGTTGTTCCTGTTGTTCCTGTTGTTCCTGTTGTTCCTGTTGTTCCCCTCGCCCCGGTCTCTCCGGTTGATCCAGTCGCTCCCGTCTCTCCAGTCGCTCCAGTTGTTCCCGTCTCTCCGGTGGTTCCGGTGGTTCCAGTTGCCCCGGTCTCTCCAGTTGATCCGGTTGATCCTGTTGTTCCCGTCTCTCCGGTTGCTCCAGTGGCTCCGGTCTCTCCAGTCGTTCCCGTTGCTCCGGTCTCTCCGGTTGATCCAGTTGCCCCGGTCTCTCCAGTCGCTCCAGTTATTCCAGTCTCTCCCGTGACCCCGGTTGATCCGGTTGCTCCAGTTGCCCCGGTGGTTCCAGTTGTTCCTGTTGTTCCAGTTGCCCCGGTCTCTCCGGTTGATCCAGTGGCTCCGGTCTCTCCAGTCGCTCCAGTCGCTCCAGTCGTTCCAGTCGTTCCAGTTGCTCCAGTCTCTCCGGTTGATCCAGTCGCTCCCGTCTCTCCAGTCTCTCCAGTTGTTCCCGTCGCCCCGGTCTCTCCGGTTGATCCAGTCTCTCCGGTCTCTCCAGTCGCTCCAGTTGTTCCCGTCGCCCCGGTCTCTCCGGTTGATCCAGTCTCTCCGGTCTCTCCAGTCGCTCCAGTTGTTCCTGTTGATCCAGTTGCCCCGGTCTCTCCGGTTGATCCAGTCGCTCCGGTGGTTCCGGTGGTTCCGGTGGTTCCAGTTGCCCCGGTCTCTCCAGTTGATCCGGTTGATCCTGTTGTTCCCGTCTCTCCGGTTGCTCCAGTGGCTCCGGTCTCTCCAGTCGTTCCAGTCGTTCCAGTCGTTCCGATTGATCCAGTTGCCCCGGTCTCTCCTGTTGTTCCCGTCTCTCCGGTTGATCCGGTTGTTCCTGTTGTCCCAGTCTCTCCAGTCGTTCCAGTCGTTCCCGTTGCTCCGATCTCTCCGGTTGCTCCAGTGGCTCCCGTTCCTCCGGTCTCTCCGGTTCCTCCGGTTCCTCCGGTCTCTCCGGTTGATCCAGTCGTTCCAGTTGCCCCGGTCTCTCCGGTTAATCCAGTCGTTCCTGTTGCCCCAGCCTCTCCCGTGACCCCGGTTGATCCAGTGGCTCCAGTTGTTCCCGTTGATCCGGTTGCTCCCGTTGCTCCAGTTATTCCAGTGGCTCCGGTTGATCCGGTTGATCCGGTCGTTCCGGTCGTTCCCGTCTCTCCTCTCGCCCCAGTTGCTCCCGTCTCTCCTCTTACCCCAGTTGCTCCCGTCGCTCCTCTTACCCCAGTTGTTCCCGTCGCCCCTCTCGCCCCAGTTGCTCCCGTCGCTCCTCTCGCCCCAGTTGTTCCCGTCGCACCTGTTGCCCCAGTTGCCCCAGTTGCCCCAGTTGGCCCCGTACTCCTCCGTACCGGATATTTAGAAGCATCCAGCACAGCCTCCAGTTTCGTTTGCAAAAGCATATCTTGCTTTGTCGTTGCTTCGAGCATGTCCCGCACACTCTTGTTTAACTCGAGCAAATCGGCAATGGTGGCTCCTGGTCCAGATAGCCCAGGAATTGTCCCGAGTGCATACTGAATTTTTTCAGCTTCTGCATTTAAAATATGACTAAGCCCCAACTCTTCCATAGCTAAAGAAGACAACATTAAATTGAGCGCTTCGTCACGCCCTATAAGAATGGTCGGGGTGATATTCGGTATATTTGGAAATGACATGATTCTCCTCCTCTTTGAAAAGGATGTTTCCCCTCCCTCATCAGTTGTTACACAAGAAGCCATGGCATACTGATTTTCGAATCACTTGAAAAAGTATTGGCCGAAAAAATGGCGCTTACAGACAACCACGAGAAAATAGAAGGAGAAAGGCAACCGTTGCTCATTCATTAGAGGAATCAATACGAGGAGTAATCGTTATCGAGTACTTTGCCTAACCGTAAACAGGGTCTTTGTTTTCATCCGTCCTCTTCCTCCAAAAAAGAAGCCATCCCCCTTAATCTAAAAAGGGATTCCAACAAACCGTCATGCAGCTCTTACCAATAACGAATGGAGAATCTCCTTCTTTGATCAACGAGGATCGATTCTATCTTTGTAGAGAAGACCCGGTACATAATAACAACTTTCCAAATACAATACGGACAACCAAGAAGGAGTATAGCCATCTATTGTTCTACTGCATTCAGTTCCTCCAGTCTTGCAAAATAAGCTTCATTGTACTCTACACTTGGATGCGTCGGGTAATACAGCTTTGCCATGTCGTGGTGAATCTTAGCCTTTTGTTGATCCCCGATCCGATCGTAGCAGAAGCATAGCTGTATATGAGGCAGCCACGTCCATGCCGATTCGTCTACCTTCCCCATGGAACCTTGTGGCCGCTCCAATAATGTCGCCTGCCGGTACCAGTAAATGGCCTTCGGGAAGTCTTGCTTCTCCACAAAAAAAGCCCCCATCCTGCAGCAAATCTCCGCACGCGGAAGGTCAATCGCAAGTGTCCTGGTCAAAGATTGAATTTGTTTTTCAGGTTGCTTCAAGTGTGCGTAACACTCTGACTGCTTCTGACACGCCCATATTTGATCCTCGATCCAGCCCAAGCCTCCGTCTAAAAACAACTGATATTGCTCAGCTGCCTCTTCGTACCTCGCATGATCGAACAATTCATTTGCAAAATAAAATTGGTCACGCGGATCAAAAACTTCGCCTTTTTCCTTGCGTCTTACATACATTTGCAAATTCCGATCCGTATAAGGCTTATTCTTTTGGTGAGTAATGGCAATTTCACTGTGCAGAATTTCCCCCGCGACAGCCAAATACTCATGGACCGCCCCATGCCAAACAAAGTCACACTTCCGTCTGACGAGGCGATTTCTTCGCAAATAGTGAACAGGCTGTCCTCGCTCATCTACCATCAAGTGGTACGGCATCGAGACACTGTCATAATCAAAATGGTCCGTAGCCTTCAGTGCAGCAAAGCGTTCCCGATCCACTCCCAAAAGTACATCGTCCGCATCCAGCCAAAAAATGTACGTCATCTTGGCTTGTGCAAAAGCAAAGTTACGAGCTGCTGAAAAATCGTCCACCCATGTAAAATCAAATACTTGCGCACCATAGGTCAATGCAATTTCTTTGGTCCGATCAGTCGACCCTGTATCGACAATGATGATTTCATCCACCAAATCGTAGATCGTCGACAAGCATCGACCGAGTGATTCTTCCTCATCCCGAACGATCATGCACAAGCTAACCGTGAACATGCAGATCGCCCCCTCCCCAAAAAATCATTTTCTCAACATCCTATTTCTTTCCTTCCCCCATTATGTATCCGTACTTTCATAACCATCTGCTCGCACGAATATGGTGTAACAATATGTTCTGACAACAACGAAAAGAAGGTGATCATCCGAATGACCCCTCCTCTCCTTTCACTATGCATGATCGTCAAAGACGAAGCAGACCAGATCGAAGCATGTCTATCCAGCGTGCAAATGGTGGTAGACGAGATCATTGTTGTCGATACAGGATCAACCGACAGTACACAGGATATTTGTCGGAAATACGGGGCGAAAGTTCTGGAGATTCCTTGGGAAAACAGCTTTGCTAATGCAAGAAACGCCGGATTGCAAGTTGCTAAGGGAGAGTGGATTTTATGTCTGGATGCGGATGAAATCGTACAGGAAGAAAAACCGGGAGTGCTTCGTCAGGCTGTGAGTTCGAGCAAAGGCGACGCCTTTTTTATGAAAATGATTCATTACACTGGTTCGCAAAAGGAGCAGGCTTCGCACCACTCCGCCTACCGATCCGGGCAAATCCGCTTATTTCGCAACAAAAAAGGGTTCCGATTTGTGAGAGACATACACGAAGTGCTTCAATGGCCGGCCACCGTTTCCAGGGATCTCGCCGTCCCTTTGCTACCTGTACATATCCACCATCTCGGATATATGGACGATGCCGTTCAACGAAAACAAAAGGCTTTGCGCAACTTGAAGCTCTTACGTAAAGAAAGAA
Source organism: Brevibacillus sp. NPDC003359 (assembly GCF_042878995.1). Lineage (NCBI taxonomy): Bacteria > Bacillati > Bacillota > Bacilli > Caryophanales > Paenibacillaceae > Brevibacillus > Brevibacillus sp. NPDC003359. The sequence continues at coordinate 139,973 of NZ_JBIAOR010000009.1, forward strand.
AGCAATCCACACAAGACCCATGGTGCGATTACCATCTTGCAAACGAATTTTTTCGCGCCAAACAATGGGAGCGTGCATTTACTCTGGTGAATCAAGCGATCAAAGGCTTTTTGACCACCAAACAACCTCCCCCTTCTATTTGCTACAAGCTGAAATTCGATATTCTTTTCCAGCATGGCAGTATGCGCGGGGCATGGCCGGGTATTGCACGAGCTATCCAGATTTATCCCAATTACGTAGACCTTCATTTTTACAAAGGCGTTTTCCTGATGGAGCATGGATTGTATGCCGAGGCGGTAAAAGCTTTCGAGTATTGCTTGGAGATCGGAGACAATCAGTGGGAGCATTATAGTGAGCAAGGGATGGGGAGCTTTTACGCTTTTCACTTTTTGGGACGATGCATGGAGCGCATGGGCAAGGGACATGAATCCCTTGTCTACGATTACACAGCGAGCTCCATACATGCTTCGTACTTCGCACAAAAACGAGAGGTGGTTCGATGAGTGTGAAAACGAGCGTGCTAATTGGCAGTCCAGTTTGTCAGAAACCAGATGTTCTCCGGATGTTTTTGTTTTCGTTAGAAAGACTGTCGACCTCAAACTTGACCTTTCACTATTTGTTCGTTGATGACAATACCGATCCGCTTTCGAGCAAAATCCTTCAAAACTTTGCAGACAAACACACAGGACAGGTTGACATTATCCCCGCTGCTGGCAGCATCCATCCTTACACATGCGATGAAACGACCCATTACTGGAGTGACGCACTCGTTTGGAAGGTCGCTGGATTCAAGGACGAAATGATCGCCCGTGCCAAACACCATGATTACGATGCCCTCTTCCTCATCGATTCGGATTTGCTTCTCCAACCAGCTACTTTGGAAGTTTTGCTCGCCTCAGACAAACAAGTCATATCTGAAATCTTCTGGACGAGCTGGACACCAGATACCGTCCCCGTCCCTCAGGTGTGGCTCAAAGATGAGTACACCCAATTCGAATGCGCACGCCATGAACAAATATCAGTAGAAGAACAATACCTGCGGAAGTACGCTTTCTACGGCCAGCTCCGTGTCCCCGGCGTATATGAGGTAGGTGGTTTAGGTGCTTGCACCCTCATCCGCAAAAAAGCGCTGCAGGCTGGCGTCAGCTTTAAACAAATTCCAAATCTGAGCTTCTGGGGCGAGGATCGTCATTTCTGCATTCGGGCTCAGGCTTTGGGTTTGTCCCTTTTTGTGGATACACACCATCCCGCTTTTCATCTCTATCGGGAGAGTGACTTTGCAGAAGCGCGAACCTGGATGAAGCAAATCTACGGCTCCGCTCCTTTACGCGTCAAAACCACTCGCCCTCCTGTGTTCAACAATACAATCCCCCTTGGAAACTAACCCATTATATGGTATATTGATTCCACGTCTATTTGGATGGAAAGGTACGGTAACTACGTATGCCAACAACTACTTTGTAATGGCCTAAAAAACTGGATAGCTTGCCCTTCGGAAAACAAACTGTTTTTCGCACAGGTGCAGTCTGCCCTTTTTTCCCATTACAAAGGAACGTAACGAAATCTGTAGGTGTAAATCCTAACGGAGGTTCGCTATGGGGAATCTCCGTTTTTTTGTGTCCAAAAACAGGCCCGCCCTACAGGACATCCAAATAGCAGGTGCGTTCCTTTCACTTTTTATACGAGGTGAAGGACCATGCATACCATCGAGCATACGTGGGTATTACGTGAAAATCATGAAAATCAGCCAGTACGGCGATATTGCAGCAATTGCGGGCGAACCGTTCTCTTTTTCGATACAAACGTCCGCCGCCACAACGCAAACGGTAGAAATATCTATCGGTTCGCTATCTATAAATGCGAAAAAAATCATACGTGGAACGAAAAACTGGCCATCTACAAAGCCTTTACAGATCATCGGGAGGTGCCAGACACGGAGTTTGGTGAGGAAATCGCGCCACTATCTACTCTCCCCTTGCATGAATACCAGGAAAAGGGCGTTCAGGAAGTGACGATTCGGATTGAGAGCGCAGAGACCCGCTTCCGCCTCGACAAGCTGCTGTCTGAACAGATAGAAGGCTGGAGCCGCAGCGAGATTGTCCGCAAGATCAAGGACGGGCATATTCGACTGAATGAGCAGGAGACGAAGCCCAGTGCTGTTTTGAGTGCGGCGGATATCATTCAGATTATGATTGAGTAAAAGTATGTATGGAAAAGTCGCAGACAATATCTGCGGCTTTTTCTTTTATTTCTTCAATACGACCGCTTTTCTCGATTCGTCCCACTCCACTTGCAATCCAAGTAAGGCAGCCAGCTCTCTTGTTTTTGCAAAAGTAGTTCCCTGGTCGTTTACATAGGAGACTTCCTGTCCGTTCACGGTCACTTTTTGCGTGGAAGGCTCCCATTCCACCGCTCCACCCACTGCCTCCGCAATCATCCGGATGGGTACATACGAAACATCATCGATTAATTTCCCTGTGGAAGTAAGTGTCAGTTCAACGGCGCACTTATCCACATCAGGCTGTGGTTTTTGTGGATAAGCTGTGAGAAACCTGTGGACATCCTGTTGAAACTTTGCCCATGCGTCCTTCGCCGACATTCCCGTATATGTTTGAGCGGTCGTATTGACGACAAAAAAGGCCGGGCAGTTTTTCCCCGTAATGTCGTAATGACGCCACAGGTGATCGACTCCCCAGCCATGTCGTTTCAAGATATCTGCGGTCAGTGCCACTGTTTGCTCGTACATTTTCTCAAAGCTTCCATCTGCGTTGACGCACATTTCAATCCCAATCGTGCAGTTGTTCGGGTAGGTGCTCAATTTGGTCAAGGCGGCCTGTGAATAAGTTTTCGCCCCGACATGGTAGCCCATCTCGTCCTCGGGCAGACAGCAAATGATTTGTTTGTCGTCCACGATGTAGTGGGCGCTTGCGACTGTCGTTGGTTTGTTGAAGTAGTTGCGGTTGGCTACGGCATTTGCACCGCTGCGCTCGTTGGCCGTCCAGTGGATGACTACTCCTTTGGGAGTGATCTTCTTTTTGGGGCGGGAATTTATGTTGGTCAAAAGCATCTCGGTGATTTTCATTGTTTACTAGGACTCCTTTCGTTTGGCTCTTTCTGCCTTTGCTTTGATTTCGGCGCTAACTAATCTCTCGACGGATTTGGGCATCGGCCAGCCTGCGCGGTGGGCATTCGCGGTCAGGCTTGTCCAGGTATGGTAGATGAGGCCGAAGGTGACGCCGTAAAACAAGAAGCCAGGGGTGCCCATGACGCGGTCTAGGAGATTGGCTACGGCTGGTAGGGCCATGAGGAATAAGGTGCGTGGGATTCGGGACAGGCCGTAGTCGGATGAGTAGGATTGGTCTTTTTTGGCGGCGGAGATGCCTGTGATCCAGTCGAGGACGATCATGAAGAAGAGGACGATGAGGATGTCTTGGCGGTTCGTGCCGTATAGATAGTGAAAGGCGGGTGACACAATGGCACCTGCTGTTGTCGCCCAGGCGTTTGCTGGGGTTGCGATGCTTTCTAGGCTGTGTAGGGATTTCATAAGTTCGTACCTCCTCGCCCCTTGGGGGAACAAAAATAGCCCCGCTAGGTACGGGGCTGACTCAAATTTTTTGTGTATGAAATATTAGTAGCTTAAAAGTCTTGGTTGGTAATTTTCTTGAATTCTTCGGGAGAGATTTCTCCGAAAGGATTGGATGTAGTTTTTACTGCTAGCCGCAGTTTTTCTACTGTGACCCACTTCATGCTAAATGCCAACGTCCAGAATGCCATCACTTAGCACCTCCTTTTAATTGGATGAGCTCAAGCTTAACCTGGGCTAGCTGTTCTCCCATTGTTTGGATTAACGCATCCTTTTGGATGTTGCTAATTTTGAGTGAGGAAAGCTCCTGTCCCATTGTCATAACTGGATCGGTTTGTTGCTGTTCTCTAATTACTGAGATAGCCTCTTTATTTTGCATCTTCATTAATCGAACGCACCCCCATAACCATTTACAAGTACACGTTCCCTAGCTGTTCCTTTGTTGATTGTCACCCATAGATTAATAGCCCATTTGGGAGCTGTTTTATTCTTATTGGTGAACAAGTAGCCTCGGTTGACCTTGACGGCATTTGTGCAGTCTTCCCATGTCGGCACATCATCTAAGTAGTTGTTGCATACTTTCACACTTTCAATGGACGAGCCTTCTGGCAAGTATCTCTCAAGTGTCACTAAGACACGCAATGGCATACCGTCCAATGTGAAGTCTGCTTTAATGTCTGGATTTCCGTACTCTAGCATAAATTCGATATGAGTCTCTGTTCGGGTGAATGTGTAAATCCGTTCGGATGAGACTCCCGTGCTGTCCGTGGCAACGATCTTGATTTGATGCTGTACGTCCAAATCCAATCGAATCCAAGCGTCATGGCTAATTTCAACTGTGTATTGCTGTCCGGCTACGCCTGCAAACGACCTGATTTGCTTGCCGTTCAGATATTCGGTAAAAGTGAAAGTGTTGGCCTCTGGATCAGTGGCTGAATAGTTCACTGTTGGCGGCTTCATGAAGATACCGAGGTCTTTGTCTTCGCCATCGATTACCGGTGGTCGGTTCCATACGGCTCTAAACTTACACACGACCTCCAAGCTTTTACCCTGTTTGTTGTCCTCGGCCCAAACAATGAGGCAATGGTCAGTGTTCTCGGCAAGGTCTATCCCAGTAAGATCAGTCGTTCCAAGGTAAATCCGCTTGTTCTTGTAGGTTAGCGCCTTATCAAACAAAATAGGCGTGCCACCATCCGATATGCTGGATGAAGCCGCCTGAGCAGGTCCGTTATTCACTTTGAAGAAAACAGAGACGATGTTGCCCGCGTCCTCGTCTATGGCCTGACCGGATACCTTGAGAGTCGAGTTTTCGGTAAGTGTCTGATTATCCGGCGTGCCCAGGGTGACGACAGGACGCTTGTTGAGATTAAGCACGCCGCGATACTTGACTGCGCCACTCGTCTGATAGATCGTCGGTGGAATACTGAAATCCGTCTGGAACGACTGGTCATAGAAGGTTGCTGGATTGGTGCCTACACCGTCGATAAACGGGCCTGAGAAGGTGCTGAACTCATTGCTGGACTCGATGCGCTTGATATAGACGCCGTCTTCATACGTGATGATCAGCTTGCCGTTTTTGTCGCTGGTAATACTGGCGTTTGTGCCTTTGACGAGTTTTTTGTGTGTTGGGAGCCAGTCAGCACCCATTGTGGCGTTTGAGTACCGTATCCACGGATTAACGGTGTCATTCGCGTCTGTGCCGTGCCATACGGCGTGTAGCTTGCCATTTGGTGTACGGATTGCCATGGATGAGGATTGTGGGTACGAGTTTGATGTAGCGTATACCGTTTGGTGTTTCCAACCATCAAGAGCGCCAAACCAGTTACCAGTGAATCCGCTAGATTTACCGAAGCAGAGAAGGGTGTAAGCTCCAGGCTCTTGAAAAATGCTAAGAATCAACGCTTCTCCGCTTGCAGAGAAAACAATTGATGGCGCTCCCATATTTTGAGTACTAGAATTAGTTCCCGTTACTCGTTCCACAGCACTCGGCGTTACAAGTGTTCCGTCCGCATTGATCGGAATGCTCCCAGCGCGGATGCTGAAGCTGTTCGGTAGGCTGCTGTTTTTTGTACTTGCTGCCCAACATAGTTTTGTTCCGTCGGGAGTTATGGCGAGTGAGACACCCTGAAAGACAGATTGAGACACGTCCAAATCATAAGCGCTCGCAATCGTGGCTCCTACATTGGTGGCATCAAACCTTGCAACAAATACCTTAGCCGAACCATTTGCGACACAGTAAACATTCGTACCTTTACACACTATTGAATACGATCCACTCACACCGATATTAAATGACGTCAATAATGAGTAAATTTTTCCGTTATCACTGGATTTATAAAATTTAACGGACGTTTTAAATGCGTCTACCACCGCACCAACCAACCACCCATTGCTCAACCGCACAGGCGGAGCCATACGGGAAACAAGGTAAGCAGACGATACCACGTTGACAGGTACGAAAACCTTGCCATCCTCTTGCGCAACCGTGAAGTTGCGTGTCACTTTGGCTGAATCATCCGTGCCGTCATTTGCCCATATTTGGATCGAAGACGCCTCAGATGGCAGCAAGCCTGATACGTCCGTCTGCCCGTCCCAAAAACGTCCTTGCGAGTAGGTCAGTGTCTTTGAAAATGACTTCGGATTTGACCCGTCAGTTGTACCGAGGGCGATTGTCTGAGTTGGTCCTCCAGCTATGGAGTATTTGACGGACAGAGACTGACCAGCGTCCACATCGGATACGGTGCCCTCTAGCTTGTAGGTGCTGCCTTCCGCCAATGTTTGATTATTGGAAGGGGACGAGAGTGTGATTGATGGCGGATTGTTGGTGATTGGTTCCAGGAATAATGCAATACTTGATCCATTGGCCCCATTACCCGCAATCGAAGTTACTTCTACAGATGTTAATGTTTGTTTGTGGTGCATATAGCTATATACAGTTTGGAAAGTATTTGATGATCCTGTTGGGAAAACATCTAATACTTCGTGGAAGTTCAAAGGGACAGAAAAATTGGAATTGGTTGCCCCGATTGCGTTAAAAATCACCAACAACGTATCTGTGTGTGATGTATTAACACTTGAGCCATTTGAAGCAGGATAAAAACTCTGTGAAGATGTTATTGCTCTTGCATCCGAGTTTAGAACGGACTTTACATTTCTAAAAACGGTTATATTCCCTCCCCAGTTTTGACTAACTGTTGGGTTTGTAGTAAATGTGGGAGCAGATTCATTAGCTGACGCTATTTTAGTTAGAACCTTATGCCTTCCGTTACTACTTACTGCTTTTTGCTCAGCCCATCCAACAGGAGGAACAAATGTATTTACTGAATCGTATGCAATTCTTGCGATAAGCAAATCCCCTGCTTGTATTCCGGTTGGCATTATTGGTGTGAAGTTGGTCATGCTTGTTGCAGCAGAAGGTGTACCACTCCCTACATAATCCACCTGTTTTTTGCCTGTTGTCGGGATGGTGTAGTCGATGGTGAGACGTGGATGGTTAACGCCATTCTCAAATGAATTAAAGGATTTACTTATGACATTTGCAGTTGCTTCGTCTCGATCCTTTAATAAAAACCCTTGATTATTTTGACCGTTCACCATGGATTGAACAAGGTTTTTTACATCAAATAAGGAGTACATGACTCCTGTACCTATAAGTTTCGAAGTAGATGGAGTTGGGTTGTAAGTTGGTTGCGTATTCCATGTATTTGAATCTGTCCAAGCAGAGGTTATGGCATGGACATCAATCGTTCTAGATATACCACCATCACCACTTTGAAACATCTCAAATGCGGCACTATTGATAATTGCATCATTTGGTATCAGTCCAAGATCAAAGAAGAAAGCAAGCCTGTTTCTTTTGCCGTTTGAATCTGTAGCTATATAAATCTGTGGATTTTGCTCATGGTTTATTAAAGGTCTTGATTCATCAAACCAAGTGTCGAAAACCTTGCTATTATCTTTGGTTAACGTAATTACAGGCATGTTCCTCCCCCTTCCTTCCGCAAATGGCCGTTATTGCGACCCATTCCTGTTTCTACCATCTAAACCTCCAACCGACTCTGAACCTCGTTGTAGTAACCCCGAATCACCCTGATAGAGCTGATAGTAGACAGGTCATCGTTGAAATTGTTGTGTACAAAACCGTCAGGCAAGGTGGATTCGATTGTATTCACTCGTACTTTCAGATTTGATACATCTGCAATCAGTACAGCCAGCTCCGCGTGAGCATCCGCAATACCTCGCTCCCAACGATTAATGTCCACTTCTGTTACCGGATCATCGTGCTTCCAGTCCGTTTTCGCTACATAGGACACTTACACCCCTCCTCTCGCTTCGATAACAAAGGTCAGGTTTACGAACTGCGCCCCGTTCATTTCAATGTTTCCTGTCTTCTCAGCAACGACCGCTCCAGTTCTGGTCCTCAACTTTGCGCTCGTGATGACTGGCACGCTGGCTACATGCTGGGCAGATACTTGTAATGCAATTCCGTCTTGTATGCCTGCAATCGGATGCGAAGCAATCTCCACAGCCTGTACAGGCACTGAAACTGAGCCGTTTATCAAAATGTCGCCGCCCGACACCCTAGCCAGCAGGTCATTCCGGACGGTTTGAAGATAACTTGGCAGGATCATTTCACGACCTCCTCGTAACGCTTGATTGGTGTCATCCCTACACGAAATTCACTGACCTTGTGGTACTCCTTAATCCCAACCACTAAGACATCTCGCAGCACGATCTTCTCCGACACAACAGGTTCAAAAGCGACTCCATTACAATGAACTGGCCTAATTCTCTCAACAGCTTGAACAGCATTCTTTGTATCGAATCGGTCCTCAATCGGGTAGACGTACCGAATCACCTTTTTGCCGTAATCCTCAACCATCTGGACATGCTTGAATGACGAGGAACTCAAACCAATTGCACGCAGCACGCTTGGGGTAAATCCAAGATACGACCAGTGCTTTTGCTGGATATTCTTTCGCCGTTCCTCAACACTCAGCAATTGCTTTCTCCCGAAATAAATCCAATCCCAGACATCCAACCCCCAGGTAGCTGACCATGGGCTAAACTGCTGTAGGATGTCCTCACGCTGCAAATTGAAAGCATCTACGACTGTCTCTGCACCTTCAAAGTGATATTCCGCCACTTCATTCTCGTACCATTGCGGCGGCAGCATCTGCCGATAGCGTTCTGGAATCATGTTGTCACCGCCATGGTTAGTGTCGATACAGAGTCAGCAGGCACCGTCAAATTCAATTCCGCGCCGTTTAAGGTGTAGCCTGTGAAATCTATTACCCCATCCACGAAAAAGAGCGCCCCGATCTGCTGGTACACGATCTGAGAACGCCCTTTTAGGTAGGTTTTGATTTGCGTAGTAATTTGGTCTTTGATCTTCTCGATTTCCGCATCTGGTCGCAAAGCGAGTTTTACAGCGATAGTCACTGGATAAACGTTCGCTGGCAGTACCTGCAAGTCGTGCAAGGCCCTTCGTTTGTCTTCCAGTTTCGTCCGTACACTCGTAGCCAGTTCCTGCCCCGCAGGGTTGCCTGTCAGGTCTGTGATATACACATCAATAGATAGGTCATGTCGTGCCTTCTCGATGGCAACGGCTCCGCCTACCCCGTCTACATTTCGCGCCCACCGCTCGTAGTCTTGGCGTCTGCCGTCTCCCTCTTCTGTCCGGGCTCGGTCAATGAGGCGCTGTCGGTAGGCGTCGTCTGTCTCCGCCTCATTGCGAGATAAACCGAAGAATACGCCTGTGGCATCCAAAAACTCTCCATCCGCCCAGGGGAGAAAACGTTGGAGAAAGCCGTACTCAAATAGCTGCTGTTGATCGCTGATTTCCTCTGCTATCGGATAGTCGAGGTCATAAAAAATTTCTCCCTCTTCCGTCGCTGGTGGCGTCTCTCCACGCTTTTGTGCTATCAATGCCATCCGATTTGCCATCCGCTGATAAATCTGATCCGGGGTTTCCCTGAGAATCGGCATTTCTGGTTTGTCTAACGTTGCCATGTATTCACCTCCGTTCTAGTTGTCCCTCTCATGCCCTCAATTTCGAGCGAAAAAATGACCCGGTTGTCCTCAAACCGAATGTCTACCACTTCTGCACGCTCAACCTCACTGTGAGCCTCTAGCGCCTCTTGTGCTTGCGTCTTAATCGCTGGCAATGAAATGCCCGAGCGCATCCTTCCTGTCGCATATAGGAAGTCTACTCCGTACCTTTCCGAGTAAATCTCGTACCGGAAACGACGTGTATTCAGGATTTTCTTTGCTGTCTCTGCCAGGTACTCCTCATAGGTAGTCGTCCGCAAGTAGCGACCATCTGGCCCTTTCTGCAATTGTTTTGTAGTCCAGTCGAATTTGTATGTCCATGGAATCGGGTTATCTGGAGATTGAACCAGTTGTGTTTCGTCTCCGTTCAACTCTGGAAACATTACTCCACCACCCCAAGCAGGAGGTATTGTTCGTTGTTGCATCGCAACAGGGCTACTTTTTTGCCCACATCCTCTGGCTTTAATTGGGCAGAACGCAATACCGACAGCTCATACGGTTCCAAGGGTGTCGGGTCCTCGTCGAGCTTTACAGACAAAGGGGACAGTGACAAAAGCTTGCCGAATTCCCCTTGCGTATTCTCGATACCGTCCTGTGCGTGCCCTCGCAGTTTTGCGATAACTGAATGCATCTCTTACGTCCTCCTTTCCAATTGGAGATCCATTGTGTATTGACCGCCTTGCCAGCGCGCTTGGCAGCTAGTGACGATCCAATCCGTGATGGTTTTATTGTCTTTTTCCATGATCTTGATGAGCCAGCCCGCACGTAACCTAGCGGCATTTTCATCCTCGTGCCGGACCGAAATGGAGCGTGTCTTGGGGATTTTGGACAACTCTGCGAGTTGCTTAGCTGCCAATCCAGCTACGTTTTTGTCCTCGCCCGCGTCGATGACTTTTTGCATATGCCCGAGTTGTTTGACCAGATTATCGTTAGATTTCGTTGCACTACTTACCACTCGATCATCCCGGTAGCGCTCGACTGTCACGACGGTGTATACATCCTCGATGCTCTCACCCGTTGAGCTGCTCGTGAGCAAGCTCGCTTTGAACATCGGGATGATGCTGTTTTTCCCCTCGGGGAGTACCGTCAGCTTGTCACGCTGATATTGCACGAAATAGCGGATGCCTGTCTTTTCATAAGCTTGCTCGGTCAGCGATGTAAAGAGGGACGTATATGATTGGGACGAGATTCTCTCCTTGACCGTAAAGCCGAATACCGGGCAGCTAAAATTGATACCTGCCGACTTGATGATTCGTGCAAGCTCTGTCCCTGCGTCTCCGTCCAGCTTGAGTCTGGAGATTTCGTTTTTTTGCAAATACCAGCCAAGCTCGTATGCTGTGGCGGATAGATCGCCTGTCCTGTCATCCCGGTCAAAACGAACGAGCGGGCCGTGAAAAAGCTGCTGAGACTCTTTTAGCTCTGTCCCCGAAAAGAGCATCAAAAAACCCGCCGATTGCAGCGGCGGGCCTTCCTTGATTCTCACATCGCAATTTTGCGCGATTTGTCCCCTGGCAGAGGACCAGGACAACTCGGTAACGGCTGGGGTCAGGTCATAGCGGGTCTGTTCTTTTCCGTAAATGACTTTCATTTCATCTGCCCTCCGTTACATTCTGTTTTCTCTTTCTAGCTTTTCGTTAATCTCTCTTTTCCTGTCTTCCAATTTTTTGCTGTCTATCCGTGGGGCCGCTTGCTGTTTCTGTGTCTTCTTTGCTACCTTCCCGCTCGTATTCGGACGAGCTGGCTGCTGTCGTGTGATGACTGCACCCGGGGATAAAAGCTGCGTCTGATTGCTCCACGTAATGAATTCGTCTTTGACAAACAACGGCAGCTCAATCGAGCCGTGAAAATCTACGTTTTTTCCTTGGAATTTTCCGTCACATGGCCCGATGAGCACATTCCACGCTAGATCAAACTCATCAATTGTCAAAAGTGCTTCGGAGCCCGTTAAGCGATCCAATCCAGCAAGCCACTGTCTAGGCCCTTGATAGCCCTGTACCTCGACGTAGGGAGCTGTACTGTCTCCGGGTAAGATGAAGTCAAAGGAGATGGACTTTGGGCGTCTGGAAGAGAGGCGATTGCCGGACAATAACGTAATCGATGTCGTGCTTTCGATGTCGTTGCCGTAGCCGCGAAACTGGATTTCAGCAGGTGTGACAGGAAATGTCAGCCTGTATTTACCTTGAAGGCGGATCATGCGGTTACCCCTCCCCTCGTCTCTAGTGCATCGAGCAGCGAGCGTTCGATGATGTCTTTGATGCGTTGGGCGACAGATGGGTCAGTAAGCATTTTCATCATGGTTGGGATACCCTGTAGCACGCCTTGTACGTGGAGTGGTACCGTAATTTGCGGAATGTTCACCGAGGTAGCCTGTTGTTTTACAGGCGAGTTGCCAACAGGAGAACGACTTGGAATAGGAGGGCCTGCTGGTATTTGTGGTTGTGTACTCACAGATTGTTCAACAGGTTTGTCCTGCCACCACGACTTGATCCAGTCGTATAAAGCACCTCCCGCCATTGATCCACCGATATTTCCACCGACACCACCGACCACACCACCGATCGCTGTTCCAACGCCAGGGGTAACGAGTGAACCAGCGGCTAATCCGACTGTCGCTCCCAATCTTCCTCCAGCCCAGCCACCGAGGGATTCCGCCCCCAAACGAGCTGCAGCATCAAGCTTGTTCTCCGATGAGAATACTTCTGCGAGGCTTTCGATGATTCCGAGTTTGGGTACCTTTTTCATCCCAGCTTTCATTTTATCGATGGGCAATTTGTTGAATTGTTCCATGAGCTTGTCTTTGAGTTTACTCGGGTGCAATTCTCCAAGCTTATTCATGAACCCATCCTTGAGTTGGTCGAATGAAAAGCCCTTGAACTGCTCCACAAGCTTGTCTTTACCCAACTTTAATCCCCCAAGCCCAAGGCCTTTCATGAGTCCATCTTTGAGCTTACTCGGGTGCAATTCTCCAAGTTTATTCATGAACCCATCCTTGAGTTGGTCGAATGACAAGCCATTGAACTGCTCCACAAGCTTGTCTTTACCCAACCACAATCCCCCAAGCCCAAGGCCCAACATGAGCCTACCATTGCGTCCACCTTTGCGCTTCCCAAAAGGAAAGCGGTTCATGAGCTGGTCTTTTAACTGATCTGCTAACTGGTCTATGACCTCACTCGTACGTCGTTTCCTAGGAGTATTCTTGTTACGTCTATTTTTTGAAGAGGTACCTGATTTACTTTTACGGTTATTACCCTCACAACAGCAGCAGTTTTTCCCGCCAGTTGCTTCTTGAGGAAACTTTTCTATGGTTGTCCGAAGATCTTTGAATTTTTTCAGTTGAGATGTCGCGTGAATGTTCAGAGCACTACCAAGGAGTAGTAATCCTCCGGCAAAAATCGCAGTACCTTTTGTCGTCTCGTCCAAAGAGTTAAACGAGCTCATTACTCCTTCAGCTGCTTCCGAAATCCCTGTATTTATCCCAGACATTTGTTCTGCGTGCAGAGTCGCGATCTCCATGGCCTCGTTTCTCGCCATTGCTTGTGCCTGCCCGGGTTTGAAATAAACATCATTCTGTGCAGACAGTTGATGCGCATTCACCGCTTCATTCCCGACTTTATATGCGCTCTCTTTCCCCATTTCCGGCACAAAAGCCCCTGTAGCTACATCTTTTACTTCTCGCAGACCCTTCGCCATGTCATTTCCGGCATCGCCTGTCAAAGCATCGAATGCACTTTGTTGTAACGTTTTATCCTGGATGCTAGAAAAAGTCATCAGGAGTTTTCCGAGGGCGATATTTATTGTTTCTTTCTCCCCCGTTGCGAGACTTCGATTCAGCGTTGCTATATCTTGGGCAGCCTTGGCCTTTGCATCCTTCTTATTTTGAGCCTTGTAATGCTTCTCAAGGATTGCGGCGAGATCACCATTATCCGACATCTTCATTGCATTCTCATACAACGCACCATACGTTTTAAAATCATTCAAAAGGTTCCCCATTGAGACAACGGTAGCGGACAGTTTTTCAGGCGTATTCAGCAATTTGCCATTCTGAAGGTTGAAGTGAGCCATGGATTCCACAAATTTTCCGGTCGCGGCTCCCCCTCCCTTGTTGCTTAAATGCTGAACGGCATTTGACTGCCTAACGGTACTATCATGACCAGTAGAAATCTCAATGGAGCTCATCATTTTCATGATTTCATCTTCCGTAAACCTCGTCGTGTATTTCAGCATGCCTGCTTTTTCTGCGTATTTTAAACCATTGGTTGCATGCACAAGTTCGGCTTTGGCGATGAGGCCGTATGCTTGATCTTTCTTTATATCAGGGTTGAGCTCACGTATTGTTATGGAAGTCTCTTCGACCTTCAGGAGTTGCTCATTATTTTTGCCACCAGCTTCAAAAAGCGTCTTTTCTCTTTCAGTCGCCTGAGCTTCTTGGGCAACCGAACTCAGCGTTGTTCCAAGAGCCTTTTCGATCGTGGAAGTTAGTGAGCCCAAGAAGTTTTTTTCCAAATCGTCATATTTACCTACAATTCCACTATAAGCATCAAACGTTTCACTCATTGTTCCTGCCATTCTTTCACCCCCTTATCCTCCCAGATGTCTACACCCAGCAAAACCCGAAAAAAGCCGGGAGACCTACCCCCCAGCTCTTTCCTCGTCCTCTGCCTCAATCATCTGACAAGCAAAAATAAACAGCTTCTGCTTGTACAAATCGACTTCGTACTCGAGTAGATCCGACGGGCGGCCTCTGCCTTTTAAAAAGGCACGGCAAATGTGCCAGGCCTCGCCGTCAGATCGGATTAGTTTTTTGCTTCTTCAATGGCTTCTTCTTCCGACTGGGTTGCATTGACTTCACGGACCGCATTGAGCAGCTTGGTATAGCCTTCTGGATTGTCGCGGAAAATTTTCTCGACGAGCTCGTACTTGGTGCCGACCTTATACGCTTTTTTCAGCTCTTCCTGATTCCAAGGGAAATCGTGCTCGGTGGCTTTCACCAGACGTGCATCGTTGTACAGGAACCAATCCGTTTTCTCGCCTTTGTCGGCCATGCGTTCGCACTCGCGCAGCTCGGACAAATTCAGTTGGCGAACCTTCCATTCGTCACCGTCGATGGTTACGGTGATTTCTTTTCGCGGAGTTTGTTCATTGGCTTTGGCCAAAAATTTCTCAAGTTTGTTTTTATTCATATTCATTCACTCTCCTATTCAGTGTAGGTTGGCAATTCATCCAGGTAGTCCGGCTTTTCGATGGACATCCCTTTCAGGTCATATGTCGCGTGATCGTTGCCGTCTGCTTTGGCTTCCCACAGCGTAATTTCGTCTGGATTCAACACGATGTTGGAGATGCGGACGCGTTCGGAATTGCCTGCTTCCTTGTCCAGCGTCTCGCCGATCAGGAATGGGAGGACTGGGGTCTTGCCTTGCGTCAATTGATCGACGCAGTAGTATTTCAACGCAGCGTTGGTTGCGGTAATTTTCAACGTCACTTCTACATGCCAGTCGTTGACGGTCTGGATTTTTCCTTTTTGCAGACGATTCGTATCGCCGTACTCTACCTTGAGGACCATTTTTCCTTCCAAGGTACCGAAGATCGGGTCTCCGTTTTCATCGTAAATTTGGCAGTTCTTCAGTTTAATATCGCGTGCAATAGCCAATTACAGCACCTCCCAGTCAATGTCAAAGTATTCGATGGCATCAAGCGGCTTCGCAGACAAGAGGAAACCACGGCGATCCCCGATGCCGTTCTTTTGATCGGTAAACGTCCAGCCCGTATCAATCGCGCCTTGCTGCTCACGGACGGTCATGTACGCATTGACGGCAGAGACAAACACCGCGCCGCCCAAATCGTTGTTGCCGAGCTTGCCCTTGTATTTCTTGCCGACTTGGCTGATGTCGTTGACGATCTGATCCAGCGTCATGCTGACACGGATTTTTCCGTAGTCCTCGCGCTCATGTGTGCCTAGCACCGCCAGTGTATTCACGGCGCTCTCGATGATGTACACATCTCCGTCGCGGGTTGCGATCAGCGTACCAGAGCCGAGCGCACTCAAAATATCGGTGTGGCCCCAATCCTTGAGCGCTTTTTTCAACGGAACGACGACTGCTGTCAGCGATTCATGCGCAGGTGTCGCGGCGATCATACCCGCTACCCATGCGGCCCACTCCAAGCTGCCGTATACTTTCCCATTGTTGTGTTGACCAGCAATGGCACTATTCACGACAAAACGGGTATTTTGCGCCACAGAGCGCTCGATGTGCTTCGCCATGTTCTCGTCATCCGCCGCTTTGCCGCCGATCACCAGCGTGCTGAGCTTCTTATTTTGCGAGCGACGATCGCTCATGAATTGTTTCGCTGCCGCTTGTACACTCGTATCGTCAAAAGGCAGATACATCGTGTCAAAATCAGCACCGGAAACCGCCATGAACAACTTGGTCGAGTCCGCAGAAGTCAGCGCTACGGTGCCGCTTGTCGCTCCTGTCAGTGCTGTTTCTGGCACGATTGTAACCGCAGTCTCACCCAGCTTTTTCACACGCACATAGTTGGATTGGCTCGTTTTCGCTGCCAGCTCATTCGCATTCGCAAACGAAAACTTCTCGGTTTGCAGCGGGCCCGCTACCTGGAGTTCCTTTTTGCCTGGTTCGGACGTCGAGGCAGTGATCGTGACCTTCAACTCGTTACCTACCAAACCTGGATACAGAGCCTCAACTCTGATCGCATCGGCTTGCTCATACGCTGCTTTTGTGGCTGTGCCATTTGTCATCCGGTACGCGAGAATCGTTGCGCCGCCTTCTGCTGCCAGCTCCACGGTATCGACCTTGCCAAACGTCTGGGCCAGTCGCTCTTCAAAGCTCCCCAGCTTCACCAGCTCATCTGGCGCGCCCCACTCTGCTTGGTACGGCACCAGTACGACACCGCTCTTCGGTACTACACGTTCTTTTGCTTTTGCGATCAGTTCGACCGTTACACCCGGACGTTCACGTTGAATGGTCATGCTTACACCCCGCCTTTGTATTTGGTCAGTCGGCTCTTCACTTGTCCTTCTGCCAGTAGTTGATCATCTGCTTCAGAAAAAAGAGCACCTGCTACCTCGAACCGTTCGGCTCCAAGGTAAGCGGCGCTCTTGATCCACTCTTGTTTGGTTTGCACAAGCTCTATCGCCTGTGCTAGTTGTTCCTTTCGTGCCACTATGATCGGACCCCCTCTACATCAAATTCGTTGATTTTGTCTGTGGCCGCTCTCTGCACCACCACGTTGTAGGTGAACTGGAACACGATTTCCGTCCGGTCCTTTTTATCCCGCCAAATACGCAAGGTGGAACTGTCGATCTCGATGGACAATCCAGACGTCTTGCCTTGATAGCTGAATTGCTTCTGACGAAGAAGCTCACGCAGCGGTTCTGCTGAAAACGGCTGATAGACACCTGCTACCTTTGGATAGTGGAGGACGATGGCTGCTTCTGAGACCACCAGATAGGAAGTGAGGCTTCTTCCTTCTTCACGGACCCCTTGCGTCAAAAGAAACGCAATTGGCGACTGGAATCGCTGCGCCATCCAGTCATCCACATTCACAACAGTAGCCAGCTCTGGATACGCTTCATTCACCAGTTCAATGAGAACGGCTAGCTCACGATCCATCAAGCTTCCACCTCCCATACTTGCGGTATTCTCTTCTGTCTTCGTCACATGTCTCTTCCCCCCACTACTTCCCTTCATTTGGCAAGGCATCCACGGCAAATGCCCGCCGAGCAGGGAGCGAGTAGCCCATGGCTTTGAACTCGCAACATCGTGTGGCGCCTATCGCCGTTTTCCCCGCTCGCCGGACAGTTGAGTCGTCGGCGTACATAAAAAGCCACCCGACAGCTTCATCGGATGGCTCGTATCTCTCTTACTTGTTTCGCTTGACTCAAGTATAACCGATTCGGCAGAAAAACCGGGAAAATGACCCTATGTGTCAGGAAGTGTCAACCTTTGTCAGTTTCAACTTGCCTATGAAAATGAAAAGAAGCTGTCATCATCAGACAGCTTCTCGTCTATCGCGGGGTGCTTTGTTTCCATTATCCAGTCTGCTGAGCCTGATCGCCATACATCGCCCAAGCCATCTTCATCACGGCACTGCGCTTGATTTCATAATACCGCTGTCGGGACACACCAATCTCTTTGGCAATCAGATTGTTTTTATCGCCATCCAGCAAAGCCTCAACTACCAATCGCTCCTGCTCACCCGGAATCATCTCGACCGCTTTATTGATCCGCTCGATTTTATCCTGCAAATTTTGCAGCCTCTTCCATTTTCGTTCCCGGCGTACGACCTCCGCATGCGTCTTATCTCCATTGGTGCCCTTTCCTTTTGGCATACCTGCATCCAATCCGTACTGAGAGACCATACCTTCCCCCGCCTCACGCAAAAAACGCTGGATGCGCACGATCTCGATCTGCATGTAATTGTAGTCGCGGATTTCTTCCTCAGCTTTCTGTAAAAAATCTACGATGGGTGCTTGCTCACTCAGCCGGGCTAAGCCTTCTTTTCTAGCTGATACTGTCCTCTGCTGCCCTTTTGCCTCTTGATCCCGTATATACTTGTCCCACTCCGGGCAAGAATCGATTTTTCCTACGTGCTTATCATGAACCTGGCAATGTGATTTCTTTCCCCAGCACGTTGCCGGACACACCTCGCATACTGCTTCCATGAAAATATCTTTGCTGATCAAGGCACTATTCCCCCTCGGTCATATATATAAAGTCCGAATTGTTGCTTAACCGTTTTCGTTGACTCTTGCGTCTTTTCTTAATCTTTGAGACAAACCGATCTGTCCGATAATAACTCCGATTAATAAGACAGCTGCTCCGATTAATGCTGCTTCTATCATTTCGTACGAGTCTCCTTTGCGTCATCATTTTCTTGTATAATGAAAGAGGGCAAAGAGGATACTCACCAGTTGTATTCTTTGCCCCAAGCCATCAATGGGGATTCCGATCGTCAGTCGGAGTTTCCTTTTTTTGTTCTAATTGCTCTTTCTTTTTCTCTTTGTTTGCCTTTAATTGCAGGTTGAACAAATTATTAATCCGAATCTGCAAATCTACCTGCTTAAACGTGACGATTAAAGCAAGGAAGCACACGACAACCGCGAGAACCTGAACATAATCAATCGTCATCATAGCATCACTTCTCCACTGCGAATCGCTTCGAGCATCGCGGTTTTCATTTCTTGCATGCTCTCTTCGCGAGGTAGTTTGATAAAGGAAGCAAGGTACTCCATGTCGGGGAGCAGAAAGTCGAGGATCGTCAGTATGGCCCGATTATCCCCTGACTGTGCTCTTTGGAGGGTTAGGCTGAATGAATCAGCTTCTCGGCCAATTGGCGCAAATATTTGTTTTTGCATTTACTCACTCCTTGTCTGGTCATATTCAGTTTTTTGGCTACCTGTTCTTCAGTCATTCCTTGAATGACGACGTGCTTGATAATCATCCGAGCTTTTTCTGGGAGTTGCATCAACACCTCCTGAACATACAGGTTCGACAGGTTGTCCTCGATCGCTTCCGTTCCCCGCATGCCCTCATTGATAACCGTCTCCCTGTACAAACGCTTCTTGGCGGCGTACTGCAATCGCCAAGCAATCCTCTTGAGCACTTTTCTGCAATGCTCTTTCAACTGCTCATCTGTCACATGCTTCACCTTCTGTCTTTTTCATCCGGAAATAGGAACGTTCGTTCTCTTTGTAGTACAAGTATCTCATACTATGGTAATAAGTTCAAGTTCTTTCTACCAGATTTTTGGAGATGATTTTTCCGGTTGATCCTCTGCATAAACATCAGAAAAGACATCAAAAAAACACGATCCCGATTGGAGATCGTGCCTGTATGGAAGTATTAAATTATCCTTACACAATTACTGTCCCTACTCCATAAAAGTACATAATTCTCATACTTTTTAGGTTTTATCTGCCCATCATGCAAGAAACACCTTAAATGAAGAAGGACCTTTAAAAATAAAAAAGCAAGCCCCTCTCGCATTCACAGCAGAAGAACTAGCTTACTTTTCTATATGTCCACTCTTTTAATCCCAAATATTCGGACGTTCAACACCCATCGTTCGCATATAATCTAGCAGCTGGCCGGTATGTACCGACTCATGATAGGCGATTCGCAGCAGCATGTCTCCAAGCGTGCGGACATACCCAACATCAGATCGATCAATGCGGACACTCTCCAAGTCGCTCTTGGACAGCCCTTTGACGAAGCGGAGAAATTCTTCTCGATACGGCTTCGCAAAGACCAAATCTTCTTCTACGGTCGAAAACTCTTTGGTTTCATACGGATTGGGGATATCAGACAAGGCAGCGCTTCCCCGCTGGATCAAAATCTGGTGATACAAAAACTCACCCTCAATGACATGACGAATCATTTCCCCGCACGTGAACGCTTTATCGTCAGGCTTCCAGTTCAGCATTTCCTTAGGAATTGCCTTCCACACCTTGATGCTTCTACGTCTTACTTCCTCAAAATTTAAGATTAAGAGATCATTTTCGTTCATGCCATTCTCCCCTCCCCGTAAGCTCGTCCTAGTTTTTTTGATAGAGATCACATGTCGCTACGTGATCATTGACCATGCCGACTGCTTGCATAAAGGCGTAGCAAATTGTTGAACCGACAAACGTAAAACCCCGCTTTTTCAGGTCCTTGCTCATCTTGTCGCTGATTTCGGTTGAAGCAGGCACATCCTTCATTTCCTGAAAATGATTATGAATCGGCTTCCCGCCTACAAACGACCAAATATAGCTGCTAAAGGACCCGAACTCCTCCACAACCCGCAAATACGCGTGGGCGTTCTTCACGACGCCGCGAATCTTCAGCCTGTTTCTGACAATGCCTTCGTCTGTCAGCAATTGTTCGATCTTGGCTTCATCGTATTGAACAATCTTCTCCGCTTCGAAGTTATCAAATGCCCGCTGGTAGTTCTCCCTCTTTTTCAAAATCGTGTACCAGCTCAGCCCTGCTTGTGCACCTTCCAAATTCAAATATTCAAAGAGCAGTCGATCATCGTATACAGGAACTCCCCACTCCTGATCATGATAATCCATATAGATAGGGTCCTGATTCACCCAGCCGCACCGATTCATGGAAAGAAACCTCCTCTATGAAATACGAACGTATATTCTTATATAAAGAATATACAATCATTGGCTATTCTGCAAGTTTTTCTTCACAAAAAAAGACCTCATCAATCTGGGGTCTCCCTGCAATCAATTAAGCTGTTAAAATAATTGGCTTCCCCTTCGTTACAACGATGGTGTGCTCGTATTGAGCTACATAACTCTTATCAGGCGTAATGATCGCCCAACCGTCCCTGCCATCCTCCACATATTCCGTCCCCGTTGAAATGAAAGTTTCAACCGCCAATACGAGACCTTCTGTGAGCAAGCGTCTATCCTTTTTGTCGTAGTAATTCAAAATGTAAGTAGGCTCTTCGTGCAAGCTCTTGCCTATGCCATGGCCCGTAAGGTTTTTGACCACTGTAAAGCCTTTTTTCCTGGCCTCCTGGTGAACAATGCGACCAATCTGACTTAGCTTTGATCCAGCCTTTGCCGCATCCAATGCCTTGTACAGCGACTCCTCGGCGCATTGGCATAAGGATTGTTTCTTAGGCTCGCCTTCCCCTACCACGATTGAAGCACCTGTATCGGCAAAATATCCATCCAGCTCCGCCGAGACATCAATATTGATGATATCGCCACTTTGCAGGACTGTATCATCAGGGATGCCATGCGCAACAATGTGATTGACACTGATGCACGTATGCCCAGGAAAATCATACGTGATATTCGGTGCAGACCGCGCTCCGTACTTTGCCAAGATCTCCCCGCCAATCCGGTCGAGTTCTTTCGTTGTCACGCCTGTCCGCACGGCTTTTATCATCGCCTCTCTTGCTTCTGCCACAATACTCCCGATCCGCTTCAAGCAGATCAAATCATGTTCATTTTGAATCGACATGTATTTGCCTCCTTTTCATTCATACCCAGTATTTACCTATTCCATTTCCCTACATTGGAACATTTTTCTTTGCCAATCGCAACCGAAGAAAAAACAAAGAACCCCAGAAGCATCCTCTGCGGCTCTTATCTTACGAAACTAGGCTAGATTCAGTGCATACATTCCTTGCGATGTGGTCGACTGCTTTTGAATAAACCCGATAGAGATTCGGTTAAATTCTTCCGGCTGATCGACATTGACGACATGACCGCAGTTAGTGACTAGACTCAACTGTGCATATTGCCTTTTTTTCACACGCATCTGGACGAAGGGCAAAAACATATGGTCTTCGTCACCCATGATGAACAAGGTAGGGATAGGAGGTTCTTTATCAAAGAGGGTTCCCAGGAATCGATTGATGCCTTTTGTCAGCTTGAACCATCTCTTGAATTCTTTTTGACAAAGCTTTTTGGCTTCGTGGATAAACAATGAACGCGATTCTTTATGACGCTTACTCGGCATGATCACCCATGCAAACAGTCGATACAACCACATGTACGGGATGAAATGCTTGACCATATTCCCCATCGTGATCAGCACCTGTGATCGAACGTTCAAGTGCGTCACAGCTCCTGCCAAAACCATAGAACGCATTCTCTCCGGGGCCTGCTCCGAAATAATCTGCACAATAATCGTCCCTAAGGAAATCCCCACAAAATGGGTGGAAGCAATTTTTAAATGATCTAAAACCTCTATGATATCTCTGCTGACATCATCAAAGGTGTATGTTTTGAACAGCTTGCCTGGGATGCTCTTCGATTTTCCGTGACCACGCATATCTACTAGAAGAACGTTGAAATTTTCTTTGTATGCCTTAAGTTGTTTACACCAAATCGATGAGCTACCCCCTGCCCCATGGACAAAAGTCACCCATTCGCAATCTTCACCACGTATGTATGTCTTATAATGGATCACTAATATCCCCCCACCTGTATTATATAGGAGGGATGTCCCAGGTGAAAGGATTACCATAAAATTGAAATTTTTGTGTACATAGAGGCATATCGTTTCACTTGAGACTCTCTACCAAAAACCACACGACATTCGAAATGAATAAAGACTGTCCGATTCCAAAACTGAGCCCTGTGAAAAATCGGAGCTTGTTATTGCTTGTCCGCCACTTCCATTGTTGGGTAAAGCCATCGATAAGCATCGGCAATAGCAGTAATCCAATCAAATAATAAGGAGTCACGATATGCATCGCTGCAAAAACGGGCGCCAGCAGGTACCCAGCCAGTATCGAAACACATCTGGCACATAGCGGCATTTTCTTACCCGCGATAGAAAAGGAGCGATCTGGGCGCCGATGACAGGGAATCCACTGCGTATTGATCTTCATCAACTCCCTCAATCTGGCTTGCAATCGCAATCGGGTGCATCACAATCCGGACAATCAACGGGAAGATGGTTGCAATCGAACGAGCTATTTTTACGCTTTTTCCGGTTTGTTGAGTAAAAAAGGAACATGCTAATCAAAACGAGAAGACCCAGTATGATCAAGACTCCTCCCGTTACATAATCCCCTTGATACAGAAAAACGCCTCCCGCTATCCAAGCGATCATGCAAAGCGTTACTCCAACAAAAAACAGATACATCCTCTCCCTTCAATTCTATCTACGTCAAAGAGTATCTGTAGTTTCACTGTGCGTTACGATCGGGGGTGAAGTCATCGACCCGGCTGATTTGTTATGGCGTCCACATAGTTATAACGCTCTGTACGTGCGTATGTAAGCCAATAAACGGGAATCGGAACAGGAGATTTTTCCCTCCTATTTGTATCTCTGTCCTCAACTTGCACATATTCCAGTTCCACATCAAATAGGCTTAAGAAACTCTCATCACTTTCCCTCCCGAACAAAAAAACCGTCAGTGCAGACACTGACGGCTCCCTCCATATGAAATATCTAAATCCTAATCATCATCACCATCATCCAAATCATCGTCGTCGGTGTCGACGGAGTTCGTGTCCCCAGTTGCAGGAGTATTTGCCGGAGCGCTGCCATTTTTATCGGCTGGTGTCTGATCATCATCGTCATCATCATCGGTAGAGCTATTGTCGATGGTGGTCGTCGAAAGCACTTTTCCGGTAATGGCATGTATGCGCACATCTACCGTTTTGGAGTCTTTTTTCGTGATCACCCGATAGACTGCTCCACTCTTTGTCTCGATTAAGTCAACATCATCGATCTTGCCGCCACTTGTTCTTTCCGTCGCAATCTGTTTCGCTTGCTGTTCGGTAATTTTGGTCTGTGGCTGCACCGGTGGATTCGAGCTTTGATTCGGTTTTGACTGCTGCTGTGATTGTGTCTGGGTTGTAGCTGGCTGTTGTTTACCTGGAGCATCCTTCCCGCCGCCATTCGGTTGCGCTGCACTGACTGTCGGATTTGAACCCGGTTGCGTTGGATTCGTCGCCGTTTCGTTTGCCTTTGGCTGCGCAGTGGCTGCGACCAAGGAGAGCTCCTTCAAATCAATAATCTCACCCGTCTGCGCATTCACCATCACACTATACGTTCCGCGCTCATTAAGGAGTTGGAGATTGTAAATGCTGTTTTCCCCTACATCCGTCATGGAGATCGATTCAATTTTCCCCGGATAGCGGGCCGTCACGATCTGTTTGACTTCCTCCTCTGACAATGCTTGCAAATCCATACTTGCAAAGATCCGTTGCATGCCAAATGCCGTAGTGACCAACAGAAAACTCGCCAGCAGCCCTATTTTCCATTTTTTATTCATACGTACCTCCTGCTATTTCTTAGCCTGCCCTGGCAGAAAAACGGTCACGAACGTCCATTTCCCTTCTTCACTATCAAGTGCAATATCGCCTTGATGGGCATCGACGATCTGTTTGGCAATAGAGAGACCTAGTCCTACGCCTCCTGTTTCGCGGCTGCGGGCTTTGTCTACACGGAAGAAACGGTCAAAAACATGCTGCAAATCTTCTTTTGGAATCCCCATTCCGTAGTCCTTCACCGAAAAATAAGGACGATCTCCTTGAATCCCTACACCCACTTCAATTTCATTCGAGCTGTATTTCATCGCATTGTCGAGTAAAACGACGAGCACTTGTTTTAGTTTTTGTTCATCGGCCATGACGAGAACCGATTCGTTGTTTGCCTTTAGTTGAAATGACCTGCCATACGCATTGGTCAATTGTGTGATAGTCGTTTGGCACAACGGGATCAAGTCGATTTCTTTGACATCCAGATTCCATTCGGCACTATTGTTTGCGAGAAGGAGCATTTGATTAGTCATATCCTTCATGCGCACGGCTTCCGAATAGATCGCTTCCACCGATTCCGCCAGAACCTCCGGCTTTTTTGTCCCCCAACGCTTCAATAGCTTCGCATAGCTTTCTACTACGGTCAGCGGCGTTTTCAATTCATGGGAAGCATCTGAGACGAACTGCTGCTGCTTCTCGAAGTTTTGCTGCAATAAATCCATCATCTTGTTAAAGGTACTTCCTAACGCATGCAATTCATCTTTGGACGTGTTCTCAAGCGGTATTTTCTTAAAAATACTGCGCGCTTGAATGGCTTCCATCGTTTGAATCATCGAATTGACTGGTCGCAAAATCAGATTGCTCAGCATGCGGCCCGCAAAAAAAGCAGGAATCAGCACGAATAGCGAAGCAAACAACAGAACGTTTAGCAGCAGGCTCAAATTCTCTTGCAAACCCGCAATACTTTCAATGACTTCTAGCGTGACAATTTTTCCATTCGTCCAAATGATCGGGACCTTGACGAACGCGTATTTCGCTCCGTTGACATCGAAGACACCGTCACTCGCTTTTCTTTCAAAGAGGGGCTTCGGTGCCGGGATTGGTTGCGTGCTGTCTACTTCCTGCGTGACGATGGCCCGTGATTGCTGATCGATAACACGGATCATGCCGTTCGATGGCAAATACGGCTGTAGCAGCGTGGCCGCGTCGAATTTTTCCACACCGGTCTGATTGAGACCGCTTTGGATGTGCAGAACCTCTCGTTGTAGACGATCCAGCTCTCCGTCTGTTGTCACTTTGTAGAACACGAAGTAAATGAAGCTGTTGACCATGAGTAACAGTAGCAAGAGTGCGACCGTTGAGAACAAATGAATTTTATTTTTGATTTTCATAATCTACCCCTTCAGCATATAACCAACGCCTCGTACTGTATGCAATAGCGGGGTTTCATACCCTTGATCCACCTTTTTACGCAAGTAACGGATATACACGTCAACGACATTTGTATCTCCGAAATAATCAAATCCCCATACGTGTGTAAGAATCTGTTCACGATTCAGAACATGGTTTTTATTCTGCATCAAATAGAGCAACAAATCGAATTCTCGCGGCGTCAGCTCGATCTGGCTGGAACCTCTCGTCACTTCCCTCGATTTTTCATCCAGGCTTAATTCCGCTACTTCTACTTTGGAGCTGGCTTCCACTTTTCTCGTCATTTGGGACAAGCGGAGGCAGGAACGGATGCGCGCCAGCAGTTCTTCGATTTCAAAAGGCTTCGTGATATAGTCATTCGCGCCTTGATCGAGACCATTTACTTTGTCCACGACAGCATTTCTGGCCGTCAACAAAATGACTGGCGTCGCGGAATCCTTTACCCGAATCCGGCGAAGCACTTCAATACCTGACAAGCCTGGCAGCAGTACATCGAGCAGGATCAAGTTCCATCCGCCTTGATTGTATTGTTCCAACGCCTCGAGCCCTGTTTTGGCGATCTCGCTTTCGTATCCTTCGTATTCCAGCTCTAATTGAATCACACGAGCAATTTTCTCTTCATCTTCCACAATTAATATTCGCTCCGACATGTAATCCTCCTAAGCCTTGCATCCATTATCCAGATGAGTTTAGCAAATATTGGCTGTGGATCAAAGAGTAATCCGTACGAAAGATATAATTTTTTACTTATATCGATAACCCCACCCACTGCCAGTACGCGTAATAAAAGACAACCATCAGGATCGCGTGGGCCGCACCCGCATACAAGCTCAATCGCAGCAAATCCTTAGGCAAAAAGGTCTCTTTGCCGCTTTCCTGGAACATGAGCAATGCTTTGGAGCTGACAGGGAAGGTGAGGCAGTAGTTCATGCCGACGATCCCTAAGAACAGAACGGTCACTTCATTCAAATCAAGGCTACTCGCAAAGTAAAGAAGTGGTGGAACAAGAATGACGGCTCTCGTCGTGTGCGATGTAATGTACAGATGCGATGTCAGCGTAAGCAGCGTGATGACGACGATGATCAGAAGCGATGATTCCCCTTCCAACTGCTCGGTGATCGTGAACAGCTTTTTCATGATCCACTCTGCCGCGCCGCTCTCCAACAACGACTTACCGAGTGCAATGGCTGCCCCTACAAACAGAATCAGGTTCCACGAGACAGACTGTACGCCATCCTTCCATTTCATGACCCCCACACTCGGCAGTGTCAAAAGAAAGGCGCCAACAACTGTCGTGGTAGCGATTTCGATGCCGTGAAAACGCTCTGTCAGCCAGAAGATGACCATCGCCCCGATCACGGCTACCGTATATTTTTCGTTGCGGGACAAGGTAAGGGAGAGCTTTTTGCTCGCGAGTGGGCGCTGCATTTCTTCTTTGGTGAGAAACAGAGCCAGAACAATCCGGCAAGTAACAATGCTGGCCACTACCCCAAACGGCAGTCCCCACAACAGCCACTCCGCAAAGCTCATCCCTTCCCCATTGAACTCCTTCAGCATATCGAGTGCGATAAAATGGGAGCCCGCTCCGATCATGGTAGAGCTCGTGGATACTAAAATAATCGTCGGAATCAGGATCGCCATGGCTTTCGTAATTGGTTTGTTCCCGATTTCTGAAGTCAGCGAGTGGAAAACAGGCAGTAGCACCGCTGCGCGTCCAGAAGTAGACGGGATAAAGAAAGCAAGGAATTGAACGACGACCGTCAGTAGCCAAAACAAGCTTTTTACATTCTTCGCGCGGCTCACGACCAAATCTGTGAGTTTGCCAGCCAAACCGGTCACTTGAAGCGCACCACCAAGGATGAACGAGCCAATCATTAGCCAAATGACGTCGGAGGCGAGCGAGTCGAACAAAATTTCCTGGTCAGCCGTTCCTGTCACCACGAGGAGTAACACAGAGCCAATCGCTACATAGGCAGAGTTCAGCGAGGTTGTCGTCCACAGGATCACGGCGACACAGAAGCAGAACAAGCTCCATTTGGCTTCAAATGTCAGGGAAGACGGTAGCATAAGCAGTAATTCAACGAACATAATCAGGACAATCGGAAGGACCCAGGCAGGTCTTTCCTTTGCGACAGTCTGTGCAATCACGATACTTGCTCCTTCGCCATTAAACGATTTGCGAGCTGCAGGCCTACCATGATGGTTCTCATGGAGCTTTCCGAGCAATCGGTCAGCCACTTCTCGGCATGCATGAACGCTTCTTCCAACGTAGACGGCATCGGCAAAATACTCGTGTACGCATCAATTCCGTGCTCATAATTGAGTCGGGCACCTTTGCCAACGGTTCCAACCAAAGCCACTACCGGCAAGGCATGCTTCTTCGCCCGCTTCGCCACTTCCACTGGAATTTTTCCTCGCGGTGTTTGAAAATCAATGCTTCCTTCCGCCGTAAACACAAGGTCTGTCTCTTGGAGCATGCGATCCAAATCAATGTACTTCATGATGATGTCGTAGCGTGGATACAGGTTCGCACCAGCGAGCACGTGCAGTCCAGCACCCAAGCCTCCCGAAGCACCACTGCCCGGCATTTCTCTGACGTCGATACCGAAATCCCTCCCGATGATCGCCGCGAATTGTTCGAGTGCTTCTTCCAACTCAACGACTTGCTCAGGCGTCGCTCCCTTTTGCGGGCCAAACACGCGAGCGACTCCGTTTTCCCCGCAAAGCTTGTTAAACCAGTTGCAAGCCACATCGATTTGCACCTGCTTGAGCCTTGGGTCCATGCCGGAAACGTCAATTTCCGCTACTTTTGCCAGTGAGATTCCGCCTTCAATACGGATTTCTTGACCGCTTGCATCCAAAAATTTCGCGCCAAGTGCTTGCGCCATACCTGCCCCGCCATCGGAAGTACCGGAATCGCCGCAGCCTAGCAAAATACGATCTGCCCCCATGTCCAGCGCCGCTTTGATCAATTCACCGACGCCATGTGTCGTCGTTTTGCGCGGGTCACGCAAGCTTCTAGGAACCAGTCGCAGTCCGGCTGCTGCCGCCATCTCAATCACAGCAGTTTGACCTGTCGTCTTTGATCCGAACACCCCAAAATGGGAAGGAACCTTTTCTCCTACGGGGCCCGTTACGTCCCTATCAATAATCGAGCCATTCGTAATTTTTACAATCGCTTTCGTAAAGCCTTCTCCTCCGTCTACCATCGGCAGTGTTTGTACTTGGGAGAGCGGGAGTACACGCAGAATTCCTTCTTTCATGCACTCTGCTGCTTGCTCGGCATCTAAACTTTCCTTAAAGCCCGAAGGCACAACGAGTATACGCATAAAAACAACATCCCTTCTCTTTATTTGAATTTGCTTTCGCATTTGTCTCACTTGAGTAAGACCAATACTAAGCTTCAAAAAAGAGAAGGGAATAATAGGAAGATGAGAAATTGATGAGAGAAAAGCAAGAAGAACGTTACGATTCTAAGCGTTTCGTTTTCTGCGCAGCTGATAGTAGGTCACAGCCAATGCGAGCGCTAATACCGTTCCTTTTACAATATCGTAAGCGTAATACGGCAGATTGAGCATCGTCATGCCGTTGAGCAGTACCCCGATCAGGATGGCTCCCACAAATGTACCGAATACGTTAGGCTTTCCTGCACCGAATACGGAGAAGCCTACGAAAGCAGCCGCTACGGCATCCATCAGCATGGAGCCACCGCTATTCACCTGCCCGGTACCGATCCGCGCTGCCAAGAGCATCCCGCCCAAGCCTGCAAAAAGAGCGGAGAGCACATAAGCCAAAGTACGATAGCGATTCACAGGAATCCCCGACAGACGGGCTGCTTCCAAATTGCCGCCTGTCATGTACAACATCCGCCCCTGCCTCGTATAGGACAAGTACACATGCGTGATCGCCACAAGTAAAAAGGTCAGGATAACGGGAACAGGAACGGAGAGAATTTCTCCCTGGCCCAGCCAGAGGAACCATTCCTGGAATTTTCCCGGAGCTTGCGAGCCGTCCTGCATTGGCATGTTTGCGTAGATCGAGTAACCCTGGGAATACGTCATATGAATGCCGTTTACGATGTAGAGCACCGCCAGCGTAGCCAGCAAATCAGGAATGCGGATTTTCACGACCAGGAAGGCGTTGACCAACCCGACGAGCAAGCTGAGTACAATCGGGACAACCAGTGTCGTGAAGACTCCTTGTTCGTACCAAACCATCATCGAAGCAGATACGACTGTGGTCAACGAAACCGTCGATCCTACAGACAAGTCAAAGCCTCCGACAATCAGAGAGAACGTAACGCCAATCGCTACAAAGGTCACAATCGAGATGGAACGAAGAATGTCCGTCAAGTTGTCGTACGTGAAGAAATACGGGTTGGTCAAACTGAATAACAACATGACAATGACGATGACTGCAACCGTTCCGTATTTATAAATAAAATCAAATAAGCTAAACTTTTTATCTGCCACGTTACTCACCTCCGCTTGCGTAATACATAATCTGTTCTTGTGTTGCTTCCTCGCGACTCAGTTGCTTCACAATCTTGCCTTCGAACATGACGAGAATCCGGTCTGCGATCCCGATGACTTCCTGGAACTCACAGGAGAAATACAGGACGCCCTTTTTTTGCTCGGCGAGATTTCCGATCAGGCGGTAAATATCGCTTTTCGCGCCGATGTCCACCCCTTTTGTCGGCTCGTCAAACATAAAGAGGTGAGCGTTTGTATCCAGCCATTTGCCAATTGCGACTTTTTGCTGGTTTCCGCCACTGAGAAAACCGACCAGCTGCTTGATATCGGCTGTTTTTACACCAAGGCGCTGCACGAGCTCTCTTGCGTTGGCCGCTTCCACCCCTCTTTTGATAAAACCGAGCCAAGACTTCTTTTTAAGTGAGGCAACAGACAGGTTGTTCTGCACGGACTCCTCGACGAAAATCCCTTCCTTGCGCCTTTCCTCCGGGACGAGCACGATTCCTGCATCGACGGCGTCTTTGGGCGAGCGCAGTTGGATACGTGTTCCATGCAATCGAATGGCTCCAGCCTTAGCCTCATCTGCACCGAAGAGCAATCGGGCAAGCTCGGTCTTCCCTGCCCCAACTAGACCAACGACGCCCACGATCTCTCCCTCGCGAACATGCAGGTCGACGCCGCGTACTTTGCCGCCAGCCACTCCTGACGCCTCAAAAATCGTTTCGCCAATCGGCACTTCCATCTTCGGGAACTCCTCGTCGAAGCTTTTGCCCAGCATGTTCGCGATCACTTCGTCCATATTGGTCGTAGCCGTCTCTGTGGTCACGACATGCTGACCATCGCGCATAATCGTGATCCGGTCACAGATTTCAAAAATTTCCGGCAACCTGTGAGAAATGTAAATGATCCCGACTCCTGCTTTTTTCAGCTGGGCAATAATGTGAAATAGCCGCTCGCTCTCCTTTGTACTCAACGGCGCTGTCGGTTCATCGAAAATGACGTACTTCGCCTTTTGAACGGTCGCCCGTGCAATCAAAATCAATTGCTTTTCCGACAGCGTACATTCTTCGACGAGCATCCTCACCGGAATGGAGAAGCCGAAGCTCTGTAAAATCTGCTCCGATTCGTTGTACAAGCTCTGCCAATTGATCAGTCCCTTGGTTTTTGCTTGGACGAGCTGGTCGAGCAAAATATTTTCGGCGACGCTCAAATACGGGATCAAGGCGGTGTCCACTTCCTGATACACACATTGGATGCCCAGTGCTTTGGCGTCCTGCGGAGATTGGATCGACACGGACTGGCCATCGATGGTGATCGTACCGCCATCTGCCTGATACGCTCCCGTGAGAATTTTCATCAGGGTACTCTTTCCTGCGCCATTGGCACCGAGCAGTGCGTGAACCTCTCCTGCGCGCACCTCAAAATCGACGGATCGCAGGGCAGGAACCCCAGAAAACTGCTTCGCTATCCCCTTCATCTGCAATGTGGACATTTTTCACACCTCCTGTATAAGTCCGAATTCCAACCTCTATAAGGAAAAATCCCGTTGATGGATTCGTATCAACGGGAAAAGCCAATTTGGTTCTTACTTGCCCCACTCTTGTATATATTGGGACAGGTCGCCCATCGTTACTTTCTTATCCTTCGGCAGGTCTTCTTGTTTCACCAGCACTGGATTCAGCTTCACGTTGTCTGGCACTTGCTCGCCTTTGATTTTCTGGAACACGGTTTGGGCATGAATGCGTCCGATATTGGATGGGTCTACTGCTGCCGTCGCTGCCCACGGAGAGTTTTCCGCCTGGATCAATTGCAGATCCTCATCGCTCAAATCGATGGAGTATACTTTGATTTCCGTACGTCCTGCTTGCTGAATGGCACGCGTTGCCCCTTTGGCAAATTCATCCCAAGCCGCCCATACTGCTGTGATGTCGCCTTTGTTCGGATACTTTTTCAAAATCGCTTCCATCTGCGTTTGCGTATCGAGTGCCGTATTGTTGGTGGCAGAACCAAATGCTGCGATCTCTTTGATGTCCGGGTATTTCTTCTGGAAAGCTTCATACGTGACTTGGCGTTTTTCCATAGGCGCAAAGCCCGCTACCCAAATTTTTACGATGTTTCCTTTACCGTTTGTATCTGCAGCCAGCTTCTCGAGGCTCAGCTCTGCCAATTTGTTGTCATCTTGCGCCACAACTGGCACTCCTGGAATGTTGATGTCTGTATCAAACAGGACGACCGGGATTTTTTTATCCACAGCCTTTTGCGTGCCCTGCTGCAACGCTCCCGCCGTACCATGGTCGATCAGAATGCCATCAAACTTTTGGTTCACAGCCGCATCGAGGTTGGACGCCATTTTTGCCAGATCGGTATCTGCGTTGAATACGGTCAACTCGCCGCCGTTTTTCTCCACCTCTGTCTTCACGCCATTGATGTATTGCGCAGAGAATGTCCCTACGTTTTGACGCATGATCAATGCGATTCTCTTCGCCTTTTCTCCCGAAGCACCGGCGTTCGTGCTTCCTGTTCCCGTTGTTGCTCCCCCGCCGCCGCATGCTGTCACGAGAACGGTCGTTGCCAAAACAAGTGATGTAATCAGTCCAAGTTTCTTTTTCATTTTGATGTTCCCCCTTTTTCTTTTTGAAAACAGATAACAAGATTCAAAATTTTGTTTCCCCTCTATCGGTTGGGGTAGCCCTGGCACATGTCTTCCAGTCGCCTGTATCCTCTCTTCGTTCGGGCGGTCTCCTTCCAGACATGTACCAGGGCTAGCGAAAAACTAGTGTGTAGTAGGAGCCTTTACAATCAAGAAGGAAACAAAAGCCTCGTAGAAGAAGCGTATTTCCAGTCCAAGCGCCTCTGGAGCGGACAGTCTTCACTCGCAGAGGGGCGGAGGCCGAAGCGTAGACTGGAAATGCGCTTCTTCCCCACGTTAGCTACGCAAAAAATCCTCTTTCACAGAGAAAGAGGACAAAAATCGACAAGATTCTCGCCTCTTATCTGTCAGGTATTCTACCTGTTGGAGTTAGCACCTTGGCTCGAAAGAACTCAATCTCTCGTGCTAGGTTGCCGGGCTTCATAGGGCCATTCCCTCAGCCTTCTCTTGATAAGAGTAGTTTTTATTTTCAAAACGTTTGTGTAAGTATATACAGAATATAATCTGGCAATTACCTATCTGTCAACTGGGTTTAGCGAAAGAAA
Source organism: Brevibacillus sp. NPDC003359 (assembly GCF_042878995.1). Lineage (NCBI taxonomy): Bacteria > Bacillati > Bacillota > Bacilli > Caryophanales > Paenibacillaceae > Brevibacillus > Brevibacillus sp. NPDC003359. The sequence goes on from NZ_JBIAOR010000009.1 coordinate 173,445, forward strand.
TTTCTTGATAAATATTCCAGTTTCTCATGTAACATCAAGAGGGATTTTGTTGTGTCTTGTCGAATTATCGTAGATTGATACAAGCCTAGCAAATATTTGCGATGGGGATGCTACATGAGTCTATTAAAAGAAGTCATACTTCAATGGTTTTTTGCCATTATCCCGTTTGTGTTTTTCAACATTTATTACCGTGACAAAATGCGGAACTACAGCCGTTCCTTTATTGTCATTACCAGCTCAGCCTGCATGTTTCTCGCAATGACCTTCGCCCCGAGTGTCACGACTGGCATGTTTTTTGATATCCGCCATGTCATCATTCTTTTCGGACTCGTTTATGGCGGAGTCGAGATTGCCTTGCTCCTTCTGATTGAAGCCTTTCTTTATCGTTACTACCTAGGTGGTGAAGGAACGTGGGTTGGCATGCTGATCCTGGCAGTCAATTTTCTCTTGTCACTCTTTATTTATCGGCACTACAAAGCCAGTTATCGGAAAACACTGTATCTTTTTATGACGAGTACGATTTTTTCTATAGTTGCTTTAGGGACTACGTATTATTTTTTTCCCACGTATGTAACTCAACACCTCGTTTACTACACCATGATTCCTATTCAAAACTTTTTCGGCCTCTGGTTATTAATGTCGCTTTTCAGCAAGTGCGTTTCGGATAAGGAGCTGTTTATCCGCCACGCGCAAAATGAAAAAATCCAGACGATGAGCCATGTTGCTGCATCACTCGCACATGAGGTTCGCAATCCGCTGACGGCAGTCAAAGGCTTCTTGAAATTAATACAGGAATGTCCGGAAAATTTGGTAAAAGTCGATCAATACATTCGCATCAGTCTCGACGAAATCCAACGGACAGAAGCCATTTTGACCGAATACCTTGCGATTTCCAAGCCGCTCAAGGAACGGCATGAGCTCATTAATGTTAGCGTGCATCTGCATACCATCCGTGAAGTCATGCTCCCCTTTGCCAATATGCATAACGTGGAGCTTACGCTGCAAGACTTTGAGAGACCTGTGACGATCAAGGCCAATCCAGACGAGTTCAAGCAAGTGTTGGTGAATTTCATCAAAAATGCTATCGAAGCTTGTTCGGATATTTCGGACGGAAAAGTCACCCTGGACTTGCTCATAGAACGAAACAAAGCATTGCTAGTCATCAAGGATAACGGCGTCGGAATGGATGCAGGACAGATTAGCCGTCTTGGAACGATTTACTTTTCTACAAAAACGAGTGGGACCGGACTTGGATTAACGTATTCCTATCATGTCATTCATGCGATTGGCGGAACGGTCAATGTATCAAGCAAACCACGAGTAGGGACCAAGTTCACCATTATGCTCCCGTATAAGGCACAGTAACTGCATGCAGGTTTTGCAGTGTGACTGTGCCTTTTTCCATTCGATAGCTAATGATGTAACGGGGGGACTTTGGCGATTGATCGTTGCGAGAAAGACTTGTTCGGACTCTATCCCCATTTTCTTCAATTCGTACACAAGCCATTGCTCATCGCGATTCCGGTATGACAGCACATCTCGATAAATCTTGCCTTCCACAATGACGGGCAAAGACATTCCCGCAGAAGAAGCCTGGATGTCCAAATCCTGTTTCGTTACGACCTGCTGCTCTACTTTTTTGAGCACAGTTAACCGACCGTTCGCCTCGATAATAGCCAGATCAATCTCTGCCAGATCAAAAATATCTTTTTCGCGAAGCATATGGAGGATATTATCGAGCGAGTAGCGGATTTTTTTCAAGTTTTTGACGTGAAAAGTCCCGCTGTAGAAAATGACGGTCGGTTCAAATGTAACCATTCGGCCAAACCAGCGAAAGACAATAGACAACTGCGATACAACCCGTTGCAAGATACCCAACGTCATAATCGCTACGGCAATCGAAATATGCCGGACATCTGGCTCTGCGATGTCAGCCCCTGCCACTGATCCCAATGTAATAATGATGATAAAGTCAAAAACAGGCAGCTCTCCAATCGAGCGCTTGCCCATGAATAAAGTGACCAGCAGCAATAAAGGAATAATCGTACATACGCGCCCGATGACGAGCATGCTTTCTCCGAATCCTTCCACGCTTGTCCCTCCCCTTTCGAGCATTCGAATCTATTTTTACTATGCAATTTCTGGGAGGGCATTATGCAAAAACAAAACACCAGGAGTCTCCCCCTGGTGTCTCTCTACTAGAATGCAGCCATTTTCTGCTTATGGCATCGATTTCCCGGATGGTTGGGAAGATCGCGTTTTTGCTTTATGCCGCTTGATGATTAAAAAACAAATCTCCAAATGATATCGATAGCCACACCAATAGTTAGAACCATCATTTTTTGGAAAAAGCTAAGCTTGGCCTCTTTACCATTTATTCTTTTATAGGAGGTTTGCAAACCTAGTAGAATCATATACCCGCCTACATAAGCCAGAAAAATCCTGAATAGCTCTGTTAAAATCCAATCCAATATATATGCTCTCCTACATGACAAATCTACCATAAAAAAACCCAAGCAAATACGATTTCTATAGCCACCAGTGCTGTGACTACCAGAAACATTTTCGAGAATCCAATCTTGTCTTCCCATCGAAATAAAAAAAGGCTAGTCAAGCCTTTGACAGGCCGCCTAGCCGTTGCGAGGTTCTGTGAGCGACATCCTTTACCCGTTCAATCAAATACTGGAGTCGTTCTTCCTTCAAATCATACGTAACAATCCCAATGCTTAACGCCCCGATTACCTTTTGGTTGTAATCAATCACCGGTGCTGCGACAGACGCCGTATTTTCTGTCCGCTCCGCAAAACTGACCGCATGACCAGCTGCTCTGATCTCCTGAAGCTTCTCCATAAAAGCAGGCACCTGCTCTTCTCCCACGAGCTGCGCTACGGTTTGTCGTGCTTCTTCCAAAGACATATGTGCCAGCACGACTTTATTGGCTGCACCGATATGCATCGGAATTCGCAAGCCCAACTGGTCGTAGATGCGGATATTATGCTGACTGTCTACGCGCTCAACGACAATCGATTCGAGTCCGCTAGGCTGACTGAAGTAAACACTTTCGTTCACTTCTCTGGCAAGCTCTTCGATCATCGGCTTGATCACTTTGCGATAATCGATCCGATCGAGCACCCGCAAACCGAACTCCATCCATTTAAGGCCCAGCGTATATTGCTTGGTCGCAGCGTCCTGCTCGACCAGCCCGTGCTTCATCAACGTGTACAACAGTCGATAAATGGTGCTGATCGGGAGCTGGCATTCCTTCGCTAAATCATTGATCGTCCACCATTTTCTATGTTCATCCGACGAAAGTGCCGTTGCAATCGCCATCGCTCGATCAAACGATTGAATCACGGTCATCCCCCCTTTTCTCTCTATCTTCTCATATGAAACTATGTTAAACCATTTGCTCTAATTTTGTGAATCGCAAAAAAACTCCAGGTTGGAATCTCAGATTGACAGTCAGAAATCAGAATGTGTAAACTAATGATGAACATTTCGAAATATGAATAATATTCTGCAATGTGGAAAAAGGGAGGCAACTATGTTCCAAGGCAGCCAATCCATGGTCAAAAAGATGAAAACCGTCATCATCAAGCATCCCCACCAAGCATTTATCAGTCAAGAACATCTCGATCAATCGTGGAAAACCTTCAACTATACAGACCGCCCTGACTGGGACCGCGCTCTGCATGAATACGCCAAATTCGAATCGATTTTGCGCGATCATGTGGAAAACATCCTGCACTTGCCACAATCCGATAAAACCGGACTGGATTCCATTTACGCTCACGACCCGGTGAAATTCACTTCCAAAGGGGCGATCATTCTCAAATCTGGCAAAGAGCTCCGTCAGGGAGAGGCTGAAGTATACAAAGCGTTTTTAGAAGAAAACAATATCCCGATCCTGGGGCAGCTCACTGGAGATGCGTTGTCAGATGGCGGCGATCTCGTCTGGCTGGATGACAAAACGCTCGCTATCGGCCTTGGATTCCGCACGAATGAGGCGGCTATCGCTCAAATTACGGAAATGGTCAAGGATTTTACGGATGAAATCATCGTGGTACAGCTCCCATATGATCGCGGTCCGGCGGAATGTCTGCATCTGATGTCAGTCATCAGTATGATCGATCATGATTTAGCTGTCGTCTACTCCCAGCTGATGCCAGTATTTTTCCGCCAGCTGCTCATCGACAGAGGCATTCAATTAATTGAAGTACCGGATGATGAGTACGAAAATCTCGGCAGCAACGTGTTGGCACTCGCACCGCGTGTGTGCATGGTCGTGGCAGGCAACCCGATTACCAAGCAACGCCTTCTCGATGCAGGTGCAACTGTGTACGAGTATGAGGGTGAGGAGATTTCCTACAAGGGAACAGGTGGACCTACTTGCCTGACAAGCCCAGTGGAAAGAGTCTAGCAACAATAATGAATGCAAAAAAAGACCACAGCATATGTGGTCTTTTCGTTATGTTAGTAAAGTTATTTGGTAATAGGTATCACGCCATCCAAGGGGAATCTCTCCAACTCTAGTCCGCTCATCTCTACCTTGTACGTATCCTGTTTGGGTACCTCGAAAGTAAGTGAAACGGTCTCCAGGTTCTCTGCGATAATAAAATCCTTGTAATACTGACCTTCTACACGCAGATTAATCTCCTCTGGTCCTTCGTTCGGGATGACGATGAAAAGCTTGCCTTTTTCGTAATACACCTTATCTATGTTCAGCTTTTTCTTTTTGCCAAACAGGATGCTTTGCGGATATTTGGCATTCCGATCCAGCACTATGTTTTCTCTAATGGACCTATTCGCAGATACCTCGTCGAATCGAAGCTCGAGTTTTTCCGGTACGTCTTCAAAGAAGAGAGATGGGAAAAACTGCATGGTATACTTGTCACTGCTTTGAACCCGGGTAGCATCGCCACCTCGAACCCGTTCCAGATTCTCATTGATTCGGTCATCCATTGCCGGATATTCCTTTCCATTCCCATCTACCAGCTTCACATTCTCCAAGCGATACAACTCGAATCCATCCTGCAAAGCAGCTTCCAGCTCCGCTTCCATCACCGTCGGAGAAGCTATGATCTGATTTACTTTCAGCCTCGTCAACAGGCTGTCTGTTTCTAGCACAGCATCTACTTCTGCATCCGGTTGGATTACTTTTTCTGCTACAGTGACGGACCTTGGCAGGGGCAGCAACACCTCGGCTACCACTTCATCAGCTTCTTTCTTGCGCATATCTACAATTTGCACAGGCAGAACAGGCTTCGTCTGATTCATGAACTCCCGCATTTTTTTCTCGTCAATTCGGTAATTCGGTGTGATGATAAGATAATGCACACCATCGATTAATTGAAAATCTTTCGGAGCATGCCCTATTTCTTTCAGCTCCCCCAAATCTACACGAAGACTCCCATAGAGCATCTCGCTTCTTTTCGATTCATCCGGAATCCGCGCGATCTCCTCCATTTTTTCACCGGAGATTAACAGCGTAAACGTAATCCGCCTCCGATCCACCATAGCGTCCTTGAGTTGATACACAAAACCGTCCTTCTCCAATTTCACCTCAGGCAGAATCGGATAGCCGTTCTTCAAAGCGTGCATGAAACCTTCATCGGGCGTGATCCATTCAAATACTTCCTGACCTCGCTCTGCCCCCGTCAGTCCCCACGAGCTTCCCTCAAAGGGCTGAACAATCTGGAAGAAAAAAGTAGCAGCAACAGCTACTCCAGCTACCCAAGAGGTTACCTGCCAGCGACGGCGACGCTTCTCACGCTGAATTTTTGCCAGGACGTCCTGCTCCAATTTTTCCAAATGAAACGGATATTTCTCACGAACAGCTTGCTTCGCTGATTGGCTCCATTCCCTCCACATGCGATCGTCGCTCATCCTTTTACCTCCTTCGACATGGTCTCCTTCAATTGCTTTCTGGCTCGATGCAAACGAGTACGGACAACCTCTTGCGAAACCGTGAGAATGTCCGCCACTTCCGCAATCGACAGGTCTTCGTAATAGTGTAAGAGGATAACCTGCCTGTACTTCGGTGCGAGGGATTGAATGTACGTGACGACCTCTTCCCGCTTCACCCGGTTTAAAATCTCTTCCTCTACCTGATTGTTTGCCTGCCGATCCATCAGGTCGCCGAGATGATCATCCATCGTCGGAAAAATGTTGCGGAACGACCACGACCGAAAATGTTTTTTGCTTTCATTCATCGCGATCTTGTAGAGCCAATGCTTGATCTGTCCGTCCCCACGGAACTGATCGAGATGCCGATATGCTTTGATAAAAACATTTTGGGTAATATCGTCCGCCAAGGCATGATTCTTTACCGTGAGGCTCACCAGATGAAAAATCTTCTCCCCGTATTGCTGCATCAGCCATTTCAGTCTGGCTTCCCGTGTAACCTCCAGACTCGCTGGCATTGTTTCTGCTTCGTTCAATCCGTTCACCTCATCCGTTGATTGCTTGCTAGTAGGTATGATCCGTCTCACGGCAAAAAGGTGACAGAAAATGCAAAAAGAAACCGCTGTGGGTTCCACAACGGCTACTTCGCTGTTTGTTCGTCCTTTTCCAAAAACCAAACCTTCTGGATCGATCTACAGAAAATGCTGCATCCAAATATTCGGCTCGATATATACCACTTCGTCCTTTTCCACGTCAACCTGAACGGGAACTAATGCGTCTGGAATGATGTATGATCCTGACTCCGGGAATTTCATCTCCGTCCAGCTTTCCCAATCCGTCAAGCTTCCTCTGATCAGCATGGATTCCGGCGCAACCTGCATGATCGTCGCTCCCAGTTTCCAATGCGTACGCACCCATGGATCAAACGGAGCGTCATCGGACGTTTTCCACTGAACATAGTTGTCCATTGGCGTCAGCGGGTACTTGTGCTTGAGCGATGGACGTACGGGTGCCACCAAATAAGCCAAGCCATTTTCCTTGGCGATATCCTTCATCGCCGTAACCATCTGCTTGCTGAGACCGAGTCCACGATAGTGGGGATCGATTGAGATAGAGAGTGCCGATAACGCGTTTGGCTGCTTTTCTTGGCGGTAGTCTTCAATCCCTTGCAAAAAGACATCATCCCAGCCTTTTGGCAGCCCTTCCGCAGTGCCATCCCAATAAAATGGAATCGCATTTCCTACAGCCATCAACTTGTCAGCCTCGTCCGTCAACATGAATTGATAAGAAGAGAACCAGTCATTCAGATGACCGTAATATTCGTTAGCCACTTCGTCATTCAGCATGAAGGCAGACCAGCTTGCTTCAATGAGTGCATCAGCTTGATCGTTTAGATCTGATCTTTGTGCGAACGTGTAGATGTTGTATGACATGCTTGGAATCCTCCTACGAACTCTGATGTGTCTATCCTTCCATCTATTCCCTATTCGATTTTCTTCGACATTTTCCTCTTGGGGTATGTCACACAATCGCTCTCACTCTCGTTATATGGTCAAACCAAACGAGGAGCTGATTGGCATGAAAGAAGTAACATGTGTGATTGTCGGAGGCGGGTACGCAGGTATCAACGCACTAAAAGCCGTTCGGGACACGTGCAAAGGACGCCCGATCCGCTTCATCTTAATTGATAGAGAGCCTCATCACCTTCGCAAAGTACTGTTGTTCAAACCAGCGGTTGCTAAAACAGACATCTCCATTCCGCTAAAAAGCCTGTTTCCAGAGGGCGTCGAATTCATGCAAGGTACAGTCACGTCGATCAAAGGGAAGGAGAAGACCCTCTTATTCCTGAACAAAAACGGCCAAGAACAGACGTTGCCCTACGACATTCTCATCTTGGCAGTAGGAAGCGTCATTCGCCAACCGGAGCCAGAACAAGGCGGCATCGCTTTGACGGGCGTCGAGGCAGCCGAGGAAGTTCGGGATAAATGGCTTGCCAACATGCGCCAAGCCGTCCATGAGAAACAACCATCCGAACGCGAGCGATTGTTGACGATCGCCGTTGCGGGCGCGGGCATCAGCGGGATGGAGACCTCTGCGGAGTTAGCTTTTGCTATGCGCGAGGAAGCGAAGAACCTCGGCATCCATCCTGATGAAGTCAGGGTCTATCTCATCAACGCACAAAATCGCTTGTTTGTAGAAGGTCCTGCCAAAATGGGGCACAAGCTGGAGAGTGCACTCTCAGATAGCGGCGTTACCATTCTCCATGGCCAAAAAGTACTTCATGAGAGGGACGGAATGCTGACGCTAAACAGTGGTCGCACGCTTGCTGTCGGGCTATGCGTCTGGTCGCTCGGACTCCTGCCCAATCCCGCATTGCGTAGCATGGGCTTGCCACTGACCACACGCGGACAGGTGGTCGTCGATGAATCCTATCGCGTAGCGGGTACTCCAGGGGTGTACAGCATTGGCGATTGTGCACGCATCGTAGATCCAGCCAGCGGGCAAGCAGATACGATGACCTGCAAGGAAGCCAGCGGACAGGCGGTGCGCCTGGGCAAAATTGTGTTGGCAGATTTGGACGGTACTCCTGCCCCCGCACACAAAAGCTACATGGACTTTTACTGCATTGGACTTGGCCCAGAACGCGGAATGGTTTGGACGAGAAAATGGGGACTCGATATCATTTTGACAGGGAAATTGGGGTGGAAAATTCGCCAGTTTACCTGGAATATTGCCAGCATGATAAAATAAGGAAAAAACAGGGACGTACGAAGACACAAGAGGAAGTGACACAGCCATGGAGGCTCTGTACGAACAATATAAAGGGCTCATGTTCCGGCTTGCCTATCAGATGCTCGGCTCGGCCACGGATGCGGAGGATGTTGTGCAGGACGTATTCGTGAAGGCCTACGATGTCCCGCTTGCGCAAATGTCTGAACCGAAGGCATACCTGTGCAAAATGACCACCAACCGCTGCCTCGATTTGTTAAAATCGGCCCGAAAAAAACGGGAGCTGTATACAGGACCGTGGCTGCCAGAGCCCATCTCTACCCCTGGTGCTGACAGCTATGACGCTGTCATTACGAAAGACTTGCTATCCTATGCAATGCTCGTCCTGTTGGAGCGGCTGTCTCCCGCAGAAAGAGCGGTGTTTGTCCTGCGAGAAGCCTTTGACTTCCAATATGACGAGATTGCCGAACTGGTTGGGAAAACCGAAGCGAATTGCCGCAAGATCGTTAGTCGGGCTAAAAAGAAAATGGGGATTGCCACAGAAGAACCTCAACTCACCCCAGAAAAAGAGAGCGGGGAAGAATGGATCGGCCGTTTTCTGTCTGCACTGGAGCACGGAAATGTCGAGACATTGCTCACGCTTCTTGCCACAGATGCGGTACTGCTCTCCGACGGCGGCGGCAAGGTCACCGCAGCTCTGCATCCGATCTTATCTGGCGAACGCGTGGCTTCCTTCTTGCTCGGCTTGATGCGCAGCTTCTCAAAGCGTCCACATTTCTCTGTAGCGCTCGCACCTCTAAACAACCAGACCGGGTTTGTAATCAGACAGGACGGAAAAATCTACACCGTGGTGTTTTTGCATATCGAACACGGAGTCATTCGCAACCTCTACTTTGTCAGAAATCCTGATAAGCTAAGATTCATAGAGTCGTAGTCGGCTCCTAGCGTAGCAAACGATTCACACAAGAATCTCACAAGTAAAACCCTCTTTCCTATTTTAGTGAAAGAGGGTTTGATTTCGCGTCATGCATGTTCTAAAAAAGTGTGATCAAAATAGGATTGAAAATTCGGATACAAAAAGACAAGTGACTCTTTAAGCTTGTTCCGATCTGTATTTTCTTCATCCATCTCAAATAACATTTCATGTTCAATCTCGTAGATGGCACACTTCTCTTCATCCGGGCTTTCTTGCAAATCAATACAGTATAGCTTGCCGTACTCCGTATCCCATGAAAAAGGAAGGTAGCCTAACTTGCAAAGCAATGGATTGTACATATCCTTTATACGATCAATTGGCTCATCAATCCCTTGTTCAGGAATGACGTCGAAATAATGATGATAGGTTGAAATAAATGCCTTGTACCACTCCGGAAATGTCAGCCCAAATTCTTCTTCGAGCGCAGCCACATCATCGTGACTTACGATAGAAGGAACTAGCTTCCATCTGGACCATTCTTCATCGACATCAGCTACCTTCATGACATCAGGGACGTCTGGCCGCATCCATCTGCAAAAACCTTCCTCTGTTACTTGGTTATATCGGGCATAGTAAGCCTCAAAACCATTCCTGATATACTCTTTTATATCCATATGTTAGGTCCTCCTTTTTCCTATAGGAAGTCAGTTCCCCCATAATCGCTTCGTTTCCACGAGCACTTCACCCTGAAATTCCATTTGGTAAATATCAGGCTTGGACATCGTCAATAAAAAATCCAAGTCGTACTGACTGTCAAAGTACCCCATCATCAATGTCATAACGGCACCATGCGTTCCTATTACAACTTTCTGCCCTCTATATTGCTCTAAAATATTTCGCAATGTTCTTACCACACGATTCCGACAAATTGTTAAGGACTCTCCTCCACGTAACGAAAAGTCTGGCTCAGTAAACATCTTCTTTACCAATGGATACAATTCGCTATCGGCCATGATCTGATTGTTTCCTATAAAAACGAGTTCTCTCAGCTCTTCTAAAACGACGATCTCTTTCCCTACGGACTGGGCTAGTTCTTCTATGGTTGCCATTGCCCTTTTATACGGACTTGAAATGAACGCATCTATCCCCTCGTCTTTTAACAATTGAGTAATGATACGGGCATCTGACCTACCTTTTTCAGTTAGTCCTCGTGTTCTTTCGTCCCCTTCGGTTTTTGGTGATTCTCCGTGCCTGACCATGTAAATAAAGGTTTTCATACATACCCTCCGTGGAAACTTTTTATTTTCCGCCCTACACCCTTCCTGAAAATATATTACAACAAACCTACCTTCCGTTTTTTACCAGCAAAAAGGGGGGGGCACTCTTAAATTTTAAACCGATGCACGATCTCTTCCATTGTCTGCGTCAAGCCGACATTTCTCTCTGAAATAGCATCGACCTGTTGATTGTTATCCGCAATAATGCGAGATTGCTCTGTGATCGCCTCCACACTGTGGGCACTTTTCTCCATCGAGTTCGTCACTTGCTTCACGACAGAAACCACACTGCTGATTGTGGAATTCAATTCTTCAAAAGACGCATTGAATTCTGCCAGCAACGTATGAAAACGGTGTGCATCCAAAGTGTACTTCTCCGATGTTTCCATCATGCTATCATAGTCAGGACTGACCCGCGTATCGATGAAGTCCAATACACTCGACGAATGAGTCGCCAGATTGTCTACGGATTCGCCCGCGAGCTGGCATCCTGCGCGGTCACAGCACCTTTTCAAATATCTAGTCACTACTATTCATACCACGGATTTAAATGGATCAATACCTCTTCTACTTCTTTCATTTCACTCATGATGGAGACTTTTATGATTCTGCTTATATCGTGTCCTTCTTTAATCGTTAAATCATTTGAAATACTGACTCGTACGTCCACAATCACATAATGGCCATGTTCTCTTGCTCGAATCCGGTCAATTCTTTTTACTTGTGGAACCGCTCGCACAATGCTCTCAAGCTGAAACAACTGCTCAGCAGGTAAGCTTTTCTCCATTAATACACCAATAGACTCCTCCCCCATTTCGTAAGCCAATTTCATCACGAAATAGGAAACGATCAATCCAGCTATCGGATCTCCATATTGTGTAAAAGGTAGATCGTAGCGATCCCCAATTAACGCTACACCAATCCCTACGACAGCAGCAATTGAAGCGTACACATCCGCTAGATGATCGTTTGCCGTTGCAATCAAACTTTTACTATTCTTTTCTCGTCCAAGGCGTATGCAGTATACGTAAAGAACTTGTTTCCACACTAAAGATATAATGGCAGCTATCAATGCTATAATACTTGCTTCTACTGCCGGTTCGAATAAGGCTTCTATCGATTTATAAACCATGAATAATGCAGCTAAAGCTAAAATAATCGCCACAATACCAGAAGCGATAACCTCTGCTTTACCGTGACCATATGGATGGTCTTTATCCGCTGGTTTTTTGGACACCAAAGACGATGTCAAAGCAGCGAATGTAGCAATCACATCACCAGCATTATGAATACCATCCGCAATGAGGACCTGACTATTGAATAAAATTCCAACAACAACCTTTATCACAGTCAATGCCACATTACTGATCAAACTAATCCATAATGCGAGCAATGAAGATGAATTTTGCATATTACCTATCCTCCCCACTTCCGAAACAACATGCTGACTTATTGTACTGGATGATTTTTGAGTGGGTCTAGAGAAACAGTGTTTACTTTATTCATGCATGTAGTAGAAATGAAAATAAGTTGAGTCGCCCCAAAATTTTTTTAAAAGAACCCAGACTGTGTTCCTATTCTCCACCTTCATAAGGTCCATCATCTAATTTTACCCTTTCCTCAATTTCTCTAAGCGTTGGTTTTACTTAGTTAGTCGTTGGGTACCTAGTTTCGGTCAGAGTGAACTTCTCTACCTCGTCGACAGTAATAAAATTTTGTCCTGAACTTGTCAATCCTTCCATGAATTTACTGTGTTTTACCAATATATACAGTAAGATTTACCATTAACACCGTGCCAATAGTGTCAATGAACACCGTATGAACTTATGCCCAAAAACGCCCTACACCGCCATTTGTTATGTTAAAATCGGCTCGAACAAAGATGTTCAAAACGTATGTAGGAGGATACCCACATGCAAAATCGTCAAAACGAAATTATTATTCCTGAAAATCCTGTTTCACACTTCTTGTTCACCAGCACGAATTCCGCTGCGATCTGGTTGATCATCAGACTGTATGTCGGATATGCATGGATTACTACTGGATGGAAAAAAGTCCAGTCCGATAACTGGACCGGAGATGCGGCGGGTGGAGCGATTCAAGGGTTCGTAAAAGGATCGCTTGCGAAAGCAGCCGAAGGAAAGGACGTAACGGCGTGGTATGCCTGGTTCCTGGAAAATGTCGTATTGCCAAATGCCAAGGTGTTTGGCTTCCTCGTCGCTTGGGGTGAGGTTCTCGTCGGACTCGGTTTGATTCTCGGCTGCCTGACAGGGATCGCGGCATTCTTCGGTGCCTTGATGAACGTCAGCTTTCTGTTCGCAGGAACGGTCAGCAGCAACCCGCTCCTCTTTGTTTTTGCTACCTGGCTCGTTCTGGCCTGGAAGGTTGCGGGCTGGTATGGTCTGGATCGCTGGGCACTTTCTTATCTTGGTACACCTTGGACGCGGAAATCGCGCGATGGTGTTTTGCCGATGAACAAGTAATTCTGTCTTACCTCCCTAATGACAAAGCCACCTTTTACGGGTGGCTTTTGTTGTCCCTTCGGATAAATGATTAATTAGGTAACGGACAAATTGTATGAATTTATTCCCATCTGTATCCGTGATTTCCAGCGAACATTTATACATTGTGTTGAATGACTGGATGATTGCTGTGCATTATTCTTTTGGGGAACTGTTAATTTTCTTACTTTTCAAACAATTAAACAGGAGGTATGTATGAACAAGTGGCTATTAGGCATTTCTACTGCTGTATTGTTGTTTAGTCTCTCCGTCGGCTGTAGCTCGAAGCCCGCCGACAATGTCCAATCCCCTCCAGCGGAAGCGACAGCAAAGCCTAAGACCGCAGAGCCAATGGTCTTGCAATGGAGCATCACTGGCGAGCCGTCTACGCTGGATTCCGGCATTGCAACAGATTCGACCTCCATGGACATGATCAACCTCACCTTCGAAGGACTGACCAGTGTCGACCGTCAAGGCCAGATGATCAACGCCATCGCAGAGAGCTACACACATACTCCTGACTTCACTCATTTTACTTTTACCATTCGAAAGGACGCCAAATGGAGCAATGGCGATCCTGTTACCGCTCATGATTTTGAGTACGCCATCAAGCGCAATCTCGACCCCAAAACCGCTTCCGGCTACGCGTACCAGCTCTTCTATATCAAGGGGGGCGAGGATTTTTACACCGGAAAAGGCAAGCAAGAGGACGTCGGGGTAAAAGCAAAGGACGACTACACACTAGATTTCATCTTGCGCTCACCAACACCGTTTTTCCGCGAATTGACCTCATTCACTACCTACTACCCACTTCATAAAAAGACGATCGAGAGCAACCCCCAGTGGGCAACAGAAGTCAAAACGATTGTCGGCAATGGCCCGTTTGTCATGGATGCGTGGGAGCACAAATCCAAGCTCACCTTCAGCAAAAGCCCTACTTATTGGGACAACGCCAACGTCAAGCTAGACAAGATCCATATTGCCATCATCGAGGATAACAACACCGCCCTGTCCATGTTTGAAAATGGCGATCTGGATTGGGGAGGCTACCCTTCCTTTGGCTTGTCGCCAGATGCGGTCGGTCAGATTAAAGCGGAAGACAAGCTGCTCGTCGCAGATAACCCCGGCACTAAAGCTGTCATTTTCAATACAGAGAAGCCCCCATTCACGAACAAAAAAATTCGCCAGGCGTTTTCGTATTCGATCAACCGACAGCAATTGGTGGATAACATCCTACAGACTGGTGTTCCACCCGCTTATGGTTGGGTTCCCGTCTCCATGGGGTTGAATCCGGACGGCTACTTTAAAGAGGATGTGGCAAAGGCCAAGCAGCTTTTGGCAGAAGGCTTGAAAGAGCTCGGGCTGACGCAATTCCCAAAAGTCACGTACTACTACGACACTGGAGAAACGGACAAGAAGCTGGCTCAAGCGCTCCAGGACGAGTGGAAGAAAACACTCGGAGTCGACATTGACATCCGCACCTCGGAATGGAAAGTGTTCAACGAAGATGTCCAAAATGGCAAATACGACTTCGGCATCTGGCTATGGGGGGCCGATTTCAACGACCCGATCAATTTCCTCGAAATGTACAAGAACTTGGGTGGCAACAACGTCGTTCGCTTCGACAACAAGGAATACCGCGATCTGCTAAACAAGAGCTACTATGAGACCGACGAGCAGAAGCGCAAGCAACTCATGTTTGATGCCGAAAAAATTCTCATGGAAGAAATGCCGCTGGCACCGCTGCACTTCCGCGGCAACGCTTATGTGAAAAACGACAAGGTGAAGGACTTTGTGATCTTCCCTCTCGGCGGCTCCTACTTTAAATACGCGTATATTGAAAAATAATAAAGCGCGGGCCTCCTCTCTACGTCAAACAAAGAGAGGAGCCCGCGCTTTCCACTATTCAAGATTCCCCGCAATACGATATGGGTAGGAACTCCGACGGTTTTCTCCGATAGACAGGAAACCGTTCCATCGTAAGCGACTCTCCTTCTATAGCGTTTTCTCCATATAATAGCGATCGTTTCCACTACCATATTCCGCTATCCGTGTCTCGATAACCGCAAAGCCTGCTTTTTGATAGAGTCCAACTGCTCCGGTATTATCAGGGCTTACGGTCAGGCAAATCTGGCGAAACCCATCCTCACGCAACTGCTCCAGCAATCGGTTCAAGAAAGAGAACCCATACCCCATCCCTTTACGATCTGCTCGAATGTAATACCCGTACATGTAGCACTTGTCCGGCTGACGAAAATCCCTCAAGAGCTGACATACCCCGACAGGACTCGCCTCCTCCGCTTCCATGAAAAGAGCAACGCAGCCATGTCTCGCAAGTGGTACGAGCACCCATTCATCAATCGCTCCATGTACACCAAAAGCCTCCTGCTCCATTACCTTGATCATTTGAAGCTGGCTTTCTGTCAATGCCTCGACGACTTCTACTCGTGTATTTTGCATTCCAGTCATCCCCTTATACGGGTTGCCGCTTCGCTCCGATGACTTGCTCTGACTTAACCGTTAGTTCGGCAAGCACCGCTTCGTCTAGCTCTACACCTAATCCTGGCTTATCTGACACAAAAATCTGGCTTCCGTGAATCGCAAGCTCGGCTACGTCCCGCGAAATGATCGCAGGTCCTGCCAGCTCGTTGGAAATGATGTTTTTCTTCGCCAGTGACAAATGAGCACCAGCCGCACTGCCAATCGAGGACTCCAGCATCGAACCGATCTGACACTCCATCCCAGCCATTTCCGCCTGATTCACAAGTTTGAGAGCAGGATAAATCCCTCCGCTTTTCATCAGTTTGATGTTAACTTTATCTGCAGCTTTCTTCGCGATGACCTCCCGCATTTCCTTCGTCCCGTGCAATCCTTCGTCTACCATGATTGGAATAGTTGTTTGCCTGCGAATATCCGCCAAAGCATCCAGATCATCCGCCACAACAGGCTGCTCCATCCAATCAATGTGACAATCCTCGATCTGCTTCAAAGCCAGCAAGGTGTTCGTACGGTTCTCCCAACCTTGGTTGGCGTCCACCCGCAGCCCTACGTCAGGGCCAACTGCCTGCCAAACAGCTCTGATTCGCTGGATATCTGTCCAAAGATCAGCTCCCACCTTTATTTTGATAGAGTCATACCCAGCTGCCACTGCTTGCCTGGCTTCAGCTGCCATGACCTCTGGCTCCAAAATGCTTAACACATAAGGGAAGGAAAGAGTTGTGTGATATTTTCCGCCCAAGAAATGATAAACAGGTTGACCAGCCGCCTTTCCCATCAAATCATAGCAGGCGATATCGATGGCGGCTTTTGCTGCTGGGGCTCCCCAAACAGTCTGGTTCATCTTTTCATGGATTCTCTCGATATCAAACGGATTCTCACCGATCACAACAGGTGCCAGGTTTTGAACGAGCATCGTATAGGTGGACTCCCACGTCTCTCCGGTGACATTTTGATCCGGTACTGCTTCACCTAGTCCGACCAGCCCATTGTCTGTCTCTACTTTTACAATAATGGACGGCATATCCTCATACGAGGCGTACGCGATAATAAATGGGCGTTTTAGCGGCAACCTTATGGCATGAACACATACAGTCGTTATTTTCATATTCGACTACCCTCCGTATCTGCTACTCGTGGAATGATCCGATAATACAGGGACATGGCTTTTACAGAGCCGTCTTCGCCTGTTACAAAACCAACTGTCAGCTCGCTTCCCTCTCTATCGGTGATAAATTGATGCTCTCCAATTGGTCGCAATAGATAGTTCAGTTGTTTTCCACCAAACGCATCCAACGTCTTATCTATCATCATCAGGACACCCTCTACCACATATACGATGATATCCATTCCTTCCCCACTAGCGTATCGACCGGCATACTCCCCTAACTGGGAAAGAGGGACGCTATATGTCTCGAATTGGTACTGTGGCGTATTCAATGGACGCCCTTCTACGGCATGGAGTGCTGTCAGAGTGGCTTTTTCGACGAGACTTCCGGTTAAATTGGCCAAAGCCATGGAGGTAATCCCCCGCTCCGGAACAATCGCTAAATTGGAGGCGACACCTTTGATCGCTCCACCGTGCTTGATCAAGGTACCCCCATAGTAGTCGGGTTGAATGGATAAGCCATATCCGTAATACCTGCCGTAGCTGTTCTGGACATGCGGATAGATCATTTGTTTGACGCTCTCCTCGGATAAAATCCGTTCCTTACCCACGCATCCGCCCGTACGGAATATTTCTGCGTAGTTTAACATGTCTCGTACTGTTGAATTCAAATACCCCGAGGCGGCTACCAACAATCCGTCCTCCCACAGTGGATCAGGGTAAATCTCAGACACTCCATTGTTCTCTTTCAAATGGTAGATGGTGGTGACAGCCGGCAAGTGAGGCAGATCGCTGAGAAGGAAGGTGCTGCTTGGCATGTCTGCTGGTTCCAAAATATGCTCTTTGACATAAACGTCATACGACTTCCCACTCACTCGGGCTATGACTGCTCCCAAGAGAGAATAGCAATCATTCGAATAGCTAAACAATTGTCCTGGAGAGCCCACTAGCTCATATTCCGCCAGGGCAAGAGCTTCCATCAGCTCTTCGAACGTGGAGATCAGTTTCTGGTACTCCTTTTTCAAGTAACGGTGAATCGGGTTATCTTCGTCAGGCATGTCATCGAACATGGAGTTGCGAATCGCCAGGTGATCAATGGGCAGCGGCGGTATGCCCGTCGTGTGCGTCATAAAATGGTGGATCGTCATCTGCTCCGTTTTTTGACGATCCGGGGTACGAAACTCAGGGAGATATTTGATCACTGGATCATGAACAGAGAGCTTTTTCGCTTCCTGTAGCTGCATGATCGCCATGCATGTAAAAGACTTCGTAACGGAAGCCAATCCCATCACGGTATCAGGCGTGATTTCGAGTTCCTTTTCACGATCCCGGTAGCCAAAGCTTTTGCGAAGCAGGCTCTGCCCATCCAAATTCACACCCATGACAAAGCCCGGAACCCTGCCTTCCTTCATTTCTTTTGCAACCAGCTCTTCCCATTCTACTAACCAGCCTTGCTGTCTCATTTGTCCACCTCTTTCGAATGATTTCGCTTTATTCGTTCACCCACATGTCTTGAATAATCAAGGTTGCTAAGGGATTGGGTTTGACGCCTTGAATACGGTTGTTGACGACCACGAATGTTTTTGCGGAATAGAGCGGAATCCAATAGGCCTGTTCCACGATTCTTTTTTGTATATCTGCAAAAATCTTTTGGCGCTGTGCTTGGTCTGTTGTTGTTCGTCCTTTATCTAGCAAGCTATCGAGCTGTTGATCACTGAGGCGAAAGAAATTCAAGCCCCCGATCTGACTCGAATGCAGTAACAAGTTCAAAATATCTGGATCGACGCTGCCATGACCCGTTGAGAATAAATCGAACTCGCCCTTCAGTGCCTGTTCATGAGCTGTCGCCGATTCATACTTTTGGATATGCAATTCGACACCAATCTCTTTGAACATGCTTTGCACCAACTGATGCCCGGGATTTGTATTTTCGATGAGCATCGTCAGGCTGAGCGTTTTCCCATCCTTTTCCCTTATCCCTTGCGCGTTTAGATTCCATCCTGCTTCATCCAGCAGTTGTCTGGCTTGCTCAGCATTGTACTTGTAGCCGTACTGCTCTACTGCCGCATCGTATCCAATCATTGTAGGCGGGATCGGTCCGTAGACAGGTACCCCCTCTCCTTGCAAATCTGCTATGATCAATGCGTCTTTGTTGATCGCCAGGTTCAGTGCCTTTCTCACGCGGACATCTTGCAGGATTTCATTTTCCAGATTCATCCCAATAAAGTTCTCTGTAGGCTGCATCCCTTCCAACACCGTAAAATCTTTGTGATCCTTGTACTTCTTCGCGTCTTTCGGAGGCACAGCGGCCATATCAATCGTTCCACTGTCGAGAGCAGCCATCATGGTCTGGTCGTCTTGAATAAATTTCAGAACGAACTTGTCGGGTCTCACAGGTCCTTGATTCTCAGCAAAAGGAGATGCCCACTTATACTCCTCGTTGCGTACCAGTGTGATCGATTCGCCTGTTTTCCAGCTTTCGAACTTCCATGGACCTACCCCGACAGGATTGCGTCCCAGCTCATTTCCGTATTTGTTTCGTGCCTCTATGGAAATGGGTTGCTGGTAGCCGCCATATGATAAGTTAGAAAGTAACGAAGCGGAGGGCTCATCCAAATGAAAGATCAATGTGGAATCATCAGGAGCTGAAATGGATTTGATCGAAGATACATCCGGTCCCGTAACCGGTGAGGCTGTTTTCGGATCGAGTGCACGTTCATAGCTTTGCTTAAAAACTTTCGCGGTGAGCGGTGTCCCATCGTGGAACTTCACGCCAGAACGAAGCTTGAACGTCATGGTCTTGCCGTCTTCTGAGATCGTGTACGATTCAGCGAGATGCGGCTTCAACTCAAACGTAAAGGGATCGAGGATCAGCAAGGCTCCCCCCAACAGGCCCCCAACAAAATTTCCCGCTGGCATCGACGTCTTTTGCGGGTCCAGTGTATCTGGCTCCATCTGGTAGCCCATGGTGATCGTCCCTCCCTTTTTGGGTTGGGAGCTTTTTGCTGTCTGACTTGCTTGCTTCTCGTCTGTAGCCGGAGTGGGAGCAGAACTGCAGCCAACTATGGGAAAGACGAGTACACACATGAGTAAAACGTTGCGTATTTGGCCTGTTAATCGCTCTGATAGCATGGCGCGACCTCCTTTTTTCGAGTCATTTCCATTCAAAGTCTACTCACGTCGGTATATAGTCGCTAATTAAATCGGATTGCTTCTTAGATGAGGGATGTGGGGGTCCCGGATTTCCTTGCAAACGGAAAAACCGGGACAGGTTGATGTTCATGAGGGGAATCATTGATGATTAAGACGATACACAGCCCGCGGGCGTCCTTGCTGATACGGCTGCTCTTCCCCGACGACCTCTACGACCTGATGCTCGATCAGCTTTTTCAAAGTTCTTTCCGAGCTGCGGCGACTGATCTGGAGGTACTCGGCTAAATCTGAAGCGGTGAAGCGGTTATCGCGGCGAAGCTTGACATACTGCATAATTTTCGTGATAGTAGCGACACTTGCGCCAGTCTTCTCCGCGATCTCCAGCACTTCCTTGTTCTCGCTTTTTAAATGGAACGTCTTCGATTCTGTATTCAACGGACCGATCACTTCTTTTTCATCCGTCACCAAATACGCACTGCTTTCATTCGTTTTCCTGGCATGATAAATCGCAATGCGTGCGTTCGCTTCGGCCTCTTTCGCTGTCAGACCACAACCAAACCCGATGGCAACCGTCACTTTGGCAAGCAGATCGACATTGCCCAATACTTGCATGATCTTGCCGTATTGAATCATTTGCTCAATACTGCCTCTCGTGCCATAGATGATGAATTGATCCAGTCCCAATTTTTGAATGGAAGCGTCAGTCTCTTTGACGAGCTCCAACAGCTCTTGCAGCAAAATAATCGTCGCATCCTGCCATTGTGTTTCGACGGGCGGACCATCATTTTGCTGGATCGCTGCAATCCCCACGGCGATCTGCGAATTTTTGCTAATTTTCAATTGACCATAAGCAACGGCTTGATTGACGGCATCGCGAATATTTTTATCAGGACAGACGAGCGATGCGGAAGGGATGTTCAGCTCACGCAATCGACTGTAAACGTAGTCAACGCCAGTCAAAGCAAAATGGCTCTGTTTCTGTTCCCAGCGCTCCTTGTGGAACTGGATAATCTCCTCCACGTCAAATCTCGTCCCGCCTTCTTCAATAATCTCACTGTAGTCTTTTACATACCAAGCCGTAGAGGTCATGCCCAATTCTTCAGCGACCTTCTCGATATACTCCGCTTTTGGCATATCTATCGAGATGTGGTCCAGTCCTCCTGGTACGTTCAACAAGGTATGAAACAAAGAGAGGGAAATCGTGTATTCATCGAGCGGAATGTACACCGCAGGCAGCTTCTTTTGCTCTACCTTTTCCTTGGCAAAAAAATAAGGAAGTGGGCCAGCAAAAAGCAGCACGTCGCAGTCATGGATTTGGTCAAGCAACGCAGCGCTCTCTTTTGGGTTCTGGTATGTATACGAAGTCAGTTGAATGGAATCGATGGATTGGATATGCTTCAAGATCCTTGGCAAAAATTCTTCCGAAGAGATTAACGCTATCGTGATGGTCAATGTTCCACTCCCTCATCTCTCTATGATTTCCACACGTCCTTGAACACGCGAATAAAATTTTCACCCAAGATACGCTCAATCGCTTCATCCCTGTACCCTCTTTTGGCAAGGGCACGCGCAAGCTCCGGAATCTTGGTATGTCCTTTTACGACATCAAAATCTTTGCGCCCTGCTTGGATAAACACACCGGGAGAATCATATTTCATAAATGGCTCGATGATGTCCAGACCCAGTCCGACGTGCTCAACCCCAACCAGCTTCACGACGTGATCGACGTGGTTGATCATGTGCTCGATATCAGCCTGATCGTCTGTGTCCGCTACGAACAAATTGACGCCATTGATGCCGATTACGCCGTTCGTGAATGCGATCGCCCTGATTTGCTCATCCGTCAGATTGCGCATGGAGCTCGCTAATGTCCGACAGTTGGAATGGGAAGCGATGATGGGCCTACGCGCTACCTCGATCAGATCCCAGAAGCCTTCGTCATTCAGATGGCTGACATCAATGATGATGCCCATTGCTTCTGCCTCTTCGACGACGCGGATGCCGAACTCGGTGAGCCCGCCCTTTCGCCCTTCCCGTACCGGGCTAAAATGACTGCCGTCTCCAACGAAGTTCCGCCTACTCCACACGAGACCCATAAGCCGCACGCCCAGCTCGTAAAAAACACGGAGCATACTCAGATCATTATATAACGGTTCCGCGCCTTCCAGAGAGAGCACAAAACCAATTTTCCCCATTCGCTTCGCGGTCTCGATGTCACTCATACTTTTGCAAACCATGATTTTCTCAGGCGATTCATCTGCCTCCGCATGCAGCGCGCTGATTTGTTGCAGCGCCTTGCGCAAGCCCATCTCCGGCAGAAATTTGTTATCGATATAAATCGCTGCGACTATCGTCTGCACCCCACCCGCCACGAAATCAGGCAAGTAATCCGTTTCAATAACTTTTCGCCGGCCATGCTCGCGTTGAATGGCAACATCCAGCAAAAGGTCAAAATGCCCGTCGATTACATGTGTCATGCCTCATGTTCCTCCTGTTCTTTCAGGTTTTCCGGGTTAAGTGGTGCAAGCTCCGGTAAAAGAAAGCGTCCGTCTCTGCGAATCAAATGATCATCGAACCAAATCTCACCGCCACCGTACTCCGGGCGTTGAATCATGACCATGTCCCAATGGATGTTTGACTTGTTACCGTTGGATGCCTCGTCATAGCATCGTCCCGGCGTGAAGTGGAAGCTACCGTCGATTTTTTCATCGAACAAAATATCCTGCATCGGTTCCCGAATGACCGGGTGAACCCCCAAGGCAAACTCCCCAATGTACCGGGCACCTTCATCCGTATCCAAAATGTTGTTCAAGCGCTCCGTGTCATTGGCTGTGGCTTGGACGATCTTCCCGTCCACAAACTCCAGCCGTACCTTTTCAAAGGTGAAGCCTTGATAAGGCGACGGCGTGTTAAACGATATGACACCGTTCACCGAATCGCGAACAGGGGCCGTAAATACTTCACCGTCTGGTATGTTGTAGTGACCCGGACATGGAATCGCTGGAATGCCTTTAATCGAAAAGGTCAGCTCTGTGCCAGGTCCCGTGATTTTCACGCGGTCAGTTCGCTCCATCAGCTCCTTGAGCGGCTGCATTGCTTTTGCCATTTTGGCATAATCCATTGTGCAGACATCGAAGTAAAACTGTTCGAACGCTTCTGTACTCTTATTCGCTAGCTGCGCCATGGAAGGCGTCGGATAACGGAGATAGACCCATTTCTTTTTGAGACGCACGATACTTACTTCTTTGAAAAAGGACGTAGCCAGCTTCATCTGCTCATCAGGGACATCTGACACTTCATTGATGTTCAGCCCACCCTCGATGATGATGCACGCTTGCATTTTTTCCATTCGCTCTTTGTCCATCTCCGATTCTAAACGGAATTGCTCCTCTGTTCCCGCTAGCAATAATTGACGGCTAATCGAGGATTCACGCAGGTTCACAAAAGAATGTCCGCCTGCTCGTGAAACAGCTTTGACGAGCTCCTTAATCAGAGCGGTATCCACCTCCATCGCATCGATCAGCACGTTATCTCCCGGCTGCACATTCGTCGAGTAATTCACGAGCACATTCGCCAGCTTCGTAAGACGAGGGTCTAGCATCTAACCATCACTCCTGCTTCCTTATTTTTCATAGAGATGACACGCAACCAGTCTGCCGTCTGTGTCTGTTAATAGAGGGGCTACTGTCTTGCACACGTCCATGCACGCCCAGCAGCGCGGGTGAAACTTGCAGCCCTGCGGCGGATTGGACGGAGACGGCAGATCCCCTGTTAAAATAATCCGTTCTTTTTTCTCGTCAGGATCAGTGATGGGAATCGCGGAGAGAAGCGACTGTGTGTAGGGATGCAGCGGACGTTGAAACAGCTCTTCTTTTTTCGCCAGCTCAATCACTTCTCCCAAGTACATCACCGCTACTCGATCGGCGATATGCTCTACGACACTCAAGTCATGCGAGATAAAAAGATACGTGAGCGAAAACTGCTCCTGCAAATCCTGAAGCAAATTGAGAATTTGCGATTGAATCGATACATCCAGTGCGGATACAGGCTCGTCAGCTATGATGAGCTTTGGCCTAAGCATCAAGGCGCGAGCGATCCCGATTCTTTGCCTTTGTCCTCCGGAAAACTCATGCGCGTATCGTGACAAATGACTTTTGTTCAAACCGACGATCTCCATCGTCTCTTCGATCATGGCTGCTCGCTCGCGCTTTGGGATACCATGGGCAATCAACGGCTCTGACAAAATGTGCTGGATCGTCAGCTTCGGATTGAGGGTATCAAATGGATTTTGAAACACCATTTGCATATCACGCCGCAGCTTCTGCATGTCTGCCTTCTGTAAGCTGCGGATATTTTGACCCTCGAACACGATCTCGCCGTCAGTCGGCTCCACCAAGCGTAGAATGCATCTGCCGAGTGTTGACTTGCCACAGCCGGACTCCCCCACGATTCCCAGCGTTTCACCTGCGTTGACAGTCACGTTCACTCCATGGACGGCATGCACGTAACTCGGCGGCTGAAACCACCCTTTGCGGACAAGGAACTTCTTATTCAAATTTTTCACTTGCAAAAGAGGCGTTTTCATCCATTCACCGCCGCGCTTTCCCTGTTCTCTCGATACAGCCAACAACGGCATTCCGACTGTTGATCCACGTCCAGTAAAGGAGGATTTTGTTCCAAACAGACAGGCAGTGCCTTCTCACATCGCGGAGCAAAACGGCATCCCTTCGGATAATCATCGGGGGGCGGCACACTTCCCGCGATACTGTGCAATCTCTTCTGGCCTTTGGCGTTATGTGGCGTCGATTTGATCAAGCCCATGGTGTACGGATGCTTGGGGCTGCGCAACAGTGTGCGAACATCGGCCGCTTCAATGACCTGCCCGGCATACATCACCAGTACCCGGTCACATGTCTCCGCGACGACGCCCAAATCATGCGTGATCATAATGAGCGACATACCCAGCTCTCTTTGGATTTTTTTCATGACATCCAATATTTGCGCTTGGATCGTTACATCTAGTGCAGTTGTGGGTTCGTCCGCGATCAACAGCTTTGGATGGCAGGCAATCGCCATCGCGATCATCACACGCTGCCGCATCCCACCTGACAGCCGATGCGGGTACTCGTGATAGATTTCATTGGCACGAGAAATGCCTACCTGCGTCAACAGCTCGAGCACTCTTTGTTTCGATTGGGCTCGGTTCATGCCCTCATGCTTTTCCAGTCCTTCGCTCAATTGCTTGCCGATGGTCAGTACGGGATTCAGCGAAGTCATCGGCTCCTGAAAGATCATGGCTACCTCTTTTCCTCTGATCCTCTGCATCTCTTTTTCGCTATAGCGCAAGAGATCGGCTCCGTTCAGTTGAATGCTGCCCGCAATGTTTCCGTTTTTACTGAGCAAGCGCATTATGGATAGAGAGGCGACGCTTTTTCCACACCCTGATTCTCCGACGATCCCGACCGATTCGCCTCTTTTGACCTGCAAGCAAAGATTGTCCACCACCTTGAAAGCCTTTTCATTTTTTGAAAACGTGGTAGTCAATCCTGTCACTTCCAACACGTTCGCCATGTTACTCACTCCTTTTTCGTAAACGGAAGCTCGTAAACTATGATTTGGGATCAAAGATATCGCGCAAAGCATCCCCGAGCAGATACACCGTAAAAACGACTGCGGTAATTGCAAGACCGGGAAAAGTAGCGAGCCACCAAGCTTCTCGCAAGTAATTTTTCCCTTCATTCAGCATCGTTCCCCACTCCGGCGTAGGAGGCTGGGCACCCAAACCGATAAAGCCCAGCGCCGAGGTTCCCAAAATGGCACTGCCAATGAACATGGTCGTATAGACGATCAGCACGTTCGAGATGTTCGGGATGAGCTGGCGCGTAATGATCCACCAATTCGAGCTGCCGATGGAGCGGCTTGCTTCCACATATCCGGATTGCTTGATCGAGAGTGCCGCACCACGGATCAGAATCGAAAAGGCCGGGATCGATGATATTCCTATCGCGACCATCGCATTTTCCTGACTCGGTCCGAGTACAGCTACAATTGCTAGAGCAAGCACAATGCCGGGCAACGCTAGCATGATGTCCATGATTCTCATGACCAGATTGTCAACAAATCCACCGAGGTAAGCACATGTCACACCAATCAGCGTTCCTGCTACAAACGTCATGACAGACGCCAGCACAGCTACCGTCAGTGTCACTCGTGTTCCGTACAGCATCCGGGATAAAATATCACGCCCAATCGCATCTGTCCCTAGCCAAAAGTCTTTCGACGGCCCTTGCATGAACGCTTCGTAGTACGTTTTCGTAGGATCATGCGGAGCAATCCATGGCCCGATGATTCCCAGCAATACAATGCAGAGCATCATCAGGAAGCTGTATTTCGCTTTCTTTTGCTGCATAATCTTCTCCCATAACTCGAAACGAGGCATGGACCATTGCCTGCTCCAGAACACGTTACACCCCCTCCTTCGCGGTGTAGTCAATGCGGGGATCGAGAAGAGCGTACAAAACGTCAATCAAAATGACGACAAGGACATACACGGTCCCAATAAACAGGGTCGTTCCTTGAATCATCGGAAAATCCCTAGAGCTAATTGCTTGAATCGCCAAGGTACCCACTCCCGGCCAACCGAATACTTGCTCGACAATCACAGCCCCACCCAGCAATCCAGCCAGTTCCAGCCCAATGACAGCCACAACTGGAATCATCACATTGCGAAAAGCGTGCCGCAGCAGCACAATTCGTTCATTCATGCCTTTCGCACGTGCTGTTCGGATATAGTCATTGGACAAAACCTCTACCATTCCAGCGCGAGTGAGTCGGCTGAGTGCCGTCGCCATCAACGTCCCCAAGGTAAACGCTGGCAGAACGATGTCTTTTAGCCCCGTCCCTCCTGCAATCGGAAACCAGCCCAAATGGACGGAGAACACAAGGATGACGAGTAAGCCTAACCAAAAACCGGGGATGGACATACCAAAGGTGGAAAAGGTCATGATCGCTCCATCGATGGGTGTATCCTTGTATTTCGCCGCTAGGACACCCAGCCCGATCCCGATCACAACTGCCACCACGAGGCTGGCTACTGCCATTTTTGCTGTCGCAGGAAAACGATCCGCAATTTCTGAGCTGACAGGCCGGCCCGTTTTCAGGGAAGTGCCGAGATCCCCTTTCAAAACACCAGAAGCATAGTCGAAATACTGGGCGACAAGCGGTTTGTTCAAGCCCAGCTCTTCACGAAGTGTCGCAATTTGTTCCACAGTCGCCCGCTGCCCCAGCATGATCCGCACAGGATCGCCGGGGATGAGATGAATGAGCAGAAACGTAAAAACGGAGAGTCCAAACAGGACAATAATGCCCGACAATAGGCGCTTCACTATATATTGCTTCATGAGGTCTTCACCCAGATGTGAGAAAGCGTATAAACTAGCTTCTTCCTGTTGCGTTCCGGCACTTTGCTCTCCTCCCTCTTTCTTCATCAACGACACCTGTCGTTATAGTGTCGTTATTAGTTAAAAATAGTCTATTCCAAATTTACAGAAAGTTCAACTCGTTTTTTCTTGCCCCATTTAAAAAGAGCTGAGAGCATCCTCTGTTCATCGTTCTAGTGGAGGAGAAGAAAAAGCGCAGTTCTCTTCGACTCTGACACACCAGCAGGGGGGAATTACTGTCCGTCTACACTTAAAAAAGGGGACCGTCGAGCCAAAGCCACCCTACGGGCGGAAGGTTCTCGAAGAAGAAGTGTTCGACAAGCTGGTCCCCTTTTTTAAGTTCCGACTGGGTAGGCGTTGTCAAGGTCTACGAGCCCTGCGCTTTTTCTTCTCACCAGCTTTGTTGGTTGACCGCTATCTTTAAAACTTATTATAAAAAAGAAAAGGTTGATGCCTTCTGTCACGGCATCAACCTTCACCCATTAACTGATCGCAAACCTGTTACATTTTGTTACGGCAGCAAGCATAGCAGCCGCCAGCTCATTTTCCCGGCTATCTCTGACTCTTCTGAAATATAGACAGCGCAAAAAGTTCTTGCTGTTCACCCGAGCGATTGCTTGGGTACGACTTTTCGGCAGTTCTGCACAGCTTGCCAAACCATTGATCCAGTCGGCAAGCTCCTGCTCGGTAAGCAAACCTTTGTCTATCATGGTATCTACGATGCTCGCGAGTCGTTCGTCCTCTTCCTCATTGAAAATGTGCTTTTCGTTATGAAGTACGCCCTGGATCGCATGAAGAACGTCTCGCTGTACGGCTTGATCGCTCTCTGGGCACTGCACCAGCTCTACGAATACGTCTGCACCGTGAGCCGTACTGTGAGCCCAGCCTCCCTCGGACAAATAGCCGCGCAAATCCTTCTCCTCTTGAAAATAGCGGAGCATGGCAGTTTTCACGTGCTGGAAATCAGCTTGCTCCAAAAAAGGCTTCTGTCTGTGACGACGCATAATCAATGCAATCGGCAACGAAGAGAATGTCCTCGTAAATACGGATGGGTCGCCATCGCTACCGATCTGATAGAATAGATGCTGCTCGTCTGTCAGTTCTCGCAGGAGACTGCGCAATTGCGCCTCCGTCAGATGTTTCTCATCAAGAATCCAGTAATAAAATGCCGGATAAATGAGATTATCACGCAGCTCCGGGTCAGGGTCCCCGATGTATTGCAGCAATAGCCCGACGAAATCCTGTAGTTGCTCCCCTTCACGAATCAGGTATTGTTCCTGCTCCAATCTTTGCAGGTCCAGTATGAGTTTTGTTCTCGTATCCCTCACGTTTTCATCCCCCTCAACATGATCAAAATTTCCTCGACCACGATATCCGGTTCATCATGATGAATATAATGCCCGCTGCGACCGGCAATTCTTTGCTTGCTTGATGTAGATAGCCGCCTGAAATCGGCTTGCAGATTTTGTTCGATTTTCAAAATTTCCTCGTTCGGCCATTCCTCGTCCCATATGTCCGGTAAGCCTCTCGTGATAATCGAGACAGGTATGTCGCTTTGCCGAAAATAGTCCACGATCTCTTGATAGCTCCGTATCTTATCAATCTTCTCGCTGTTTCGCATCGGATTCTCGTAATATTCCCTATTGGCTGCGATCAGGTTATCAGGCAAAACCTTTTCATAGGCGAGCTCCTTATATTCGGGAGCAGCGTCAACCAGAATCATCCCCGAAACGAGATGCGGATACAGGCTGGCAAACAGTCTAGCGACCAAACCGCCAAAAGAATGTCCGACCAAAATACATGGCGGTTCCACCTCAATCTCTTGCAGCAACTCATACAGCTCCTCGACCAGATCACGACAAGTCCGTGGTACGACTGCCGCCGCTGGACTCCTGCCAATACCCGCCCGATCATAGGATAAGGTAGACGCTTCCTGCGAGATGCGGTCTTGAACGATCTCCCATGTCTCACAGCTATCGCCCATTCCTGCTAGAAAGATCACACACGGTGTCCCTCGTTTTCGTGAATACAGCCTATGTATCCGTCGACACATGATCCCAATCGTCCTCCATGTAACGAACCAGCCAGTTCAGTGCTCGGTGTCTTTCTACGACTACTTCGTCATTCAATCCGCCTGCAACCGTGCGATTGTTGATGCGCGCATCCACGCATGCCCAGTCATAGCGGTAGATTAAATCCGCCTGGTCAAGAATCTCTTGTTTGCTTCTCACAACTGCATTGCTATAGAAGGTCTCATAGTCACCTGCGCTTCTGAGAGCGTCAATCGCGGTGTTTACATCACAAATCTCATCTGGGAAATGGAGCTCTTCCACATAGCCGAGTGCCCACAGCAGTACCCAGTAGCATTCGTACATCCAAGCCATCTGAATCATATTGGTACGATCTGGCTGTGGATCATTCAAGAAGTCTCTCTCTTTCTCGGTAAAGAATTCCGCAGCGCCAAACTGCTCGATAATTCCCTCGATGAACTCCCGCTCTTCCTTGATTTGTCCGTTTTCGGCGATCCCTCCTGCATATACCGCAATCAAGCAGAGGGCAATCGCTCGCTGAACAATCTCATCCTTTCTTCTGATGACAGCGTCCTCATCCCCTACGATGACCGGAAGATGCGGGATGTACGGAATGCCTTGCTCTTGCAATAGCTGGATGCTCCGCTCCTTGCGCTCTTCTCCTGACTGAGAGGGCTGAATATGTCCATCGATCAGGTCTACGCTGACCGTCACCAGAAAATCGTCCACTTCCGACTCTCCTGCCGTATTGAGAATCAGCCTTCCTTGTTTATCGAGCATGTCTCCGGTAGGGAGAAAGACAATCCCGTGTACTTCTTCGGCAATCGCCATAATGGACGCAAACATTTTCTCGTCGATTTCCTTGCTCGCCACGATTCCTACCGCCACATTGAGCGCTGTAATTTGGTACAACAGCTTTTGCTGGACTTTCTCGTGGGGCGTTTCAATCTGTGCGAAGAAGCCATACATCCCTTTTTTCATCTGGAGAAACGCTTCTTGGTCATCGTCCTCGCGCATCAGATTGAATGTTATCTTGCTTTTGCTAAACCATTTTTTATCTGTCACGGACACGGCCCGCTCGTCTGCGGATACCTCTACCAATTGATCACGAAAAGCCTCGACAATCGCAGCGACTACTTTCTCGCATTGTTGAATGGAAACATAGATGGTGCTTTGATTCATCTGGTAGCCTCCTTTGCTGGGCAAACATTTTCAAAGTACCGAATTTTGTAATCAATAGTCTATTATGGTATTCTTACCCTGTTTAATCAAGCACAAATCTTTCTAGTTATCGGCGAATCTATGATTGAAGGTGAATCCTATGAAAAACATCCTAGTAGAGGAGTTCTCCCCTATTTGTCCAATTCAAGCTTTTGTCGAAGAAGATGAGAACGGCGTCTTTTTTTATTTGTGGGATTATCCAGGTGAGGAGCACGCCAACATTCGCTCCTGCTGGGTAAGAAATTACGGACCTGCACCGGACTCGATAGATTTTTCTGCGATGGAGGATGGTCAGGCTCCGATGCTTCCACGCGATTGCTGCGCTCATCCGGATGGAGCAGACAGGCTAGACCCGGAGCAGCTCTCGATCGTTTGGCTGGAGGAAGGCGATGCAGCGGTACTTTTGTATGAGAATGAAGTGCTGTGTGTGATTCCCAGTTGGGCTGGTCCTTCCCCGGACGGCTCGCACTATCCTTCGTATGCGCGAGATTGCACCGGAGAATCTCATTTGTGCTTTCCGCTGGGAACACCAGAGACGAACGCCATGTTTGCCCGCATCGAGGCTGCTCAGCATTTTTGGGCGAGCTGGGATGGCAACCCTTGGCCTGACATCCAGCAGCAGTTCATGGACGCAATTACCTCGACTCTCGGCCCAGTGAAACAATATTACGGCATCGACGGCGGTCACTGGCCCCCGAAAGCATTGGTGACAATCGAAAAAGGAGACATCACCTATGCGCTGACCCTCGGCGTGTCCATCTTGCGTCAGCCAAAGGTCGAACAGTATACAGAAGAGCCGGAGTCGCTGCGCCGATTCGAGCTGGCTTTTGCCTGCGAAACCAAATGGATCGCCCAAAACGAAAAGCAATTGCTGGCCTACATCAGCGGTCAAACCTCTCTGCCGTGGTCGTACATGACCTTCCTCGCACAAGGTCACACCATTCCGTGCCAGGAAATCAGTCAGATCAATAGTCGCTTCTCCTTCATGCTGCTTGCAAAACCTGAGGATGCACCGGTTATTCCACTTCCGCTCATGGCTGGCGATCCCGTGAATCTGTTATGGATGATTCCGATTACCGCGGAGGAACAGCAGTTTACAGAAATGAACAGTTCTGAGCAATTGATTCAGCACTCCGCGGGAGATGGAGCGGATTGGATTTTTAATGGGGTAGCGAAGTTTATGAAGTAAGCATGATTTTGAAGACAGTTTTCGCGGAGTAAACTTTGCGGGGACTGTTTTTGTTGTCTCCGAATGTTGTGGTGGGTTTCTCTGTTGTTAAATCTTCATGAATCGACTTTCAAGATGTGATATAAATGCGCTTCTTCCCCCACTACAGCTACATTTCACAAAAAAACCACCCTGCACAGGTGGTTCAAATCGCTAATTCTACATGGAACTACAAATCAAGCAACTCCATTCTCTCCATCTCTTTCTTCCTCTTCGCCTTCATCGCTCTTCTGCCTTCCGACCATGCTAGTGATAGAATCACGATCCCACCAATACCTACTAAAACAATAGTGAACTCACTACCTTCTTTAAATAGACCACTGGTATAACCGTAGGCCAAATACCCAAGAAAGATAGCCGGGAAAATTGCACCCCAATAAGCGTGATTCAGCTTGCCGAGTAAATTTTGCATCCCCACAATACCGAGCCCAACCAATAATTGAATCATTCCCGTACTCATCTGTCCTCATCTCTTTCTTGTTTATATTTTTCAATAATGAGCTTGGCTACTTCCAAACTCATCCGTTCGTCAATAACCAGGTTTTTGATCATTTGCACGAACTCTACTTCCGCTTCCTTGCTATGTAATTCAATCTTTTTAATGATTCGGTCGAGCTTGGCCCTCACTGTTGGGTACGATACACCGTACTCATCGGCCATACCTTTGAGAGAGCCCGAACTGATAATAAACTTCCTGATAAATTCGAGGGTCTCCTTGTCCAGAGCTAACACCCAAGATGGAATTTCGTCGCGTTCCATGAATCGCCTCGCCTCCCGTCTTTAATTATATTAATTAATACTTTAATTTTATTCAAGTATTTTTTAATAAAATGAAAATCAATCATAAAAAAGGAGCATCTTCACCTGATGCTCCCGCTCGTGTCCTCATCCTTCTACTCAACCTTCGTTAATCGAATATCCATCCAATGTGCCCAACTCTCATTATTGCCTAGCAATTCCCAAGTGCCAATGAGCGTGTTGCCATCAACACTGAATTTACCGGTAAAACGTTCGGTTTTCCCTGTGATCGTCCAATCTCTGCCCAATAAATTCGCATAGTAGGAAGCTCTGCTTCCATAATTGTCATATGCGTGCGTGAAGTACATTTGACTAGTCGTATCATAGCCGATGATCTCAATGGTCTTGACTTCTTTATCCCCAGACAGCCATTCGTAGGTATCGGTTGCTTTCAACTTCGCGGCTGGCCCAGCAGGACTTTCCATAATCAGTTTGACATGTTCATTCATCATTCGGAATACCTCCTTATCGGGCAGTGAATTACTGTTAATTCTAGAGCTTTCATGGATGGCATGTTTCTTATGGATTGCTATTTTATTAACCCCGAGCGAATAAAAATCCCGCCCCTCATGATGAGAAGCGGGATCTACTATGTTTATTTGAATTCCTTTCCTGTAACCGCATCCACTTCCGGAAAGGATTCAGTCGGACTCGTGAAATAGTCCATGAAATTGACGATCTCTCCAGTCTCGTGGCAGTTTTCATGACCCATGAGCAGTAGATAGAGACTCTTCAGGTGCCGCTGTTTGAAAATGTGCTCCCCATTCTCGCAAATACTCAATGACAGGTCCCAAGCCTTGCCCTAGCTCGGTCAACTCGTACTCTACTTTTGGCGGAACGACTGGATAC
Organism: Brevibacillus sp. NPDC003359; assembly: GCF_042878995.1. Lineage (NCBI taxonomy): Bacteria > Bacillati > Bacillota > Bacilli > Caryophanales > Paenibacillaceae > Brevibacillus > Brevibacillus sp. NPDC003359. The sequence goes on from NZ_JBIAOR010000009.1 coordinate 207,095, forward strand.
ACTTCACGCTTGACGATTCCTGCTTCCTCCAACTCCCGCAATTGCTCTGCCAGCATTTTATGATTCACACCGATTATATTTTTCTTTAACTCTCCGTACCTTTTTTTCCCTCGAAGCAGCTGACAAATGATCGATACCTTCCATCTTCCCGCAAAAACCGAAACGGCAAGCTCGATCGGGCAAGGATATTCCTTGCCGTTTAATAGGTACATCATCGATGGCCTCTTCATCCTATTCACTTCCCTTTTCGTAAGTATTAACCGAAAAAGTGCGTACTTACTTTTCTTTAGTGTATTCGGTATGCTCAGTTTTGTAAAACACTTTTAAAGGAGGGAGCTCATGGAAAAGCAAGTTCGAGCAGGCCAAGTCGACGTCGCTTACGCAGTGGAAGGAAACGGTCCCGCGCTGTTATTGATCCACGGTACGGGCGGCAGTTACGAAACGAATTGGAGCGAGATGGTGGGAGCATTGTCCTCCCAGTACACCATCATCACCCCTAACTATAGTGGTTCAGGAAACACCGTCGATCACCGTGAAAAGCTGGAGCTGGATGATCTGGTGGAACAAAATGTTCAAGCCATGAGCAATGAAGGCATCGAGCAATTCCATGTCGTCGGCTATTCCCTTGGTGCCGTGATTGCAGCTGCCATCGCTGCCAAGTACCCGGATCGCGTAAAATCTGCATCATTGATCGCTGGCTGGGCCGAAAGCGATTTGGCCACTGCCTATCAATTTGACCTGTGGCAAAAGCTGTTCCAGACCGACCGTACACTATTTGCTCAATTCGTGATTCATACCGGATTCAGTCAAGAATTTTACCGCCGCTTCCAAAGCATCGAACAGTTGCAGCAATTGGCAAGGGACTTCGCAACTACGCTAGCAGAAGGAACGGCTCGCCAATCCGAGCTGGACAGTCGCATTCATATTCGCCCGCTGCTGGGTAACATCACAGCTCCGACGCTCGTCATCGGCTTGACCCACGATCGCATGGTTCCGGTGGAGCATACCAAAGAGCTCGCCTCGCTCATAAAAGGAGCCATTTATCGGGAAATCAACTCTGGACATTTAGTGCCGTGGGAACAGGGAGAGACCCTCATCGAGGAAATCGCCCATTTTCTATCAACGGTTTCATAAACCTTTTCGAAAGTAGGATGACATCATGCGTAAAGATCAAATTATAGAAGCCTATCAATTCAGACATGCCTGCAAAGAATTCGATGCAGCCAAAAAAATTACGAATGAAGACTTTGACTTTATTATGGAGACAGCTCGACTGTCGCCCAGCTCCTTTGGTTTTGAACCATGGAACTTCCTCGTGCTGCAAGATCCAGCTCTTAGAAAGAAGCTATTGCCTGTCGCATGGGGGGCGCAAAAACAACTGCCGACCGCAAGTCATTTCGTAATTGTACTGGCGCGGACCAAACAAGAAATGGCCGCTGATTCCGACTATATCCAACATATGATGAAAGACACGCAGGACTTGCCGGAAAACGTCGTACAGCAAAAAGGCGCTACTTACGATCACTTCCTGAAAAACGATTTCGCCCTGTTTGACGACGAGCGAGTCATGTTCGAATGGGCATCCAGACAGACCTACATCGCGCTTGGCAATATGATGACGTCCGCTTCCATGATCGGCATTGATTCCTGCCCCATTGAAGGCTTTGCCAAAGAAAAGGTCGAGAATATCCTTGCGGCGGAGGGACTCCTCGACAGAAAGCGCTTTGGCGTCGCTTGCATGGTGGCTTTTGGCTACCGGAAAAATGAGCCCCGTGCGAAAACCAGACAAGCGAAGGAAGAGGTTATTCGTATTATCGGGTAAAACCAACGATTGGCTCCACGTAAAAAGCATTCGTATTCCGAATGCTTTTTGGCGTTCACCTACACAAAAAAGCAGTCGCCCGCAAATGCAAGCGACCTTCTTCCCTACCTATTTCCTTACTCATCCGTATACTGAAAGCCTGCGATACGACCTGCTTCATCCACGGAGATCGTGATTCCCTTGCCTTTGGCTGGACGGAACGTCATCAATGGCAGATTGCAAGCACCAAAAGGTCGAAACGCTCGTTTCAAACGTTTTGTCATGCTCGGGCATGTTGCGCAACTGAACAATTTCGGTATTTATATGGGTTGGAACTGGGCGTTTGTCCGTTTTGCGGTTCAATATTTGGGAGAGAAGATTCGCAACCGTTATATTACGACACACAATATCTGAAAATAGGAAAATACGCCCATTTTATCATTATTTAAATGGGTGTATTTAGTCCCAGTCCCCTTGAGCGTGTAAGAGAGAAGAGTTATTGTTCGAATTTTCCCAATTAACTTCTCGTATTCCCAGTATTATACACCCCATGATAGAATCGGAAAGGAAATTCCGTACATTTCCAATTATGTATAAAAAGGTGGATCAACTCAGATGAAAAAACTAGTATCCGTAGCTTTGCTGCTCTCCATGTTGGCTGTCTCTGCTTGTTCGAACAAACCAGCTGAAACAAAGCCAGCTGAGCAAAACGCAGCACAAACCACAGAAGCCGCTAAAACAACTGAAGCTCCAAAAACAGATTCTGCTGCAACCACAAACGACAAGCTGGAAGCGAAAAAGGTTCTGAACGACAAAGTGGAAATCTTGATTCCAAAAGGCTTTACTGTCATGTCTGATGAGATGGCAAAAGAAAAGTACCCGATGGAAAATCGTCCTTCCTTGATTTATACCGATGAAAAAGGTACCATTAACATTGCGTTTAGTCATACAGAAACACCTATTCAGGACAGCCTTCTCAAAGACATGAAGGATCCGATGAAACAAGCGTTCTCCAACATGTACCAAGATGCAACCTGGTATCGCGATGAAGTAATCCAAATCAACGGGAAAAACGTTGGTGTGTTCGAACTGCTGACTCCTGCTGCTGATACGAAAATTTACAACCTCATTTTCTTTACAGAGCTCGACGGCAAAATGCTGATGACTACTTTCAATTGCACCGAAGCACAAATGGAAGAGTGGAAGCCGCTCGCACAAGAAATTTTGATGTCTTATAAAGTGCAATAAGGAAACATCGCTCACTTCACAGAATAAAAGCACCCTTCAATGGGTGCTTTTTAGTTTTTCCTTCTAAGCAAAGCCTCCCGCGAAGGATACGGATTGGGCAAATGCAATGCTTGCTCGATAGATTGAAGAGCTTGAGCAGGCAAACCTGCTTTTGCTTGCGCATCCCCCAGGTTGTACCAATACATCGCCGAATTGCTCTCTTCGAGGACAGACTCATAGTGGGCAATCATCTTCTGAAAATAATAGGGATAGACATCGTCTGCGATTACCAGATTCCCTGCGTTCCACCTATACACCTCTACTTGAAACGCTTTTCCACTATCATGTATCCACAGCGCAAGCTCAGCGTTGCCATCCATTCCATTAACCCCTGGCATATCTTCCACCTCAACCCTGCTTGCTCGTGTCTCTTGATGGAGCATGTGCATAAATCCGTTCGCCGTCCACTGCAAAACATCTATGTTCGACCATACCCCACCTGTTTGCCACCCAATCAATAAGCTATCCATTTGGGCATCTACTACCCATCGAGATCAGCTAAGATAATCGCTGGTTGATCGTGCGGCTTTGGCATGACCACTAGTTCTGCCGTAGGAGGGATCAAGCTCTTTATTACGCGCCAATGCTGCGTTCCGATTCGCTCCATAATGATCTCACCCATTTTTCCAGTCTCAACAAAATATATGCTCTTTTTTTCACTACATATTCGCAGTATCCCACATTGTATTCACACATAAATTATAATAGACATTTTTGTAAAACGTCTATTATAATAAAAACATGACGCGTAAACGTTTGGATTTTATTTGAGGGAGGCACGTCATGAATCAGTTTGAAAACAAAGTAGCGGTCATTACCGGAGCTGCCAGCGGTATTGGTCGTGCATTGGCAATGCGCTGTGCCGAGGAACAGATGAAGGTTGTTCTTGTCGATGTGGAAGTAGCGGCACTTCAAAGAGTGGAGCAGGAGTTGAAGGCAGCAGGAGCAACTGTCCTCGCGGTTGTAACAGACGTAGGCAAAGAAAAAGATATCCAGGCGCTTGCACAGAGAACGCTGGACTCGTTCGGTGCTATCCATCTGTTGTTCAACAATGCAGGGGTTGGCGGAGGCTCGACTATCTGGCAAAGTACCCTCGCTGATTGGCAATGGGTCATGAATGTGAACTTGTGGGGTGCCATTCACGCTACACAAATTTTCGTACCCATGATGGTAAAACAAGGGACTGAATGCCACATCGTGAACACCGCTTCTCTCGCTGGTCTTGAGTCCGGACCTGGGAATAGCATTTATCGTGTAAGCAAGCATGCACTTGTCAGTCTGTCGGAAACCCTCTACCACGAATTGAAAATGATCCAGTCCAAAATCGGTGTTTCTGTTTTATGCCCCGGCTTTGTACAGACGCAAATATGTGACGCCCATCGCAATCGTCCAGCCGAATACAGCAAACCAGGAGATATCGTGGAACCTTCACCGATGACGACCGCCATCGACCAGTTCATTCGTTCAGGTGTCGAACAAGGAATCTCCCCGAAAGAAGTAGCTGATCACACCTTCCTAGCGATTAAGAGCAATCGCTTTTACATTCTCCCAGATCCCTCGTATAAAGAGACTGTGCGTCAGCGGATGGAGGATATCTTGAACCAGCATAATCCGACGTTCGTGATTCCCTCGCATATTTAACTCCGATTGAAAAATGCGTTCAAACAAAAAGCCACGCTCTCAAAGGAACGTGGCTCTTGTATTATCTATCTGTTAATTCTCGATCTCGCAAAGAAACCAATATCACAAAACCAATCATTACCTCTGTAATGTTAAACGCTACCTGCTGACCATTCCATACTTGTGATTGCCACATGGCAAACCACTCTGCGCCCACAATCACAAATCCGAAAAACCAGATGCAAAAAGCAAACATATAAGCGATGTATGCGAATGTTTTCGAGTTATTGAATGTTTTTGCAGTCCATAAGATTCCCTAGAAAATGGATGTTCCAAATGCTGCGGATAATACTACAACCAAAACCTTCAAATACCGTAACATCAAATTACTCAATTGTGCTCACACCTCATTTCCCTACTTCTTTTATAATCCGCAGATAAGGTTGAAGTACTGTCAATAATCAATTCTCGATTAGCGCTACCTCCCCTTTCCCTTTGCAAGAAAAATCTATATATTTTTATCACGAGTATTCATCACCACTACATGGAAACCTAATCTTACTCGATCATGTTTAATCTTTCTTTATACAAAACTCCTTTGGAAATGGAACCATCCAATTTATGATTTTTTTACCCATCCATGTTCAACAGTTTGGAACGGTTTTGTCACATGTATTTTTCTTAACAATGTTATGATGAAATGGATTCCCCCATATAACAAACAATGAATATGTGCAAGGTTGTGATTATCATTTGGAAGCCTGATCGGTCGAGCAGTCAAACTCTATACCACCAAATAGCCGATGAGATTGAACGCAGAATTTCATATGGAGAGTTCCCCCCTGGGAGCCTACTCCCTTCTGAGAGAAAACTAGCTGAGCAATTAGGAGTAAACCGAAGCACTGTTATTTTAGCGTACGAGGAACTTCGGGCATTAGGCATCATCGAGAGCAGAACAGGAAGCGGTACTCGTGTAAGTAAAAATAAATGGGAGGCAACTCCGAAGCACACACCCAACTGGCATCGATATGTAGAAGGTGGTCAATTCCTCCCGAATTTGTCTTATCTGCGTCGGATCAGAGAGGCCCTGCAAAAAGACAGCAGTCTTATCGATTTTGCGAGTGGAGAATTGTCTTCCCAACTCTCACCAGGCAAGGAAATCAGTACCTTGATGAAGGAAAACCCCTTCACGGAATATCTGGGCTACGACAATCCGCAAGGCTTTACGCCATTACGTGAAGAGCTGGTCTCGTATTTGTCACGATACCGGAATGTGCAGACAACCGACTCTTCCATTCTGATCACGTCGGGTTCTCAGCAATCTCTGTATTTGATTACACAATGTCTGCTTGCCCCCGGCGATGCGGTTGCTATCGAAGATCCTTCTTACAGCTACTCTTTGCCCATGTTTCAATCCGCTGGACTTCGTCTCTTCCGCCTTCCTGTCAGCAATCAAGGAATAGATCCGGAAGATATTCGAGCCCTATATAAAAAACATCGGATCAAGATGATTTTTATCAATCCAACTTTTCAAAACCCGACAGGGGTATGTCTTGATCCCACTCGGCGCACGCAGCTGTTGAATGTAGCAAGCGAACTTGGTCTTCCGATTGTAGAGGACGATCCTTTCAGTCTGACTTCCTATGACGGCAAGCCTCCACTGCCTCTCAAATCATTGGATCAGCTTGGCTCCGTTGTCTATATTGGTTCCTTTTCCAAAATTGCTGCATCCGGTTTACGAGTCGGTTGGATGGTGGCACCTCATTCGGTTGTCGAACGTTTGGCAGATGCCCGCCAGCAGATGGATTTTGGCCTGAGCGTCGTGCCCCAAAAAATTGCAGCCCAGTTTTTACATTCCGATAACTTCCTGCCGCATTTAGAGCGATTACGTATGCATTTACAGTACAGAAGAGATTTGCTTGTGGAAGCACTGCAAAAGGAGCTGCCCGATGATATCTCGTTCACCATTCCCCAAGGCGGATTACACTTGTGGTGTAAAATTAACCCGAATGTGAACGACAACCAATTATTTGAAGAGGCCCTTCGCAGAGGCGTCGTTTTTGTTCCTGGCAGTGTGTATGGATCAGACTCAGGGTACATTCGCTTTACCTTTGCGCGACCAAAAGAAGAGGAAATTACGCTGGGTGTCGCTAAATTTGCGGCTGCGTTGAAGGCTGTTTTGTCATAAAGATGGTTGTCGGCAAACGATTGTGGTCGGGGGAAGCCCTGCCACATGTTTTCCAGTCGCCTGTATCCTCTCTACGTTCGGGCGGTCTCCTTCCAAACATGTGACAGGACTTTCGTACAGCTTTTGTTGACTTCAAGCTTTTAGAGCGTTTTGCAGGTCAAGACAGGAAGCTTTGGTTTACAACTTGGATTTACTTTCAAGTATGTATGCCAAAGCTACGCAAGAAGAAGCGTATTTCCAGTCCAAGCGCCTCTGGAGCCCATCCTAGCACCGGAAGAAATGGCGGGGAATTTCAGCTTCACTGATATGAACGAGGACTGTCAATAGCATGACGGCCCCGTTTTTTCTTTTGCTTTTTTCTTGTTGCTTTATA
>NZ_JBIAOR010000010.1:0-205483 GCF_042878995.1 Brevibacillus sp. NPDC003359
AAGAAAATGACCCCTGATGAATTCAGGAGTCATTTGTTGGCTGCCTAACGCAGTGGCGCTTTTTTAAAATGTCTACAAAAGCGGTTACAGATCAACATAGCTTTGGGGGATTTCCTTTCTTCTATTGACCAATGATGATGCGTTCTTTCGGATAATGGTAGCGTACAATTCGGTCATTGCGCTTCAAGAAGAGGAGCAAATTGATAATCCCGATACGTCCGATCATCATCGTAATAATCAGGATGAGCTTGCCGCCTATGCCCATCTGTGCCGTAATCCCGGTAGACAATCCGGTCGTCCCGAAAGCAGAGCAGACCTCGAACAAGACGTGCTGGAAAGGTAAATCCTCCAGCCAGACGAGCAGCATGACCGCTGTGAACACCAGGATGATTGCGATGAAAAAGACGCTGAAGGAGCGCTGAATGTCCTCATCAACCAGCTCTCTTCCGAACACCTTTACGTCCTTGTAGCCACGCATGTTGGCAAAAACAGAGGCAATCAAGACGAAGAACGTCGTGGTTCGTATCCCCCCGCCCACGCTGCTCGGGGAGGCGCCAATGAACATCATCCCGGAGAGCATGATGAGTGTCGCGGTCGACAAGAGACTGATATCCATCGTAGCCAGGCCGCCGCTTCGCGAAGAGACGGAGTGGAACAACGAATAGAACAGCATTTCATCCCAGGTCTTATTGGCCAAAAACTGATTTCGTTCAAAAACGAAAATGAGCAGGGCGCCAATGGCGATCAAGGAAAAGAACGTCAGTGTCGTAATCTTGGTGAAGAGCGAAAAGGTGAAACGCACTTTTGCACGGCGATAGGAAAAGTACGTTCTCAGCTCCACGAGTACGGGAAACCCGATCGCTCCACAAATAATCAAGATCATCACGATGGTCTGAAACACGTAATCGTGGGTAAAGTCGAGCATAGAATTTCCGTGCAGGTCAAACCCAGCATTCGTAAAAGCACTGACAGATGCAAAGTAACCATGGTAGAACGCGGTGTACCAGTCGTCGTAGTAGCCGGCGTAAATAAAATGAGTGCCTAACAGGATGGTTCCCACCAGCTCGATTATGAGCGCAATCACGAGAATATTGCGCATCAAGTCGACTAGACCGGACAGCGTGGAGCGGTTATGGTCCGTCGCGATCCAGATGCGCTGTTCCAGACCGATTTTTTGGCCCATGAGGATCCAGATGAACGTTCCGAGTGTCATGATTCCGACCCCGCCAACCTGGAAGAGCAAGGTAAGAAATAATATCCCCCACTGGTTGAAAACCTCATGAATCGTAATGACAGTAAGCCCGGTAACGCTGATGGCACTCGCCGCGGTAAATAGAGAGTCAACAAAAGAAAGAGAGACTCCCGGTAAATGAAAAAACGGCAATGACAGAAGAAACGCTGAGATCAGGATGAGCCCAACGTAGGCGAACACGATGATTTGAACAGATGTCAATCGACGCTTTTGATTGGATGATAACAAAATAAATGGCCTCCTGAATGAGCTTCATGAGGATAATCATACCAAATAAATGAATGGAAGCAAAAGCGCGGAAAAGATCAGTTGACAATGTATCCGCAAGAATGGTAAAGTTCAGAATGTATTTATTGGAAATTCAAAATATTAATGGAAAGGTGGGCTAGTCATGAAAAGAATTGTACGCATGGGTCATACATACAAGGGCATATATGACGTAACCCCACCATTGATACGAGCGTAGTATCGTTTTTTTGATCTCGTTAACATGGCGTAGGTTACATTTTTCGTAACTTGCGCCTTTTTCATTTTTGTTGAGGAAAAGGCATGTTGCTCACGGGCGATATGTCTTTTTTGTCCCTAAAAAAGGTCACCCACCCAGCTAAAGAGAGGGGAGAAACACGGATGTTCTCGGTTTTGGCAAAGCTTGATTGGTTTTTCAAGGAGCATTGGAAACGTTATACGGTCGCTATTCTGCTATTGATTCTAGGCGGCTTACTGGAGATTATCCCTCCAAAAATCATCGGGGTGGCTATTGATGAGATTCACCTGGGGACGCTGACTGGCGAGCGGCTGCTATCCATTCTGCTGTTTTTCGGTGGATTGTCTGTCGCGATTTATTGGGTCAATTTTATCTGGATTCGCCAGCTGTTTGGGGGAGCGTTTCTGGCAGAGCGTACTTTACGTTCGAAGCTCATGACGCATTTATTGCGAATGACGCCAACGTTTTATCAGCGCAATCGCACGGGAGATTTGATGGCGCGGGCGACAAATGACCTCAAGGCTGTCTCAATGACGACAGGCTTTGGAATTTTGACGATGGTGGATTCGCTATCCTTTACAGGGGCGATTGTGCTGACGATGGGCTTTTTGATCAGTTGGAAGCTCACCTTAGCGGCGATCCTTCCATTGCCGTTCATGGCCTATATCATCAAGCAATATGGGAAAAAGATTCACGAGCGTTTTTCTACCGCACAAACATCCTTCGGTGAGCTGAATGACCGCGTGCTGGAATCCGTTTCTGGAGTTCGCGTGATTCGAGCTTATGTACAGGAGATGGCGGATCAGGAGCGCTTTCGCCAAAAAACGCATGAAGTGTTTCAAAAAAATATCGATGTAGCGAGAGTCGATTCCTTGATTGAGCCGACCGTCAAAATATTGGTCGGGATCAGTTATATGATCGGCTTGATCTACGGTGGCTACCTCGTTTTCCAAAGAGAACTGACCATGGGAGAGCTGGTCTCGTTCAACGTCTATCTCGGAATGCTCATTTGGCCGATGTTTGCGATTGGTGAATTGATCAATGTGATGCAAAGAGGAAGTGCCTCGCTGGATCGGGTCACTGAAACCTTGGCGTACGAAGCCGATGTAACGGATCACGACAGACCGGTTCATGTGGCAGTTCCAGAAGTCATTCGGTTTGATTCTGTGACATTCCGCTATCCATCTGCGCATGTTGACCAATTAAGCGATGTCTCCTTTACTCTTGGTCGGGGTCAGACGCTAGGAATCGTCGGACGTACGGGAAGCGGGAAATCCACGCTGGTGCGACAGCTGCTTCGCGAATATCCGGTAGGACGGGGAGCCATCAGTGTTTCGGGAGAGGCGCTAGAACAGATCAGTCTGGATAACATCAAGAGCTGGATTGGTTATGTACCACAGGAGCAGATTCTGTTCTCGAAGACAGTACGCGAAAACATCCTGTTCGGGAACAACGGGGCGACAGAAGAAGAATTACAGGAAGTGTTGAGGCAGGCAGCATTTGCTCGGGATGTGCAACTATTGGCCGAAGGCTTGCAAACGCTCGTGGGTGAAAAAGGCGTAGCCCTTTCAGGCGGGCAAAAACAGCGGGTATCGATTGCCCGGGCTCTTTTGGTCAATCCGGAAATCTTGATTCTCGATGATGCCATGTCGGCGGTGGATGGCAAAACCGAAGCGGAGATGATTACGAATATTCGCCGGGAGCGTGCAGGCAAAACAACACTGATCACCACACATCGCTTATCGGCCGTCCAGCATGCGGATTGGATTCTCGTCATGGACGAAGGTCGAATCGTCGAGGAAGGTACGCATGCACAGCTATTGGAGCTGGGCGGATGGTATAAAGAACAATTCGAGAAACAACAGATTGAAGCGACGCTGACAGAAAGCGGGTGAATGAATGACGACAGGGAAAAGGCTAGTCCACTATGCAGCCATATTTAAAAAGACGATCCTCCTAGCGGTATTGATGCTGTCCATCTCGGTTGGGGCAGAACTGACGGGGCCGTTTTTGGCAAAAAAAATGATCGATACGCACATCATGGGCATCGAATTCCCTTGGTATGAGACGGCACAGCGTGAGAATTCCGTGCTATACAAAGGGAAGTATTACACAAGACAGGATCACTTGGCAGCAGGTGAGAGCACGGGTCGGGAAGTGCGTGTTCTGCAGGTAGGACGCGACTATTATTTCTTAGATCAGGCGATTTCGTATGATGGGCAGAGATCGATTAAGGATGGGAAGCTCGTCATTGCCAAAGGTTCAGAGCGAGCTGAGTACCAGGCAACGCTCTTAAGCAATCAGGAGATATTTGAATTTTTTCGACCAGAGACAAGTGGCTTGCTCACGCTAGCTGCTCTCTATTTCGGATTATTGGTAGTTGCATCGCTCTTCCACTATGGACAAAAGTTTTTATGGCAAAAATCAGCGAATCAGGTCATTGAGAGACTGCGCATAGATGTGTTCGCGCATATTCAACGATTGCCCATCCATTATTTCGATCATCTTCCTGCCGGGAAGGTGGTTGCTCGTGTCACAAACGATACGGAGGCGATCCGTGAGCTGTTTACGAATGTGCTCGGCAACTTCATTACGAGCGGGATTTATTTAATCGGTATTTTCGCAGCGCTGTTCTTGCTTGATGTACGACTCGCTCTCGTGTGTCTGGTCATTTTGCCAATCATGGTCGTATGGATTTACTTGTACCGCAAGTACGCTTCTGGATTCAACCATGTGATTCGGGCACGCATCAGCGACATCAACGGGATGATTAACGAGTCAATCCAAGGGATGCCGATCATTCAGGCGTTTCGCAGGGAAAAGGAAACGATGCGGGAATTCGGCGAACTGAACGAAGAGCTGTTCACCTACCAAAATAAAATGCTACGACTCAATGCGACCGCTTCGTTTAACCTCGTTCAATTCATCCGCAACATCGCGTTTGTTTTGTTCATCTGGTATTTCGGTGGTGCGTCCCTTGGGATAGGTACACTGCTTTCACTTGGCGTCCTCTACGCTTTCGTCGATTACCTCAATCGCTTGTTCCAGCCGATGACACAGATCGTCAACCAATTAGCGAACCTGGAGCAATCTCTCGTCGCAGCGTCGCGTGTGTTTGAACTGCTTAATGAAGAGGGCGTTGACGTTGATTCTGCAAAGGTTCCTTGCTATCAAGGGAATGTCCGCTTTGACGATGTTTCTTTTGCCTACAAAGACGACCAATACGTGCTGAAAAACATCTCATTCGAAGCATGGCCAGGTGAGACAGTGGCACTGGTTGGTCACACGGGTTCGGGAAAAAGCTCGATTATCAATCTATTACTCCGCTTCTATGATGTAAACAGTGGAGCGATTATGATTGATGGGCGCAACGTACAAGCGTTTTCCAAACAGCAGCTTCGCCAGCACATGGCTATTGTTTTGCAGGACCCGTTTTTGTTTACGGGAACGATTCGTTCCAATGTGAGTCTGGATGATCCGTCGATTTCGCCGGAAAAGGTGGAGAAAGCCTTGTGTGATGTAGGGGCAGATCAATTGTTCCGCAGTCTTCCGAAAGGATTCGATGAACCTGTTATTGAAAAGGGCAGCACCCTTTCTCTTGGGCAGCGTCAGTTAATTTCGTTTGCGCGTGCTCTCGCGTTTGACCCGGCTATCCTCATTCTGGATGAAGCGACTGCCAGTATCGACACGGAAACAGAGGGCATTATTCAAAATGCACTTGAAGTGTTGAAAAAAGGCAGAACGACCTTCATCATTGCTCACCGCCTGTCTACGATCAAAAATGCGGATCAAATTCTCGTACTGGATCGAGGCAGAATCGTAGAGCGAGGAAAGCATGAAGACTTGATGGAAAAGCAAGGCAGGTACCATCAGATGTATCAATTGCAGCAAGGGAACAAAGTAGCGCAGGTGCAAGAGGCCATACACAAGCAAGGAAGTGCCCCAGCGCTGACCTAGTTTTTTCTACTCTTTTTGTCTCTTGAACGGTAAGATAGAGCATAGAAGTATGGACTTTTCAGGAGGGATCATCATGCCACATCTTATCGTTCGAGGCATCCAAGCTGAACAAATGGCCACGATTAGCGAACCGCTTGCAGTGGAGCTTGCTGCACTATGCCAATGCGGCACAGACAATTTCACCATCGAATGCTTGCAAACGACAGGCGTTTTCGGTGGCAAAATCGTGGAGTCGTTTCCTTTTATAGAAGTAGCATGGTTCGAGCGGGGGCAAGAAGTTCGTGACCAGTTTGCCCAGATCGTGACCAAGCATGTCTTATCTCTTGGCATTCCAGAAGTAGAGATGGCATTTGTCGCTTATCAAAAAGAAAGCTATTATGCCAACGGAGAGCATTTCTAGAGGAAGCCGACAGGTGCTGTCGATTTCCCGGGAAAGAATCAAGACATTCGACAAGCGTACGGAAAAGCAAATGAATACTAGCATGGAATAAGGGTGTTCCTACCGGAAGTACGAGATTTTTCGTGCGAGACGGGTGGAGTACCCTTTTTAGTTGGAGAGAATTTTTATTCGTAAAACCAAAAATTTCTAAAATAGGTGTCACAAACAAAAGATGCCAATTGTTATTCATAGTGAGAGGAGGGCAAACCGTGGAAAAAACAGAGATTGAGCGCCTGCTGATTGAAATAAAAGCTGGTTCTCTTGAGCAATACGAAATCATTATCGATCACTATCAACAACCGATCTTTACATACTGCTATCACATGCTCGGTCACCGTCAAGATGCAGAAGACGCAGTCCAGGAAGTTCTGTTTCGTGCCTACGAGCATCTGGAACAGTATACGTACTCGCTGTCATTTTCCGCATGGCTGTACCGGATCGCTTTCAACCATTGCGCGAATGTGTTAAAGCGCAGGAAATTAAGCCGCGTGTTGCCCTTTTTGTACAACCGGGATCAGGATGGACGCAACTATGTCGAGGAGAGCATTGACAGCAACTATTTTGGGGAGCCGCTCGAATGCATCTGGAAACGACTGTCCGCCGAAGAACGGACACTCATTTTTTTGCGTGTGCTAGAGGAAAGAGAGTACGAGGAAATAGCGGAGCTGATGGACAAAAAGCCTGTAGCCCTGCGCAAGCAATTCGAACGCGTTTTGAAAAAGTGCAAACGTTATTTGCCAACGATGGAAGGGGTGGCCGCTAATGGACAAAAATCCGTTTAAGCACATGCGAGACATGCTGGTAGCGAAGCCAGTCCCGAAAGTCGATGTCAAACATAAAGTCATGGCAGCGATCCGTGCCAAGGAAAACAAGGAGGAGAAAGTTGTGAAAAAGAAAATCGGTTTGCTCGTCACTGTAGGTATGTTGGTTGGAGCGTCGTCCGTATGGGCGGGAGTAGAAATGATCCAATTGAAAAATGAGAAGGGCGAAGTGATCTATGAAGTAACGCAACATACCGATCAAGAACAACAGCGACTGATTCAGCAAATGCCTCCAGAGGAACAAAAGAAAATGGAAGAGAGGCAAGCAAGGTATGAGTATCAGGATGAAGTCGTTAATGAAATTATAGATGGCTTGAAGCCTGGAACCTCAGTCGCTATATACTTTAAGCCGACAAAAGAAGAGGAAGAAATACAAAAAAACATTACCTGGTCAAGATACAAACAACCGTATATTACAATGGTGTCTACGCCGTTAACGTATAAATCATGGAAGGAGATGGAGCCGGTTGTAGGGAAGATGTTCACGCTTCCAACCGAGCTTGCAGGAGGATTCCGTTTGGATGAAGGTGACGTACACTATGAGGAAAACTTCGAGTACGAAGTGGATCTCGAAGCACTGAAAGCAAAAGCGATAAAAGAAAACAAAGAATACGCTTTTACAGAAATTCCGTCAAGCAACAAGTACGATTTTACCAGTGTCGCCTATAAGTCTGAGAAAGGCAGAGTAAGGGTAGAGGTACGCATAGCTGACGGAGGCAAAGCGGGAACAAACGCAGAGGCAATGGAAAAAATCATGATTGGCAACAATGAAGCGGTTCTCACGACGCACACTTCTAATTTCCATTGGATCACCTGGGTAAAAAATGGGACCAAACTGAAATACTCTGTGCGTGCAGGCGAGGATGTTGTATCAAAAGACGAGCTGATCAATATCGCTAAGCAGATCAGCGAAATCAAATAATCGTAGATAAAATAGAGGAGTACCACAAAGCGCTAAGCTTTCTTGTGGTACTCCTTCTTTTTCATGAATGGCTTACGTCTCGTAGCTTGTTTGCCTTTTTACCCATCAACTGCTTCAAGCCATCCATATTAATCAAGATAATCCCGACAATAATCGTAATCCCCCCTGCCAACGACAGGAGATAAAGCGGCTCGTTGTATAGGATGACGCCCAAGCTTAAGGCAATCAACGGAGAGATATAGAGCCACGTAGAGGGAAACACAGGGTTGGTTTTGGCTACGAGCCAATAAAAGATGGTGTGTCCCATCATGGAGCCAACGAAGACCAAGTACAGGAGCGAGAGGATCGCATTAGCCGTGAGCATCGATTCGATATGCACTTGCTCCGTAAATAACGATAAAACAAGCAGCATCGCTCCTCCATACATCATCTGAGCTGCATTCAAAGCGATGGGGGAAGTATCTTGAAACCGCTGGATGACACGTCGAGAGTAAACAGCACCAGCAGAATAAAAGATTTGTCCGAATATGACTGCCATGCACCCTGTAAGCCAAAGGAGACTGAATGAGATGGTCACACCGGGTAAAATCAGCAAAAAGACACCGACAAAGGCAACCAAGCAACCCGCCCACGCAATACCGGGGAGCTTTTGCCGAGTAATACTTGTCTGAAGCAGCATCACCATGAGAGGCGCTGTTGCAGATAAGATCGCTGCAATTCCTGAACTTACATGCTGCTCCGCCCAATACAAGGGGGCAAATGTCCCAAACGTCAAACCAATTCCGGTAAGGAACATTTCTTTATGAAGCAGCAGTGATAGTCGCGCCTGTTTTTTCCAGAGCATGAATGAAAACAATATCACACCTGCCAGAAAGAACCGAAGTCCTCCTGAGAAAAACGGCGGCGCACCCGCATCGATCCCGACTTTGATTGCCAAAAACGTCGTTCCGAATATCAAGCACATGACCACATAATTAAGCAGTACCATTATGATTCCTCCCTTTTCCTCATCATAAAGGGAAGGGAATAGAACAGATGAAATGGAATAGAACAGATAAGGAGATCAATCCATTATCATGGGGGAAAGGGGTGAGCTTGCATGAAAAGGGAGGCTCTTTCAAACAGTCATTCTGATAAGCTATTCGAACAAGTGTATGAATATCTTCTGGACCGGATCAGACGCGAAGAGTGGGGGGCAAATGAGAAGCTTCCTTCTGTTCGAACGTTGGCGTTGGAATTGAATGTGCATCGCCTGACGGTTTTTAAAGCATTTCAATTATTAAAACAAAACCGGCACGTGTATGTGAAGGATAAGTCGGGGTATTATGTACAACCGAGCAGCCTGCCAGTGGATTCGATGAATGATCCAATTGTGTCTGCCTACGTGCACAAGAGTCACCTTTCTGAAATTCATCAGGTGCAGGCGACTTATCAATTTTCTAAAGCATTGATCGATCCGAATTTATTGCCCAATCTTTATTTTTCCGAGTACGTGAAAAAAGTGTTTGATTTGTATCCAAAGGTGCTGGGCACCTACTCAACCACACAGGGAGATCAGGAGCTACGGGAAGCACTGAGCAGCTATTATGTCAGCCGTTATCATTTTCACCTGTCACCCGATGAGCTGATGATCACATCTGGTTCGCAGGAAGCGATTGATTTGGTTGCCAGAGTCCTTGTAAAGCCGCGTGATGTCGTGTTGCTGGAGAGACCCACTTACAGTCCTGCCATCGATGTATTCAGAAGACAGGGCGCCAAAATGATTCCCATCGAGATCGAGCCGCATGGATATGATTTGGAGCAGATTGAACAGTTGATGCAAAAAGAAAAACCGCGCCTGTTTTATCTCAATCCGACCTACCACAATCCGACCGGCTATACGGTTCCCGCTGAACAACGGAAGAGACTAGTGGAGCTGGCTGCGAAGTATCAGTGTCTGATCGTAGAGGATGATCCGTGCCGTGACATTTACTTCGGCGATGAGCCGCCACTGCCGTTTTTTTCTTACGATACAGCAGGCTATGTCATCTATCTGCGTAGCTTTAGCAAGTACATCGCACCTGGGCTGAGTATTGCGACTGTGGCATGCCGTCCATCTATCATGAACTATTTGCTGCAAGCGAAATCATTGTCCGATAGCGGAGCGCCATTGTTGAATCAAAAGATTTTTTTGCATTATTTCTTCTCCGAACGGATGCAGCAGCATTTGGCGAAGCTGCGGATTGCGCTGGCCATTCGCCGGGATATCATGGAAGAAGAGCTGTCCGTCACTGACTGGGAGTGGTCTAGCCCACCAGGAGGCTTTAATTTATGGGTGAAGCTGCCTGATTCCGTCCCAATGGAAAGTCTTCTGGGCAAATGTATAGAGCAATCCATAACGTTTGTGCCCGGTGCGATCTGTGACCCGCTGCGAGAGTTAAGCTCTTGGATACGCATCAGTTATTCTTATTTAAATGAACAACAGCTGCGGGATGGATTGCAAAGGCTCGTCCGTACGGTTCGCCTGTTGGATAGTAAGGAATGAAGAAAGGCTGCCGACATGATGGTCGACAGCCTTGTTTTCCTTACCTTATGATTTGCTTACTTGATCAAGATGATTCACCAGCTCTTCTGGTTTCGACAAGAAAGGCGCATGATCGGCTTCTAGTGTAATGACTTTGCTGCAAGGTGTTTCTGTGTTCATTCTGCGTTGGAAATCGATTGGGATCGCATTGTCTAAAGTTGTTTCAATATAAATTCGGTCTACACTTCCGAATTTCTCCTCGGTAATTTGCACTGGTTGTGTAAACGGAGCCAGCGCTTGCGGACGGCAACGCTTCATCGACGCCAGCTTCAATGCCTCATCCTCTACGGCATTGAAAAACGTTTGTTCCACAGTCTCTAGCTTAGGAGCCAGTGTCATATCGGCTTCATTCAATTCGAATTCAGGGCCTTTTTCTCCTTCTGACTTGCTTATGAGGCTTTCCCCGTTTTTCGGCAAGAATGCGCAAAGGTAGACGAGCTTATCAATTTTGTCATGTACTTTTTCAGCTGTTTGCGTAATGACGACGCCACCCATGCTGTGTCCGACAAGGATTACTTTTTCGTTTTGTTGCTTGATCAGGTCAGATACTTTCTCTACGTAGAGATCCAGTGTCACCTGCTGAGGAGGTGTCATGTCTTGTCCACTTCCAGGCAAGTCCAATGTCGCGACCTTGTGTCCCAATGCTTCCAGCTCAGGTTTTACTTTTTCCCATACCCATTCCCCTTGGCAAGCTCCATGAACCAATACAAAAGTACTCATTTACATACATCTCCTTCGTTTCATGATGATCGTTCGTTAGTGTTAACGAAGCGATTTCTGATTAAACAGGTGTTCTTGTGTTCGTTCCTCTTGAGTGCAATAATAATAAAAATCTGTATCGGTAATCTGTGACTTTGTCACCAAGTTATTTTTTTCACAAGGAGGTTCTTCGTCCATATGCAAAAGGATCAGATTGCGGAAGTCCTTGCCCGTTTTTCAAGTCTGGCGGAATTGACTCCAGAAGAGTGGCAGGAGGAGGGAATCTCCGTTACTACGGTTCCAGCCAACTTTACGATTGATGAAGGCGAGTTTTTGGAGAATGCGCCATTGATCTTAGATGGACTGGTTCGCATTTTCAAACTGAGCAGCGATGGTAGAGAGGTTACGTTGTACAGGTTAACGGCTGGCGAGTGCTGCCCGCTCATCGCGTCTAGCATATTGGGAGAAACGGTGTATGAAGCCTCTGCTTGTGTAGAGAAGCCGAGTCTGGTCTTGAACGTCCCGACGAAGATTTATAAAAAATGGATCGAGAAGCACCAAGGCTTTCGCCAGTATATTTTTCAATCATTTGCGCGTCGATTGATTATCATGTCGAACTTGATTGACGACATTAACTTTAAATCCATTCGGGTTCGGATTTCCGAATATTTGATCGAGCATACAAGTGCGGAGAATGATACGCTTGCGATTACGCATGACCTATTAGCAATTGAACTGGGGACTGCTCGTGAAGTGATTAGCCGGACACTAAAGAAGATGGAAAAAGAAGGGCTGCTGCGTGTAGCACGGGGGCAAATTACGGATATTCAACGTTCCAGACTGCCTACGGTCGAATAATCGGTAAGACAACAAAAAAAACAGACCCCATTACTGGAGTCTGTTTTTTTGTTTGTGGATATATTAAACTTTTTGAACGTTAGTAGCTTGTGGTCCGCGTTGGCCTTGTTCTACGTCAAAAGTAACCTTTTGACCTTCGTCAAGGGATTTGAAACCGTCGCCTTGGATAGCAGAGAAGTGAACAAATACGTCTTCTTTACCGTCGCGCTCAATAAAACCAAAACCTTTTTCTGCGTTAAACCATTTTACTGTACCTTGTTCCATTATTGTTGCCTCCTAGTGTGAAAACACACATATAATACTATCCTTGCTCTCAGGATCATCAAGACGAAATTTTACGCTATCCGTTGCTTCGAACAAAAATAATTCTCTACTAGCATAACAGGATTGGGAATGGATAGCAAATGATTCGAGTATGCTGACCAAAGAAAATAATGGTGGGCTGTTATAAAAGACGGGAAGGAGTCATTATACAGACTCCTTCCCGTCTCTATTTCACAAGCTTTTGTTCAGATCAGTCAATTCCTTGGCTGTCAGATTGCGCCATTGTCCTAGCTTTAAATTCCCCAGTGGAATGTTCATGATGCGTACTCGCTCTAGTTTTCGAACCTGATAACCGAAAGCCTGGCACATCCGTCTGATTTGCCGATTCAGCCCTTGCGTCAGCACGATATTGAAGACGCGATCACTGACTCTCGTTACTTTGCAAGGTTTGGTGGTCGTTCCGAGAATGCGTACGCCGTTTGCCATTCCGTGCAAGAAATTTGCCGTGATGGGCTTATCTACGGTGACGATGTACTCTTTGTCATGATTGTTCTCTGCACGCAAAATTTTGTTTACGATATCCCCGTCATTGGTTAACAGGATGAGCCCTTGCGAATCTTTATCCAGACGCCCGATTGGAAAAATCCGCTCCGGGTGATTCACGAAATCGATGATGTTGCCTTTGATGTGCAGTTCAGTTGTACACGTAATTCCGACAGGCTTGTTCAAGACGATGTAGACGTCTTTCTTTTTGGTACCGAGCGGTTGTCCATCAATGCGCACGTCATCCCCTGACGCAACCGTACTCCCTAGTTCCGCGAGTTGGCCGTTGATCGTCACGCGCTTGGTCTCGATTAATTTATCGGCTTCTCTACGTGAGCAAATGCCGGTTTCACTGATGAATTTATTAATTCGCATGAGACGTTCCTTTCGCTATTGCTGTTGCTTTTCCAGTAGTTTTTTTCGCCAAGGCAGGGCCAATTCCTCTACCTCTAGCATACGCTTTATCGTCTCTTGGGACGGTGACTTGTCGTGGAAGTACAAGTGGTGGATAGAAGCCACGCTGACTTTCTTCGGATGAGCAGAGATTTGGGTAATCTGTGAGTCTGGCTTGATGGTTCCTTCCTGCAAGACGCGGAAGAAATAGCCCGTATAGCCCATCTCCACCACCGCTTTGAGCAATTGGTTATTGTTGTTTCGCTTATTAATGGTCGCACAAGGAAATCTGCCTTGGGTCACTTGCAGGATCGTATCTCCGAATAGATACACATCTCCGATGCCGACCTGTTCTTCGGTCATGCCAGCGAGAGTGAGATTTTCTCCGAATGCCGCATTGGTCAGAGGTTGGCCGAATAACTTCTCCCAATGGGAATAATGTTCAAAAGGATACGCACAGACGACGCGGTCCGGGCCGCCGTGATACTGTGGGTTTGCGATATCGTCGTCATCGATTTTCTCGGAACGGACAACGAGCTCGTCTGCTTCATCCTTCCAAATGCCGGAGAGAAACTCTTTGCCGTTGTACATAGTATTTTTTGGCAACCCTTTACTAATAGAAACGATTCTTCTGTCCACCCTATACTCACTCCCAGCCTGTACGTTTGCTTCTCTTTTTATCCCATTACTATATCATATTCCCTAATATCCTCCACAGCGGATGGGCACCAGCGGACGCTTCTGGTATGATGATAGAAAGGAATACACAGGAGGCCTCAGTGACATGCAATCATTTGGTGTGGCACTACACACAGATAAATATCAAATAAACATGATGTACGCCCATTGGGTGAACGGAACACACAATCAGAAGGTCGTTTTCGAAGCATTTTTCCGCAAGCTGCCTTTTGGAAACGGATACGCCGTTTCTGCCGGATTGGAACGAATTGTTTCCTATATAAAAAATTTGCGCTTTGAAGAAAGCGATTTGAAGTATTTGAGTGAGCAAGAAGAGAACTACGATCCGAAGTTTTTGGAAGAGCTGCGCCAGCTTCGTTTTAAAGGCTCGCTCTACTCCGTCAAGGAAGGAACCGTGGTTTTCCCGAACGAGCCGCTGATTCGCGTAGAGGGGCGTGTCATGGAGGCACAGCTGGTTGAGACGGCCCTGTTGAACTACATGAACTACCAGACGCTGATTGCGACCAAAGCCTCACGGATTAAAAATGTGGCAGGCAATGATGTTCTTATGGAGTTCGGAACAAGAAGGGCGCAGGAGGCAGATGCTGCGCTGTGGGGGACGCGTGCAGCTTATTTGGCTGGCTTCGACGCGACCTCGAACATGCTGGCAGGGAAAATGTTTGGCATTCCGACAAAAGGAACGCACGCTCACTCATGGGTACAGAGCTTTGAGAGCGAGGAGGAAGCATTTGAGCGCTTCGCAGCAGCTCTACCAGGGCAGGTAACCTTATTGGTCGACACTTACGATACGCTTAAAAGCGGCGTACCTCATGCGATAAAGGTCGGAAAACGCCTGGAAAAAGAGGGCAAAAAGCTGGCAGCGGTGCGGCTGGACAGTGGTGACTTGACTTACTTGTCCTGCAAAACCCGTGAAATGCTTGATAAGGCAGGTATGACCGATGTGCAAATTGTCGCTTCCAACGATCTCGATGAGCACACGATTATGAACCTGAAGGTACAGGGAGCGCGCGTAAATAGCTGGGGAGTAGGAACACAACTCATCACGGCAGCGGATCAGCCGACGCTCGGAGGCGTATACAAGCTGGTGGCGCGTGAAGGCGCGAACGGAGAATATCAGCCGACCATCAAAATCTCCGGGAATCCGGAAAAAGTCACAACGCCGGGCATCAAAGATATGTACCGATTGATTGATCCGGAAACAGGCAAAGCGATTGCTGACTACATGTGCTTCCCGTATGAAAAAGCAGTTGAAGATGGAGCACCTCTCCATTTGTTCCATCCGAGCCATACGTATTTGAGCAAGCATTTGGAAAACTATCAGGCTGAGTCGCTGCTCGTTCCGGTATTTGTGAATGGAGAACTGGTATATGAACTGCCGACCCTCCAAGAGATTCGCAACTACCACCGTGAGCAACTCAAGCTGTTCTGGCCTGAATACTTGCGCATGCTGAATCCGGAGCATTACCGTCTGCACATCAGTGAAGAGATGTGGGAGACGAAAGCAAAGCTGATGAAGGCGTATTTGAAAAAATAGGAGAAAAACGTCTGATGTGTCGCGAAGAGTGCATCAGGCGTTTTTTTGTTTTGAAAATGAATTGTCTGAATTTACATACATCGTATATAATTACTCCATTCATCTTTTAGCTCTGTGCCAAGGTGATGTAGAAAACGCTTGTGAAATGTATTGGGGAGGAAGAGAGATGCTAAATACTGTAGAGAAAGAAAACCTAAATCCATACGAAATTGTGCAGAAACAGATTGATGCAGCAGCGGCATTGTTGGAATTGCGGAGCGATGCTGTAGAAATTTTAAAGCGACCCAAACGAGTATTGGCCGTCAGCTTTCCTGTCAAGATGGATGATGGCAGCGTACGTGTCTTTGAAGGCTACCGATCTCAGCATAATGACGCGGTAGGACCGACCAAGGGAGGGATTCGCTTTCATCCGGATGTGACGATGGATGAAGTCAAGGCGCTCTCCATGTGGATGTCTTTCAAATGTGGCGTAGTTGGTCTTCCTTATGGCGGCGGAAAAGGCGGCGTCATATGTGATCCCCACGAATTCAGTAAAAATGAGCTGGAACGAGTCAGCCGGGGCTTCATGGAAGCCATTGCTGATATTGTCGGACCTGAGACAGACATACCTGCGCCTGATGTGTATACGACCCCACAGATCATGGGGTGGATGATGGATACGTACAGCAGATTAAAAGGCACTTATTCTCCGGGGGTCATCACGGGAAAGCCACTCAGTATCGGCGGCTCCAAAGGGAGAAACGAAGCGACTGCCCGTGGATGTGTCTTTACGATATTGGAGGCGCTAAAAGATTCTGGACGCCCGCCGGAGCAAACTACCGTGGCTATCCAAGGCTTTGGCAACGCGGGAAGAATTGCTGCCAGACTTTTAACAGAGTTGGGCTTTAAAATCATTGCGGTCAGTGATTCACGCGGCGGTATTTATGATGCTGCTGGCTTGGACATAGAAAAGGTAGGACAGTTAAAAGACAACGCCACTATTTTGGAGTACGTAGGTGGTACGGTCATCTCCAACGAACAGCTGTTGGAGCTGGAAGTGGATATTCTGATCCCGGCCGCGTTGGAAAATGTCATTACAGCAGCGAATGCCCACAGCATTCAGGCCAAGTGGATTGCAGAAGCGGCAAACGGACCTACTACACCGGATGCTGACGCTATTTTGCGGGAAAAGGGGATTACCGTGATCCCAGATATTCTCGCCAATGCAGGTGGCGTAACGGTTTCATATTTTGAATGGGTGCAAAACCTGATGAATTACTACTGGTCCGAGCAGGAGGTAAACGAAAAGCTGCAAACGACAATGATTAACGCCTATCGCGCTGTAAAAGAACTCTCTGATCAATACAAGGTAGACTTGCGCACGGGAGCCTATATGATCTCGCTTTTGCGAATTACTGAGGCGATGGAAGCGCGCGGCTGGATATAAGGAAGAGACCTCTTGCAACTTGCTTGCAAGGGGATTTTTTCTACTATCGGAAAGTGCAACTAAGGCCACGCCCAAAGCTTGGCGTAGCCAAGTTTTCTAATTTTTCCCCTGTGGATTTGGCAGGAAGGCTAGTATTTTTGTCGAATTTGTCGGATATTGTTTTTCTACCTGTGTTCAAAGGATGGAAAGGGGGATCTTTATGCCAATCAAATTGCCCGACGAATTGCCTGCAACGGAAATACTCGCCCAAGAAAATATTTTTGTGATGAAGGATAGCCGTGCCTTCACACAGGACATACGACCGCTCAGGATCGTCATTCTCAACCTCATGCCAGTGAAGGAAACAACGGAAACACAGTTGCTCCGCCTCCTGGGAAATACGCCGTTACAGGTGGAAATCGTGCTTTTGCACATGTCCAGCCATACGTCCAAAAATACGTCGGAAGAACATTTGTCGATGTTTTATCAAACGTTTGAGGAGATCTGTGACCAGCGATTTGATGGCATGATCATCACCGGAGCGCCTGTGGAACAGCTCGAGTTCACAGACGTCACGTATTGGCAGGAGCTGACAAAAATCCTCGATTGGAAAATGGAGAACGTCACTTCGACACTGCATATTTGTTGGGGAGCACAAGCCGGTCTTTACCACCACTTTGGCGTTCCAAAGCATCCTTTGTCAGAAAAAATGTTCGGAATCTTCCCTCATACACTCAATAAGCAAAATGTGAAGCTGTTCCGCGGATTTGATAACTACTTCCACATTCCGCATTCGCGGCATACCGAAAACCGCAGGGAAGACATTGAGCAAGTGTCAGAGCTGGAGATTTTGTCCGAGTCTGATGAAGCAGGGGTTTACATCGCAGCGACGAGGGATGGCAGACAAATTTTCGTGACTGGACATTCTGAGTACGATCCGACCACTTTGCAAGATGAGTACCAGCGGGATGTGAACAAAGGCTTGGACATTGCTGTTCCGCGTAATTACTATCCAAAGGACGATCCAAGTCGCGATCCTATCGTCACCTGGCGCGCGCATGCGAATTTGCTGTTCTCCAACTGGTTAAACTATTACGTTTACCAAGAGACACCGTATGATTTGAACAACAACAAGTGATAGCAACATAGAAACCATCCGAGGAGATTCGGATGGTTTTTGTTTGGCCCAGTTGACGTAATAAATGGCGACAGGTAGTGTGAGAATAATCGCGCAGGAATGCTACCGGGAATTCAAGCAAGATGGGAGTTTTGTATGATGAAAAAAATCATGAAGCAAGATCAGGACGTGACCAAGCAGCATAACAAACAAATGATCCTCGACATTATCAAAAAGCAGAGACCGATATCGCGTGCAGAAATCGCCAAAATTACACGGATGAGTGCCACATCGATTGGCAGATTTGTCAGTGAGCTGTGCGAAGAAGGACTGATTCGAGAGACGGAGCTGACCTCATCTGGTGTGGGCAGAAAGGCAATCATGCTCGACATCGAGCCGGGGGCCATTTATACAATTGGCGTGGACATGGCAAAAAAGCGCATCAGATTTGGAATCATGGACTTTAGCGAAGCGATTATTGCACAGCACCGGATGGATCATAAAACACAGGATTCTACACCGGAAGAGACGGCTGAACTGATTTGCAACGAAATAGAAGGGATACTCAAACAGACAGGCATTCCGTTAGAAAAAGTGGTCGGGATTGGCATTGGGATGCCAGGGGTAATCAATTATGAGCGAGGGATTGTTCAGCTTTCCACTACGCTGGAGTGGAATGACGTAGCGTTTGCCAGCCTGATTGAAAAAAGGCTGCAAATCAAAACGGTTATCGACAACGATTTGAAGGTGAAAATCCTCTCGGAGTACTTGTACGGATCTGCTAAAGGCTCGAACAAGACAGCCTTGATCGGCATCGGCACTGGTATCGGTTCTGCGTTGATTATCAATGGCGAAGTGTTTCGCGGGGGCTCCAATAGTGCAGGAGAGCTGGGTCATACGACGCTCGATCCGAATGGGAATCTGTGCGAATGTGGAAAGCGTGGATGCCTGCAAACATACATAGACGAAAATTCATTGATCATAGAAGCGCGTCGGGTGAAGGATGTCAGTGATGTCCGTCAGGTGTTCGCGGCAGCGAGAAATGAAGAGCGCTGGGCGAAGGAAATCGTCTCCCGTACTGCGTTGTATCTCGGAATCACGATTAACAATATTGTATGCATGTACAATCCAGATACTGTGATTATAAGCGGTGATTTGGTGGAGAATTATCGCGAAATCATTGATTTGGTCGAGGAGCATAGCGATCAAGTGATCTGGGAGCCATTCAAGGGGAAATTTCGCGTAATTCCTTCCGAATTGAAGGGGGAAGCGATTGTGATGGGAGCAGGTGCTTTGGCGATGCAGCACTTTGCTCCCTTGGCAGGGACATGGGCAGAAGAATCATGACTTTCTTCGGCATTTTGTATTCAACAAGTAAGGCTTTTTACCGATATAGAAAATGGTGGAAAAGTAGAGAGGAAAAGGAGAGGGAGATGTGAGCATGAGAAACTGGAAAAAAGGTATGCTCGCTGCGGCTGTTACAGTTGGGCTGATCTTTTCTAGTGTCGGCCAAGTGCCAGCATTGGCAAATTCCGTGACGACAAGTACGCAGAAGAAAATTTCCAAGCTTGTGATTGATACAAAGACAGTAAAATTGAAAAAAGCGGGGACGCAGCAGTTGACCGTCCGCGTGCAATACACGGATAAAACAACGGAAGACGTCACACAGCAAGCAGAGTGGACTTCCTCCGACAGTGACATCGCCAGCGTTGAAAAAGGCTTGGTAACAGCAGTAAGTTCCGGTAAAACAAGAGTGAAAGCAAGCTTCGGGGGCAAAAGTGTGAATGTCCCTGTTGAAATCGATGTGATTTCCAAGCTCACTGCTGACCAGAAGAAACTGGCTCTCAGCGTGGGAGGCACGAAACAGGTAAACGCAACAGCAACCTTCTCTGACAAGTCTACCGCTGATGTAACGGCTCATGCGGAGTGGGAAAGCGATGATACGGAAATCGTAACGGTAACGAATGGATTGGTTACGGCAGTAGGCTCGGGCAAAGCGAAGATCAAAATGAAGTACGGTGGAAAAAGCGTATCCATTCCAGTAGAGGTGGATGTCGTCTCCAAGCTGGACAGTGATAAGAAAAAAATGTATCTGCGTCTAAACACTACCCAGTCGGTTACGCTGTGGGCTACTTTGTCTACCAAAGAAAAAGTAGATGTAACAAGCAAAGCCAAGTGGACATCCGACGATGAAAAAGTCGCCACAGTTGAAAACGGGGTCGTGACGACTGTAGGCTCGGGCAAAGCGAAAATCAAAGCAACTTACGGTGGAAAAACGATCTCGATCCCTGTAGAGTCTGCTGTCATCTCCAATCTGGAATTGGACACGAAAAAGGCCACGTTCAAAGTCGGCGAATCAAAAGACTTGAAGGTATCTGCTGTCTATACCGACAAAACCAAGGTCGATGTCACAATCGATGCAGATTGGATCTCCACGAATAGTTCCGTTGTGACTGTAGCGGATGGCAAGATCACGGCTGTGAAAGCAGGTCGCGCAACAATTGCGGCTACGTATAATGGAAAAGTCGTAAAAATACAAGTAGCCGTGAAGTAACTCACGCTGGAGGAAAAGCCAGGGCGCGACTGCGTACCTGGCTTTTTCGCGTACTCTCGCCTGTGGTAATCTGTAGCTAACGATTTAGAGTGGACGAAGACGGAGGACACCTATGGATATTCGACAGCTGCAATACTTTGTGGAAGTAGTCAAACATAAAAACTTTACGAAGGCCGCGCAATCTCTCCACGTCTCTCAGCCTTCTATCAGCAAAATGATCAAGGCATTGGAAGAAGAGCTGGAGGTTGTTCTGCTGGATCGGACAGAGCGGAAAATGGATCTGACAGACGCAGGGGAAATGGTCTACAGCTATGCGACCAAAGTGTTGCAGCTGATGGAGGGCATGTCGTCGTCGATTGCAGAATTGCGAAATGTCGAGCGTGGTCGGGTCAAACTGGGCATGATGCCGACCGTGGGTTCTTTTCTCTTGCCGAATGTGATCGCCTTGTTTAAAAAGCAGTATCCAGGCATCGATATCGAGATGAAGGAATACAGCGCCAAACTGCTTGAAATCCAAATGGAACAAGGAAGCATCGATGTAGCATTAACCGTTCTTCCAACGGATCAGGAGAAATTTGTGGCGGTTCCCTTGCTCGCAGAGGACCTCGTCGCGATCGTTCATCGGGAGCATTGGCTCGCGGGAGTCGATGAGGTGAGTCTGGAACAGCTCAAGGACGAGGCTTTCATTTTGTTTACCGAAGAGTACGCGATGCATGATGTGGTGCGCCAAGCGTGCAAGCTGTCCGGCTTTGAACCGAAAGTCGCTTATATGAGCTCTTTATGGGATTTTGTCGGAGAAATGGTGGCGACCCAACTGGGGATTTCACTCGTTCCTCGCTCCATCGTGAGACGCTTGAACAACGGACAATTGCACACCGTCAATATTTCCTACCCGGTGATTGACTGGCAGTATGCGTTGATTTATCGAAAAGAAGGGTATTTATCGCATGCGACAAAGGCTTTCATTTTGTTTGTAGAGAAAATGTACATCCATAACCAAATGGAATAGAATTGATGATTTTTATGTATTGTACGAATGGAATCGAGACGATTTAGAATGAAGGTAACTCGTTCAAAAGGTGACTTTTTGAACAACCTTTGTAGAGGAACCGGGGTGGTCTCGATGAAAAGATGGTTCTCCATCATTGCACAAGTTTTGCTATTGTTCGGCTTCACCTGGCTTGGGAAATGGGTGACCTCGTTTTTTCACCTACCTGTTCCCGGCAGTCTGATCGGACTCGCGCTTTTGTTCATTTGTCTATATACCGGCTTGATTCGTCTACAGTGGGTGGAAGCAGGGGCGACTCTGTTATTCTCGCAGATGATCCTGTTTTTCGTACCATCGCTGGTCGGGATGATGCAATATCCATGGTTATTAGGAGTACAAGGATTGCTGGTGCTTGTGGTTGTCGTAAGCGGTTGTGCGCTTGTGATGATTTCGACAGGCGTTATTGCTGAGCGGATGTTCAATCGTGGAGAGGTGAAACAGCATGATCCTGTGGAAAACGTCTAGCGTGCTCCTGACACTCGTTTTCTTCTATGCAGCAAAACGGTTTAACAAGAAAAGACCGTCTCTGCTGTTTTCTCCGGCCATATTGGCGCCGATTGGTTTGATTCTGTTTTTGCTTATCGCAGGCATTCCTTATCAGGTATACAGTGAATCGACCTCGCTCATTAGTGAGATGATGAGCGTAGTCACAGTGGCGTTCGCGGTTCCGCTGTACCGAAATTGGTCGGTTTTAATGGCGCATCGCCGGATGATATTGACGAGTCTGGCTACGGGTTCCTTCATTGCCATCATTGCAGGTGTCTCCACGACGATGCTGGTCGGTTTGGGAAAAGAAGCGGCGATTAGCGTCATTCCTCGCTCGATTACACTGCCGATTGCGGTGAGCGTAACCGAGGCGATTGGCGGAATGCCTACGATGACGGCGGTATTCGGTATGCTGACCAGCTTTGCTGGCGTTTTTTTGGCTCCCAAAATCATCAAGAGGATGAAGCTCCGCCATCCTGTCTCCATCGGCTTGATGTATGGAATGGGCGCACATGCGTTGGGGATGGTAAAAGCGTTTGAACGTGGAGAAACAGAAGGAAGCAGTGCGACCTTGGCTGTGATCGCCGGAGCGATGATTACGGTGGTGTGGGCGTTTACTTTACTGCCGGTGATCATGTCGTGGCTGGCTGTGTGAAGGAAGGTTTTTCGAAGGATAAAAATGGAAAGTGCAACATGACCCCCCAAATGCTGGAGGAAGGTGTATGATAGAGGACAAATAATTGCTCCACAACTCTATCATCTTGGCAGGAGGCACCATGAGACCGCTGTATATCGTCCTATTACTCTGTACCAGCTTCCTTTGGGGAGGAAACTTCGTTGTCGGTAAATTTCTAGTCGGGCACGCGTCTTCTTTGACGCTGACCAATTTGCGCTGGCTCATTGCAGTTGTTTGCTTGTTGCCGGTTGTTTGGATGCGCGAAAAACGGATTTTTCCAACGCGCGAAGCACTTCTTCCTTTGATAGTGATGGGAGTGACCGGCGTAGCACTATTTAATTTATTCATGTTCTGGGCACTCGAACGGACAGATGCGACCAATGTCGGCCTTTTGTCCACGTTGAATCCGGTTTCGATCGCGATTTTTTCTTTTTTGCTGGTGGGCGAAAAAATTCGACCGTTGCAGATTGTCGCGATGCTTGTCTCGTTCGCGGGTGTGCTTGTGGTGATGACAAAAGGAGACATCGTACACTTGTCTCAATTGCACTTTAACACGGGCGATTTGTGGATGCTTGCCGCTGTCGCCATGTGGGGGATTTACTCCGTATGCGGGCGTTGGGCGATGAAGACGGTCTCGCCGATGATGTCCACACTGTACTCGGGGATTTTCGGTGTCGCGTTGATGCTGCCCTTTAATGTCACCACATTTACAATTAGCAACACAGACTGGACGTTCTGGCTGTCGTTGTTCTACGTTGGTGTAATGGCGACTGTCGTTAGCATGGTGTTGTGGAATATCGGTGTACAAAAGGTGGGCGCTACCTCAGCGGGTATGTTCCTCAATTTCAATCCTATTTTTACGGCCATTCTCGCATTTCTGTTGCTCGGGGAGCGTATGACCATCATCCAATTGCTCGGCAGTCTGATCGTCATTGCCGGCTGCTACATGTTCTCTCGTTTAAAGCACGTCCCGGCTCCGACAGCACATGCAGTCAAGCAAGCACAAGGCTAAAAAGGAAATCCCTCGTCTGGTCAATCAGGCGGGGGATTTTTAGTTAGAAGGTACCGATCCACGAACAAGGCTAGTGAGAAGAAAAAGCACAGGGCTCGTAGACCTTGACAACGCCTACCCAGTCTCCGCTACAAAAAGGAGACCACGCTTGTCGAACACTTCTCCCTTGAGAATCTTCCGCCCGTAGGGTGGCTTTGGCTCGACGGTCCCCTTTTTGTAGTGGAGACGTCCAGTGAATCCCCCCTGCTGGCGTGTCAGAGTCGAAGAGAACTGTGCTTTTTCTTCTCCCCCACTATGTTGACTCATGGTTTTTCTTACTCGATCACTAGGACATGGGCATTCGCATACAAATAAGAAGGACAGTGTGTGAAGGGGAGGTTGTATATGATCGTCATAGCGGGGAGACCAGCTAATCCCGCCTCGTTGGCAGCGGAATGGGGATTAAATCCGGTACAGCGTGAAACGTTAGCGATTATGGCACGAAGTGAGGAAGTATTTGAATATCCGACTCCTGATCTCCTGCAATTTGAGCTGAAAATGCGCGATCATCTGGTGAGGTCTGCCTTGGCACTGAACGAAAGCGGCCTGGCCTTTTCTACTTTTGAAGAATCTCGTGCCAATCCAGCTTACTGGATTCGAACAGACCAGGGCGGATTCCGCTTGCGACCGGGAGTGCTGCCATCCAGCGGGATTATCAATATTTTTCGTGAGGGCCAAAAATACGCCACGGAATGCGCTACGGCGATGGTCGTTATTATTTATCATGCAGTCCTACAGTCCATTCGTTTACCTGATTTTGAGAGAATGTTTGCGGACATTTTGCTTTATGACTGGCGGTACGATCAGGATCTGGACTTGCAAACATTGAGGACAAATACCTTCTTGCCTGGCGATGTGATTTATTTTGCCAATCCTGATTACGATCGCGCGACACCTCAGTGGCAAGGAGAAAATGCAGTCGTGCTCGGCAATGGCTTGTATTACGGGCATGGTGCCGGGATCAAACGAGCGAGTGAGATGGTAGCATTTTTGAATGAACAACGACGAGCGGGAGCAATGAGGTCTGCCTATCTGGTCAATCAGGCGACTCGGCCTGGTTTCGCCTACCTGTTTCCCTACGACAACCGTCGTTCCACCATGCGAGCTTCCGGACTTCCCATACAAGCGAGCAGCCGAGTTACAGCGCAGATCGGTTCTTTGTCTTGGGAGTGGTAAAACGAACAAAAGCCTCCTGCCATAAATGCGGCGAGAGGCTTTTTTCACTCATTCGTGTGTGTTCAGGAGAATCGCTTCCAAGAAAACATAGCCAGGTCAAGGGCAGATGATCCCTCAACGAGCAGTTGGCTGGTCGCTTCCCCGATCGCACTGGCGAATTTAAAACCGTGCCCGGAAAAGCCTGCTGCAAATACAAGCTGTGGGTGTTCAGGATGACGGTCAATGACGAAATGCTCATCCGGTGTCATGGTGTAGATGCATACCTTGCCCTGTCGCAACGGTCCGGCTGCCCCAGGCATATACGCCTCCAAAAAAGAACGAACATCTCCTTCGTCTGACAAATAGGTGCCAAAGGTACGTTCCAGTTTATCAGGATCGATGGCTTGTCCTCCGTCATGGCGTCCGATTTTTACACCATTGCCATCAAAGCTGGGAAATCCGTAGAACATGGAGTCATGGAGGCGAAAGATGAAGGCGGGGAAGCCATCCGCACTGTACTTGCTCTCATCTGCACCAAACCAGGCGACTGTTTTACGTGTAGGCGTGAGAGGGATGGACAAGCCCAATGAGTCCAGGAGCGAACCATTCCAAGCACCAGCGGACAGTAGGACTTTATCGCCGTGGTAGCTGGCAGATTCCGTATGCACGATGAACCCATTTCCTGTTGGCTCCAACTGCGTGACTGGCGTATTGGTCAAAAGCGTAGCTCCTGAGGCAAGGGCGAGCTCTCGATAGGCGCGTATTCCATTTTCGGAATAAAGCACACCAGAAGTAGACTCCAGGCAACCGTAGTAATCAGCAGGCAGGTTTATTCCCGGCCAGCGTTGCATGACCTCATTGGCACTGAGTACTTCCAAGGGAAGGGAGTACTGCTCGGCGCTCTCTCGAATTTCATTCAGGAAAGGACAATGCAAGGGTCCAGCATTTAACACACCTGTTTTGGCGAAGATCGGTAGTCCTGATGCTTGTTCCAATTCTGACCATAATTGCTGCGCCCGCAATGCAAGCGGGACGTACTGTTTTCCTTCTCCATACGCATGACGAATGATACGTGTATCGCCATGATGACTGCCCATCGTGTGCGGGGGATCAAAAGCATCGATCATGAGTGTACGCACGCCTTGCTTCGCCAAATAGTAGCCGGCTGCCATTCCCATCGATCCTGCTCCAACAATAATGACGTCGTAGTTTTGCATTAGTAGTCCTCCATTCCGTTTCATTTTCATCTATCTTACAGGAGTTTTCTGAATGGTGGATTTTAATTTTTGCGTAAAGATCTATATTTTTGTGCGCATTAAGGTTTATTCCATCAGTTGGGAGGGAAAAGGAGATTACGCTATCATCATTAAGTCAAGAAAAGTGGTGTTTACGAAATGAAATGGACGATCGGAAAAAAACTGGGCGGTGCATTCGCATTTGTCCTGGTCATCATTATCTTTACGGGAGTAACAAGTATTGTAAAGATGCAGGAAATGAACCAGAAGATGGTGGAAATGAATACAAGCTGGCGCCCGGGATTAGAAGACATTCTGAAGATCAACATGACGCTGGAAACCATTTACGGAGTTACTCAAACCATGCTCACAACAGAGAACATGGATGACAAGAACAAGTACGCAAAAACAGTGGATGACCAATTTGCCTATATTGACGGGCTATTGGCCAGCTATGAAAAAACGATTGTCGGTGAAGAGGACCGCCAAAATTATGAGGGATTGAAGCAGGCACTGAAAAAATACGAGGAATTCAACCCTCAGTATGTTGAAATCGGCAAAAGAGTGGATATCAGAACGGCTGCTACAGATGCAGACATGGCCGAGCTGGAAAGTATCAAGAAAAAAGGTAGTGAACTGTTTCTTGATCGCAAGAAATACTTGGATGCACTGATTACGTATAACAGCGAGGGAGCTCAACGCGTTGGCACGGAAAGCGCACACCTGTACGAATCCGTAAAACGCGATATGCTCATCGTCATGGTTGTCTCTGTGATTGCAGGTATATCATTGGCTATCTGGCTGACAGTAAATATCCGTCAACCGATCGTGCGTTTGATGGAAGAGATGAAGAAAGTCGCTGATGGAGATTTGCGAGCAGAGCCATTGGTTGTCAAAACTCGTGACGAGATTTTGGATCTGACGAATTCGTTTAATGAAATGGCGACCAGTTTAACTTCTGTCATTCGTCAGGTAGGTGGGACCTCGGAGCAGGTAGCCGCATCGGCAGAGCAATTGACGGCAAGTGCAGATCAGACGAGCAGGGCCACCGAACAGATTGCTGTTACTGTTCAAGAGGTGGCAGCAGGCGTTGATCGTCAGGTAACGAGTGTAGAGAATGGGGCGAAATCCATTGATGATATGTCACGAGGAATTCGTCAAATCGCAAATAACGCACAGCAAACATCCAATATGGTGAGCGAAGTCGCCAACATGGCAGGAGAAGGGAACCAATCGATTCAGGCAGCGGTTCAACAAATGAATGCGATCCATACCTCCATGCGTGAGCTCTCATCCGTGGTAGACGGTCTGGGCAGTCATTCTCAAGCAATCGGAGAGATCATCGAGGTTATTACAGGCATTGCGGATCAAACCAACCTGCTTGCCCTCAATGCAGCGATTGAAGCAGCACGAGCTGGAGAGCACGGCCGTGGATTCGCGGTTGTAGCAGATGAAGTACGGAAGCTGGCAGAGCAGTCGGCACAGTCTGCTCAAAAAATCGCGCAATTGATTAGTACGATTCAGACAGATACAAAAGTCGCGGTCGAATCGATGGAAACAGGTACCCGGGAAGTGCAGGAAGGAATTCGCGTCGTTCATCGTGCGGGCGAAACTTTCGGTCATATTCAGAACTCGATTGGCACAGTAGCCGACCAGATTCACGATGTGTCTGCATCTGCCCAGGAAGTGTCTGCCCATTCCGAACAGGTCGTACAAGCGATGGAGCTGGTTAGTGAAGTTTCCGATTTGACTGCTGATGGTACGCAAAACGTTTCCGCTGCTACACAGCAGCAGCTCGCTTCTATGGAGGAAATCGCTTCATCAGCGACAGCTCTTTCCAATATGGCAGAAGAGCTACAGCACATGATTCGTCGATTTAAGGTGTAGGCATATACCGTACAAATGAATGCAAAAACGCCAATGTGATTGGCGTTTTTCTTTTTTTAGAAAAAGTTAATCTTTACGAAATAGTTCATTAAGGACTGGTTTAGTAGGAGTTTATCTCTTCCGACTACGATAGATTCAGAGGGTTGATCCCCCATCGTAGACAAGGAGATGATCGTATGAAGAAAACGAAAAAGCACCTCTCACTACTTTTACTCGCGTCGATGCTTGGAACAGGGGTAGCGGTTCCTTTCAACGTTCTGAACGCTTGACTCGAATGTCACTTATCAGGTGGAACCAGTAGGCGAATGGGCTACAGCACGAAATGTGTCCGTTACAACGGATGCCCAACCAGATGAAAATGCAGAAGTACGTAGCATCAAGTCGCTCAATCCGATCATATTGGAAGTTACCTTCTCTGCACCACTTGTAACAGAAGATCTGGCGCTTGCACAAGCACAGGAAAATTTCCAATTTGATAACGGTTTGACGATTCGCAATATCCCGCAGTTAAAAACAGGGACAACAGCTACCTACTTTGTTCCAACGACGCCTCAAGCTTCTGACACGGCTTACACGTTGACATACGAAGACGACCAAGCTGGCAGTTTTGAAACAAACAGCGATAGGCTGGACATGGTCGAAGCCCGTCAGGAGCCAAAATTCCGTTTGCCAGCAGGGGAGACACTGATTCCAGGTGTAGAATAAACCGTTATATCTGATTGGGCCGATATTAAGGATGCTAAGTTCACGGCAAAAGCGATCAACCCGCTTACAATTCGCTCTGTAGAAGAAGTAAACGAAACCACGCTGGAGGTAAGACTGAGTACGGATCCGCGAGATGAGCTGTTTGCTTTCCGCCAAATCAAGCTAACAGCACCAGACGGAACAGAGCTGGTTGCCCAATACAAGGTCACAACACGCAAAGGCGCTACAGGAATCTTTGAGATCATGAACGGTGGCAAAATAGAACCAAACACCATGTATTCCGTTTCTCCAGTAGGTCAATGGGCAGGACTGACCTTCACTACAAAATAAGAACGAACGAAATCTCTTAACAGGTGAGCTAAGCTCGGTCCGCAACTGGGCTTAGGCCTTTATCTCAATGACATACCAAGGAGGAAGGTACCCGATGTACAGACTCATTCTCACTGCGATCCCATTTGGAATGCTGTTGACTGGCTGCATGGATGAAACGACTACAACAGCTCCGGCTGTAACGACCGCACAGCATCAGCAGCAACAACAACCAGCAACACCACAGCCACCGCAGCAACAGTCTCAACCAGGGAAAAAACCAACTCTATCTCAAGAAGAAGTGAAAGACCTGAACAAAAAACTACTCTCTGCCGCAGCCGAGGGCAAAACAGATGAAGTCAAGGCTAGCTTGGCAGCAGGGGCTGAGATAAACGCACAAGATGATCGTGGCAGAACAGCGGCGATGGCGGCTACACATGGCAACCATGTGGAAACTGTGAAAGCTCTCATTGAAGCAGGAGCTGACATCAATATTCAGGATGACCGGCAAGATAATCCGTTTTTGTATGCGGGAGCAGAAGGATACTTAGAGATCTTGAAGCTGGTGATTGATGCAGGTCCAGATACGAAGATTTACAACCGCTTCGGAGGAACACCTTTGATTCCAGCGGGAGAACATGGGTATGTGGAAGTAGCAAAAGAACTTCTTACCCGGACGGATGTAGACGTCAACCATGTGAACAACCCGGGATGGACAGCATTGATGGAAGCTATCGTATTGAACGATGGTGGAAAAAAACAACAAGAAATGGTCCAACTGTTAATCGACCACGGAGCTGATGTGAACATCCCAGATAGCGAAGGAAAAACACCTCTGTATCGTGCAAAAGAACGAGGTTATAACGAGATTGTACAAATCCTGCAAAAAGCAGGAGCACGCTAATTTGCGGAGGTAGCATACATTCACACTTCGATCGTGATGGAAATATTCCTCGACTAGAATGAGTTGTAGCAAGATTGATTCTAGTCAAAGGAGGCTATGTTCATGACAAGCCATACTACCATCCAACCGAAGATTTTGTATTACGGAACTCCCGTCGTCTTGTTGACGACCGAAAATGAAGATGGAACAACGAATATCAGTCCCATTTCATCCTCATGGGCGTTAGGAAATTATGTCATTCTGGGTCTCGGGTTTGGCTCTCACGGATTGGAAAATTTGCGTCAGCGGCCGGAGTGTGTCATCAATTTGCCGGATGCCTCCATGTGGCAGCAAGTGGAAGCTCTGGCTCCGCTCACAGGCCGCAATCCCGTACCGGCCTATAAAAAGGAGCTGGGCTTCCGCTATGAAGCGGATAAGTTTCAAGTGGGCAATTTGACTCCTGTAGACTCTGCTATCGTTCGTCCAAAGCGAGTGGGAGAATGTCCGCTTCAACTCGAAGCAGTCGTCCGCACCATCCGTTTTCCAGACTATGCCGACATGTTTGCAATCGTGGAGACTGAAGTGCGTCACGTACATGCAGCCAAACAGATTGTCCAAAGCGCTCATCACGTGGACCCCCAAGCATGGAATCCGCTGATCTACAACTTCCGCCATTATTTTGGTCTGGGTAATCAGTTGGGAAAAACATATCGCTCGGAAACGTAGAACGTCAAAAACGCCAAGTTTTTGGCGTTTTTTTATTTCTGTAGGCAAAATATGGTATATTAGGTGTTGCCTAATAAAGTTAGTTAACACCGAAAATTTAAGGGGTGAAAAGATGCTTGTCTGGATGTTGCGAAAAGTAATGGCAGATAGAGGAATTTGGACGGGAGCCGCTTTAGCAAGGCTGTTGAAAGAGAAAGCAAATTACAGTCTGTCCCCAGCCTCCATCAGTGCTTTACTGACCAGTCAACCCAAACAAATGAAAGCGGAGACACTTGATGCACTCTGTACAGCTCTGGAGTGTACACCAAATGACTTGTGGGCCTATACACCACCTAATAGAGTGAAGGGAGCATAAAAATATGGCAGTGAAACAGATTTTGCCTTTTGGAGACCCGATCTTGCGTAAAGTAGCCAAGCCGGTGGAAGAGCTGAATGCGAAAACGTTCAAGCTACTGGATGAGATGGCAGAAACCTTGTATGCCACGGATGGTCGTGCTGGCCTTGCCGCACCTCAAGTAGGAATACTTCGCAGAGTCATTGTTATGGATTGCGGAGATGGATTAATTGAGCTCATGAATCCGGAAATCATAGAAATGCGTGGCGAACAAATCGGAATGGAAGCTTGCTTATCTTTTCCGGGTTACTATGGCAATGTAAAGAGAGCCGAGCACGTAAAGATAAAGACGCTGAACAGACAAGGCGAGGAAATGATCCTTGTGGCAGATGGATTCCTTGCTGTTTGTACGCAGCATGAAATCGATCATTTAGACGGAATTTTATTTGTGGATCATGTTCAGGAAAAATGGCTGTATCATGAAAAAACAAGACAAAGAATTGAGCTGCTGGATGTGATCCGCTTAACAAAAAAGGCGTAACGTCTCCATCCGGGAAATAAGATAGGAGAAGGCCGTTTGTTCCGGATATCTTTTCTGTGAACCTAAATGGTATCATCAGAAGAGCGGCATTAATACGTGGAGGAACACACATGGAACAACTACTGATAGGTAGCTTTCTTTCTGCCATGGCTACTGGTGTGGGCGCCTTGCCTATCCTTTTTTTCAAGTCGGTATCACATCGATGGCGGGATATATTGCTGGCGTTTACGGCTGGAATTATGGTGGCTGCCTCGACATTCAGTCTGATCCCACAGGCACTACATAGCGCGCCATTTATTATCGTTTGTTTGGGAGTACTTACGGGAACATTGTTGCTTACGGTGTTGGAAAGCATCGTTCCGCATATCGATCTGGAGCATACGAGAATCAACATATCGATGGATTCGCAATCGCTGCTTATTTTGTCTGCGATTACCTTGCACAATATTCCAGAGGGCTTGTCCGTTGGGGTGAGCTATTCGAGTGAACAGTCCGGCTTGGGTGGCCTGATTTCTTTTGCAATCGGTCTGCAAAATGCACCAGAAGGCTTTCTGGTGGCTCTTTTCCTGATCAATCAAAAGGTCAGTCGTCTCAAGGCATTTATATTGGCTACGATGACCGGAGCAGTCGAAATCGTCTCTGGAATCTGTGGCTATTATCTGACCTCTGTGGTACAAGGGCTGGTACCATATGGGCTTTCCTTTGCCGCAGGCGCGATGCTGTTTATCGTTTACAAGGAACTCATCCCCGAAAGCCATGGAGATGGTCATGCTCGTTCCGCGACTTTTTCGTTCATCCTAGGACTTTTGGTCATGATTGGACTAGTTCAGTCGTTCGGATGAGCGTTTTTTTCGAAAAGCCTCACAAGTGAGCGCAAAAATTCCGAAACCATATATAGATAGATTTCGATTATGGAAGTAGGGAGTGTCACGATGGAAAAGTCTACCTTGATAGGTTTAGTTCTAGGTATTATCGCAGTAGTGGTCGGGATGATCTTGAAGCATGCGAGTCCCATGTCATTACTGAATCCAGCAGCAATTATGATCATCATCGTAGGTACTATTGCTGCCATTTTCAACGCATTTCCCATGTCGGAAATTAAGCGTATTCCTGCCCTTTTCAAGATAATTTTTAAAGAACAAAAGCTCCCTGAAAAAAAAGAGTTGATCGGTCAATTCATGAACTGGGCTTCCATCGCGCGTCGCGAAGGATTGCTTGCACTGGAAAACACGTCTGATGAGATTGAAGACCCATTCCTGCGTAACGGTATGAAGATGATCATTGATGGTGGCGAACCGGATTTTGTCCGCGATGTCCTGAACGAAGAGATTCACGCTATTGAAGAGCGTCATCAGGCGGGTGCACTCGTCTTTAGCCAAGCGGGAAGCTACGCTCCGACACTCGGGGTATTGGGTGCGGTTGTCGGTCTGATTGCGGCCTTGGGTAACTTGAGTGACATCGATGCTTTGGGTATATCCATTGCGGCTGCTTTCGTAGCTACGTTGCTCGGTATTTTCACTGGTTACGTATTATGGCATCCGTTCGCAACCAAGCTCAAACGGAAATCAAAGGCGGAAATCGAAATCAAAAAAATCATGGTCGAAGGATTGCTTTCCATTCAAGCGGGTGTATCCCCGACTGCGATTGAACAAAAGCTGCTGGTGTACATTCCGTACCAAGAACGTGTAGAAATGAAAGAAGAAATGAAGGAAGAGAAGAGGGAGGAAGGAGCTGCGGTAAATGGCTAAGCGACCAAAGAGACATGCTCATCATGAAGAGCATATGGACGAGTCTTGGCTAATTCCATACGCGGACTTGCTCACCCTTCTGCTCGCTTTGTTTATCGTGTTGTTCGCCTCTAGCGAGATGGATGCGAAGAAGTTCGACCAAATGGTTCGGTCCTTCAGCGTTGCAATCAACGGCGGGGTGGGAGTCATGAACTACCCAAGCCCGGTACCATTAGATCCGGCCCTTCAGCAGCAAACCTTGCACAAAGGCGCACAGGAAGCAGAAAAACAGAAGACAGAAGAAGAAAAGCGTCTGGAAGAAGCGGTCCGCAAAGAGACAGAGGACTTGAAAAAGCTACAGACAAAGCTGGACGGATACATTCAGCAAAACAAGCTGCAGGACAAGCTCCAGACCAAGCTGACCGAAGAAGGACTGCTGATTACCATTTTGGACAATGCGCTGTTTGACTCCGGTAAAGCTGATCTGAAACCGGAAGCGAGAAAGCTTGCGTCTGAAATGGCAGCGATGCTGGTGCCTCACCCGAAAAAAGTGACCGTAACTGGTCATACGGACAATGTGCCGATCCGCCGTGCAGAGTTCCCGTCTAACTGGGATCTCAGTGCGAAGCGATCTGTTAACTTTTTGAAGGTCCTGCTAGAAAACAAGAATCTAGACCCGACGAAGTTCAGCGCGACAGGCTTGGGTGAATACCATCCAGTCGCTCCGAATACAACAACAGAAGGCAGAGCGAAAAACAGACGGGTAGAGGTAGCGATCCTGCGTGATTTGGCTTCTCCTCCGAAAAATAGTGTGAATCCGTAATAACAAAAAGGATAGCTTCCTCGAGAGGCTATCCTTTTTCATTTATAGTAGCTGTAGTGGAGGGGAAGAAGCCCATTTCCAGTCTACGCTTCGGCCTACGCCCTACTGAGGGTAGGGACTGTCCGCTCCGAAATGAACGTCGGGAGCGTTTCAAAAGTAGAGTTTCGAGGATGTATTCGCAGAGGTTGAAGCTGAAAACCCCCGCCATTCATTTCTCCGCTAAGTAGGGCTCCAGAGGCGCTAGGACTGGAAATGTGCTTCTTCCCACGCGGCTTTTTTCTACTTCTTGAAAGTAGCATTCAAGAGGCTTTTTCTTGAAAATTGCAGGTTGAATCCCGAACAGCTCACAGAGGAAACAGGAGAAATAAGCGAAGATCTTTGGACACACCTACCGAGGCGCAGTGAAAAAAAGAGAAACTGCCATTAGCGTCCACCTCTGAGAAGCCTCCTGAACAGTCGACTTTGGTCGCGGTTTCGCTTTTTTTCACGGAGCCGGGCACCCCCAGCTTCCCCGCAGGTGTTCCAAGAATCTGAGCGTTTTCTCCTGTTTCCTCCCCACCACAACAGCTAGTCAGACGGACGACTCCCCCAACGCCAGCTTCAATTGCCCCATCCGCATTTCTCCCCACTCATACATCATTTCCACAATGGGCAACAAAGTCATCCCCAGCTCCGTCATGGAATACTCCACGCGCGGGGGAATCTCAGGGTATACTTCCCGGTGAACAATTCCGTCTTCGATTAGCTCTTTTAACTGATTCGTCAGCATTTTATGTGTGATTTTGGGGAACAACCGTTGCAGCTCGCTAAAGCGATGCGGTCCTTCTACCCCTAAATGCCACAGAATCACGACTTTCCATTTTCCGCTGAACATTGACAAGGTCAGCTCCTTGGAACAGGTGAAATCACCGTTTTTTATTTTTTCCAAGGTTTCTTTCCGTAAGTCGGACATGTTTTTCTCCTCACTATTCTCAGTGCAATGGCCTTGCCAAAAAAGTGCATTCTTATGTTGCTCCTCGTTTGCAACAATAATAAGTCTTGTTGAAGCCATTCAATTATAACGCATCGCATTCCTATGGTGTGTATTCAAAGTATTTTTGGACATGCCAGGTTGCCAGAAAGTACAGGGAACCTTTTTTGTCGTTCCTTCACATGTGGCAAAGGGAAGCCATTTTTAAAGCAAATGAATAATTCCTTATAACTGTAAGACATACTTTGAAAAAGGAGGAAACCTGCATGGAAATTCGTACTGGATTATTGAGTTTTCCCAGCTTAAAAGGTACTGGTCCACGAAAAGCAGAGGCAGTTTTTAACTTTAACCAAACTGTAAATCAGGCTGTTGCCGGATTAATAGGGACCAATTTTGGATTCACACGTCAAGAGTTTTGTAGTGGATCTTTCTGTTTTTATTTAGGTGACCATAATCTAGGGAACGTAAATATTCGTCTGGATACACGGGTAGATGATGACGTCGTTATCGTCGAAGGTACATTTGGTGTGCGCGATTGGAGCGATAATTGGGACGATCTATATGAGGGAAGCATACAATTTGTGTTACTGGCGGAATTAGAAACGGGAGTTGCTCCTTCGAATCTTTCTATAACAGGAGTGGAACACAGCCAAGCCATTCAATTTTTCCGCTCTCAGTTACATCTTGATCCTGCCACAGCACAACCAGACAATTCCATTGGCTTGGTTGCTGGGAAGAATACAGTTTTGCGTGTTTATACAGATACACAGTCAGATCCAACACGTCCGGTGATTGGAAGGATTTCGGGTTTATTGGAAGTTCGTCTACCAAATAGTGGAAACTGGACTCCCATAAGTCCGATAAATGGACCTATTGTACCTAAAACAGACTCTACCATCAACCGC
This sequence comes from Brevibacillus sp. NPDC003359, assembly GCF_042878995.1. Taxonomy (NCBI): domain Bacteria; kingdom Bacillati; phylum Bacillota; class Bacilli; order Caryophanales; family Paenibacillaceae; genus Brevibacillus; species Brevibacillus sp. NPDC003359. Next base: position 35,966 of record NZ_JBIAOR010000010.1, read on the forward strand.
CGAAATCCTGATGACACTTTGAATTTTTTGATTCCGGGTGCTCTCTGCGTAGGGAATGTTGATTATCGCATTCGCGTATTTGACGTGTTACAACCGAATCAACCGGGCTATTTTAGCGGGAGATTTCAAAACACACTAACGTTTAATGAGGTGTCGCCATTACGGGTAAGAGGGGTTGGTATTCGGTACACTGGTAAGCAACCTAACCTTGCTGCACCCAATGAAATTGCGTTAAGCAGTACGCTCAGTTATGTTCGGAAAGTATATCCATGCCGAGTCTTTATTACAGGCTTTGACATCATTGATTTCGATGGTGACCTGACAGAGAAATCTGGTGATGGGTGTGGTGACGGTTGGAGTGACTTACTTGGGAAACTTAGTGAAATGAGGGGAGATACCGGGGATGTTTACTATGGGTTGTTACCAATAGGCGTTCCAACCAATCAATACATTGGGTGTGGTCGCAGTGGAGTAGGAGCTGGCTTTATTTACAATGGTGAAATTGCTGCTCACGAAATAGGCCACGTTTTTGGAAGAATGCACTCTCCCTGCGGCAAGCCCCTGAATATTGATCCAAATTATCCAGTATATGATGCACTTCCTTCTGGGAGCATCGGTGAAATTGGCATTGATGATCTGGGGAATGCACAAGATCCGGCATACACATTTGATTTCATGGGCTATTGCGACCCACGCTGGGTGTCACCCTACACGTATAAGGCATTGCAACAAAAGTTTCCGCCCATTTCTCATACCGAAAATAGATTGGATCTGCCAGAAAAAAAGGGTGCATCGAGTGAACATTTATTTTTAAAGTTTCATATTTACCGCGGAGGAAAAGTAGAAGTTTTTCCGAGCTTCCACTATCTGTCCCAACCTGCGATTGAATCGGGAGAATGGACTACATACGCAATTGAGCTACGCGACTGTCATAACAAAGTCTTGCATGCAAAAAGAATATATTTGACGGATCCACACAAGGATCTTGACAGTGCCCGATTGGATTTTTACGTGCCTGTCCCATTTCACCCACATACAATGCAGATTGTATTTACGTGTGGTGCAAGTGGAAGTTGTGAACAGAAAGAATTGCTCGTAGTGAACGTTCCAAGTGATCCACCTAAAGTACATATTCTGTCGCCACAAGGGGGGAAACAACTTTCCGGAAAAGTACGTGTAGCTTGGAAAACGGAAGCCGGTAACAAAACAGCTTCTTACCTGCTCCGTTACAGTAACGACGGGGGAAGGAGCTGGAGGGCTGTGGCACCTTCGATGGAAGTAACTGAATACGAAATGGAACTTGATCATTTACCTAGCGGAGGTGCTTGCCAGTTTCAGGTACTGGCTACTGAAGGTATTCGAACGGGTATGGCAGTAAGCGAACCTTTTCAAGTTCCAGAACGACCATGCAAGGTATATATTAACAATCCAGTTTATGGAGCGATCTTTAGGCTTGGTCAAGTGATCCACTTCATGGGGGATGCGTTCTCACCTGATATTGGATCCGTACACCCCTCCAAACTTCATTGGTACTCCGATATTGGTGGACTGCTTGGAGTAGGACAAGAGATTTATGTTAGATCATTACAACCAGGATCACACACGATTTCTTTAAAGGTTCTGGATAGGGATAACCAAGAGTGTGCTGCTTCAACCCATATCGTAGTGAAAAATCCAATTATATATGAGCGGTAAGAGGTGATTTTATATTATGGAAATGAAAACAGATTTCATTAGCTTTGGTAGTTATTCTGGTGATGGTCCACGAACTGCTTCAAAACATATCGTATTTGGCAGTAACGTTTTGAAAGCAACTGCTATATTAACTGGTACTGAATTTGGATTTTCTCCAAGAGACGATAATAATCTGGGAATGGTTAACATCAAGGTTGACGCGACTACACCTGATAATTCCAATTTAGTCACAGTGACGGCAACACTAGGAGTTCGTGACTGGTCTGGCACATGGGATGACAAGTACGAGGGCAAAATCTATTTTGCAGTTATTGCAGAACTTATTTAGCCTGGCCTAGTGACAATCAGGCATGACCTTCTTGACATAGTAAAATGAATCAGTGATAATAGGATTTATATCAAAGTAAACAACTCGGAATACTAAAAATAAAAGAGGTGAGTTCTTTGGAACGGATTTTGCAAATACCTAGCGACACGATTTCGTTGACGGCTACCCTGCATGAACCTGCATGCACAACAGGCAAGACAAGAGTGAAATACCCGTTGGTTGTCATTTGCCATGGCTTTATCGGCAGTCGGATTGGAGTGAACCGCTTGTTTGTAAAAGCTGCCAGAGAATTAGCTTCACACGGTTTTGGCGTTTTGCGCTTCGATTACGGAGGCTGCGGGGAAAGCGACGGTAATTATGGTGCAGGTGGCTTGGACGTCCTGTTTGCACAAACACGTGATGTTCTCGACCATGTTTTCACGCTGGAACAGGTAGATCAGGAGCGTGTGTGCCTGTTAGGGCATAGTTTGGGTGGAGCGGTCAGTGTACTGACAGCGAGCCAGGATAAACGAATACACTCGCTTATCCTATGGGCACCGGTAGCAAGACCCTTTGATGATATCGTTCGGATCGTGGGCGAAAAGGAATACAAGGAAGCACTTTCATACGGCAAAACGGATCATTTGGGCTACGAATTGGAGAGGCGCTTTTTTCAGTCGCTGGGTACCGCTCTTCCGTTGCGTCAAGCCAAGCAGTTTGAGGGAGATGTGTTAATCCTGCATGGCAATCGGGATGATGTCATTGCGGTGGATGCCATGTTCCACTATGAGAGAGAGCTGCATCTGCGGAGACGGGGGAGCTGCGAAACAGAAGTAGTAGTAGGGGGAGATCATACCTTTTCTTCGGCGGACAGCTACAAACGCTTGATTGCGAGTACGAAGAGTTGGCTGGCAAGACTGCAGGAGAAGGAAACAGTTGCAGTATAAAAACTTTTCACATTGATAAAAAAAGGGATGCCTGGTAACGGCTATCCCTTTTTTGCGATCGTTGTTTTGATGTCCTCCAGCAGCCCGCGACAACCTGCATTCACCAGGTCATACACATACGTAAATCGCCCGGTATAGTAAGGGTCCTCCACATTTTGTTCCTGGGCAGAATCGGCAAAGTCGAGCAAGCGGTGCACCTTTTTCTCTGACAGTGCCATCTGATTGAGTGCCGACAAATTTTCCTCATCCATGCAGACGATATAGTCGTACTCCGAGAAGTCCTGCGCGACAATTTGGCGAGCACGCAGTGTGTCATGCGCGATCCCGTTCTCAATTAGTACCTTTTGCGTACCATTGTGTGGAGGTTCCCCAGCGTGCCAGCCACCAATCCCCGCCGAATCGATGGAGATTTCCCCTGCCAATCCCTCCGCCTCTACGAGATGTCGAAATACGGCTTCAGCCATAGGCGAGCGACAAATATTGCCCAAACAAACGAACAAGACTTTCGTCATACGTACGTTCCTCTCTTCCTGTGTATCATGCTTCTCTTTGTAGAATACCATCTTTTGCCGAAGTGTCGCACGTTCATTGCCAAACGCGGCGCTTTTTGATATGATAAGGGCAGTTACCCCAAGAAACGAACTGCATATGTACTGAGTTTTCTAGGGTTCCGCGGACAGTCATCTGGCCGGTCAGGACCGAGAGAAAACCCACGACCACGGTCGTGTACACGGAGGGATAAAAGCCCGGGAGGAATATCTGTGATGGTATTCACCCGAGGCTTTTTTTGCATTCGGAAAAAGCCTGAGCCATCTTGGATGAGTATGTAATTTGGGGAACGATAAAAACGGATACGTCCGTTGTCATGAGCGTAAAAGAAAGAGGAGGGAGCCAGAACATGGGGAAATATTGGTTGATGGTTGTCGTAGCAGCAGTATTTGAAGTCATGTGGGTAGCGGGCTTGAAGCACGCCGACAGCTTTTGGTCGTGGGCATTGACCGTCTTAGCGATTATTATCAGCTTTGGCGTTTTGATCTATTCAGGGAAAAAGTTACCGACGAGTACGGTCTACGCGATCTTCGTTGGTTTGGGTACGGCTGGTACCGTGATTAGCGAAATGTTCCTGTTTGGAGAACCGTTCAGCTGGACAAAAGTGGGCTTGATCGCACTTCTTCTGGGGGGAATCCTTGGATTGAAGCTGGTCACACCGGATCATGAAGAAAAGCCGCGAAAGGAAGGTGAAGTGGCATGACATGGGTAGCCTTGGTTTTTGCAGGGTTGTTTGAAGTCGTAGGCGTGATGGGGATTACGCAGGTCAACACGAAGCCTTCTTTCCGTTCCTTTGCGGTACTGATTGGCGGTTTTTCGATCAGCTTTCTTCTTCTGTCTCTTGCGATGAAAGAAATCCCTATGGGGACAGCCTATGCGGTTTGGACAGGTATTGGTACAGTAGGTAGCGCCCTTGTCGGGATGCTGTTTTATGGAGAAGCAAAAGACAAGCTGCGGATCTTGTGCATCGCAGTGGTGATTATTGCAGTAGCAGGATTGAAATTAGTCGCATAAGGTAGCGATAACAAGAAAAGGCAGATAATCCACTTCGGATGTCTGTCTTTTCTTTGTTTATATGTTCCATTTCTCATAAGGAACACGCCTTGCGAATAGGGAATAGTAAAGAAAATTGTCTCGATCAAGGAGGGAATGGCAGCAGCATTCGCGACAGCTTGCTCACTGATCCGGATATTAGCGATGTGACGATGGGGATTTTGGAGGACAACAGTGTGGACGACTGGAAGCAACTTACTAGCCAGGAGACTACGTAGAAGCAACACGAGCGAAATAGAAAAGCCCCGCACCAGCCAAGTAAGCAGGTGTGGGGCTTTGGTTTGTGCGAAACGTGTGAGGATTAGGAGACGGTCAACAGTTCTTGTTGCTCCGATTCATCATTTTCCAAACGCGTAATCAGGACGCGTGTGACACGGTGATGATCCATCTGCTTGACGGTGAACAGGTGGTCTTCCCATTCTACTGTCGCATCAACAGCGATGTCTTCTTCCAGCTGGCTGTACAACCAACCGCCGATTGTGTCTACATCTTCGGATTCGAGTTCGAACGGAAGATGGTCATTCAGGTCAGCCAACACGAGCATACCGGATACGGAGAGGCCATTGTCCAGCTTCTCAATCTCTGGTCTTTCCTCGTCAAACTCGTCTTGGATATCCCCAACGATTTCTTCCAGAATATCCTCCATCGTCACGAGACCAGCTGTTCCGCCGTATTCGTCGATGACAATCGCGAGCTGCGAACGATTTTTCTGCATCAGGCGCAATACCGTGCTGATTTCCATTGTTTCCGGTACGGTCAGGACAGGGCGAACCACCGAATCCAGCTCCACGCTTCCGTCTTGCAAGGCAGAAAGGTAGAAGTCTGTCGCGTGGACAAAACCGATGATGTTGTCCTTATCCTCAGCGGCAACCGGAAAACGCGTGTGGCGCTGCGAACGAATAATTTCCAGGTTTTCTTCAAAGGTATTCGTCGTATATAAGCAAACCATATCAATGCGCGGGATCATCGTTTCCCGAGCAACGGTTTCGGAGAAGTCAAAAACTTGTTCCACTAGAGCCAATTCGGTTTGGTCGATATGGCCACTTTGGTGACTTTGGTTGACCAACAGGCGAATTTCTTCTTCTGTATGAGCCGCTTCATGTTCTGAGATGGCTTCGAGTCCGAGTCGTCTCATGAGAGCGTTGGCTGTTCCGTTCAAGAACCAGATAGCCGGGTAAAGCAATTTATAGAAAAACATCAATGGCGCGGCAACCCACAACGAGGTCATTTCTGCTTTTTGAATGGCCAATGATTTCGGAGCCAACTCACCCAAGACAATGTGGAGGAACGTAATAATCGCAAAGGCTACACCAAAAGAAATCGCGGAGATCGCATAAGCAGGCAATCCCGAAGATCCAAGCAAAGGCTCCACAATCATATGGGCAATGGCCGGTTCCCCGACCCAACCCAGTCCCAGCGAGGCGAGAGTAATCCCGACCTGGCAGGCAGATAGGTAGGCGTCTAGCTTATGCGTTACTTTTTGGGCATAGACTGCACGTTTGTTACCTTCATTCACCATCTGTGTCAGGCGCGTTTGCCGCACCTTCACGAGTGAGAACTCTGCGGCTACGAAAAAGCCGTTGAGAAAAACAAGAAATATAACAAGCAGTAGGTTGAGCACTATCGGGACGGTGTCCAAGTAAAAAGTCATCCTCTCTGGAATTTTATGAAAGTACTATTTTCTATTTTACTCTGATCGGGTTGAACGCACAAAAGCGATATACCACCGTAGAGGGCGTTTCTGCCCTTTTGGTCGGGAAGAGCGACCCTCAGATAACCGTAGCGCACGTTTTTGCGCTCGGAGAAGGCCGCAGATAGGCATCCGTTTCTGCAAGCAACGCAAAGTGCAAGCGGTTTCTTGGTAGATAAGGATTTGTAAAAAGCCCTACAAGCGTTTTTCTAATGCAGGATTTGTTGGGCGTAGACGAAAAACGCTGACAGGACAGCAGCTAGACCGAGATAGGCAACTAACACTTTCCACTTCGTAGAGGTAGGTGCATCGTAGTACGTAGTGAGCTGGTGTATTTGCTCATCCAGTTCGGCTAATCTCTCTTGCGCCGCACGTTCCCCATCACGAAGTGCATCCGAAGGGATCGGGCGGTTCGGGTCCGAATCGTAATACAAAACGGGCTCTCGTTCCCACAGTCTGAACAATTCCCATTTTCTGTTCAGATATACTTTATCGAGTCGCTTGAAGTCACGCTGAAGGCGTTTTTTGTCCTGTAAAAATGGAACATAAAATTTCTTCAAATCTTCCTGATTGATCGCATTTACCTCAGCATTCATTTGCGTGCGAATATCCCATGTCGATTCCAGCGTGGGCCATTTGGCTATGCTTTGCTGGAAGTCTGCAATCCTTTCGCGCTCGTATTGCAGGATCTTTTGTTGATACCCAGCACGCAGACGGTTGTACCATGTAATCAAGCCGATGATAAAAATGAACACAGTAATCGGTCCTGGGTTGGCGAACAGCATAACGCCCAGTCCGACTAAACCGATAAACCAAATTTTCGTCGACAATACCGAAACGATGCGGCCACCATCCAGCGGGGAGATGGGCAGTAGGTTAAATAAATTGAGCATGGCGCCCAAGTAGATAACCAAACCCCAGAAAGGGTCCTGCGTATACCAATACAGCGGGAGGGCAGGTAAGAAAGCAATCATCCCCGCCAAAGGTCCGCCGTAGGCTAAGTACGCCTCGGTTTTTGCATCACGCGGCATGTCTTTCATGGCGATGAAGGCTCCGGCAAAAGGAATAAAGACAGCGGGTGAAGTCGCGATTCCTTTTCGTTTGGCGGCAATCACATGGCCCATTTCGTGTACGAAGATCAGATAGACGAGAGCTACTGCGAATTTCCATCCGTAAAACAAGGCATACGCCCACAAGGTAATCCCCATGGATATAATGGTGGTTCCGAATTTCGAAAACTTCAGTATGCTAAGTATCCATTTTAAATTGGCAAGTAAGAAAGCACCGATCGCCAAAAGGACTGAACGGCTTTTTTTCATCGTTTTTCCTCCCAGAAGATATAGGCAGATATCTCTTCTTACGAATCAAGCCAATAGAAGTTTCTGTTTTAGTTCCCATCCAGACGAGGGTTGGTGAAGTGAAAGCCGTATTCGCCATAGACCGGATTGTAGCTCAGATGTCCCCCGTCGAAATACCAGAAATCAGTTGGACGAATGACAAAGCGCAATCCCTCTACTTCAAACACAGCATCATCGGTGAGGGCCTCATCTTTTTCAATCGCATAGAACATACCACCGGTTCCGGGGCCGCTTGTTCGTACATACAATCGAAGCGTATCTCCGGGTACAAAGCCGGCATAACGTTGATAGGCAAGGGAGAACGCTGGCTCTATCGTAAGTGTGATACTCATGGACTTGCTCCTTTCTGCTACTTGTCTTCCATTGTAACACAAGTCAGAGTAGTGTCCCGAAGCCTGGAGTGCAAGCGCAATTCAAAAACACCCGTCCGGTCAGAAGTGCTTCTGCCGAACGGGTTGCATAAAAAGCTGGCATTAGTCCTTGCCTTTGCTCACATCGAAGGTAGGGTGCATAAACCGGGCTCCATCTAGTTCTTGATCCTCGAGAAGCTCACGATTTTCTATCGAGTTCCAGCCAATATCATTGGTCGGATGTACCCACTGATCCCCGGCCATGACGGAGGGATCCGTTTCCGTACTCCAATTGTGTAAGGGAGATTCCTGGGACTCGTACAAGCTGTCACCGATGACGACTCCGAACTCATTGACGAATGGCTTTTGGATCGTACGGGACGAGTTTTTGAAGTCAGGAGCACTGATTTGATGAGGCAGCGTCCCATCGAGGGAAATATCCTTCGTCTTGTCGTTCTTTTGCTTATCGTTATCCATCATCTGGACCGTTGCCAAAAGATTGTAAAAGTCTACACATCTTTTGTTTGCTTCCTGCTTCTTTGTGTCTGCTTTTGCCGAGGCTACTCGCATTTGGTACGACACTCCACAGGCGTAAATTCGGATGCAACGAATCCTACACAGTTAGGGATGCGAGCTGTGCAATTTCCTAACTTCTATCTTCGCTTGGTTTTCGCGTAGCCACTACGGGCAAATATGGCGGGCAGCCCTACTTCACAGCGTAGACTTCGCATGTTCACGGTGTAACACCGTCCATGATTATACTGCCTAACGGATCGCCAATCTCCACGTCGGAGATAGATTAATTATATCGGATTCAGTTGTACCAAGCAATTCCTGCAACGGATACCTCCTCTCTTATATAAGTTTTTAGTTGCACGAAAAAGTGCAGAGTCGTTGAAAGAAGATAACTATTTGCTAAAGCTATAAATTACCTCCTTTTATAGCATGCATCAGTGACTGACCCCTTATTCGGTTCGGATGGAATCCGCGCCCAGCCCAAATGAGGCCCAGCCGCATATGCTAAAAAAAGGGGGAAGATCTAATGCTAACGAGTGTGATCATTCCCGTCAGAGATGCAGCCCATCAGCTTCTGTATACTTTGTTTAGCCTGAACTTGCAGTTTGCCGATTTTGAACAATACGAGGTGATCGTGCTGGACAATGGCTCCACGGATGGACTGGCAGAGAAGCTGGCTGGCTTTACCGCCCATTATTCTTTGCAAGTGGTGCGTTATCGCAGACGTGTTCCGCTCTCCGGTTTGTTCAATACGGGAATCCAGCAGGCGAAAGGTGAACTGCTCGTGTTTGTAGCGTGTAATATGATGGTTCCCCGCGAGTTTATCGGCATACATCAGCAGGCACACGAGCGGGTACAGGATATGATTTTGCTGGGGCTGGGTACGAGGAGGATCTACTCCGTATACGAACCTCAGTTTAGTGCCAGTCAGCATGTTGAATGTCAAAAATGGCTAGAACAAAATCCGCATATAAAGCGACCGCATCAGTTGGGCAAAGCTCGAGCGATACCGTTCGCCCTGGACGATGTTTACGACTCAGCATGTTTCCCTGCTGCGCGAGGATGCAAAGAGGGCAGGAGCATTCCGGGAGTTGCAGCGGATTGAAATGGAGCGGAATTTTGCCAAGCGATTGTTAAAAATCGGCTGTTCTTTCCAATTTGACGAGAAGCTCACCTTACTGAAGCAGGAACGCGTGATTCGAAAAGTAGGCCAACAAAACCCGCCTCCAAGTAAAAATCGCCGAGCATAATGGCTGCCCGGCGGTTTTTTTGTTAGCGGTTTTCTTTTAGCCTTTCTTGTGGTTCACTATTAATGGAGCCGTCAGAGCGGACAGCCTCGGATTGGGCTTTGGGTCCTCGGATTTCAGCGGTTTTTCCAAAATCTTTTTCTTTGTTGCGAACCATGTGATGTCCTCCTCTTTGTGAAAGATGAAGATAGTATGACCCGGATGGGGCCAGAGAATGAGGACAGAATGAGGATAGGGAAAGGGTGGCAATTCAAATGGCGAAAAAACAACGAAAACCACAGCGTCAAGCAGTGACCACAACTACGACAGACGCGAAAAGCGGATTGAGCAGTTTGAAGGATATGCTGAATGCAGATGCGCTCGGAGCACTCAAGCAGCTTGAAAAAGATATGAAGACAGAAGGCGAGCGCAAAGCGAAGGAAGCAGTCGAACAGAAGCGCCGGGAGCAGGAAGAACGTGAGCGCAACAAGAGCTTTGCTGAGCTTTTGACGGATTATGAGAAAAAAGGCGGAGGCAAGTACAGCTAATGCGAGATGGACGGCAAACGGACCGACCGGATACTTCCAAAAACGGTTTGATGAAAAAGCGTCAACAGGATATCAAGGACGAGTCCATTAAGGAACGGGGCCGGATGGTCCTCGGGCGATTAGGCAAAAAGGACCCGAAGAAGTGATTTTTTCCCTCTCTTCCCCATATAGCTAGGAGTGAGGGGAGGGAGGTCATGGGGACAATCCTGCTCCTGTTTAGCCTCTTGTGTGTGGCGGTAGGTACCTGGAAGTTAATCGGGATCTACAAGGCCAAAAAGGCTGACAGCAAGCCGCTCTGGTGGACAGTCGCGAGCGTCGGGATTGCGCTTTTTTTTGTTTTGAAGCTGGTAACAGATACGTTACCAACATAAACAAGCACCTGTAGCCAGAGAGCTTACAGGTGCTTGTTTTTTCAAAAAGGCTTCGCTCGCTTAAGGATGGAAAATTGGCTGCGCCATTTTTCCTTATTCGTAACGCAGAGCTTCGATTGGATCGAGCTTCGCTGCCTTGTTGGCCGGATAGAGGCCGAAGAAAATACCGATGGCACTGGAGAAGCCGAATGCGATAAACACGCTGTTCCAGGACATAAGCGGCGGCAACTGTGCAAAATAGGCGATGATCGAAGCAATACCAAGGCCGAATAACACCCCGATTAATCCACCGATCAAGCAGACGATGACCGATTCAATCAAAAACTGAATCAAGATATCGCGTCGTCGTGCCCCTAACGCTTTGCGAATCCCGATTTCGCGGGTACGCTCTGTCACAGATACGAGCATGATGTTCATAACCCCGACTCCACCAACCACGAGGGAGATTCCCGCGATAATACTAAAGATCAGCGTCAAGGTGCCTGTCATTTGATTAAACTGATCCATCGATTCTTGCATGCTTCGAACTCTGTAATGATCTTCCTTTTGATGCTTGCGGCTCAAATACTGTTTGACCTGCTGCATGGCTGGTTCGACAGAGGCTTTGTCGATCGCTTTTCCCATGATCATCTGGACAGACGGTTCTTCCTGCAGGCTCATTTCATAACGGATTGGAATAATCGCTCCATAGCTCGTTGCCATATCGAACTTGAACTTCTCTTCGGTATACGTACCGATTACGACAAGAGATTGATTCTCCCAGCGAACACGCTGACCAATCGGGCTCATTTGACCGAACAGCTTTTGAGCCAAGGCTTCCTCCAGGACGATGACAGCACGTTGCTCTTTGTCATCTGTCTCGTTGAAAAGACGACCTTTAGCTACCTTCAACGTCGATTGCATCGCAAAATAATCAGCAGTCGAGGCGGTGAGGTTGACACGCTCTTCTTTTTTCGGACCCTTCAAATCGATGGTACTGGAATTGGAAGGGACGATGTATTCGATTGCAGGACTAATCCTGCCGAGCACCTCGGTATCTTCCACGGTCATATCTTCTGAGGCCATCTCTTCTTTTGTCTCCCAATTGATGAAGACGTTAAATGTGTTTTGCCCGAACTTTTCCATCTCTTCGTTGATTGCTTTCTGTCCGCCTTCACCGAGTGCCGTGACGACAATGACGGATGTAATCCCGATGATGATCCCGAGCATGGTCAAGATCGAACGCATTTTGTTCGCCCAGATACCTTCCACCGCGGTACTAAAGCTTTCCATAAAATTCATGTGACAATCACCTCGTCAGACGGCTTGGAGAATATTCGCTCCGTAACCTTTTCATCACGAATGATCACGCCGTCCTTGAAAGTCACAATCCGCTCAGCGTGCTGGGCGATGTCCAATTCGTGGGTAACGAGAATGATCGTGACGCCCTGTGCATGCAGCTCCTGAAACATGGCCATGATTTCGACTCCGGAGCGGCTGTCCAGATTCCCCGTCGGTTCGTCTGCCAGCAGAATGGCAGGCTTATTGACCAGTGCTCTGGCGATCGCTACACGCTGTTTTTGCCCACCGGATAGCTGGGTTGGTTTATGGTCCATGCGCTCAGCCAGTCCCACTCGTTTGAGTGCTTCTGTAGCCCGTTTACGCCGTTCTGTGCGGCTGACATTCGCGTACATCATCGGCAGCTCTACATTGTGTAAGGAGGTAGAGCGGGCGAGCAGATTAAACGATTGGAAGACAAAGCCGATCTTTTGGTTACGAACAACGGCGAGCTCCGTATCCTTCAGGCTGCTGACTTCAATGCCGTCTAGCATATATGAGCCGGTATCTGCGCGATCCAGACAGCCCAGCATGTTCATAAACGTCGATTTCCCTGATCCTGATGGCCCCATGATGGCAACGAATTCGCCTTGCTCCACCAGCAGGGAGACACCTTTTAAGATGGGCAGTACGGAATCACCCGTCTTGTATGCTTTCGTCAAGCCTTCTACATGAAGCATCGTCGGCTGACCTCCTTCTTTACGTGTTACATACCCATTGGTGCGCCGCCGCCACTCATTGGCATGACAGGTGCGCCGTCAGTTAGGGATTCGACAGGGCCTAAAATCACTTGCTCATCACCGTTAAGTCCTGACTTGACGTGAGTGAACAACTCATTTTCCATACCTGTTTCGACCTTTTGCTTTTTCGCAACACCATTAGCAGATATCCAGACAAAGGTACTGCCGTCAGCATCTTGCTGTACAGCTTCGATTGGTACTTGCAGGGCACTATCGATTTTTTCGACAGAGATGTTGATGTCCACATGGAAGCCAGGTTTCAAGGCGGAAATATTTCCAGATGGCTTGAGCGTGACTTTAACACGTGTCTTTTCACCTTGTCCCGACTTGGTGGCAGTACTAGTCGCGGTAGGAGAGATGCGAGCTACTTCGGCATTCAGCTTTTGTTTTCCGAGTGTCACGCCTTCAATCGTGGCAGATTGTCCGATTTTAAGCTTGTTGACATCGGATTCGTTGATATCTGCTTCAATCAACAGATTGTTTAGATTGGCAAGGGTCAAGATTTCTGTCCCCTTGTTGACGTATTGACCGTTATCAGCCGCAACGCCAATGACTGTTCCATTCATAGGTGCTACCACGACACTTTGGACACGTTCTTTATTCAACTGTGCTTTTTCTACATTCAGCTTGTTGATTTGGGCTTGCTGTGCGGCAATGTCTTCTTTGCGTGGCCCCTTTTGCTTGAGAGCGAGCTGTTGCTTGGCGACATTCAGCGTAGACAGAGTGCTATCCATTTGTGATTTCAACTTGTCCAGCTCTTGCTGGGTAGAAGCGCCAGAGGTGAATAGTTGATTCATTCGATCATATTCTCGCTTTGCCGCATCGTATTCACGTTGGGCTTGGGAGACGCGTTCTTGGTCCTGTGCGACTTCTTCCGGCTCGTTGCCGATTTGTGCCTTGGCGAGATTGGCTTTGGCCAATTCCATTTGCGCTTCCAGATCGAGAATTCTGTTATCGACATCGGATGTGTCGATTTTCGCGATCACTTGTCCCTTTTTCACCTTGTCGCCTTCCTTGACGACAAACTCGCGCAAGGTTCCGGTGACGTTTGCGTACTGTTTGAGCTTGTCTTCTACGGTGACGACCCCTGATGTCAAAACTTTGCTTTCCAAAGCCGATTTCGTTGGTGCGCCGATGTTGACAGGCATCCCCATAGCTTGTTGCGATCCCATCATGCTAAGCGCAACGCCCCCGATGCCCAGGAGGACTACGACGGAACCGATGATCCACCATCGTTTTTTCATGTTCATTCTCCTTGCTTTGGTAAGAACCATATTATTTCAGTGCTCGAAAGGTTTTTACGGTATTGCTGGAAAAAGGTAACATGAATGACCGATTGTTCACAATTTGGACATAATTAAGCGCATTTTGATACGTTTTGTCGGAAAGTTCTTTGCCGCCAATTGCCGTGATATCATAGATAGAGATGAGATGACGTTCCTCGGAGGGGAGCTATGAATAAAACGATTCGCTTTGATTACGCCAACGCTCGAGCCTTTGTCAAACAGCATGAGTGGGAGCAGCTTTCTCCAGCGATCGAAATTGCGCATCAAATGCTTCATACAAGGACTGGACCCGGCAAGGATTATCTTGGTTGGGTCGATTGGCCGGAACAATACGACCGAGACGAGTATGAACGAATCCGCCAAGCGTCAGCCCGGATTCAGTCGGATTCGGATGTGCTTCTGGTGATTGGCATCGGAGGCTCGTATCTAGGGGCAAAAGCGGTGCTTGACATTTTGGGCCACAGCTTCTACAATTTGCTGCCGAAGTCCAAGCGACGTTCTCCAGAGATTTATTTTGTGGGCAACAATATTAGTCCGATTTATATCTCTCATCTGATGGACGTATTAGAAGGAAAAAATGTGTCCATCAACGTCATCTCAAAATCGGGCACGACCACAGAGCCAGCGATCGCGTTTCGACTTTTTCGGGAATGGCTGGAAAAGAAATACGGACGTGAAGAGACCAAAAAACGAATTTACATTACGACCGATAAACAGCGGGGAGCTCTGAAAAAGCTGGCGGATGACGAGGGCTATGCGTGCTTTGTTATTCCGGATGATATCGGTGGGCGATATTCAGTCCTGACCGCGGTTGGATTGTTGCCGATCGCTGTAAGTGGGGCGAACATGGATGCACTCATGCAAGGGGCCAGGGATGCACGCGAACGCTACATGGTCATGGATATGCGCGATAATCCGTGCTATCAGTATGCGGCGATTCGTAATGCACTCTATCGAAAAGGAAAAACAGTGGAGCTGTTGGTCAGCTATGAACCGCAGTTTCGCTACTTTGCCGAGTGGTGGAAACAGCTTTTCGGGGAATCGGAGGGCAAGGACGGCAAGGGGATTTTTCCGGCTTCTGCCGAGTTTTCAACGGACTTGCATTCGTTGGGCCAATACATACAGGACGGCATGAGGCATTTGTTTGAGACCGTTGTGTCTGTGACGAAGCCTGCTGTTGATTTGACTGTACAGGAGGACCCCGCTGACATCGATGGATTGAATTTTTTGACTGGCAAACGAATGGGGTATGTCAATAAAAAGGCTTTCGAGGGAACGGTGTTGGCCCATGTGGACGGCGGCGTACCGAATCTGCTTGTAGAAATACCGGAGGCGACAGCTTACTATCTTGGCGGACTGATTTACTTTTTTGAAAAGGCATGCGGTATCAGCGGCTATTTGCTGGGCGTCAATCCGTTTGATCAGCCAGGGGTGGAGGCGTACAAAGCCAATATGTTTGCCTTGCTGGGCAAGCCGGGCTACGAGCGGCAGAAAGCGGAACTGGAGGCTAGATTGCGCGAGAATAAGACGTATTTGACCGTCGAGGAGACAGCCGTCTATTTGGAGCTTCCCGAGACGTTTATTATGGAAAAAATCAAGCAGGGGCGCATCCGTGCTGTCCATGATGGCAATGAGTACATCATCAACAAAGAGCAATTCAATCATCATTTGGAGGAAATTCGCAAGCTCCAGGAGTTTGAAGATGCTGCACGTCATGAGCCGATTCCGGAGAGCTACGATGTGAAGGATGAGGATTAACCAGCGGACGTGCTTGTCAGATGGTTGCAAACAGGACTATACTTACAAAAGAATATCATAATGAACAAGCAACTTGGGGAGTCCTTCATGCGGGGCTGAGAGGATGGAAGCAATCGACCATCGACCCATTGCACCTGATCCGGATCATGCCGGCGCAGGGATACGGTTGCCGGCAAACAGCGCTTTTTGCTTGATTATTACCTATGCGTGTGTAGCCCACCTTTTCCTGCTCAGGAACGGGTGGGCTTTTTGTTATGTGGATTACATGTGGCTGTAGTGGAGAGAAGAATATTTCCAGTCTAGGCTCCAGGCTCCGTCCACGGGGAAGCTTGCACTGTCCGCTCCGAAGAGATTAGCGGGGAAACGCAAAAGTGGTAGCCGCTTCGTAGTATGGGCACGTTGCGTTTCTGTTGCCCGCTAATCTCTTCTGCGCTCGGTAGGACTCCACAAGTCGCTACGTCTGGAAATAATCTTCTCTAGCGTAACTGATGGCATTCTTCATAATTTTTAAAGCTTTAAAATATCGGAAAACACGGAAAGCTCGTAGAGGAAACAGGAGAAATAAGCGAAGATCTTAGGGACACCGAACCGAGACGGAATGCAAAATGCGAAACACGCCTTTAAGCGGCCACCTCTGAAACACATCCTGAAAGGACTACTTTGGCCGCGGTTTCGCTTTTTGCATGGAGTCGTGCAGTCAATCCCTCAGGGGGTGGGCCTAGAAGCTGAGCGTTTTCTCCTGTTTCCTCCACACCACAACAGCAACGTACAAGACGTTTTTAGTCAACATGGTGAGGAGAGAAAAAAGATGAGTGATTGCCTAGTAGTGGGTGGAGGAATTATCGGTTTGAGCTTGGCATACGAGCTGTCGCGGCGCGGGGTGAGTGTTACCTTGGTCGAGCAGGGCGAATGGGGAGGTCAGGCGTCTTCTGCTGCGGCAGGGATGCTTGCTCCTTTAAAGGAATTCACGGCACCGGGACCGATGCTCGATTTGGGGATGGAGTCCCTCGTGCTATACCCAGAATGGGCAGCAAGGCTGGAGGAATTTACTGGTGGAGATGTGCAGCTGAGTCTGGATGGGTTGTTGACCGTCGCGTTAACTGAAGAGGAAGTCCAACAACTCGCGGACAAGTATCGTTGGCAAAAAGAAGCGGGACATGCTGTAGAGTGGCTCGAGAATACAGCCCAAGTAAAAGAGGTAGAGCCACTCTTGACCGATCAAGTACAGGCAGCTATCTACTCACCGTACGAAGGACACATCAACAATCGCATGCTTCTTCGCGCGTTGGCTACTGCTTGCCAGCTGCAAGGCGTGAAGCTGTTATCTGGCTGCGTGGTGAGCGGTATTGCGGTAAAAGCCGGCAGAGTAATTGGGATCGAGACCTCTACAGGGCCGTTGCGCGCCGCACAGACGGTGATTTCCTCGGGCGCATGGGCTGGAATGATGCTGGAGTTGCTGGGCGTTTCCGTGCCGATTCGCCCTGTACGCGGACAGATTGCGGCCGTCTCGTCCGTGGGTATTCCATTGCGAACAGTAATCTTCGGAACGACAGGCTACATCACTCCGAAAAAGGATGGAAAAATTGTCATTGGTGCGACTGAGGATGAGAGTGGCTTCCAGCGGGACGTCACAATGGCGGGGCTAGCCAGTATCCTGCAAGGGACCATGCCGTATGTTCCAGCGCTTCACTCCGCTGCCTTTCTGGAGGCTTGGGGCGGACTTCGACCTGCGACACAAGATGGCAAGCCGCTCCTGGGCCCCGTTCCTGGCTGGGAAGGACTGTCGATCGCAGGTGGACATTTTCGCAATGGCATCCTGCTTTCCCCCATCACTGCTAAATGGATGGCGGACTTTGTGGAAAAAGGGGAGACGGAGCGTCTTTCGCCATTTTTGCCTGCCCGCTTTCTGTAAATTGGGCTAGTCTCGCCTATATTCCGGTAACCTCCCCATGGGCACTTGTATATGGTAATAAAGAAACACCAGAAGGGGAGGAGTTTCGATGCAGTCTGATTCCGAAAAAAACCTGTATCAGGCTGATATTCAGTTTGTCAGCCTGTTAAAGGATATGCGAGAAAATGTGCACAACATCTGCAAGGAGCACGTGGAGAAAAAAGTGCGCATCGAAGCAATTGACGGGCAAGTGTTTGAAGGCGTCATTGTCGATTATGATGATCAGAACGTATACGTAGAAGTCGTAGACCAGGATGCGGAGGAAGAAGAAGTTTTCGAAGAGTATGATTATGAGAACTATGAGAACTATGAGGACTACAATCCTTATCAAGTAATGGAAGTGGTCAGTCGTCAGCCGTACGGAGGATGGGGGCAGTATCCTGATTATTACCAGTACGTAAGCTATAATCCGTATGCAGGCTATCCTCCCTATGGCGATCTCAGTCCTTATGAGGGCAATTCATACTATTCGCAGGTAAGTCCCTACGGCGATGGTTACAATCCATACAGTCAGGTCAGTCCTTTCGGCAGCTCCAACAACTCACGAGTCAGCCCGTATAGCAGCAGCAATCGTCCCTCCCAAGTTAGCCCGTATAGCAGCAGTAACCGTCCCGCCCAAGTCAGTCCGTATAGCAAGCAGAAGCCACAGGTAAATCCTTGGGAGCAAAATGTATCGCCATTTCCACCATGCCCGCCGTATCCGCCATTTTTTTGCCCACCACCCCCACCTCCCTATGTTTTGCCAAAAGTTCAAGGGAGAAGGAGACGGAAAAGATGCGGACGTAGAATCATTCCATTGGCGCTCTTTACGCTCCTGACGATTGTCTTGATTTAATGGTAGGAAACTTACAAGCCTCTCAAGGCCATCACGGCTTAGGAGGCTTGCTGCTTTTTGTAGATGGGAGAGTACATCCTCGCCTTTTGTCACACACTACGAACAAAACGTTGGACGTTTCTCATAGTATAAGCAAAGGCAGGGATTGACGATGAAACAAATAAGCAGCAGCTTGCCAGGCACGCGGGCGACATTTGGCTATTTTCGTGAAGCGCTTCAGCCGCACTTTACATTATCCAACTGGGATTATGAGCAAGGGTACTTCGACCGGGCGCTGGATGACAAAAATACGGTCTTTTTGCGCTTGCCTGTAAAAGTATTACAAGGCGAGCTCGACAGCCCGGATGCATGGTTGGAAATCGGGGGGCCGTTTGTGATCAGGCATGTGTACCAGACTGGGGTAGAGGAAGATATCGGCTATATGGAGCCGCTTGCTTCCGGTCTGATGAATCAGTTTCAGGAGCCGGTGGACAAGGACGCACAGATTGATTCGAGATGGATTCGAAAAGCAGAGGCGATTGTCAAAGAGCTGGAGAATCGCCTCGCGTGAGACAGGCCGTTGGTAGGCCTGTTTTTTTCTTGTTCTTGGCAGGGAAAATATAGGTGATTAAAGAATGGTAGCAGATGGAAAAAGCGAGGTGGAAATATGGCCTGGTACCATGCAGTGGCGAAATGGTATTGGAAAATCCGCAAGCCCCTTACCTTGGGTGTCCGTGTCATTGTAACGGATGAAGAAAAGGGAGTCTTGTTGATTCGGCATACGTATGTCCATGGCTGGTATTTGCCGGGAGGAGGGGTAGAGCGAGGAGAGTCGTTTGGGGATGCTGCTCGCAGGGAGTTGTGGGAGGAGTGCGGAATACGAGCGGACGGACTTACCCTCTGCCATCTTTTTTACAGTGAGCGGGAAGGGAAACGAGACCACATTGCCTTGTATCATGTCGAACTCACACTTGGCCAAGAATTGAATAAGGATGACAAAGAAGTAGCGGAATTGCGCTTTTTCGCTTGGGATGAGCTTCCTCGGGAAATATCACCAGCTACAGAGAGGCGGTTATCTCAATTTCGCAAGCAGTCTTTTCAGAGTGACCGCTGGTGACGCGTTATGCAAGTAGATTTTTCCTATGGTATAGTGAAGACAAACAACAGAGCGTACATGACCGCTTGTAAGGATAAAAGTGAGGGCAGACCAGCATGAAGATTGCGACTGTACTGCGAAATGACGATTATACACGACAAGTTGAGCAAGCATTAAAAGAAAAGCTGCATGCAGCCAATAGCCCGTTTACCTTTGTGAAGGGACCAAGTGAGCAACCGGATATGGTGTTGTCCATCGGGGGAGACGGGACACTTTTGGAGGCCGTACATCAATACGGGATCGAGCCGTCCTATGTGGGGATTCATACGGGACATCTCGGCTTCTATGCGGACTGGCGTCCCGAGGAGCTGGACGAATTCGTTGAGCGTCTGATGAACGATGAACCACTGATCGCGGAATACCCGACGGTCCAATGCAGGATCAGGACAAGAGATGGAAAGCAGTACGAAAAGTGGGCGCTGAATGAAATGGTTTTGCGCAACGCGAATCTGTCTACGTTGGTGACATGCGTCTATATAAACGGCGATGAGCTGGAGACGTTTCGCGGCGACGGTTTGATCGTTTCATCACCATCAGGAAGTACAGCTTACAACAAGGCTGTGGATGGAGCGATCGTTCATCCGTCCATTGAGGCGATTCAGTTGTCCGAGATTGCTTCGATCAATAACCAGGCGTATCGAACCATCAACAGCTCGCTCGTATTGCCGAAGCATCATGAAGTAGAGCTGATCGTTATGAATCCCGAGATTATGATCGGCTTGGACCGCGAGCAGGCAGTATGGAGAGATGTCTGTTCCATTCGTTGCCGAGTGGGACCAGACAAAGTGAAATTCGCTCGCTACAAACGACTGACGTTTTGGGGGCGGGTTCGCAATTCGTTTATATCCGGATAGAGAAAGTGCTTAGGGAGGGGAACCAAATGAAAAAAGTAGGAACGCTTCAAACCATTTTCCGTCATCCTGTCAAAGGAATGCGGGGGGAAGAGCTATCATCAAGTACGGTCGATGAATTTGGCTTGTATGGAGACCGTGCCTATTATTTTTGGGATAATGCTCGTCAAGGTAAGTATCTCAGTGCGGATGTTGTTCCCGCTCTCATCGGGTATCATGCCAGCATGAGCGAAGGGACAGGAAAAGAAGAGTACCCGCCGATTCGGATAGAAGCCCGAGATGGCAGTGTACATACATGGGATGATGCTTTATTTGCTCATGTCGCGGAGACGGCGAAGCGCTCCATTACGCCTATGATTAGTAGTCCGCAAGAAGGCGGTGTGAACTGGGAAGACCACATTTTGCTGGTTACGGATGCCTCTCTTAGAGAGATCGCGCGGCAGATTGACGCAGAACAGGTAGATCCACGACGCTTTCGGGGGAATTTGGTCGTTGTCCTGGAGGATGATGAGCCGTTCGCGGAAGACAAATGGCTGGGCAAACAGATCAAAATCAATGATGTGACCTTGCAAGTCAACAAGCACTGCGAACGATGTGTGTATGTCAATATCGATCCGGATACGCTGGCGATGACTCCCGCCGTATTGAAGGCATGC
This sequence comes from Brevibacillus sp. NPDC003359, assembly GCF_042878995.1. Classification (NCBI taxonomy): domain Bacteria; kingdom Bacillati; phylum Bacillota; class Bacilli; order Caryophanales; family Paenibacillaceae; genus Brevibacillus; species Brevibacillus sp. NPDC003359. Next base: position 57,105 of record NZ_JBIAOR010000010.1, read on the forward strand.
GTCAAGCGTCACAATAATCACTTCGGCGTTTATGCTTCGGTTGTCAAGACAGGCAGTGTGTCGCAAGGCGATGACGTTTTTTTAGTTGAGATGGGAAGTGACGGGGAATGATAGCTAGCCCTTTGGAAAAGGTTCGCAGCTATGTACAACGCTATAATTCGAGCATCGAGCCGATTTTGTTTGAACAGCCGTTGCCTACGTCCGAAGTGGCAGCACAGGCACTAGGTGTCGAGATCGGCCAAATCGCAAAGTCGATCTTGTTTCGGGTAGATGAGCAGTTTGCCTTGTTCGTGGCAGCAGGAGATGTGCGTGTCCATCCCAAGCAAGTGAAGGCAGCGTTTGGACAAGGAAAGCCAAAGATGGCTACGCCGGAAGAAGTAGAAAAAATGACAGGCTTCCGTGTTGGAGCAGTTTGTCCGTTTGCTTTGCAGGAGGAAGTGCCTGTCTATGTGGATCGGTCCTTGAAGCGCTTTTCTGTGGTTTATACGGCGGCTGGTATCGCAGAATCACTTTTGCCAGTCTCTTATGAAGCCTTGTTGGAGATGACAGGGGCGAAGGAAATTGATGCCGCTTCGGCAGAAGGGAATGTATTATGAAAAAGTTTGTAGTCTCCATTGCAGCAGTAGCCATCGTCACAGTCGCTGGGTTTGCCATGCTCGGTATGTCTAACCAAACGATTGCAATTGAAAACAGCATCTCTCATTCTGCTTCTTCGTTTAAAGAGATGACAACAGACACGTACTTGAGTAATTACAACAAAATCAAAGAAGAGTTAGCTGTGAAAGGAATTCTTGCCCTGCCTTTTCAGCTTGAGTTGGACAAGCAAACGAATTACTACCGCTTTTATTATCCCAAACAAGGAAGCGCGGCAAACGAAAAATCCATATGGGTAAGCGTCATGCTGAGCGGTGATCAAAAAACAATAAACGGTATCATGTATGAGGGAATTCCTGACCTTCATACCGTGAAGGCGATGATCCAAGCTACTGGACTTACCTGGACTCCGGAGCTGGATAAATTCATTGCGGATACCAACATTGCAAAAACGCCAAAAGAAATGGTTGTTTCCGGTGTGAAAATAAAGATCGAAGGAACGTCAGCAAAAATAAAAGTAATGGTTGATCCCGTGAAATTAGAAGCTCCGAAAAAATTATGATGGTTGAAATGAAAAAGTGGTTGGCAGGAGGTTATCGCTGCTCAACCACTTTTCTTATTCTGTTGTAGTTTAGCTGTAATGAGCTGACTCTCGATTCTGAACGATTTGGAATAGCTTCACGTAAAGAATCGCACTCAACAGAGAGCATAACAAGATGAACGCGAAAACGCCAATGGGCATGATCCACTCCGATAGAATGACGGTCACGGGAGCGAGGAAGCGGCCGAGCGAGTACTGCAGGTTAGCGGCACCCATGTACTGTCCTCGTGCATTCTCAGGTGCGTATTTGCTGACGAAGCTCTGCTCGACCGGAGTTCGCATCACTTCCCCTAGTGTAAAAATGACCACGCATCCGAACAACAGCCATGCATTCGTCGTGAATCCCACCAAAAACATGCCCACACCAAACAGCAAGGAGGACAAGAGGAAGACATTCCGGTCGCTCCAGTTTTCAAACCATTTGGTAACAGGCAGGGCGCACAGAACAAACAGAAGGCCGCTTATTCCCAGCATCCATCCGAAAATCTCTGTACTGCCAAGTGATAACGACCATTCATTCCACGAAAGCAGTGGTTGTGCTGGGACGAATTCTTTTACATAGACGGCCAAAAATAAATCGAGCTGCACCATTGCAATCGTAATCAACATGCCTGCGAGAATATAGATGGCAAAGGCTTTGTCGCGTAGAATGACGGTGTAGCTCTGCCATTGTTCCTTCATCACGGAAGGGAAGTGGATGGAGTCGACAGAGCTTTTTACAGACGGTGGCAGTGTTTCTCTCACATTGATCCAGATCGCGATGGTATACAAAAAAGTGACAAGCGCACAAGTCCACAGCAACTCACTTCGGTATTGAAAGAAAAAGATGGCCCCCAAGGCGGGTCCTAAAACGGCGCCAATGTTCATGGCTGTAGCAAAGGTAGCGAAGATTCTGCGTCTGTCTTTTTCTGAGGTGAGATCAGCAACCATCGCGGAACTCGCCGGACTATATATCGACTTGCCAAGCCCGATTCCGATAAACGCTAGATAATCGATCCAAGAAGTGAGGGAGAAGGCAAACAGGACAAACATGCCTGTCTGCAAAAACGCTCCTGACAGCATAACGTATCGACGACCAAATCGATCAGCCAAGAAGCCGCCAAAAAGATTGCCAACCATACTCATAATCGGTGGCACTGTCATGAGTAACCCGGCAATATTTTTGCCAAAGGTATCACTAAAGTGGAGAGTAAGAAAGGGGAAGTACATCCAAAACAATAGGTTGAAAAGCGTCTCGCCGACCAATCTGGTCTTCAGGTTCAGATCCCATGACAGCCATTGCACAGCAGGTTTACCTCCTGTTTTTGATTCCCTGGCCAGGTACACCTGCTTTAGTGCAAATTTTCAAAAAGATATAGACTTATAATCATCCGTCAGTTACACTAATATCATAAGGGCTAAGGGATTAGACCCTGGCTTAAGATGTGCCACTTTTAGGTATTTGTTTCCTACACAACAAATAAGCCGACACTTCCTTGGGAAAAGGGGTGTCGGCTTTTCGCATGCTGTTACTTGACCATCCATTGATAAAAATGAACGTCGTGCCACTCTCCGAATTTAAATCCTACCTCTTGAAACTTCCCTGCCAATGTAAAATCGAACTTCTCGTGCAGCTTCACGCTGGCGTCATTGCCACCTACGATTCCGCTCACGATCGTGTGGTATTCGAGTTGTCTGGCACGATCCAGAATCGCACTCATCAAGGTAGTGCCAACACCTTTCCCGCTTTGATCCGGAGCAATATAAATAGACAGCTCGGTCGATTTTTGATAGGCGGGTTTCTCACGGAAAACGGACAGGCTGCAATATCCGATCACTTTCCCTTCGGATTCGGCGACGATGATCGGATGTTGGTCACCGTGCTTGTGAAACCACACTTCACGCTGGGCCAAGGTCTGTGGCTCCAAGTCAAATGTCGCAACCAGATTTTCCACCGCGTAGTTGTAAATAGCGAGCATAGCGGGGAGGTCCCCCTGAACTGCGTCTCTGATCTGTAGCATGATCTTCTCTCCTCATGTTGGTAGAACTTATCGAACGATTCGAACTAATTCTAGCGTACGGCCTCGTAAACCTGCCGCAGGCTTGTAAATCCTTGGGATTCTGCTTTCACCAAATACTTCGCCCAGAGCGTACCAGCAGCGACAGCGTCACAGTAAGCGTGATGCCTGCGTGAGATAGGGATGTCGTGTGCCGCACAGAGAGCATCTAGCGAGCCGTTGCCAACCGGATTGCTCAACAATCGGATGAGCAGCATCGTATCGAGCATGCGGTGAGTAAACGGGCGCCGACTTGTTTTCCAAAGTCCAGCGCGTAAAAATTCACGTTCATGGCGAGAGTGATGGGCAACGAGCGGACGATCTCCAACGAATTGAAAAAAGCGAGAGAAAGCCTCTAACAGCTCGGGAGCATCTGCAACCATGTCATCGGTAATCCCGGTGAGCGAAAGGATGTGGGGAGGAATTGCCCGACCGGGGTTGACCAACGTATAAAAAGAATCGCCGAGGAGGAGGTGTTCTCCTCTCATGGCGACTGCGCCCATCGATATAATCGCGTCTCCGTGATCGGGATAAAAACCGGTCGTTTCCAGATCAACGACGACAACCTCCAGATCGTGCAGAGGAATATCGGCACTGGAATCGACCTGTTTATTTGCTTTGGAGATGGAGCGCAAATAGGCGATGTGTTGTTTGTCATCTGCTATACCTGGCGCGGCGGCCCGGCTCATATGCCAAATACGACCGAATAAATCCCATTTTGCCACGCAATCTCCTCCTATCCCCCAAAAACGGACGGGAGCTTTTCTGTCATTTTTTGCAGGCGGATCGCCAGCTTCATTGACTGCCGTACCATCACTTGGGTGTCAGGAGAAAGCTCCCCTAGTTTGATATAGCTATTGCTCGTGTATTGTCCATCTTCCCAGTGGAGGGGAGCGATCAGGCGCTGACCTTGAATTTGCCGGAAGTATGCAGCTACCTCGTCACAAAAGCTCTTGCTCCAGATTCCTTTTTCACCGAGCAGATCCAGGCGTTCCAAGGTAGAGCTGGCAAAGATGCCATGCGCCAAAGCGAAATGCCGTACGCAATTCACCAGCGGCAAATAAATACCGTACTTCACATTGATGGCTCCACGGAAGCGTCCATGGACCTCAGGTAAAACTCTACCGAATATTCCAAGTGGTACCCGATAATGCAACGTATTGCTCACCAGTCGATTCAGCAAGAAGACATTCCCTGCGAGCAATTGGCGAAAGCGGTCATGGACAGGAGTAAAAATGGCCGCTTCGCCCCATAAGACACGCACATCACTTGCGAGCAGTAAATAACGGGCGTTCTCCCAGATGGGGTGAGAGACCCATCTGTCTATTTGGTCTAGCCATTGTTCGATGCTGCCTCGCCATTTTGGGGAGAGACAAGTGACATTCCCTTGGCAGGGAGGATAGCCAGCTACCTCCAAACCTGCAACGATCGTCGCCCCCAGCAATTGAAAGTAGCCATGTATCTTTTCGGTTTCCTGCTCGCCCAGATGATCGGGCAGTTGATAGACGAGTCCGTTATCCTGATCGCTGATGAGTGCTTGCTCTGACCTGCCACCACTGCCGAATTGCAGAAAGGCAAAGGGGACGGGAGGGGTGCCCAAGCCCCTCTTGGCAAGGTCGTTCACAGCGAGGAGCACCCCTTGTCGGATGAGATTGTCGTGAATCAGATTGACGACGATGGAAAAGGGAGCCAATTCCCCTGCACGATTCAATGAACGCAACGGAGAAGGGTCCAACAATTCTCGTCGCAATAAGGCCAGTTCACTAAAGGAGTCAACATTCCGTATTTTTTCCACTTGTTCAGGTGAGAGAGTGAGAGGTGCTGCTTTGGGTAGATGCAGCCGATCGTACGCGTTCAGGCTGGAGTAGTTCGGGATAGCCGTATCCCCCGTGTTCGCTAAGGTCAAGACCAACCACCTCTTCCTCTTCAGTGACTCGCAGGCCAATGGTTACTTTTAACACATACAAAATGATGAAGGCTACGAAGAAAACATAGAGTGCGGAGCCAGCCAATCCCAATGCCTGAACCCCTAACTGATGTAGGCCACCGCCATAAAACAGCCCAGGACCACCAACGCCGACCTTTTCGGCAAGCTCCGGGGTAGCGAATAAACCCGTGGACAACGTTCCCCAAATGCCAGCCACCCCATGCACGGAAAAAGCGAAGACAGGATCATCAATCCCCATGCGATCAAACCAAATGGATGTGTAGAATGTGAGAATACCTGACGCTGAACCAATCACAACAGCTGCCCATGGATCAACGAAGGCGCATGATGCTGTAATCGCGACGAGAGCGGCGAGGACACCGTTGAGCATGCTTGGGATATCTGCTTTTCCCATCACGATCAAGGAAATGGCGAGAGCGGCGACAGCGCCTGCTGCGGTAGCGAGATTGGTAGTGACGGCGATATATCCGAAAAATCCGGATGTGCTGCCTAGCGTAGAGCCGGCGTTAAAGCCGAACCAGCCGATCCAAAGAAACAGGACCCCTAAGACCGAGTAGACTTGGTTGTGACCAGGAATCAGATTGGAGCTGCCGTCGCGATTATATTTTCCGATGCGAGGCTTCAAGAGGATGGTGGCGACGAGTGCGACGATGGCACCTTGAAGATGGACAACCGTGGAACCAGCGAAATCTTGCATCCCGAGCTGTGCCAACCAACCGCCGCCCCATACCCAGTGACCGACGACAGGATAGATGAGGACAGTAAACAGTACGCTGAAAATAAAATAAATGGATAGCTTGGCACGTTCAGCAAAACCGCCCCAGGCGATCGCGAGTGAAACGGCTGCAAAAGCGAGCTGAAAGAGGAAGAGAATCGAGATAGGAACAGTTGCAGCGGAAAAAGCGGAGAAAGCGTCTTTTTGCATACCGTCAAAAAAGAATCCGGAAAGTCCGATGAAAGAGTTGCCGTCTCCAAATGTCAGACCAAAGCCAAACGCCCAAAAGGCAATCGAGCAGATACCAAAGGTAAGAACTGTTTTGCCTGCGACGTGACCAGCGTTTTTCATGCGAGTAGAACCAGCTTCAAGCAGGGCGAATCCAACTTGCATGAGAATGACCAGAATGGCTGATACCATGAGCCATGTGGCGTCAATGGCAGACGAGAGACTTGCGACAGTAGGTTCCATCCATCCACCTCTTTTCTGTGTCAGATAACCTGACACTATTTTTATTTATGTCAGATTATATGACATGAAAATTTCGGTTGCAATTGTTTTTTGCAAATAATGAGAAAATATTGATTGCATGCATCACTAGCGCTTCGATACGGAATGATACAATAGCTCTGATGAAGCGGATATACAAACGAGTCATTTAACTACAAATTATCCTCACACAAAGGAGACATATGTACACAATCAGCAGATTTTCTCAGCTTTGCAAAATGAGTCCGCGCATGTTGCGACACTATGACAAGGAAGAACTTTTGAAACCCGTACATGTCGATGAAACGAATGGATATAGATACTATGAAAAGAGTCAATTAGAGACTGCATTACTCATCAATAAGCTGAAAGAGTATAGATTTTCTTTGCCAGAGATTAAGGCGATCCTTCAGACATCAGACAGGAATTTATATATCGAATTCATCCACTCGAAAATAAATGAATTATCCAATGAAATGAATCGTAATAGACAGATCATTGCAGAAATGCAGGAGATGGTTGAAAAAAAGGAAGATATCATTCGAGGAAAGAGAAGTTCGTACGATATATTGCTCGGAATGAGAAACGAAGGAAGTGTCATCAGTCAAAGCTTGCAAATTCCTATTGCGGACATGGACAAGTACATTGATTCTATATACGCGAAGGCGGAAGAAAATCATCTTCAGTTACTTGGTGCTCCGTCTGTCTTGTTTTTAGATGAAGAATTCAACCCTGACAACAGTCATATTGAGTTGATGATCCCGATCATTCATGAGAACGATGGAGATACATCAAGCGAATGGCAAATCAAACAGCTCCCCGAGCAGTTTGTTGCTACTACTTTGCATTTCGGAAGTTATGACGACATCGGATACGGACATATGGCACTTGAAGAGTGGACAGATAGCAACAGTTACCATCTGGATGGTCCGCCTTACGAAACCTACTTGAAAGGCTCAGAATGTGACTGCCCTGCCCGTGAGTATGTGACACAGATCTGTTTTCCTATCATGAAAAAAGCCAGACAATAGCTGCTTGACCTTGACACTATGTCAAAGCTTACTCTACTTCTGCGGGAAAGCTACCAGAACATGAGGGGATTATGAAATGAAGAAAATAATGGTACTGTGCTCAGGGGTTGTCTTAACAGCTGGGATCTTAATGGGGTGTATGCCAAGTAAGGCCGAGGAGAGTCAAAGTATGAAAAAACAGTACGTAGGCAAGTACACAATGCCGGATGAAAAAAGCAAGCATGAAGGTACGTGGTTAGTATGGCCGCATAACTTTACGTATGGGAAAGGTTATCAAGAAGAAATTGAGTCCATTTGGATCGAGATGACAACTGCCTTAAGTGATGGGGAAAATGTCCATATTGTCGCCTATGATGAACACGAGAAGAACTATATTTATGATCTTCTCTATGATGAAGGTATTAATATGGACAAAATCGACTTCTACATTGCTCCTACGGACGATGTATGGTCAAGAGACACTGCACCGATCTTTGTATACGACAAGGATAAGAACTTGAAAATGATGGACTGGGGATTTAACGGATGGGGCAAGAAAACGCCGTATAAAAAAGATGCATTACTTTCAAGCAAGCTAAGCAAGCAATCAGGAATGGAACGAATTGATTTGAATGAGCTTGTACTTGAAGGTGGAGCGTTTGAACTGGACGGGAATGGTACATTTTTATCGACACGCAGTGCTGTTACAAATAAAAATAGAAATCCCAAATTTTCAGAAGCAGATGTTGAGAAGTATATGAAAGAATATCTTGGGGCGACAAATTTTATTTGGTTAGATGGTGTGCCAGGCCTGGAAATTACAGATTTTCATATTGACGGTTTTGCCAAATTTTATGATCAGTCAACGATTATTACGATGAAGGAAGAGGATATAGAGGAATGGGGTGTCCCGAATAAGGATATCCAAACATTGCTGAATGCGAAGAATGCCTTGGGCAAGCCGTATAAGTACGTGAATTTACCGATCAGTAAGCACAATGTCATTTTAGAGAATGGAAAGGACTTGGGATACAAAGGCTCCTATGTGAATTTCTATATTGGGAATACCGTTGTCCTAGTGCCGAATTATCATGATCCGAATGACAAAATCGCAAACGAGATCATCCAAAAGCTTTACCCTGACCGTGAAGTGATTGGCATTGATGTAAGAGAGCTTTATAAACATGGTGGGATGATACATTGTGTGACCCAACAACAGCCAGTTGAAATGCCCTAAAACAAAAAGCCGGTGATTCCTTGAAGGAGGAAAAACCGGCTTTTTGGTATCAAAAAGTTTCTTCGCATTACTCAAACAGAAGAGGATTGGTGATGTTTTGTTGCTTTTCGTTTTTCAATGAGGAAGCCTGCGAAGCTCATGACAGCGAGGAATACCCCACTGACAAGGAAGATCTGTTCGACTGGCCAATTGCCCATCCAGATGGCACCGAGTGTGCTGGACAGCAAACAGAAGAATGTGAACATAAGCATGTTGATCGCGAAAATTTTGCCTGTGCTGCTGTTTGATGCTTTGATTTGAATGGCAGTCACGGTTGGGATACCAATGAGAGGGCCTCCAATTCCTGCGACGGCTGCTCCGAGGAAAGCAATCCAGTGAGCGGTGCCTCCTGTCGTAAGCAACAGGAATCCGGCTGACTGAAACACCCATCCAATCAAAATCACAAACAAATAGCGGGTGTAAAACGAGCGAGCCATGTACAGGCTTCCCAGCAAGTTTCCGATCCCATAAAAGCCCAATAAGACAGCTAATGTACTGCCGTTTCCTTGCTGCATGCGTTCTGCCATAAACGGAAAGCCCACTGTGTAAGTGACCTGCCAGACGAGAAAGCCCATGTTACTAAAGAGAAGAATCAAGAACAGAGCACGATTCTGTTTCAGCTCCTGTAAACCCGAGGTGATATCACGGGCGTACTGGCTGGGTGTCATTTTCGTAGTAGATACCCCTTGTTGATCGGTCAAGGAAATACGAATGGCATAAAGGAACAAGACGGATATCAAATAGCTGCCTGCATTCACAAAAAACAAAGTAGAGAGCGGCAGGATCGAAGCGACGAGTCCGATTGACATTGGCGCAATAATCCGAATGGTTCGGAAAGTCGTGTCCAAGATGGCGTTTGCTCGGCCTAGCTGCTCTTGGGGAACCACTGATTTGAGTGCCACGGTTCGCGCTGGCTGAAACAGACTGGAGAACAACCCCAACAAAAATTGTGCTGCCAGAAAAAACGAAAACTCCTCGATGCCCATGAATACCAGGATGCCAACCGTGATCGCGACAAGAATTCGCGCGACATCTGCTCCTACCATGAGCGTGCGCGGATTGTACCGGTCAGCCATGACCCCGCCGACGAGGTAAAACATGAGACCTGCCACCATTTCCGGGATTGCGAGCAAGCTCAGCACCGTACCCGATTTGGTTGCCTGTAGCAAATACCAGAGTAAAGCGAAGCTGTAGCAATGATCACCGATGCTTGCCGTCATTTGCGCAAGCCAGAGCTTGAGAAACGATCTGTTTTTCCATAGTGATGAAGATGAATCCACGTTGACCCTCTCCGTCCTGCTGACTGCGATAAAATGAATTCGATCATAGCGTAGCAAGGCGAAGAGGGAAAGTAAAGGACTCAAGCTTGTGAGGTTACATGTAATTTACCAGTCCTCAAAACAAAGAGAAGATAGGCGATAAGAAAAGTGAAGGTGGCGAAGGTGCTGACCCCCGCGAATCCAAAAATAGAATACAAACTGCCTGCGAAAGAAGAAGCAATGAAAGTTCCTATGTACATGCAAGCGTTGGCCAAGCTCGATATGGTACCGCGCGAGGTGTCGGACAATGATTGCAAGTAACCCATCAGGACAGGCACGAGTACACCGCCGAAGCAGTACATGAAGAAGAGGACAACCTGCAAAAAGCCGACTCCCGGTATGTAAGGCAAAACAAGATAGAGCAGGGCGCTGCCCAGAAATCCAACGGTCAAAATCGTATTTCTCTTCCAACGCTCGAGTAACCAACCGCTGAGTAAGCTGCCAACGGTGTTGCCTAGCCCGATAACTAAAGTGATCAAGCCAATTTCGGTAACGGATTGCTGATAGTGATCGGAAAGCCATACGCCATAAAATGAAAAGACTGCATAGACACCCGTCATGAAAACGAAATAGCCGATAAAGCTGCGTGAAGCTTGAGGCAGTCGCAACAGATCCTTGTAACGTGCAAAAATAGCCACCCGGGCGTTGTTTGTTCCAAGTCCGGCTATGGAGGTACGAGGCAATAAATCCGGAAGTTTTCGGATGATGAGTACAAAAGCTCCGAGAGAAGCAATTCCTACAGCCAAAAAAGGAAACGACCAATGATAAGCTGACAGAAAACTGCCTATAGGTACACCGATCACTTGGGAAACCGAAAGACCTGCCATGACAATCCCCATCGCTTTTCCGATACGAGCAGGGGGAAACAAAACAGGAATGGCAGCCCACACTTGAGGACCGATAAAGGCAGAGCAGGTCCCGGCAAGAAAGCGAAAGAAGAGCATCGCGGTGAAACCAGGTGCAAAGGCGCATGCAAGTGTGGAAAGTGCAAATCCGAGCATACCGACTGCCATCACATGTTTCCTGTTTCGATTATCAGATAGCGGACCCGCGACTAAAGCAGCCAAAGCAAATCCGAGAGCATAAGTTCCGATGAGCCAAGCTGCCTGGTTAGTGGATACGTGATATAACTCTCGCATTGTTGGCAGCAGTGGGCTAATGATAAATGTATTGGTACCGATCAAAAACATGGTGAAGAAAAAGATCATCAAAAATAGGCGCTCCATAAAAAATCTCTCCTCTTTGTTTTATGATTCTATAGTTAAATAACTTTTGAACTAATGAGCAAAAAAAGGATACCAATCACAAGGTATCTAAAAAGCCAGGCAATATTTGATCGAAGGTTTCTTTATATATGCTCATGTACCGTGCTTGCCCATCCTTTCTGACTTTGATCAGTCCTGCCTCTCGAAGTGTCTTGAAATGATAGGAGGCATTGGACTTGGAAGTATCGCAGGTAAAGCCCACTGCTGTACAATTCAGCTCGTTGCCGGAATGATACAAGGTCTTTAATATGGCTAGCCTTGTCTCATCTGCCAACGCTTTGAAAATCTTGATTCGCTTTTCGGTTAGTTCAAGTTGTTCAATATTCATAAAACTATCTTACTAAGGAAACTCTATCCAGGCAACCATTTCTTTCCTTTCATTTTTCATCTTTCGTGTTTTCGTTGTTTTGTTGATGCTGATAGGAAGATCCTTGGTTGTCTTCGGTATGCGTATCATCCGCAACCGTACTGCTGGTTAGCCCTGTTACGGCTAATCCTTTTTGATTCAGGTTTTTGGCACTTTTGAATTTGGACATGTGACTACCCCCTGTTTGATAATGGATGCTTTCTTAAGATGTCTTGTTTCGAAGGAGGTATACTAAATAAAAATGGTGAGTCAGGGAGGATGGGAGCGGATGGCAGGGTGTGTCATGATCGTGGAGGGGAAAACAGACAAAGAACGATTGCTTCGTGTGCTGGTTGAGCCTGTCACTATACTTTGTACATACGGTTCCTATAGCTTGGAAAAAGGGGAGCAACTGCTTGCCCAAACAGAGGCAGCAGATGCAGATGAGGTTTACATCTTTACTGATGAAGATTTTAGCGGGAAAAAATTGCGGACGCATTTAAGTGATGACTTTCCTGATGCGATCCATTTACATACGCCGAAAATGTACAGAGAGGTTGCTGACACGCCTCTTTCGGTACTGGTAGAAATTTTGGAGCGAGCAGGCTTTGCGGTTACTGTGCCTCATCCTGATCTTGGAGAGCGCTAAGGGGATAAAACACCGTTTCATCGGCTATAACAGTAGTAAATGGAATGGTGGAGGTGCGAGGCAATTGCGTAGTTTGATGACGTTTTTTTATCGAATGAACATTATGGTGTGGCTGGTAGGTATCTTTATTGCTCATGCCGCGCTCTACCTTGTGCTGGGGACGGCGACTTGGCTAGCTACCTCGCTTTTGGCAACAGCGTTTTACGGCATTATTTTGTTGGTAGGCAAATTAATTGCCAGCCGTTATCCAGACAAAGAAGAAAGTAGATGAAAGCCGGCGAGCAAGCAGCCGGCTTTTTTCGCATTACCAGCCCAAGAACTGCATGAGTAAAATTAACCCACCCAATACCCAGACGTAGATAGCGAAGCCCTTCATCGATCCTGTGCTGATGATTGTAAGCATCCAGCGAATGGCTACATAGCCAGCTAGTCCGGCAAACATGGTGCCCACGAGCATCGGGATCAATAATGCTGTTTCAAGCGGTGTTTCTATGAGCTTGGCTGTTTGCAAGACACAAGCACCCAGAATCGCGGGTAAGGAGATTAAAAACGAAAAGCGCGCAGCGTCAGCACGGTCGATTCCGCGAAGAAGAGCACCGGCAATCGTCAGCCCTGAGCGAGAAATGGCAGGCAAGATCGCAGCACCTTGCAGTGTTCCGATGATGAGGGCGTCCGTGTAGTTGATTTCTTCGAATGTCCGATTTCCGCGGCGCATGGACTCCACCGCCCAGAGGATCGCGCCTGTCGCAAGGAATTCCCATCCGATTGTAATGCCTGTCTGTGAGATTTCTTCAAAATAATCTTCAAAGGCGAGTCCGATCACTGCGGTAGGGATCGTACCTACGACCAATAGCTTTGTCAGCTTACTCATCGGATTCATGATGATATAACGAACCTGTGGCCAAAAAACGATCACGACAGCAATCAGCGTACCGAAATGAAGCATCGTGTCAAATAAAAGTCCGACTTCCTGCATGCCAAATACTTTGCGAAACAGGACGAGATGACCCGTGCTTGATATCGGTAAAAATTCAGTCAAGCCTTGTACAATGCCGAGAAAAATATGTTCAAGCAGCAACAGCATAGGCAAGAGTCACTCCAGTCTTGAAAAAGTAGGGCCAAGCCAGTCTTACTGTCATATGTATGTCCGTGAAAGGAAGACTTGCCTATTTCGTTGCGCATCGTTATTTTGTTAGAAAAAAGTTGTGGTATTTTCTTGCGGGGGATGGGTATAGTTAGTGTGCACAATGGTAGAGAGCGAGGAAAAAATAAATATGTACAAAAGACAGATGCGTGAAAAGCGTGAGCCCCAAATCATTCAGAACGGCAATTTGGCGGCAGGGATGACGCTTACCATGACGGTAGCGAGAAAAACGGAAATCGGCTATTTTTTGAGCGATGGCAAAGATGAAGTGTTTCTACATGCCAATGAAGCGCACGAGAGTTTACATAGCGATGATGAGGTCGAAGTGTTTTTGTACCATGATCACGAGAACCGACTGGCTGCGACCATGGACATGCCTCATGTCGGCATGGGTGAATACGGCTGGCTGGAAGTCGTGGACATTTCTCCGCGCATGGGCGTATTCCTGGACAACGGTATTAACAAGGATTTGCTCTTGTTCGTCGATGATCTGCCCAAGCATACCGATGAATGGCCGCGTCCCAAGGATCAAATGCTGGTAGCGCTGAAGCAAGACAAGCTCGGCAGACTCTTGGCAAAGCCGGTAACGGAAAACGAAATCGTCAAGATCGCAGCACTCGCAGATCAGAGTATGAAAAACAAGGCTGTCGAAGGTACCGTCTACAAAGTAATTCAAGCAGGTGCATTCCTGTTGACGGAGGACGAGCATATCCTTTTCATTCATCGTGATGAAATGGTGGGGCGTCTGCGCCTCGGACAAACAGTGCACTGCCGCATTAGCTTTGTGCGTGAGGATGGTCGTCTGAACGGTTCCATGAAAGAGCGCAAGGAAGTGCAGTATGGCGAAGATGCGGACAAGCTGATGCGTTATTTGATCAACCGTGACGGGGCGATGCCTTATACAGATTCCACAGAGGCGGATGTCATTCGTGAAAAATTTCAAATGAGCAAGTCCAGCTTCAAGCGGGCACTCGGCAAACTGATGAAGGAACGCCGCGTGGAGCAAGTAGACGGCTGGACCAAAATTATTCAAACCGAACAAGAAGAATAAAACGAAGAAAACCCTCCTAGGCAAGAGAGCTTCCTGGCAACAGGAAACGAATGCTTGGGAGGGTTTTTGTTCGTTTTCTTCGGCATTGTAGGGGGAGGTCTATAAAAAACTACAAAAATCTATAGAAAAATATAGTAAACTAAGAAATAAACAGGAAGTGCGGGCAACATTTTATGAGAGAGACCCTTTCGATCCTGCTGCTTATGCTCATTGCTGTCCCGATTGCCGGGGAGCTCAAATTTCACCCGTTTCAAGATGATTTTCGCATCAGCTTTGGTACCACGGCTTTTTTCTTTTTTTTATTGTGGCTGCGTCCTTCCTTCCTGGCAGGGATAGTAACCGGATTAATTGTTGTTCTATTTCGAATAATCTTAGATTTATTGTATGGTGATGTTTTTTCGTTTCTGTCTTCTCTTCAGTTGCACTTCCCCGCATTTTGCTATTACGCTACCTTTGCTTGTCTATTCTCGCTCTTTCGCGTTAATACACTACATCATCGACCGCTTTGGGTGGGATTGTTGGGGACAGTCGCAGAAATAGCAGCCAATTTGGTAGAGCTGTCCTTTCGTGCTATGTCCTGGGAGGGAGTCTTTCAGTTGGAGGTCGTAGGGCCGATTGCCGTCATTGCATTGATACGCAGTTTTTTTGTCCTTAGTTTTTTCAATATGATTCAGCTGCGTCAGGCGAAATGGATGGAAGAGCAACAGCGCAATCGAAACGAGCGGATGTTGATGCTCATTTCCAATTTGTACGAGGAATCTGTTCATCTGAAAAAGACATTGCATCAGGTTGAGGAAATCACGCGCAACTGCTATGAGCTGTATCGCGGGATGAACGAGGTGGAACACAAGGATGAGACGAGCAAACGATATGCGAAGCGGCTGCTATCCCTTGCCGGACAAGTGCATGAAGTGAAAAAGGACAATCAACGCATATATGCAGGCCTATCCAAGCTGATTTCTGATGAGAACGAACGCGACTATATGCCACTGGGCGAATTGATAGCGATCATTGTTCAGGGGCAACGAAAGTACGCGAGACTGTTGGAAAAGGACATTCAGTTTGAAACGAATGTGGAGGTGCCGTATCTCGCTTGCCACATTTACACGACACTCTCACTCATCAACAATCTGGTCGGCAACAGTGTCGAAGCAATCCGTGACCGGGGGATGGTATCGATTGTGGCTTCGATTGACGAGAGTCAGGAGTGGATTCATTTTGTTGTAATCGATGATGGGCCAGGCATTGTGGTGAAGGACAAGGAGTTCTTGTTCATGCCTGGATTCACTACCAAATACGACGACTCAGGCAGGCCTTCTACGGGGATTGGGCTATCATACGTTAAGGAAGTGACAGACAGTCTCCAAGGAATGATTGATTTATCCGAGGACTCATGCGGACAAACGACACAATTTTGCATTCGCCTGCCAATCGCAACTCTGATTCAGAAAGGGTGACCTCATGCATTACTTTCGATTTTACCGAGGTGCGCAAACGCATGCTGGAGTTGGAGAATCAGATGGAAATGACGATCTCTTCTACTCGTATCAATACCAACAAGTTTATTTTTGTGCTCTATATGGAGTCAAAAAGGCGAATTGGTGTATTTCAGGGCTGACTTTTGGAGTGGGCATACAAATGTGATAAGATATTTCTATTGGTCAAGAGCGAGGGCTTCGATGTAAGCTGGTAAAAGCTTGGGAATGCCTCCGTTTTACATTTGTTTTGGGAGGGAAGTAAGTGAGCGAACTACGTAATCCATGGCAGCTACTATACCGAGTCTATCGTCATGTGCAACCTGTTCTGGAGCGAGAGTTTGCGGCCTGGTACAAAAGAGCACAGGCGATTCCCAATCCCGAGCTGAGAAAACAGGCACAAGACAGCATGGATTCCAAAAAGTTTCACTGCCAAGGGGGATGTGTTTATGCAGCACAGGTCATCCCGCATGTAGAGACAATTGTCCCGCTGATTGTCGCCTACCAAACGATCAGTGACTACTTGGATAATCTGTGTGATCGCAGCACGTCACTAGACCCGCAAGACTTCCGTCAGCTTCACGTGTCGATGCAGGATGCCCTGACACCAGGCGCGCCTTTGCGAGACTATTATTTGTACCGCGAGGATAAGGATGACGGCGGCTTTTTGGCTGGGCTGGTTCAGACCTGTCAACAGCATGTCGCGCAATTGTCAGCCTATGAAAAAATCCAGGCCAAGGTACTCGAGTTTTCTTGTTTGTATAGCGATTTGCAGGTATACAAGCACATTGCTCCCCATTTGCGCGAGGATCACTTGTTGACGTGGTGGGATCAGTATAAGGAACGCTATCACGATTTGCACTGGCAAGAATTTGCCGCTGTCACAGGTTCGACCATCGGGATATTCGCTCTTTTTTGCTTAGCGACTGATCCAGATGTAGGGGAAGAGCAAATTCAAACGGTAAGTGAAGCTTACTTTCCGTGGCTGTGCGGATTACATATTTTATTAGACTATTTAATTGACCTGGAAGAAGATAAAATGGGTGGAGATTTAAACTTCGTGAGCTATTACGATTCGGAACAGATAGCGACTGAACGCTTGAAACTTTTCATAGAACAAGCAAAGGCAAGCGTTAAACGCTTGCCAAATCCTGCATTTCACCGTATGATCGTGGACGGGCTAGTCGCGTTTTATCTCGCGGATCGCAAGGTAAATCGGAGCCAGCCACACATTTATACTATCGCTAGACAACTGCTGAAGCAGGCTAAAGGCTTGCCTTCTGTCCTGTTTTATGTGAACAGTTTACTTGTACGGCGATAACGGAGAAGAGGTTAGCGCATATGCTTGCGCTTGTACGAAAAGCCAAATCCCATCAACGAGAAGGCAACAACGATACAGCCAAGGATACCGAGAGGGCTTTTTTCCCCAATGGCAATGCCAACTCCGATGAGACAGGCGGTTACCAAAAATGCCAAAGCCAGTGTTACCAATTGATAACGATTCATCGGTCTGTAACCTCCTATCTGTCAATGTTCCCATTATACCTTATTTTCCGCGAAAAGCATCCAGGTAAAGATTTCGGAAATCCCGGTAATATAATTGTGCGAAGTGGTGGAGAACGCAGATGGAAAGCATAATACAAATTAGAAAAGGAAATCGAGTGATAGAAGGTCATGTTACCTATGAAGAAGGGGACTTGATCGAAGCCGTATTTCCCAGCCCATTGGATGTCACTGTAGGGGACCAAATCCCTTGTCTATTGACGGCTGATTATGAAACGATTAATACGTTTGAGGCCGTAGTCGTGGCTAAGGACAAAAATCGCTTGTTTTTGTTCCACTCTCCAACAGCTACTGAGTTTCGGGAACAGCGCAGACGCTATCCCCGTTTCGACATGGAGGTTAAGGGTTGGATCCAGTATCCGACGCAGGAGCCAGACTCATTTTTTTCCGTTTATAGTCAAATGGTGTACTTGGTAAATTTGAGCCTGGGAGGCTTGGCATTCCGCTCAGACAAACAGATTCCTGCGGATCAGCAAATTGTCTTTTCCTTTGAATTGTATGGTCGCAATCGCCCGGATGGGGTAGTGAAAACTGACCTGGATATCATTCATGAACGAATAGAGGGCCCGAACTGTTTTTACGGCTGCACGATCAAAGGAATCAATGCACGTCATTTTCACAATTTGCGAAAGTACATTTTGCATCGACAAATCGAGGAACGAAGACAAGTGAATATCGAGTAGGTCTTTTCGTGAATTGGTTCAATGGGGACCAATTTTTTTTTGCCTTTTTTGGGTAGTGGCTGCAGGGGAGGAAGAAGCGGATTTCCAGTCTACGCTTCAACCTACGCCCTGCTGGGAGGCGGGGGCTGTCCGCTACGGAATGAATGTCGGGAGCGCTTCAAACGTTGAAGTTTCAAGGGAGTATTTCATAAGGAAGCTGAAAACCCCCGACATTCATTCCTTCGCTGGGGTGGGCTCCAGAGGCGCTTGGACTGGAAATCCGCTTCTTCCTACGCGGCTTCAGTCAACATTTGAAAAGGCATCAAAGAGGAAAAAAAGATAAAGAAGAACGAAAAGACTTCTCTGATTAACTACACAAACGTTCTAAAAAAGTTGGACGTCCACCTCAGCTGTGGAAGTACGGTGATATGTTTGGAAGGAGACCGCCCGAACGAAGAGAGGATATAGGCGACTGGAAAACATGTCACCGGGCTTCGGCCCCAGCACAACTGCTGGAGGGTATCCAGACTGATTTTTTACACAGCAAAAAGAGGGGATGAAACCCCCCCTCCTGCAAAGCGGTGATACGACATGGGCTCCTTCTGGCATGACGTTTGTATCCAAAGGGCCGTGGAAAGGTTGACCAACAACCGCGATGGACGTGGAAATCCGAGAGAAGGCGATGATAATATTATCCGACTCGTTCCGATCCAGCCGTAGCGATATCAACAGCCACGTCTTTTGTGCGATTCCCCCAAATCCATCGCTGTAAGAGGATAGCACCTCCGCCAATCGCAGCGATTAACAATCCGACCCATAAAAAAGCGGTGTTTGGACCCCAGATGGTCATGATGACGCCACCGAGCAACGGAGCAATAATGAAAGTGGCGCTCGTCAATGAATCGATAATTCCCCTCACTCGGCCAAGTGCTTGCGAGGGGCTTTCTTTTTGTACCAGATAATTGGCCCCGATTGAAGTCAGACCTGTTCCTACTCCAGCCAATAAAGCGGGAATCAGCAGCCAATACATCCCATCACCCGGCTGGAAAAATCCAATCCACGAGAAACAAATCCCGATGAGTAAAACGCCGCCGCCCAGCACCCACCCATAGGAACGAATTTCTTTTAAGCGATGAAGCAAGGTGACAGTGACAAGTGCGCCTAAACCAATGACACTGACCGTGAACCCGAGCATTTCTGGATTGTCGGGTAGCTTCTCGCGGAAGATCACGGGAAACTGTGTATCCGCCAACTGAATCGCCAACGAAGTAACGGTTGCAAAGATCGTACTGAACAACAGGACACGGTTTTGCAAAAAGATGCGCCAGCCCTCTTGCCATGCTTGACGGTAAGGAAGAGGCTGCTCTTCTGTAGATGGACGGGACAACGTATCCTCCACTTTGCGAATCGTAAACAAAAATCCAGTAGAGAGAAGGAAGGTCGAAGCATTAATCATCAGACAAATTGCGGGGGCAAAAATGGCCGCTACCAACCCTCCGGCAAGTGGACCGATCAATTTCCCCATTTGGTATACAGCTCCATTCAAGGCAGAGGCTTGTAACAATTGATTCTCAGGTACGATTTGACGCGTCAAGGTCTGTTGCGCTGGATCATTGAAGACCGAGGCACCTGAACGCAGGGCAATGACCACCAGGAACCAGAACGGATTAGGCATGGCAAGCAGAAGTAGAGTGAGAGTAGCCTGAATGATATTCATGGTCATGATCATACGTACCTTGTTCACGCGGTCTGAGAGCACCCCGGCAAACTGTCCGAGCAAAATGCTTGGAGCTGCATAGGCAACGGGCAGGAGGGCCATCGTCATCGGATCAACCTTCCACACAAACCCCAACAGGATGGATATCGCAATAAAATCAAACCAATCGCCAAGCGTAGACAGTCCGTAAGAGACGAACAGCGTGCGAAACGTTCTATTTTCTTTTAACAAAAAAATCCCTCCATCGATCTGTTATCTCGATGATAAAAGGGATTTGTCAGAGGAATATCAGATTGGGGAAGAGATGATGGCAAGAATCTTTTTATGCAAGTAGTCGAACTTGTACTCTTCGGATAAATCCATCCACATTTTCTGGTATTTGCGCTCCCATTCTGCATCGTAGCCGAAGTCTTTCAAGAACAACAAGATCATTTGTACGCCATAAATGAGATGGGGGATGAACTTGGTGCTTCGTAAGACTTCCAGACCTTCATCGATCAAGCGGCGCGCCTTGGCAAGCTCCTGTCGATGGTACAGACAAAGACCGCGCGCAATGGTAAAGCTGCCGAGTTCACGCTGCATAGGGAGTTCTTGCAAGAGTTCCTCAGAGCGTTGAATGACTTTCTCAGCTTCGTCACCCTTACCCATGAGCAAATACAAGAGGGCTTCTTCCGCTTGAAAAAAGAGTTGAAAGCCGGGTGAATTGACTCGCTCAACAACCTCTTTGGCAGGGAGTAGCTGTTTTTTGGCTCGCTCCCATTCTTTTGCTTGGGCGTAGACACTTATTGCTGTGATCTGTAGCTCATCCTGATAATTTTCAGGCATACTATGCGCGTTTTTCAGAGCCCATTGTAATATTTCTAATGTTTTTTGCGAGTCAATTTCTGTCATATGGTACAAATGGAACAAATAAAACAGCTTGTCGGAAATGGGGGGAGTTTTATCCTCGACAAACCAGTTGAAGTCACCGAAAACAAACCGCAAAAAGGTAGCGTAAAATGGGTCCATCTGAATGCCCAGTACCTTCTGATGAGTATAAAGGGTCTGCAAAGCGGCCCCCATTCCCATGCCGTGGTAGGTGGTTAGCATCTTCTGGATGTTCTCAGAGAAATCGCTGTTCAATACCGTTGGGCTAAGCGACGGCTGCTCTTTTAGGGTAAGTCGATAGCCGACTCCTCGGACCGTATCAATCGTGAGCAGATGAGACCACTTTTGCAATTTTTTCCGCAAGCGGTAAATGTGATCGTCGATCGTACGGTCAGTCGGTGCTTCCAGCGGCCAAACGCGATCCAGCAAATCACTTCGTGAAAAGGCCCGGTTTTTCCATGTGTACAGATATTGAAACAAGGCGTATTCCTTTGGCAAAAGGACAATCGTTTCCCCGGCATAATGGATTTGATACGTATCATCCGACCATGTTATCAATCCCATTTGAAAGACTCCTCGTTTATATTGAACTTTTTCATTTTATTGTAAAGAGTGCCGCGTGATACTCCGAGCAGCTCGGCTGCTGCTTTTTTGTTGCCGTACGTGCGCTCCAACGCTGCCAGAATACGCTCTTTTTCGTTCACAGGTTGAGAAGGGGGCGCTATCGACGGACGTATGATTGACGTCGGAGTCGGGGTCGGCTGCGCATAGGTTCCTCCAATCGGTGTGAGTACAGAAACGTGTATGGGTTCTGCGTGACTGCGAATGACAGATGGTAGATGCTCAGGCAAAATAACGCCGTTCTCTTGCAGGATCGACAGACGTTCGATGACGTTGCGAAGCTGTCGGATGTTTCCAGGCCAATGGTACTCGAACAACGCTTGCATGACCTCGGGCGAGATGCGTGGTACGGAGTGGTCATGGGCAACCGAATACTCATGAATGAAAATTTGCACAAGCTCTGGCAAATCTTCGCGTCGTTCGCGCAGCGGCGGGATTTCCAGAGAAAAGACGTTCAGCCGATAATACAAGTCCTCGCGAAAACGACCGTCTGCTACCATTTGCTCAAGCTGTCTGTTTGTCGCCGCTACGATCCGCGTGTTGACGGTGATCGGCTCTGTTCCGCCTACGCGGTAAAATTGCCGTTCCTGTAAGGCGCGAAGCAGCTTGACCTGCAATTCTAGTGGCAGCTCGCCAATTTCATCGAGGAAAAGTGTTCCGCCATGCGCCAGCTCCAGCTTGCCAGGCTTGCCTTTTTTCTCGGCTCCGGTAAAAGCACCGCCTTGATAGCCAAACAGCTCACTTTCGAACAGAGCAGCAGGAATGGCACCGCAGTTGATCGCAATAAACGGCTTCTCATGTCGGCGGCTTGCCTGATGAATCGCTTTGGCAAACAACTCTTTCCCGACGCCGCTTTCTCCATAAATCAGCACAGTCGCATCCGTCTGCGCTACTTTTTTCGCGGAACCAATAGCAGATTGTATCGAGGCAGAATGCCCCTTGATCGCGTAAAAAGGATCGTCCGCTGCCTGAAACCGACTCATCTCTTGCTGCAAATTGTGGAGATGGGCAGTCGTATGTGCTAATTCTTCATTGAGACGAACCAGCTCGGTAATATCCTGTTCAATGGAAATCGCACCGATAATCTCACCCTCGCGGCGAATCGGTGCTGCATTAATGAGTACATGACTATCTGGACGAGGAATGTGATAGACACGTTGAACAGATGTTCCTTGACGCAGCGCATCGAGCAGGCGGATCGATTCACTGGCGAAGTGTTCATCGAGCGAAGTTCCGACGACTTGGGCTTGATCGATTTCATAAATAGTTTCTGCTGCCCGATTCCAGTGTTGGACGACATTGCGGGAGTCCACGATGGTGACGGCCTCACTCATCGTATCCATCAAGGTACTGAGCAGGGCAGACTGGTTTTGGGTCAACACGACAAAGGCAGTCATGAGCTGGTATGGTTCGACCATTCCCGTCGGAGTGCCTTCTTCATCCACGATGACGAGTGTCGGCAGATCGGAAACGCTTGGGCCAGCGAGAATGTGGCTGATGGATTGTTCTAGTGTGGTAATAGGAGAGACGATGATTACTCTGCCCTTTCGTTCTTTATCAACCCATTCACCTACGGTTTCACCTGCGCGTATTTTGAAAGTATCAAGTGGAAGCGGAATCGCAAAGGAAGAGAGTGTACTGTCCAGCCAAAATAACGGTTTCAAATCGTCACCTCTTATCCAAACTAACAGGAAACGGGATCGTCCCTGTTGTACATCGACTATATCTAATCAGAAGTGTACAAGAATAGACACGCAATGTACATATGTGTTGAAAATGTGTGTTAGACATCACGATAGCGCTTACGAGAATCAGTTGGCACGATTCATGCTAGTAGAAGTGGGAAGAGTACGTTGAGGAGGAGACAGTCAACGATGGAACAAGCTATGAAGGATTTCTTTCTATTTTTATCCAAAAACAAAACCTTAAATTCTGCCGCAAAAAAGTGGGGTCTGCGCTTCGGGGCGAGCCGCTTTGTATCCGGTCAAACCATTGCGGAGGCTATCAGCGCCGTACGCAAACTAAACCAGCAAGGCCTCGTGTGCACGCTGGACCATCTGGGCGAATTCGTGTTCAGCGTAGAGGAAGCAAACGAGTCGGCTGACTATTGCATTAAAACGCTGGACGCGATTCACCAATCTGGTGTCGATTGCAATCTTTCGTTGAAAATGACTTCGCTCGGTCTGGACATCAGCCGTGAGCTGTGCATGGAAAACATGAGACGCATTTTGGATTCGGCTAAGAAAAATGGAAACATTTTCGTTCGTATCGATATGGAGGACTATGCACACAATCAAGTGACCATGGAGATTCTGAACGAATTACTGCAAGAGTACGACAACGTAGGAACCGTTATTCAGGCATATCTCTACAAAGCAACGGACGATATCGACAGCCTGAAGGACAAAAAAGTGAACTTCCGTCTCGTAAAAGGAGCGTATAAAGAGTCTCCTGAAGTCGCTTACCCGAACAAGCCAGATGTAGATGAGAACTACAAAAAAATCATCAAGCAGCACCTGTTGAATGGCGGGTACGCTGCTGTGGCAACCCATGATGACAACATCATTGATTTTGTGAAAAAGCTGGAAAAGGAACACAACATCCCGCGCACACAGTTTGAATTCCAAATGTTATATGGTATTCGCACGCAGTCCCAAATTGATTTGGCTCGTGAAGGCTATAAAATGCGTGTTTATGTACCGTATGGAAACGACTGGTACGGATATTTCATGCGCCGTTTGGCAGAAAGTCCGGCAAATGTAAAATTTGTTCTCAAAGGGATGTTTACGAAATAAGTTTTGCAAAGTATACTTGACACCTTCGGGGGATTCTCCGGAGGTGTTTTTATTTTATCTGGAAAGGTGAGAGTCTTGTGAATTATTCGATTATTCCGCTTACTCCTCCGTATTCTTTTGACCGATTGCTTCGGCGCCTTGAGTCACATCCAGATACGCAGATACGTGTGAATAAAGATAATCATAGCCTAGAGCGAGTCTTTCGAATCGGCTCACGGCCTGTTTTGGTCCGTATGCAATTTATGGGCAGCTTGGAAGAACCAGCACTGCGCTATGAAACACATGAGATTTTGTCCACGACAGACCAGCAGCTGCTAGAAAAAATGCTCCGCCATAGTTTCAGTGCCGATTTGGATCTATCCGTCATATACGAGCAGATGAGGGAGGAAAAGGAACTCGCCATCCTGACCGAGCGGTTTCGCGGACTCCGTCTTATGCTGGATGCAGATTTGTTTCAATGTATGGTCAAGACGATTATCGGGCAGCAGATCAATTTGACCTTTGCAGCCAATTTAACCGAGAAGCTGGTGACACTGGCTGGCGATCCAGTAGAAAACCCAAACGGCGAGGGGATCATCGCTTTTCCTACGCCAGAAGCGGTAGCGAGATTGACAGTGGAGGATTTGCGTTCTCTGCAATTTAGTCAACGAAAAGCAGAGTATATCATCGATTTCGCTCGTGCCCTTGTGAATGAAATGGTAGATTTGGAAAGACTATGGACAATGAAAGACGAGGAAATCATTATGTACCTCACTTCGCTGAGAGGAATTGGACGGTGGACAGTAGAGTGCCTGCTCATGTTTGGGATGGGGCGTCCAGACCTGTTGCCGGCTGCTGACATCGGTTTGCGAAATGGAATTGTTCTCCTCTATGGTATGAAATCGAAGCCAAATGAAAACGATATTCGCAAAATAGGGGAAAAGTGGGCTCCATGGCGTAGTATCTACAGTCTGTATGTATGGGAAGCAGTGGGGGCGATCAAGAGAAAAGAGGTATTTGAACTGTAAAAACTTTCATTTTTAACAAAAGTTCAATAATTTTAAAAAATTAAAGGTTGAATAGTGAGTTAATTTTAAGTTATACTAATGAAAATTTTATTTTACTAAACAATATTGAGAGGATTCATATGAAAGAACTTTCAACGAAAGAAACAATTACAATTGGTTTGATGCTGTTTGCCCTATTCTTTGGAGCAGGGAACATGATTTTTCCGCCAGCGCTAGGACAAGCTGCAGGGGATAATGTTTGGATCGCGATGGTCGGCTTTTTGATTACCGGTGTAGGTTTGCCTTTACTGGGAATCATTGCGGTAGGACTGGCTGGCGGTAATTTGCAAACGATGGCGTCTAGAGTCCATCCGATGTTTGCAGTAGTGTTCACCTTTATTGTTTATCTGTCGATAGGGCCATTCATGGCAATTCCGCGAACAGGTACAGTAACGTTTGAGATGGGCGTGTTGCCATATTTGCCTGAAGCGATGAAAGGCAGTTGGGTACCGCTATTTCTGACAACCATCGTCTATTTTTCCATCACCTTCTGGTTGAGTCTAAACCCGAGCAAGCTGGTGGATCGAATCGGTAAAATCTTAACACCTGCTCTCTTGATCATCATTGGTCTGATGTTTGCCAAATCACTCATTTCTCCTTTGGGTGAGGTGGGACAACCGACAGGCGCCTATCAAGATACAGCGTTCTTCAAAGGCTTTGTCGAAGGCTATCTGACGCTGGATGCATTAGCAGCGATGGTATTTGGTCTGGTAGTAACAACGGCTGTTCAGGCTAGAGGCATCATCGATCGCAAAAAAGTGATGTGGTCGACTATCAAAGCAGCAGTCCTTGCCGCTACTGGGCTTGGACTTGTCTATCTAGCCCTCAGCTATTTGGGAGCGACGAGTGTTTCGTTTGCGAAATCGGCAAACGGCGGTCAGATCCTAACCGGGGTTGTGCATCAACTGTTCGGTCCATTAGGCTCGCTCTTGCTGGGAGCAGCTGTTACGCTTGCTTGCCTCACCACTTCTGTTGGGCTCGTTACAGCGTGCAGTCAATTTTTCTCGAGTCGTATTCCTAGCATCTCCTACAAGAAAATGGCTGTGATCCTGTGTGCGTTCAGTGCTGCGGTAGCAAACGTAGGCTTGACACAGCTGATTACCTTCTCCGTGCCTGTCTTGATGGCGATTTATCCGCTGGCGATCGTACTGATGCTGCTGACGTTCTGCGATCGATTGTTCAATGGACACCGTGCCGTATACGTTGGCGCGATCATGGCAACGGCAGTAATCAGTCTGTTGGATGGCGCTTCCCAGCTCGGATTGTCTATCGATTCGCTGACGCCAATCCTGGAACAATTGCCTCTGTACAAAGTAGGAATTGGATGGCTGGTGCCAGCCTTTGCAGGCGCACTGTTAGGGTTGTTGTGGGCGAGTCTCACACGCAGTGTCCCGATTGTAAGAGAAACCAAGTAAAAAATAAGAGCGAGTGGGCTTTGGGTCCACTCGCTTTTTTTGTTGTCGCACACGAGGTTGTCCTGCTTTTACCAGCTAGATAGGACTTCTATCCGTCCACAACATGGGTGATCTATGTTACCATGGAAAAACGTAAATTGTCTGAACGGCATGTTTCATTCTATGTCGTTTTGGAAGAAGGGGGGTTATTGGCTATGTCCACGATGAAAGTCTTGGTTGCCGATGACGATCCAAACGTACGCGAAATAATTCGCCTTTATTTTGAAAAACAGCAAATCGAGCTCATCGCAGCAACAAATGGACGAGAAGCTCTTGAGATAATGGAAAAGGAACAGCCGGATGTGGTCATTCTCGATGTGATGATGCCACAGTTGGACGGCTTTGAAGCATGTCGGGAAATCCGCAAGAAGTGGGATACACCGATTATTATGCTGACGGCAAAGGATGAGGAGTTTGACCGTGTACTCGGCTTGGAGCTCGGAGCGGATGATTACGTGACGAAGCCGTTTAGTCCACGCGAGATCGTTGCTCGTATCCGCGCGATTATGCGTAGATTGCAACCAAAGCCAAAAGTGGAAGATGAAGCAGCGCTCCGTACCTTTGTTTTTGATCAGTTGACGATTGATCTGGATAAAAGGGAAGTGGTCGTGGCCGGGGAAAAAGTGAGCTTTCGCCCGAAGGAGTTCGATCTCCTCGTTCAACTCGTCAAATCGCCGGGAAGTGTATGGTCAAGGGAGCAATTGCTGGAACAAGTGTGGGGTTTTGATTACTTTGGCGAAGTTCGAACGATCGATGTTCATATTAAAAAGATCAGACAGCGTTTAGACAAGCTCCCTTATGAATGTATTCAAACGGTTTGGGGGATCGGCTATAAGTTTGGGGTGGATAACTGATGCTAGGCATGTCGAAGAGTATCTACCGCAGACTGCTGGTCAGCTTTTTGGCTACCGTTTTGGTGGGGCTGGGGATTACAGGTATCGTTCTCTCCTTTTTTACGAAAGAGTACATCTACAACGCCAAGGAAGAAGAGCTTTTGCGGATGGCAAAAAAAGTGAATACCGCCATCCATAACAGCGATGAAGTAAACAAACGGCTCTTGGACAAGCTGGCGATGCTGGACGAGTCATTTGATACCCGGATCTGGTTATTTGATACGGAAGGAAAAATTGTCGCGACCTCGATGAAGGATGAGATGCTTACGGGCAAGTCCGTGGCAGTTTCCATCGCGGATAACGTGCTGAGCGGAAAAAGCGCGGTAACCGAGCTGCAAATCGAAGGTCTGGATGACCCGATGTTGTCGGTCTCCGTCCCATGGGGCGAAGGCGAAAACGTGTATGGCGGAATTATTTTGCACGCGCCGATTGAAGGAATTGAGAAAACCTTTGGTCAAATGCGCGAGTCGATTCTGTGGGCGACTTTGTTTGGGGTGCTTCTTTCTACGATCATGGTTTCGTATTTGTCATGGTCAATTTCCCGTCCCTTGCGAACCATTGAGAGAACAGCGGCTGAGATTGGTCGCGGGAATTATGCAGAGCGCGTCCAGGTCGATACGTCTGACGAGATCAGCGACTTGGCACAAACGATCAATACGATGGCACAGAAGCTGGAGAAGGTCGAGCAGGAGCGTCATCATCTGGAGCAAGTGCGCAATGATTTTTTGGCGAATGTCTCCCATGAATTGCGTACGCCACTTACCGCGATCCAAGGCTTTCTCGAGGCGTTGCAGGACGGCTTGGTAGAGGAAGAAGAGGCGCGACAGAAGTATTATGCTGTGATGTACACCGAAACGATGCAAGTGAACCGCCTAGTGGATGACCTGATGGACTTGATGAAGCTGGAGAACAACGAAGTAAATCTGGCCAAGTTCCCCGTCGATGTGGCAGATGTGATGAATCGGGTTGCTTTTTCTTTCCACCAAGAAGCAGAGGAAAAAGGGCTTCGCATGGGAGTAGAGGTGGAGGACGAGCTGCCGAGAATTTATGCCGACAAGGACCGGATCGCGCAAATTCTGAAAAATCTGGTGAAGAATGCGCTCAAGTTTACGGCTGAAGGCGAGATTCGTATGCGTGCTGTGATGGAAGAGGAATATGTACAGATTCAAGTGATCGATACAGGGATGGGGATTGCAACAGATGACCTGGACCGCATCTGGGAACGTTTTTTCAAAGTGGATCGGGGACGTTCCAAGAACAATAAAGGGACAGGGCTTGGACTCGCCATCGTAAAAGAGCTGGTAGAGCTGCATGATGGCAAATGCAGAGTGGAGAGCACGCCTGGGAAGGGCAGTACTTTTACGATATGGCTTCCAAGGATTAAGCCGGAGAACTAAATCATGATCCTATCAAAATGATCATGGTCATACTTTTTTCATAATTTGATCATCGTTTTTTCCCACTTTCCTTACAGAATGGTTATCTTTGCCCGTTACGATATAGGTGTGACAGCGAGAAGGTCACGAAGCCAAGGAATGAAAGGGGAATGAACATGAACAAAAAATGGTTCTCCATTGCCACTGTCGCATTACTCCTGTCTGGCAGCTTGGTTGCCTGCTCTAACACAACAGGAACACCAGAACCGGCGACACAACCAGAGGGCACGACAAGCGAAACCGCTCCGGGGTCCTCCACTACTGATAGCGGACAATCGACCGATAACTCGGTTTCGCAAGATCAGTCTACAACAGATGCTTCTGCGGACAGCTCTGATGCATCGACGGACACAGGTTCGTCTACGGAAGCACCTGCGGCAGATGCCAACTCTGATGCAGGTACCAGCACTGCTTCGCCTGGTGCTGCGGGAACCGAAAGCAGCGGTTCCACTGGACAGTCTACAACGACTGACGCCAGCAAGAAGTAATCATTCACGAACTGGAAACACGTTTGTTTTAACTCCTCTACTTCCCTCCCGTTTTATATACCTTGATGACGGCTATAGGCCGTCTTTTTTTTGTCTAAGAAAAGTAGCCGTAGTGAGGAGAAGTGCATTTCCAGTCTACGCTTCGGCCTACGCCCTACTGAGGGTGTGGACTGTCCGCTCCGAAATAAATGGCGAGAGCGCTTCAAACGTAGAAGTTTCATGAAGGATTTCATAAGTGACGCTGAAATTCCCCGCCATGTATTTCAGAGCTGGGTGGGCTCCAGAGGCGCTAGGACTGGAAATGCACGCACTTCTCCTTTCGCAGCTTTTTAAGACCAGTATTTTCTTATCAATAGTGATACAGGAAGTCTGGAAAATACTTTGGTGATATGTGGTATGATTATCCAAAATCAGACATAGCGGGAGGGAGAAGCATGATCACATATCCAACGTTGAAAAAGGGCGCTACTATAGGTGTAACTGCGCCATCATCAGGTGTACCAGAGTATATGCATGAACTAATTAATCTGGCATGCAGTCGTATGGAGAGCAGAGGATATACCATCGTCTGCAAAGATACAGTCTGGACACAGGAAAAAGCCAAGTCAGCTCCTGCCACAAACCGCGCAGCCGAATTGAACTCACTGATGCAAGATGAAAACGTCGATGTCATCATCCCTCCCTGGGGTGGCGAGCTGTTAATTGAGATTTTAGACAAGCTTGATTATCATGCCATGCAACCCAAATGGGTGTTAGGCTATTCAGATGTGAGTGTGCTGTTGCTCGCGATTACATTAACAACGGGGATCGCCACGGCCCATGGGACGAATTTGGTGGATCTGCGCGGAACAGATATGGATGAAACGACGGCCATGTGGGAAACGGTTCTGTCAACGCAAAAGGGCGAGTCGGTTTTGCAGTACTCTTCCCGGATGTATCAAAAGGAATGGGAGCATACGAATCCTTCCCCGCACATCTTTCACCTGACGGAACCGACAATATGGAAAACGACAGAGACGATGCCTCATGTAAATATGCAGGGACGGCTACTTGGCGGCTGCATTGATGTCATTAGGCATATAATCGGCACACCATATGGGGATGTGCAAACGTTCCAAAAAGAACAAATCGGTAATGAAGCGATCATCTGGTATTTGGAAAACTGTGAGCTTTCTACGACTGATCTGCGCAGATCATTGGTACAAATGAAGCTGGCGGGATGGTTTGAGCATTGTGCTGGGATTATGTTTGGTCGCAGCCCAGCGAATCAGGCGGTCGACGGCTATACGGTAGAAGACGTATATCGAGAGCTGGCTGCTGAGCTGCAAGTCCCTGTCCTCTACGATATAGATTGTGGGCATATGCCGCCGCAAATCACGTTTATTAATGGAGCATTTGCTGAAGTAGAGCTGTCTTTCGAAAAAGGAAGTGTACGGCAATATTTTCGTCCATAAGCACAAGAAAACGAGGGCTTCCCAACGAATGGGGAAGTCCTCGTAGCATGTAAGTATACATGATTTTTAGGCTTGCTTCTCGTTGTAATGGGGCAGTTGTTGTCCGTTCGTCGCTTCACGAGTTCGCAGAGTGGATATGGCGACACCGAGGAAAATAAATGCTCCACCGGCGAAAAAGCCGACACCCAAATGCTCATGTAGCAACAGCCAGCCTAAAAATGCACCGACAATGGGCTGAACAAAAAAGAACCCGGCCCCACTCCCTGCGGGCATTAGCTCGAAGCCTTTGTTCCACAAATAAAAAGCACCTGCGGTAGAAATCATCCCGATATAGAGAACGCCTGCCCAGATGTCCCAACCAAATTGCCAGGAGACGGGCGTGACAGACAGCTCCCAGAACATGAGTGGGCTCGTAAAGATGATGCCAAAAAGTGCTACATAGGTGGTGACGAGCAGGGATGAATAGCGCTGTGTCGCCTTTTTACTGAGAACGGTATACAATCCCCAGCTAATCGCTGCTACGAACAAAATCAGGTTGCCTGCCAGGGAGGACTGTGCGTCAGCTTGATCTGGAACTCCGATGACAATGATGACACCAATCGTCGCTAACAAGATACCCGCTGCCTGCTTCAGATGGATGCGCTCCTTTAATAGCCAGACCGCAAAAATAGCAATAAAGGCAGGCGATGCAGAGGTAATCAATGCACCCATGTGAGCAGTAGACAGCTTTGTACCGAGAAATTGCGCGGCGATTGAGATTGTGACCCCGACGAAGGAGATCGCCATCAGCAGAGGATAATCTTTTTTCGCGATACGTTCCTTGCGCGTAATGGTAAATGCCCCCAACACGACTAAAGCAATGCAAAAGCGCAAAATCAATAGGGTGAATGGTGGAATCACTTCCAATACGACCTTGCTTACGACATAAACACCGCCCCAGATCGCTGCGGCGAGAGTCAGGCAGACAGCTCCCAAAAACATTTGTTTCCATTGTGATTGTGACATACCAAGTCCCTCCCGGAATAATGAATCAATCATTCGAGTGTTATTCCGTAGCCGGGAGGCAGTAAGAGAACCGCTTCCTCACCGACTAGGAGAGGAGGGTGGGCACATCATTTTCAAAAAGGCGACGGTTCATGAATTTCACCTCCTTAATTTGAAGGGGTTAGCCACTTGGCTACCAGCAGCACCGGTTGTGTCAGACGACCGACTGGTGCCTCCACCTGACGATACTGCTCATAGCCAAGTCGTCCCCAGAAAAGAAGAGCGGGTTCATTATGGGCAATGACACCGTGATGAACATGCTGACTGCCGTGTTGGATGCAGAAGGCTTCCATGAGTGACACTGCTTCTTTTCCAAAGCCCTGCTGCTGGTAATCGGCATGCAGGAGCAAGAGACTAATCCAGCTTTTTGGATCGCTTTCACTGGAGAGGACGATATGGATGACTCCGATGATCGTACCTTCACGAGTAATGGCGAGCCAATGCCCGGAAGGTATAGCTATGGTGGCGTCATATTCGGCTTCCAGTTCAGCAAGACTTACAGTGCTCGTGCCGTTTCGAAGCTGATTGTACGCTGGATTACTGTTGTAGGTGGCGAGTAAGTCGGGCAAGTCCTCGCGCAGCAATTCGCGAATGATGAGCCGCGCACCTGTCAGAATGAGACTCATTGAGGCCCTCCGTACTTTCGGATAAGTCCGATCTGTCCGCCGTGGTAGCCCATATGATAGATCAGACGACCAAGTGCCTGACGGGGAGTCAGCGTGGCGATCGGTGCGTCACAGGGGATGTCCCACGCGTCTTTTGGCAGGGCAGCCAAGGAATCCTGCAAGTAAATGTAGGAAGCCTCTTTGAAGGCAAGCAAGGCAGACAAGTCGGTAAAGTTTCCTTCATCTCGGACAGGTCCAATCGTGGTCAGGGTGACTTCTGGAGGGAGCGGTCGCCCGAAAAACATCATACAGAATCGATACTCCACTTCTGCGATGTGATGAATCAAAAATCCAATGGAATTGGAGCCCGGGGCCAGCTTCCAGCCTAGCTCGGATTCATCCAAATGGACGAGTGCATCCTGATACCGCGAGCGAGCTGTTTGTAAGGTCGGCAATAATTCTTGTTCGAACATCCAATCTTCCTTTCTGGTGAAGAAGTGAAGGTGCACAAGTAGATGTATCCTTATTATAGGAAAAAGATCAGGAAAGAACAGCAGGATCATTCGGAATATTTTGAATGAATGTTCACTCAGCCACCTGAATTCGTTATACTGAAGAAAAACAAGGAGTGAGAACGATGGCTCATCGTTATAGGCTAACCGTGCGTTCTACTGATATTGACGTAATCGGACATGTGAACAATGCCAAGTATTTAGAGTATATGGAGTGGGCGCGTTTTGAGTGGATATGGGAGCAAGGATTTACGCTGGATGAATTGAGGCGACGGGCCATCATGCCGGTAGTGGTCAATATTAACATTAACTACCGCAAAGAGTTGAAGATGCGTGAAGAGGTAACGGCGATTACCACAGTAGTCAAGGTGGGTGAAAAAAGCTTCGTCATCCGCCAGGAGCTGTACAACGCCGCAGATGTTTTAGTGGCGGACGCCGATGTGACGATGGTCATGATCGATGCGAATACACGCCAATCTATTTCTTTGCCAGTTGAGTTGAAAGAGGCATTGCTGGTGGAATTGCCACAAAGCTAAAGGCTTTAGGATGATTTGCGAATAAAATCTAGGCGGAAATTATTCCATTCAAGAGCACGCAACGCCAATGTCTCCAAGATACGTTCATGGCGATCTTGACCTTCCTTTAATTCGGCAGCATCTTGCTTCAAAATGGCGACATCCTGCTTGAGCACGGCGACATCTTGCTTCAGTTCGGCGACGTCCTGCTTGAGCACGGCGACATCTTGCTTCAGTTCGGCAACATCCTGCTTGAGCACGGCGACATCCTGCTTCAGTTCGGCAACATCGGCTTTTAATTGGTGAACCTCCATAGTCAAAGCGTCCATCTTGGCATCCAATTCGTCCTGCCGATCCATAAGAGCGCGAGTAACCAGACGCAACTCATTCATACCCTCTATCAAAATATCCAGTTTTTCGTTAGACATGTTTCCACCTCCTTATTTCCGTTACAATGATCATAACAAAAGACAGAATCATATGCACAATGAAATCAGCAAGGAAAAAGGAAGGGGAAGCAACGAAGCCATGTCCAAATTTACAACAATCCTATTTGATCTCGACGACACTCTCTTTGATTTTTCAGCTTGCTGGGAGAAAGGGATGCAGCAGACGATTGCGACCCATGCACTTACAGCAGAACTAGACCAAGAGAAATTCCTTGGGGATCTACGGCGCCACGGCGATGATTTATGGGTTGATGTAATTGCCAAACGCTACGATTTTACACAATACAGAAGGCTGCGTTTCCAGCGAGCCATGGCTGATTATAACCGACAGATTGAAGTGGAGCAGGTCGACGATTTTCAACGCGCGTATCAGGCGGCATGCATGGATGCAGCCCAGCCAGATGCCATTGTTTTGTCCACCATTGCGAAGCTATCAGAAGAGTATACACTGGGGATTGTCACCAATGGCCCTGTCGATATGGCTTTTATCAAGCTGGAGCGGTTGGGCTTGTCTGCGTATTTTCCTCGGGAGCAGGTGTTTATCTCCGAAATCATCGGACATCATAAGCCCGATCTACGAATATATGAACATGTTCGCGAAAAGCTCGGCATCGAGAGTAAGCAGGTGCTGTTCGTCGGAGATACGTGGGAGGCAGATGTAGCAGGCGCAATGGACGCAGGTTTCTCAGCTGTCTGGATCAATCCACGAGGGAAGAAGCCTACTTCCGAGCATCAACCACTCGCTGTCATTGAGCGACTGGATCAGCTTCTCGCAATCTTGTAGAAAAAAGCAGCTCATTGCCCTATAGCCGCATAACTTGCAGGCTGTTTTCGGGGGCAATCAAGCTGCTTTTTTCTAAGTATGTTCTTGCTTCTTTTGTTCCTTGCGTTTTGCGTACTGCTTTCTCATGAAAAAGATGAGATTGAGGACAATCAGGCCAATCGTGATCGACATACTTCCGGCGGTCATGCTTTTTCCTACATAGATGTTGTAGAGCAGCATTCCAGAAAGTAGTACGGCAAAAGCAAGATTAAGCTTCATGAGATTCTTCCCCCATAAATATTCGTTCGAGCGAAGGTACTTCAACGTTCACGCCATATATATCGACGCGTGCCTGAACAAGAGCACGAACGAGGGTCGCCACTTTTTGATCGTCATCGACCTGAAGAGAGAGCCGTCCTTCCTCCCAAATCGCATTGCGCCCGAGGGATTCGATAAAGGTGCGCAGGTTTACGGAATCCTCAGCAGCAAAAGCAGAGTGACGAACATTCACGGATCGCCATGCCAGATGGGCAGCCTGCAGCTCATTGAGAGTGCCGAGTGAACTGATTTTTCCGCTTTTCATGATGGCGATACGGGTACAGATTTTCTCGACTTCATTCAAATTGTGCGAGGTCATGAAGATTGTTTTTCCTTGTTGATGGAGCTTCCGGAGCAAATTTTGAATGTGCAGGCCTGATTCGACGTCCACGCCAGAAGTAGGTTCATCAAGGAAGATGAGCTCCGGATCACCGACTAATGCTTGGGCAATACCCAGCTTTTTTTTCATCCCGAAAGAAAAAGTTTTGGCTTTGCGGGATGCATGCTCCTCAAGCTCAACGGCTGTCAGGATGCGCATACATTCTTCCTTTGTTAATGGGACACCTTTGACCCGAGCGAAATAGTGCAGGTGCTCCGCAGGAGATAAATGGTCATAGAAAGTGGAGTAATCCGGCAGTACGCCAATTCGTTTTTTCCATCCTTCTGTATGGGCATCCTCTCCAAACATGCGAATGGTGCCAGCTGTCGGAACCAGAATGCCCGTAAGCATATTGATAAAGGTCGATTTTCCAGCGCCGTTGCGACCGAGGAATCCGAAAATCTCCCCGCTGTGCACAGTAAGACTGACGTCGTTCACGACTGTGCGATTGCCAAAGCGCTTGTTCAATTGAATGGTCTCGATCATTGCCATTAACAATCCCTCCGTCGGAATATAAACATAGAAGCGATCAGAAATGCTGCTGCATAGAGCCAGATGAAGCCTGTCCAGGCACCGCCTTTTTCCATAAATTTAAAAGGCGTCAGGTATGCGAACCATGGTGCAGCTGGGTGACTGGAAAAGGTGCTCCACAGCCCGAGTCCTGGTAGGATCAGTGCGATCACAATTCCCAAAAACATTGTGTAGCTGGGGCGTGGTATCACGAGTGAGAGCAGCAGTGCCAGCGAGATGCAATAGATAAGTAGGGATACGCAGAGATAAAAGGTTTTGGCGTCAAAGGTTTGCACGGTGGCGAAAACTACGCCAAACGTAATAATCATGCAGGTTAACCAGAAGAACGCGACACCGAGAAATTTCCCCAAAATGATCTGATTGCGCGAAGTACGGGTGACGAGAAAGCGAATCGTCCTGCCCGCTAACTCACGATTTATGACATCATGGGACAGGCTGAATACAAACAAGGGCCCGAACAGCATGATGAGTGCAAAGATACCAAGCGCATGTCCCTGCGCCAGCTCCTTTTGCGGGAGAAAGCTTGCTGCTTGATTGACGAGGTCAGAAACCAAATACGAGATGCCGACGATAAAGGCAACCGTAATCAACGACTTTATACTTTTAAACAATCGAAAAAATTCGTGTTGGCAAATAGCCCACATAGGTGAATCCGCTCCTTTCTCCTTTATCATAATGGCCATACCTTTCCCTGACTGAAACGCTACCTTACCATTTCCTTATCTTTTTCGTTGGTGGCGTTTCTCATGATAGAATGAATGACATCAAGGGAGGGAACGGACATGGAGAAAGAAGCAAGAATCTTGCTGGTAGATGATGAAGAAGCGATTTTGCAGATGCTCCAAACCGTGCTGCAAAAGGAAGGCTTCGTCCAGATCGATACATGTACGACAGCAGTAGAGGCAATTCGTCTCGTGGAGGAGAAGACGTACGACTTGTTGATTCTGGATGTCATGCTGCCTGATAAAAATGGATTTGAGCTGTGCGGAGCAGTGCGCCAGCGGACGAAGGCACCGATCTTTTTTCTGACAGCAAAGGGCACGGATTTTGATAAATTAAGCGGATTTGCTTATGGAGCGGATGATTACATTACGAAGCCATTTCATCCATTAGAGGTCGTTGCCAGGATGAAGGCTCATCTGCGCAGAACCTTGGGGGGATCTGCGCCAAACCCGGAAGAAAAGCGCTTTGATTTTGGGCGTTTTCAAGTAAATGTGGAGGCAGCCGAGCTGTTCGTGAATGGAGAACGAGTGGACTGCCCGGCGCAAGTCTTTTCATTGCTCGTCTTTTTCTGCCAGCATCCGAACCGGGTATTTACGAAAGAACAAATTTACGATCATGTATGGAAAGACGAGTACGGGATGTTTGATGAAAATACAGTCATGGTGCACATTCACAAACTGCGCCAGCGCATAGAAGAAAATCCGGGACAGCCAAAGCTCCTGGTCACGGTGAGAGGGCTGGGCTACAAGCTGGTTAGTCCGGCAAGACAGTCATGAATTTGCGTAACAAGCTGATCTTTCAATATGTCCGGCAACTGTTCGGGTTTCTCCTCATCTTACTGTTGTTTCTGATTATCGCGATGCTAGGGTTAGGCTGGCGGATCATGAACGAGCAATTGTCCATCGATTTGTCCAGGCTGGATGCGTCTGATTTGACGTTGAAGATAGAGTATGAGGGGGAGCGTATTCGCGTCAATCCGGAAATCGAGAAGAGCGTGGCGAGACACCAAGGCTGGTTGCAGATCATCGACAAGCACGGCAAAATCCTTTACAGCTATCGGACACCTGCTGATGTTCCCAGTCAATTTGGGCCAGGGGAGTGGATTAGTTATGTAGAAGATCGTGATGCTTCTCGCTATCACATCAAGCACTGGGTCATCAACAAATCCGATGAAAACATAATCATCCTCTACGGAACTCCCGCCCCGGAAAAAGAACTGCTAAAGCGCTTGATCGAAGGTAAGACTGGCGGGAGCAAGGAGACATGGGACGAGCTGAACAAACGATTTTCCCAGGAGCAGGCATGGTATTTGGTATACGATCGTGCAGGAAAGCTCCTCCACCAATGGAATCACCCGAACGCTTCTGCCCAGCTAGACATGACGGAAGCTCTCCAGAACGGCGAGACAGCAAAAAATGTTCCTGTCCATATCACGAGCCGATATGACACGAAGAGCGACTTGACGTATGTAGTGGGCACTCCGAATCCAACCTACCAGTCTGGTGTCCAAGAGACGTCTGAGGATGCCATGGTCAAGGAAACGTTTCTTCAGATCGGTATTCTTTTGATCCTGGTCGTTCTATTCGCAGGCAGCTGGTATGCGTGGCGGGTCGGTAAGCCGCTCTTGCACATGGTGAATTGGCTAGAAAGACTGGCCCAAGGTCGCTACGAGGAGCCCACCGGGAAAAAAGGGAAACCAATCGGAAGGAATTGGCGAGGAAAAGAAAAGAAGTCATTTCGTGTGTTCAAGGATGTGTTTGACGCTCTCCGGCATCTGAGTGAAACGTTGCGCTCCAATGAAAAGCTTCAGCAAGAAATGGAGCAGACGCGAGAGGAATGGATTACCGGGCTCTCTCATGATCTCAAGACACCGCTTAGCTCGATTTACGGTTATGCTACCTTTTTGGAGTCCGAGCAGTATGAATGGGACAGAAGGGAAGTCAACCAATTTGGGAGAACGATCCGGGAAAAATCAGATTACATGAACGGGCTGATAGAGGATTTGAATTTGACCTATCGCCTCAAGAACCAAGCTTTGCCGATGGCCAAACAAGCTGTCGCGATCGTAGAAACCATTCGCAGGATTGTGGTCGATATGGTGAATGATCCGAACTCGTCTTTGCATGACATCGAATTTTCGTCGAATGTCCAATCGATAACGGCCGAGGTCGATCCAATCTGGTTTCGCCGCATCATCGTCAACATTTTGACGAACGCGATCAAGTATACTCCGGAAGGCACACACGTGCTCGTAGAAGTACAGTCGATTGCAGCAGATCGGTTTGTGGTTAGAATTGCGGATAATGGTCCGGGCATGGATGATACGACACTGGCTAATCTGTTCGAGAGATACTACCGTGGTGGGCATACAAAGGAGGATACCAGTGGAACGGGACTAGGCATGGCAATAGCCAAGCAGCTCGTTTTGGCTCACGGGGGAGAGATTAAGGTGGAGAGCAAGCTGGGTAGCGGAACTGTTGTCGTGATGACCTTTCCTGCCGTCAACGGCTAGGTAGTTTTCATAAGGAAAGCCAAGGGATTCGCGTTGTCCCTTGGCTTTTTTCTGCTAGGGTCTCGAGAGGAATGTTTGTATGACTTTGCTATCCTCTAGACGCTCTTGATAGTGATTGGCTGTGTAATCGCGGATGCTGGCACGCCAGAAGCCGATGGCAGGCACGTTGTTTTCCAATTGAAAGACTTCCCATGCACCAGGGAACATTTGAAAGATTTGATGAGACACGGCTTTCCCAATCCCCAGTCGACGGTAGCGTTTCATGATAAAAAATTCAGCAATGGAGTAGATGGATGGCAAATCTGGATCAGAGCCGGTGAGCATGCGGACGAGGACAAAACCGGCCAGCTTACCATTCACCTTGATAAAAAAGGGATGGCGTTCTGGTTCGATCCAATACTTGTCAAAGTAGTCGTAACCAAACAAACCATCATCATCTACTTCGAAAGGCTCAAACTCAGTGAAGTCGTACGTATACAGCTCCAACAGTTGCTTGAGAGCGTGCTTCTGTTCAAAAGGAACTCGTTCTATCAAGAATGCTTGATTCACTGAGAAAACCTCCTTTTTTCCCCCTGAGATATACGAGTATCGTACTCTATTTTTTGGGGGGTGGAAACATATGGGAGACATTTCTTTACAGAACCTCACACAAGCGTTCATTTTGCCCGAGACGGTTCCAGTCAGGGCAAGAAAGCAGCCATCCGGTGATCCGCCGGGCGGCTGTAAAAGAGACTTCCTTTTATTTGTTAATGACAAAAGTACCCTATAGACAGACGTCTTCAAACGCCTACTCTATAGGGTACCATTTTCTCGTTAATGAATCGCATTCTTCTTAAACTGCCCGCCGCGCACATCGTGAATGTTGCCGACAGCCAAGAAGGCATTCTCGTCCACTTCTTCCACGATCAGCTTCATCTTGGCTTCTTCCAATCGTGTAATGATGCAGAAAATTACTTTCTTGTCGTCTCCAGTATAGCCGCCTTCACCATTCAAATAGGTAACACCACGGCCCAGACGAGCAACAATCGCATCTCCCAAATCCTTGTGATTGTCGCTAATGATCCATACCGCTTTAGACTCCTGGAAGCCTTCGATGGTCAGATCGATCATTTTGAATGCAATGTAATAGGCGATCAGCGAGTACATCGCGCGATCCCAACCGAATACAAATCCGGCACTGCTCAAAATGAATAAGTTCATGAACATTACGATCTCACCAACGGAGAACGGAGATTTCTTGTTAAGTAGTACAGCAACGATCTCTGTACCGTCCAGAGAGCCTCCATAACGGAGAACGAGTCCTACACCAATCCCGAGTAGGATACCCCCGAATACAGCAGCAAGGAGGGGATCATCCGTTAGCCCTTTGACAGGGTGAAGCAGTGTCGTTCCAATTGACATGATCGTAACCCCGAAGAGGGTCGAGAGTGCAAACGTTTTTCCGATTTGCTTGTACCCTATGATTAAGAAGGGCAAGTTAAGCACGAAAAGGAAAACGCCAAGAGGCAACCCAGACAGATGCGAGGTAATAATCGAGATACCTACGATTCCACCGTCGATAATATTGTTCGGTACGAGAAAAATCTCGAGTGCTACCGAGAACAGGGAAGCACCAATCAGGATACCGAAGACCCTCTTGAGCAATTTTCCAATGGGTAATTTTTGATGAGCCGATTTTGCAAGTGGTTGTTCCATCGTTCCTCTCCCCATTGTGAAATTTTTTACTTACTTAGCTATTATAGCATTCATTCTAATGCGATTACTGCACAATTACACTTTTTAGTAAAAAATATTCCATTCAGACTTGTTCAGACTAATTTATACGCTTGAAATCTCGTTCGGGCGTGAGAGTGAAGATAGCGAGTGTTCTGTATTGACTGGTTATACAGAAATTGCTATTTTCAAACTGTTAGGAAAATAGTTGGGGGGAAGATACATGGGTTTCTTCAAAACGGAGATAGAAGTATCATCATCCATAGAGCTGGTTTGGTGGGCATGGACACGAGAGGAACGGCTTGTTCAGTGGTTTGCGCCTGATGCAACGATTGAGCCGTATCTGGGCGGAGCGTACGAATTGTACTTCCATCCAGCCAATCGCGACCAGATGGGGACGAAAGGGTGCATCATTACCCATTTTGAACCGAAGGAGCGCCTGGGCTTTACCTGGAAGGGACCGGATGAGTTCGCAGATACCATGAATCACGAAGATGCTTTGACTTACGTGCTTGTCACCTTTTCTGAAGCAGAGGGGGAAACACAAGTATTGGTCGAGCATTTCGGTTGGAAAGAGGGGGAGGAGTGGGAAAAGGCTCGGGGCTGGCATGAAATGGCTTGGTCTCATGTTTTGGGGAGCCTGAAATCTGCACTTGAATCGGGCAAAGGAGATCTGTGCTGCTCTCCACAGGCTGCCCATCAAGAGTAGATTTTGGGGATTCGTCCATCACGGCGAGCCAATGTGATGATTACATATACAGACTATGAGGGACAATCAGATAATAGACGTGATCTTTGCACTTACTCGTTTTGATAGGAAAAGAGGAAACATAGATGACAGTATCGATACTATTGTTTATTTTGGCGGGATTAGCAGAAATCGGCGGGGGATATTTGGTATGGCTTTGGCTAAAAGAGTCCAAGCCATACTGGTACGGTATCGTCGGGGCGCTGATCCTGGTGCTGTACGGAATCATTCCTACGCTTCAAAGCTTCCCTTCCTTCGGGCGGGTATATGCCGCCTATGGAGGGGTTTTTATCATTCTTGCTGTTTTTTGGGGATGGTTGGTGGATAAAAAGACACCGGATTTATATGACTGGGTGGGCGCTTTCATCTGCCTGATCGGAGTGAGCGTCATCTTATGGGCACCGCGCCAATAGCTTAGGAGTGGAGACTGAAATGAAAAGCTTTGAGGAATTGCATTGCGAAGAGGATTCAGCGATTGAAGAAATAAAAGAATGGCAGTCAGCATCAGACCGGGAGATTACGATTCTTCCATCTGATCAGAAGAAAGGGAAAAAACAGCTTGTTGATTTACAAGTAACCACGAGGTCAACTCTCGGGGCTGTTGCTTTTGAAACAGGCGGGATTCTGATTCACCAAGGCTGGCTACGGATTCTAGGGTCAGGCCATCCGCATTTTCCTCGTTCCATCACTTCTTGGAATCAGCAATGTGCCATGAACCAGATGCTGCTGGTAGCAGACGATGTCATAGGGGGATTCTTTGCGATCAATGGTGGAATGTTCCCCGATTCGTTAGGCGGTATCTGGTATTTTGCTCCGGACAGTCTCGCATGGGAGGATCTTGAAATTGGCTATACCGACTTTTTGCACTGGACAATGACGGGGGATATCTATACATTTTATGAGACATTTTTCTGGAAGGATTGGGAGAAGGACGTTTCCAAGCTAAAAGGCGATGAAATGTTCGTGATCTATCCTTTTTTGTGGTCAAAAGAAGCGCGTGAATTAACGATGGAGGGGTGCTCAAAAAAGCCGGTACCTGCATTTGAAATTTGGGAGATGAACCAGAAGGTTGTATAAAGGAAAAAAGAGCGGCCCATGAAGGACCGCTCTTTTGGTTTTATTGTTTGGTTGCTGCAACTTCAGCTTGAGCGCTATTAGGATGATCCAAGTACTCATCTGGTCCGATAATTCCCGCAGCACGATCTTGTTTTTCCAGTTCAAGTGCTTTCGGAACGGAGAGCCAGTAAGCAAAAGCAATCCCGATAATACCTGCACCCAATTTACCAATCATGACCGGCAAGATAATGTTTGGTTGGAAGTTAGCCGAGAAGGACAAGTGGTCACCCAGCAAGAAAGCTGAACAAACCGCAAAGGAAATGTTGATAACCTTGTCTTTTGGCGGCATGGAACGAATGAGACGGAACATAGCCAGGATGTTCGCGCTAGTTGCGAGCAAGCCTGCACTACCAGAAGGGCTCATGCCCAACTTATTGCCCAATACTTCGAGTGGCTTCGCTGCATATTTACGCAGCATGTAAACCATTGGGAACGCACCTGCGAGCATGATACCGATGTAACCAGCGGTCTCCAACGCACGGTATTGGTCGGTTGGATCGGCGATGATCGGATCGAAGCCCCAAGCTCCGAAAATCTTTGTAAAGATGCCAGTAAAGTGTTGCACGATCGAGAATACGAGAACGAGCTTGATACCTGCATCCATTGTCTTTCCGAAAATCATGAAGCTTTTAATCATCAAGTCTGGCAGGAAGCGCAGACCAGCAGCAATCGCTAGTACGAAGAACAAAATAGGTGAAAGGTTCAGAAGTACCTGTCCGAAGCCAATGGCAAAAGCATAAGTCGATTCAGCGTTCGTCGAGATT
Organism: Brevibacillus sp. NPDC003359; assembly: GCF_042878995.1. Taxonomy (NCBI): domain Bacteria; kingdom Bacillati; phylum Bacillota; class Bacilli; order Caryophanales; family Paenibacillaceae; genus Brevibacillus; species Brevibacillus sp. NPDC003359. Next base: position 100,711 of record NZ_JBIAOR010000010.1, read on the forward strand.
TCAGCACGAACCTCTGCATTTGTCAAAACAAGAATGGCACTAGAGATAAAAGCACCAATCGGAACAGTCAAAATACCGGACATTACACCAAGCGCCATGTATTTATGGTCGCGCTTGTCCAACATAGCAAGGCCCATTGGGATGGAGAACACGATCGTAGCACCGGCCATCAGACCGACGATCATAGCCATAACCCATCCTTCCGTGGTGGTTTTCAGAAGGTTTGCCAACTGATAGCCACCCATGTCAGATGCGAGAATCGCAGTTGCCGCAATCGCAGGATCTGCTCCAATTTTGTTGAAGATGGGTGATACCGCTTTTTCTACGAACCAAGAGATGTACGGGAGGGACGCCATAATACCAGCAGCAGGAACGAAGATGTAACCTGTTGAGTGAATCCCTTCCATGAACTCCTTACCGAGACCCTCATCGCTGTTGCGGATCGCGGCAATGGCACCAATTACTGCACATAACATGATGATGTAAATAATTACGCTTCCAATGTGCTCCATGGATATCCCACCTTTTTGCGGATGTAAACAATAAAAGCACTTAGGATCTCATGAATGAATGAGATATACCCTAAGCGCCTTTGCTTATTTTGTATGAACTTGTTTACAGGGTATGGCAATAACAACCAGCTGGAACCGCTTTCATAGCTCACTAAAAATAAACGAAAAATGCACGTCACGTTTATTTCATTGTGTACATTTTTTAAAAAACCTTATGCTAGAAAGCGCCGTTGCTTTACTCTGCATTATAAAGTGATTATATGGGGAGGCATGGTTAATGTCAACTGCTCTTTAGGAACAAAGAACGAATTTTGCGAAGAAAAAGAGCTGGAAAAAAAAGCCACCCTTGTTATTCGCAAGGGCAGCTTTATGTGTAATTTACAGTTTTGTTACGTTCTCAGCTTGTGGACCACGGTTGCCTTCAACCACGTTGAATTCAACGCGTTGGCCTTCTTCGAGGGTTTTGAAACCGTCGCCTTGGATTGCGCTGAAGTGAACGAATACATCGTTTCCGCCTTCAACTGCGAGGAAGCCATAACCTTTTTCTGCGTTAAACCATTTAACTGTACCTGTTTGCATGGGTGTTACCTCCAACAAAATAAAATGAATATGTAACTTTTATTTATGGATAAAATAAAATTCACACATTGTAAAAGGTTCGAACATAAGTGTAAACCCTTTACAATATGTGAACGCTTTAAATAAGAATCTTTTGTTTAATGTAATACTATCACAGACGAAAGCGGAAAGCAATCGCTCAATACATGAAAGGACGACCCGAATACGAAATGTTCAGAGCCGTCCATTACAACATTGAACAAAATGTTACTTAGGAAAAGAACTTCACTCTCTCATCCAAAGGCTGGAATTGTTTTTCACCTGGTTGAGCGGTTGGTTTGCCAAAAGGCATTTGTGCTCTCAGCTTCCATTCGCTCGGGAGCTTCCACGTTTGTTGGACTTCTTCATCGATGAGTGGATTGTAATGCTGCAAGGAAGCACCGAAGCCCTCAATTTCCAACGCAGTCCACACAACATACTGAAGCATTCCAGAAGATTGCTCGGACCAAATCGGGAAATTATCTTTGTACGCTTCGAATTGCTGCATGAGGTTTTCGACGATGCTCTGGTCTTCAAAGAAAAGAACAGTGCCGTAGCCGCTACCGAAGGCGTTCATTTTTTCTTCTGTGGCCCCGAAATTTTCAGCGGGAACGATTTTACGCAGTGTTTCTTTAGTAATGTTCCACAGCTTATCGTGCTCAGCACCTAAAAGGACAACAACGCGAGCGCTTTGGGAGTTGAATGAGGATGGTGTGTACTTTACTGCTTCCTGCACGATTTCTTTAATTCGCTCATCAGATACAACATTTTCCTTGCTGATCCCATAGTACGTTCTTCTGTCTTTTACGGCTGAAATAAAATCCTTACCCACTCTGCATTCCTCCTGCAACTTGTTTTTACACTAACATGATGCATTGTAAGGGAGAAGCTTATTCAATGTTTTGTTTCTTACATTTCGTAATTAAATATAAATTCTTGTGCAAGTGTTGTCAACATCTGGGTTTGCTGATAGCGATAAGTAAACTTTTTTTCGGTTACAATGGGATGATAAGGCTCGAGTTAGTAAGGAGGATATTATGATAACAAAAATGGCAACGGTAGCTGTTTACGTAGAAGATCAGCAACGCGCAAAAGTGTTCTGGACAGAAAAGGTTGGATTTGAAGTCAAGCAAGAGCACCCGATGGGACCAAACAGCAGTTGGCTGGAGGTAGGACCAGCAGGTGCCCAGACTGCTTTGGTACTCTATCCGAAAAGTATGATGAGCAACTGGCAGGAACAAAAAGCATCGATCGTTTTTGAATGTACAGAAATTGAAAAGACATATGAGACGATGCGCGCGAACGGTGTTGTTTTTCAAGGAGAGCTGAACAAAATGCAGTGGGGGACCTATGCGACTTTTCAAGATGAAGACGGCAACAGCTATTTGCTAAAAGGATAACCCTAGTGACGACCTCTGGCCAAATCCGGCTGGAGGTTTTTTAAATAACGAATCAAACAATAGCGCGAACGAGGTAATACATATGCGTAGTTGGCAGTCCGTTAGCAGTCGTATAGTGGTCAAAAATCGGCATGACACTCTTCAGGTGTTGTTCGATGGCAGACGTGAGAATAGTGGGACTTTGTCCGAAGCAACGCATGCGAATGACATCGAGTGGAGTCTGTAAATACTCAGTGGCGATCACGCTCTGAATATCGACTCGTTGGAAAGCAGCTTGTCTGAGTCTCTCCTGCAGATTTTGCAGGATCGGGGTGTCGGCAGGACGTAAACCAAATAAATGAGGGAACCATTCGAATAATTCGGCGGATAACTGATCGCCCGGATGTAATCCGATGAATGCGCCTCCTCGTTTGACGACGCGTGCTATATCTGGATAGGCGGAGGTAGGTCCCTTGCGATTGTAGGCGCAATCGAACGTATCGTCATGGAAGGGGAGGGTGTATTTCGTATTGGTGACGACGAAGGAGACGTTTTCGGGTGTTTGGGTACGGGCTTTTTGTACAAAGTTTTCTGTCACATCCAAGCCGACAATTTCTTTGGCAGAACGGCTCCAGTGCAGTGTGAATGCGCCGTGCCCGCAGCCGATGTCGAGAACGGATTGTTTCGGAACCATGCGACTAATTTCTTCCATAAAAAGCGACTCGCCATTCGGTTCCGTAATGGTAGAGCGCCAAGGGTAGACGTATTCACCAGTCATTTGGCCCAGTTGAGTGTACCAGGCCAAAGAGTGGGGGGCGAGCCAGTCGGGATGGGTGTTCGGATTCGGTGGATGATACATGATCGGTCACCTCTCATTTAACGAAAATACACAACAGGTTTTATTGTAATAATTTCCCTGTCTTTTGACAAACTCTTTAAACGGCTTTACACGAACGAAAAGTAGCGATAACGTGGAAGATGGAAAGCGGTTGAAAGGAGCCAGGGCAAATGATTTTGTCACAACAATATAGAAGCATTCTCGTCGTCACCTCGGTTGACGCAGAACGGGATGCAGTGATGCGCGGCATTCAGGGGGATGAGCGTTTCACAGTCATTTCAGGAGGAGTAGGACCAGCGGCAGCCGCAGCGAGTACAGCCAGAGCGCTTGCTTGCGCGGACTACGATCTGGTCATTTGTGCAGGAATATGCGGTGGATTCGTGGGACAAGCAGAGATTGGGTCGCTGGTTGTCGCGACAGAGATCGTTTGTGCGGATTTGGGTGCAGAAACGCCTGAGGGCTTTTGCAGTGTGGACGAGCTGGGATTCGGTTCAGCGAGAGTAAGTGTTGATCAAGAGATGGTCGAACGGGCCACGGAAGCAATGAAGGCGGCTGGTTTATCCGCCAAAAAAGGCATCGTACTCACACTATCAACCGTGACGGGAACAACGGAAACAGCGGCGGCTTTGGCACAGCGGATGCCGGATGCACTCGCTGAAGCGATGGAGGGGTATGGCGTTGCTACTGCTGCCCAGGGTGCCGGACGACCTGTTCTGGAAATTCGCACGGTATCGAATGCAATTGGACCGAGGGATAAATCTGCTTGGCGGATAAAAGATGCGCTGGAATCTCTGGAAAAGGGAAGCACTGTACTACGGGAGGTACTATCATGAAAATTGCGTTTTCGCCATGTCCGAATGACACTTTTGTTTTTCATGCCTGGGCACATGATTTGATTCCGGGAGCGCCGAAGCTCGATATTATGTACGCAGATATCGATATCACCAATACGCTGGCTGCGCAGGGGGAAGGCCCTGAAGTAATGAAAATCTCCTATGCGGCATTGCCATGGGTGATGGACAATTACTCGTTGCTCCCTTGCGGTGGTGCACTGGGCAGAGGATGCGGGCCACTCGTTTTGACCCAAGGAAATTCTGGCGAGAGTGCGAACGATCCAGTACGCCTGTCCAACAAGCGTGTAGCGGTTCCGAGTGAGCGCTCCACAGCTTACTTACTGTTCCGGCTCTGGGCTGCACAAAATGTCCCAGGTGGTGTAGGGGAGATCGTCGTCATGCCGTTTCATGAGATTATGCCTGCTGTACGTGACGGCAAGATCGATGCGGGACTCGTGATCCACGAGGCGCGTTTCACGTATCAAAACTACGGGTTGTCTCTCATGACGGACTTGGGCAATTGGTGGGAGTCTGATACCAATTTGCCCATTCCATTAGGTGCGATCATCGCGAAAAAATCAATGGACATTGAGGCTTTGACTAATTGGACGCGTTCCTCTGTGGAATATGCATGGGCGAATCCTACTGCATCACAAGAATATGTCATGTCCCATGCCCAAGAGCTGTCTTTAGAGGTAGCGCAAGCACATATTAACTTGTACGTGAATGAGTTTACAAGAAATCTGGGTGACGATGGTTTTGCAGCTGTAGAGGCATTGCTCGGTCGTGCAGCCGAGGAAGGACTTGTACCAGCATTTGATTTGTCGACATTACGGCGATAGCTGATTCAATAATGCGAGGGGGCAGCTTACAGGGTTGCCCCTTTTCCTGTTTGAAAGAAGTGTTATCCAGCGTAGATCAATCCACATGCCAGCCGTTTTCCACTATTCCCTGCCGGTTGTGAATGGAAATCATCGGGACTTTGATGGATGATGAGGGATTTACCGACCACATCTGCTGCACTGATTTTGTTTGTGAAAAAAGTCATTCGTGCATAGCCATCATTGGAAAACAGCACAGGGAAATCGCCTACGTGGTTGCCATGCGGCTGTTGCGTAGGGTTCCAGTGACTGCCTGCTGCGGTAAAGGGATCTTCCGGATTTCCTACCGTGCAGACACCATGCTCATGCAAGTGAAAACCAAATGGCCCGATTTGCGGCTGATTGCCGGAGGCTGGCTGGAAAGCGGGGAGACCGCTGATTTCCACGAACACTTCTGTGCCGTAGGGGACATCGGTAAACACAACGTAGCCGTGCAGGCTTGGTGCCAGTGGACCTCCCTGGATTTCGGCAAACGATTGTCCTGTTCTTCTCCCGTATTGTGAAGACACCGCTCGTAAGTCATATTCATAGACGTATTCATATGGTTGATATCCGTACATGTTTCACACCACCTTACTTCATGATCCAGTTTGACATATCTTATGTAAGGGATGGGCGCATGGTTACTGGGCCGTGTAGGAGAACCAGCACGAACATTGACGCTGATAATTATTTTCATCTACAATCAGGTGGAATTCCCCGGTATGGGCAAAAGGGTGGGCAAATCGTGAAAAGAGTGCTGTTGATAGAAGATGAGATCAATATGGCCCGATTTATTGAACTGGAGCTTCGCTACGAATCGTTTGCGATTACAGTCGCGCATAATGGACATACAGGACTCGAGCTTGCTTTAAAGGAAGAATGGGATGTCATTTTATTGGATGTCATGCTTCCGGGCCTTGATGGTATTGCGGTTTGTCAAAAAATACGTAGCGTGAAAAAAACGCCGATTATTATGCTGACAGCCAGAGACAGTATTACGGACCGCGTCTCAGGCTTGGACAGTGGTGCCGATGATTATATCCCGAAGCCATTCGCGATCGAGGAGCTGTTGGCACGCATGCGCGTTGTGTTCCGCAGACAGGAAGAACAGGAGAATGTCCCCCGATCCTTGCTCGCGCATCGAGGACTGGTGGTCCAAATGGAAGGCCGTGTCGTCACCAAAAATAATGAACCTGTTGAGTTGACCAAAAGAGAGTATGATTTGCTCGTGACGTTTATGAAAAACATCAATCGTGTCCTGCCTCGCGAGGTGCTACTCGATACCGTGTGGGGATTCGAGGCTGCTGTCGAGACCAATGTTGTCGATGTGTACGTTCGGTATTTGCGCAATAAAATCGATTCTCCCCATGAGGACAGCTATATCTCGACTGTACGCGGGATTGGCTACGTGATGCGAAAATGAGAGGCCCATCGAGATTCTTAAAGCTCCCGATCAAATGGAAGCTGACCCTCTGGTCGTCGCTTCTGCTTTTTCTCGTATTCATTGGCTATAATAGCTTCCAATATTTTTTTGTAGAGAAGTGGATGTTTAATCAGGAGCAGCAGGTTGTTCAACAGACGATGCGAGAGTTCCTCAACTACGCGCTGGAAAAAGAGCAATCTTTTGAGGGGGATGACCTCGCAGAGCTGCGCAGCTTCTTGGAGAAAATCAATCAACGAAACCAGATGATCCGCATACTGGACGAAGAGGGTAAACCGATTGTTGTCGTATCGGAAAATTTTCAGGATATCACACTGCCACCACTTCCGCCTGTTCAGTCGATTCGTGCCCAGACCCAAGAAGTGCGTGGTGACCTGTTGATTATGAGCAGTCCCCTTACGATCTTTCATTTTAACGGGACAGTCATGATTCTGAAGAATATGAAAGAGTTTGAGCAGTTGAGTGGTGCGCTTTTTCAGGTCATGGCAATTGGGTGCTTGACCGCTGTGATTATAAGCGGTCTGGGTGGCAGATTGCTCGCCCGACAGCTGCTGAAGCCGCTGCAATCGATGAATGAAACGATGAGCAACGTCCGGCAAAAAGGATTCCATGAACGTGTACAGTTTCACGATAATCAGGATGAGATTGCGACCTCGATGAAAATGTTCAATAAAATGATGGATCAGGTGGAGCGTTCCTTTTTGCAGCAGAGACAATTCGTCGAAGATGCCTCACATGAGCTGCGGACGCCGATCGCGATTATCGAAGGACATCTGGGAATGCTGCGGCGCTGGGGCAAAAATGATCCAGTTGTTTTGGAGGAATCCTTGCAGACATCGATTCAAGAGCTCGCCAGACTAAAAGGACTGGTGCAGGAGCTGCTTGCTTTGACGAGAGCGGAGCATGTGGAGATAGAAGAGGATGTCGCGCTCCATGATCCGGATCGGGCTGTCTGTCACATGATAAAGAAATTCGCCATGATTCAGCCAACATTTACGATCGAGCAAGAACTTGCGCCTTTGGCTGGAGAAATCCTTGCCATATCGGAAGAACACCTGGAGCAAGTGCTACTGATCCTTTTGGATAATGCGGTCAAGTATTCCGGGGAGAGCAAGAGAATCCGCGTGAGGGCCAAGGTGCAAGAAAATGTCGCCAGTCTGGAAATTATAGATGAAGGAATCGGCATACCCGAGCAGGATTTGCCGTATGTCTTGGACCGATTGTATCGGGTAGACAAAGCAAGAAACAGCGGGGAGAGCGGGTATGGACTCGGGCTTGCGATCGCCAAACGATTGCTTGTGCGATACAACGGCAGCATAACGATTCAGAGTATGGAGCAGAAAGGGACGACTGTGACTGTTTTTGTGCCGCTTCGTCAGTGAATGTCAGCTAATCCACAGCTCGCTAAAAAAATAGAAGATATTTTTTCATTTTCACATCATTTTCTCATTTTTGTTGGTTACAATAAGCCTTGTCAATTGGCAATGATATTCATTATCAATAATAACTGCTATAGAGAGGGAGAACTAAAATGAGAAAAAAATCTATGCTGGCGGTCATGCTGAGCACGATGCTGACGCTTCCAATACTTGCTGCATGCGGAAACGGCGCGAATACTGCCCAACCACAAACAGAAGCGCCAAAGGCACAAGAGCCGGCTGCCACAGAGCAAGTCGTCAACGTATTTACTGCGCGCCACTACGATATTGATAGCAAACTGTACGCTGAATTTACCAAGCAAACAGGCATCAAGGTAAACGAAGTGAAGGGTACAGCAGAAGAGCTGGTTGAGCGCTTGAAGCGCGAAGGAGAGAGCTCCGAAGCTGATTTGTTCATCACGGTTGACGGTGGTGTTCTGAATTACGCGAAGCAAAACGACGTTCTGCAACCGATTCAATCTGCTGAAGTAGAGAAAAACGTACCGAAAGAACTGCGTGATCCTGACAACCAATGGATCGGTATGGCTACCCGTGCGCGTGTGATCGTCTATGCGAAGGATCGCGTGAAGCCAGAGCAGCTGTCTACGTATGAAGATTTGGCTACGGATAAGTGGAAAGGAAAAGTATTGGTACGTTCTTCTTCCAACTTGTACAACCAGTCACTCGTTGCTTCCTTTATTGAACTGAATGGCGAGCAGGCTGCATTGGATTGGGCAAAGGGTCTGGTAAACAATTTCGCGCGCAAGCCTGAGGGTGGAGACCGTGATCAGGCAAAGGCTGTCGTTGCCAAAGTTGGTGACGTCGCGATCATGAACACCTACTATGTTGGACAAATGCTGAACTCCAAAGATGCAGAGGAAGTAAAAGTCGCGCAAAACATCGGTGTCTTCTTCCCGAACCAAGAAACGACAGGCACACACTTGAACATCAGCGGTATTGGTTTGACCAAACACGCGAAAAACAAGGATAATGCCGTGAAATTAATTGAGTTCGTCACAGGTAAAGAGGCTCAAACGATGCTGACAAACGGAAGCTACGAGTTCCCTGTCAATGCAGAGGCTGACAAGCCTGCTCTTTTGAAAGAGTGGGGAGAATTCAAAACGCAAAAGCTCGACTTTGCTAAGCTCGGCGAGTATAACAAAAAAGCGGTAGAACTGCTGAATCAAGCAGGTTGGAAATAAGCATGACGGGAGCACTTTTGCGTAGAAGCCTGAGACGAAAACTGAACGGGTGGGTAACGCTGAGCGTGATAGGGGCCTTTTTGGCCCTTCTCCCGTCTCTTTACATTTTCTTCGGACTCTTTCAAAAACAGAATGAAAACTGGCAGCACATCCAAGAGTACATGCTGCTGGATTACGCGCTGCAATCGTTATGGCTCGTGCTCGGTACTGGAGCCTGTACGATCATCGTAGGTGTGACGCTTGCCTGGCTGGTCGCTGCCTACGATTTTCCATTGCGTCGCTTTTTTTCATTTGCTTTTGTATTGCCGCTGGCGATTCCTCCGTATATCGCAGCATACACGTACGGCTCCATGCTCAGCTACACGGGGAGCATTCAGACGATTTTGCGTGATACATTCGGGGTGACGCTTGATCAACGCTACTTTGACATTATGTCGATGAAGGGCGCTATTTTTATTTTTACCCTGTTTTTGTTCCCGTACGTTTATTTGATCACGAAAACATTTCTTGAAAAACAGAGCGCTGTGTTCATTGAGAATGCCAGATTGCTCGGAAAAAACCAGACGCATATCTTTTTTCGCATCGTCCTGCCCATGTCGCAGGCAGCCATCGTCGGCGGCGCAAGTCTTGTGGCATTCGAAGTGCTCAATGATTTTGGGGTGACGAAGCATTTTGGGATTCAGTCTTTTACTGCGGCGATTTTCAAGACGTGGTTTGGCATGTATGACGTAGAATCGGCGATCCGTTTGTCGGCATGGCTCATGACGTTGATTATCGGGATATTTATCGTCGAACGACTCGTGCGTAAGCGAAAAAAATACAGCTCGCCTACGAACAGGAGCACTCCGCTCACACGTAGAAAATTGCGTGGAATCCCGATGTACGCTGCCGTAATCTTCGGATTGGTGATTGTTTCCTTTTCGTTTGTGATCCCTGTTATGCAGTTGATTGTCTGGGCGACCTGGACGTATGGGGATGTGTTGAACGAGACCTTCTGGAAGCTCTTGAGCAATACGCTGTTCATCTCCTGTATTTCCATTACCATCTTGATGCTACTCGCCGTAACGGTAGCAAATGTCATCCGATTCTCCCGAGGCTCGATATTCGCTGTGGCACTAACGCGTTTGATTTCCATGGGCTATTCCATTCCGGGTGCAGTCTTGTCCATCGGTGTGATGGCGGTGGTGGTGTCCGTAGATAAAGAACTGGGTTCCTTCTATAGCTGGCTGGGCTTGGGCGCAAACAAGCTGGTACTCAGCATGTCCTTGTTCATGCTGACATTTGCCTACATCATCCGCTTTCTTGCAGTCGGATTCAATGCAGTCGAAGCGGGGTTTGAGAAGATGGGAAACCGCTATTCAGAAGCGGCTCGTATGCTCGGAATGAGCATGACACGAACCTTTTTTAAAGTGGATCTGCCATTAATCAAGGGGGCTGTGCTCACTGGTTTTATCTTGGTGTTCATGGAAATCGTGAAGGAATTGCCGCTTACTTTGCTCCTTCGTCCCTATAACTTCGAGACGCTGGCAACAAAGGCGTATCAATACGCAAGCGATGAACAAATTCATCAGGCCGCGATTCCTTCGCTCTGTATCATTGCAGTAGGGATCGTCTCCGTTATTTTCTATCACTGGTTAGGAGAGAGACAGGCAAAATGACTTTTTTTGAAGTGAAAAACCTGACGTTTGGTTATGCAAGCGGGAACGGCAGCGTCATCCGGGATTTTTCCTTGCATATGGAGCAGGGGGAAGTTGTCGGGCTGCTCGGGAATAGCGGTTGCGGAAAAAGTACATTGCTTCGATTGATAGCCGGACTGGAGTCCCCCAAGAGCGGACGCATTCAGATCGATGGGAAAGTGTTGGTTGATCAGGGGCAGTTTGTGGAGCCAGAGCAACGCGGGATCGGCATGATTTTTCAGGATTATGCGCTGTTTCCGCATTTGACTGTCGAGCAAAACATCTTGTTCGGCCTGCATCGCTTGTCCAAAGAGGATCGTCTGGTTCGTTTGAAAGAGATGTTGGCACTCGTACAGCTCGAGGGCTATGGCAAGCGATATCCGCATGAGCTGAGTGGTGGGCAGCAGCAGCGTGTCGCATTTGCGCGTGCACTGGCACCTAGACCGGCTATCTTGTTGATGGATGAGCCGTTCAGTAATCTGGATGCCGAGCTGAAAACGAAAATACGCGATGACTTGAAGCGAATGCTCCGAGCTGCCAAGATGACTTCGATCCTGGTCACGCATGACAAAGCAGATGCGGAAACAATATGTGATCGCATCATTCGCATGTCTCGCTAAGGCAAATTGTAGCTTTCAGCCTCCAAAGTGCATAGTCGTACCGTACGTTGTTGTATAATGTGCATACGACGAATTTTGCAGTGTGCGGTATGCTGTCTTTCGGTCAGCACCGTTCAAATAGAGGAGGATGGAATATGAAAATTGAAATCTGGTCTGATTTTGCCTGCCCGTTTTGCTATATCGGAAAGCGCCGTCTGGAAGGAGCGCTGTCTCAATTTCCGCATAAGGATCAAGTAGAGGTCGTATATCGCAGCTTCCAGCTCGACCCGCAGATGGAACGCGATACTGATATGGACATGCATGAAGTACTGGCAGCCAAGTATAGCATTCCGCTCGCACAGGCCAAGGGGATGAATGACCAAGTAACCCAAATGGCAAAAGGCGTCGGTCTCGACTATCATTTTAACACGATGATTCCGACCAATACATTCGATGCGCATCGCTTGACGCACTTTGCTCATGCCCATGGAAAAATGAAGGAAATGAAGGAGCGAATGCTGAAGGCGTACTTTACAGAATCGCTCCATCTCGGTGACCACGAGGTGCTGGCACAGCTTGCTTCTGAGGTAGGCTTGGACAAGGAAGCAACGCTCGCCATGTTGGCAGGAGATGAATACAGAGAGCAAGTACAAGAGGACAAACAAAGAGGCAACGATGTGGGTGTCACGGGTGTACCGTTCTTTGTCATTAACAACAAATATGCAGTCTCTGGCGCGCAGCCAGGAGAAGTCTTTTTAGGCGCATTGAACCAGGTATGGGAAGAAGAAAGCGCCGCTCCTGCTCTGAAATTCGTGCAGAACGACGAGAAAAAAGACGAGCAATCGGATGACAATTGCGCAGACGGCTCCTGCAAAATATAAGCGACACGAAAACCAAAGGGAAGTAAAATCTCAAAAGCCGATCCTCCTGAAATGAAGGGGAATCGGCTTTTCTCATGAAAGGTTGCTTTGAGAAGTAATGGAAGTTATTGAGTTTTCGATCGCCTGAAATCACTGAATAACGAGATTAGTTCCTAATACTGTGAACTGTTTACCAATAGAAGAAGCAAATCGGGATGAAGCAGCGCTAACGCTTCCAATTTGCTTGCCAGAGCTGAAGTCATGACTTCCTTGGAGAGTAATATTCTCGAGATCATAAAAGAAAAGTGTCAATGTGAGCATTGCCGTATTCTGCGCTTCAGTTCCCTGATGCACGCTGCGCTTCGTACTCGCGTAATTGGCTACATGGTTATTTCCCTCAAATACTTTACCACCTTCATATTGCCACACACCAGCAGAGTCATCCACATTCGTCAAACTGAGTCGATTTAATGTCAGGTTCATATTAGTTACCTCCCGTAGTAGCCTTGTGCCTTGTTTCTACTGGTCATCATATGCCCTGGCTGCCCAAAGTTGTCGGTATAACACGCCTATTTCCATGTGGTTCATGATATGGTATTATATGGATCGAAATGATGCCTCTTTCAGGCCTCACCATCGGCTCCGTTTCTTTGGTGGGCCCTAACAACTGAGCAATAGCCTGATTGGGGGCCGATGGCAGATTACTCCTAATTAGCAGGCATTCTTTACAGGCTTCATACAGCCGATTCCTTTTAGGGGAGTCGTTTTTTTATGGGAAAATTTTCTTCCCCCCTGAAACAAAAAGGGGCTTGTTACCGAGCTTACGGGCAACTTTTCGGATTTATCATGGATACAGACTGATCAGACAGCAAAAACGCTCTCCAAGGAAGAGGCACTTGATCAATTTTGTGCAGCATGCTCCACTGGAACTCGTGTACTTGCCAGCGGAAAAAGGGGCGGAGCTAGTACTTGCCTTTCAAATTCGCCGGGATTCAGAACAGCCATGGGCAATAGTAGCCACGACAGGCAAGGTCATCAACTAAAAAGCCCGCAACGATCCTCCATGAAAAGACGCTTCATGGAGGTTTTGTTTCTTTACTGGCGCGCAAGCTGTTTCTGCAAAGCAAGCGCAAGCTCCAAAGACTCAACTGCATGATCAACATCAATGATCGATTGTGTATGGCCCGTATAGCATTGAATGGCATGACGCAAGCTCTCTTCATACGGATTGACAGGTTCGAGAACGAGCGCTTTCTTACCTGAGGACGTGTATTCCCATAAGAAAGATTCCGTTTGACCATGGATGTCCGCTTCCTGAAAGACGAGCTTTGCCTTCTCAAAGTACGCCTCGTAACCGACGGTGAATGGGTACGAGGTCGGCATCTGCGAGGAGCAGACTATTTCAGCATGCGCATCAGGGTAATGAAAGTGCGAGTGGACGATGGACTGTTTTTTATCCGATGATTCTGTCCCCCATGTACTCATACTGGCATTGCGACCGAACAGCCATGTTACGAAGTCCAGCTCGTGGATCATCAGATTGGTTGTAATGGAAGACAAGCCTAGATCCCCCCATAAAGGAGCTGTTTCTCTTTTGAGCGAGAGTGAGAGGAGCTGTCCGTACTTGTTTTCTGTCTGAGCGCTGCGAAGGTAGGCGTATGCCGGGTCAAATTTGATAAACTGATTCACCAACAGCTTTTTCCCCGAACGGTCCCTTGCGTGCTTCATGGCTTGAGCATCGTCTAGCGTATAGCAAACCGGTGTTTCGCAGAATACATGCTTTCCGTTTTCGAGAGCTTCTACTGCGAATTGCCGATGCAGCTGCGAAGGCAAGCAAATATCCACGACATCGATAGTAGGATCGCGCATGATCTCGTCCATATGCTTCGTAATCTCCACATGCAGCTCTTCCTGTAGCTTTTGCAGCTTCGATTCATTTCGACCGAATACTACCAATCTATCTACACCATCCATTTTTTTCAGCAGATGCGCATGGTACGCACCAAATCCGGTTCCTAATACTGCGATATTCATCTTGCATCCCTCCCATAACGATAGCTCTATGATATCTTTATATTGTTGACAGCATCTTGTCATCAATTTGACCACGTGAAAAATAGAGTGGTCGTTTTGTCGTGGAGGCTGAGGATGAGACTGCATCGGTTGATTGCGATATTGCTGCTGATCGAATCAAGGGGAAAAATGAAAGCAAAAGAACTCGCTAAAGCACTGGAGACGTCTGTTCGCTCGATATATCGGGATATTGACGCGCTGTCCCAGGCAGGGATTCCGATCGCGGCAACTTCGGGGCCTAGCGGTGGAATTTATTTGATGGAAGGATATACGGTCAATCTAAAAAAGCTGTACGTCGATGATGTCGTGCACTTGTATTTGACCGGGATGGGGATTCATTTAGGGCAGGATACCGAGACTGGACACAGATTAACGTCTGCCTTGCTCAAATTAGAAAAGACGTTGCCGCAGACTTATCGGCCAGATATCGAGAAAGCGAAGCAGCGTTTCTATTTCGATGAGACGCCGTGGTGGGAAGAGAGAATGGTCATACCGAGTCTGGAAGTTTTGCGGGCAGCGGTTTGGCGATCAAGCAAAGTCGTCATTGCCTACCGCAAAATGGATGGGAGCTGCTCGTCACGTACGGTATGTCCCTACGGTCTCGTCGTGAAAAAAACGGAGTGGTATCTCGTTGCTTACTGCGAAAACGCGCAGGAAGTTCGAACATTCAAATGCGAGCGGATTCCTTCTGTTCACGTACTGGAGGAGGCATTCGAGATTCTGGAGAGCTTTTCGTTGGCAGATTATTGGACGAATCAGAAGGCGGCGTTCAAGCAGGCTTGTCGTGAAGTCGAATATTTTCCCGTCGTGATCAGGTTGCATGCTGAAAAGCTGGCCGTGCGAGAGAGGCTGGAGGTGATTTCCGCTGTGCAGCAGGGAGAGTACGAGCAATTGATGGTTAATTTGTACAGTTATGAAAGAGCATGTCGCGATATTTTGGATGTGATCGGACATGTGGAGGTAGTGGAGCCAGCCGAATTAAGAGCTTTTGCAAAAGAGAGACTGCGAGAAATGATGGCACTGTATACGTAGCTACGCCAAAAGGCTTCGCACCAAGTAGGTGCGAAGCCTTTAGCAGGAAAGCATGGGATAACTCGCGTGCACATGTTGTTTGAAGCTCTCATAGTCCGATGCATGTATATGAGAGTCGTGGTCGCTAATACATACATGCTTCATGCCAAGACGCTGAGCGAACCGATTGCCTGCTTCTGTGATATTATCCATGATGATCGATTGGATGCGGTAACCACTCTGTTCGACACGATCCAGTACATCGAGATAATGATGCAGCATCATGCGCAGGGCAGGACTTTTCTGATGCGATGGACCAACAACGACACAGGACAGAAAATAATAGACTCGCTCGGGTGAGGTAGTTAAATCTTCGATATCCGCAGTCGTCATCAGGCTGTCCTTAAACGTCCCTTGTGCAATTTGCAGGTAGATAGGCGGCTTGACGGGAAGCAGGTTCATAAAAGCGATAATGCGCCCATTCTCTTCGATCGCAACGACCGAATCGGGACGAAACAAATACCAATTGTAGCTCTCTTGGTACGGTGTAATAAATTCAGCATCGTAGTATTGAAGCTCGAGCTGTTCCATCTGTCTAAAATGGTCAAGGTGCAAGTGCTCCATGATCTTCATAAACAAATCTCCTTCCTTACGCAAAGCGGCTTTTCTGTAGATCTTCGGCTCGCTGTATGCTTTCTTTGGTTAAATAGCAAATAGCTCGTTTGCGAGTTCCTCGAGCGTGCGGATATCTTGCAGAGGCAAACGATCAGGAAGCATGTAGAAAACGTCCATGGCATAGTGCTGCGTAAGCCCGTGTGCCTGACGGTAGAGGGCTTGCGCCATTGCTTTGTGGGCAAAATCGGTAGTCATCGGCCAATTGCTTGCCTCGAGAAATGCTTTCAGCAAGGTCTTGTCACAATCGAACAAATCCAGGTGCAGCTTGGCGAACTCATAGTGCCGATCTGTCACCATCATATCGCCCCAATCGATAATCCCGCTAAGACGGCCATTCTCCACGAAAACATGACGGAACATCAAGTCACCGTGGACGACGACAGGATCAAGCGGCCCGAGGCTGGCAAGATAGTCGTCGATTTGGGAGACCAAATGCAGCGGCAGTGAGCTCTTTTTTGCAGCAGTCACCACATCCATGTCCGACCAGTCTGCGTGCGTAGCGATGTCGGTTGGAGTGAGTGCATGGACTTTCGCCATTTGTTTACCCAAGTCCGCAGCAACAGAGAGCTGTTGTTCGCAAGTTAACTGGGCATTTTGCCAGGAGACGCCAGACATGCGTGTGGTAATCAAGTATGGCCATGGGTGGTTGGCGTCATCGGACAGGTTTCCTTCAGCCAGCAATCTGGGTGCGGCAATTTCCGGGGCGTTGGCGAGCAAGGTCTGTGCAGCACGTTCAACAGAGTGGCTCTTATGCCATGGTTTCAAGTGTCCGAACAGTTTGACTACGACATCGCCGTAAAGAAACGATGGATACGTCCCGCCGATCCCAGCTACCAGCTCTTGATTTGCTTCGAGCAGATCATGACGTTTCAGGATGTCAGTAATGTAGGGCATCCAGAAGCTGGTGTCGTTATTGTGCAAAATGAATTCTTGTAGAGATGGAAAAGTGGGAGGATGAACAGGGTTGTTCCTTGCTGCAAATGTTGAATCATCCATCAACATACCTCCTCGCATAGACTTTTGTTGTTATTCCGTCTTACTAGGTGACAGTTTGCATATATAGCGTATAAATCTCTGGGTTTCTTTTGCCCGCTTGATTCTGGATGGAAACAAGGATGGTTCATTTGAGTGGTAGCGAATTCGCAATGATTCCCTCAGTAAAAGATGCCACTCACTTGGAAGTTCTTGCAAAGCTTGTTCTACGGCATTTCTCTTCGGAATAATGTCCTCATGGAAGAGCGCGTAATAGATTCGGCATAAGGTGAGAACGGCGAATTCTACCCACCCATCGAGCCAGAATTTTAGCAAGCTGTTTCCTTTCGGCGCCCAATACTCATGTACATTGTATTTCATCGTTTCCCCGACATCAAACCACTGAGTAGGGATATGCAATTCTTCAACGCTTTTCCCCATAACGGTAATGCCCTGTTGCTTGAGGACCCACCACGTCACATGATTGACATCATAGTGGCCGGATGGTTTGAATGCTCCACTGTCACAGTAAGGATAAGGCTCCAAGGATGGATTGGTTTTTCCGATGTCATCCAGTCTTATATACATGCCATCCATTCTTTTGGCTAGTGGGTTGGCGTTAAGGAGAGCATGATGAATGTTCTCGAGAGTTTCTATTTCTGCATTCGTTACCCCTCTATGCAAGAGTGTTACAAAATCAATATCACTGTTCTCTTCCTCGAAGCCTGACAGTGCAATAGAACCATACAAATACACACCGTAGATGAGATCAGGCAGTTCTGCCTTGAGCCGTTGTGTATAGTCGCGTAATAAAGGTCTAACACTTTCCGGAATTCTCGCGTCCATTAGGAAACTCCTTTTTGGTGATCAACATGAGCTTGATGTTCATCCTGAACCATGCACATCGGCTCCCCGACTTTTTCGAAGTCACCTGTGAAATTATGCTGTAAGTGGAGGATTTTGTTTGAAAGGTAACTTCCATAATTTTCTTACCCCGGTAAATGAGGTAAAGTTTACTTGGTTTTTGATTTTCTCGCAAGCTGAATTCTTATCTGATGGGAAAATGATCGCGAAGCGTCATGATTGCAGAAGGCAAAACACTGCATGAGCTCGTCCGCGAATACTGGGATGGCAGCATCATAGGCGTGGGCAATTTAACTCCTGATCGCGCCGAGCAGGCTGTACAGGATGGAATTATGGATGTGGCGGCATTCGGACGTCCATTCCTTGCTAATCCTGACTTGGTCAGTCGCGTTACTCAGGGAGAAGACTTAGTCGCTTCTAATGGACGGGAGCATTTGCAAGTGTTGGTGTAATAGGAGTTATCAAGAGGGGGCTAATACCCCCCCTCTTTTTTCTGCAAGTTTAAGTTAATTCGGATTTCTCTTGTAAGAAATAAAAAGATGAGGTAAAACTTGGATGTATCTCATGCCGATATAAATAGAGAGGACCAAGCGTCTGAATGATAAGAAGGTGAGGATCAGCGATGAATTTTTTCAAAAAGCTATTCGGCGGCACGAACAACGGAGAAAAGGCAAAGGACGGCACTGCGATTTACACATATGACCAGCAGGCAACTTATGAACCCCCAGCGCCCATGGAATATGTGGAAAAAATTGGGAACCATTTTGAAACGGTATTTGCGGGAAGAGAGAGCAATGTTTTTCACGAAATTATTTCCGATACGATCCATATTGATGTGAATGTAATGAGTCCTACAGAAGAAGAACCATTTTGGGTTCTGTATACGAATGGGATGAGTGATTTACCGATGACGATCCCGGATGAAATACAGGAGCAGATGGAAGAGAGTATCGATCGAGCAGAACTGATGATATTTTTGCCGGCTTCATGGGAGCTGACACAAGAGTCGCTACAGGATGAAAATAATTACTGGCCAATCAGACTGATGAAGCAGCTGGCACGGTTTCCTCATCAGTACAATACATGGTTGGGATATGGACATACGATACCGAATTATCAGGAATATGAACCATATGCGGATGGCACGGGTTTAAATGGAGTCGTTCTGTTTCAGCTATCGGAAGAGATCAGTGTCATTCCTACCAAGGATGGGAACAAGATTCATACCTATTTCTTGATTCCTTTGTATAAAGAAGAGATGGAATATAAATTGGAGCATGGTTTGGATGCGCTGTTGGATAAATTGTTTGAGCTGGACGATGATGCGCTGATTTTGAATCCGAATAGAAGAAACACCTGCAAGTAAAAATAGATGAATTCCCCACCCCTTTTAGCTAAAGGGGTTTTCTTGTGAAATATCCGAATAATCAAACAAAAAGACAATCGGAGGCAAACGATGATTCATTTTCGAGTCGCAACAGCAAAAGACCTGAATAGAATTGTTCAGATGCTTGCGGATGATGAATTAGGTAAGACGAGAGAGAGAGCGTTACGAAACCCCGCTACCAGAATGGGCAATTGAACGGGCGAAAGAGCGAGGTTGCCATCTGTTTCAACTAACGACAGATAAACAACGCGAAGATGCGTTGCGCTTTTATGAACGCTTAGGTTTTAAAGTGACTCATGAGGGGCTGAAAATGAAGCTGTCTATCGACTAACAAAAGTACGATGGAGAAAGAAAACGGGTTCCATATACGTTATATAGAACCCGATGCTCCTCGGCTATGACTGAGCCAAGTCAGTCACTTGCTATTTTCTAATTCGATTTCGATTCGATAAATACTACCCATATCCACATCTGCAACATCTGCAAGCTGTATGAAGAAACTTGGTTTCCCCGGACTTCTCAAAACGTAGCCGCTCCAGTCCCGGCCGCCGTAAGCCGTATACCCAGAGATGTCTATGCCAAAAATGTCTTGAATAAGCTGCTTGGTTACAGGAATGACTTCATTCAGTGCTTTGATGTTATAGTCATCTGTTACATGGTTCACAAGATACACTTGACCTGTTTTTGCTCCGATAATTACCTCATATTTCTTTTGTTCATTACTGAGAAACCATTTCTCTTCACTTTCGTATGAACGATCGTATGAACGTTTTCGTTTTTGGGCTTGGGTAAAGGAAAGATTTTTTTCATTGGATAAACGCATCAAGGCTGTTTGCGCGATGGAGATGATCTTTTGATCGACGTCTTCTAGGTTGTAATATAATGTGTAATCAGACACTTTATTTGTTGGGAGATCGACTTGGACGTACTGTGGGTATTCTGTCCCAAAGGAAAAATATGCTTTCTTCTCATTTTTGAAAAAACGGGTACTTTGGAAGGTAACCTGTTGTTTGGTATCCTTAAATGCTTCTCGTGCAGTCTCTACATATTTATGATAGGGCTCCGGTAATTCGTTGATCAAAAAACTCGCAGAGACGTAAAGAACCTCTGTGGTACCAGGCTTAAAAGATACGATGGCTTCTCTGGTTTCTTGATCGTTTGTCCGTACATAATAGGCGTCTTCGGATTTCTCGATCTCCGCAAATGGGAAGGTCTTCTGAATGCCACTCGCATCTTGTACAGCTTTTTGAGCAGCCGCAAAATACGTTTGCTCCTCAGGAGTCAAGGCTGCACTGCTCGTTGATTCTGCCGGTGTAGAAAATGGTTTCATCCAGAAAAAACCGAGCAGCAAGCCGCAGGTGATCAGTCCTTTTGCCATCCATCCATAGTACATTCTTCGTTTGTTCACTTTTTGAAGTCTACCTCCTTTTTCTCGCACACCCTCTAATATTGCTTGGCTACGTTCTCGGGAAAGGATTTGCTCTGGGAATTGATTCAATTCTTCCAGAATGATCTGCTCATCACGTGATGGCATCGTTCATCACCTCCGCAATCGAAACATGCATTTTGTTTTGAATCGCCTTCATCGCTCTATGCATCGTGAGGTTGACCTTGGCTTCGGTCCAGCCCAAAACCTCCGCCGTCTCCTTGCCCGATAATCCCTTGATCCCTCTGAGTATCAACACGTCCCGATAAGAACGCTTTAACTGATTGATCATTTCATAGAGCAGACGTTTGTTTTCACTCAACTCCAGTGACTCTTCCGGTGTTTTGTCGTGTGAAACGAGATGCTGCAAGAAGATATCAGGCAACCAGCTAATCAGTTTTGTCTTGCGCCTTTCATCGATGGCTACGTTTCGTGCTATGGCAAACAGCCACGTTTTGGGATTCTCAACTTCTGTGTCGTGTATGGCTTTCAGGGCACGAATAAAGGTCTCTTGAACAAGATCGTCGATATCGGTTCGTCCCGTGTAATAGACGAGAAATCGATATACATCCTGGCTGTATGAGTGAAACCATTGCTCGATTCGTGCGCCAGTATGATCATCCACTGGTGTTACACCTCCTTGTCACTGTATAGACGGAAAAGCTGCTGACAATCTTTCACTTTCATGAAAAAAAATGAGACACCCCGGATGATCGGTCAGGTGTCTTTGTTCTCTCGTATAGATCTAGTAGGCGGGGAAGATCAGTTTGGCTATTGTCCCTTTACCCGGTTCAGAGGAAAAGCTCAGTTCTGCCCCATGGCAATCAGCAATCTGTTTGCAAAGCGTCAAGCCTAATCCCGCCCCGCCGCCATTTCGAGTGCGGGAGGGATCTACGCGATAGAATGCCTCTGTTATGTGGAGGAGATGTTCTGCTGACATTCCTTTTCCATTATCTTCGACCATTATTCCTTTTTGTCCATGATCCAGAAAAGCAGCCATCTTGATTTGTCCACCAGTACCACAAGCCTTCAACGCGTTATCTACGAAATTGACGAGCAATATATGCATGAAATCAGGATCACACTCCAACGAATCAAAGTGACATTCCGAAGTAATCCGAACGTTTTGTTCCGTTGCCATAAGAGACAGAGCTTGCTCGACGCCAAGAAACAGCTGCTTTATTTGTACAGTTGTTCGCTCGATCTTGTTTTCACGAAGGGTTGCTAATTCAAGCAAACGATACGCAATCTGTTGAAGTCTGCGGCTCTCCGACATGATATAGGTTGTGGCAAACAGCTTGTCGTCTTCTGTGCGAGCCACCTTTTGTATGTATTCTGCATAGCCGTAAATAGTCGTGAGCGGTGTGCGAAGCTCATGTGCAAAGTTGTCGATAAACTGCTGCTTCTGCTGAGCAGCTGTCGCTAACTGCTGGATTTGACTCTGAATTTCCTTTGCCATGTGATTAAAGCTTTGCGCCATTTCGGTCAGCTCGTCTTGTCCAGACACGGGAAGACGGGTATCATACGCACCAGCCGCGATTTGACGGGATGTTTGTGAAATTTGCGAGAGTGGTCTAAATAGTTTAGACAGCAACATATGAAGACCAAAAGCAAATAAAGCAGAGATCACCAGGCCCGCGAAAAACAGCATGTCTTTCATTTGCCGCCAGGCAGCAATTCCATCTGTTGTGTCGTATAGGTACACCATTGTATATAAATCATAGGGAGCAGGGAGCTTTCCTGAAACGAGGACCGAGGTGCGGTCACCTGATTCTTGCATGGAAACGAGTCTGCTGCCGTTTCCCGGTAGCTCAGGAAACCCGTTTGGTACTGATAAGACAGACGAATTTGAATAGACGAGTTCCTTGTCTTTAAAAAGTCCCAATGTCACGTTTTGATCCCCGGCAAGATAGCTGTATGGCTGGAGCAAAGACGGTATGGAGCTGTCGAGATCCGTTCCGCGCCCTTCTACTGCATGAAAATCTTGGAGGAGTGCAGATGTGATGAAATAATGCTCGTTCAAACTTCTTTCTTGTGCACGATGGATTGTGTCTTTGAAGGTCGTGATCGAAATAATGACGATCCCTAGGTTGAATGAAAATAAAAAAAGGGCAAGGGTTGTTAAAAAGGTCCGGTTTTTCATAGAGTTGTTTTCATTTCACCTCTGATTTCATAAAAGAACGCGCAACTCATTGGGAAAAAGCCGCCAGCACAGTGTGGCGGCTGAAAAGGCTCCCTTATTTTTTTGGCTCGGCGATCTCAGGATAAAATACTTTTTGGTTGGGGTGGTTCTTGTACTTTTCTTTAGCATGATAGGTGGCGCCGATGAACTCTTTATCATTGCGGGCTATATACACAGTGGCGATTTCACCGTTCTCGCCTGTGATCTCCACCGATATGATGGGGTCATTGTTCTCGACCATGCTTTGGATTTCGTATACAGCGGACTTGACTGGACCGTTGACAATATTGAACCTTTCTGCTGCCTTTTTGGCTAGGTCCACATACTCCTGCGGATGTTTCGCAAGCTCCTCATCGTAGGTATCTTTTTCTAGGAACGTTCTCTCACGGAACATGCTGAAATATTCTCCGGTAACAGCGTCGATCATGAAGTAATAATTGAGCTTGTCATTGATTATTACTTCACCGTACCACTGTGCGCGAGGAAGGTCTTCACGTGGGTTTTGGTATCTCATTTCTACCACCTTCCCTTCCAGACTCTGGGCATACATCCCCCAAATGGCTTTCGCTCCGATTTCCGCCGCCGCTTCTTTTGTAATGTCTTTACTCGTTGGCATTTGGTTGCTCATGGCTTTTACGGTATAATTCGCTTTTTTGTATCCGAGCGGCAAACTGTTTTGTGGCGTTTGGGAGGAAGTAACTGCATAATTCGCATAGCTGGTAGGGATCGTATTCGTTTTGTTGAAATCGGAAGCCGTTACGACCTGTACGAATCCTTGAAACAGCAATGTGCTGGTGCCAATAATTGCGGTGGCTGCCAAAATGGTTTGTTTGACTTTCATATGAACCTCTCCTTCATTATTTGGTTGTGATCACAATTTGAAGTATAAGAGGGAGGAATTATCGAATCGTCATGGAGTTGTTAGGGAGTTGTAATAGTTTTTCGCGAATCTAGACCTCAAGACGATACCCCATTTTATAGACTGTCTTAATTCGGGATTCCATGTCCAGCTTCTTTCGCAGCTTTTGAATATGAACGTCAACTGTTCTTGTATCCCCCACATAGTCATAGCCCCACGCGAGCTCCAGCAGCTTTTCACGGGAAAGGGCAATATTCCGATTGTTCACCAGCACTTCCAGCAAATCGAATTCCTTGGGAGTGAAATCTATCGGATGATCATGGAGAAATAGTTGTCTGCTCTCAAATTCGATTCGGACCCCATCGAGTTCAAACGTCTTGCTCGTTTTCTTCGTTCGTCGCAACACCGCATCTACGCGGGCCAGCAGCTCCAGCATCTCAAAAGGCTTCACCAAGTAGTCATCTGCGCCGAGAGTCAGTCCCTTCACCTTGTCCGACAGGCTGCTTTTCGCTGTCAAAAAAATAGTGGGGGTCCCACGAATTTGGCGGAAAACCTCATATCCATCAATCTCCGGCAGCATAATGTCCAGCACAACGAGATCCACCGCGTGCTTGTCCAGCTCCTCCAGTGCCGCTTTTCCGTCCATCACCGAAATACATCTATGTCCCACTGCTTGCAGGTTTCTTTTGATAAGCTCATTGATTGGAATCTCATCCTCGACAATTAGGATGGTTGCCACTTTGGATCACCTCTCGTAAAGCATAGCATGGGGATGTAATCGAGTTGTAAAAAAATAGATGGGCAAAAAACAGCCGCAATGAAAAAACGGGACGCAGAATAGACGCGTCCCACTCTAGTAGCGGTCTCTAGCCCATAAAAGTGATTTAAATATATTTTTGACAATCGTAAAGCGACAGTCCCTCTTGAGAAAACTACCTATACGTTAAAAAATTCTTTCGCAGTCTTGGTAGTAGCGCTGGCCACTTCCTCAGGGCTCAACCCCATACATTGTGCGACCGCGTGCAATATATGTCTCAAATACATTGGCTCATTCCGACCATCCACAGGCTTTTCTTTCAAATCACGAGGGGTTAAAAATGGCGCGTCTGTTTCAATCATCAAACGATTCAAGGGAATCTTTTTGACAAGCTCCCGAAGATGTTTCCCACGCCGTTCATCACAAATCCATCCTGTAATTCCGATATGGAAGTCCATTTCTAAATAAGTTTCCAATTCCTTGGAGGTTCCAGTAAAACAGTGTACAACCGCACGATTGATTTTGGGGCGATGTTCTTTGAGAATCGAGACAAAATCAAGATGAGCATCGCGTTCATGCAAAAACAAGGGCAGTTGAAGTTCTGTAGCTAGGGAGATTTGTTCAATAAACCACTTTCTTTGGATATCACGAGGGGAGAAGTCACGGTTGTAATCCAGCCCACATTCTCCAATCGCTACCACATGCGGAAGAGATGCCAGTTCTCTTAATTTTTTGATAGTGGATTCATCACAGCTTTTTGCATCATGGGGATGAATACCTGCCGTAGTGTACAGCCTTCCTTTGGAGCGACTCGCATAGCGTGAGGCATCCATACTGTTTTTCAAGCTTGTCCCTGTCAAAATTAATGGGTAAATTCCTTGTTTTTCTGCTCTGGCAACGACCTCGTCGCGATCTTGCTGAAAGGAGCGGTGCATCAGGTTAACGCCTATATCAATGATCTGTGTATCCAAGAGAATCAATCCTTCCTAATAAAGAGGTATGAGTACGTACTGATTTTTCACTAAAATTCCTGTTTTTGGTTGTTTTTCATTATAGCTGATCAGACTGCTATGTTCTATACACGAAAAATCCTCCCTGCGGTGACAGAGAGGACTCGTCTCTTTCTATTTTCATGAATGAATGGCATCTAATGCCCGCCTTATTTTTCTTGCGAAAGCAAGAGGTCTATCAACTGATTCCACATTTATATAGATCAAGCGGGGACGGTCGAATAACCATTCATTATGGACAGACGAGACTTTTATGCCTTGATTTCGAATGGCTGTAATGAAAGGATTGACTTCTTTCTGCAAGAACGCAGCTCTCCCTAAACAGAGCGCTTTGCCCGTTTTTTGATTGAAGGATTCGAACGAAAAAGAAGACGTCACGCGAAATCTTTTCCCCAAAACGGTCGCTTTTATTTGATTTCGATTGATGGTCGAGACGCATTTTCCGCCAGCAAAGCCGGATTGCCCCCTGATAATTCTGGAGAACTGCTCACATAGCGAGGCTTTTTTGGGCATTCCTCGTTTCCTCCCTGTTTTTATTTATCGTATGAAGACAGGTACAGGATGGAAACGGATGATGGCCTATTCTACTGGGGGATGGGGACGAAACAGCTCAGCTCATTCTACACTTTTTAAAGACTCAATCATATTGATGTTGGTTACTTTTCGCCGAAGTAGCAAGTTAGAGAGAAACGTAAGGAAGTAGGCAAGAATAACAGATACCAACATGATCGAAATATTTAATTGATCCGGGATCTGTTGATGGGTACTAGACAGTGCCTTGACAATCATGGAATAAACATAGCCACTTATCGGTAAAGCGACAATGACTGCGAATGTGGTTAGTATCATGTTTTCAAAAAAGATGAGTCTGTTTATTTTATGTTTTTGATAGCCTAATACTTTAAGCGTTGCAAGCTCGCGATTCCTTTCATAAATGTTAATGGAAGAGAGCGTATAGATGGCGCCAAAGGAGAGGATGACGGCGCACACGATAAACATGATAAATACAAAATTGTTTTGTTTCAAAATATACTCAGCGGTTTTCTTTAGATCATCTCTATCTGCAATGGTTTCTACATGAGGATCTTGTTCAAAGAAGTTACGAATGCTTGTAAGATCTACAGAGCTATTTGCTTCAACTAAAAGTGAGGTTGGACTGTAGTCTATGCCAAAGCTCTTTAAATAGTCTGGTGTGATATAAAAAGAAGGATTCGAATACTGAGTAGATATATGTAAAACCTTCATATCTACAGTTTTATTTTTAAACTCGGGTGCTTTGAAAGTTGTATGGATGATATCTCCTGCTGAAAGATGATATTTGTCGGCGTAGGATTTGGGTACCAGTACACCGTTATTTTCTAAAGAAACCCGATTGTCATTTTCACCAAAGAAATGAATGAGATTGTTTTCTTTTTCCGTAACAACGAGAGTGGCATTCTCTTTTTCATCACCTTTTATGAATTCAACAGGAAAGGTGGATAAAAAATAACGATTTTTCATACCGGAGGGTAGTTTTACCGTATCCATAGATGTTCCCAGCGTATAATCTACTCGTAAATCATACGTATAAACATTTTCAATTTGGCTAGCGACTTTTTTCAAGGCAGATTGAGTACCAAAAGCAGTTATCAATAAGACAGTGCTTACAACAACACCAATTGAGCTCGCTAAAGCTTTTTGTTTGTTTAAGAAAATATTTCTCAAAATGAGTTTGTAGCTATAGGAAATACGGCCCCAAATACCCGGAAATCTTTCTATGAATAACGGTCTCATCTTCTTTGGCGGTTTCGGACGCATAGCCTGAACCGCACGTTCTTTTAATATGACTCTACCACTTAAGTAACACGCTAGGATTCCAAAAGCACTGGAGAAAACAATGGGAGGAATGAAAGAATAAAAAGAAAGGGAGTATGTAATGCCAGGTAGAGAGTAGGCCCTTGCACTCGATGCAGTTACGAATGGAACAAATACAACAGCGGCAATAACACAACCGATGATTGAGCCAATGATACCTGCCAACACAGGGTATCCCATGTAATGAAGCATGATGTTTCTGTTTTTGACACCTAAAGCTTTCATAATACCTATTTGGTTTCTTTGAGAATCAATCATTCTCGACATGGTAAGAAACAGAATAATAGCTACAATCAAAAAGAGAACGAAAGGGATAACCATGCTCATCAATTTATTATTATGGATCGTTTCATTTATTTTTGAATAGCTGAAAGTCCGTTCTTTCCTTATTTGGTTTACATAAGGAAGGTTTTTGGATTGTACTTCAATGGATGTACCTAATTTGTCAATATCGTAACCTTCTGTAGCATCAATCATGATTTCATTATAGGAGAGGCCACCTAAGATTTCAGAGATTGTCTCTTCGGCGATATAAGCGACTCCATAGGCTTTATGGTCTTGTATTTCGTTCTTTTTTGCATGTTCAACATTCTCACCCAGGCCGCTAATAGTAAATGTAAAATTTCTTTCATTCGCACTAATACTGATTTCATCACCGACTTGCAAAAGATGTTCTTGCGCATAACGGGAATCTAATAAAATCTCATTCTTTATTGACGGAATTTTGCCCTTCATCATAGCAATCGTGTTTATTTCGTTTTTGACAGGGATGGAATGAATTTTCAAAGAAGCTTTATCCTTTTCAAAGGATTGCGTGGCATCAAAGGTATAACGTCCTTCCATTTTTTTAATGCCTTCTATTTCACTTAAAACGGCGACATCATTTTTGGAAATTTGATCGTAATAGACATATAAGTCGCTTAAATTATGTTCTTTAAAGTACCCCTCTGTATAAGCACTTAGATTATTGCTATAAGTGACTAGCCCCCCATAGAAAAAAGCTCCCACAGCGATCACCAAAACAAAAGCTATAAATTGCCCGAGCGACTGTTTCATATCCCTTATTAATTTAAAAAACAATTTCATAATCACCACTCAATCCCTTCAACACTTTGTTTTTCGCGATTAATGGTAACGCTTTCAATCGTTCCGCTTTTCACCTTAATAATTTTGTCAGCCATAGGAGCAATGGCAGAATTATGTGTGACCAAAACGACGCACTTTTTCGTTTCTTTGTTCAAATCTTGAAGAAGCTTTAAGACGGACTTACCTGTCACATAATCCAAAGCTCCGGTTGGTTCATCACAAAGTAAAAGCAGAGGATTTTTGGCAACAGCTCTCGCGATCGCAACTCGTTGTTGTTCTCCTCCAGAGAGCTGAGAAGGGAAGTTTTTCATACGATTTTGTAATCCAACTTTATGTAAAATTTCTTTCGCATCCAGATGGTTTGTACATACTTCTGTGGCAAACTCGACATTTTCTAGAGCGTTTAAATTCGGAATTAAGTTATAGAATTGAAAGACAAAGCCAACTTTTTCACCGCGGTATTGCGTTAGTTTTTTCTCGTTGAATCTGGTTATTTCTTGATGGCCAACAAATACTTGGCCGGAGGAGGCCGTATCCATCCCGCCAAGCAAATTCAAAATCGTACTTTTACCAGCACCACTTGCGCCCAAAATTACGACGAATTCTCCCTCTGCTATGGAAAAATCAACACCATTCAGTGCCTTGATTGGTACTTCTCCGATTTTGTATTCTTTCGTTACTTGTTTGAATTCGATTAACGTCTTCACTAATTACATCTCCTCGTATCTTATTTAGATACCATAATATACCAACCGAGAGTAGTTACATCCCGCAGCCGATGTATTTTGATCTCGGTCTCCAGAAGGAGTTTGATCTCGCATGTTAGAAAAAAACCTCTACACGATCAGTATCGCCTTTAAATTCGCCTACTATTACAAATAGCAGGGCGAAGCCGAATCTTACACCTTCAGCGATTGGCGTCGCCCGGTTGCGATTTGTTCATTCGACTTGCTCACGAAAAAACGGAGCAACCTCTAAAGGGCTACTCCGTTTGAATCATTACCGATTTACGTAAACATGACGGGTCCATGCTATTTCCGCACGAGAAACCAACCGGATTAACACCTTACATGTTTCCGTTTGAAGCCAAGCTGGCCTTTACTTACTGCCTTTTGAATATTATCGAAAGCGTTAAGGAACTTGCTTTTTGCCTTGTCTTTCTGGACTTCTACCGGACCTACTGCCTTTGCGATCTCGACCGCCTTATCGTGGAGGGGCGAATAGGAAGTCCCTACGGTGTATATAAAATTATTCATCGCGTATTTTGTTCGTTCGGGAGAATCGTGAATCGTATTTTTCACAGTTTCAAGCATACTGGCAATTTTGCTTTCGGAAAATTCACGATCCGGGCGATTACCCAAAAGCCAGCAGTAACAACTCCAGCCCGCTGACATTCTGAGCTCTTCGCCGCTCGTGATCCATTGATCGGCAACTTCTTGTGCAATATCTGCTTCTGCTAAAGTTACTGCAACCACATAATCGGACAGCATATAAAAATAAGCCGTATCCATCCACCGATCAAAATCCGCCTTGGTCATTGCTTTTGGGTCAGCAATCACACCGGCAAAGTACATGGCGTCGTAGTTCCCGGTGGCGTAAAGCTGCTCAGCCAAGGGTTGATTTATCTTGATTTTTCTCTTGATTGGCTTCATATCGCCTGTAGCCACGCCAAAAAGTGGTTCGTGAGCGCCATTGGATAGATAAATTTTCTTGGTTCGTTCCTTGCCGAGAGCTTCAAGCTCTTGCATGATCATTTCTAAATCCATCGTAGATCACTTCTTTCATTGGCGGGTTTTCTCTTAAGATTATAACCATCAAAACCATGACTCATGTCATTCTTTCGGTGTTTTCTCTGCTATACAAAAAGGTACTCGTAGTCCGCACCATTTTTAAGAGTCCAGACCAGGGGTACTTTAAGCGTCTACGACTATTTCGAAGAAGTTACAGGGGAGAATTTGAAAACATCCGTGCTTTAAATAACAGGAAACGATAATTCGGTAGAACTCACGTTACGAATCTCAATTTCGGACGATTTGAGAGAAAAAATGATGCATACAGAAAAAACCATTTACTTTTCGTTTGGAGATCTGCCTGGTAACGAGACCATTAAAAATTTGCTTGCTGAGACTCCTTCACTCGTTCAAATCGAGTTAAACAGTAAAGAGAATCGGTATACAATTTCGCAGCAGCTAAAGCTAAAAGAAAATTTGACGGAAGTTGATGAACAGGCGCTATTGTCTCCCGCCAATACATCTCAACGATTCTTTCCTGACCATAACTGTCAGTGAAGTTGTTTTACAATTCATTTGTACAAAACATTACAAGGAGGGAATCACTTTGAAGGAAGTGTTCATTTTTATTACGGATGGTTTTGCTGATTGGGAGGCAAGTTACGTCAGTTCCGAACTAAACAAGCCAGGAACAGGATACCGTGTAAAGACAATCGCCATTGATCAGGAACCTAAAGTTTCGATGGGTGGTTTAACGGTCCTTCCAGATTATAGCGTAAACGAATTCAATCCGAATTTGGATATCGCCATGTTAATCATACCTGGCGGAACGGGATGGAGAGAAGAAAAGAATCAGCAAGCAAAAGTAGTGGTTGAGTATTGTGTTAGCAAGAATATTCCTGTCGCTGCCATCTGTGATGCTACGACTTTTTTAGGGAATCACGGATTTTTGGACAATCATAAACATACAGGCAATACGTTACCTTATTTGAAGGAAGGAGCTCCGAACTACAGAGGAGATCAACATTATGTAGAGGGTCAGTCAATCCGTGACGAGAATCTCATCACTGCGAACGGAAGCGGTGCATTAGAGTTTTCAAGACATATCTTGGAGAGGTTGGGCGTATTAGAAGGCGTTGAATTGAATCAATGGTACGAATTATTTAAAAAGGGCTACTTTCCCTCCTAACAGTTTGGATACTCATTTACCCCATCAAATGAAAAGCCGAAGACCTGAATCGAAAAGGGTCTTCGGTTTAATAATTACAACTAATCGCTACTTAAGAGCGAGTTCTTAATCATCACTAGCCTGTCCATTTGACGAGTGACACTTTGCTCATCTATGACCATTCACGGATAACAAATTACAAGAAATCCACTTTGAGAAGAGTCAAGAAACTTCCTGACATATTTATTTTCATAATGTACTAAGCCGTAATTCATAAAAGTACTGCACAATTGGATGCTTTAACTTCATCTTCTCGGTCATATTTAAAATCCTCTTTTTTCCAACCCTTCTGTCCACCAAGGCTAGAATGTTCAATAAGATATCATTGCTCTCTATGCTTTCCTCTATAGAAATAGATAAAAACCTATTAGCCACAACGATAAAATTTGATTTACTTAATGATGCCTGTGCTGACAAAAGCTCCTTTGCATATTCTGATATTTTTCTACTTCTTGCAATTACTTTTAGACGATCCTCCGGAACGATCCCCTTGGTATCTTTTCTGACTGCTTCAATTTCTTCATTGTTGATAGGAATTTGGATATCTGAATCATTCTTAATTTCCTGCTCCGTCTGATACCATCTGATTGAGCTAGTTATATCACTCATATTAAGTACGTTCTTTTTATCTACGGCAATATAACAAATTCCGGATTTATCAGGTAAATAACGGTAACCGGTTGCACGGTATTCGACCCTTCCATATAACGCGGGACAGAGAAAGCTCTCCAGTTGTTTCTTCGATTTGCTCCAGGACATGTATCCTCCTATGTTCTCAAGGCCTTCTACCAGTATTTGCGGCAGTTAGGCCTATGGCTCTGTTAAACATTAATGTTGATATCTACTCCTAATGATCACCATTTCTATTGTTTGCAGTTCTCTTTTATTAACAATTATGCGTAACTTCTAGCTCATTATTGGCATAGATTGTTCCGTAAGTAGCACAAAGTAACATACCACCACAAACCTCGCTGCTCACTTGAAAGTTAATGTTGGCTTCATATGTGTCTATGCTATCAGCTCTAATTGTATCTACAAGTTTTTTGAAATTAAGGACCGGTAAATATTTAGCTATAATATCATAACTTGATAAGTTATCTTTATTTGCATAAGAATTATATGCTTGGATGTCTTTATAAATCGGACTTGGACTATATGGATCATGTTTCACTTGTTCATTCTCATCTTCAAATTTTTTTA
Organism: Brevibacillus sp. NPDC003359; assembly: GCF_042878995.1. Taxonomy (NCBI): domain Bacteria; kingdom Bacillati; phylum Bacillota; class Bacilli; order Caryophanales; family Paenibacillaceae; genus Brevibacillus; species Brevibacillus sp. NPDC003359. The sequence continues at coordinate 133,243 of NZ_JBIAOR010000010.1, forward strand.
TTTCTTCTTTTACAATATAATCTGGGTAATCTTCGCTTCCTTTATCTTCATCACCATTTTTCCAAAATGGATATTCTATATCACATAAGTGCGTTATAATCCACATCCGAAATTGCTCACTTATAAAATCCGCATGCTCTTCTAACTCCTTAAATCTATTACCATAATATATTGTTGCTTTTTCTAACCTCTCGTCTTGGGACATATCATCCGTTGCCCCTGTAATATCGCATCCATCTAAATTTATAAAAATACTATTGAACTTACCTAAAACACCTAAATCTACGGTTAAACTCCAGTAAGCTTCACCATCTCTATCTATTTTTATCATAATGTCCTCCCATACTCATAAAACTGAGATTCGTCGTGCTATTGGTCTATGTACGAAATCAAGGTAGGTTCATCTATAATATGATTATTGTCTCATAAAAAAAGCAGAGGGAGGCCCTCTGCCACAATAAATCTCAATTATTTATGTCCACGAATGGTTTATTCTTTAACTACACTGTCTTCACAAGAAGAGCCACACTCTCCACATGTGTCGAGGTGACAGGGAGTACAAACCTTAACCAAAGGAATGGCATTTGCTCACTTTCGGGGCGGCTGAGACAGCCGTCCTTTTTATTTTATCATGTAGCCCCCTACTTTAGAGATTATTTAATGATTAGCAAAAGAGAGTTTAACTTCAGAATAGACATGATAAAAAAGAGGCTAAGTCTGTAGGTCATGGAAGTCAACCTAAAAACGTAGTCTCTTGATTTCAGATTATCTAATATCTAAGCGTGCTCTTATCAAAAGATATTCTTTTCGAGCCATTTTCCATAAATAGTCAAATCTTCTTCTGTGTGAAAATAATGCTCGGAAGCATTTGAAACAGCAAGATTGCAATTAAATTTTGTGATAAATGTTGATAAGACATCATACTCGCACAGTTCGTCTTTTTTTCCATATAAAATTGAAGTTGGAGAATCCCATTTTATAATTGGATTCTTGATAACATACTGGTAATAATCCCAATATAGGATTTGACCAATAGGTGTAGATATTTCTTTTTCTCTGCACAGATGTTCTTCTGTAATATCAAACCATTTCATCATATTTTGAATCAATCGGCTCATGTCTAAAACAGGAGAAAGAAATAGGCTTTGCTTTAAAACTTCATCTTTATAAGCTAACAAGCTAAAATATGCTCCCATACTATTTGCCCATAGGCTGATAGTATTTGATTTCGTGTGTGCAAATTCTAAAACCTTCTTCAAATCAGAAACGCAGTTTTGCACTTTACAAAGCTTAGAACTATTTTTTCTATCGCCGTGTTCAGGCAAATCAAAACTGAGCACTTGATAGCCCAATGGAACAACTTTTCCGGCTAGAATACGAATCGGAATATCTGATTTTGAAGACATATTGCCATGTACAGCAATAAATATTTTCGTGCTGTCGTTTCCCCACAAAATAGCAGGAATATCATCTATTAAAATATTTTCTTTTAACATATATCCTCCAAATTATTGAGGTGTTATTCTCCATAGGTAGTTGTAGATAATTTTGTTACGCATATCATATCCTCAATTTTCAACCCAACTTTTTCTACCAAAACTTTATTATAGTCTTAATAATGTCTTGGTACAAAAACAGGGGAACGGCTTGATGGCTCTGGGTTTTCCCCTTTATCCATTCCCGGATTTTATCACGTCTTTATTCAATTTTTAGCACGAGTTTATTATGAATAGCATGGGTTTATTTGGGGCCTACACGTCCCTCACCAGTAAAGCCACAGACTCCACATGCGCCGTATGCGGGAACATATCCACCGGCTGCACACTCACAAGCTCATAACGCTGCATCAGCTTCCCGACATCCTTCGCCAGCGTAGAAGGATTACAAGACACATACACAATCTTCTTCGGCTGCACATCCAGCAAGGAACGAATCAGCGCATCATCTAGCCCAGTCCGCGGCGGATCGACTACGACAACATCTGGTCGAGTCCCTTGTTTGGCCCATTTCGGCATTAACACCTCGGCACGACCCACATGAAAGCTGGCATTCGATGCTTGGTTACGCTCGGCATTGCGATTGGCATCCTCGACAGCCTCAGGAATCAGCTCGATTCCACGAACCTCGCGGGCATAAGGAGCGAGCCACAAGCCAATCGTACCTGTACCACAATACAAATCGAGCACGAACTCTTTTCCGGTCAGTCCAGCAGCCGTTTTTACCTGATTGTACAGCTTTTGCGTCTGCTCGGGATTCAATTGGAAGAAGGCACGAGCCGACAAGTCAAAGGACAGCTCACCCAGTTTTTCAGCGATGGAAGCCTTGCCCCACAAAGATACTGTCTTGTCACCAAAAACAAGCGATGTTTTTTGCATGTTTACATTTTGTGCGATTCCTATCAGCTCAGGTAGTCTCGTACGGAGCTCCAAAAGCAGTTCCTTTACCCGCGGGATTTCTTGGGTAGCCGTTACAATTGTAAGCTGCGTTTCACCTGTTGCAAAAGCTACCCGTGCTACGATCGTGCGGATGACGCCCGTCCGTTTTATCTCGTCGTAGACCGGAATCCCGAGCTCCTCGATGATTTGCTTCGCTGTTTGGACGAGTTTTGTTGTCGCTTCATGCTGTACCTGACAGCCTTCCAAGTTAACGAGCTTGTGGCTGCCTGTTTGATACAGTCCAGCGATGAGCTTGCCATTTTCCTTGCCCACCTGAAATTGTGCTTTATTTCGATACGACCACGGATTATCCATACCAATCGTAGGGGCTACTGGTGGCTGATTCAGTCGAGCGTACTTGCGCAGTGACTCGATGACGATCTCTTGCTTGCTCGCGAGCTGTGCGGCATAATCCATGTGCTGCAAGCTACATCCGCCACACTCCGCATAGACCGGACAGGGAGGCTTCGTGCGAGATGCTGATTTTTCAACGACTCGTAAAAGACGCGCGGTCGCGTATTTTTCTCTTGCCTCGGTCACCTCTGCATGGACGACCTCGCCAGGGAGGGCACCCTCTACGAAAACGATTTTTCTTTTAAAATAGCCAATTCCTTCGCCATTAATGCCCAAGCTCTTGATCGTGAGCGTCATTTGCTGGCCGACACGGATGCTGGCGTCTTGTTCTTTTTTGTGCGTTGTCATCTGTTCCGTTCTCCTTAAAGCAATTCAGTATTTCCCCATTATAGAGCATTACGAGAGACGTTGCATGTATCCGCGAGCCTTGCAGGTGTTGCTGATACCCTCACAGATAATGGCAACTTCCTGTACAGCTATGTTTTTGTTATAATAGTGCGGAGAATAATGAGGGAGTTGTGACGCTAGATGCAAGATCTATTTGAAAAAATGAAAGAATATCTCAACATGGATACTGAGATTTCTTTTGACGAGTTTGATGGTTACTACAAAAAGGTAACGGCGTTTCTAAACGATAGCTGGGAGACGTTGAACGAGGAAGATACCATGATCATGCTGTTCATCCTCGACAACCTCAAATCAAACGGTGAAGATCGCTCCAAGCGCAAAGTGAAGGAAGCGAAAAAATACGCGAAAATGGCGCAACGCACTGAGATTTGGGCAAATGCACTGATCGGCCGTCTGCGTGAAGCTGGTTTGACGGATGAAGAAATCGGCAAGCGTTACGAAGCGATTTACGAAGCAGTATAGGATGTAGCGAATAGAAAAACGGGTACCGTTTTGAGTGCAATGGCTCGAAAGGGAACCCGTTTTTTTTCATTGCTTTCCTGCCAAATAACAAGAAGATTGACAACTTGTGGGTTTCGGCGTAGAATGTTTAACTAATTCGAATAGTTCGTATGTATGAGCGTTGAAAAGGAAGAGTAGAAACAGTAAGCAGCGTGCAGAGAGCCATTCCCCGTGCTGAAAGAATGGCCGCCAGCCTGTTTTGAAAATCACCTTGGAGCATTGTCCTGGAAAATCGGCTTGTCTGGCCAGTGAGTATAGGACAACGAATTCGTCCTCGTTATCGGACGGGAGTTTCATAGTGAACTTCCTAAGTCTGTTTTTCGTGAGGAAGACAGAGAAGCTGAGTGGTACCGCGATGCCCTTGCCTCAGCCAGCCATGCGCAATTTATGCGTAGCTGGTTGGGCGGGGGCTTTTTTATTTGGTCTGATCACTACAACAAAAGAGAAGTTACTTAGGAGGAACATATATGCATACGGTCAGAGTGGAAGACATCGTAGTAGCCAATCACGCATTGAAAGATGTGGTGGAGAAGACGCCATTGCAAAAAAACAAAGTATTGTCAGAGCGCTACGGCTGCAACGTGTATTTGAAAAGAGAAGATTTGCAGGTCGTTCGTTCCTTCAAGATCCGCGGTGCTTATCATTTTATGCGGAATCTTTCCACAATGGAGCGGGAGCGTGGTGTCGTCTGTGCGAGTGCAGGCAATCATGCACAGGGCGTAGCCTACTCGTGTAACCATTTGCAAATTAAGGGCACGATCTTTATGCCAGCGACCACCCCACGTCAAAAGATATCGCAGGTCAAGCTGTTTGGCGGCTCCTATGTAGAAGTTGTATTGATCGGTGACACCTTCGATGATTCATTCGCAGAGGCGATGAAGTATTGCATTCAGGAAGATCGGACCTTTGTCCATCCCTTTGACGATCCATTGGTGATTGCCGGACAAGGAACAGTCGGTCTGGAAATTATGAATGACATGGAAGAACCAGCTGATTTCGTCTTTATGAGTATCGGTGGAGGCGGATTGGCAGCGGGTGTGGGAACGTACGTAAAAGGCATCAGCCCGCACACACAGATCATTGGTGTGGAGCCGGCAGGAGCAGCTTCGATGCAAGCCGCTTTGGAGCAAAACGACGTTATTACCTTAGATGAAATTGACAAGTTCGTCGATGGAGCAGCCGTCAAGCAAGTGGGGCAGCTAACGATGAGTATTTGCCAGGAGGTGATGGATGACATCGTGTTGGTACCAGAAGGCAAAGTGTGCACAACCATTTTGGAGTTGTATAACAGCAATGCCATCGTCGTAGAACCAGCAGGTGCCCTGTCGATTGCTGCTCTCGATTACTACCGGGATCAAATCGCTGGGAAAAACGTAGTGTGTGTCATCAGCGGCGGAAACAACGACATTGACCGGATGCAAGAGATCAAGGAACGCTCCCTGTTGCATGAGGGCTTGAAGCACTATTTTGTCATCAATTTCCCGCAGCGTGCCGGAGCCTTGCGTGAGTTTATGGAAAAAGTATTGGGGCCACACGATGATATCACACGCTTTGAGTATACGAAAAAGAACAACAAAGAAAATGGACCAGCGCTGGTTGGTATTGAAATGAAATGCAAAGATGACTATCAGCCATTAGTCAGTCGGATGAAGCAGCACGGTATCCGCTATGTTGAGATTACGCATGATCCGTATTTGTTCAATCTGCTGATTTAGGCCATTGTGTTACAACAGATGCGGAATTTGCAAAAATGTATGAATACAGCGAAAAAAAGAGCAATTAAAAGAGAATGAGCGAGAGAGAAAGATAAATCGGCGTAATGTATTATAACAAACTTTTATAAAACAGATGCTGTTGTAATACAATACAGATAATAACACACGGGGGGTTTTAATCATGACGCCGATCACTACTTTCTTTCGCAATCTCGAAGCAAAATGCTGTGCTGCTTGCGGTCAGATGATCCACGAACAAGCGGAATCGTATGCAACAGAATGCGTACCTTGCCAAGAGCAGGCATCCTTTGACGCTTACAAGCACTATCATCAAAAACGGTAAGCCGAACATGAATAGTGGATAAACCAGGTGTACCACATGGCATAAGCCATGGCAGGTATACCTTTTTTTTGCGTTTTAATTGAAAAAAAGGTGTTTCTATCTGCAAAAATAAAAACAAACAAAAATAATATGCGTTGGTTTAAAAACAAACAAATCGATAATTTGTTTGTAATTTTATCGAAAAAATCATTGCATATCGATGGTATCCAAGATAAACTATGCAGTAATTTCAGAAATGGAAAGAGGGAAAGAAAATGAAAATACCTACCACCTTAAAACATAAGCCTGTTGTTTTGTCGGAAAACTATGATCGGGTTGACGGTCGATTCGCTAGGAACACAGATGTCAAAGGGCTTTCTCTGGGCTTGACTGAGGGGAACGACAGAGGAAAAGCAAATATTTCTGCCAAGGTATGGAGATACACGGGAGAAGACTGGTCAAGTCAATCGGAGGAACTGCCTCTCCATCGTGTTCTTGATATGTCCATTTTGATTTGCCGGTCTTTGACACATTTTCGCAAAGCATACAGATATGAGCATTATTATGATCCGCAAAATCCCGTTATCGACCGGGTTGCCTTGCAAGGGGATGCCATGACTGTAGCGATATGTACGGACAATGAAAAACTTCATGAAGATATTAAGCTGTTCAGCCAAACGCTGAGTAACGATGATGAAATGATTGGAGAACGTCTGCGTACATTGTCAAAAATATTAAAGGATATGGGGTATTGAAATGTTTGCGAATCGTTATGTATGCACAATTATCCTCTCCAGAGTGCTGTTACATTTGGGTATTTGGATCCGGAATTTTGCCGTCCTACTCTTTGTGAGCGAATGGACAAATAATAATCCTGTCTATGTATCACTGATTTCAGTTGCGGAATTCGCTCCGATCTTTCTATTCGGTCTAATTGGCGGGACCTTTGCCGACCGATGGCTACCGAAGCGGACAATGGTCTGGAGTGATCTACTGTCTGCTTTTTCCGTAGGAGCTGTACTCCTGGTACTCATGAATGGTGGGTGGATTGCTCTTCTCATCGGAACATTTATTTCCGCCAGCCTGTCTCAATTTTCCCAACCGTCTGCCATGAAATTGTATAAGAAGCACGTGCCACCTGAACAAATGCAGGGCGTGATGGCCATGTCCCAAACGCTTGTCGCTGTCTTTACGGTTTTGGGGCCGGTCGTCGGCACATTTATTTTCTTGCAGTTTGGGATTCATGCCTCTCTCATTCTGACGGCCGTTCTGTTCCTGGGGTCTTCCCTTATTTTATCGACGCTTCCCCGTGACACAGTGGAGCTGAAGTCTGGCGATACGGATGGTTTTGTAGAGGAATTGAAGGCCGGACTGCGCTATATCGGTTCTAATCAAGCATTACGAACACTCTGTTTGACTTTCTCAGCTGTTGGATTGGCGTCAGGGCTGACACAGCCGCTCCAGATTTTTCTTGTTATTGAGAATTTGGGACTGGATAAACAATTTCTGCAATGGTTGGTCATGACCAATGGGGCAGCTATGTTGATAGGCGGAGCGGTCATCATAGGAATAGCCAAAAAGGTGAAGCCACAGTTGTTACTCATGGTCGGCTTGCTTTTCTCTGCCGTATGCACGATTGTAGTTGGCTCTGCCACCATGATTTGGTTGATGATAGTTCTATTGGTGATCAGCGGTTTCTTTTTCCCTTTTATTCAAAGTGGCATTCAGACCCTGCTTGTACGCAATACAGAAGGGGCATTTATTGGTCGAGTATCAGGAACGATCACACCTGTATTTATGGGAATGATGGTGGTCGGTATGTTCATTTCCGGCTATCTGAAAGATACGTTCTCCCTGGCTGCGGTATATGTAGTGAGTGGTGTTCTGATTATGATCGGTGCGTCATTATTGCTCCCTATTGTGGTTGAGAAGAAGCGAAAAGATGTGGAGGAGAAAGGTCATGCATGAAAATGAAACCTATGTTTTGTCACCGGAAAGACAGCTGACAGATGCAGAAAAAACGCTCATCTGGAAAAAGCCATTCACTCATAAGGTCAGTGAAGAAGAACGCCGTATTCGTGACGAAATCAAGCGCAACTGGAATCGCGGGGAAATGAAAATCGCCAATATTTTGTTGGAAGGTGATGCCGGTTCGGGTAAAACACAACTAGCAAAAGCATTATCGGCTAATTTCGGACTTCCGTATACGAAAGTGACTTGTTTTGCTGATATGGATAAATCGGATATTATGGGTGCTATTTTGCCGGTAATTTCATCTGAACGTTTAGAAAAAATGGAGCCTGCGGAGCAAATCGCATTGAAAGCTTTGTACGAAAGTGAAGGGTTTCAAAGTATAACGGAAATTTTGACGCACGCGCTGGGGATTACACAGGAACAGGCAGCTGTAAAGATGAAGCAATTACTGAGGCTTGCAGCGGAAAACAACGATGGTGAAGCGGTGGAGTACCGATTTTATCCTTCGGAGATCGTCAGAGCCTATCAAAAAGGTTATCTGCTGGAAATCCAAGAACTAAATGTCATTCGTGATGCTGCTGTGTTAATGGCATTAAACTCTGCCTTGGAGCTGGATGGTAGCATCAATCTCCCCACAGAAATCATTCGCAGGCATCCAGACTTCATAGCGGTTATCACGACAAATCGCAGTTATACAGGAACGAGACCGTTAAACGAAGCGTTGCGCGACAGGGTTCAACATACGGAAAAGATGGACCTGCCGACGAAAGAAATCATGATCGAACGAGTTATGGCCAAAACCGGCTTTCAGAATGAAAAGGTGCTAGGAATACTAGCAGATATGATTATCATTTTAGACAAAACAGCCCGGGCCAATGCGATCAAGGGCGTGGCTGGAATGCGTTCATTTTTTTACTGGGCAGATGCGATTGCCACAGGAGCTTCCGCAAAAGAATCCCTTTATCATAAGGTCATCTACAAGATAACAACCGATTCCGAGGAAATAAAACTTTTGGAAGAAGCACTTAACAATCATGGCTTGTTTGCCAGCTTGGAAGAAGCCCAGATTGAAGGAAAAAAAAACGAAAATCTAACGATGCCATAGAGATCAGGACATGGGGAGATATAGACGACACTGGTTTTAGCAAAGACAATCGTCTAGAGGAAAAAGGAATCGCATTGAAAAAATCTGCTGATAGTGACAATAGCTCTTCCCATGTCTCTGATGATTCTACCCCTATGGACAGTTCGGGTTTGGGGGAAAATGGTTCTCCGAAATATCATCAGGCAAATCTGGAATCGTCGTCAGAGGAAGCGAAACTAAAGGAGCGTGCTTTCCGTAAAAAGCTGAATCAAGATGCAAGAGAGGTTATTTCCCATTCTATTCATAAAAAAGTAAAACTCATTGTTCATCGCCCAGACTACGATCAGGAAAATCAACAGGAATATGTCCATCTAAGCAAAGGACTCATGCCCATCGTACAAGAGATTGCCAGAAAGACACTTCCGTACTTGGAGCATGAGGTGTCTTCTGAGTTTGCGAGGAATCGTTACTATGGCAGCAAATTTCAAGCTGACAGCGTTGCTTACAGGGATTACAGGTATTTTTCCAAGAAATGTCCTCCAACTGAATCCCCGTCTCTTGTAGTTGGTCTAAGGGTTGATGAATCCGCATCGATGTCAGCTTACGGTAGATTAGAAGCAGCAAAACGAGCAGTAATTGCGGTGTATGAATATTGTCAACTTTGTCAGATTCCCATTTTGATCTACGGGGATACTGCGGATGCATCCAAGTTGGAGCAAATGTCGATCTTTGCATATGCCGACTTTGATAAAGCGGATACCAATGATCGCTTTAGGTTAATGAGGATGCATGCCAGAAGTAATAATCGCGATGGAATGGCTCTTAGAATAATGGCAGAACGGTTAGCCGTCTCCCCCCAAAAGACAAAACTGTTGATTAGCATAAGTGACGGACAACCTAAGGCAATGGACGATTATACGGGAAGTTATGCTGTGAAAGATATACAGCAGACCATACAGGAGTATGAACGGAGAGGAATTACATTACTTGCAGCTGCAATAGGCCAAGACAAAGATGTGATTAGTGAAATCTATGGGAATGAAAGATTTTTGGATATTACAAATTTACAGGAGTTTCCTGCAAGGCTCGTTCGGATCATCGCTCGGTATTTGTAGTTTTTCATGAATCATTTTATAGCAAAGGCTTCGAGTGTAATCACTGGAAGCCTTTGCTTTTTCGCATGTCAGCGCAGTTTATCCGCGCGCTTTTCAGCTTCCTGCTTGACGTAATCAATCAGCCCCAATTGAAAGCCTTCCTGTGTAAGGAGACGTTTGGCTTCATACGTACTCGCATAATAGGCTTGGACATGCGGATCGTTGTCCAGAACGTAACGACACGCCTGATCAAGAGACAACTCTTGGTACCAGTCCGTCTGTTTGATTTGGGCGACGAGATCCTCATAGGCCGGTTCTGGCTTTTTCCATGGATTCAAACGATGAATAATTTCACCAAGGATTGCAACAACGATTAGAATTCCGATTAAAAACATGGCTGTCACCTCAAAGGTTGGATCAATCTCATGGTACCACTCTCCTGGAGGCGCCGCCATGGGGAAGTCGGTCTGCTTGCAAAACAAGGAGAAAGCAGGCATGCTATATACTGTAAATAGAAAGGGCCCGATTGCGTGGGAAAAGGAGGGCGCGAGATGTTTCATCCGCTTGTTTTTGACAATATCAGGGTTGTGTTGGAAGGCGCAGTATACGACCGAGACTTCGAAGGGGCAATCACGATTACGAACCGTTCGGATGCCATGGATATGGCTACATTCCATCGACTATTTCAGATCGAGTTCAAGTTGGCTGATCAACTTGATCATACTGCTGCTGTCCGTGCTGAGATGCAGCTTCGTACCCAGTTAGCTGATATTGCAGCCGAGCAGCTAGAACAACCGTTGACAGATCATATCGGATGTACGATTTGCATCCAGTTTTACTTGCAGATGGAAAATTACACAGATGTGCCCGCAGACGCGAGAGAAATCACATCGATTCTCAATGACATATGGGGGCAGCGTCCATATATTACACAGAAAGTATCAGCTAAGCTAGAGGAGCATCGAATTGAGTGGCCGCCGAAGCAAATAACCAACCAGGTGACGCTGGACTTTCATCGAAAAATTGATGAAGGCAACATCGATGACCTGAACGAATTAATCGATCATACGGTTCAGTCACTACAAAAGCTGCAGCTATACATGGATCAACAAGCAATAAGGTAAGCGAACAGAACGGGGATTTACAAAAGGGCAGATGCGTATTATTATTTTGTTAACCTTATATTATTTTTAGTTAACAAAACGGAGGTTAGTACGCATGAGAAACGAACGCTTGAGATGGCTGTTGCTCTCTGCCATCTTTGCTGCAATGACAGCGGTATTGTCGCAGGTGACGATTCCCTTGCCGATGATTCCGATTACTGCGCAGACGCTAGCAGTAGGACTGACAGCGACCATTTTGGGAAGGCGATACGGGACACTGGCTTTGGTTATTTACGTTTTGCTCGGTGCAGTCGGGTTGCCTGTGTTCAGCGAGGCAAAAGGCGGATTGCAAATATTGGTTGGCAAATCCGGCGGGTACATATTTGGGTTTATTGCAACCGCTTATGTGACCGGACTTTACTTGGAGAAAACAAGATTCAACCTGAAAAATGCCATCATCGCTAATATCATTGGCATGTTTGTCGCACTCGCTTTTGGTATGGTACAGCTCAAATACGTCATGGACATTCCATGGGATAAAGCTGTCGCTTTTGGTGTAACGCCTTTCCTCGTTGTAGGGGTTATCAAAGCAGTTTTGGCGTCTCTAATTGGCATCAAGGTACGCGAGCGACTGATTGTTTCTCGTCTGTTGCGCGCAGATCAACCTGTTACACGATAATCAAAATGATTTCGTAAGCCATCCGAAGTTCGGGTGGCTTTTTTTCGCATAATCTCCTTATCGTGCCGGATACTATCGGTAGGATTTTGCATGTAAAAAGGAGGAGACGCATGAATATCACGATCACCGGTCCAAAAGGCCTTCCGATCTCAGGAAACTTGATGGCATTTCGCCGCTCGCCGCTTCAGTTCATCCGCGAGGCAGTAGAAGAACATGGGGAAGTCGTCCATTTTCGCTTTGGTCCTTCCCGTCATGTTTACTTGTTAACGAATCCGGATCACATCAAAGAGATCTTGGTCAACAAGCAAGCGCATTTTCGTAAAGGGAAAGCATTACAATCTGCGCGACCTGTCGTTGGGGATGGAATTCTCACTAGTGAGGGAAAAAAGCATCTGCGACAACGGAGGCTTATGCAGCCAGCTTTTCATCGAGAACGTATCGCCAGCTACGGAGAGGTGATGGTCCGGCAAGCAGTTGATCTCATGTCGGATTGGAAAACCGGAGAGCTGCGCGATATTCACTCGGACATGATGAAAGTAACCCTTGCGATCATTACGGAGACCATGTTCGGCAAAACGGTCAAGGAAGGTGCCGATCAAATTGGACATGCCATCGATGTCGGGTTGAAATACGTGGCGAACAAAGGCTCCTCTTTTATCGACATTCCTTTATCCGTACCTACCAAGAGCAATCGGGAGTTCCTAGAGTCGAGTGAGCTGTTGGATAAAACGATCTACTCCTTGATCGAGGCTCGTCGTAATAGCGAAGGAGAAGAGCACAAGGACTTGCTAGAGATGCTACTGGCTGCACGTGATGAAGATGATGGGCAAGGAATGACAGACGAGCAGGTGCGCGACGAGGTCATGACCATCTTTGTAGCTGGTCATGAGACGACTGCGAATACCATGTCGTGGATTTTTTATTTACTGGCTACTTATCCCGAGGTGGAAAAAAAGCTGCATGACGAGCTGTCAACGGTGTTGTGTGAAAAGCTGCCCACAGTCGAGGATCTTTCCCAGCTGAAGTATACGAATCTCATTGTACAGGAAACGCTGAGGCTCTATCCGGCAGCCTGGACGATTAATCGGGAAGTGGTAGAAGAGGTTGAGATCGGCGGTCACACGTACAAGCCTGGTGAAACACTGATGATGAGCCAATATGTCATGCACCGTAACCCACGCTATTATGAGCAGCCTGAACAATTCATTCCAGAGCGCTTTGACAGCGATCTCTTAAAAAGAAATCCAGCATATGCTTATTTCCCGTTTGGCGGCGGTCCACGTGTCTGTATCGGGAATAACTTTGCTTTGATGGAGGCAGCTTTGCTATTGGCGACGATCGCGCAGCGATATCGACTGCGACTGGCTGATCCGAATCAGGCAGTGGAGCCCGAGCCGCTGGTCACTTTGCGTCCCAAGAATGGATTGCCGATGCGACTAGAAAAGAGATAGAAAAAAATGGAAATTGAGGACAAAAAAAGAGGCATCTTATCAATACGGTTTCGCCGATTGTGTCAGATACCGAACTGGGGGTTATTTATCACTGAAAGCAACATGCTTACAAAAATTATTTTACTAGTAAAATATAAAGAAATAATTAACTGAGAATAAATCTATATAAAAAAAGGTAGCTTTTTCAAGCTACCCTTGGTGGAAGAAGGGGATGGTGAAGGAGAAACTGCTTCCCATTCCCAATTCACTGTTTACCATCAAATCTCCGCCATGAAGACGGACGATGCTCTTGCAAATCGTTAAGCCTAAGCCTGTACCGCCACTGTTGCGATTCCGTGATTTTTCCGCCCGATAAAACTTGGTGAAAATCTTCGGCAAGTCTTCCGAGGAGATTCCTTCTCCTTTGTCGATCACAGTAAAAAGGACATGTCCTTCTCGCTGATCACAAGTAAGGTAAATGGAGCCATCCGGTTTGTTGTAGTGAATGGCGTTGTTCAACAAGTTTTCCATGACTCGGCGCAGCTTGGTCTCATCCGCTTCGATGTGCAGTTCATTGGAGATACGCAGCTTCCAGTGAAAGGTGAAGCCTGCCTCTTTGATTCTTGGCAAATAGTCCTCAATGATTCCTCTCAAGAAGCTTTTGACATGAATACGGTTAATATTGAGTCGGACTTCGGAGCTCTGGGTGGTGAAGTCCTGTAACTCATCCAGAAGCTTTTCCAAGTCAGTCGTTTTTATCTCGATTTTACTCATCTGTTTCTGTATTTTGGTCATATCCGACACACGACCGGAGCCGATATAGGACGCATACCCTTTGATCGTGGTGAGAGGTGTGCGGAAGTCGTGGGCGATCGAAGCAATCATTTCAGCCTGTCTTTCTTCCGCTAATCGAAGCTCGTCCACCATATCCCCGAAATACCGAAAAAGTTGTCCAAACTCATCATGCGAGCGATACGTAAATGTCACCAGCCGTTTCCCTTCCTGGATTTCTTGGGTGACGCGCGATAATTCGTTCACGGGCCGCAATATCCAGCGAACAAACAAAGCGAGCAGGACCAATCCCACCAGACTAATGCTTCCGTAAATAAACCAAAGCATCATGGAAACCCCTGTGGTAGCCATCATGTCGTAATCATCTGTGTAGAAATAAACAACGATCTCCCCTGTACGAGGTGGCTCCTGCTGAAAATGGTACTCAGCTACCACTTTGAGGTCATTTTGCTTGGCAGATTCGCCGCGGTTTGATGGGGAGGAAGAAGGCATTTTCAAATTATAGGCGCGTGACGTTTTGCTGTAGATGGTGTTTCCGTGGGCATCCTTTACGAGCATGCGGTACATCACGTCGTCTGGCAACTGCTTATCAAGCTCCAAGCGTTCTACCGGGTCCTTGAAATTACTGACGAGAAGCAGTTGATTGAGCATGACCTTCTCTGCGGCTTCCTTCTCAGCCTGGTACTGATTATGGCGATCATTTTTGAGTTGACCGACAATAATGTCTTGAAAAACAAATTTGAACAACAAGATGTTGAGTGTGATCAAGGCAATGAAGGAGAGAAAAATTTTATTACGTAAGCTCATTTAAAGCTTCTCCCCGATAAATACGTAGCCTGTCCCCCATTGTGTTTTAATGAACTGACGCTCTGTTTCCAACTTTTCACGAAGGTTTTTGATATGGACGGTCACTGTATTGAGCGAGCCATAACCATATCCCCAGACACGGTCATAGATTTGCTCTCTTGTAAAGACAATGCCTGCATTTTCTGCGAGGAATGTGAGCAGTTGAAATTCTTTCGTAGAGAGCTCGATCTTTTGATTGCATACATAAACGGAGTACGTTTCTTTATGAATTTCCAGGTCCTTGAATTTCAAAACGGTAATCGGAGAAGAGGCTGTTTCCTTCTCAGGCTGTTCTTCGGTATGTTTGCGAATGCGCTCATAGCGGCGCAAGTGGGCACGAATACGAGCGAGCAGTTCTTCTGTATCAAAAGGCTTCGTGATGTAGTCATCTGCGCCGATTTCGAAGCCGACTACCTTATCTACCGCTTTTCCTTTTGCACTGAGAAACAATATAGGCAAATCCCACTCACGGCGAATCTGCGAACAGAGCTCGTAGCCACTCATGTTGGGCATCATAATATCCAAAAGGATCAGGTTAGGACGCTCTCCTTGACTGAGCAAAGAGAGTGCATCTTCTCCGCTCTCCGCGGAGGAAACGGTGAAGCCCTCGTTCTCCAAAATGTCTTCTAGCAGTTCAATAATCTCCAGATTGTCATCGACAATTAAAATGTGATCTTTCACCGGAACAACCCCCAGTTACTTCTATTAATAAGGAATACCATTCAAAGAATGGGTCTTGTCTATCATAACATGGTTTGACCAGATCAGGGGAAGAAACCCCGTAAGTTATTAAGATGTTCTAATATGTAAGGGTACCTCTTTAGACCAGGTACTAAATTTCGTCAGAAAAAGCCAGAGACGTTGTGTCCCTGGCTTTTATTATTTTGCCGAACGACTATTTTTGAGCTGGTTTTTCCGGCAACGATGCAGCTTGCACCGCTTTTTCTTTTTTCGGAATTTCTGCTTTCGCTAGAACAGGAACGCCGAGACGCTTGGCGCCTACATAACGCTTGCTCCAGTAGTATGGATCGTTCAACTTGGTGTTGACGACTCCATGACCAGATTCCGAGTGCACGAATGTGCCGTCTCCAATGTAGATACCCACGTGAGAAATGCTGCGACCGTTCGTATTGAAGAACACGAGATCGCCTGGCTGCAAATCTTTTCTGGCTACCTCTGTACCTAATTCGTACTGGGAAGCAGAATTGTGAGGTAGGTCTACACCTAACGCATCAAATACGTAGCGCGTGAAACCGGAGCAGTCAAAGCCCTTTTTGGACGTGCCGGAAGATTTGTAAGGGGTACCGTACAAGTCGCTGACTACTTCACCCAGAGAATTCTCCTCAGCAGCATGTGCAGCGCCTGCCCCCATAGCAAGCAATCCAGCCATAAATAAAGATAAAACCACCTTGCGCAAAAGAAACTGCTCCTTTCGTGAGCCTACGAGGTTAGCTGAAGGGTTCGGTCGAAAGGACGCCCTAGGCTGCTAGGAGTAGCAACCATTCACCCCAAAAACGTGGTTCCCCCGTTTCCGCCAAGCGGAATTAGGCTATTTTTCGATGTTTTTTTACACGCACTCTTACGAAGATTCTACGCCAGTCCTTTTTTTCCTTCTTTTTCATCTGTTCGTTCACATATTCGTCACAAAAATACCGTCAAATGCTGTAACGTTTTCATTCGACAGTGCAAGATTTCTTTCGACGTGAGCTTGTGCTGCCTTGTGGGACAGCTCGTCCGATTAGGGCAGGAAATTGTCTCCGTCCAAGGACGGAGGGAAAAACCAACCGCACGCCCGTTATGGGAAGCCTATACCGAGGGCTACAATAAGGGCATAACGTTCCACAAGCACCACATGCAAAACGAATGGAGGTAAGCGAGAAATGAGCGAACGGTCTGGCAAAGTTCTACTCGGGCTGGTTCTGCTGCTAGTCGGTGGGTTGGTTCTTCTGGATCTGGTGGGGATCGATATCGGTGATTTGCTCGGGTTCATCATTCCCGGCGTGATCATGATATACGGTGCCAAAAAGATCATGGGACAAACCGGTTCACGCTTTTGGGGAATCCTAGTCTTCCTATTCGGGTTCCTGATGTTGATTGGCAAGCTTGACCTACTGTTTCACGCGCTTCTGGCCATTGGGGTGATTTATCTGGGATATCGCTTACTGCGTCCCAGTCCAGAACCCAAACAAGCGCCACCTACTTGGGAGCGTGAATGGGCCCAAAAAGTATTAAAGGAAGATACGCTGGACGCTTGGGAGAGAGATGTAAGAAGACGCCCACAATAACGCCTATGTCGCAAGAGTCTTTTGGATGAACAATATGATGTGATATGATGAGGAGGAAAAAATAATGAGTATCTTTAAACGCTTGCGTGACCTGACAGTAGCTTCGGTGAATGATGCATTGGATTCGATGGAAGATCCGGTAGTGATGCTGAATCAATATATGCGTGACATGGAAGTAGAAATCGGACAAGTTGAAGTAGCGGTTGCCCGTCAGGTTGCACTGGAAAAGAAATTCCGCCAGCAATTGGATGAAGCCAATGCTCTGATCGGAAAACGAGATCGTCAAGTCAAGCTCGCATTGACTGAGGGAGAAGACGAGTTGGCTCGTCGAGCACTCGCTGACAAGAAGCAGTACGAAGGCCGTGCAGCGGAATATGAAACTCTCTACCTGTCGGCATCCGAGGCAGCTACACAAATGCGCGAGAAGCTGGCAGAGCTGAAGGAAGAGTTCTATAAAATGCGTGCGAAAAAGTTCACACTGATGGCACGTGCACAAGTAGCTCGGACACAAAAGCAAGTCAATCAAGCAGTTGTCGGTATTGGCAATCAGTCCGCAGGCCGTGGCTTCGTCCGCATGGAAGAAAAAGTCATGCGCATGGAAGCAGAAGCGCAAATGAGTGGACAATGGCGCCAAACGAACCGCGCTTGGGAGAACGCTTTGTCTGATCTGGAAAAGGATGATCTTGATGCAGAGCTTGCCAGCATCAAAGCATCGATTAATGAAGCAAAAACACCAGTAGCCAAACCAGTACAATCCTGATTCGACAGGAACTGGGGGACTAGGTGTAGAATAGATTGTGTCAATTCGGCAGCCTGTGTACATCAGGCTGCTTTTCCCCTAGGAGGTACGATTCTTGCAAGACTTCTTGGTCTTTTTGCGACGGTTTATCGCTGAGCCTGGACGCGTCGGTAGTATCATCCCCAGCTCTCGTTTTTTATGTGAGCAAATGTTGAAAAGCGTCGATTGGGCTTCGACCGATGTGATCTTGGAGCTGGGACCTGGTACAGGGGCATTTACCCAAACGATCTATCAGCGTCTGCGTCCCGGCACACAGTACGTGCTTGTGGAACGAGATTCCCAATTTCGCTCTATGCTTCAATCACGTTTTCCCGATCTTCCTATCAGGGAGGAAGCGACTAAACTTAGGTCTTACTTGGAGGAGCAGAACCTTTCAGGTGCAGATGCCATTATCTCAGGTCTGCCATTCGCCAATTTTCCTCAAGAGCAGCGGGCAGCTATTCTGGATGAAGTTCAATCTGTACTGAAGCCAGGGGGCCTATTTATTACATTCCAATATTCGCTACAACTCCAAGCTGAGTTGCAGGAACGTTTTCTCCGGGTCGAGACTGACTTTACCCTGCTGAACATTCCGCCTGCATTCATCTATACATGTCGTAATGGTCAAAGTGAAAACGATCGGCATGGGGCGTGAGAGAGGAGACTTTTGTGAAACTGTCCCGTTTGCACAAAATGTTGGCTGGTATCCTGATTATTTTTACGGGAATCGGCCTTTTGTTAGACAGTTTGGGTATCATTTCGTTCGGTCTGTTTGATCTGTGGCCGATGGTGCTTATTTATTTCGGCCTTCGTTTGTGGGGGCAGAAAAATCGGATTGGCGGAGGAATTCTATTTTCTCTGGGGGCTATCATCGCGATGGATATGTGGTTTCGCGTCGGGATTGATGATTTGTTCCAGGTGGCAGTGCCAATCGTGTTTATTTATTTTGGGTTTCAGTTGATTCGGGGCAAGAACAGCCGACGAGATCACCGTGTGAATCAACCATTGGGCGATAGAGGGACTCCATCTACTGTTGAGACGATTTTGACAAGTGATGCGAGTGCTCCGAGTGACGTGAAGGTTTCAACAGAGGAACGTCCTTGGATAGACAGCTGGAACAAATGGAAGCATGTAGGTGGCAAAATTCCTCATCACGAAGGAATGTCTTCATCACCTGACGACATGTTGCCAAAAGATTCCCGCAGTTCTCTGATCGGAGACTATCACCTGACCTCGGGCCGTTTTGAACTGAATCACTTGCATGTCTGGCATGGAATCGGGGATGTTGTGATTGATCTTTCCCGGGCAGTGTTGATGCGGGATGAAGCAGTTCTTGTCGTAGAAGGCTGGGTAGGTGATGTGACGATTTATGTGCCTGTCGATCTACCCATATCGGTAACGGCAGGATTGAGTATTGGTGACCTGGAGGTGCTAAGCCACCGTCAGGGAGGTATCAATCGCAGTGTTAAGCTTCGTTCTGATCAGTATGATGAAGCATTACAAAAAGTAAACTTGCATATCTCGCTGCTTGTCGGCGATATAAAAGTCAAGTACATCTAGGAGGTACTGGCGGATGCGTCGACAGCGATTGGCAAGTATTCAGTGGCAATACGTGCGCTATGGCATGTTACTGGCCGTCAGTGCAGTTACTGCCGCGTTTATTTGTTTCTTTTGGCTATACTTTTTATGGAGAGATCACCCCGGGATTCATCGGTGGTACAACGATATGATCAGCGACCGCAACTTCGTGTGGTGGCTTGAACAATATATAGGCATCAATCTGCCTGCAGATCCAGAGGGCTTGATTCAGCTTGCTGCTTTTGTTGTCTCTTTGCCCGCAGGTGTCCTAGTGGCATTGATCATTTCCTATATCATCGGCAATTTGTTGAAAAAGCGACTCAATGTGCTGTGGGAAGCTGCCATGAAGCTTGGGCGCGGGATGCTGTCGTATCGGGTTCCCGAATTGGGCGTCGATGAAGTCGGCGAGTTAGGATGGCAGATCAATCGCTTGGCTTCGCAATGGGAAGAGCAAGTGGCATCCTTGCAGCGGCTGTCGAACCACAATGCGGCTCTAGCAGAACAATTGAAGCATGCAGCGGTAACAGAGGAGCGACAGAGATTGGCGAGAGAACTGCATGACGCTGTCAGCCAGCAGCTGTTCGCCATCGCCATGACGACTGCGGCGATGAAGCGGCTTGTAGAAAAAAATCCACAGCGTGCAGCACAACAGATTGAATTGGTCGAAGAGATGGCAGCGGCTGCACAAGCGGAGATGAGGGCATTGCTCTTGCATCTTCGTCCGGCTACGTTACAAAACAAGTCATTGAAGGAAGCCATTCTGGAACTTTTAGATGAGCTGACGCGTAAAAATACCATGCAGCTGACTTGGGAGATCGAAGACGTCGAAGGTTTGTTGAGTGGAATCGAGGATCATTTGTTCCGCATTTTGCAGGAGTCCTTGTCCAATACATTGCGGCATGCCAGAGCTAGTCAGATTACAGTGAAGCTGTTTACGCTGCAAGAGCAGGTTCGCCTGCGGGTAACGGATGACGGTGTTGGTTTTGATCCGGATGGGGAAAAATTGACGTCCTACGGTTTGCGCAGTATGCAAGAGCGCGTAGCAGAGGTCGGAGGCTCCATGGAGATTTACTCGGCGATCGGGAAGGGGACGCAAATTGAGGTGCGTATTCCGCTAATGTCACAGACGGAACGGGAAGGGTGAGGCTCAGTGATTCGGGTACTACTGGTTGATGATCACGAAATGGTTCGGATGGGTCTGGCTGCTTATTTGTCTACAGAGGACGATATTGAAGTCGTAGCAGAGGCAGGCAGTGGGGAAGAAGGGGTGCGGATGACGCAAGAGTTGCGCCCGGATGTCGTTCTGATGGATTTAGTTATGGAGGGCATCGGCGGTGTAGAAGCGACTCGGCGTATTCGTGAAACCTGTCCATCCAGTAAGGTTATTGTCTTGACCAGCTTTATTGATGACGAAAAGGTATATCCGGTCATTGAAGCGGGGGCATTCAGCTACCTGCTGAAGACTTCGCGTGCAGCGGAGATTGCAAAGGCAATCCGCTCTGCGGCGGCAGGTGAGCCAGTTTTGGAATCGAGGGTAGCCGGAAAAATCATGGCCCGGTTCCGTCACGGTCAAGAGTCCCATCCCCATGAGCAACTGACGCCGCGTGAGTTGGAGGTTTTGAAGCTGATCGGTCAGGGCAAGTCCAACCAGGAGATTGCAGATGAGCTGATTATCGGGATCAAAACAGTCAAGACACATGTCAGCAATATTCTTGCCAAGCTGAACGTGGAGGATCGCACGCAAGCAGCCATTTACGTGCACACGCATAGCTTAGGATAATTACAGAGCATTATGTATAGGTAAACGCGCCAAAAAGCTCCTCGGTAAACAGGGGCTCTTTCGCGCGTTTACTTGTTTAAACAGTTTTCTTGCGCGCAAACCGTGAGTTTTTTTCGCAGATGTGGTAAAGATAGTAAGTAACTATTCATAGACGACTTTTTGAAAACCTTTTAACGAAAGGAGGGACGGGCTATGAGGCACAAACCTCAAACACGCTCCAAGGTGCTTTCGGCTGACAATGGTGTGGATATCATTGGTGATGTTCACGGCTGTTACAATGAATTTATGGAATTGATCCAACGCTTGGGATATGAACAAACCCGAGACGGTACATATCGCCATCCCCACGGCCGAAAGCTCCTTTCCCTCGGTGATATCACGAGTCGTGGACCTTACTCAATCAAAATGCTGCAATTTTTTCACCATCATGTCACGGCAGGCCTGGCTGAGATGGTGGATAGTAACCATGGTTGGAAAGTAGCCCGTTGGTTAGATGGAAGACCAGTGACATTGGCTCACGGAGATGAAAAGGTAGAAGAGGAGATACGGCTTTATCAGCAAGAATACGGACCGAAGAAGGCCTCCTTGCTGAGAGAGCAGAGCCGTAGATTGTTATTTTCCTCGCCTTCGCACATGATCATCAAACGGAATGAAAAAATAGTAGCGGTCGCCGTTCATGCGGGGATTCGCGATGATTACATAGGAATGGATTCGCCTGCGGTCTACACGTTTTGCCGATATGGCGATGTGGCAGGGACGGGACCAGATGGGCGCCCGATCCGCAAAGAATGGGCAAAAGAACGAAAAGTGACTTCGCCCATAATCGTTTGGGGACATGATCCACATCCAGAACCAAAACGAAAAAATGGCACCATCAACATCGACCAAGGATGTGTGTTCGGCGGAATGCTAACCGCCTACCGCTACCCAGAGGACGAATTGGTGAGTGTGCCAGCAAAAAGAAATTATTCGGGCTTAACGGATACCCCACTGACCCGTTTTAAGGCAGACGATTAAATTGGGAAGTTACGTTTTGAGCTTTTCGAATAAACGCTTCAGGATGACAGCTTGTGCCCAGAGCGGCAGAGGCTGATCAGGCTGCTGACGCCATTGTTCGTCGGTTAATAGGCCTTGATCATACAGCCAATTGACGGCTTCCTGCTTCCAGTCAGGCACATTCCCTCCTCCGTTTCCAGGAGAAGTGGTGGGCGCAAGAGTCGGTGCTGCAGTAGGTTTTGGTGTAGTAGTAGGAGTCGTGGGGGGCTGGTAGGGAAGTTTAGCGTACGTACAAAATGCCCGGACAACGCCTTCCGCAAGATCTCGCCAATCCTGTTGCAGTTTATTTGCGTCCAAAGCATTGTCAGCAAAACCATACTCGACGATTACCGTCTCCACACTGCCAGTCTCCCGGTGCATGAAGTAGTAATCGAGCCGCGGATTATCTGGCAGTGTCCGCGTAAAAATGCGTCGACTCGGCATCCCTTCCGCTGTCAGAGTATCCTGGATCAATTGGGGAAAGGTTGGGGAGCCATAAATCGAGTAAATGACCTCGGAGCCTCGGCCGCCACCTGAGTTAATATGGTTCGATATACAATAGCGAGCACCGCTGTTTCGAACCAGAGCAGTTCGAGCCTCACTTGTCAGAGTCACATCGGTTGTCCGTGTAATAGCGACAGGAATATTTAGAGCCAAAAAGCGATTATATTGATAGAGCGATATTTGCAAATTCATATCTTTCTCGGTAAACTGCGTGTTGTTTCCTCCGCCTGGATCGCTGCCACCGTGTCCAGCGTCCAGAATCACAATTGGAGTCATAGTTGTTTCACCTCTTGCTATTAGAATATGCTTGAGACAAAGAGATTGTTGAGGGCAGTGTTCTCATTTTCCAAGTTTTCTAATCACAATTTACAGAAGATAGCCCAACTATGGTACAATAAAAGAGCTCATAATTACGTATAGAGGATGGTAATGTATTGATGGCTTGGTACAACTGGGTAATTCCAATTGTCACATTGTTAATTGGTCTCGCTGGTGGATTTTATGGAGGGACTTATTTCTTGAAAAAACAAATGTCCAACATGCAAATGGACGATAAGCAGCTTCAAGCCATGGCCCGTTCAATGGGGATGAATCTTAACCAAAAGCAGCTCAAACAGATGAGCCGTACGATGAAAAACATGAAAGTGCCAAATAAATTCGGGAAGTAGCGTGAAAGGGAGTGTCGTTTGATGGGGGCGACCCGGCTGCGCTACACGATGATCGGTTTTATTGGCGGGGTGTTTATCGTGTATTTGAAAGACCTGCCTCTTGCTGAAGGAATTCGGTTTGCGGCCCCTTTTTACGGAGCGGGGATTGGACTGCTCATTGACGGCATTATTTTACGTTTGAAACAAAGAAAGCAAGAGTAGGGGAAGAGCCTGGCGAGTTGATGCCAGGCTTTTTTCTGTTGGAAAGGGGCTTATTATTCAAGAGACTCAGCAAAATACTCGACGATAAAATCACAGAACTTGCGTGCTGCCAGGGAGAGATATCTTTTTTCGTGCCGAATCATTTGGAAATGTCGCTGGCAGATCGGGTGCTCGATCGGAAGCATGACAAGGTGAGGATCTTCCTCTCGATTGATACAGCCGTAGAGGGCGATGCCGAGACCCGCGCGGACCAGCTTTTGGATAGAGCCGGGATCATCTACCCGACAAGCGAATTTGGGGGTAATTCCTGCTTTTTGAAAGAACTGATCGTACAGCATTTGGATGGGGAAATCTTCCTTGTAGCCGATAAATGACTCTTCACTCAACTCGCTTAGTCGAATACTAGTTTGCTTGGCTAAGTGATGTGTGCGGGGGACAGCTACATGAATATCTTCTTTCAGTACGGGCGTGGTCAAAATATCCGGCAGCTTGATCGGCAAATGAGTGAAGCAAATGTCCACTTCTCCTGACTCCAAGAGGGTTGCCATTTCTTCGATGCTGGCTTGGGTGATCTGGAAATGTACATCGGGATGAAGTGCGAGAAACTTGCCCAACGGTTCTGATAACAAATCCAACGTCGACGTCGCCAAATGAATACGACCATGCTCCATTCCAGCCAGATCCAACACGACTTTCTGACCTTCCTCTAACAGGTTCAGTGCTTTATCTACACGCTCCAGATACGCCTTCCCAAAAGTATTCAGCCGAATACGTCCTCGCTCGCGGTCAAATAACGGAACCCCGACATCTTCTTCCAACCGAGCAATGGTCTTGCTGAGAGCAGGCTGGGCAATCCGCAGTTCTTGTGCGGCTTTCGTCATATGCTGCCACTTGGCAACTGTTCGGAAATAGTGCAATTGCAACAATTCCATTCGATCCAACTCCATATACTCAGGTATATCAACTGCATATAAAAAGATATATTTTCGTTTATTTTAAAATTATTATAAACTACAACTAGCAAGTCAAACAATCACCTTCCCGGGAAGAAATCGGTGATAACGAGAGGTGTCTTCCTATATGCAAACCGATCCACAACAACAATCTGCTGAAAAAGTTCTTCGCGTACTCGTGTTTACCCTCATGATTACGGTGATGAGTGCTACGATGTTCAATATCGTGTTGCCGCAAATCAGGACGGAATTTGATTTATCCTTTAGCCAAGTAAGCTGGGTAACGTCCGCTTTTTTGTTAATCTATGCGGTTGGAACCGTGATGTACGGAAAGCTGGCAGATTCCTACAAGCTCAAACATTTGCTTACCTTCGGATTGATTCTGTTTGCCATCGGCTCCCTTATCGGTTTTTTCGCCCATAATTATGGCATGGTGCTCTTCGGGAGGATGGTCCAGGCGGCAGGAGCCGCAGTTGTTCCGGCAACGTCTTCGATTATTCCGGTGCGTTATTTTCCACCAGAGAGAAGGGGGCGAGCGCTAGGGATCTCGATGACAGGAATGGCGATCGGCAGTGCACTAGGTCCCGTTCTTTCCTCTTTGCTGGTCAGTCTGCTCGATTGGCGATGGCTGTTCTGTATGCCGTTGTTCACGCTCATCGCCGTGCCTTATTTCCGCAAGTATTTGGAGGAGGAGGAGCGCGAAACCGTCAAAATGGACTGGATCGGCGGTGGGCTTCTTGCAGTAACGATAGCGTTGCTTCTGCTAGCTATTACGAATCAAAGCTTACTGCTCGCAGCGGGATGCATCATCGCATTCCTGTTGTTCTTGGTAAGAATTCGGACGGCAGCAGAACCTTTTATTCGCCCAGGCTTATTCCGGAGCAAACGCTACTCGCTCGGTCTGCTCATTGCCTTTTTGATGATAGGGAGTGGCTATTCGTTCGCTTTCCTTAGTCCGCAGTTGTTGGCCAATGTGAATCATCTGGCACCGGGGCTGATTGGCTTTGTCATGGTACCAGGAGCAATTGTGACCGCGTTTTTGGGGAAAAAGGCCGGGATTCTTGCAGATAAGAAAGGGAATTCTTATTTATTCTACACAGCGTCTGTGCTTCTATTGAGCAGCTTTGTCCTCTTCTCTTCCTTTGCGGGAGTGTCTCCGTTCCTCATTGCCGTTTTTCTGATTTTTGGCAACGTCGGGCTATCGTTTATGATGATTTCGATGTCAAACGCGATCTCGCAGTCGCTACCAAGAGAACAGATCGGCGTCGGCATGGGACTGTTGGCAATGTTGAACTTTATTGCAGGTGCACTTGCAGCTACCTTGTACGGAAAAACGATTGATGGAGGAGCTGCTGTGAGCTGGAATCTGCTCAATAGCTATCCAGGAGCGTCTGTCTATAGCAATATTTACTCTGCTTTAGTGCTCGTGATACTGGGTCTCGCCTGCCTTTATTACAGACAATTCGGCCGCAGTTCGGTGAGAGGGATAAATTGATTGGTTTGTTAAAATTATTTTTATTGCCAGCCTCCATTGACAACCAGATATAAACCGAATAAAATTTCAAACAATAATAACAATAACGCGAAGAACGGGAACAGTAAGTGGTCTGATCTGTTTAGAGAGCTGCGGGATGGTGCAACGCAGTCGGAGAAGCCAGTGAAGCTCGCCCGGGAGCGGCAGGACTGAACAAGATGTAGCGCTGCATCGAGCAGTAAGTTCTGACGGTTAACCTCCGTGATCGGGTTGTGCTGATCGACTAGGATCAGTACATGAGGTGGACTTCTAGCGAGCAGCTGGGGTCAACGAGAGTGGTACCGCGATAGACAAGGTCTGTCGTCTCTTCGATAGAGGCGGCAGGCCTTTTTGATTTTTAAAAAACGACATACAACAAACGCGAAGAACGGGAGCTAGTAAAGCGAATTTCTTGTCCAGAGAGCTGCGGGTAGGTGCGACGCAGTCAGGAAATGCTCGAATCTCACCCGGGAGCGGCAAGGTTGAAAGCGTACAGAGTAGACCTTGACGGATCGTCCCACGTAATCGGGACAGCGAGGTGGATTCTCTTTTGAAAAAAGAGGGGATCAACGAGAGTGGTACCGCGGCAGCCAAAAGCCTGTCGTCTCTTGTATATAGAGACGTCGGGCTTTTTTTCATGAACAGATGATTAAAAAATGAGGAGGCAATACCCATGACTAAAAGAATCCATATTTTTGATACGACACTGCGTGACGGAGAGCAAGCGCCAGGAGCGTCTCTATCGCCTGAGCAAAAAATCGTCATTGCGAAGCATTTGGCAGATCTCGGCGTGGATGTCATTGAACCGGGCTTCCCAATCTCAAGCCCCGGTGACTTCATGGCGGTGCAACGTATTTCGCAAGAGGTGCACGGCGTAGAGATCTGTGGCTTTGCTCGTGCGGTGAAAGAGGACATCGATTCTGCCGTTCGAGCTACACAAGCAGCAGAGCGGCGCAGACTCCACATGTTCCTGTCATCCTCCAGCATTCATCTGGATTTCCAACTCCGCAAGTCGAGAGAGCAGGTGATTAAGATCGCCCGCGAGATGATTGCGTACGGCAAACAGTTTGTAGACCGGATCGAATTTTCGCCGATGGATGCGACACGTACGGGAGATGAATTCCTGTTTGAGATGATCGAGGCAGCGATCGAAGAAGGAGCAACTATTATCAACATCCCCGATACAGTAGGGTACGCACTTCCAGAAGAGTATGGGGCAATGTTCACTCGTGTCATGAAAAACGTCCGTGGCAGCGACAAGGTAGAGTTCAGTGCACACTGCCACAATGATCTGGGACTCGCGGTTGCAAACAGTTTGGCTGCGATTCGTGCTGGAGTCACCCAAGTCGAGGTAACGGTCAATGGGGTCGGTGAGCGAGCAGGGAACTGCTCCTTGGAAGAGCTGGTGATGGCAATCGAGACGCGCAAAGAAGCACTGGATGCCGAGACTGGCATCAGACCAGAGCACATTTACACCACTTCCCAAAAGGTGAGTCGTGCCATGAGCTTCCCGATTGCTTTCAACAAACCAATTGTCGGTCGCAATGCCTTTCAGCACGAAGCGGGTATCCATCAAGACGGTCTCTTAAAAGAGCGCAGCACGTACGAAATTATGGACCCGGAGAGTTTGGGCGTACCTCGCAACATGATCATTCTCGGAAAGCATTCCGGCCGCCATGCCATCAAGCACCGCGTAAATGAATTCGGGGTACAGCTGACCGATGAGCAGATGGAGACACTGTACGTCCAATTTAAAGAGATGGCTGACAAGCAAAAAGTTGTCCAGGATCATCAGTTGCTTGAGCTGGTAGGACATACTGTAAATGCTGTACTGGAGCCATTCAAACTTGTAAATGCTCAAGTGCTCACCGGCACATCCGGGCATCGAATGGCTTCCTGCACGATTACAAACCATGTGACGGGAGAACAACAAGCTTACTCTGGCACCGGAGAAGGACCTGTTGAGGCATTGGTGGCGGGCATCAAGCAAGCACTTCCGTTCGACGTGGAGTTTACGGATATGGAGCTGTATTCGTTGTCGTCGGGAGAGCATGCGACAGGCGAAGCGATCGTGACGGTCAGCGCCAACGGAAGTCACTTCAAAGGAGTTGCCGAACATCGGGATGTGCTGATGGCGGTAGCTCAAGCATTCATGGCGGCAAGCAATCAGGCGGTGCGTGATCATCAGGCCAAAGCTGTTACAGCGGGGGCTAACTAGGCCTCACCTGTTACGCCAAAATGAAAAAGTCAGACTGTAAATGTGAGCAGGCTGACTTTTCTATCAGAATCTGTAGTGGGGAGAAGGATATTTCCAGTCTAGGCTCCAGGCTCCGTCCTGCTGGGGGCTAAGACTGCCCGCTGCGAAGTGATTAGCGGGGAAACGCAAAAGTGATAGACGGAGCATTGCTTTATTTGCCTACTATCGGTATTTTTAGTTCCTTTCCGGTTGTTTATCCTGAGTCCTATCCCTATTAGAACGGAAGTTAAACCATGGAACCTGTAGTTGCCTACACTACAGAATCAAATGGTATCCAGATTGAAAAAATAAATGAGCATTGTTGTACTAATTCATGTAACTTAGGCAATCCAGGTGGAGGCGGCCCCGCACAAACACGAAGAATTTGCAAGTAGCTGACGGTATTCGAAACTAGGGACTTAGGTCAAGAGCTTTGAACTATGAATAATACATTTTAATGATGTCTGACGACACAATCATGATTCTATAAATAAACTCACAAACCCTTGATAATAAAGGGTTTTTATTTATTAGAGATCAAGTTTTTGTCGTTCTAAATTATACCATAACAGCGAAAACGCCTCCGCTGGACAGCGATATAAGTCAACTTTTGATATTCATCATTTTACTGTCTAAGAAGATAGCAATTCTTCAGTCTGTACTAACGTTTCTTAAACAAGAGGGGATGACGGAAAAACGGTATTTTTAATCAATGTTGGATTTTATTTACAATATCTGCATAATAAAAAGTATCAAAAAGATTGGAGGGGATAGATGGACTGGCAGACGAGGATAAGTTGAACATATTTTGAAAATTTATGGGGGGTTGTGCAGACATAAGAAAAAACAGAGTAACTGTTTTATCTACTGCGATAGTTTTATTTTATTCTCGGGTTCTGTGTATGTAGGGTGGATTTAGCCATGTTTGACTTTTCAAGCTCGAAGTAAAAAACTTAACACTCAGAAGAAAATCAAAACTTGCGGGTAACCGTCGAGGGAATGATGTGGATATCTAAATTGCTATCATACGATCATATCCACAGAATGGGATAGGCGTTCCAAACTCTATTCCCGATGCCGGCTTATCTAGAGATCACCTGATATCAAGAGATTCGATGATTAAAATCTTGAAATTGAGTAAGTTTTTGGGAGTAATCATTTCTGTGTAATGGGAGGTTATATGATATGACGAATATCATCCGTGAAAACGACATCAAGAAGAAGCGTTTGATGAGGATGCTTTCAGCAGTGATGACATTGCTAGTTTGTATGAGCGTGTTATGGAATGGAACTGCTGCCAACGCCACCACGCAGCCGACGGTGCCGGACAGCATGCAGCCGATGGAGTTGGGGCCTTTAATGATTCAAACTAGTTATAATCTTTATCTCGACATATGGAGAGGTGAAGTAGGAGATGGAAATAAACTAACTTTATGGCAGAATAGCGGCGGAGACAATCAGAAATGGAAATTAGCTGTAGCTTCGGATGGGACGTTTCAGATTAAGTCCGTCTTGAATCCAGCTTATTGTGTTGACTACGTTTGGTGGTATGATGCTTCGCAAGCTAAGAATAGAAAAGTCACAGCTATTAAGTTTTGTTCGGGCACTGCTAACTCGCAGAAGTTCTTCATCCAACCTACCGGTAATTCTGTCCCAGGTGAATGGGACAAATTTGTTATTCGCAGTGTCGAAGCAGACACGGACTGCTTGGATGTCAAAGGTGGGAATTTTTCTAACGGGGAATGGGCGTTGATATATGGTTGCCACAATCCTGTTACAGAAAACCAAAGATGGTTACTTGTTCCTACGGGAGGTCTGGGAGACATATCGTCTACCTTAAGGAGACTTGCCGATTTCCGCGCATTGAAAATGTATGACGATTCGTCACCGCGAGTCCCTTCAATAACCTATACAAGCTCTACTACACCCCAGACCATACTTTCTCCATTCAAGCCTGTATCTGACATGACTTGGAATGGCACTACCTCGACAACCGATTATACGATTAACTGGTCGACTGCGTTGACAAGTCAATCCACTTTTGGAGTTTCGCAATCGACTAAAATTACGCTAGGGACAGGCAAGGATTCCCCGGTCAACTTCCAAATTGAACAGACAGTAGGGACGAACTGGTCATGGATGTCCTCGACTCAGACATCAACTGGTGGTAGTTATAAAATGACTATCAAACCAAGCACCGGCGGTTGGATGATCCGCAGTCAGCTTGTTAATCAAATTACCGGAAAGTTTACCATCAGTAACGACTTGGGAACTACCTGGACTACTGAAGAGATGACTTCTACGATTCCTCTCACCGATGGTGCGAACAACCAATCGAGTGTTCTGGTAGCGTGCACCACCGACAGCACTGATTCCAAATGCCAAAATAACAGGCCACCATTATAATATATCAACCGAAAGCAGGAGTTTATGAGTTCAAAGGAACTCCTGCTTTCATTTGTATAGACCAGCTTCACTGTCTTCAGAAATTTTAACAGAAGGCAGAATACGAGTTAATGATTCATGAGCAATGGAGAGCTATGCTGAGAAAGCCTAAGAGACGGGGTATTCGCTAATCAAAACGATGGAAGAGAGGGACTATCCGCGAGGAAACGCAAAAGTGGCAGCCGCTACGTAGTGAGGGCACGTTGCGTTTCTTTTGCCCGCTCATCCTTCTGCGAATGGTAGGACTCCACAAGTCGCTACGTCTGGAAATATTCTTCTCTGGCGTAACAGATGAGATTCTTCAATCTTTTAGGGCATTTAAAGATCGGGATTACACGGAAGGTTCGCAGAGGAAACAGGAGAAAACAGCGAAGATCTTAGGGACACCGACCGAGACGGATTGCAAAAAGCGAAACACGCTCTTAAGCGTCCACCTCTGAAAAACTTCTCGAATGGACTACTTTGGACGCGGTTTCGCTTTTTGCATGGAGTCGGGCAGTCAATCCCACAGTGGGTGGCCCTAGAAGCTGAGCGTTTTCTCCTGTTTCCTCCCCACTACTACAGCAACGCATACGTATGTCTATTTAAATCAAGCTGTAAAAATCAACTCATATACCATCTTCACAATCAAGGTAATGGATACGATCAAGAACAACGGACGAACATAACGTACTCCCGTTTTGATGGCCATTTTGGCACCGAGGTTAGCGCCCAACAGCATCGCGATCCCCATGATAAGACCAGTCATGAAGACCACCTTGCCCTCCATTGTGAAGACAAAAAGCGCAGAAATGTTACTGGCCAGATTCAAAATTCGACCATTGCCGGCTGCAATCACAAAATCATAGCCAAACAAAAGCACCATCAGAAAAACGAAGAACGAACCGGTTCCTGGCCCGAAAAATCCATCGTAAAATCCGATTAAAAAGGTAAAAGGAATCCCGAGGCCGAGCGTAAATTTGGTCAGCCCTTTGTAGTTGGAATCTTGACCGAAACGTTTGTTGAAAAGGGTGTAAACAAAAATGAGTGCCATCATAATAACGACAAGGAACTTCAAAAACTCCTGGGGAACGAACAGAACTGTTTTCGCTCCGAAATAGGCGCCGATCAGGGAGACAGGAAATAAGATCAGCATGAGCTTCTTGTCAAATTTACCGCTCTTGATAAAGGTGTAGGAGCTGGTGGCAGATGAGATCGTGCCAGCCAATTTGTTCGTACCAAGAGCAAGGTACGGTGGCATTCCTAGACCGAGTAGGGCGGGGAGGGAGATGAGTCCGCCTCCACCAACAGTACTGTCGATGAATGCTGCAATGAATCCAAATACGGCGAGAAGTACGATCGTTGATAAGTCGATTTCCACTAGTAATCACCTGATTCTCTTCGTTTGTAATAATCCAAGTCTAGCACGCTCCGTTTTGTTTTCAAGATAGAAATCTTTGAAATAATAAATAGATTAATATACTTTGCATACCGATTTGTTGAAAAACTGTTTGCCTTGCAGTATAATGAAGGCGTAAGCTTGACCTACATAATTTGAGGAGGAATGTTACAATGGCACATCAACTTCCTGCATTGCCTTATGCACACAACGCTTTGGAACCACATATCGACGCGCAAACCATGGAGATCCATCACGGACGCCACCATGCTACTTATGTTAACAACCTGAATGCAGCTCTGGAAGCACACGCTGACCTGCAAGGTAAAAGCATTGAAGAGCTCATCAGCAATCTGGATGCTCTGCCTGAGTCCATCCGCACTGCTGTTCGCAACAACGGTGGAGGACATGCTAACCATACACTGTTCTGGGAAATCATGAGCCCGAATGGCGGCGGCGCACCAACTGGTGAACTGGCTGACGCAATCAACGCGGCTTTCGGAAGCTTTGACAACTTCAAAGCAGAATTCGCAAAAGCAGCTACTACTCGTTTCGGTTCCGGATGGGCTTGGCTGACTGCAGAAGGCGGAAAAGTAGCAATCAGCTCTACTCCTAACCAAGACAGCCCAATCATGGAAGGTAAAAAACCTATCCTTGGTCTGGACGTTTGGGAGCATGCTTACTACCTGAACTACCAAAACAAACGCCCTGACTACATCGGCGCGTTCTGGAACGTTGTAAACTGGGATGAAGTTAGCAAGCGTTTCGCAGCAGCGAAGTAATTGCAGCCCTCCTTCTAAAAAAGGCTTGTCGTTCTTTATGAGCGGCAAGTCTTTTTTTTGTTAAGATGAAAGAAAAGCATCCCTTCCGTGTACGCTTGTATGAGCGGGGGATATAAGATATAATACTTACAAAAAGTAACTGAGTTAAAAAAGTATAGAGGAGTGTGTACACTTATGATGCCATCCTTTTTCATTGCACATGGTGCCCCGTTGCTTGCGATAGAAAACAATGCCTATACAGAAGTCTTGAATCAATTGCCGAATCTGCTTCCGCGTAAACCACGTGCCATCGTTATGTTTTCGGCCCACTGGGAAGCTTTTGAGCAAATGGTAGGAACGATGGATACTTTCCCGACGATTCATGATTTTGGCGGATTCCCGCAGGAACTGTACGAGATTGAGTACCCTGCCAAAGGAGAGCGGGAAATTGCGGATGAAGCGTTCCGGTTGCTTCAGGAAGCAGGTGTACCAGTTGCTTTAAACACGACTCGAGGGCTAGACCACGGACACTGGGTTATCCTGCGCCATATGTATCCAGATGCAGATATTCCTGTTGTTGCATTATCGGTTAATCCGAACCTGACCGTTACGGAGCAATATCAGATCGGCAAAGCACTCAGTCCGCTCCGTGAAAAAGACGTTCTGATCCTCGGCAGTGGCGGAACCGTTCACAATTTTTCCTATATGAACCTGAGCGAGTCCGACAGCGCTACTTTTGAGTGGGCGGTGCAATTCGAAGATTGGCTGCAAACCACATTGACTGACTGGAATGTAGAGGATCTCGCCAACTATCGTACACTTGCTCCCCATGCAGAGAAAGCTGTTCCCGCATATGGAACCGAGCATTTTGTTCCGCTCGTGTACGTCATGGGGGCAGCCGACAATGAACGTATAGCGAAGCGCCAGCATATGAGCATCCACTATGGAAGCCTCACTCACACCATTTGGCAGTTCGGTGATACGAAATAATGGCAGTGTACATGGAGGATGTTTATCGGGAGTATAAATCATTAATGTTTTCCCTTGCGTACCGGATGACTGGCTCGGTAACAGAAGCGGAGGACATTGTTCAGGATACGTTTCTTGCGTTGGCAGGTACCGACATCCAAGACATTCACCATGTAAAAAGCTATCTGTGCAAAGCGGTGACCAATCGCTGTCTGGACTTGTTAAAATCAGCACGTTGGAAGCGGGAGCAGTATGTAGGGGAATGGTTACCGGAGCCGATGGTAGACGCTTCGGCAACGAATGATCCGTTGCACACTGTGATTGCCGAAGAATCGGTCTCGTACGGCTTGCTTGTTTTGCTCGAGAATTTGTCGCCGCCGGAGCGGGCCGTCTATGTACTGCGAACGGCTCTCGACTACGAATACAGTGAGATTGCCGCGATGCTGGAAAAGACGGAAGCGGGCTGTCGCAAGCTGTTTAGCCGCGCCGGACAAAAGCTGAAAGACGCAGGGTATCAGGGGGCAGCTCCTCAGTCGAATCGTTCCACACGCTTGGTGGAACAGCTGATGCATGCGATCTCCAAGTCAGATGCGAAGGTATTGATCGGGCTCTTAACAAATGATTCCGTGCTTGTCAGCGATGGCGGCGGAAAAGTCAAAGCAGCGATTCGCCCGATCTTCTCAGACGAACGGATTGCTGCCTTCTGGCTAGGAGTATGGCCAAGGTGGACTTCGCATGCTACGGTGCAGATTCGCTCGATAAATGGTCAGGATGGAGTTCTCGTTTTCTCCGAAGGTAAGCTGAAAATGATCCTCCAGATCATGGTCAATGAGGAAGAAGATCGTATTAAGCACGTGTACATGATGGTCAATCCTGACAAGTTAGTACATCTGCAAAAATAAATTGGATTCTTTGTCACAAGAACGGAACATCACTCGTCTTTGAGGTTGAAAGCAAATTCGAGTGGAGAGGACAGATGAATCATGCAAGCTAGATTCAATTATCGTGCAGCAAATCCTGAGGCATATCAAACCATGCTCAAGCTGGAAAATTTCGTGAATGAGAGCGGCTTGGACAAAAAACTGATTGAGCTGATCAAAATTCGTGCTTCCCAAATCAACGGCTGCGCTTTTTGCATGGATATGCATACACAGGATGCGCGCAAGCTCGGTGAAACAGAGCAACGCATTTATTTAATCAGCTTATGGAGAGAATCTGCGGTTTACACAGAGGCAGAGCGGGCCGTCCTTGCTCTGACAGAAGCTGTCACTGTCATTACGGCTAATGGTGTTTCTGAAGAGCTCTATCAGCAGGTTCGCGAGCATTTTGACGAAAATCAGTACGTTGCCTTGATTATGGCGATCAATACGATCAATAGCTGGAACCGAATCGCGATTTCCACAGGAATGGGTGCTCCGTATAATAAGTAAGAATCAGTCAAAAAAAGACACGCCTCTCTTAAGAAAAAGAGCGTGTCTTTTTTCGTTGCTATACATCCATCTCGACTTTTCTGCCCGGATAGAACTGCTTCTCTTCAGAAAGGGGATTACCTTTGGCGGTCAGCACGGTGGGCGTAATCCGGAAGATGGCGGTTGTACTGCCCATCGAAGAACGATACTTAATGACATGCTGCAAAGGCAACGGTTCTGAATAGTAGCCGGGGACGTACTTGTCGATCATGGATTGCATCGCATCGCGCATCTCCTCAGGCTCAGAAACACGCTCAATTGTCCCGGAGATAAACACACTCATGTAAGCCGTATCGATATGGGCAGGCACAGGTGAGGCGATTGTGCCGTACTCCTCGCAAACACTGAAACATACGCGGTTGTTGCCATTGATCATCTCGATTTTTCTGCCAGAATCCGCGCCGTGAAAATAAATACAGCCATTCCACCAAGCAAAATTCAAAGGCAGGATGTACGGCTCGATTTCATTGGACAAGCCGAGATGGCCGACCTTTGCCACTTGCAAAAATTGGTCAATTTGCCCCTGATCTGTAATGGTACGCTTGGAATAACGAATTGGTATCATGTCAATCCCCCAGTCTGTCGTTGTTATTCTGATCGTAGTTGGGATTTGACTAGGAGAAAAGGTGCAATTTTGTCAAAAATGAACGGGTCAGATGACAAAAAATAACCGCCCTCTACTGGCAGGGGCGGTAGTCTCGTCGATTACGAGCGTTTTGAATCCAATTTTTTGGTAAGCTGTTCCTCTCCGCGATGGATCCAGCCGACGAAGGAATCACGGATGGTCAGATCAAAGTCGAGGTAGACCACGGCGACGAACATGTAATGACTTTTCCCTTGAAAACGGGAGCGGTAGCGCAGATCAATCCATTTGACCTCATAGCCAAAGGAGCGCTCCCTTGTTTCTACATGCACATGATGGGTAAAGGCGAGGAAGGATTGGACTTTGTAACTATTCTTGGCTGCCGCAATCCGCTCATTTTCCGGTTTGATGGAGAAGGTGTCCAGGATGACGACGTCCCCCGAAATGACTTCACCTACATACCAATGCTGGTCTGTCTTGGCGACGAAGGTCCAATACGTCCAGGAAAGAGTAGGGATGATGGTGAAGGTACCAGCTTTGCCGATTCGCTGACGAACCAGCTCGGTCGTGCGTCTTTGCGCCTGACAGCGCCAGTAGTAGTATCCGGCAATGATCACGTATATCCATAAAAAGACGTGCCCAGGATGCGCGCCTGCCGCCCATAGCATAAAGCCGACGAGATGAGCAGCGAAAATGAACGGATCAAAAATGAAAATGGCGTTAAGCGCCACCCATTTGTCACGAAACGGGTACAGGCCCTTTGTGCCATAGGAATTGAACAAGTCAACGAATACGTGTAAACAGACGGCCAGGAATATCCAGCCGAGCAAATGCAGCCAATGGGGCTGTGGCATTATGGCCTGGATGAGAACAAAAATGGCTCCGGTCCAGAGAAATAAAGCGGGAACCGAGTGAGAAACGCCTCGGTGGTTGCGAATGTAGGCAGCGGTACCACGAAGGCGGACTAAGCCATCTAGATCAGGTGCCTGCGAGCCAATGACCGTACCAATCATGACGGCCACTGCAAGTGACGGAGTAGAAGCTACGACAGGATCAAGGTAGGCGAGCCCGGCCAATCCAAAGCCCATGGCAAAATGTGTGGCTGTATCCATGGAATTGTTGTCTTCCTCCCTTCCTTCCACTTTTATTGTTTATTATAGCGTTTGCCTAAGATGAATTCTCGCCCCTTCTGAAAATATTTGTGAGCTTGTTCGTGTGGGGTGAGAAGGGTATGATGAAAGCGTTGAATCGTTAAAGGAGGAACATGTCGCATGCTAACGGTTTTCATTGAATACAAGCTGGATTCTGAAAAACGGAGTCACGCTCTGCGATTGCTCACCTCGATGGCTGAGCGAATGGAAGCGATGGGTGCACGTCAGTATCGCTCAATGGAGGGCTTAGATCAGCCCGGTCTGTTTGTCGAAGCGTTTGATGTCGAGACTGTTCAAGAGTATGAAGAGATCAAAGCAAACCGATTGGCAGACCAAGACTTTTGCGAGTGTGTTTCCGGCGGAGCTGCGAAACTGCATGTGTGGGCGTTTCGTCCCGCGGAACTGGGATGAAAAGGAGTAGAATAAAAGGAAATGGCTAGAAAAAAAGAAAGCTTGAAATATACACTCCCTGAACAATTTCATGTTTTTGGCTTTGCTCAGGATTTGCTGGCCTGGTACGACTCACAAAAGCGGGATTTGCCTTGGCGGATCAACAAAGACCCATATCGAATCTGGGTATCGGAGATCATGCTTCAGCAAACACGCGTAGAGACCGTTAAACCTTATTATGCGAATTTCATGGAAAAATTTCCGACGGTAAGTGATTTAGCACAAGCTCCCGAGGAAGATGTCTTAAAAGCGTGGGAAGGACTCGGCTATTACTCCCGCGCTCGCAATCTTCAAGCCGCAGCCCGTGAGGTAACGGTTCACTACGGAGGAGTAGTGCCGGATACACCAGAAGAGATTGCTACACTAAAAGGTGTGGGGCCATATACAGCAGGCGCCATTCTTAGCATCGCCTATGAAAAGGCTGAGCCAGCTGTGGATGGAAATGTTATGCGTGTCTTTTCACGTTTGCTGTATTTAACCGACGACATCGCCAAGCCTGCCACGAGAATCAAAATCGAGCATCTCGTCCGTCAGGTTATTCCGGCGGGGAGAGCGGGAGATTTCAATCAAGCATTAATGGAGCTAGGAGCGATGGTCTGTGTACCTCGCACTCCGCAATGCTTGACCTGTCCGGTGTTTGACTACTGTATGGCGCGTCAGGAGGGCGTGGCAGAAGAGCTGCCGGTCAAAGGCAAAGCCAAACCTCCGCGGCCTGTTGATCTGCAAGTAGGCGTTATCATTCGCGACGGCAAAGTGTTGATGAACAAGCGACCCGATCAGGGGCTTCTCGCCGGCATGTGGGAATTCCCTACGGTTGAAACTGAGCAGGAAAGTGATGCTGCCAAACAGGAGGCACTTGCAGTTGGTTTGCGTGAACGATTCGGAATCGATGTAGAAGTCATGCAGCCATTAGGTACGGTTCAGCATGTCTTCTCCCATTTGCAGTGGAACATGCAAATATGGTCCTGTGACTGGATCGAAGGGGACGAGCTCCCAGCTCATGCAAGATACGCGGCTTGGGAGGAATTAGATGCATATACCATCCCAATGGCGCATCAAAAAATTCGCGAGCTGTTGGGACAAAAATAATAACGATTAGGCAAAGCTGTCGAGCATTTCTCGGCAGCTTTTATTTCATTAGACCGATGTGACGCAAGCCGTGAGATATCCCGCCGTCATCGACGTGTCTCGTTACGTAATTGGCATGTGGCAACAAAGCTTCATGCGCATTACCCATCGCGATCCCCATTCCGACATAAGAGAGCATTTCTTTGTCATTCAGACCGTCTCCAAATGCAACTGCCTTGCTTGGTTCAAGACCGATATGCGAGAGGAGCGCTTCAATACCGAGCGCTTTTGAACCGCCTTTCGCAAAAACATCCATACAATACTCATGCCAGCGTATAAACGAGAGAGCGGGAATCTCTTCTCTGTACTGTTGTTCATGTGTATTTGGTGTAAACAACAGCGCTTGATAAATATTTTCAGAATGGGCAAAGTCCACATTTTGATCGGGGGAATCAAGCTTCAATTGCTGAAAGGTCCAATCCAGATAAGGATGCTGCTTATGGGTAGAAAAGCCCGCCGTACTGCCTTGAAACACGATGGGATGGTCGTGCTGGGCCGCGATCTGCTGCAATTGTTCGAGTGTTTTGGTTGGGATGGGACGATCATAAATGGTTTTTCCTTGATAGACGACATATGCGCCATTGCAACTGACATACGAGTCGATACCGCACTGCTGGGCAAGCTCGTCAAAATAATAATGAGCTCTACCAGTTGCTAAGACGACCTCGATCTTGTTGTTTTGCAGCTCTTGAATGGCTTCGAGTGTATCTGGTGGAATGATTTTCTCTTCTTTGACGAGTGTTCCATCAATGTCTAAAAAGACGATTTGATACTCCATGATTTCACTCCCCACTTTTCTCTTTGAATCCATTATAAAGCTTCGAGAGAGGGGAAGAGCAGTAGAAAATAAAAAGATCATGCCCCCGCAGACATGATCTTTGTAAACCCGTTTCTTTTTTATCGAATCAAAAACTCTGGAAATTGTGTGACGATCTGATGCTTTTGTTCTTCGATGCGTTTCAGCGTTTGCTGTTGCATGTATTTTGCTTCAATTTGCTTCGGTGTCAATTTCCGTTTCTCAATAATGATTGTGAAGAAAATCATTGGAATGTACATGAGTGTATCCCTCCCATCCCGTTAGTTTGGTGCAGTCAGCTACCATCTATCGCTTTGACTCCTGTAAACCTCATCATCTGACGCCGTTGTTTGTTTTTCATACCAAAATCCCTCCTGTAGTCACATAATCGTGTTTCGTCCATTAAATGCGGCTCACAAATTGTGCTGCTTCAAAAGCATGTTCGTCGGCGCGTTCTTCGAGATAGCGACAGCGAGCAGATTCTGCGAAAAGCTTCTCCGCTTGTTCTTTGTTGCGTTCAATCTTGACTGTGAAAAGCAAAAAGTTCAGTACCATTACCAATCACCCCCTTTCAAGGTAGAAAATGTTAATTGGTGAGAAAGAAAAAGACCACGGGCGAAAGCCTGCGGTCTTCTGGCAACAAAAACGGACATGCCGTTTTGAAGGACATAGAAAGACCACAAGCAACAACGCCTGTGGCCGGTATTAGACGAAATGGAAATGTTGAATAGTACGAATACTACTGGAATTCGTCGACCCAGGAGGCGCTGCTATATTCAGTTAGAACATTCACAAGACGATCAATAAGAACTGGATTTGGATTCATTGCTATCATCATCATTGTGCTGCCTCCTTTCTTTCCGTAGTAGTAGTGTGTGGAACGTACTCTTAGAATATGGCATTTTTTTCTTGTTGTAAAGCGATTTTTTACCTATTTTTAGAAGAAAGTATATTCTGAATATAATAAAAAATAATAAACAATAAACTTATGTGCAATTTTGTGAGCAAATGAAGGTTTATCATTAGGCATATAGCGGGTATCAATATAGGACAATCATGACACGCAGAAAGGTGATGCTAGCGAATGAAAACACCCAGACTCACTGTAAAATCCAAGCTAATCGCTACATTTTCCACGATATTAGTGGTCCCCATGCTTTTGCTCGGGTTGCTCTCTTATCAGAGTGCCAAGGCAGAGCTGTCAGATGAATTGCTTACGACTGCCTCTGAAAATGTTCGCCTGATAGACGCGCTTTTGAATCATACATTGCTGGAGCAATCAAGGAATGTGGAATGGATTGCTTCTGATATTGTACGCCAAGACATTTTGGAAGAGACCAAAATGGGCACGAAAAAGCAATTGCAGCGTTTTCTCGCGATGAACCCAGAGGTGAGTGAAGCGTATATCGGGGACGAGACTGGAGCCATGCTGACTGCGAGTGATTCAAAGCTTCCGGATGGATACGACCCGAGAAAAAGGGATTGGTACATAGCAGCCATGAAGCAGCCAGGGAAAAGCATCATTGTAGACCCGTACATTGATGCCATAACCGGAAAAGTCGTGTTGGGAATAGCGATGACCTTGCCAGATAAATCAGGTGTTCTGGGAATTGATATTCAACTGACAGCGTTGGACGCGACGGTCAAGCAAGCGAAAATCGGTACCCAAGGATATATGGCGATTTTGGATAAAAACCGAAAAATGCTGGTCAATCCAAATGGAGAGTCTGGTGTTGAGGTTGTAGAGTCTTGGGCGGATACTGTATATGCAGAAGAGTCAGGTCGTTTACAATTTCAGCACGATGGAAATCCCGTCCAAGCCGTATTTACAACTAATGAAAATACGGGCTGGAAGCTGGTAGGCGTGATCTATGAGAGTGAAGCAGTACAAGCAGCAAATCCGATTTTTTACACGATGCTCGTGATTATAATAGCGTCGCTGTTGGTAGCTAGCGGAGTCATTTACCTGATTTTGCGCTCCTTACTCCGGCCTTTGCGGATGTTGACAGAAGCAGCCGAAAAAATGAGCCAAGGCGATGTGACACAACAAGTAGATGTACGAAGTGACGATGAGTTGGGGACGTTGGGCAAAGCCTTCAATCATATGGCGGAATCTCTTCGTTCCTTGCTCCTTTCAGTAAGTGATTCCGTTCAGCAGTTGGCTTCTTCAGCAGAGCAGCTCTCAGCAAGCGCGGATCAGACAAGCAAAGCGACAGAACAGATCGCAGAGACCATGCAAGAAATGGCGGAGGGAACAGAGCAGCAAGTCTCCCATTCGCAAGAGGGTAACGCAGCGGTCGAACAAATGTCGGCAAGAATCGGTCAGATCGCAGAGCATACACAAAATGTATTCACCGCAGCTCAGCAATCATCGGACTTGGCAGTGACCGGAAACAAATCCATTCAATCGGCTGTGCTGCAAATGAACGCATCGAGCGAATCAATTCACAGTCTGGCAAAAGTCGTGGATAATCTGGGGACGCGTTCCCAAGAAATTGGAAACATTGTGGATGTGATCACTGCCATTGCAAACCAAACCAACCTGCTCGCACTCAATGCGGCAATCGAAGCGGCTAGAGCAGGGGAGTATGGACGTGGCTTTGCTGTGGTGGCCGATGAGGTACGCAAGCTGGCAGAGCAATCTGCAAGCTCGGCACAACAAATTAGTCAGCTGATCACCACGATTCAAGCGGAGACAAATCATGCTGTGATTGTCATGGATCAGAGCAAGCGTGATGTAACGGAAGGGATTGAAAAAGTGAACGAAGCTGGCCAGTCCTTCGAACAAATTCAGTCAGCCGTCAATGAAGTGGCAGAGAAAATCGGTCAGGTATCTGAAGCGACGCGTGATTTCTCCACAAGAGCACAGCAAGTGGTTGAGATCATTGGTCATATATCCGAGGTGACACTGCAAGCGTCTGATGGAACACAAAGTGTATCCGCAGCTGCCCAGGAGCAACTTGCCTCCATGGAAGAGATCGCTTCTTCTGCCGTTTCTCTCGAACACCTCGCGGAGGAATTGCAAAACCAGATCGGTAAATTCCGTATCTAAAAATAAGCCCGGTGCCGTGTTTACATACACGAGCAGCCGGGTTTTTTACTTAATCGTAAATAGGTGACGAGGAATGATCCCATCCCCCGCTGTCTCCATTCACTGGCCCACGGGATTCAAGCTCATGGATGACTTTGACGTGAAGAGAGGCTCCTTCTGCACTGAGGTAAGCTGCCAGTTGTGAAAAACTGTGATGGTAATAAAGCAGCTCATTCATTTCCCAATCAGCCAGTGGCACCATGGTTAATTCGGACAATTCCCGACCTATGTACACCCTGCCAATCCTCCTTTTGTGGTAGTGGTTTGCCTGATACCGCGAGCTTAGTATGGCTATAGTTGAGAGGATCAAGTCATGCCGGGATTTTTTCCGCAGGTAGAAAAAGCGCAGGTGGAGTTGTATAATGAAAAAGTGATTTTTACTTATTAGTACCTGCTATTAATAGTTGGTCAGTTTGGGAGGTAATCTTTTTATGAATACAACGAAAAAAGTAGCACTGGTAACTGGCGGAACGCGAGGGATCGGAAAAGCGATTGCGCTTCAATTGGCGGAACAGGGCTATGACCTGGTGCTGAACTATTTGCGTAACCGCACAGCGGCAAGAGAAGCGGCAGCAGAGCTGGAAGCAAAGGGTGCTCGTGTCCATCTGATCAAAGCCAATGTAGGGGATGTAGAAAAAATCAAAGAGTTGTTCGCAGAAATTGACCAGGAATTCGGTCGCTTGGATGTATTTGTGAACAATGCGGCATCGGGTGTTCTGCGTCCGCTGCTGGAGCTGGAGGAAAGCCATTGGGATTGGACCATGGAAATTAACAGCAAGGCGCTGTTGTTCTGTGCGCAAGAAGCGGCAAAACTAATGATCAAGGGCGGCAACGGAGGAAAAATCGTGAGCTTGTCCAGCCTTGGGTCTATTCGCGTTCTCGAGAACTATACAGCGGTTGGCGTATCGAAGGCAGCTGTAGAAGCGATTACTCGTTATTTGGCAGTCGAGCTCGCACCGCATAATATTGTTGTAAATGCTGTTTCTGGCGGAGCGGTGGATACGGATGCACTCAAGCATTTCCCGAATCGTGAAGAATTGCTTGGCAGTTCAGCAGAGCGTACGCCAGCAGGGCGCATTGTGGAGCCGGAAGATTTGGCGAATGCTGTCATGTTCTTGCTCTCCGACAAAGCGTGGATGGTTCGCGGACAAACATTGATTGTAGACGGCGGTATTTCTCTTTTGACATAATTATTTAATGTAGATGGAGTATGGAGTATGGAGTTGGAGACTTTGTGGTGTTGCGATACAAGACAAAGTTGTCCATGT
The DNA here is from genome assembly GCF_042878995.1 of Brevibacillus sp. NPDC003359. Taxonomy (NCBI): domain Bacteria; kingdom Bacillati; phylum Bacillota; class Bacilli; order Caryophanales; family Paenibacillaceae; genus Brevibacillus; species Brevibacillus sp. NPDC003359. Next base: position 177,000 of record NZ_JBIAOR010000010.1, read on the forward strand.
GTTGTACAATAGAGGAAGAAGGTTACGAAGGAGGCAACACATGCTGATTCGTCCGTTTCGACTCGGTGACTATTCGGCTATCACACGTATTTGGCAGGAGACGGGGTTGGACAAATCGGACAAAGAGTCATTGAACGATTTGGCCCAGCATTTGGCTTGGGACAGCGATCTGGTAATGGTTGCAGAAATTGAAGGCAGAGTTGTAGGGGTCGTGGTTGGCACGATCGACGGAGCACGTGCCTATTTCTACCGATTGGCTGTACTTCCAGAGATGCAAGGCTCAGGTATTGGTCGCGAACTCGTTGAAGCAATTGAAAAGCGTTTCAAGCAACGAGGTGTCAATAACGTCTTGATCATGGTCAATCAATCAAATCCGGAAGTCCTTCCGTTTTACCTTTCACTTGGCTATGAAGTACAAAAATATGTTACACTTTCCAAAAAGCTCTCTTCTTAACGGAGGCTTGTCCCCATTCAAATAGAGAAGAGAAGAAAGGGGAGAGTCATGTCACCAACTCCGGGCTCCAATATCCGCATAGAAAGTTATAAACATGACCATTCGTTGCACCGCATATGGGACAAATCTACGTTGATTCATACCAGTGATGCGGTGGTGATTGGGGGAAATGATCGGGTCAAGGTGACAGAAGCAGACGGGCGGGAATGGCGTACGCGTGAACCGGCCATTTGTACATTTGGTAGAGGCCAGTGGTTCAATACCATTGCCATGATTCGTGATGACGGTATTTATTATTATTGCAACATTGGTTCGCCCTTTAGCATGAAGGGACAATTGCTCAGCTACATAGACTATGATCTCGACGTAAAAGTGTTTCCCGATATGACGTACTCGATTCTCGACGAAGAGGAGTTTCTTTTGCACAGCAAACAGATGAACTATCCTCCATTTGTTGTGGAAAGAGTGCAGACAGCATTGCGAGAGGTGCTGGATTGGGTAAGCGCGCGACGTGGCCCTTTTCAAAGCGGCTTTGTCCAACGTTGGTACGAGCGTTATCTTTTAGTACGAGATGATGAGGAATAATCCCTTTCCCGAATGACCGGGGGAGGGATTTCCTTGTTTGCAAAGGAGGTATGATGCTTGAGCATACGCCGTTACTTGGCATATGTCTGGCCCTATTGGAAACAAATCCTGGGCACCATATTCATTGGTATTATAAAATTTGCGATTCCACTTGCTCTGCCGCTTCTTATCAAATACGTCATTGATGACCTGCTCCCAAGTACGCTTCCTCAAGAGGAAAAGCTGAAACAGTTATTTTGGCTGATGCTCGGGGCGTTTTTGTTATTCACAGTCGTTCGCGCCCCTGTTGAGTACGTCCGGCAATACTATGCACAGTGGGTATCCAGCCGCATCCTGTTTGACATCCGCAATCAATTATTTTCTCATTTACAGCGACTGTCGATGCGCTACTACAACAATACCAAGACGGGTGAGGTCATCTCCCGCGTCATTAACGATGTGGAATCAACCAAAAGCTTCGTGGAAACGGGACTGATGAATCTCTGGCTGGACCTGATTACGATCGTCCTGACACTGGCGATCATGCTCTACATGGATGTGGAACTGACGCTTGTGGCGATTGTCGTTTTCCCTTTGTACAGTATTTCCGTCAAATTTTTCTACAAGCGCTTGCGTCAATTAACCAAGGATCGTTCTGCGGCACTGGCGCGTTTGCAAGGATATTTGTACGAACGCGTCAATGGGATGGCGCTCATCCGCAGCTTTGCCTTGGAGAAGCAGGAAAGCAAGGAATTCGCAAAGGAAAACAATCAGTTTTTGGATAAGGCACTGGCGCAAACACGCTGGAATGCGCGAACTTTTGCTGTAATTAATACGGTGACGGATATCGCACCGCTTCTGGTCATTGCCTATGCTGGCTACCAAGTGATTGGCGGGAGCATGAGCGTAGGGACGTTGGTTGCATTTTATGTTTATTTAGATCGCTTGTACACGCCGCTGCGACGTCTGGTCAATTCCAGCACGGTACTGACACAGGCAATTGCCTCGATGGACCGGATGTTTGAGTTTATCGATGAATCGTACGATATCGTTGACAAGCCAAACGCAGGGGAGCTGCCTGTAGACCTTGCAACCAAACGCATTCGTGGAGAAATCCGCTTTGAGAACGTGTCCTTCCGCTATCGGGAGGAGGGCCCTCTCGTCTTGAACAATGTGAATCTGAGCATCGCTTCTGGTGAAACGGTTGCGATTGTCGGGATGTCAGGCGGAGGAAAGTCTTCGCTGATCAGCTTGCTGCCGCGTTTTTGGGACGTGACAGAAGGGGAAATTACGATTGATGGCATCGATATCCGCGATGTGAAGCAGCAAAATTTGCGTCACCATATCGGGATGGTGCAGCAAGATAATATTTTGTTTAGTGAATCAGCAAAAGTGAATATTTTAATGGGCAATCCAGATGCAGATGACAGTGCTGTCCAAGCAGCTGCGAAGGCGGCAAATGCCCATGACTTTATTAGTGAATTACCAAATGGTTACGATACTGAGCTGGGGGAGCGCGGTGTGAAGCTCTCGGGCGGGCAAAAGCAGCGAATCGCGATTGCGCGTGTTTTTCTGCGTGATCCGGGTATTCTGATTCTGGATGAGGCGACGTCCGCACTCGACTTGGAATCTGAGCACACGATTCAGGAGTCGTTGTCCAGATTGGCAAAAGGAAGAACTACTCTCATCGTAGCCCATCGACTTTCGACGATTACCCATGCAGACAAAATCATTGTGATGAAAGAGGGACAAATCGTTGAGGAAGGTACGCACGAGCAATTGCTGGAGAAAAAGGGCGTATACTATGGCCTGTGGAGTGTGCAAGATTTAGGGAGTACATCCGACCCGCAACTGGGATAAGCAGATGGGATTGGAGGAAATCCGATGGAGATATGGCGCCGTAATTTATATGTACTCTGCGGATCGTTGTTTTTCGTCATGGTGGCGATGAGCATGATCATGCCTTTTTTACCGCTTTACATTCAGCAGGATTTCGGAATTGAAGACCCTCATCAGGTCACGGCTTGGGCGGGGATTATTTTTGGAGCCAACTTTTTGACGGCTGGTCTGGTCTCTCCTATCTGGGGAAATTTAGCGGATAAGCACGGGCGCAAGATCATGATTTTGCGCTCGGGATTTTTCATGTCCATTACGATGGCGCTGACCGGTTTTGCCGGAAGTCTGTGGCAGCTATTGGCTCTTCGTCTGCTCAATGGACTCGTTGGGGGAATCATCCCTGCCAGCACCGCATTAGTAGCATCATCTGTACCAAAAGAACGAATTGGCTGGGCAACAGGGTTGCTTCAGTCTTTTATTACGGCCGGAACCATTATGGGACCGCTATTTGGCGGTGTGCTTGCGGAGAAGATTGGCTTTCGGATGATTTTTGTGATTACCGGTTGCGTATTATTACTAGCTACCTTGGTCATTACGTTTATGGTAAAAGAGAATTTTGTTCCACCTGAAAAAAAGGAACGGTCGAGTCTGCGGCAAGATTTTCAGATGATCTTCTCTTCCAAAGAACTCCCGGCGCTCTTTTTTGTAACCGTAATGATCCAGTTTGCGTTGTTTAGCATTATCCCTGTGTTGCCGATCTACATTTCGCAATTGGTTGGATCAGAAGGGGCAAGGGTAGCGCTTTGGGCTGGAATTGTCCAAGCATGCATGGGGGTAGCAAACGTCTTTGCCTCACCACAGCTTGGGCGTTTAGGAGATCGGTTCGGTTCGCAAAAAGTGCTCTTGTTCTCGCTTTTGGCTGCTGCGATCATCTTTATTCCACAAGGCTTAGTACATACGGTATGGCAATTGGTCGCGCTCCGGTTTTTGTTAGGCTTGTCGCTGGGAGGATTGCTTCCATCCGTCAATGCTTTGCTACGACGAGCAACACCAGTGCATATGGTCAGTCGCGTCTATGGCTATAACAATAGCTTCGTCAGTATCGGTAGCATGCTCGGCCCGGTGATTGGCGGCTTTTTGGCAGGATATGTGAGCATTAGTGGAGTCTTTTACATGACGAGTGCTTTCTTGTTTATTAACGCAGGCTGGGTGTACTACAGTTTTTTCCGAAACAAATCTGTACAGCAGTCTGATTCTGGAATAGAATAAGAAGTAATTTTCGCGAAAAGAGGTGCACCTCCATTGTAATGGCGAGTCGGTGTGAATAACTTCATATTCCATCAGGACGTATAGGCTGGTCCTGAACCGACAGGAGGGTGTGCTTTATGTGGCATCGACGCTTTATTTGCCTCTGGGCGGGTCAGACATTGGCCAACCTTGGGGATGTATTTTATATTGTCTCGTTTATTTCGGTCATGTACGCTGCAACGGGCTCCGTCATGTACACGGCGTTTATACCGGTTGTCATCGTAGCTTCGCAGTCTGTGAGCAGCTTGTTGGCACCGTTGGTGTTTCAGCGATTGTCGTTGACGGGTATGCTCGTGCTGTCGCAGGGCTTGAAGACGATACTCTTGGCTATAGCGTCATTTGCTGTCGGCAGCGGTGTGGGAGAGCAGAGAGACTGGATCTGGCTGTTATTCGGATTGGGGTCAGCCATCGCCTTTATGGATGGTTGGGCAAACCCTGCGCGCAATGCCATGGTACCGCGCCTGGTAGGGCGAGAAGACCTCATGCGAGCGAATGGCTTGCTTGCCACCTCGGATCAAACCGTTCATTTTGCTGGCTGGGCCGCAGGCGGGCTACTCGTTTCTTGGTTGGGAGCGAATGTTGTTCTGTGGGGAACCGTTGGTGCCTATGTAGTGGCAACGATCGCGATGACAGGCATTGCACCGGCAAGCGAAAACCTGCGTGAAGAAACAGCAGCTAAGGCGACAACAAATTGGCTCACTGGATGGAAAATGATTCGCGACGTGCCTGTCCTGCGACTGCTGATCGCGATGGATGTCGTGATCGGCTTGTCTGGTGGTGTGTGGGTCGCTGCGATTATGCTGCCATTTGTCCTCGATGTGCTTGGACAAGGAGAAGAATGGTGGGGCTACATCAATGCCGGTTATATGCTTGGAGCCATTGGCGGTGGGACACTGCTGTTGATGTATGCGGAGCGGATGCGTCGCCATTTATTTCGCTGGATTGTCTGCGGTACAATTGGTGTCGGATTCTTCACCTTTTGTTTTGGCAGTAGTACAAACGCTCTGGGGGCACTGTTGTTTTCCTTTGCGCTGGGCCCGTTTTTGGAAATGGTGCAAGTAAGCAAGCAGACACTTTTGCAGCAAGCGACAGAAGAATCAGCACTGCCCTATGTCATGTCAGCAAAGGGGACGATTGATTTACTCGTTTTTGGCGCTTCTGCCTTGGCGATGGGGGCTATCGCTGAATGGCAGGGAGTCCGGGCTGTTTATTATGTATCTGCTGGGTTGTTACTTGTCGCTTTCCTTTTGTCGCTGCGCTTGCAAAAAAAGCAGACGGAGCATACGAGCGGGGCTTCCTTCACTTAAAATACTAGCAGGCTGTCTTATCCGTAGAATTTTTCTACTGGTAAGGCAGCCTTTTTTGGTCATATACAAACGAAGCTGGGCGATATGGACAGGCTGACGCATTCTGTGACAAAACTGGTTAAAATGATCCGACAGTTTGAAACGTTGGTGAAGCATTTTAAGGTTTGAGTAAGCCTGATTTTCTCACTACAATGGAGAGGAGCATAAAAAAGAAGCAAGGATGGATGAGCACATGAACATTCTCGTTTTGCACGGAAGCTCAAGAAATGCAGGAAACACGGAGCAATTGACCAATTTGGCATTGGAAGGGGTGCCGCATACCAGCATCCGGTTGCGAGAGAAAAACATTCGCCCGATTCACGACCAAAGGCATGACGAGGGAGGCTTCGATGCAGTCGCGGATGATTACGATAAAGTGACAGAAGCAGTGCTCGCCCATGATTTTCTTATTTTCTCTACGCCGATCTATTGGTACGGTATGTCCGGTCATATGAAAAACTATGTGGATCGCTGGTCGCAGAGCTTGCGTGATAAGCGCTATTCCTTCAAGGAGTCTCTCGGGCAAAAGCAGGCGTATGTCATTACGACTGGAGGAGACCAACCCAGATTGAAGGGGCTGCCACTGATTCAGCAGTTTCAGTATGTCTTTTCTTTTGTAGGAATGCCATTTGCGGGCTATATCATCGGGGAAGGCAACAAACCTGGTGATGTATTGTCAGATCTACGGGCACTAGAGGAAGCGAAGATTTTTAATGATTGGTTAAAAGCCAAATAATAGCGTATCGTACGACAAAAGACCGGAAGCAATTCCGGTCTTTCGCTATGTCATCTTTAGCGGATTATGAGGGAAAGCTATCTAGTTCGGTTATGGTACCAGAATGGAATAGACTTTTCCGAACACCCTTTTCATCATAGGTATAATGGGTATAGACCAGCATCCTATTAAAATCCGCAATTTGGCTGACGGTGTAGACTTCTTCCAACCAATACATAAAATATACGCAAGGAGCTATCTCCACGTAGTTGAATGTATAGTAACCATTGAATCCTTTATGCGGTCCAGCAATCCCTTCATCATGCCGATGAGTGGCGTCAAAGAAATGAATGATAAATACATTGCCATCTTGATAATCGTAGCGAAAGGTCTTACCAGCGTATACAGGGAGTAGATGACTGTATTGTACATACTGAAAATTTGGATGATAAGGATAGGGAAGCGACAAAGGATAACCCATATTGGGAAAATACGTTGGGTGATGCATACAATACTCCTCCTTTTCTAAGCAATATATGTAAAACATAGGTGCATGCTCTGCGTGGAATGCCCAATTAAACTAACGGGCTTCATTCGTTTAATTAAAAACAGCGGCCAGTCTAAGACTCTATTTTTAGGTCTTAGGAAGCCGCTGTTTCATTTATGAGGGTCAGTCTAAACACGAAACCTATTTTCCACCGAGATGACGCAGGATCGCCATCAAATCCAGTTCTCCCAATCCTTCTTCTAACGCATGACGATAAGTCGCATTTACGGACTCAGCGAGTGGCGTAGAAACACCTGCTTCATGCGCTAGTCGAAGGTCCTTGGCCATGTGCTTCAGGGCAAAGGCAGCCGGATAGTCATCAGCGAGAATCGAGGCCGCTTTTCCGCGAATGAGAGGGGTACCCACGGCACTTTCGGAAATGATGTCCAGCATTTGCTCTGTACCGATACCGAGTGAGCGAGCGAACAGCAGTGTCTCAGAGACACCTTGTACCGTAATGCCAAGCAACAGATTGATCGCCAGTTTGGCAGACGTACCCGCACCGTTTTGCCCCAAATAAAAGGCTGCTTTGCCCAGCTTGTCCAGCAGCGGCTTGGCTACCTCAAAATCTGTCTGCTCGCCGCCTACCATGATGACGAGCTTCCCTTCTTTTGCAGGTCCTACACTGCCAGAGACGGGCGCATCGAGAAAGCGCAGTCCGGCTTGTTTGGCTTGCTCTGCGATAAAACGGGAAGTATCCGGTGAAATGGTGCTCATGTCCACCGCCAGCTTACCTTGCACGGGAAGACTCAAGAGACCATCTGAGCCCGAATAGATTGCTTTTACAGCATCATCGTCACTTACCATGGTGAACAGTACATCGCTTTGTGCTACCAGCTCGGACAAAGTCGCAGTCTCTTGCGCACCCAATGCCACCAATGGTGCAGCTTTTCCCAGTGTACGATTCCAGACGCGTACGTCGTAGCCTGCAGCCAGCAGATTGCTAGCCATTGGAATGCCCATGTTTCCCAAACCAATCCAACCGATGATCATCGTCTTGTACTCCAATCCGCGATTTATGCTTTTATTTGTTGTTGGACAAGTATCTTCAAAGCAGCGTGTTTGGATTCTGTCATCGCAAACAACTCGTCAAATCCAGAAGGAAGAGTCTTGTCAAGAACGCGCAAGCCTTCCTCGGTAATGCCACCTTTGGTTGCAACACGCTCGATCAACTGGTCGAAGCTAAGCTGTTCGTTTTTCAGCAAAAGAGCGGTTCCCAGCATCGTTTCCACCAGCATGCTTCTGGCAGTATCTAGGTCAAGCTCTGGTGTTTTGCGTACGGCTGCCTGCGCGAACGAATCAAGAATGCCTGCCATCAGTCCTGGTGCGCTGCTGGTGAGGATCGTCGCTGTTTCGATCTCGACCTCGGGTACTTCCTGTGATTGACTAATGGAAGATAGGAGAGTGAGAAGCTCATTGCGATCCTCTGCACTGGTTCTTTTGCTGCAAGTAAATAACGATACACCATGCAGCTCTTGTGAAGTGACTGTAGGAATTACCTTGCTCACGGCACCAGCGTGGACGGTCTCCAAATCATCGATGCCAACACCTGCTGCCACAGAAATGATATGTACACTTGCAGGGATAGACAGCTCCCGCAAAACAGGCAAGATATCCAGCGGCTTTGTGCAGAGAAAGACCAGATTTGCCTGGTCGCACACCTCTTGCGCACTTTCGGCTATGAGAATTCCATGTGATGCTTGCAGATTTTCGGCTTTTTCTCTTGTTCGATTGAAGACGGTTATATGCTCGGGTTGGATCACACCGCTTTTACAGAGTGATTTCACCAGCATTTGTCCCATACTGCCTAATCCAATGATTCCAATTCGCATGTGCAAAACCCCCCGCCTAATTGTAACGTAGCCTCATGAAAAAAGGTACAGCCTCCCATGTAAGAGAGCTGTACCTTTGCAGTTTCATTTAACGGATTAGTCGTCAGAGCTTCGGAAGATCATGATGTATTTCGCCAACTCGAGGACAGAGATCAGAGCGGCAGCTACGTACGTCAGAGCGGCTGCGCCCAGTACTTTGCTTGCGCCACGCTCTTCTTCATTGCGGATGAAGCCCATTTTGAGCATCAGTTCTTTCGCACGGCTACTTGCGTTAAACTCGACAGGCAGTGTGACGAGCTGGAAGGCAACCGCACCGGAGAAGAAGATGATCCCGATGAGCAAGAGTCCAGCCATTTTAAAGAAGAATCCAGCCAACAGCAGCAAGGGAGCTATACCGGACACTATGTTGACTACTGGGAAAATACGATGACGTGCTACCAGCATCGGGTACGAGACCTTGTGCTGAATCGCATGACCGACCTCGTGACAAGCAACGGACAGAGAGGCAATCGAGTTGCCAAGGTATACAGGATCAGACAGGCGTACGACACGGTCAGTCGGGTCGTAGTGGTCAGTCAATGTACCTGGGATATGTTGAACAGGAACGTTCGTCAAGCCGTTGGCATCGAGCATGCGGCGGGCGGCCTCTGCACCGGTAAGACCGGAGGAGGTAGGAACTTCGGCGAATTTGTTAAAAGTCCCTTTCACGCGAAACTGTGCCCAGAGCGACAGTCCGAATGCAATCAGAATCAGAAAATCCATAGGATGGAAAAACATTCCACACTCACTCCTCGTTGTAATCTATGAAAACGAATTGTTGCTAAGCCATTCATGTAAACCTTACTACTTCATTCTGTCCCATATTCATGTATACGAATAAGTCCTACGACAGTTTCACTATTTTATTGTACAATCTCTGACCAATATTGACAATGTCGCTGCTTGCGAAAAAAAACAGACACATTCCTCATCATCATGATTGGGAATGTGTCTGTTTTCATGATTTTTATCTGTCGTGATTTTGTGTTTTGTGATGCTCGGTTTTTCGCGGTTTTTGAAAGCCAGTCACTTCGAGCATTTTACTGCTCATTTTGGAATCCAACGTTTTTTCAGGAGCCTGCGGATATGATTTTTCACCTTTGGACACCGGAATATCCTCCTCGAAAACATAATCGCCAACAGGCTTATTATTTCCTCGGGCGGATGCGAATGGACATGGGAATGGTTTACAGTTGAGAAAAGGCGCGGTCTACTGCAGCGATGGTGTTTTGAATGTCTTCTTCTGTATGAGCTGTAGTCACGAACCAAGCTTCATATTTGGATGGTGCCAGGCATACACCCTCATTCAGCATCAGCTGGAAGAAGCGGGCAAAAATTTCTCCGTTCGCTTTCTGAGCTGCATCATAATCGGAAACAGGCTCGTCCGTGAAGTAAACAGCCAATGCCCCTTTTACACGATTGAGCTGGATGGTTACGCCGTGTTTGTTTGCGGCTTCGATGATTCCGTTCGCAAGCATGGAGCCCAATCGTTCGAATTCATCGTACACGCCCGGCTGCTTCAATACTTCCAGGCAGGCAATTCCCGCACGGATGGAGGCAGGATTACCAGCCATTGTTCCCGCTTGATACGCCGGTCCGAGTGGGGCGACTTGCTCCATGATTTCCCGACGACCGCCATAAGCGCCGATTGGCAGGCCGCCACCGATAATTTTGCCCAATGCTGTCAGATCAGGCTCGACTCCGAGGAGGTCTTGTGCTCCGCCATAGCAGAAGCGGAAGGCCGTAATGACTTCATCGTAAACGACAAGTGCGCCTGCTTCGTGCGTGATGCGGTTAACCTCTTCCAGGAAGCCTGGCTCAGGTGCTACGATACCGAAATTGCCGACAATCGGCTCAACGAGGACGCAAGCCGTTTCGCTTCCCCATTTGCTCATAGCTTCTGCGAATGCTTCTACATTATTAAAAGGTACTGTAATGACTTCGCTGGCAATGCTCTGTGGAATACCCGCACTGTCTGGAATCCCTAGGGTGGATGGCCCAGAGCCAGCAGCAACGAGCACCAAATCAGAGTGGCCGTGGTAGCAGCCCGCGAATTTGATGATTTTGACACGACCAGTATAGGCGCGTGCTACACGAATGCAGGTCATGACTGCTTCTGTACCGGAGTTGTTGAACCTGATGCGTTCCATCGAAGGGATCGCTTCACGGATCATATTTGCGAAGGTAATTTCCCATGGAGTCGGAGTACCGTATAGGGTTCCGTTGGTAGCTGCTTCACAAATCGCTTTGGTCACATGTGGATGTGCATGACCGGTAATGATTGGTCCATATGCTGCTAAATAGTCAATATATCGATTGCCGTCCACGTCCCAGAAATACGCGCCCTGGGCACGTTCCATCGTTACGGGCGCTCCCCCTCCTACAGCCTTAAAAGAGCGGGAAGGGCTGTTTACCCCACCTAGAATGACGTCGAGCGCTTGCTCGTGCAGTTGCGCGGATCGTTCACGTTTCATGCGTATTCCCTCTTTTCTTTTTGATCGTTAAGGAATTTATAGAATAAATTCCGGAGCGCATGGAAACTTTCCGCTAAAACGCGGTCGCTCCTCCATGAATTGGCCTCGATCAAGGTTTTCTTAACAACCTCTTTTGGAAAAAGTCCTTCATTATCTTACCACAGCTGTTCAACTGCTGGATATGAACGGAGAGCTATAGATGAAGAAAAGGAAAGATGATACAATTTTCAAGCAAATCACTACATGAGAGAAGGCGGGAGTCATCATGAAACTTGAGTGCATCTCCATGAAAGGTAGCGGCAAAAGCAATGAGGACACCTATGTGATTCAGCAGGCAAAGCATGTGTATGCGGTCATCGACGGCATTACGTCACTGATCCCGTATGAGAACACAGCAGGACAGACAGGCGGAACGCTCGCGGCTGAACTCGTCAAAAAGCAGCTTGAGGATATACCAGAGGACGCAGCTTTGCACAATTATTTGGAGACGATAAACGAGGTGCTGCGGGAGCAAATGCGTAAAAGTGGTATCCAGCTTGAGCAGAAGGAAGTTTTGTGGGGGACCGCCTGTGCAGTTGTCCGTGTAGGGGATGCCCATATCGAGTACGCGCAGTTGGGAGATTGCATGATATTTGCCGTTTATGAGGATGATACCGTACGTCCCCTGACGCACACGCAGGTCAGTCATTTGGAGCAGGCAGCCTTGGCAAAATGGGAAGAAGGAATTAATGAAGGCTTGTGTACCCGAGATGAGCTGCACGAACGATGTATGGACATCCTGATTCATAACCGCTATCAGGCGAATGGACCAGGAGGCTACGGTGTGTTGAACGGTGAACCAGCTTGTACGGATTTTATGGAGTATGGTCGGATAAATCGGGTCGACTTGAAGGCACTAGTGCTTGTAACAGACGGTCTTTTTATGCCGCGAGCTTTAGGTGGAGCACAGCCGAAGTGGGAAGAGACGGTGCTACCTATCGTACATAAAGGGCTGCAACGTTATACAGACGAGCTCATTGCTCTGGAAAACAGCGATCCCGAATGCATCCGCTATGTCCGCTTCAAAAAGTCCGACGACAAAACGGGAATGATCCTTTATCTTCACTAACAGTTTGGTGCAGTTTGCCTTTTGCACAATTCGATTGGCTCATATACACTACAGATGGAATTCAAGCGAAGAAAAAAGGACGGTATTCCATGATTCAGGTAAATCATTTACAAAAGGATTTCCGCATCCATCAGTCCAGACCGGGCCTTGGTGGTGCTTTTCGTGATTTGTTCAGCCGGGAGTACAAGACAGTAAACGCCGTGGATGACCTTTCTTTTACAGTAGAGGAAGGAGAAATGTTCGCGCTGATCGGGGAAAATGGTGCTGGAAAATCGACGACGATCAAGATGTTGACAGGCATCTTGACCCCGAGTGACGGCGAAATTGTCATCAATGGTTATGTGCCTTTTAAGCAGCGGGAGGAGTACGTTCGCTCCATCGGAGTTGTTTTCGGGCAGCGCTCTCAGCTGTGGTGGGATCTATCTCCGCTAGAGTCATTCCGTCTGTTGAAAAGTATTTATAAGGTAGACGAGGCAGAGGGAGAAAAGTGGCTGGAGCGCTTGATCGAGGAGCTGGAGATTACGCCGTTCGTCAGTCAGCCTGTTCGCAAGCTAAGCCTAGGCCAGCGAATGCGCTGTGAAGTAGCTGCATCTTTGATTCATAAGCCGCGCCTGTTGTTCCTCGATGAACCTACCGTGGGACTCGATGTACTCGTTAAACAAAAAATCCGTGAGTTTCTCCGCAATCTGAACGAGACGGAAAATATGACGATCTTGTTGACTACTCACGATGTATCCGACATTGAGGCCCTCTGTAAACGCGTGCTGGTCATGGACAAAGGGAAGCTGATCTTTGATGGCTTGCTGAATGACCTCAAAGAAAAATGGGGCAATGGCACAGAGGTATCGTTCCAGATGAAAAAGCGCACCTCTGCAGCAGTATTGCGTCAGGCATTAGGGGAATTGCCATGTCAGATCGAGCAAATCAATGACTTCACCCTCAGTGTAAAAGTAGCGCGGAGTCAGGAAATGCTGCCTTTTGTTTTGTCGACGGTCATGTCATCCTTTGAAGTCAGTGACGTGAAAATCGAGGAGACGAGCACAGAGGAAATCGTTCGCAATATTTATTCCTCAGATCAAGAGGTAGCTAGCCATGCGTAAGCTTTATATGGAACTCATTCGCATGAGGTTTTTGACGATGCTTGCTTATCGTGTGAACTACTACAGCGGGATCATTATCTATGCGATCAACATAGGGGCGTACTACTTTTTATGGGGAGCGATCTACGGAGGACAGCAGCAGCTGGGCGGGCTTACTGTGGAACAGATGACTTCCTACGTTGCGATTGCTTGGATGTCGCGGGCGTTTTATTTTAACAACATCGATACTGAAATAGCGCAGGACGTCCGAGAAGGCAAGGTCGCGATTGAAATGATACGCCCTTATAATTACTTGTCCGTGAAAACGGCGCAGGCATTTGGGGAAGGGATCTTTCGTTTTCTCTTTTTCGCGGGTCCAGGGATATTCCTTATTAGCTTGATCATTCCGTTCAGCTTCCCGGCGACAGCCACTGGATGGGGGCTGTATTTGATTAGCTTGATGTGTGCGTTTTTGATCAATACACAAATCAACCTAGTGACAGGCTTGCTGACTTTCTTCCTGTTCCGAAACGATGGTATGATGCGAGCCAAGCGGGTCGTAGTGGATCTGTTATCTGGTCTCGTGTTGCCGATCAGCTTTTTCCCAGGCTGGGCGCAAACGGTAATGGGTTACCTTCCTTTTCAGGCAGTCAACTATTATCCGAGCCTGATCTTCACAGGTGCTATTACAACGCAACGTTCCTGGGAATTGATCGGTTTTCAGGTCATCTGGATGTTTGTCATACTGGTTCCCATCTTGGTGATGTGGCGTCTTGCCCGCAACAAGCTGGTCGTGCAGGGAGGGTAGAGCATGCAAAACATGAGACATATTTTCAGTATTTTTGCCGACTACCTGAGCCAGTACTTTAAGACGAGACTTGCCTATCGAACGGACTTTATCGGGGATTTTGTGTCTAATCTGGTTTCTGAGTTGATCAATCTCATCTTTATTATTGTCGTGTTCACGCATGTTCCGCTTATGGGGGATTGGACGCGTGACGAGATTATCTTTATTTATGGTTTCTTTTTGGTTCCGTACGCATTGTTCTCGATGTTCTTCGGTTTTTGGGACTTCAACGAGCGTTATATCATCCGGGGCGAGATGGATCGAATTCTGACGAGACCGATTCACAATCTGGCGCAGGTGTGCCTCGAGTCGATTGCGCCAGACCGCATTTTTGGGGTCATAACCGGGATCATTATCATGGGGTATGCTGCCATTCAACTCGATTTGTCGTTTTACTGGTACGACGTGTTCATCTTTATCGGGCTCTCGATCAGCGGGGCACTGATTTACGGTGGTGTGTATACCGCGATTGCTGCCGTTAGCTTCTTTTCCGACTCGCGGACAGGGATTGCCCCGATGATCTACAACATTCAGCAGTATGGACGCTATCCGGTAGACGTGTACAACAAAGCCATTCGCTTTGTGCTCACCTACGTGCTGCCGTTTGCCTTCGTGGGTGTTTATCCGGCGGCTTACTTTTTGCGCAAGGAAGTTTGGTACACTTATGCGGCAATGACGCCGGTAGTGGCTATTATTTTCTTTGGGATTGGGCTACTCGTTTGGAATTGGGGTGTCACGAAGTATCGGGGAGCAGGTTCTTGATGATTTATAATTCGACCTCTCTGTGGTAATATTGGATGTAACGAGATCTACAAGCATAAAGTAAAAAAGACCGTTCCGGCGGCAACCGGAACGGTAGGTACAATAGGCGCTTCCCGCAAAGGGGTGCGGCTCAATTCTTGGTGTGAAATAGACCGCAGAGCTGTCAACTCAAGGGCGGTCTATTTCTTTTTGGTCAAGGTAACAACCAAGCCGATTAAAGCGACCAGGAACAACCCAAACTGGAAAAGCAGTCCGAGTGTTTCATTCGTTACCACAGGCCTCACCCCCTTTCAAATGGGGATGAGCTGCGACCACCCTTGAGGAGCCGATTCTATTGTACAAGCGAATGATAGCATGAAGTGCTCTCTAGTTAGCAAGTGTCTTTTTTTATTCTTTATTCACACTAAACTCATCGGAAAAATAAACAAAAAGTGTCGAGTTGGCAGTTTCCTCTATTGTCAAATTAAAAAACAGCAGTATAATATGCTGTATACAACTACACATTCCTTCGGGGCAGGGTGAAATTCCCGACCGGCGGTGATCATGCTTTTGCATGTTAAGCCCGCGAGCCTCCCGAGCTGCAAGTAGCGACGGAGTGCAGGATCTGGTGTGATTCCAGAGCCGACAGTACAGTCTGGATGGGAGAAGGATGACGACAGTACGTTTATCACACGTGCTTGTTTGCCTGTGCAAACGGGATGAGAACGTAGAGGCCAGCCCTCTTGTTTCTTGTACCTTTTATTTGCGCACGGTTTTGTCATACGCTTGCAAATGCCCTGTGGAACTTATAGCCACAGGGTTTATTATGTTTGTATGACCAGACGTGTGAGCTTACAACGACTGTTGCCATTCCTCAAGAAGGAAAAAATGAGGAGATGGTAAACATGAAAGAAACAGCGCTGCATTCTTCGCGCACGCGTGCAACCCAGAAGCTGGTGACGATTCCCATGCTTGCGGCCGTTGCATTTATTCTGCAGTATCTCGAGGTTCCCGTTCCACTAATGCCAAGCTTTTTGAAGCTCGACTTCAGCACACTCCCGGCATTGATCGGGGGACTCATGTACGGACCAGTAGCCGGCGTTATTATCGAGGTACTGAAAAATACACTGCACATGCTTTTCAAAAATACAGACGGTCTTTTGATCGGTGAGCTCGCAAACGTCGTAGCAGGATCAAGCTTTATTGTTGCGGCTGTCTACATGCAGCGTCTTGGTCAAGGCAAAAAAGGCTTCCTGACTGGTCTTGCTCTGGGAACGCTGTTGATGACGATTGTCATGGCTGTGGCGAATGCATACGTGTTGTTGCCTGCGTACGCTGTGCTTTATCAAATGCCGATTGAAAAGCTTTTGACTATGTTCAACGCGACAAGTATCTGGTCACTGGTTCTCTACGGAATCGTACCGTTCAATCTTTTTAAAGGTGTCATGATTTCTGTGGTGGCCTATCCGATTTACGTAAAGCTCGGATCTCGAATTGCTGCCCGTACTAGCAATTGACAACTCCAATGTGACTCGCTAATATGTGTAGTTAATAGAAAGTTACAAAAGGCTATGAAAGGACCCGCAGCTATACCCTCGTGACAGAGAGTCGGCCCTAGTCTGGAAGGCTGATACGTAAAGGATAACTGCACCCCATCCTGAAGCCGCTGGTGAAGAGCTTAGCCGGATGCCCACCGTTATCGGGTTATCGAGAGGACTATGGCGTATGCTGTGGTCAATCAGGGTGGTACCGCGGAAGTTGATCCTCCGTCCCTTTTTGGGATGGGGGATTTTTGTATTTTACGTAAGAATAAAAAGGAGCGTAGACGGATGAAAGAGGACAAAGCGTTTGTAAAAGAAATTACACCGCAATCGGAGGATTTTTCGCGTTGGTACATCGATGCCATAAAAAAGGCGGATTTGATGGACTACACACCGGTACGCGGCTGCATCGTGTTCAAGCCGGATGGCTTCGAGCTGTGGGAGCGAATTCAAGAGGCGATGAATAAGCGCTTCAAGGAGACAGGGCATCGCAATGCCTATTTCCCGATGCTGATCCCCGAGTCTTTCTTTCAAAAAGAAAAAGAGCATATCGAGGGCTTCAATCCAGAGCTGCCGTGGGTAACAGAGGCTGGGGGCGAGCCGCTAGAAGAAAAGCTCGCGCTTCGTCCGACCTCGGAGACGATCATCGGACATATGTACAGCCAATGGATTCAGAGCTACCGCGACCTGCCTGTACTGATCAACCAATGGGCAAACGTGTTTCGCTGGGAAAAGCGGACGATGCCGTTCTTGCGCACATCGGAATTCCTCTGGCAGGAAGGCCACACCGCACATGCGACAGAGGAGGAAGCTCGTCAGGAAACGATGCAAATGCTGGAGATTTACCGAGAGGTCGTCGAGCAGGAGCTGGCCATTCCGGTTTGGAAGGGACAAAAAACACCGAGTGAGCGCTTTGCCGGTGCTGTCGACACGTATTCCATCGAGGCGATGATGAAGGATGGCAAAGCAGTGCAAGCGGGCACCTCGCACTATTTGGGCGATAAATTCGCGCGCGGCTTTGAAATCAAGTTCTTGGATCGTGACAATCAGTTCAAGTACGTTCACACCACATCATGGGGCACCTCTACGCGACTGATTGGTTCGATGATCATGGTGCATGGCGATGACCGCGGTCTAGTGTTGCCGCCTCGCATGGCTCCGACACAGGTTATTATGATCCCAGTCGGTCCGATGAAGCTGCGCGAGAAAGTAATGGAGGCGTTTGATCCACTCTTTGACGAGATTAAGGCGGCAGGAGTGCGTGTGCGTGCTGATCTTCGCGAAGAAACACCAGGCTGGAAGTTCAATGAGTGGGAAATGCGCGGGGTTCCGCTGCGCCTAGAGCTCGGTCCGCGCGACGTGGAAAATGGTCAAGTAATTCTGGCTCGTCGTGATACAGGGGAAAAGGTTACGGTTTCACTTGAAGGTATCGCGCAGACAGTTGCTCAACTGTTGGAAGAGATTCAGCAAAATATGTTCCAAAAAGCACTAGCCTTTCGTGATGAGAACTCACATTTCGGGATCGATACGCTGGAGCAGTTATCCGCTCATATTGCAAAATGCGAGAGCGAAAACAATACGAGCGGATGGGTGTTAGCTGGCTGGTGTGGGGATGATGCTTGTGAATCGAAGGTCAAAGAAGAAACCAAGTTCACTTCACGCAACATTCCGTTTGATCCTCCTGTACAGAAGAAAACGTGCATTTGCTGCGGCAAAGAGTCACAGCATAGCGTCTGGTTCGGACGTGCGTATTAATCAGAAAAGGGTGTGTCCACGCTTCGGCGTCAGGGCACACCCTTTTTTTCATCTAGCGTCCGAATATCCAATCAGTAAAAGCTTGCACATCCGTAAAGTGGTAGTCAGGCTCGGGATCGAATTTTCCAGACTTTTGTGTGACCAAAAGCCAATCCACACCGACTGTTCGCAAACCAGCCGCACGGCCAGCTAACACATCGGCATCACTGTCACCTACGAAAATGGTTTCCGCAGGCGTAGCGCCTAGCTGTTTCATATTTTCTGGGTTTTGTACGCGGGAGTGTTCATCTGTGTATACACGATAAAAATGAGCGAGGGCGTTGTCATGCGCATGTGTGGGAAGCTTGTTTTGCAAAATGCCTGTCTCTGTGGGGCCAAAGAGAGCTACAATCTGTTCGTCCGTATAATGCTCCTGCAAAAACTGCTGAAAAGTAGAGCGAAAAGCGGTGAAGATCAGGGGGAGGGTATCGGCAACTGTGCCGTCAAAATCAAACAAGATCGTCCGCATTGGCGTCCTCCTTTGATTAAAAAATGAAAGAAAACCATCGTATCTGATGGTTTTCTTGGTGACTTACTCTTCCGAATCATCAAAAGGATCATCTACATCATCTGTTGGATCAGCAGGGGTCAATGGGAACAGGGTATCGAAAAACTTGAATTTTCGACGGCCAGTTTCCTTTTTGAACCCTTTATACTTTTGCAACAGCTCAGAGATGTCTTCGACAAATTGATTACGTTCATCTTGACTCAGATAAAACTCGGTCAAATTATAAGCAAACGTATTTTGGTATTCTTTCCGAACATCTTGGTCGCTGGCGACGAAGCGGTTGAGAGTCCTCATGAGGTCCTTTTCCGTAGTCCGAAACGGTGTAAACATGACATCACTTAATTGTTGAGCATTTTCTTCAATCATCAATTGAAGCTTGACCTGAATGACCTTGGCAACGGGCTCATAATATTTCTCCACGATTGAGCCTTTTACCCGGGTATCCACTTGCTCGAGCAACCCAACACGCACGAGCTCCTTCACATGATAATGTAGCCGTGCTGCATTTTCGCCTAGTTCTGTAGCGATTTGTTTGGCCGTTCTGGGCTCCAAATCTTCAAAGAGTTCCAAAATTTTCACGCGTTCCGATATAGCAAGCGATTTCAACGCTTCTGGATCTGTTACTTCAAAAAACTCTTTCATGTTAATTCACCATCCAACTGACTAGGCCAAATTTTATTTTTTTTTATTCTATCCTTTTCTGAATCAAAGCGCAACTTGTATGCGGATGAAGTGGATACTAGATTGTGGTAAAATGGGACCAGCGAAAACAGGATATTATCGAGAGGAGGGAAAAGTTTGACGGCAGTAGGACAAGCTGCACCTGCATTTACTTTGCTGGCGAGCAATAATCAGACCATCTCACTTTCCCAATTTCATGGACAAAATGTGGTGCTTTATTTTTATCCGAAGGACCAAACGCCGACATGTACCACAGAAGCATGCGACTTTCGTGACTTCCATTCGGGCTTTGCTGAACTGAATACAGTTGTTCTCGGAATCAGTCCGGATTCTGTGAAATCGCATGACAAATTTATCGCGAAGCATGAATTGCCTTTTCCACTTCTGGCAGATCCGGATCACCAAGTGGCAGAGGCTTATGGTGTGTGGGTGTTGAAAAAAATGTACGGACGAGAGTACATGGGCATTGAACGCACGACGTTCGTCATTGATAAAGAAGGCAACATCGCAAAAGTATGGCAAAAAGTAAAGGTCAAAGGGCATGTGCAGGAAGTGCTTCAATTTATTAAGGAAAAGCTTCAATCCTAACGTTTATTTCGCAATGGGCGAATGGAGGAACATACAAATGAGCGTATCCACGGAATATGTTGTGCAAAGCTTTTGCCAATTGGCGAACATCCCAAGTCCATCTGGCAATACGGAAAAAGTAATGGCCTGGGTTGCACAAGAGTTAGAAAAGCTTGGTGTTTCCTATAAACGGACAAACAAAGGGGCAATCGTTGCAACAGTAGCGGGGGCCAATAACGACAAGGCAAGACTCTTGACAGCTCACGTCGATACACTGGGCGCGATGGTAAAAGAAATAAAGGGCAACGGGCGCTTGAAGCTGACCTTGATCGGCGGTTTTGCATTCAATGCGATTGAAGGGGAGCACTGCGTTGTAGAGACTAGCACCGGTCGTCTTGTAACCGGTACCATTTTGTCCACCAAAGCTTCCGTGCATGTTTACAGCTCAGAAGCGGGGAAAGCCGAGCGCAATGAGGCGAACATGGAAGTCCGACTGGATGAAAAGGTCACAAACAAAGAGCAAGTACTTGCGCTGGGGATTTCCGTCGGAGATTTTGTCTCTTTTGATCCGCGGGTGACTGTAACGGATAGCGGCTTTATCAAGTCCCGTCATATCGACGACAAAGCAAGTGTAGCTGTGCTGCTGGGGGTCTTAAAAGAACTGACTGAATCCGGCATGAAGCTGCCTTACACCACACACTTTTTTATCAGTAATAATGAAGAGATCGGTTACGGTGGCAATTCCAGCATCCCTGCCAACGTGGTGGAATACCTGGCTGTCGACATGGGAGCGATTGGAGACGGACAGACGACGGATGAGTATTGTGTGTCCATTTGTGCGAAGGATTCCACAGGACCTTACCACTACGGATTGCGCAGCCATCTGACCAAGCTCGCACAAGCGAGCGGTCTGAACTACCAAGTGGATATTTATCCCTACTACGGTTCTGACGCAAGTGCGGCACTGAGAGCCGGGTATGACGTTGTCCATGGCTTGATCGGACCGGGAGTAGATGCTTCTCACTCCCATGAACGTACACATAAAGAAGCGCTCGACAACACGGCAGAGCTCGTGATGGCCTACCTTCAATCAGAAGAAATGCAAGCATAGGAGGACCATATGAGCAATATGTATCAATGGGCTGACTACTATGATCTCACACAACGCGGTGTTGCGGGTGATGTGGAGTTCTATCTGGAACAAGCCAAGCTGGCAGGGGGAAAGGTGCTGGATCTCGCTTGCGGCACCGGAAGAATCAGCATTCCGATGGCGCAGGCTGGCATCGACGTTACCGGAATTGACCTATCCCAGGATATGCTGGCAAGAGCCCAGGTAAAAGCAGAGGAACAAGGTGTGACATCCGGTTTGAAGCTATTACAGGGGGATATGCGCGCCTTTGATCTGCAGGAGTCATTTTCGTTGATTATGATTCCTTTTCGGTCGTTTTTGCACCTTTTGCATGTTCAAGAGCAAATGAAGGCATTGACGTGCATTCGCAAGCATCTGGCTCCAGGCGGGAAGTTCATCATGAATGTGTTTGTGCCCAAGATTCAGCATTTTTACGAGGAAAATGAAAAAATGTCCTTGCGTGGCACCTATCCACTCCCGTCGGGGGAAGAGGTTGCGATGTGGGATTACACCCGTTATGACCATTTTCAGCAACTGTCCGAAGTGACACGCATATACGAGCGTACGGATGCACAGGGAGTTGTGACGGAACGGGTGAAGGGCCGATTTACTATCCGCTACATTTTTCCCGCAGAGCTCCATCATCTGCTTCGCTTAAACGGCTTGAAGGTCACACAACGATACGGTTCTTTTGCAAAGACACCTTTTGATGCAAATAGCTCAGAATTGATTCTGGTCGCAGAAGCTTTGTAAACGGAACCTGAGGAGGGGATACGGAATGAAGATTTATACAAAGTCAGGGGATAAAGGTGAGACATCACTGGTTGCAGGTGTCCGCGTGCCTAAATTTGCGGACCGTGTAGAGGCATACGGTACGTGCGATGAAGCTAACTCGCAGATTGGATTGGCACTGGCCCTGTTGCCTGCGGTGGAAGAGTGGAAGGGATTGCAGGATGTTTTCCATGTCATTCAAACAAAGCTGTTCCATGTAGGGGCTGAATTGGCGACGCCAGAAGGCAAAAAAGTAGGTTGGCCCATTGCAGAAGAGGACGTTACTTTTCTGGAAGAGCAAATTGACAAGCTAGATGCAGAGTTGCCGCCGCTCACCAATTTTATTTTGCCTGGGGGTCATCCGTCAGCAGCCGCCTTCCATGTTTCGCGTACGGTCGTCAGACGTGCAGAGCGAAAAGCTGTCCATGTGGCACAGCAGGAGCAGGTAAACCCGTCCGTGGTCAAATACCTCAACCGTTTGTCCGATTACCTTTTCGTTGTGGCCCGTCATATTAATAAAGAAACAAGTGCAGTTGAGAAAACGCTGCACGAATAGGCAAAAGCCCCCTGGAATCAATTAGGGGGCTTCCCTTTTTTATTTGGTACGCAGGTAAGTGGTGATTCCCGGGAGAAAGCCGATTTTCTCTGTGTGAAAAGTATCGTAGAGAAGCTTTCCGTCCTTACATGCGTTTCCTTCTAGCAGCATAGTGAGCTGCGTATTGGTAATAGGAAAGAAAGGGAATCTCTCCATCATATTGACTACAGGCTTCATCAAAGCAAGGGGAATGTGAATTTTATTGACCTTCCGCTTACCGATGGCCTCGCCAATCGCATCTAAGATTTGGCCGTAGGAGAGTGGTTCGGGTCCACCTGTTTCATAGGTTTGATTGGTTGTCTCAGGTCGGCTCAAGGCTTGCACGAATACATCGGCCACCGTTTTGCGAGCGACTGGCTGCAAAGGGTAGGAACCATCACCAATGACCGGAGTGACAGGCAACCGAACCAGATCGGCAAGCATGTTCACGAATTCATCCCCAGGACCAAAAATAACAGAGGGACGGAAAATGACGTACGGAATACCGCTTGCTTGTACCAGTTGCTCCGCTTCATATTTGGTACGGTGGTAGGCGCTAGTAGCGTTTTCTCGTGCGCCCAGGGCACTCATATGTACAAAGCGCTTAATTCCAGCTTGCTTGGCGGCCTCCAGTACATTTTTTGTGCCTTCTACATGGATACGAGAAAAGAGAATGTCTTTCCCTGGTTGTTCGCGAATAATTCCGATGAGGTGGATGACAGCATCACAGCCTTGCATCGCTCTCATCAACGATTCTTTATCAAACAGATCGCCAGTTGCTTCGGTTATATGCGCATTGGCGGTTTTGTTGTAGGGAAGCTTACCTGTTGAACTAGCCCTGGTGAGGCAAACGATCTCATGCCCTTCTGCCTGCAAGCGTTCGAGTATACCCCGTCCAACAAACCCTGTGGCACCAGTCAGGAATACTTTCATGGAAAACCTCCTCCCGTTAAATACTTCCAGACTCATTGTACATCATGTGCAGTCTGCGGTGCTATCGATCGCTATGTTGACCAAGACGGTATAATGGAGGGAAAAGGGGGATATATTTATGGCACAACGCAAAGTACCTGTTGCCGACATTTTGGATAATTTGCAGCAGCTTTATCCGGATGCGCACTGTGAATTGAATTATACAACCCCGTTTGAACTTCTCATTGCGACCATTCTTTCTGCCCAATGTACAGATAAACGGGTGAATGAGATTACAGCACCCATGTTCCAGCAGCTAAACCAGCCGGAGCATTACCTTCATTTGACACAGGAAGAAATGGAAGAGCATATAAAAGGACTCGGGTTGTATAAGAATAAGAGTAAAAACATTTTAGAGACCTGTAGAATCTTGTATGAAAAATACAATAGCGTAGTTCCACAAACGCATGCCGAGCTCGAAGCATTGCCAGGGGTAGGGAGAAAGACTGCCAATGTCGTTTTGTCCAATGCGTTTGGGATTCCTGCGATAGCGGTGGATACGCATGTATTCCGCGTTGGGAATCGGCTAGGCCTTGCGAATAGTGACAATGTAGACGAAGTGGAGCGTCAGCTCATGAAGCGCATTCCAAAAGCGAAGTGGACGGATGCACATCATTGGCTAATCTGGCACGGCAGACGTGTATGCTCGTCGCGCAATCCTCAGTGCGGCAGCTGTACAATTCAATCCATGTGTAAGTTTGCACAGGCGGAAGCAAAAAAAGCCAAGAAACCTGCAACAAAAAAGCCCGCAAAAGTAAAGTAAAAAACCTGATTTTCCACTTCTTTCTGTTCAAATCCGATGAATGGATATTGACAGTTTTCGTTGACTAGACGTACACTTATTTATAGTAATTCTAATCAATGACATTAGAGAAGCTTGTTCTTTTGTCTTGCGAAAGACTGTGGGGTGTAACAAGATGGTACAACGTGTGGAGAAAGCAGTTGAAATCCTCAAGAATACCGGGGTTCGCATGACACCTCAGCGCCATGCAATTTTGACCTATTTGCTGGAAACGATGACTCACCCGACGGCTGACGAAATATATAAAGCCCTTGAAGGCAAATTCCCGAATATGAGCGTTGCAACGATTTACAACAATCTACGAGTCTTTAAAGATGCTGGATTGGTTACAGAGCTCACTTACGGGGATGCGTCCAGCCGATTCGATGCCAATGTGGAAGAAGATCATTATCACGCGATCTGTTCCACCTGTGGTGCAATCAGGGACTTCCACTTTCCGTATTTGCGGGATGCAGAAGTAGCTGCTTCCAAAGACATCGGCTTCAAAGTAACCGGACATCGTATGGAAGTTTATGGCGTTTGTGATTCCTGTCAAAAGAATCCCCACTAAGAATGTGTTTGATGAATGAGCACCTCCTGCTTGAATCGGATAATCCGGTGATGCAGGGGGTGCTTGTTTTTGGAGGACATAACCCTTTCTGTCGATATCTGTAACCTTTTGGCTTCTCGTACGTCTTTTTCTTGGTAGGAAGCTTGTCCGTGAATTACCAGAATACAAAAGGTTGTGAATGGATTGAACCAACGCTATGATCGAAATAATGAGTCAAATCATAAAGTCCAAGTCAGAAGACAGGCTTATGTACTGGGAAGCAGGTGGAGAGTATGAGCAGGGAGTCAGGTAGAGCTCTGCGACCAAGACGAAGAAAACGAAGGGTTTTTCGCTCGCTGTTTTTGTTAAGCTTTTTCTTGTTGGCCATCTTCGGCAGCATCTACTGGTTTTTTGTGCTCCGTGCCTCAACTGAGCATGTGCAGCCGTATGATGGTGATAAAAATGTGATTGTATACGAAGGCTCACGAAAAGAGTCGTCTTATTTATTGGAATCAGAGCAAATATTGCTACCCTTTGATTTCATTAAAGAAAGCATTGATCCTGCGATTTTTTGGGATGAGCCTACACGTTCGGTTATTGTCACGACGAAGGATAAGGTGCTTCGGATGGAGAGCGGAGAAGTTGTCGCTTATCTGAACAAAAAACCTGTG
The DNA here is from genome assembly GCF_042878995.1 of Brevibacillus sp. NPDC003359. Lineage (NCBI taxonomy): Bacteria > Bacillati > Bacillota > Bacilli > Caryophanales > Paenibacillaceae > Brevibacillus > Brevibacillus sp. NPDC003359. Next base: position 202,429 of record NZ_JBIAOR010000010.1, read on the forward strand.
GATTTACTTGTTCCGGTTAAAGAGATTGACGGAACACGTTATGTCCCGTTGGATCCATTGGAAAAGCTATATCCTTACTCTTTTGAGCGAAAAGCAGATACGGGTGTCCTAGTCGTTGAAAAAGAGGGCTACGAAATTCAGCAAGCGAAAGTGATCGCTGCAGAGGAAAAACAAGCCCTGCGTACCGGTGCTTCTCACCGAACCCCGATCGTAGCAGAACTGTCGTCAGGAGAGGTTGTAGACGTTCTTGGCAAAGAGGAAAACTGGTATCGCGTTTTGACGGCCTCGGGAATAGGCGGGTTCATTTCTGAGAAAAGCATTGAAATGACGGATGTGCGCAAAGTTCAGCTGGAGCACGCGACTACTAGCGGACAACAACACGCTGCTTGGAAACCTGAGGGAAAGATCAACCTCGTATGGGAACACGTCGTCAGTAAAAATCCGGATGTTTCAAAAATTAGTGCATTACCAGGGGTAAATGTAGTTTCTCCTACTTGGTTTGAAATGAAGGATGCAGAAGGAAATCTGTTGAACAGGGCCGATCCTGCATACGTGAAATGGGCCCATAATAGGGGCTACAAGGTTTGGGGTCTAGTTACAAACGGCTTTAATCCGGATTGGACCAAGTCAGTTCTCAGTAGCTATGATAAGCGAGATAAGTTAATTGCCCAACTCTTGTACTACGCTCATCTTTATGATCTCGATGGCATCAACATCGATTTTGAAAACGTGTATTTGGAAGAAAAAGAGGAGCTCGTACAGTTTGTTCGGGAGCTGACGCCGTATCTCCATCAGCAAGGACTGACCGTTTCCATAGATGTGACTATCAAGTCAAACGCGAAGCAATGGTCCATGTTTCTAGATCGGAAAGCTTTGGCGGAGGTCGTCGATTATGTTGCGGTGATGACATATGACGAGCATTGGGCAGCGAGTCCAAAAGCTGGTTCTGTCGCATCATTGCCATGGGTGGAGCGGGGCTTGCAAGGAGTTTTGGAAGAAGTCCCTCACGAAAAGCTCTTGCTGGGTGTACCTTTTTACACACGCTTGTGGACAGAAGCCAAGCAGGCTGATGGCACTGTGAAGGTAAGCTCCAAAGCATATACCATGACGAAAGCGCAAGATTGGATCAACGAACGCAAGCTGACGCCTGTTCTGGATGAAGCTTCAGGTCAACATTACGTGGAGTATAAAGACCCGAAAGATGGCAACGTCTATAAAATGTGGATAGAAGATGTAACTTCTATGAAGAAGCGTATGGAGATCGTCAATAAGTACGACTTGGCGGGTGTAGCTTCTTGGCGCCGTGGTTTTGAGGTGCCGGAGATATGGCAAGCAATTGACGAGACTCTGAAATAAAAGATAGATAGCTTTCACGAAAGAAAGCCACCTGTGCTCCCGAATGCTGGGGAATTAGCAGGTGGCTTTTTACGTATAGGATGAATTATGTCTGGTTTTGCTGAGGATGTCCGTCTTCTAGGCGTAAAGGTTGTCCACAAAACATACAGGCGTCTTCTTTTCCCAACATCTTCGTCACTTTTTGGCATGAAGGGCATTGCACTTGTGGTGCTGAAGTGGAGACCATCCCGGAAATCATAAACAAGACTGTACTGCCCATTGTCAGAATGAACCCGATGATCAAAAGCAGCGTCATAAAAATGTAAGAGCCTTTTAAGAGGCTTCCAAGTAAAGGAATAAAGTCCAAATAACCTGCAAAAAATGCGTACCCTGTATACATCAGCAAAATGCCGATTACCATGCTCCAGTTGCCCCATGTGCGCATGCGTTTGATCTTGCTCAGGCGTTCTGTATTTTTCATGATCATTCCTCCTACCCTATAGTATAGCATACAAAGGATTTGTCTGTTGACAAGCAGGAAACGGACAAGACTTGTAGAATCCATAAGTTCAACCCAGGGGGCAGGGAGGAACAAGGCATGACTTTGAGGCAGACGTATCTGAAAAATCTCCAGCAGCGCTTGGATGTACAAGCGGTGCTTGTTTTAAATGATTCAGATATGCTAGTCCCATTTCGCGAGGGAATCTTTTATTTCGTCGTAGTAAATGAGCCCCAAGCTGATGGTAAAATCCGCAGGATGCTATTTCAAGAACAGGTGATCATTGAGCAGCAAATCAGCACGTGGCAACTGGAGAAGGGAGCCATCTGCGGTTTGGATGAACGACTTGCCGAGATGCTTCGAAGGGCAGAAATCATTTGGGACAAAGATCATTATATGAAACAAATGAAACTGCGCCTCGCTAGTTTGTCATCTTCTCTCCAGAAAAAACATATCTGTAAGGAGTATTCCCAAATCCTTCGTTTTTTTCACGAGACAAAAGAGTTTTTGCAGCAAGGCATGATGCTGGATGCGCATCACTCTGCCATTCAAACGATCCACTACTTGGCTCGTCTCATTGTATATGAAGCGGGAGATCATCCTCAGCCAGCTTTATGGACGCAAGTCAAACAGATAGATCCTTCTATTTATAAGTTATATGAGGAGCTATCATTTAATGCTGAAGCATTGGAGAAGCGAATTGAACTGCTTGTGCTGGCCATTGAATTCTGGATCGCATCCAGAACGAAGGAATCTGTTCGATACATAGTTGAGGTCATGGAGACGAAAGCTGGGCCTTGGCGTTTGGAAGAGTTGATGAATCACCCAATGATTCAAGAGGCTGAGATCGAGATTCCTCTCGTGATAGTCAAGATGCTCCAACGCTTGTTGATCCAAGAGATCGTATGCAAAGAAAGAGAAAATGGCGACAGAGAAACAGGTTTTATTTTAATGGGATAAAAAAATTTCAATTAGTGTTGACTTCTATTTGCGATCCATGCTATATTAACAAACGTCGCCGCTGCGCTAACGCAGAGCGGTCGAGAAAAAAGTTTTAAAAAACACTTGATTTCACAAGTGGATATGTGGTAAATTAAGAAAGTCGCCTCTGGGCGATGAAATAAAGAATGCTCTTTGAAAACTGAACAGCGAAAGCGTTAATGAGTCTATCATTAAATGATTTGCCAGCTTTGAACCAGTAACAAACTTTATTGGAGAGTT
>NZ_JBIAOR010000011.1:0-193361 GCF_042878995.1 Brevibacillus sp. NPDC003359
GGAAGCGCGGTAACGCGTGGAGCTGACGAATACTAATCGGTCGAGGACTTATCCACAAATTCTTAGCAATCATGCGTATTCAGTTTTGAAGGAATGAGGCGAAAAGCTGTATTCCCGATTACTTGTAAAAGTAATGGAGAATGCAGCTTTTTTTGTATTTCCGCCAGCACCGACAAATTTGATTCAAAAAAATACGTGTTCTAATAAGGGGAGCGTGTGCACAGCCAAGATCGGCGAGTGTGGTCATGATTGTGATTCCATTCGATTATGCTATGCTGAATGACATACAGCTTTTTCAAATGAAAGAGGGATCAATATGCTTATTCTTGCAGTGGAGGATGAAAAAGCGCTGCTTCAGACAATTGCTGGAGTCCTGACCGATGAAGGATATCAGGTAGATATGGCAGAGCGCGGAGATGACGGCTTGTTATTGGCGGAACGCGGCATCTACGATTTGTTGGTCCTGGACATTATGATGCCAGGAATGGATGGTCTTTCATTGGTGAGAACGTTGCGTGCAAAAGGTATCCTGACGCCGGTTTTGTTTTTAACGGCAAAAGATAGCGTAGAGTCGAGAGTCGAGGGATTGGATGCCGGAGCAGACGATTATTTGGTCAAGCCTTTTGCAGCCGAAGAACTGACGGCGAGAGTGAGAGCCCTCTTGCGCCGCCAAGGGAAACATAACACAGAAGGAGAGCTGGCGTACGGTCCTCTGTCGCTAAAGATAAATGAATATGACGGTTTTGTTGATGATGAACCGATGAAGCTAACGACGAAGGAGTACGAGCTGCTTAAGTACTTCCTGCAAAATCGGGAGCAAATATTGACGCGCCAACAAATCTTTGACCGCGTATGGGGAATTGATTCAGAAGCGAATTACGGAGTGGTTGATTTGTATGTCCACTACCTGCGCAAGAAGCTGGGTGCTTACGAAGGCTTCATCCGAACGATCCGCAATGTGGGCTACATTTTGAAAAAGGAAGACAAATGATGTTTCAAAAAACGAGGATTCGGCTCGTAACGTTAAACGTATTAGTGGTTCTTCTCTTGTTGAACGGACTGGGGAGCGCAGTCTACTACACGATGAAGTACCGTCTCTATTCGCAGGTGGATCAAGAAATGACCAAAGTCAGTCAAAGGTTGGCGGTAGATGCTTTGCCCCGTCTCCATCGAATTGAAGACGACCCTTTTCCATTCAACCGTCAGGAGAGGAAAAAGTTTAACGATCTTGATCGCCGATATGTTTTACTCGTCTGGGATAGCTTTGGTCGTGTCATCGGGACCGCATTTGGTGACCAGCTGGAGCCAGAGGAATATGCAAAATTTCAGCATAACGGAAAAGCAGACGGGATCGAAACGAAAACAGTGAATAGACAAGTCTATCGCGTGCAGACCGTTACGGTTCCGAAAAAGGTCGTGGTAGGCAATCGGATACAGACTGCGTACCAGTTTCAACTGATTTATAATCTGGCACCTGAGCAAAACATGCTGGACAGCCTACTGTATGTAGTGGTGATCGGCGGCATTATTAGTATTGTCATTGCCATCGTGGCTGGGTGGTTTTTGGCGAGAAAGGCATTAATCCCGATCCAAGTCTCGTGGGAAAAGCAGCAGCAGTTTATTGCGGATGCTTCTCATGAGCTGAGGACGCCGCTGACAGCCATCATGGTCAATCTGGAGAGGCTTTTCAGACACCCGGATCATACGATTGAGCAGGAAAGCGAAAAAATCATGATTGGGATGCAAGAAGCCAAACGCTTGAGCAAGCTCGTCTCAGATTTGCTCACGCTGGCTCGCAGTGATTCTAACGAGCTGCAGATCATGAATCAAACGCTGCGCCTAGACGAAGTAGCGATGAAATGCACTCAGGTTTTTGCACAACTTGCCATCGCACGGGAAATTCGTCTTGAAACAGACATCCAGCAACCCATTGAGATGGTGGGAGACCAAGAACGTCTGCACCAGCTTATGGTCATCTTGCTGGACAATGCCTTGAAGTACACGAACAAGGACGGCCGGATTTATGTCTCTTGCAAAAAGGAAGGCAGTCGCGTCTCGATTCTTGTAAAAGACAGTGGGATCGGGATTTTCAAAGACGATATTCCGTATTTGTTTGATCGCTTCTTTCGAGTGGATAAAATGCGCTCCCACGCGACAGAAGGAACAGGCTTGGGGCTTTCCATTGCCAAATGGATCGTGGATGCGCACCATGGAAAAATTCAGGTCAGCAGCGAGGTCGGTATCGGAACGAGTTTTTTGGTTACACTTCCAATAAAGCCTTAAACCGATGGAAAGAACCGTTTTCCCAGCATAGGGAATCGGTTCTTTTTCAAATGGGGAGCAAATACATTTAACATACTTTAATGTTTCAAATATCTCGAAATTGAGGTAAACTATAAGAGAAGAGAGGAGTGGCGTACTAATGAACATGACGATCACAAAAGCAGCGGTAGCATGGTTTCGGGAAGAATGGGGATGCAAAGAAGGAGACGGCATTCGTTTTTTTGTCCGGTATGGAGGCGTTAGTACGGTTCAGGATTCATTCTCGATGGGAATTGCTAAGGAGTTGCCGAACGAAATCGGCATTTCGACAGTAGAGGATGGCATCACATTTTATATGGAAAAAGATGAGCTGTGGTATATGAATGGAAAAGGGTTGATTGTCGATTATCGGCCGGAGACAGACGAAGTAGAATTTAAGCTGGATTAAGCAAGGGAAATGATAGCTAGTGGATGAAGGGCTCCGGATATACGGGGCCTTTTTATATGAGAGAAAAACTAAAATATCATACTTTACAAACAAAAATGTATGTTATATTATGGGTACATAAATGGAAAAAGGAGGAAGTTATATGCGTTTACTTGATTCTTACTTGGAGCTTGGCATTACGGGAATGGCACGTGCAGCTGGAGCGGGATGGTTTGACGGTCATTATGGGGCAGCCTTATTGGCAGGGTACTTCATGAATCGTGAACACGATCTCCCAGAACATGTAAAAGAGGGCATTGAGCGGACATGCGAGTCCTTCCGCAAGCAAAAACCTGAATGGTTCGTTCCACTAGATCAAGACGAGCAAGCTGATCCCTCCTTGTTACAGCAAGTCATCCATGGCCTCCAGCAAAACGTGATGCAGCTTCGGACTTCGGGGCATGGGCTGGCACTAGGTGTGTTGGCATTAAAAGCACTGCGCGAACGCCCTGATATGATCCGTCCAACTGTGGTGAATGGCCTGGTCAAGATTCTTCAAGCGACGACAGAAGACAGGAAAGACCGTTATTGGGGTATCGATAATTACCATGGAATGACGATTGACGATGTCAAAGACGAAGTGGCTCCATACGATACAACCGCAGAGATGGCAGAAAGGGCCTTTAACGAGCTTCATTTGGTGATACCGCCACGTGATATTGACGGGGTACGCTATCATTTGGCGAGTGAGGTCGTCCATAACATCACACATGCTCATGCGTTGACGGATTTGGAGAGATTCGGGTATGAGGATATTGTGAAGCCAGGTATCGAAAACCATCGTCTTCAAATCTATTTGAATCGCCATGTTCCTGAGTTTACTTTAGAGGATGAGGTGAAGGAGCCAGCGTTCGAGGAAATTTTTTCACCGCTATACTGGGAAAGACTATACAGCGATCCTCATGCATTGAAGCTTCCGTATGCTGCACTGGATCTGCTAAAGCGGTTTCCGCCAGAGAAGAAAGCTCATGCCGAGCGTAATTTGTGCAAGCTTTTGACTATTACGGATTAATCAAATCACATAAATAAAAGAACAGGGAGGCCAAAAGGCACTCTCTGTTCTTTTTCACTTCGAAGGAGTGTCGTCTACCAGGTCGGAATGACAGTCGTAGTAGACTCCCGATTGGCATAGTAGCTTTTATGCTCGATCAGGGCATTGCGAATAGCAGACTCATTGATGTCGAAACCGATTCCTGGAGTTGTCGGGACAGCCAGCAGACCAGGTGCTGCAAAATCGATGACAGGTGTCACGATGTCTTCGGCAAAGTAGCGATGAGAAGGGGATGTATCACCGGCAATGGTGAAGTTGCTGAGCGAGGCCATCGCGATGTTGTGCGCCCGTCCAATCCCTGCCTCCAGCATTCCTCCGCACCATACAGGTACGCCGCGTGTCGCACACAGGTCATGAATCTTCTTGGCGTCGGTCAGACCGCCTACGCGACCGATCTTGATGTTGATAATCCGACAACTGCCGAGCTCGATTGCTTTGCGGGCATCTTCCACTGTATGGATACTTTCGTCGAGGCAGATCGGTGTTTTTAGTTCCTTTTGCAAGGTCGCATGGTCGATGATGTCGTCATGGGCCAATGGCTGTTCAATCATGATCAGACCGAAGTCGTCCAAAGCCTTCAGCATCTCCATGTCCGCCAGTGTATACGCAGAGTTTGCGTCCGCCATCAGCGGAACATCTGGTCCAAATGTGTTGCGGATTGCACGCATTGGCTCGACGTCAAAGCCCGGCTTGATTTTCACTTTGATCTTTTTGTAGCCGTCACGGATGAAGCCCTCTACGCGTTGCAGCAGTTTTTCGATGGTCGGCTCGATTCCGATACTCACGCCGACGTCAATCGTCGTACGAGTTCCGCCCAATGCTTGGGAGAGGGAGAGGCCGTTCATTTTGGCGTACAAATCCCAGACGGCACCTTCCAAAGCGGCTTTGGCCATGTGGTTCCGGCGCATCCAGGAGAAGAGGCGGGATACGTCATCAGGATGCTCGATCTCACGTGCAAACAGCTGCGGAATCAAATACTTTTCGAGCATGTACCAGACCGTATCGACATCTTCCTCGTTGTAAACAGGGACGTCCATCGCGACGCTTTCGCCGAAGCCGACATGGGCACCGCTATACGCACGCACCAAAATGCATTCCTTGTGGGTCTCTACCCCCATGCTTGTTTCAAAAGGGGAATTCAACGGAATTTTGATTCGTTGCAGGTCCACGCGTTCGATTTTCATGTTCATCTCTCCTCACCCGTTCATATGGATTGTCGCTCAAACGTTTTCAGTACCGTTCTTGCCAAAATCTCGATGCCGTCTAGCAGTGCTTCTTTTTCAAAAGTCATCTGCGGATGATGAAGACCTGGTGTCAGGCCACAGCCTAAACCAAGCATGGTCGCGCGAAGCTGTGGACGTTCCTTGGTGTAGTAGTGGAAGTCCTCCGCGCCTGGTGTCTGAATCGGCGGTTCGAGCTTCTCTGCTCCCAAGGCTTGAGTAATGGCATCCGCCATGATCAGTCTCGCTTCTTCGTTCACTTCCGCTGCATAGACGCGTTCGGTGATCTCGTATGACAGCTCGACTTCATAGAGACGGGAAACGTGTTGCAAAATGTGTTCGACACGGGCAAATAAGGCGTGAATCACTTCATTTGTCTGTGCCCGCAGGTCCAAGTGGAACTGCGCTGAGCCCGGAATGATATTGCTGCTTTTGCTGCCGGCTGCGAGCTGCGTCATTTTGACGGAATAAGGGACGAGCGGATCGAGGTGAATGCCTTTTAACTGCTCGACAATCGCAGCGGCTACCTCAATAGCGTTGACTCCGAGGTGAGGCCGTGCGCCATGAGCATCGGCACCCTTGATTTGCCCGAATATTGTCCCCGCTGCTCCGTGCAGGATGGCAGAAGCAGCTGTGCCGCGCGGGATTTCCTGAATCGGACGAAGGTGTACGCCGTACAGAAAATCAATATCGTCCACTACTTTCTTGTTCACCATAGCAAGTGCGCCATTTCCGCTTTCTTCCGCTGGTTGGAAAATGAGCTTCAGGCGCCCAGGGATCTGGACATCCATTGCTTGCAAGACCATGAGGACACCTAATGCCATGGTCATATGCGCATCGTGTCCGCAGGAATGGTTCGCGGTAAAGACGCCGTTCACCTCTTGCCAGAGTGCGTCCATATCTGCCCGTACGCCTACAGTCAATTTTCCTGGTGACAGATCGCCCCATTCACCAACAACTCCCGTCACATCGTCAAAGGTAGTGACGTGGCAATTGTGTTTTTTCAAGAGGTCAGCAATGAATGAGGTGGTCTGGACTTCCTCCCAGCTTATCTCAGGATGCTGGTGTAAATGCTCGTATAGAGAAAAAATGGCGGGCTGCAATTGTTTGATTGTTGTGCGCATGGTTCCTCCATCGGTTTGTTTGAGGGTAGTCGAGATGTGAAGCGAAGGCTACGCCAATCCACTTGACGCAGCCAGTTTGGTGAAAAGCTCATTTGTTACGAAACGCCGATTGTCACGGCTACAATGAGTGCGATCGAGGCGATCACGGCCCAGCCTGCTAACAGCTTCCAAATGAATTTGACCCATTTCTCATACGGAATGCCTGCAACAGCCAAATAGCCCATCAACGCAGAAGAAGTTGGGATAATGGAATTGGTTACTGCATCACCGTATTGGAAGGCAAGAACCGCTACCTGACGCTGGATGCCGAGCAAGTCCGCAATCGGCACCATGATTGGCATGGTTGTCGCTGCCTGTCCACTGCCGGAAGAAATGAAGAGATTGAGAAAGGCTTGAATCACAAACATGGCGATGACGTTTACGGCATCTGGCAAATGACCAATCGACGAAGTCAGGCTGTTAATCATCGTATCGATAATTTTTCCGTCTTCCAAGACGACAGTGATAGCGCGGGCAAAACCAACGATCAGCGCCCCAAACGTTACGGCCCTCGCGCCAGCGACGAAGGAATCAAACAGCGTATTGACCGACAAACCTCCGACGAGACCAGCAATCAGGCCCATGAGCAGGAAGGAAGCGGTAAGCTCTGTCAGGAACCATTCGTACTTGAATACACCGTATACGTTGAAGGCGAGGCCACAGACCATCACCAGGAACACGAGCTTGTGACGCGCATTCAAATCTGGGATGTCTACTGTTGCCTGTTCTTGACTTGCGTGATTCTCTACGCCATAAAGAACACTCTTGGTCGGATCTGCTTTGACACGATACGCATAGCGCATGACGTACCAGATGGCAAAAGCAAGCACGAAGACATACACAACAGCACGGAAGGTAAGTCCGGAGAAGAGCGGCAATTGCGCGAGCGACTGCGCCACCCCAACCGTAAATGGATTGATCATCCCGCCCATGAAGCCGGCTGCTGCCCCCATGGTGATCATGGCTGTACCTGTTACGGCATCGAAGCCCATTGCACGGGCCAGCGCGATACCGATGGGAACGAAGATGATGCTTTCTTCTGCCATACCCATGGTGAAGCCACCAATGGAGAAGAGGAACATAGAAGCAGGGATGAGCAGCTTTTCCCGGCCCTCTAGGTGTCGGACACCTTTATTGATTCCGGCTTCAATCGCTCCGGTCTGGCGGATGATTCCGAATACACCGCTTACAATAAAGATGTAGAAAATGATTTGCGCGCCTTTTTGCATCCCTTCTGGAATCGCTTTGAACATGTCAAAGAACGAGACCGGATCACTTTCTACAGGATGGTAGCTGCCGTTGACGACGATGGTTTTGCCTGAGGCAGCGTCCTTGACGCGGTCGAACTCACCTGCCGGGAGCACGTAGGAAGCTAGGGCTGCCAAAATGATGATGATAAAGAGGATGGCATACGTATGCGGCACCGAAAAACGTTTCTTTGCAGGTTTCAATGGATGTGTAGACATGAGGTCACCTCGCTTTTTTTTGTTTATGACAAGCAAGGGTCGTGCCAAGTGTCGAAATTTCCCGAATATAAGCGTTTTCAGTGGATTTTCATAGGCAAGGAAAGAGAATACAATGAGCTTTAGGAATGTTTATTAGGTTTTATTCAGCCTAATACATCCTATTATTCAGTAGGGCGGAAGCTAAATCCGCCCGTGTTTTCGCAGCAATTCGATACCCGTGTGGGTGATGGAGGTTCCTTGTCGGGTCGTACCTGAACGCACGAATCCTTGCTGCTCTAAAAGTTTCAGCTTGTGGCGCAATGCGCTCTCTGTCCAGCCTACGGATCGTAGCTCAGGGGAGTGCGCCAATTGATAACGCCCGACTGGTTTGTTCGATACGTAATAATGATGCAAGCAATACAAAATATCCAGGTCGCGGTTGTCGTCCAATTTCGGGACAGAAGTCGTCTGCTGCTTTTGAAACAAGCTATCCGTCAATCGCTTGGGGAGATCCTGAATGCCGATGACAGGGTGCTCGCTTACCGTAATGGCATAGTCGACGACATTTTTCAGTTCGCGAATGTTCCCCCGCCAGTCATGGCGATAGAATAGCTCCATTACTTCTGGTGACCATGATTTGCGAATGCCTTGCTGTTCCAGATGCTCATCGATGAGTAGGGGAATATCACTGGTTCGCTCGCGCAATGCAGGAATCTGGATCGGCAGGACAGCCAAACGATAGAACAGATCCTCGCGAAAGCTTCCTTGAGAAACAGCATCTTCCAAATCACGGTTGGTAGCAGCGATGATGCGACAATCCACAGAGAGAATACCCGTGCCGCCTACACGGATGACTTGTTTTTCTTGCAGCACACGAAGCAGCTTGACCTGAATGGCCCCAGAGATGTCCCCAACCTCATCAAGAAAAATCGTCCCACCGTCCGCTTGCTCAAACAATCCGGGCTTTCCGCCTTTTCGTGCTCCTGTAAAGGCACCGTCTTCGTAGCCGAACAGCTCGCTCTCCAGCAGGTTTTCCGGCAAGGAGGCACAGTTGATCGCGACAAATGGTCCGTTTTTGCGTAGCGAGTGCTGATGAATGGCGTGGGCGAATAGCTCTTTTCCCGTACCGTTTTCGCCTGTTAGCAGGATCGTTTGATTGTTTTTTGCCATCTTTTTGCCGAGCTCGATAACTTGGAGCAATGGTTGGCTCTGTCCTTTAATATCGGAAAAGGAGTAAGTGGCTGTATGACCGCGCAAGGTAAGGGTTGTTCGCAAGCGTTGGATTTCGGTCACATCTTTTAGCGTACAAACGAAGCCTAGATGTTCATGACTGCGACGGATGCTTTGACTGCTGACGATAAATTGTTTGTGATCAATGGATACGAGGGCGTCCTCCTGATCTTCCTGCTCAAAAAAGGGTTGCAGCAAGCCGTGCTCCTTCAACACTGTGTACGGTTGTCCAACAATAGAGGATGCATGTGGACAAAACAACTCAACGGCGACATCGTTTATAAACGTGATCAGGCCTTGTTCGTTACAAGCGATTACAGGGTCTTTGACTGCCTGAAAGGTAGATTGCAGCTGGCTGTGTAGCTTCTGTACTTCTGCGTAGGAGGTGCCGAGCATTTTCGCGAGCTCAGACATTTCTACAATGAAGGCAGACAAGTACTCGCGCTCCCATTCACTGGGCACGCCTACCTTGCGACCAGTATCAATCAGGTCATGAATGCTGATTTTGCGAAAACCGAGATCGATCACCTCCACATGAGGAGGAAGAGGTACATCAGGAACACTCATAATGATGGCGTATTGAAATTCGAGATCATCAAATGTACAGCCAGGGTGAAAGGGAACGTAATTCAAATGATCGACGTTTGCTTCTAATAGATTTTGGATGACTTCTTGTGCGGAAACGGGCGAATTGTTCATGACAGGGACGGTCGTCCCTGGGGGGATCTGCATCAGCGCTTTCATTTTGTGCAGCTCGAAAAAACGGTTTAAAACCGTGATAGGTACGGAGTCAGCGACAGCTTGACGGGCGACTGTGTACAGCTCCGGGGATTTGGTCGTGATAAAGACATGATCGACCCCGCTTAAATCGGGAATGTGCTCATGGCTGGCATAACCGATGACTTTGCAATACGGCTCGAAATAAGCCCGCAGTTCTTTCAACAAAAATTCGAGAGTGTCCGTTCCTTTTGCAATCAAGACAATGGTGTGGTCCATGCTGCACCGCCTTCGCTCAAACAATCGTGAATGTTTTGTAATCTCATGATAGCACAATGCCTGCCTGTCATCGGATGGATTCGCTTGTATGCAGAGGAAAGACAAGGATTGATTTGCAGGCAAATGCTAGTTCAAAAAGTCGGCTTTTCAGCACCGAGAAAGTGGCGAGAACCTGAAGAAGGAGGAGCGGAGTGTAGGGGACCTACATGAGCACTGGACTTCGAAGGTGAACGCCTCTTTCGATGTCGCAAGAGCTTCCAGGATTACTACGTGATCAAAAGCCGACTTTTTGAACATCCGCAGCAGGGAAGTGTGTTTTAATAGAAGGTAGAGAAGATAAAAGCAATAACAGGAGCAGGAGGAATCAGCATGGAGGACAGAGTGGTTCCAGAGGTGCTGCAAATGATTGGGGAAGTCGTGCCAGACGGGGTATCGATTGCGATCTCGGACGGCGCACAATATTTGTACTATCAGCCGAGTTCCAATATTGATTTGAAAATTACGCCAGGGGATCTCGTTCCCATAGGCTCAGCTACACATCAAGCGCTCATGGAAATGGGAAAAATGGGGCATCAGGTGGAGAGTCGTATTTTTGGTGTGCCATACTACGGACTCTCGCTTCCATTAGTGCGCAATGGTCAGGTCATGGGCTGTATTACCGCCATCTATCCGCCTCACAGCGTTCCGCTCACAAATCCAGAGCCGCGTCTGTCGTTTTTGATCGGAAAAGGGGAGGACGGCTGGCTGCCCATTCCGTTAACAGAGATCGTCTATATCAGCTCTCATGATGGGAAAACGCTTCTGCATACGGCTAGTGGATCGTATGCGAACAAATACAACATGGCAGAGCTTGCGTACATTCTCCCGCAAGAGCGATTTGTGCGCTGTCATCGGTCTTATTTCGTCAATATGGAATCGATCGGCTTTATTCATCCGCATTTTCATTCTACGTTTTTATTGGAGATGAAGGACAAGCAAAAGACGAGAGTTCCTGTGAGCCAGTCGTACGCCAGCTCGTTTCGGCAATTGCTCGGCTTCTGAAATATCTGACAAATGAGAATGGTTCGCTGTCGTTTTTTCTTAATAGCCGCGTAAATATTCTGTTTTGTTGAAAATCGAGTGCCCGCTCAGAATCCGTATGCTAGTGTAAAGGCAACAAAGATGGCATGGGAGGTCACAATGATGTGGGAGCGCTTACGCGATAAACGACTGGCAGATAAAATCGTGACGGCTGAGGTAGCAGCAGGATGGATTGAGGATGGCATGACGATCGGGTTAAGTGGTTTCACGCGTGCTGGTGATGCCAAGGTCGTGCCGCTCGCATTGGCTGAGCTGGCGAAAAAAGAGAACAAGCCTTTTGGCGTAAACGTATATACAGGAGCTTCACTCGGCTCTGATGTGGATGCCGTGATGGCGGAAGCGGGGATCATCAACAAGCGATTGCCTTTTCAAGCAGATCCGGTCATGCGCAAAAAAATCAACGATGGAAGCATGATGTTCGTCGACCAGCATTTGTCGCATACAGCGGAAGCAATTCGTCAGGGAGCGATAGACGCTATCGATTACGCGATTGTGGAAGCGGTTGCAATTACCGAAGAGGGTATGATCATTCCGGCTACGTCCGTGGGGAACTCCAATATTTTTGTGGAAAATGCCAAGCATGTCATCATTGAGATGAATATGGCTCAATCGGTGGAACTGGAAGGCATTCATGATATTTATACACCAGCTATGCAGGGAGAGCGCGAACCGATTCCACTCACGTCTGTGGATCAGCGGATGGGAACAACAGGGATTCCGGTCGATCCGAATAAAGTAAAAGGGATTGTTCTGACGAATCAGTTGGACTCCCCATCGACGATTGTGGAGCCGGATGAAGAAACGGCACAGATTGCCGCACATCTCATCGCGTTTTTGCGTCAGGAGGTAAAAGAGGGACGTTTGCCGAACAATCTCGCACCATTGCAATCGGGAATCGGATCGGTAGCGAATGCGGTTTTCAACGGGTTTTTGGATTCGGAGTTCACGGATTTGACTGTCTTCTCGGAAGTTTTGCAGGATGCGGTGTTTGATTTGCTTGATGCAGGTAAAATATCGTTTGCCTCAGGCTGTTCGATCACGTTGACGGCTGACAAGATGAAGCATGTTACCGACAACTTCGCCCAATACCGTGACAAGCTGCTCTTGCGTCCGCAAGAAATCACGAACCATCCAGAGTTGATTCGCCGCCTCGGTCTGATTGCGATCAATACTGCGATTGAAGCGGACATCTACGGTAACGTCAACTCGACCAATGTATCGGGCACGCGAATGATGAACGGAATCGGCGGTTCTGGTGATTTTGCCCGCAACGCACGTCTGGGCATTTTCGTAACCAAGTCGATTGCCAAAGGTGGAAACATTTCGAGCATCGTCCCGTTTGCCTCCCATGTGGATCATACCGAGCACGATGTAGACATTATCGTCACCGAGCAAGGCTTGGCTGACCTGCGTGGCTTGGCTCCGCGTCAAAGAGCCATCAAAATTATCGAGAATTGTGCGCATCCGATGTATCGCGATCAATTGATGGCGTACTACGAAGAAGCACTCACTCGCGGTGGGCACACCCCGCATGTATTGGAAAAGGCATTCTCCTGGCACGTACGTTACGCGCAGGAAGGCACGATGCTTGCGAAAAAGCCAGCGTTGGTTTAGTCGATTAAATGATGGAGAAACAAACCCGCTCGGGCGTTGAAGCCTCGGCGGGTTTTTCTCGTCTCCATTGCAATGGTATGAGAGCCTTTTATGTTTTTACGCTTGTAAGCTTTCCTACCTCTTTTTCTTGAGCAAACGAAGCCCATGCAAATCCAAAGCCGGCGAGAACGAGCAGACCGCCGATCCAGCCGATGTGAATAATGCTGGCATGGTCTACGATCAATCCACCAAGTCCTGCACCCAGCGCCAGCCCTAGCTGAAAGACCGAGGTGTTCATGCTGAGCGCCACCTGCGAAGAGTGGGGAGACAACGTGATCAAATAATACTGCTGGGCTGGAACGGTGGTTTGCACGGCAGCTACCCAGAACATAACGGTGATGATTGCCCCCGTGGACAGTTGCGAAGACAGCGGCAGGATGAGCAGGATGGCCGCATGGAAAAGCAAGCTGACATACAGTGTGGGGCGAATCCCCCATTTGTCGGTGGAAATGCCTCCGATCCGCGAGCCAGCCACACTAGCGAGTCCTGCCAAGAAAAGCGTGGTGCTTACCCAAGCAGTCGTCATGGCGGCGTTGCTCTGGAGAAGCGGAGTAATGTAGGTATAGACGGTGGAATACCCTGTGACAAAGAACAAAGAGATAAATAGCGCATGGATCACCCGTTTGTTGCGGAGTGCGGCCAACTGTTTGCGTAGCGGGACGGCCTCTTCTCCCTGCTGCTTCGGTAAAAAGGCGAAGATGGCGAAGAAGGGAATGAGTGTCAGCACGGCAATGAGCGCGAAAACAGGGCGCCATCCCCAGATGTCTCCCAGCATGGTGCCAAGTGGAACCCCGAGCACGAGCGAGAGGCTGAAGCCCATGAGGATGATCGCGATGGAGCTGCCTTTTTTCTCTGGGGAGGCCATGTTGGCTGCTTGCGCGAGAGCTACTACGGTGTAGATGCCTCCACAAAGCCCCAGCAGGATGCGGGATACCATCAATAGGGAGAAGTTCGGGCTTATGGATGCGAGCAGGTTTGCCACGATAAAAGAAAACAGTGTCCAAAGGATGAGTTTTTTGCGCTCTACTCCCGAGGTGAGCGCAATCAAGACTGGAGCCCCGAGGGCAAAGGCCAGGGAAAAGGCGGTTACTAACTGACCAGCGAGGGAGAGGGAGACATGGGTGTCATCTGCGATCATGCCGATGATTCCGGTCACGATTGACTCAGCCGTGCCAATCATGAATTCTCCCAAGGCCAGCAATAGGATCAAAAATTTTCTGGACAAGGTGGTTCACTCCTCGAAAAAATGATGATGTGAAAATGATGTAGTGACATTTTACGAAACAATTTTTATAATTTACATGCATGAACCAAGGTGTTTACGATGAATCTCTTTGTATATCCAAGTTATTTGGCAGGGAGCACTTGTGGATTTGAAAGGGTGATCTGCATGGACCAAATCGATTACAAAATCATTAGCCTGTTGCACGAAAATTCGCGGATACCGTTAGCGGAGCTGGGGAGAATCATCGGGATGACGCAGCCTGCCGTGAAGGAGAGGGTCCGCCGTCTGGAGGAGCAGGGAGTCATTATGGGCTACCATGCGTCGATATCTCAGGAAAAGCTGGGTAAGCACACGAGTGCTTTTGTCATGTTTCGCACCAAGCAATGTGCGGCGTTCATCGATTTCTGCAAGCAATCGCCGGAAGTGACGGACATGTACCGGATCAGTGGGGAGTACAACTACATGCTGAAAGTGGTAACGAGGTCGACGGAGGAATTGGTTGCCTTCTCGGAACGCACCGGGGATTTCGGCTATTCCTATACGTTGATCGTGCTTACGGCGCCATTTGAGCAAAAAATGATGCTGGAGGAAGAGAAAATCTTCTGATTGAACAAAAAAGAGGCTCCGCCGTCTCAGGGCGAAGCTTCTTTACTATTGCGTATAGCGAAAATGCTATTTTTGCCGTACATACTGCTCGTCCCTCATGAACAGACGCCAGAAATAAATAAAACCGGGTACGAGAATCGCAAATCCGACCAAATAACAAATGAACAGAGCGTGGAACGTATCCGGGTGTGTAAAGCTGGACTCAATCGTCACATGGGGATAGACGATGTAGGGAAGGCGTGCTGCACCGTACGCATAGCTGGCGAGCAGGTATTGCGTCGTGGCGACGATGACCGCGATCCGCGGAAGGTGGATGCCGAAGTAGCGTCGATCCTGGGGCAGCAAGAGAGCGATATAGGTAATGAAAAAGCAGACTGCCGATGCAATCAGCCACGGCAAATAGTCGAGAATGCGGTCGTACAGCCATTTTGCCTCGATTTGCATCGTGAGCACGGTAACCAATGCCGCCAGAAATGTAATCGGACCCAGAAGCACCGCATCCCGGCGGTAGATGGAGAAGGCTTGCTTTTCACCCGCGATGTAAGAGTAGTCCGCGAGAAGCAGCGACGAGAGGAAGAGTGTGCTGCTTACGGCAAGGCCAATATAAGAATAGACGTGTGGGCTGGTCAAAAATAGTCCCCAGTCGAGATACTCCACGCCATTGATCATCCGAGACAACCCGCCCTGTGTCACAGGAAGCACGCTGATTAACAGAGCCGGCACCAATATCCCGGTAATGCCGGAGACGATGCTGAGCATCTTGTCATACTTGTAAATCAGATGCGAAAACACCATAAACGTACTGCGAATCAACATCAATAACACCACGAGACATCCGGGAACCAACAGCAGGCTCCCCAATGTGTAGGTCGCGCCTGGAAAAAAGGTAACGAGCGCGACGACAATCAACACGATAAAGACATTCACGACTTCCCAAGAGGGCGAGAGGTAGCGATTGGCGATTTGGGTGGCTTTGGTTTTTTCCCGATTCAAATAGATCATCGACCAAAAACCTGCACCGAAGTCGAAGGAGGCCGCGACGGAATAGATGACGACGAAAATCCAGAGCAGCGTAATGGCAATAATCGTGTCGGTCATATCGTTCCTCCATCAACTTTCGGCTGTTCTGGCGGTTCGAGCTCCAAGGGGTGGCGACCAAAATAGCTACGGAATACGAGCAGGGTGACGATCGCGAAAAACACGTACACCGAGAGGAAAATCCAGAACAGTGTAGAGATGCCTGCTGCTTTTGTGGCAGCATCTACTGTTTTCATCACACGATAAACCACCCAAGGCTGGCGTCCTGTGCAGGCAAAAATCCAACCGAATTCGATGCCAAACAAGGCGAGCGGTCCACTCGTGACAAATACCCATAGAACCCAGCGCGGAAATTGAGAGCGTTTCAGCAGCTTTTTCCAAGCGAAGCCGATAAACCCGACGAAAATCAACAAGCTGCCGATGATGACCATCCCGTTAAAAAGAGTATGGACGTAGAGCGGGGGCCACAGCTCCTGTGGAAAATCATCTAGACCGACTACAACCTCGTCAAAGCGATTGGCTGCAAGGAAGCTGAGCGCCCATGGAATTTCGATCGCGTATTTGACTTCTTTCGTCTCGGGATCGGTAAAGCCGCCAATCGCGAGCGGGGCGTAGGCTTGTGTTTCAAATAGCCCTTCGGCAGCGGCCAGCTTTTCCGGCTGGTATTGATGCAAAAGCTGTGCGGATTCATGACCGTTCAAGGCGGTTAAAAGGGAAAAGGTGCCACCAACGATCAAACCGGTCAACAGTGCTTTTTGATGATACAAATAAACGCGACTGCCTTTTTCGGCGCGCAGCATTTTCCACGCTGCCACTCCAGCGACAATGAATGCCCCCGTCATATAAGCAGAGACAGTAACATGACCTGCTGTCACGATAAAGCTGGGATTGAAAAAAGCTTTCCACGGGTCCACGTCGACGATCTGTCCATCGACCATTCGAAAGCCAGTGGGAGTGCCTTCGAATGCATGGACATTCGTAATCAGGATCGCGGAGGCCGTCGCACCAAGCAAAACCATGAACAAACTCAACAAACGCATGTTGCGGGATAGGCGGTGAGCCGCGTAGACGTAAATGGACATAAACAAGGCTTCCACGAAGAAAGCGAATATTTCGATCTGAAAAGGCAGCGAAATCACCTTGCCGACAATCTCCATGAACCCGGGCCATAGCAGGGAAAGCTGGACACCCGCAATCGTCCCAGAAGGAATCGCTACACCCAGCAAGATCGCCTGGGCTTTTGTCCAGCGTTTGGCCATGATCTCATAATCGCGGTCACGCGTCCGCCAAAAGAGGAGCTCCACCAACAAGATCATAAGCGGGAGACCAACGCCCAAGGTCGCAAAAATAATGTGAAAGGCCATAGTCGTCCCGAATATGGCTCGAGTCATCACGATATCTTCCACGTTCAACGTCCTTTCTGATCGGCACCAAAAATTGTTAACGATTTCCTCGTTAATGTCCCATGAGGAGGCGGAGTTTATACGAAAAAGACCGTCACAAAAATGTGACGGCCGGGCTTGATGATAGGATAAGGGCGTTTGGAAGAATTGATTATTTACGATAGAGTGGATAATCAACCTCAGTCGGTACTTGAATCAACACCAAGCGGAGCGGAGCATTTGTTGATGCTTGGTAGATGGCTGTACTGCTTTCCTCGGAGGAGAGGACGACAAAGTCACCTTTAGTTGCTGGGGCAGGGCTCTCGCTGATAGTTGCTTTCTCTGCAACACTCCCGTTCCCTTCCACCACAACAACTGCGTGAGCATAGCCAGCCGGGAGTTCTTTTTCATACGACTTTCCAGAGGGAATCGTGATATCGCTCATCAAGGAATCCGTGACCAACTGAATGGGCGCAGACGATCCGATGATGTGTTTGATTTGCACACCATCTACCTCCTCAGATGGAAACTCCTCATGATCATACTGATAGTAAGTAGGAGGTTGCTTCGTCGTTTGCGCGAGATGCGGTTCAAACCAGATTTGAAACATTTCAGTATCTTTGTCGAATTCTTCTGCATGGTACGCGCCTGACCCAGTTTGCATGATCTGCGCGCCGCCTGTCGACACTTCCTGAATATTCCCGAGTGTATCCCGATGGCCGACTGTCCCGGTGAGGACGTACGACAAAATTTCAAAGCCGGAGTGGGGGTGCAGTGGGATTTCAAATGTCTTCAGCGTTTTTGCCCATGCCCAGTAAAAAAGTGGTCCTACCCGTTTTACAACGGAGCCTTCATGTGGGAAGCCAATTGGTTTGCTCTCTACGATTTCACCGTCGCCAAAATGTCCTTTTGCTTGCTCATTCTGTGTATAGACGCGGATTTCCATCTGATGTTCCTCCCTTAGTGCGATTGCTGGCTTACGGGTTGTGAGGAGTCACCAATTAAAACAAAACGTATGCGCCTGGACCGATCAACGCCACACCAATAACAACTGCGATTAAAGTCAGGTTGTATTCGAATCCGTTTTGTGTGACCCAATATCCATTTTGACCGTGCACCTTCAGAATGGCAACCAGCATTGTGAACGCGAGCAAAATAGAGCTTGCCCAGATACCTAAGCCTGCCGCAAACATCAGACCACCAACGAGTTCAGCCAATCCTGCAACAAAGGCCATCGCTACGCCAGGCTTCACCCCGATGGACTCCAGCCAGCCGCCTGTTCCTTTCAAACCATAACCGCCAAACCAACCAAACAGCTTCTGCGCACCATGACCTGCAAACGTCAAACCAATGACCAAACGAATCAATAACAATCCAGTATCCAACACTTTTCATCTCTCCTTAATTATTTTAATTTAATGTATCTTTAATTAAAGATATTTGTCCAAAAAGGCTGGCGGGCCTTAGAAGGATTCCGCCAGTTTTGCTGCTTTCTCTACACCAGCTGCAACGAGCTCAGCTGCTTTGTCTTGGAATTGGTTGTGACCTTCTACGATCACTTCCGTTACATTGCTGATGCCCCAGAAGCCGAGGAGCGTGCGAACGTATTTGTTTGCCATTTCAATCTCAGCCATAGGCCCTTCGGAATAAACGCCACCACGTGCGCTCAACAGAGCTGCTTTTTTGTCACCCATCAGACCAACTGGACCTTCAGCAGTGTACTTGAATGTTTTGCCTGCTTGGGAGAGGTAATCCATATACGAGTGCAGAACAGCAGGAACGGTAAAGTTCCACATAGGGAAAGCGAATACGATTTTGTCTGCTTCTATAAACTGGTTCAGGTATTTGTTAACCAAGTCAGCACGTTTTTGCTCATCAGCAGACAGCTCGATGCCGTTTCCTGCTTTCCACATAGCAGTGAGCATGTCGTTACCGTAATAAGGGAGGTTTTCCGCAAACAGATCCAATTCAACGATTTCGTCGTTTGGATGTGTTTCTCTGTATGTTTTGGTGAAAGCTTCGTACAACTTTACACTTGTAGCCTGCTCAACTGGGCGATCATTCGCTTTAATAAAAAGTACTTTACTCATGAAAATTTCATTCCCCTTCCATTTAGTAAGTCACTAACTTTTAATGTGTAAATCTTGATTTTAAGATTATTACGTATCAGATCTTTTGTCAACACTTTTTTGTGTTGTGGTGAAGAGAGAGGACTGCTCATCTAATAAGTAGCCTGAGCAGTGCGTCCCAACTTTTTTAGCAGTTCGATAGCCTGACGTTGTTCTTCTGGTGTGAGACCTTCCATCGCTTTCTCAATTGAGAGTTGATGAGAAGGGAAGATATCAGACAAAAATTGGTGCCCTTTTTCCGTGAGTTCCGCATAAATGACGCGGCGGTCTGCCGAACAGGGCTTGCGAATGAGCAGTTGCTTCTTTTCGAGTTTGTCCACAACGTACGTGATGTTTCCGCTGGAGATCAATATTTTTTCGCCAATTTGCTGCAATGGTTGAGGACCTTTATGAAATAATACCTCTAGAACTCCGAATTCGGTTGGATTAAGTCCATGCTGGCGAATGTGACGATTGGAGTGAGCGGTAACCCAGTTGTATGACCTCGATAATACTACAAAAAGATCGAGGGGATCATTTCGCAGTGGTTTGTCAGACATATGGACCCTCCTTTTCATCGAAACTTCGATATCTTTAATTTAAGATAATCCTACATCTCGCATTCACATTTGTCAAATTTAGATAAATAAATAAAATGAAATCACGCCTGTACAAACAATTGTCCCTGTGATAAACTTTTGTTTGTAAACAAGCTGTGAAAGCGAAACAGAAGAAAGGAGGATGACCGTGGAAAAAGACATGCAGATCCTTCATCATATCCGGCAAAATCCTTTTATCTCGCAACAGGAGTTGGCCGATCTGATTGGTATCTCACGTTCAGCGGTAGCTGGCTACATCGCGCAGCTGACCAAGCGTGGAGAAATAAAAGGACGGGCTTATGTGCTTCGTGATGAAGGAATGATTGCTTGTATCGGCGGGGCCAACCTGGACCGCAAAGCACGTGGCAAGCAGCAGGTGCGCCTACACTCATCCAATCCTGTAACGATTATGGAATCGTGTGGAGGAGTGGCACGAAATATCGCGGAGAACCTCGGTCGTCTTGGCTGCAATACGTCTCTTATCACCAGCATTGGTGAGGACAAGGAAGGCGATTGGCTCTTGCAGGAGACGAAAAAGCACGGGGTGCATATCAGCCAAGTATGGCGTCTGCCTACACAGCGGACGGGAACGTATACTGCGCTTCTCGATATTGATGGCGAAATGGTTGTTTCTTTGGCGAACATGGATATTTATGATGCTCTCACACCAGAGATGTTTGCGGAGAAATGGTCGCACATTGCAGCAGCCCACGTGGTTTTCATCGATACAAACATTCCGGCGGACTGCTTGGCCTACATCATCGAACGTTGCCAGGAGGAAAACATCCTGCTCTTCGTTGACCCGGTCTCTTCAATTAAAGCAAAGAAGCTCCCACAGCAATTGGACGGAGTAGAAGCGATTTTGCCGAATCGCGAAGAAGCCGAGCTGATGGCTGGCATGAAGATCACGACGATCGAAGAATGCGCCGAGGCTTGCCGCAAAATCAGGGAACGAGGCGTCAAGCATGTCATCGTGACCTTGGGTGAAGAAGGAATTTACTATCAGTCCGAGGACGTTGCGGAGCATATGTCTCCGTATCCAACGGAAGTAGTAGATGTAACGGGGGCAGGAGATGCGTTCGCGTCGGGACTCTTGTATGGCATTGTAAACGGAGAGTCTTTCCAGAGAGCGTGCCGCCTTGGATTGGCAGCATCAGCTCTGACATTGCAAACAGAGCAGTCCGTATCTCCTCTATTAAAAGCAGAACAATTGGAACTGGCCGTAGAACAATTCGAAAAGGAGCGATAAGAGATGAAACAATATTTGACCTTTACTGAGGAAGTACGCCACGCACTGGAGAATAACCTGCCGGTAGTTGCTCTGGAGACGACGATTATTTCGCACGGTATGCCATACCCGCAAAACATTGAGATGGCAAAAGAAGTAGAACAAATCATTCGCGACAACGGTGCCGTACCAGCTACGATCGGGATCATGGACGGCAAAATCAAAATCGGTTTGACTGACAGCGAGCTGGAAGAGTTTGCGACGAACAAAAATGTAGCAAAAGTAAGCCGTCGCGACTTCGCTTACATTTTGGCTAGCGGTAAAATCGGTGCAACTACAGTAGCCGCTACTATGATCGCAGCAGAAATGGCTGGCATCCACATGTTTGCAACTGGCGGTATTGGTGGGGTACACCGTGAAGGCGAAATCACTTGGGACGTATCTGCTGACCTGACTGAGCTGGCACAAACAGATGTAGCGGTAGTATGCGCAGGTGCGAAATCGATCCTCGATATCGGCCGCACACTCGAATATTTGGAAACGCAAGGTGTACCAGTTGTTGGCTACCGCACAGATGAATTCCCATCCTTCTTCGCTCGCGAAAGCGGATTTGGCGTAGACATGCGCATCGATACACCGGAAGAAGTCGGTAAGATGATGAACACCAAATGGGATCTGGGCCTCAAAGGCGGTATGATTATCGCGAACCCAGTACCAGAATCCGATGCACTCAACCACCAGGAAATCGAGGCTGTAATCCAAAAAGCACTCGCAGAAGCAAAAGAAAACAACATTGCAGGTAAACAGGTAACGCCTTTCATGCTCGATAAAGTGAAAAAGCTGACAGAAGGCAAGAGCTTGGCAACGAACATCGCGCTGGTGAAACACAATGCTGAAGTAGCTGCGAAAATCGCGGTAGCTTATCAGAAAGAAGCGAATCAAGGTAAATAAGAGAGAGCGAAGATCGACCAATTGCCCTCGGTTAATCCGGGGGCTTTTTTTGTTGTTTTTTAGCGGCTGTAGTGGAGGGGAAGAAGCTGTGGTAAACATCATGAAAGTTGGAGCAAGTAGAAGACTCCTCGAACGACTATGTAAAAGATTATCTTGGATGTATTTCTCCTTCACGTTAACCTGCAAAACGATATAAAAACAGGGCGAACACTTTGCTGTTAAGAAGTACTGCCATATGTTTGGAAGGAGACCGCCCGAACGCAGTGAGGAAAAAGGCGACTGGAAAACATGTGGCAGGGCTTCGTCCGGCACCAAGGATAGAGGACCACCCAGCATTTCTCCCTGTGTTTTCAGCACGTAAAACCCATTTAGAAAAAAATTGAAAAAAGTACTTGATATACCCTGAGGGGGTATTGTATAGTAAAGGTGTGAACAGGAAACAACGTAAGGGAAACGATACGATAAAATATACCCCTCAAGGGTATTTGGAGGGATTAGAATGAGTGCCAAATCAGCAGAGGCAACAGTCGCAATATCAGGGATGACTTGCGCAGCTTGTGCACTGCGCATCGAAAAGGGTTTAGGAAAAATGGAAGGAGTGGAGACCGCCAACGTCAATCTGGCTTTGGAAAAATCCACAGTCGTGTTCGATCCAACGAAAACGAACATCGACGACATCCGCTCCAAAATTGAATCGCTCGGCTACGGCGTCGTCACTGACAAAGTGGAGCTAAACATCTCGGGAATGACATGTGCGGCTTGCTCCACACGGATCGAAAAAGGTTTGAACAAGACAGCTGGGGTTCTGAAGGCAAACGTGAACCTGGCGATGGAAACAGCCACTGTCGAGTACGATTCGTCACAGGTAAGTGTGACTGACATTATTCAAAAGGTAGAGAAGCTGGGGTATCAAGCGACTCGTAAGGAAGAGGGAAAAGAAGAAGAAAAAATAGATCGTCGCCAGGAAGAAATCAAACGTCATACCCGCAAGTTTTGGATTTCCGCGATTCTGTCGCTCCCGCTGCTCTGGTCGATGGTGAGTCACTTTTCCTTCACCTCGTTTATCTGGCTGCCTGAAATCTTGATGAATCCGTGGGTACAGCTTGCGTTGGCAACACCGGTACAATTCATCATCGGCGCACAGTTTTACGTAGGAGCTTTCAAAGCCCTTCGCAACAAGAGTGCCAACATGGATGTGCTGGTCGCCCTCGGTACCTCGGCTGCCTATTTCTACAGCCTGTGGGTAGCGATTGACTCCATTGGCGGTCACGGCGGTCATATGCTCGAGCTGTACTTTGAAACGAGTGCGGTATTGATCACCTTGATCGTGTTGGGCAAATTGTTTGAGATGAAAGCGAAGGGACGCTCTTCGGAAGCGATCCGCAAGCTGATGGGCTTGCAAGCAAAGACAGCAGTAGTTGTACGCAATGGCGAAGAAATGACCATTCCTGTAGAAGAAGTGAGATTGGGTGACATCGTTCATGTGAAGCCGGGCGACAAAGTCCCTGTCGATGGTATCGTCATGGAAGGACAGTCCGCAGTTGATGAATCCATGCTGACTGGTGAAAGTATTCCGGTGGATAAAGCCGCAGGCGATACCGTCATCGGCGCCACCTTGAACAAAAACGGCTTCTTGAAAGTCCAGGCAACCAAGGTAGGAAAAGAAACGGCTCTGGCGCAAATTATTAAAGTAGTGGAAGAAGCACAAGGAACAAAAGCACCGATTCAACGTGTAGCTGACAGCATCTCCGGGATTTTCGTCCCAATCGTAGTAGGAATTGCTATTCTTACCTTCTTAATCTGGTACTTCTTCGTTATACCTGGTAACTTCGGTGAGGCTTTGGAGAAAGCAATTGCTGTACTCGTAATCGCTTGCCCATGCGCCCTCGGTTTGGCTACACCGACCTCGATCATGGCTGGTTCTGGACGCGCAGCTGAGCTGGGCATCCTGTTCAAAGGCGGGGAGCATCTGGAGACTGCTCACCATCTGGATACGATTGTCCTCGATAAAACAGGGACCGTAACCAAAGGCGAGCCAGAACTGACAGACGTCATTGCTATCGATATCGAAGAACAAGAGCTGCTCTCTTTGGTCGGTGCCGCTGAGAAAAATTCCGAGCACCCATTGGCTCAAGCCATCGTTCGCGGTATTGCGGATAAAGGAATCACCTTGACTGATACCGATTCGTTTGAAGCCATTCCTGGTTTCGGTATCCGGGCAACGGTTGCTGGCAAAGAAGTACTCGTCGGTACCCGCCGCTTGCTGGAAAAACATCAAATCTCTTACCAATCAGTGTCTGATACCATGCTGGCACTGGAGCGCTCCGGTAAAACGGCGATGCTCGCAGTCGTCGAAGGTAAGCTCGCTGGCTTGATTGCCGTAGCGGATACGATCAAACCAACCTCCAAGCAAGCTGTTCAGCGCATGAAAGCGATGGGATTGACTGTGATCATGATGACGGGTGACAACCGTCAAACTGCCGAGGCCATTGCCCGTGAAGCAGGAATCGATCACGTCATCGCAGAAGTCCTGCCCGAAGGTAAAGCCGCAGAAGTAAAAAAACTGCAAGAACAAGGCAAAAAAGTCGCGATGGTCGGCGATGGTATCAACGATGCTCCCGCACTCGCTACCGCTGACGTCGGTATGGCAATCGGTACAGGTACAGATGTGGCGATGGAAGCAGCCGATATTACCCTGATGCGCGGCGAACTGACCAGTGTGGCAGACGCTATCGAGATGAGCAAACGCACCATCCGCAACATCAAGCAAAACCTGTTCTGGGCATTGGCCTACAACACATTGGGCATCCCAATTGCCGCAATCGGCTTCCTCGCTCCATGGCTGGCCGGAGCCGCAATGGCCTTCAGCTCTGTGTCCGTCGTACTCAACGCACTGAGACTGCAACGAGTAAAGCTGTAACCAACAGTAACAAGCGGCTTTGTCCGCCTTACTCATACACTATAAAAATCTAAGGAGAGATTGATCATGACAAATATCACATTGAACGTAGAAGGTATGTCTTGCAACAAATGCGTAGCGCGCATCGAGAATACATTGAAAGAATTGGGTGCAGAAGGCAAAGTGCACTTGGCTGATAAAAAGGTTGATGTTTCCTACAACGAGAGCAACCTGACTCTCGATGCAGTAAAAGAAGCAATCGAAGACCAAGGCTACGACGTCGTTTAATCATCGTACCTTTGAAAAGCAAAGCTCCTGCCTGATTCATTGAGGCGGGAGCTTTTTGGTGTTGTGGTAAAAGTGGCTGTAGGGGAGGGGAAGAAGCCCATTTCCAGTCTACGCTTCGGCCTACGCCCCGCAAGGAGTTAGACTGTCAGCTCCGAAATGAATGTCGGGAGCGCTTCAAAACTGAAAACGTTACAACGTTTTTGTATGTGGTAAAAGCTGAAAACCCCCGCCATTCATTTCGGAGCTGGGGTGGGCTCCAGAGGCGCTAGGACTGGGGGGCTGCTGAGTTTGTATCGAAAGCAAATCCTTGAGGAGATTCAATGGGGAAGTAGCGATTAACAACCTGGGGTTGCGCGTAATTACCGATCTTCCCATACTCAATCAACACACGAAAAACGAAGTAAACGCGAGATAACGAGAGATCGTACTTTTCACCCCGAAAATTCCGTTTGTCCACGTTGGGAGGACATTTCGAAGGATTTTTCTCCAGCCCCCAAAATGATAATCGCGGAAAACGGCCAAAAACGCCCGAATTTGAGGATTCGGACGTTAGTTAGCATAATGCCTATTATCGGGACCCCGTAAAATGTGGGATTTACTAATGCTAAGAAGATGCTGAGAGTGTTTTTCAATCTTCTTTCGAAACAAAATAGGGTATGGATGCGTCTAAGCAGAAGCGAATTAATGCGAAGGAATAGCAGAGACGGAGCTTGAGAACCCGAAAATATTTAGGGAAAAATCCCTGGAACTTTTTGTATGCCAAAACGTCATAACAGGTGAATATAATAAACGTAGTGAGCCGATAGTGCTCAAACGATTATCAAAGGATGTTTAGCTATCGGTGTTCCATAGGCCAGAAAGGGAACTGTTGGGATAACGCTCCAATGGAGAGCTTTTGGGCAAAGCCAAGCAATAATGGCTTAATGGTAAGCTTTTCAAAATACGCAAATGAAGTGCGTACGGCAGTGTTTTGGCATATTGAATCCTACTATCACCGCAAAAAAATTATACGCAGTAAATAGCCATATGATGTCTGAAGAGATTGTGACACAATCAAAAAAATAAAAAAGAGTGTGAAATATGAAAAAAATATTATTGGTTTGTATTATGATAATGTTGATGCTAGCATCGGCTTGTGGAAATGTTGAAATGACATCAAATCCAAATACTTCTAGTGAGCCTAAACCTGAAACGGATGAGTCTATTATTCCAAAAAACACATCCGAATATTGTCTTAATGCAGAAAATATAAATTTGGATAGTGAAACTGAAAAATATTTCTATGGAACTTGGAAAGTTGAGAAGCTTTTAGGATTTGCAAATTCATATAATGATGCTTCTGAATATCCAACAGGGCAAAAATTTATTGGAGATGAAATTATAATCAAAAAAGACTTTTTTTCATCAAATGGACTTAAAAACTATAAGAAATATCAATATGAACTAAAAAATCCATTATATGAGATTACAGCGACATGCTATAACTCTCTCTCTTTTTATAGATTATATAAAATACATATCCCAGACTTAAATGAAAATGATGTAGTAAAAGTAATAGATATAAGTGACCCTTCTACAAAAATGAGCATACCTGTAAGTGTAAGTTTTTTTGTTGTTAATAACGATAGGCTTATCTTGTTATCAGAGGCAACTATTTTTGAGCTTAAAAAAATTACTGATTAAATGAATTAAGGTTATGTAATAAGTTCTGTGCTAATAGAATAGAAAATATCGAGGAAGGTAAGGATATCCTATAAGCGATTCTGAAAATGCCTGTGAATATAATTTTTAAAACAAGAAAGGTCAGCCTAAAGGCTGACCTTTCTTGTTTATGTCGTAAAACGATTAAACTATAGTGTATATACTGGATATTTGTGAGTATATGGCATGCCTTTACAAAATAAAGTTGCTTCTTCATTTCTTCTTGCTTTTAAATTTTTATCATATGAAAATGCTTTGCTGACTAATTTTGAACAAGTATCACTTTCAGCTGGTGTAAGTGGGCCAATAAAAGGATATATAAACGTATAGGCAAGCATAGCTTTTACATCTGGGGTTTTTAGCACCCCAGGACCTCCATTAAAAGTGAGCGAAACAAGTGCATCAAACTGAGATTGTGTAAATTGACAACCTGTAGGAAGTACTAATTTATTTACTGCCGCTACAGCACTTGCAGTATCATCAGCAAAAAAAGTATTTGCCTTAGACTGAGAAATTGGTGAAGTATAACCTAGATTTAAAGAGTTTGATAGAGCATCAGCTTGTGCTTGGGATAGAAGAGAATCATTTGGATTACCTGTTGTATTTTTAGTATATGTTTTAGTCTTTGTAATCAAATGTCCCCATCCAACTGTTGGATACCCATAAGGATCTCCATAAAATTTCAAGCTAAACGCTTGTAATCCCAGTCGGTAGAGAGCAATTACCTGATCATTTTCATGGAGGTAATGCAAGTAGTGCACTAGCTCTTTTCCTTCGTTGTAGGACTGTTCCCGTCGAGCTAAGTCTTTACGCTTAATCAAATATTTTTGGAAAAGTGCGCGGGCAAGATAAACAGGAGTTCCATGCTCACGAGCGTATTTCAAAATCGTATCGTAAAGCAACACTTGAATTTTTACATCTTTCACTAGACCCGCATATTGGTAAAGGCCGTCTAATGTCTGAAATGTATCCAATCTGGTACACTCTAATATTTTTTCGGATATTGTCCTGGGAGTTACACAGTTGAGTCTTACTGGGCTACAGGAACTGTCAATTATTCTTACTACAATGACTATACTATTGTAAAAGGTAAAGATAATGATTTCATATCAAAAGCTTATAATCCGACTGTTGCCGTAATTGGAGGAACTTTTACTACTCCTACTGTGACTATACACAGAGCAAAAGAAACTAGTTCGAAATATGCTTATAGTCAAATGGATTTTACTTATACATTTAGTCTACCTCTACCACCTGTATCAGCTACGGCGAAACTTTATTTTAATGTAGGAAATGATGATTATGATACTACACTTAGTTTATCTGACACCAAATAATGAATGAATATTCAAATTAAATGTTAGGAGATTAATTAATGAGGAGACAGTTGAAAAGATCTTCTACTGACAAATCTATTTTAGGTGTTTGTGGTGGTATTGCAGATTTTTTTGGTATCTCTTCATTGATTGTGAGACTTATTTTTATTGTTTTGATCCCTGTTTTAAATATTGTGTATATAATTTTAGGGAATATTCTCGAAGAAGATAGACGATTGTAAAGGTCATATTTAGCATTATGATTTTAAATTTATTGTAAGCCGGTGTAATGTTCTTCTTCCCAAGCGGCGTTGTTCTACAACTTGAAAGAGGCATTCAAGAAGTCTTCAAAAAAGCATGTAGAAACTCAATAGCTCGTAGAGGAAACAGGAGAAATAAGCGAAGATCTTTGGACACACCTACCGAGGCGCAGTGAAAAAAAGAGAAACTGCCTTTAGCGTCCACCTCTGAGACACATCTTGAGTGGACCACTTTGGACGCGGTTTCGCTTTTTTTCACGGAGCCGGGCACCACATGCTTCCCAGCAGGTGTTCCAAGAAGCTGAGCGTTTTCTCCTGTTTCCTCCCCACCAAAACAGCGAGTATACGGCACTAATATCTTGATTGAATGAGCAACCACCAGCTAATCCAATCCGCCTCATAAAGAAAGCCATAATCGGTTTAAAATGAAGTTAAACGAACGTTCACAATAACTGGAAGCGAGCGTATAATCAAATCACAATCACGATCAAATAAGCAACAAAACACATACGGCCTAGTTCCGAGATTCTCGGAAGCGGGGGAACCAATCTTTTTGGGGTTAATCCTGAGTGATCAGGAGGGATGAGGAAAAGTCTTCTCTGCCATCCTACCCGTCAGCTAACCTCGTCGGCCAAAGCAGGGAAGGTCATGGATAGATAAAGTCTAGGCATATAATGCGCAACAAGGACATTCCTTGCGGGCGTGTGATAGGCCGATGCAGGCTTTTTCTTTGGGACCTTTGTTCTGGAGAAAAAGCCTGCATCGGCCTATTTTTTATGGAAATACCGACAAGCAGCTTACGCGATACAGACGTGAACGAAATGATGTGGATCACGGGGAGGCAGTCGGTAAGACATAAACCGCTGACAATCGAAATCAGGAAGACAGAGTACAGGGAGTCCTGAAAACGGACGCCAGGTATTACGTAAGCCTGCGGATTTTCAACACGAGTAAAAATCAAGCGTGCATGCTTGGTTTTGCTGGAGTGTGGAAACTTCGCGGGCTTTTTTCATTCACGAAAAAACGAAAGATGAGGGATACCATGCCCAAAATGAAAGTCCATCAACTGACAAAAGTATTCGGCAAGCAGCCCGAGTTAGCCTTGAAGCTGCTGGCGGAAGGACGCGCGAAAGAACAAATTTACAAGCAAACCGGCCAGTCTATCGGTGTAAATCAGGTTAGCTTTGAAGTCGAGGAAGGTGAAATCTTCGTCATCATGGGTCTGTCCGGCAGTGGCAAATCAACCTTAATCCGACTTTGCAATCGACTGATTGACCCAACGAGCGGAAGCATCGAGATCGATGGGGAAGAGATCGTGGATATGAAGGCAACGGCTTTGCGTGAGGTGCGGAGGAAGAAGCTCGGGATGGTTTTCCAAAATTTCGCCTTGTTTCCACAGCGGACGGTACGGGAAAACGTCGAGTTTGGCTTGGAGATTCAACAAGTACCGCCAGGGCTCCGGCAAGAAAAAGCACGGGAAGCGCTCGCTCTCGTTGGATTAACCGAGTGGGAAAATGCGTACCCGGATCAATTGAGCGGAGGTATGCGCCAGCGGGTCGGATTGGCGCGGGCGTTGGCTAATAATCCAGACATTCTCTTGATGGACGAAGCGTTCAGTGCACTGGACCCGCTCATTCGAAAAGATATGCAGGATGAGCTGCTGGAGCTTCAGATGACGATGAAAAAGACGATCTTGTTCATTACACATGACTTGCACGAGGCGTTGCGACTGGGCGATCGGATTGCCTTTATGAAAGACGGGCAGATCATCCAGATCGGCCGCCCGGAAGAAATCATGGCAGACCCAGCGGATGAGTTCGTGCGGAAGTTCGTCGAGGATGCCGACCTGTCCAGGGTGCTCGTTGCTGAAAATGTGATGAAACGGGCAGAAGCAATCACGCCTGACAAAGGGGCGCGAGTGGCGCTGCAACTCATGATGGATAACGGCGTGTCCAGCTTGTACGTCGTGGACAAAAAGCGCACACTTCTCGGCCTGATTACGGCGTATGACGTATCACTCGCAATCGGTACAGGGGATTCGCTTTTGACGATCATGAAAACCGATCTCCCTACCGTTTCACCTGACGCACGCCTGCACAGTTTGTTCCCGATGATGGCAGACCTGCACGTCCCGATTGCGGTAGTGGGCGAACAACAGCGTTTGTTGGGTGTCATTGTAAAAGGAGCCGTGCTAGGCGGACTGGTAGGCAAAGTCAATGTCCAAGAGCACCAGAGAGCAGAGGTGATGAGTGATGGACACCGTGCCTAAGCTGCCGATTGGCCAATGGGTGGAAGGGTTCGTGGAGGTGCTGGGCCAGTACAAAGGGGTATTGTTTGATCCGGTGTCTATCGTCATTTCTACGATGGTGACTTACTGTTCCACGGTTTTGGCAGAGATACCTTCGCTGATTCTCATCTTGTTGCTAGGAGCCGCCGCGTGGGTTTTTTCAGGGAGAGCGTCCATGGTCTTTACGGTTATCGGGCTTTCCCTCATCCACAACTTGGGATACTGGGATGAAACGATGGAGACATTGGGACTCGTCCTTACTTCCACCATGATTTCGATCGCCGTCGGGATTCCGGTGGGCATTCTTTGCGCGAGACACGATACGTTTCGCAATCTGGTTACGCCAGTACTGGATTTGATGCAGACGATGCCAGCGTTCGTTTACTTGATTCCCGCGATCTTTTTCTTTGGCTTGGGCGAGGTGCCGGGAGTCATTGCCTCCGTTATTTTTGCTCTGCCGCCAATCGTGCGTCTCACGAACTTAGGCATACGTCAGGTACCAGCAGAAATGGAGGAAGCGGCGGACGCCTTTGGCTCAACTGGCTGGCAAAAGCTCGTGAAAGTACAACTGCCGTATGCGAAATCGACGATCTTGGCGGGAGTCAATCAGTGCATCATGCTCGCTCTGTCGATGGTGGTCATAGCGGCCATGATCGGGGCGAAAGGCTTGGGAGCAGACGTGTATCGTGCCGTATCACAAGTGGACATAGGAAGAGGATTCGAGGCGGGGCTATCCATCGTGATCATCGCTATCGTCCTGGATCGGCTTACTCAACATGCAGGAAAAAAGGAGAGAAACACATGATGAACAAAATGGTTCCAGCTTTATTGGCAGTGATGATGGGAGCTACCACTTGGCTGGCAGGCTGCTCCAGTCAAAGCACAAGCACACAAATACCGACAGCTACGGTGATCGGTCCTATTTCTTCTGAGACGTCGGATAACGCAATAGGAGAAAAACTCGACTATAAAATCATCGGAATCGACGCAGGATCAGGCTCGATGGTGAAGACAGAGGAAGTCATGAACCTGTACGGATTGGATAAATGGCAGCTCGTCGAAGGCTCCGATGCAGCAATGACAGCGACTTTGATCAAGGCGTACGAAGCGAAGGAACCGATTATCATTACGGGCTGGACGCCGCATTGGATGTTTAAAAAGATGGATTTGAAATATTTGGCGGACCCGATGAACGGCTTTGGTGGAGCGGAACAAATCCATACCATCGTGCGCAAAGGGCTGAAAGAGGATCAGCCTGCTGCCTATCAATTTCTGGATAAGTTCTGGTGGGAGCCAGCCGATATGGAGTCGGTCATGGTCCAAATGATTGATGGAAAAGAACCAGAAGTGGCCGCTGCGGAATGGGTAAAAAACAACGAAGCCAAAGTAGCGAAATGGGTGGATGGCATCCAGCCTGTCCAAAAAGCGAAGCTGACTCTGGCCTATGTAGCATGGGATTCTGAGATTGCCAGTACGCACGTTGTAGAGCATGTGCTGGAGCAGAAGCTGGGGTATGAAGTCGAATTGAGCCAGGTGCAGACTGGACCGATGTGGGCAGGAGTGGCCATTGGGGATGTAGATGGAATGGTTGCGTCTTGGCTGCCGTCTACAGATGCGAGTTATTTGAAAAAATTCGGTGGGAAAATCGAGGATTTGGGTCCGAATCTCGAAGGAACCAAAATTGGACTCGTGGTTCCTTCGTACATGAACATCTCGTCCATCGAGGATCTCCAATAAGGGAAAGGGAGGCGTTGCTATGAAGCATTATCTCGTAATTGGCAAGGGGGAAGCATTCACTTCTTTTGTCCAGACACTATGCTGCGACAGTTTACCTGCTTTTTGGGGAAGAAATCCTGGTGCCTTTTCATTGACAGCAGGGCCTGGAGACAAGACGATTCAGCGTTTTTTGCCCATTTCATTTGATGAGTACTACCGCGATCAGGAATCATTGCTGCTTTATCATTCCGTCTACATCTTTCCCGATGAGTGGGTGGAGGGTCGCGACTTCCTTACCCTGTTCAAACAGCTGGGAACCTGCCGCATTTTTGTGATGACCCAGGAGCATCGGAACGCACTGTTATACAAGGCGCTTGGGGCGAATCACGTCATCGTGAGTCAGCCCGGGTATAAAGGCTACGGCTGGTTGGCTGAACAGATGAGTGGGTAAGAGGGGAATAGAAAAGGCTCCGCCTGCAAATAAGGCGGAGCCGCATTTCGTAAAATTAGCCCAATATCTTTTCGAGGTCCTTGTCCAATACATAAACCTCGATCCGTTCACCCATTTTCGTGCTGATGTCGCTATGACTCGATAGAACCTTGCAGCTTGTCAGCTTTTCTACGATTTCTTCCGACTCTTCGCTGTACATTTCACGGAGAATCTCGCGCATTTCTTTGACGATGCGGCGACCTTTATCGTGACTGGACAGATGCTTTTCTTCGACGGTAAGAACGCCTTTGAACCTTGCGATGACCATATCACCAACGATGTAGGTCTTGGCTTCCTGCGGACCTCGACCTATCAGTTCGCGCTGAAATTTTATGAATGCTTCGCTGATTTCGGCTTCCAGCTTTTTTTTGTTAGAGATGGCCAAACGCCATACCTCCCATAATTTATCATTGTGCCTAATATTACTCAGCCGTCTTGGGGCTGTCAACCTACGAAAAAAGAGGGGGAAAACATTCCTGTGGTGATCGTCTCCATTTTTGCTGTTGGTATTTTTCTCTATTTGATCTATGCGTTATTGCATGTGGAGGAGCTATGAAACAATTGATAGGAAAGGCCCTGCTTGATAGTTTTCGCAAGCTGAATCCGCTGGTCATGAAGTCGAATCCTGTGCTGTTTGTCGTAGAGCTCGGGACGATTCTGATTTTGCTGATGCTGTTGTTTCCGAAGTATTTTGGTACGGAGGATCAAGTAGGGTGGAATACAGTTGTCTTTTCCGTTTTATTATTCACGGTGTTGTTCGCGAATTTCGCTGAGGCATTGGCGGAAGGCCGCGGGAAAGCACAAGCAGATACATTGCGACGAGCCAAGCGGGATACGGAGGCCAAGCGACTCAAAGCCGATGGCAGTGTGCAGGTGATTTCATCTGGCGAACTGCGCAAAGGTGATAGGGTCTTGGTCGAAACAGGAGATATCATCCCAGGGGATGGTGACATTATCGATGGCTTGGCCTCGATCGATGAATCTGCAATCACGGGCGAATCGGCTCCGGTCATCAAAAGGGCGGGCAGTGACCAGACATCTGTAACGGGTGGGACACGTGTCATTAGTGACTCTATCGTCGTGAAAATTACGACGAACCCCGGGGACTCTTTTTTGGATCGGATGATTATGCTCATTGAAGGGGCCAAACGTCAAAAAGCACCGAATGAAATTGCCTTGAATACAGTTCTTATCGTCTTCACGCTTATTTTTTTGATTGTCGTCGTCACGCTGGTTCCGATTGCAGCATATGTGGGGATCGAGCTGGATATCTCCGTTTTGGTCGTTTTGCTCGTGTGTCTCATTCCGACCACGATTGGCGGCTTGTTATCGGCCATTGGCATCGCGGGGATGGATCGTGTCACGCGCTTTGGTGTCATTGCCATGTCGGGTAAGGCAGTAGAAGCGGCTGGGGATGTCAACACGATCATTTTGGACAAGACAGGCACGATCACGTACGGAAACCGACTGGCGGCAGAATTCGTTCCCGTAGCGGGAGTCGACCAGAAAGAACTGATGGAAGTCGCTGTGCTTACTTCGCTGTTCGATGATACGCCAGAGGGAAGCTCAGTCATGATGCTCGCCCAAGCAAACCATGTTGTCTGCGATGTCAAAGCGTACGAAGGAGAGATTATCCCGTTTACTGCCGAGGAGCGCATGAGCGGCTTGAATTATAAAGGCGTCCACTATCGAAAAGGAGCAGTTAGCGCCATCAGTGCCTATATCAGGGAGCGCGGTGGCTTGGTTCCGCCAGATCTTGAAGAAAAAAGCGCGCGAATCTCAATGCAAGGCGGCACTCCGCTCGCTGTATGCAAAGACAGTCAGGTTCTTGGCCTGATTTACTTGAAGGATACGGTGAAGCCGGGGATTCGTGAGCGTTTTGAAGAATTGCGGAAAATGGGCATCAGGACGGTGATGTGCACAGGTGACAATCCACTGACAGCGGCCACCATCGCCAAAGAGGCAGGCGTAGATGACTTCATCGCCGAGAGCAAGCCGGAGGACAAAATCAGGATTGTCCGGGAAGAGCAGGCACAAGGGAAAATGGTTGCGATGACCGGTGATGGCACGAATGATGCGCCAGCGCTGGCTCAAGCCGATGTAGGTATTGCAATGAACAGCGGGACAACCGCAGCGAAGGAAGCGGCCAACATGGTCGATCTCGATTCAGACCCTACGAAGATTTTGCAGGTCATTTCCATCGGGAAGCAACTGCTCATGACTCGCGGCGCATTGACGACCTTTAGTATCGCGAACGACTTTTCCAAGTATTTTGCGATCATACCTGCGATGCTGGTCGAGCAAGTACCCGAGATGCAGCTTTTGAACATCATGAACCTGCAGTCCCCGTCCAGTGCTGTTCTATCCGCACTCTTATTCAATGCGATCATTATCCCATTGTTAATCCCGCTGGCTTTGCGGGGAGTGCGCTATGTTCCGATGAATGCGAACCAGCTTCTCGTCCGGAACTTGTTGATTTACGGCGTAGGAGGAATCCTTTTTCCTTTTATCGGAATCAAGCTGATTGATATGGGACTGCAACTGTTCTGGTAACCAAACAGCTATGAATGACATACGGAGGTGTACTCACGTGAACGTATCGTTGCGTTCCAAAATCATGTGCGGCTTTGTCGCTGCGGCTCTGCTAATCGGAGTGCTGGGGCAGTTCTATTACACAAAGCTGGTGGAAATCAATGCCCGCTATACTGCCACCTTGGTCCAGGGAGATGGAGCGGTTAGGCAAGTAGAAGAGACCGTGCTCCAAGAGCTGTCCTACATTCATGTGACAAGTGTTGTGATGTTTATGTTGATCATCGGATTGGGCTGGGTCATCTCTGGTCGAATTAGCCGATCCATTCGTGTCATTGCCGATGCGACAGAAACAATGGCAGCAGGAGATTTGGCGGGAGCAGAGATCCAGATCGCTACGCGGGATGAGGTGGGGCAGGTAGCGCAAGCGATTAACCAGATGGCACGTAATTTGCGCAATTTGATCGGGCAAATCAGTACGGGAGCTGATCATGTAGCACATGCCTCTGAGGAGCTGGCGACGAATGCCTTGCAGGCAACGGAAAACAGCCGATCGGTTGTCGGAGCGATGCAAGAGCTGGTAGATGGCGCTGGGGAGCAAATGAAAGGCTCCGATCAAACCGTCGATTCGATGGAACGTGTAGAAGAAGCTGTGAAGCAAATGGAGGAGTACTCGCAGCATGTCTTCGGATCAGCCAATAGCGCCTCTGCGGCGGCCGAGACGGGAACGGAGGTCATTGCGAAAACGGTGCAGCAGATGGCAGACATTGCGGCTGCTTTTACCACGACAGAGAAAGCCGTGACGCAGCTGGGCACTCGATCGAGGGAAATTGAAGAGTGTGTGGCTATCATTAAGGCGATGGCGAATCAGACGAATCTTTTGGCAATCAATGCCGCGATTGAAGCTGCACGTGCAGGAGCGTCAGGCAAAGGCTTCGCCGTGGTAGCCGGGGAAGTGAGAAAGCTCGCAGATCAATCCAAGCAGGCCGCGGAGCAGATTGCCGACATGCTCGAGCAGATGCGACAGGATGTTGCCCGGGCAGTAGGGTCCATCGAAAGCGGAAATACAGAAGTCGCTTCCGGCGTGACGGTCGTAAAGGAAGCAGGAGATGCTTTTGCAAAAATCAGTCTGGCGGTTCAGCAAGTATCCTTGCACATTAACCAAGTCGCGACTGGACTGGATCATACCTCGGGCAAAACAGTGACGGTGACAGCCCAAATGGGTCAGCTGGCACAAATCGCGAAGACTGCATCTGAGCGGGCTGATCAAGTGGCACAAGCGGCCTATCAGCAAAACAGTGCGGTGGAGGCGTTTCGTGAGTGCATTGATTCACTCAGCAAGCTAGCCCACCAACAAAAAAGTTTGATTCGCAGATTCAAGACTTAGGTGATGGGAATGGGACTATGGCTAGAGCAGCAACGGATCGAGAGACAAAAACAAATGGCGTTACAGCTGGCTGCTGCGGTTGCCTCGTTCGTGCTTGTAATTGTCTTGTCGCTGCTCTTCTTGACGGAGGAAACGCGTGGGAGTGTATGGCTGGCTGGGTTATTGCCTGTCGTGATCATCATGGCAATCTGTTATCGCATGGCCCTGAGGTACGCCCGTGATACGCATCAGCTGGTGCAAACGTATTGGGAGAACGAGGAAAGGAAGATTCGCTCGATATTGGAGAGCATCAAAGACGGTTATTACGAATTGGACGAACGAGGTCGGTTTCTCGCTGTGAATCCAGCACTTTCTGAAATACTTGGAGCACCTGCACATGAGCTGTTGGGAGCAAGCTATCAGGAGTATATGGGCAAACAAGATGCCCTAAAGCTAAAGCATGCGTTTCGGTGGGTATCGCATACCGGGACGCCTGTCCAGCAAATGGACTGGGCGTTTGTCCAGCGAAACGGTCAGAGGCGTTTAGTGGAAGGCTCCATTGTGAAAATCAGCGAAAAGTCGGGCGGTGTCACGGGGCTGCGTGGGATTATCCGCGACGTGACGGATCGCAGGCAGGCAGAACAGACGATCAATCACATGGCTTACCACGATGCGTTGACAGATTTGCCGAACCGTCGACTTTTCGAGGCGGAGCTGACGATTGCGCTATCCCAGGCGAAGCAGCAAGGGCAGATGATGGCGATCCTATTTTTTGATTTGGATCGTTTTAAATACATCAACGATTCCTTGGGGCATTATTTCGAGGACTGCTTGCTCCAGTCGCTCTCTTATCGATTA
Organism: Brevibacillus sp. NPDC003359; assembly: GCF_042878995.1. Classification (NCBI taxonomy): domain Bacteria; kingdom Bacillati; phylum Bacillota; class Bacilli; order Caryophanales; family Paenibacillaceae; genus Brevibacillus; species Brevibacillus sp. NPDC003359. The sequence continues at coordinate 37,435 of NZ_JBIAOR010000011.1, forward strand.
AAGGAAAAGGTCGGATCGGCAGGCATACTGGCTCGCATGGGCGGGGATGAGTTTACGATGATTTTTCCTGCGATTTCTGATGAGACAGAGGTAATTTCTTTGGCGGATCGGATCATTGCGTCCTTGCAGTCGCCGCTTCAGGTGGAGGATCGGGAATGCATTGTCACGACCAGTATCGGGATCAGTATTTTCCCAAGAGACGGGGAGGATACGCAAACCCTCATGAAGCATGCGGACGCCGCCATGTACAGTGCCAAAGAAAAGGGCAGGAATCGGTACAACCTGTACTCGTCCACGATGAGCCTTCATGCGGTGGAGAGGCTGGCGGTCGAGCAGGAGTTGCGCAAAGCGTTGGAGCGCAATGAGTTTTGCCTGCATTATCAGCCGCAGCTCGATTGTAAAACAAATCAGGTGGTCGGGGTGGAGGCTCTGCTCAGATGGCAGCATCCTGAATGGGGCATGGTCTCTCCCGCCGAATTCATCCCCTTGGCTGAAGAGACGGGATTAATCGTTCCTATTGGGGAATGGGTGCTTCGGACAGCTTGCCAGCAAAACAAAGCATGGGCAGAAGCAGGCTTTCCTCCCCTGCGCATAGCGGTGAATCTCTCGGCCCGCCAATTTCAGCAGGAGAATTTGGTCGGCGTGATCAAGCAGGTGTTGCAAGAAACGCAGATGCAGCCGCAATTCCTGGAGCTGGAGATTACGGAAAGTGCCGTCATGCAAAACGCCACGCGGGTCATTGGAATCCTGCATGAGCTGAAAAATCTCGGGATATGGCTGTCCATCGACGATTTTGGGACAGGCTACTCCTCGCTTAGCTACTTACGCGATTTTCCCATTAACCGATTGAAGATCGATCGGTCGTTTGTGAATGATATTACAGAAAACGAAGATGCCGTCATCGCCAAGTCGATCATTGCCATGGCGCACAGCTTGCAGATGAACGTGCTGGCGGAGGGGGTGGAGAACGAAGTTCAGCTGGCCTTTTTACGTGAGCAGCAGTGTGATGAAATGCAGGGCTACTATTGCAGTAAGCCACTACCTGCGGAGAATTTGGAAGAGTGGATGCAACAATCGGGTGCGTTTGCTCTTGCCGTATGGGGAAAATAATACGAAAATGGAAGATAAACGATGAAATATCATGATCGGATGAGGCCTGATAGGTTTAAATCGCTTACACGGATAAAGAACGCAAAAATCGTGTGAAAAAGACAGAAATAGGACATTAACATCCGATTATGCCGGACGTATAATGAGACTCGTAACCAACAATTGCAAATATGGCCAAATCCCGAGGCACTCGGGAACGGAGGACCCAATCAGTAGGGGTTAATCCCACGCATGAATCGTGGGAGGGATGAGAAACTCTTTCGCCATCCTACCCGTCAGCTAACTTCGTCGGCTAAAGCGAGGGAGGTCTAAAGACCGCCTATTTGAGGAGGCCTTTTTGTTATCCTTTTAGGACGACAAGGGTTGACTCGAAATGTAATGCAGGTCTTTTCGTTTTGCTCAAAAACGGTTAATGACCGTTTTACTTACAAGTAAATAGCTGTTTTCGGAAAAAGGAAACGGGAGACAAAACGCAAAGAAGGCAACTTCAAGTCGGCTGGGCGTTAGGTAGACCAATGAGTACTTTTTCTCCGATACAAAGGATCGTTTTATTTGCCACGGGATGCGGGCGACTTCGTTCGTCTGTTCATCCTCCGTTCGGTCAAATATGGCGATCTTTCGGGGAAATCGTAAGCATTGGTCTATTTTTTTCCCAAATGGCAGGTTTTTTAAAAAAGAAGGCCTGTACAGGGGAAGCGAGAGAGACGAGTCGGCCAGACTTTACGGGATAGTTAGTACTGCAAAAAAAGGAGGGACATTGCATGGACGTGGTTTCCATACTGCTCTTGGCGCTTTCATTCGGTGTATTTTTTGCACTCATCAAGTTTTGTGACGCCGTGGTAAGAGAACAGGGAGGGAAAGAGAAATGATCTGGTTGTTGTTGATTGTGGCAGGGCTTGCGATGTACTTGTGCCACGCCCTGATTTACCCGGAAAAATACTAGAGGCTGATCGAACGATTCATTCAATTGGAACCATTTTTTAGAGGGAGTAGGAGGAACTGTCGTGGACTTTATACAAATAGCGTTGGTTTTGGTGGTGCTTTTCGTGCTCGCCATACCGATGGGAAAATATTTGGCGCGCTCCTTTTCGCTGGAGACGACTAGACTGGACAGCGTTTTTGGCGGGGTAGAAAGAGCGATATACAAGCTGTCTGGCATTCGCGTATCAGATATGACCTGGAAGCAGTATGCAATGGCTGTTCTGGTCAGCAACATTTCGATGGTAGCCATTGCCTATCTCTTGCTTCGTTTGCAAGGGATGCTGCCTGGTAACCCAAGTGGAATTGCGGCGATGGAGCCGTTGCTCTCGTTTAACACAGCTGTCAGCTTTTTGACGAATACGAATCTTCAGCATTACAGCGGGGAGAGCGGATTGTCGTATCTATCGCAGATGCTGGTCATTATTTACCTGATGTTTACGACGCCAGCGACAGGGATCGCGGTCGTGATGGCCTTCATGCGCGGGCTGACTGGACAGCGCAGCATTGGTAACTACTACGTTGACCTGGTACGTGCTCATACACGGGTGCTGATTCCACTGGCGATTGTTGTGACATTGCTCTTGGTGTCCCAAGGCGTGCCGCAGACGATGGAGCCGACTGCAACAGCGACAACTCTTAGCGGAGCGGAGCAACAAATCGCTCGCGGTCCGGTCGCTTCACTCGTATCGATTAAGCACTTGGGAACAAACGGAGGCGGATTCTTTGGTGTAAACTCTGCGCATCCATTTGAAAACCCGACACCTCTTTCGAACGTGATGGAAATTTTATCGATGTTCTTGATCCCGGCGGCACTGCCATTCGCATTCGGCTTCATGGCGAAAAGCCGCAAGCAAGGCTGGGTTATTTTTGGAGCCATGTTCGTGATGTTCCTGGCGTTCCTGATTACGGCATACGCCAATGAAGTAAGTGGCAACCCTGCGCTGGAACGGGCTGGCCTGTCACAAGAGATGGGCAGCATGGAAGGAAAAGAAGTCCGATTTGGTATCGCACAAAGCGCCTTGTTCACTGCCGTGACAACAGCGGCAACGACAGGAACCGTGAACAACATGCACGATACATTGACACCACTTGGCGGTTTGGTTCCGCTCGGCGAAATGATGTTGAACTGCGTATTCGGCGGTGATGGTGTCGGAACGATCAACATTTTGATGTATGCGATTTTGGCAGTATTCTTGGCGGGCTTGATGGTAGGGCGTACACCTGAATTCCTCGGTCGCAAAATCGAAGGAAAAGAGATGAAGCTGATCGCCATCGCGATTCTCGTCCATCCCCTGATTATTTTGGCGCCGACTGCAATTGCACTGGCGACAGAAATGGGTTCATCCGCAGTGTCGAACCCAGGCTTCCACGGCATTTCACAAGTGCTGTACGAGTACACTTCTTCGGCAGCCAATAACGGCTCCGGTTTTGAAGGATTAGGTGACAACACACCATTCTGGAACATTTCTACCGGACTCGTCATGCTGTTTGGTCGTTACGTCTCGATCATTACGATGCTGGCGGTAGCAGGCTCCTTGCTCGCAAAAACCCCGGTACCGGAAACAATGGGTACACTTCGCACAGACAATAGTGTATTCACGGTGATTCTGATTGCGACTGTGGTAATCGTAGGTGCACTGACATTCCTGCCTGTGCTTGCACTAGGCCCAATCGCCGAGTGGCTCACAATCCGTTAATAAGAGGTAGTTCAACTTCAAATTGAAAATGAATACTAGAGGCAAAGGAGTAATTTTCCATGAGTAGAACGCGCACGGTTGCGCTTCCTAAAGATTTGTACCAGCGGGCCTTTGTCGAGTCTTTCAAAAAATTGGACCCGCGTGTGATGATGAAAAATCCAGTCATGTTCGTGGTAGAGATCGGGTTCTTCATTACGCTTCTCCTGACGTTTGCACCAAATTTGTTCGGGGGAGCTTCGGACCCGCTGTACAACGGCGTCGTCAGCTTTATCCTGTTTGTGACGATTTTGTTTGCAAACTTCGCAGAAGCCTTGGCAGAAGGGCGCGGCAAAGCGCAGGCAGAGAGCTTGAAAAAAACGAAGCAGGACACGCAAGCAAAAAAAGTGGGGAAAGATGGTCGCATTCAAGTCGTCAGCTCTACAGAACTGCGAAAAGGCGATCTAGTCATAGTGGAAGCAGGCGAGCTGATTCCATCTGACGGGGAAATCGTTGAGGGTGTCGCGTCTGTCGACGAGTCAGCCATTACCGGGGAATCTGCTCCGGTGATTAAAGAAGCAGGCGGCGATTTCAGCTCTGTCACAGGAGGTACGCGTGTCGTCAGTGACCGCATCCGTGTCCGCGTGACGACTGATCCTGGTGAATCGTTTTTGGATCGCATGATTTCGTTGGTAGAGGGTGCGAAAAGACAGAAGACCCCGAATGAAATTGCATTGAATACGCTCTTGGTCAGCTTGACATTGATATTCCTGATCGTCTGCACGACCTTGCAGCCGATCGCCAACTATGTGAATGCAGCGATTCCGGTTGCGACATTGATTGCTCTCCTCGTCTGCTTGATTCCGACCACGATTGGCGGACTCTTGTCAGCGATCGGGATTGCAGGTATGGACCGGGTCACACAGTTTAACGTCATTGCCATGTCCGGGAAGGCAGTCGAGGCATCCGGAGACATCAACACAATTATTTTGGATAAAACGGGAACGATCACTCACGGAAACCGGATGGCTGCCGAGTTTGTCACCGTAGGTAACAGCAAAAGCACAGAATTGAACCGAGTAGCTGCACAAAGCTCCGTTCATGACGAAACACCGGAAGGACGCTCTGTTGTAGAGCTGGCGAAAAAACAAGGTCTGGCACCTGCTGAACTTGAATTACCGGGTTCCGAAGGCGTGGAGTTCCGCGCTGAAACAAGAATGAGCGGGACGAATCTGGTAAGCGGCGTACTCATCCGAAAAGGGGCCGTCGACGCCATCAAGAAATACGTGGTCGAGCAAGGGGGGAAAATCCCTGCTGATTTGGATGAAAAAGCAAATCGGATTGCAACGGCTGGCGGCACACCGTTGGCTGTAGCAGAAGGAAATACGATCCTTGGTCTGATCTATTTGAAAGATACTGTGAAGCCGGGCATGCGGGAACGTTTTGAAGAGCTGCGCCGCATGGGTATCCGCACAGTGATGTGCACGGGAGATAACCCGCTGACAGCTGCAACGATTGCCCGCGAAGCAGGTGTGGACGATTTCGTAGCGGAAGCCAAGCCGGAAGACAAGATTGCGTTGATCCGTAAAGAACAAGCGGCAGGCAAGCTGGTCGCGATGACAGGTGACGGTACGAATGACGCGCCAGCCCTCGCACAGGCTGATGTTGGTTTGGCGATGAATACGGGTACGGTAGCGGCGAAGGAAGCAGCGAACATGGTCGATCTGGATTCTGACCCGACCAAAATCATCGAGGTCGTAGCGATTGGCAAACAGCTTTTGATGACACGTGGTGCATTGACGACCTTCAGTATTGCCAATGACGTAGCGAAATACTTCGCGATCATTCCAGCGATGTTCATGCTGGCGATCCCGCAAATGAGTGCGCTCAACATCATGGGCCTGGCTACACCGCAAAGTGCGATTTTGTCCGCGTTGATCTTCAATGCGATCATTATCCCGATCCTGATTCCGCTGGCGATGAAAGGTGTGAAATACACGCCGATGAGCGCGACAAAGCTGCTCAGCCGTAACCTGGTGATCTATGGTTTGGGTGGAATTATCGTTCCGTTCGTGGGAATCAAGCTGATTGACTTGATTTTGACCGGATTGAATCTGGTGTAATTCATATTGAAAAAAGAAAGCTAAGGTGAACGGATATGATATTGAAAAATTTGCGTCTCAGCCTCGTTTTGCTGGTGATTTGCGGTATCGCCTACCCGCTGACGATGACAGGTATTTCACAGGTTATCATGCCTGCACAGGCGAGCGGTAGTCTCATCACGGATGCAAGCGGCAAGGTGGTTGGCTCCGAAATGATTGGGCAGACCTTCACTGATCCGAAGTACTTCTGGGGACGCATTTCTTCTATTGATAACAATGCGGCGGGATCTGGATCAAACAACTACGCGCCATCTAACCCTGCGTTAATCGAACGTACGCAAAAGGATATCGCAGCATTTCTGGCGGCGAATCCTGGTGTGAAACAGGAAGACATCCCTGCTGATTTGCTGACCAACTCAGCTTCCGGTTTGGACCCGCATATCTCGCCAAAAGCCGCCCAGATACAAGTGGAGCGTGTAGCCAAGGCGCGCAATCTCGAACCGGTACAATTACAGGCTCTGATCGAAGCGAATACAGAGGGAAGAAGCTTGGGGGTATTCGGAGAGCCGCGTGTTAATGTAGTGAAGCTGAATTTGGCTTTGGACGAATTGAAGAAGTAAAGATTGAAGGAGGGCTGCGAGATGGTAGAGCAGTTTCGGCGAAAGTCCCCGGAGGAAATCTTGCAGTCCATCTCCAGAATGCACCGGGGCAGGCTGAAAATCATTCTGGGGGCAGTCAGTGGTTCAGGCAAAACCTATCATCTCTTGATGGAAGGGCAGACGCTTAAGAAAAAAGGGATTGATGTGGTCGTAGCTGGATTAGGTGAGTCTACTCATCCCAAGCTGGCGCAAAAGCGGGAGGGCTTGGAGCAAATCAAGCCGATTGTCTGGTATTCCCTCGGGGAAGCGAGACATGATCTAGACGTTGCAGCTATTATCGAGCGTGATCCGGAAGTCGTGCTCGTAGACGGCTTGGCTCACCGCAATCGTCCAGATGCCCCGCGACCAACCTGCCTGGACGATGTTCAGTATTTGCTGAATCACAATATTAGTGTGATTGCGACGGTCAACATATACGAATTGGCCGGGATGAAAGAGATGGCGGAGCGACTGACGAAGGCTGAGGTGCGGATCGACCAGTGTGTCCCCGAGGATACGCTTGCCATGGCAGACGAGGTGAAACTGCTCGACGTCACGCCAGAAGCCATTCTGAAAAGGTTGCAAGAAGATGATCGCAACTCGACTCGGACCAAGCATCCGTTGTTTCGCAGAGACAATCTCCATATGCTGCGGGAACTCGCTCTTCGGTTCGTAGCTACGGGCGTAAACGAGGATTTGGAAGATTATCGGGAGAAACACGGCATGGTGGGGGCTTCAGGAGCTACAGAGAAGGTGCTGGTTTCTGCCCAGTATCATTGGAACGGCTCGATATTGGTTCGGCGCGGACAACAGGTTGCCAAGCGGCTCGGCGGAGAGCTCTTGGTCGTCTGTTTTCTCCCTTTATCCAAGAAGCTGACGAAGGAAGAAGCGACTTTTAAGAGATCAATCGGAAAGCTCGTGGACAAAGTCGGAGGTACCTTCGAAGAACAGACGCTTGTACGAGACAAGGACGTAGCAAACGAGCTCGTCGCCTACGCGATGGAGAATAATGTGACCCGAATCGTCATGGGGCAGTCCAAGCGTACGCGCTGGGAAGAGATATGGTATGGCTCTATCGTCCATAAGATTCTTCGGCAAACGAAAAATATCGATATCTTGATCGTGGCGGATCGTTCCGAGCGGGACGGTGAGCGCGTCATGCCGACCAAGCGGGAACAAGCGAAAACGGCCAATCCGTACCGACGTCTCTCTGATGAGGAGATGCAGCAGGAAATCGGTAAAATCAAGCGCGGGACGCTAAAAGTATATGTTGGAGCTGCTCCCGGTGTCGGCAAGACGTACACGATGCTGAGAGAAGGAAATGAGCTCGCCGAAAATGGCATCGACGTGGTGATTGGGCTTTTGGAAACGCATGGACGAAAAGAAACCATTGAGCAGGTAGGGGGACTTCCACTTATCCCGCGCAAGCGCATTCCGTACAAAAATGTGACGCTGGAAGAAATGGACACGGACGAAATCATCCGGCGAAATCCGGAGGTCGTACTGGTGGATGAGCTGGCACATACGAATGTGCCAGGAAGTGCCTATGAGAAGCGATACCATGATGTCGAGAAGATTTTGGCTGCGGGTATATCCGTCATATCTACGATGAACATTCAGCACCTCGAGAGCTTAAACGACAGCGTCGAGCAAATCACGGGAATCCGTGTGCGAGAGACGGTGCCGGACCATATTCTGCATCAGGCAGATGAGGTAGAGCTGATTGATATTTCACCCAAAGCACTGCGTCAGCGGATGCGGGAGGGCAATATTTACGCGATGGAAAAGGTGGAGCAGTCGCTGACCAACTTTTTCAAAACTGGGAATTTGATCGCCTTACGAGAGCTGGCCTTGCGTGAAGTGGCAGACGACGTCGACGAACGTTTGGAGGCGTGGGAGCGCCGAACGCTGCGCGGGCCTTGGCGGCAGCAGGAAGTCATTTTTGTCTGTGTGAATTTGCGCGCAGACAGTGAACGATTGATTCGTCGAGGATTTCGAATTGCGTATCGCTTGAAGGCGTCCTGGCATGTGGCGTATGTGCAGGATCACCCGTCGCTGACAGAAGAGGAAGAGACGCAGCTGGCGAAGCTGAAGGCATTAACAGAGCGGCTCGGAGGTCGTTTCGAACGATACGAAGCCGCTTCCCGACGCAAGGTCTTCACCAAGCTGGTCTGGCATATGAACGAAAAAGGGACGACACAGGTCGTCATCGGGCAGTCGGCGCGGACCCGCTGGAAGGAAATTCTCGAAGGTTCGGTCATCCAGCGATTATTGCGGGAAGTCCGACACATGGATGTGCTGGTTGTGGCCGATCACGCACCCGATATCATGTGAGGGAGGATAATGATGGGCACAGAAAAAGAAGGGCAATGGGACCATAGCGTGGCAGACGCCTATAGCCGTTTGGAGTGCCTGATACTAGAGCCAACTACGGAGGCAGATTTGTTTTCCAGGCTGATACGTGTCTACCTGGAGGAAGAAGAGGTGCGCATACGGCAAAAGCTGAAGCGCAAATCCTCGCAGCGAATCTCTCGCGTCATGCATGAGCGGGTGGGTGAGTTTATGTCCGGGCAGCTATCCGGACTTTCGTTTCAAGTGATCGACGGTCTCTTGTTTATGAAAAAAGAGGATCAACTGGTAGGAGCGCTCAAATGCATCCCTGATCTCGGCAGCTACGATACGCCGTCCTGGAATGCGACTCTTGCCCGTTTTGCCAAGCAGTATCAGAAGCGGTTCAAGCTGGCGCCAGATAAGTTGTTGTTCGTAGTCTGCTCGCTCGCCAAAAGCTTGGATGCAGCCCATGCCAAGGCTTTGACCGGAATTGATGTGTGGTGTGGCGCAGCGCTAACCACTCCAGCTTATCGGGATGCGCTGCAGACCTACATCAGCAGATGCGTGGAGGTCATGGACGCACTCCCACAGCCTGTACAACAAGTGTATTTTTTAAGTGCAGATGCTCATCCCAATGCGCTTGCCTGCCAATTGCTGCGCGGGGAAAAAGCTTCCTTGCCAGATCGTTGGCTGCGACCGTCCGTCAGTGATCTCATCCACTTATTGCAAACCAGGGTGTGATATACTTTTAAGGATGTTTATACGATGAATTTCCTTGGGAGGGACTGTTTATCAAAGTAAGATTGGCTGGAATTCCGCATTTCACAGGGGCGTATGTCTCTGGTACAGAATTGGCTCCGGACGCGCTTCGTACAGCAGGATTGATCGAGCAGTTGCAGCAGCATGGCTTGGATGTGCAGGACGTAGGAAATCTGCATCTTCCCGATGAGTTGCCTCGCCATAATATTCCCCCAGTTCGTAATTGGCCGGCTCCGCGTATGTTTTGGGATTTGCTGCAAAAGGACGCGCAAGAGTGGCTCGATACGGATGAGTTAGTCTTAATGCTCGGTGGAGATTGCAGCTTGGTCGTTGCTACGGCACAGGCTCATCAGGCTCTGTATCAGGAAAAAGCGTATCTGCTGGTGATTGATGGTCATTTGGATGCGGTAGCGCCATCGGCTTCCCGCTGTATTGGAGCGGCAGGGATGGGATTGTGGTTTTTGCTTCAGGATCGCGGACAATGGATCGAGCCAAGCGGCTGGGATGCAGAGCGAATTCGCCTGGTCGGCTGCCAGCAGATGCCTGGAGAGACTTACGGCATTGACGTCATGACCTTGGCCCAGCTCACAGAAGGAAGCATAGTGGAACGAGTTTCTCACATGCTCCAATCGATCCCGCCTGACGCCAAAATCCTCGTTCATTTCGACGTGGATGTCATGCACAAAGACGCGATGGCAGCTGCCTATTCGCCAAGTGAGATTGGATTGTCCTTGTCAGAAGCGGAGGGATTGCTTGCGACTGTCTTACGAGATTCGCGCGTGACAAGTATGGAAGTAACTGAATTCTCAGGAGTAAGGGATGCGACTGGCGAATATGCGCAGAGGCTTGTAGAGTTGCTCGCCCGGGCACTCTCTGCACGTACTTAAAACCCTCCCATGCGAAAAAGAATAGATTTGATAGCAAGTGAGCTCGGCAGTCCTGATCCGTTCAGGCTGACGGGCTCTTTTTTTGTGTGCTACTGTGAACCGTACGATCATTTCTCGTGAATAAAGGGTGAATCCAGGAAAACAAGGAGTGGAACAGTTATGAAAAAGATGACATTATCTGTGGCAGCATTGACAGTCGTTGTATCAGCGGGAATCCTCGTGGCCCCGGTGTTTTTCACAAGCAGTCCGGCAGCATTGGTGAATGCAGCCCCCTCAGCGAATACCAGCTTGTTTGTCTCGCAAAAGGCTGGAGATCCCGGGATTTTACAAGCCGTTCAAAATGGATTTGCCCAATCGCTTGATCTGAAAGTAACGGATCAAGGCTATACCTTTGAAGGAAAAGAGGTTGTGGCAGACCCGCTGCGTATCAGCATCATCGCCGGGGTAAAAGACAAAGACGGCAAGCCAACGGATGTGTATTGGGACAATTTCCATGTACCGACCGATGAATATCAAGCAATCACCATCAAGGACAAGGCAGGCCAGGTGTTACAGAGCTCCTCCGACAATCAAGGGTCGTGGAAAACGAGCCAAAAAGGCGATTACATTCTGTTTGAGCATGAGCTTAGAAGCTATTTCGAGAAGGGGAACAACCTGCCGGACGAGCTATTCGTAGAATTTCACATGAAAAAAATGGGCAGCACAAACGGCAACTGGAAGCTATCAATCCCCGTGAACTTGAAAAAAGCAAAGGCAGCGACAAAAAACGTGACTATCAACAAGTCCTATACCTCTCCCCAAGGATTTCAGTTCGATTTGCGAGAGATTACCTTCGCCCCGAGTGGAACAGAAGTGGTGATTGATTCGAATAACAAGGCCTTCCGCTATCAGCTTGTCGATGAAAAGGGAGCCGTCCTTAGCGCATGGGATTCTGCTGCCGCCATCCATGATGAGAGCATTCAGAAAAACGTGATCAATACGATGAAATGGCGCGAGTCTATTCCTGTGGAGATGGGGCAAAGACAATTTCATTACTTTCACGACCTGAAAGAAGTGAAAGGCTTAACCTTTCAGCTGCAAGCTGTTTATACAGAGGAAGCATCAGGTTTCAGCACGAAGCTGGACCCTGCCAGTGTGGGAGCAAAACCAGTTACAGCCGAAAAGAATGGAACTCGCTTCACGTTTAACCAGGTAACAAAGGGAAGCAGAGAGGATCGCTACAACATCGCGTTTGAGGGGACGCTTGCGGAAGGGATTGTGGGGATTTTCCCGTTTGATACGTGGTACGTGACGGACGAAAAGGGCAGAAAGTACAGTGCGGTATACCATGTCGAGGGATTCGCTTATCAAAATGGACGGATAAAAGTAAGCGGGAACTTGAAAATCGAGGAGATGAAATCTTTGCCCAAGCAAATGACGATCACCTTTGACAATATGTTGAAAGAGCATCGCGACGTGAGCTTTGAAGTCCCTCTTTTGACAGGAACATAAAATTTTTCAAAAATAACGAGAAAGGATTTCCCAGCAAATTCGTATTAGTGTTGAATCAACCAAAACGGAAGCTGCGCAGCATTCCCCAAAGGCTGATCGCTGATAGATGGAGGAGTAGTAAAAAATGCTGGACGATCGGGAATTGATCGAGCAAATCCAGGCTGGCAATCATCAGTTGTACAGCCAGATTATCGACAGGTACAAGGGCAAAATCGTTACCTACTTGTACAAAATGATCGGTAACATGCCTGACGCACAGGATTTGGCTCAAGACGTGTTTACCAAAACCTTTTACCTATTGAAAGACTATCGGCCTGAGCGCAAGTTTTCTTCATGGCTGTATCGAATCGCGAGCAATCACTGTCTCGATGAAATGCGAAGACGCAAAAGGACGGAGCAGACCGCTATCGTAGAAGAACAGATCGTTGATCCAGAGACACCAGAAACCGCCCTGTTATACAAGGAACGGGACACCCAGCTGGAACGCAGTATCATGCTGCTGGATGAAGAGTATCGCGAGGTGTTCGTCCTGCACTACTTGCAGCGTCTGTCGTATCGGGAAATCAGCGAACGATTGTCTCTAACGGAGAGCGCCGTTCAAATGCGTTTGTTCCGTGCTCGTAAAGAGATGAAGAAGAGCCTGACGAAAACGATGGGAGGGGGAGATGTTTATGATATGCTTCATGTTTAATCAATGGAAGCTATATGTCAATGGCGAGCTCTCTCCTTCCGAAAGCAAAGGATTGGAGCAGCATGCAGAACAATGCCCACAATGCCAAAGAAAGCTGCAAGAGTGGGTAGATCACATGCTGGAAGAGGAATTTTCCGCCTATCCGGAAGTTCCTGTACCCGATACGTTTACGGACGAGGTCATGAGTAAACTGTTCGAAGCGGTTCCCGCACGTACGGCACGGAAGCGCTCCTCCCGAACCAGAAGACAAAGGGGCTGGGATATTGTGAAGAAGACAGGACTAGTAGTAGCAGGACTTACGGCATTGGTGGTAACAGGAACCGTTGTATCACCGACGTTTGCGAATTATGTGAACAGCTTGTTCCAGATTGAGAAGGATGCGGGTATGAAAAATGCTGTTAATAAAGGCTTTGTCCAAAAGTTAGATCAAAAGGTAACCGATCAAGGGATTACGTTTGAAGCAAAAGAGGTGATGGCAGACTCGATGAGGATCGCGGTTATCTATGATGTGTACGACCAAAACGGCAAACAAATCAGTAAAAGTGGTTTGGATGCGTATCTGATCGATTCAACCGAAAAAAATTGGTTGGAGGAAGAGGAGCCAGGTTGGGGAGCTTACGGAAAGTATTTTATCGCAGAGCAGTCCTTAAACACTATCTTTGAATCTGTCGAAGCTACTCCGAATGAGTTAACTTTGAAATTAGAACTGACAGAAATCGCTGGGAAAAGTGGAAAATGGTCATTGGAAATTCCGATCGACATGAAGAAAGCCAAGGAAGCGACCAAAACGGTTGTTTTCCAAGATACAGATTTTCAATCACCACTGGGCATGGAGATTGAACTTGAAAAAATCGAATTTTCTCCGAGTGCGACCCGCGTCATGCTAGAGACGACTCTTGCAAAATCAGCTTATGTAGAAATTGAAGAGGAGCGAGAAGAGATAACCCGCGAAGGCGCGCGAGTCAAAACAATGGAAAAAAGGCAGGTTCCCATTTTATCGGGAAACGATATTGCGTTCGAAATTACAAACGAAAAAGGGGATGTTGTAGCTGCTCGGGATAAGTCATTGTTGGATGAGGGGATAGCGAAGGAGAAAAACGTGCTCAGTATACCTGGAATTATAGGAGAACGACAAGGTGACCATAGCCAGAAGTGGTGGCATACTTTTGGCCCGATACAGGGTGAACAAAAGCTAACGCTTCAGCTCAGAAAAATATATGAAATGAAAAGCTCTTCTTCCAAAGTCAAAGTCGATCTGGTTCCAGCAGAACTAAACAAGGAAGCAGCGACTTTACAGGATGAAGCAGGCAGTACCTTTACGTTCTCCTCCTTTGCATTGGAGCCCGCTAGCGGTGACATGGAAGCGAGGGCTGCAATGACAATAGAGGGTAAGCTGGGAAATGACGTAGTTGAAACCGACTATTGGAAGGTAATAGATGAAAATGGTGAGAGTTACCCCACTCGTCTGGAAACAACCAGTACCAGAGACAAAGATGGTAGAGTGCATATCAAAGGAAAGCTGGATATTATTGGTCTGGAAAAGCAACCGAAAAAGCTCACGGTATCCTACGCTACCTTTATGGTGGAACATGACGTGAAGTGGGAAGTACCTTTTGAAATCAAATAGTGCAAAAACAGGGAAGAGGCCGACAGGGGCCTCTTCTTTTTCATCACAGGAGCTGATTTTTTATGATTTGTGAACGTACGGTCCCAACTGTTGGCGAGTAAAGGTATAACGCGAATTTTCGTCCTTCAGCCACATATTACCTTTCACAATAAGAATGTACACCGCAACGATGAAGTAGATCGTCCCGATGATCCAGTCTGATGTGGTTACCATGCCAGTGGAGATGATGTGCCGGATATACCATACCCCGATCGGAATGTGGAGGAAAATCACGGCGAACAAGCCCGGATTGTAGAGCGTTGTCGCTTTTAGATTCGCAAAAATTCCATGCCAGATAAACTGGAAAAAGCCCATGAGAATCGGTGCCAAACCGAGCCAGACGACCGTCGGGAAGAAGACGGGAACCAGATAAAAGATATAGGCAATGACGAGGTTGATGATCATCGCAGACTGTGGATTCAGCGGGTATCTCTCTGGATGGCTGCTTTTGAAAATCAAACCATTAAACAGTCCGGCAAAATACCCTGGCCACCGGTACTCTTCATATTGATGAACAAGGATGGCGATGAAGCTCAGCCACAACAGTCTCTCGATAGCAGGAATGGTGCTCCATTGCAGCATGACATACAGACCAACGCCTACTGCCACCAACACACCGAGGTCAGACCAATATTTTCGCAAAAAGCCCATCTGTTTCTCCCCCTATTTCCTATTTTTCATGAAAATAGCGTGCGAATAACAAATCAATCTGTTGCTCTACGGAAGCGACCTCGATGCCAGCGCCTGTAGACAATATCGACTTGAGCAAGGCTGGCAGAAATATCGCTCCGAACAGCTGCATGATCATCATCATGAGAATCTCATGGTTTTCTTCATGGGTTATTTCCTTCAAAACTCCCTCAATCTTCACAAACCCGATGCTTTTTAGAAATTGGCCGTACTCATATTGAGAGGTAAAGACAGCACCACCAAGCGAGAAGATTCGCGTAACCAACTCGGGATATTGCTGGATGATCTGGACGTAGCTCATTAAAAACTGCTTGAGTCGTTCTTGGGGAAGCAGGGATGTGTTGTCCAAGATATCAAATGTAGCAGTAAAGCTGCCTAGAAAAGCACTGAGGGCTTCATTGATGAGCTTATCCTTGGAACCGAAATAGTAGTTAACCAAAGCTACGTTGGTACCGGAATCCGCTGCGATTTTCCGCACCGTCACACTCTCGAAGCCCTCCATCTTGATCAAATCCAGTGTCGATTGCAAAATTTTCGTTTTCGTTTCGCTGATTTTATCTACTGGTGACATGACTGACCTCCTTTTTATTGGAAGTAAATTATTTTGTCAAACAATGTTTTAAACTTTGTTTAATTTAATGGTAGCAGTTTCCAAACGAGATGGCAATGATTTGTTGGCACATTAGCAGAGCTTTTCGCGTATACCTAATAGGCAATGGGGAAAGAGGTGACCACATATGAGCGGATGGCTCGCACTCCTGCTCGTTTCCCTGGCCATCAGCATGGACAGTGTCAGTGTAGGATTGACGTATGGTTTACGGAACATGAGAATGCCCTTTTTGTCACTCGTCGTCGTTTCTGGATGTTCGTTTGCTGTTGTATATGGTGTCATGCTCGTAGGCTCATCCCTCACCGAATGGTTAACACCCGAGATTGGTAAGTATATTGGTGCCGCAGTCTTGATCCTCATGGGTTTGTTTACACTATGGCGGCTCATTGCGACACGGTCGGGAACAGAGGTTCAGGAGTCTAGCGCTGCGAGCAGCGAAGCCGTTGTAGCCGCAGAAAAACAGGAAGAGCAGGAACCCATCGTTTTATTGTCGCAGTTCCGCATTTTTGGTGTCATGATTCAGATTTTAAAAGATCCGTCCAAAGCCGATGCTGACCGTTCTGGGCATATTATGGGCTGGGAGGCCGTCATGTTAGGGCTTGCCCTGTCTTTGGATGCTTTCGGCGCAGGCATCAGCCTTACGTTTTTGGGATACTCGCCACTGATCGTCGCTCTCTGTATCGCGGTGATGGGTGCCTTGCTTCTTGTGGTAGGAATTGCCCTAGGCAGGCGCGCAGGAAAAGCTAGCTGGTTGACGCGACTCACCTGGTTGCCTCCGATTTTGTTGATTTGCATTGGTGTAGCCAAAAGCTTGAAATAACCGACAAACCAAATCACAGACCCGTCCAGATAAATGGACGGGTTGTTTTATTTTCTAGCTCGTCTGCATACACATGAAAAGGAGTGAGAAGTGGATGGAGGAGATGTAGGTGGATACACAGCCAATTCGAAAATGGTACACGCTGGCGGCGGCCGACGTGACCGAAGCCCTTCATAGTGATGCTGCGCAAGGGTTGACTCAGCAGGAGGCGGAGCGGCGACTGGCTAAACAAGGTGCCAACCAGTTGGCTGAACAAAAGCGAAAGCCTCTCTACTCGGTCTTTGTTGATCAGTTCAAGGATTTTATGGTACTCATCCTGTTCATCGCGACACTGATTTCGTACTTCCTCGGAGAGTACCTGGATGCGATTGCGATTATCGCGATCATCCTCATTAACGGTATCCTCGGTTTTATTCAGGAGGCCAAGGCTGAGCGATCCTTGCAAGCGCTAAAGGAGCTGGCATCCCCGATGGCGCGCGTCATCAGGGGCGGGCACATATCCATGATACCGGCGTCGCGGCTGGTACCTGGTGATCTGGTGCAATTGGAGGCCGGGGACCGTGTTCCCGCAGATTTACGTTTACTTTCGGCCAATCGGTTGGAGGTGGAGGAGTCTGCGTTGACAGGGGAGTCTGTCCCCGTCGGAAAAAACGTGAAAAGACTGGAGACAGCCCAGGCGTCCACTGTACCGCTTGGCGACCAAAAGAATCTCGCGTTCATGGGCACGATGGTGACTGGAGGAACAGGGAGCGGCATCGTGGTAGCGACAGGGATGGGCACGGAAATCGGGAAAATCGCGCACTTGATGAATACAGCGGAAGAAGCAGAAACCCCTTTGCAGCTGCGATTGGAGCAAATGGGCAAAATTCTCGTGGTCGTTGCACTGTTGTTGACGATTGTAGTCATCGCGGCTGGTGTGTGGCATGGTCATGAGCTGTTTACGATGTTCCTCGCCGGGGTGAGTCTTGCAGTGGCGGCGATTCCGGAAGGCTTGCCGGCGATTGTGACTGTTGCGCTTGCGCTTGGCGTCCAGCGAATGATCCGCCGCAATGCGATCGTACGTAAGCTCCCCTCGGTCGAGACATTGGGTTGCGCTTCTGTCATTTGCTCCGATAAAACAGGGACCCTTACTCAAAATAAAATGACGGTTACCCAAGTGTGGCACAGCGATTCCACGTATGAGGTGAGCGGCAGTGGCTACGCACCAGAGGGAGCCTTTCACTATCTAGGGAAAATGGTATCGCCCGCCCGTGACGGAGCACTCTCGCAAATGATCCGAATCGCAGACCGATGCAACAACGCCCGTTTAACATGCGAGGAGCAAAGCGCGCGCAATCTGCTCGGGATGGGCAAGACGTCACGCTTTTGGCAAGTCGTAGGCGACCCGACAGAAGGTGCTCTCAAGGTGCTTGCGGCGAAGGCGTTGGGCGGCAATACAGAGCGTAGCAACCAGAAAAGTCAGGGCCAGCGTGTGGAGGAGCTCCCTTTTGACTCTGACCGCAAAATGATGTCGATCGTCGAAAAGGGAACGGACGGTGTGTATTCCCTGCTGACGAAAGGCGCGGCGGAGGCATTGATGGCGAGATCGACACACATTTTGTGGAAGGGAGAGCTCATTCCACTCTCCGCGACACTTCGTCACCAAGTACTAGAGCAAACGGAACGGATGGCTGGCAAAGCGCTGCGCGTACTGGGCTTCGCCTATAAGACGCTGCAAGGCTATCGTTCGGGACAGCCGATCGGCTCCTTGGAAAACAACCTCGTCTTCGTCGGATTGGCCGGGATGATCGACCCGCCGCGTGAAGAGGTGCGTCCAGCAATCAATCTGTGCCATCAAGCAGGAATCAAGACGGTCATGATTACAGGTGACCACAAGGTGACAGCAGAAGCAATCGCTCGGCAGATTGGCTTGACCCGTGGATACGGAGAAGTGCTGGAGGGACGTGAGCTGGACAACATGTCAGATGAGCAGCTCGCAGGGTATGTGGAGCGAGTGACTGTCTACGCCCGTGTGTCTCCTGAACACAAGCTGCGGATCGTCCGTGCCCTGCAAAACCAAGGACATGTTGTCGCCATGACCGGAGACGGTGTCAACGATGCTCCTGCGATCAAGACCTCAGACATTGGGATCGCGATGGGGATTACTGGTACAGATGTGACGAAGGAAGCAGCCGATCTCGTGCTGCGCGACGATAACTTCGCCACGATTGTCGCTGCCGTTGAGGAAGGCCGCAACATCTATGACAACATTCGAAAATTCATCCGCTATTTGCTGGCGTCTAACGTAGGTGAGATTCTCGTCATGTTTTTTGCCATGCTCCTCGGGCTTCCTTTGCCTTTGGTGCCGATCCAGATCTTGTGGGTCAATCTCGTGACGGATGGCTTACCGGCAATGGCACTGGGCGTCGATCAGGCGGAGAAAGACACGATGTATCAGAAGCCGCGTAACAAGGCAGAAAACATATTCAGCCGAGGATTGGGCTGGAAAATTATTAGCCGTGGCTTTCTCATCGGGGTGATGACGCTCTTGGCATTCTGGCTGACTCTCAAAGAGAATCCGAATGATCTGGTGCATGCCCAGACCGTCGCTTTCGTCACGTTGGTTATGGCGCAGCTGATTCACGTTTTCGATTGCCGGAGTCAATACAGCGTATTTCACCGTAATGTATTTGAAAATAAATATCTCGTCTGGGCCGTGCTGTCGTCGATTGTGCTCGTGATCGGTGTCGTATACATGGATGCACTCCAGCCGATCTTCAAAACAACGGATTTAAATCTGCGCGATTGGGCATTAATTTTGGTCGCGGCGGGAGTTCCTACATTTGTCGCGGGAATCGGTGGGGTGCTTACCAGCGGCAGACAGCGCACAAGCAAAGAGAAACGCCCAGCTATGCGTACGGTTCGTCCTGACTAACCGAGCCGCAAAAGGGGAGAGGGAGCCATCGTGCGCTTGAGAAGGGGAGGATGGAAAAGACGTAGAAGGCGAATTTTTGCCGGAATACTGATGATCATTGTGATATTCATCGTTTTGTTTATCGTTGTGGAACGCAGGGTAGAGCCGACGTTGATGGTGATCGCCCAGGCCAAGGCAGAGCAGGTCGCCAAGCTCGCCATTACCGATGCAGTCACCAAACGCATGTCCCAGCAGGGTGTCGACGTCAACGAAGTTGTCATCATGGAAAAGGACGAGAATGGCAGCATCAAAGCGGTGAATTTTAACTTCAAAGAGTATTCCCGGATTGTGGGGGAAACGACCGCCCGTATCCAAAATCGCTTGAAGGAATTCGAGCAGGAGCATGTCCAGACGACCATCCCACTAGGCTTGGCTACCAAAAACGTCTTTCTGGAGCACATTGGGCCTGATATTCCGGTGACCTTCGTTCCGATTGGTGCCGTCAAAACGAAGCTGGAAACAGGCCTGAAGCAAGCTGGGATCAACATGGTGCTGGTGACTGTCTACATTCACGTCGAGGTTGATTTGCGGGTCATTATCCCGTTTGCGACCAAGCAACAGACAGTCACCACACAAATCCCGGTCTCCGAGGCGCTGATTGTCGGCAAGGTGCCTGCTTATTTGTACAACAACCCGTCTGGAAAGCCCGATGTGCCGATGCTACGAAACAACGAAAACCCAAGCCAGCCGTGATGTTTTTCGCTTATACAAGAACGTTTTACACATCTATGAAAATTCTTTTGAAACGTTTTTGAAATGGCGTCGTCCAATGAATAGACACACCAAAACAAGCAAGAACATTGGAGGCGTAAACAACATGAAAACAATCCGTACAGGCATGATGACAATCGCGGCACTGGCCGTTTTGGGAACTAGCGTGGTATCTGCAACCTCCGAACCGGTAAAAGGATTTTCCGTAAACGTAAATGGTCAAGCAATCGCAGAAGCGGCGATCTTAGATAAAGGACAGCAAACCGTACTTGTTCCGCTTCGTCCAATTGCCGAATCACTCGGATTTAAAGTGAGCTGGAACAACCAAATGCAAGCTGCCGAGGTACAAAAAGGTGCAATCTCTAGCTATGCAAAAGCTGGTGAGGATCGCTATCCTTACGCGAAAATGTACAAAACGCTGGGTGCAGAGCCACGTATGATAAACGGAAGCACTTATGTGCCAGTTGCTTTCGTAGATGAAATTCTGCAAGCAGAAGTGAATGTATCGGATGATGCAGTGACAGTCATGGATGAAGATGTAGCACCGATTCGCACGGGTACAATTACAAAAATCACCAAATCCGATAAAGGTCAATACTCCGTGATGCTAGGCGGCTTCCAGACGGGCATCTTGCTTCATCTGACCGAAGACACAAAAATTACAGATGCAGAGGGCAAAGCTTTGAAGCCAGAAGATTTGAAGCTGGGCATGCAGGTAGATGGAAGCATCCAACCATTCATGACCGCGAGCTTGCCACCTCAAACTAGTGCGATCAGCATCGTAGTAAAAGACAGCCTGAAGTCTCAGGAAGTATTGGGTACATCAGGAAAAGTAACGAGTATTTCCTCTGACAAAGAGGGGATCTACAATATGCTCGTAGAGGGTAGTGCGATTACACCAAACTCTCAGGAAAAAGTCATGCTGACGATTAACGAAGAAACAGTTATTGTGAGTGCAAAAGACAATAGAGTTCTCGTACCAGAAGAACTGACAGCAGACAGCAAAGTATTTGCTTTCTATAGCCCCACGATGACGCACAGCCTGCCGCCAATCGCTGTGGCTGAGAAAATCGTCGTAGATGTACCCGATCAGGAAATCGTAGATGAAGATGTAGCACCAGTGCGCACAGGTACCATTACAAGCATCACCAAGTCCGATAAAGGCCAATACTCCGTGATGCTGGGTGGCTATGAAACAGGCATCATGCTCCATCTGAATGAAGAGACAAAAATCACAGATGCACAAGGAAAAGCACTGAAGCCAGAAGATTTGAAGCTAGGTATGGAAGTAGAGGGAACATCCCAAAAATTCATGACCATGAGCTTGCCACCTCAATCCGGTGCAATCAGCATCGTAGTGAAAGACAGCTTGAAAGCTGAGGAAGTATTGGGAACAGCGGGCAAAGTAGCAAGCATCTCCTCTGACAAAGAAGGAACCTACAAAATGTTCGTAGAGGGTCATGCAATTACACCAAAATCTCAAGAAAAAATCATGCTAACGATTAACGAAAAAACGGTTATTATGAGCGCAAAAGACAATAAAGTACTCAAGCCAGAAGAACTGAAAGAAGACAGCAAAGTATTTGCTTTCTATAGCCCAATGATGACGCGCAGCCTGCCGGCAATCGCTGCGGCTGAGAAAATCGTAGTAGAATAAGTGAGAGAAGGGATGGCAGCTGCCGTCCCTTTTTTCTAATCCGCTGCTTGCTTGTTAGGCAGCGGATTTCTTCCTGTCATGATCGAATAGGATATGCCATACAGATGACCGGACCGAGCTTTTCGTGCTCTCGCTCCTCATAGGCGAAAAAGCCGTACTTTTCATAAAAAGGGATGACGCGCTTGTTCTTTTCCAGAACGGCTAAATGGAGGGAAGTATAGTCGTTCTCCTGGTACCAGCCTATCAAAGTATCGAGAAACTCCTTGGCATAGCCATGATTTTGGTATGCACTGTGCAGCATGATTAATCCCAGCCAAGGGTGGCCATCTCGTGGATTTCGCAAAATGAACTGGGCGATCCCGATGAGCTCGGTTCCATTTATTTCTCGAAAGGAAAAGCTGTAGGAGTCTGCCAGCGCCAAATTATCTTGATGGTCATCTTCTACTGTCTTTATAGTGACAACTCGTTGCCCGAAGGCAAACTCCATATAATCGGGGTTAGAATTGTACACCGTTAGCAACTCGGGGAAATCATGTTCCGTGACGGGCTGAAAAACCAATCGAGCGCTATGGGGTGGAAACGGAGTAGTGCTAGTCATTTCAAAAACTCCTCTCAATAAATTTGATATTCATCTAATTAGATAATATTCTAATTTCATAAAAAGTCAATCCGAATGATGTTCAGGGAATTCCCTGATACACTTTCCGTTCTGGAAACTCTACAATAACGATAGGATGATTGTCTCAAAAGGAGGAGCGCATGGGTACGTCGAGTGAAGTGCTTTCCCTGATGCAGTCCATCTTTGCCAACGTCAGTGATGCGATCCTGGTGATTGATAATGAGGGACGAATCGTAAAGGCCAATGCTGCGTTGGAGCAGATGACGGGCTGGACAGAAGAAGAGTTGATTCGAGATAAACATATTTGCGAGCTGTGTCTCGGAATGGCAACGTGTATGGAAGAAACGAGCTGCACGGATTGCTTTTTTAAGCGCGTGCAAATGCCTTCATTCGAGATGAAGCTCCGTACGAAGTCGGGTGTAGATTACCCTGTCGCCGCCAGCTCTGCGAGACTGGAGGATGAATCACAAGGGAAGCTGGTCATGATTTTGCGTGATATGTCTGCCCAACAGCGAGTGGAAAAAGAGCGTTACCAGTACAAACTGACGAATTTTGCGATTCAAGCACAAGAAGAAGAACGAAAGCGCATCGCCCGGGAGCTGCATGATGGCGTAGGGCAGGCGCTTTATAGTATTTTAGTGGGACTGAACGTCGTCAGACAAAGAGAATTAAGTGAACCGACTATGCAACACGTTACCGAATTGGTGAATATGACTTCTAAGGCGATGGAGGAAGTAAAGCGCATGGCGCTGGAGCTGCGTCCGTCTGCGCTAGATGATCTCGGTTTACTGCCGGCATTACGCTCGTTGATGAAACGGGTGGAAAAGACTTTCCATATTCAGGTGGAGCTGCATGTTCAGGGGGAGAAACGCAGATACTCCGCTGCGATGGAAACAGCGTTGTACCGAATTGTACAGGAAGCCATGACCAATACAGCAAAATATGCAAAGGCGAGCCATCTGGGGATTATGTTCGAGAACAGGGAGAAGGAAATCGTCGTCACGATTGTGGATGACGGTGTAGGGTTTGAAGTAGAGAAAACATTGAACATCGGCAAAGGTCTCGGTGTGTTTGGCATGAAGGAGCGTGCCCAATTGCTTGGCGGAACCGTTGATATTCGCTCCGCACCCGAGGAAGGTACGACAGTGATCGTCCGAATTCCGGTGCCGAAGGAGGGGGTAGAGAATGACCATTCGCGTCTTGATCGCTGATGATCATGCGATAGTACGCTCTGGGCTGGGGATGCTGATCAACGCCCAGGAGGACATGGAAGTCATCGGTTATGCAGCTGACGGAAAAGAAGCATGTGAAAAAGCATGGGAAGTCCGGCCCGACGTCGTCTTGATGGATTTGAGCATGCCGCCTGGGGAAAACGGCTTGACGGCAACGGCCAGATTGAAGGAAACGGCACCTGACATTCAGGTGCTTGTGCTCACGATGCATGATGACGAGGAATACCTGTTTCGCGTGCTGCAAGCCGGTGCTGCCGGCTATATTTTAAAGAGCGCCCCTGACCTCGATTTGATCACGGCGATCCGTTCGGTCAATCAGGGCATGGCGTATTTGTATCCGTCCGCGACGAAATCTCTGATCGAGGAATTTCTGCAAATGGTCAAGAACGGAGAGGAGCAGGTCAAGTACGACATCCTGACTGATCGGGAAAAAGAAGTGCTGGTCTTGATCGCAAAAGGCTTTAGCAACAAGGAAATTGCGGAGCAGCTCACCGTTTCCGTCAAGACGGTTGAATCGCATAAAGCGCACATTATGGAAAAGCTCCATCTGCGTACGCGGCCTGATCTGGTGCGGTATGCGATTAAGAAGGGCTGGCTTGATTTTGAGTAGCGTACGATCTGTTGTATATAGTCAACAGAAAAATCGTATGCTATGATAAAGCTAAGAAATTACGGCTAAAATAAATAGACCAGAGTGCTGGAACACTCTGATCTAACGTACAGTAGACGGTACCCTGTAAGGGGATCGGCTCAGCAGAATTTAAAACGGGTTATGACCGCTCAGGTGCCTGCTAGCTCAAGAGCGGTCATTCTTTTTGGTCAGGGCTACAACGATTGCTACAACAAGTCCAAGAAGGGCAACAATGAAGCTACCAAATTGGAGCATGAGTGTAAACGTTTCGCTAGTAATTGCCACGATCTCACCCCCCTTCCGTTTCCGACATGGGAGATGAGCCGACCACCCTTGAGAGCCGTGTCTGTGTACTTGTCTTAATTTTACTACTGTTCTGTGAAAGGTACTAGATTTTATAGAAGAAATTTTTAGCGGACGATCCCAATACGGGGTCGTCTTTTTTTGTGTCGAACCTGTGACCGAAAATGGTCATAATTCGGTCGAAATCAGGGGTTTCCCGGAACATTTTAGGGGATTTCCCCGAATTACTTCCAAGGGGTTCCAGGGGTAGAATGAAGGCGTGAAATGTACACCGCGCCTGTAAGGCACGTGGAAAGGAGAAGAGCGCGATGGAGACGCAAGTAGACAAAGCGGCGAAAGACAAGAAATCAAAATCCAGCAAGCTGCAAACGAACCAGGAAGACTTGAAGGGGACGTTTGTCGCGGTTCTGATCGTCGGGGGTATCATTCTATTCGGTTGGTTGGGTGTATTCGGGCTTTTCCTGGATAGGGCGTAATAGTGGAAGTAAAGGAGGGTACGTATGCATTTGCATCGGTATGAAAAAATCTGGTTGATGCTCGGCGCAGGTGGTTTGGCCTTATTTATTGTATTATTGTGCGTCAATGCGTTTGCAATGGGGATGGCTCCGCCAAGTAATATGGAAATGATTGATCCGGAGAAGGTAACAGAGACGCCTCCTTTTGATAAACCAGGCTTGAAACAGGTAGGAGAAAACGAATACGACGCTTACATGACGGCATTTGCGTTCGGCTTCGCTCCGGCCAAGATGGAGATACCAGTTGGCGCAACGGTGAATTTCCACGTCACGAGTCCAGATGTTATTCACGGATTCCAGATTCCAGAGACCAACATCAACTTCATGGTTCTGCCTGGACATATCAGCTCGGCGACACACACGTTTGACGAGCCAGGAGAGTATTTGATCCTTTGTAACGAATACTGTGGCGCAGGTCATCAGGTAATGGCGACCACGATTATTGTGAAATAAAGGTAGGTGAATCCTATGGTAATCGCAAGGAAGGTCGAGGATACAATCCCGCATGTTCCAGTGCAGCGTTCTGCGGCAAAGCTAAGTTTGGCCTATGTGTGGGTCGCTTATATTGCATTTGGATTGGCTGCTTTGGCAGGGATGGTACAGGGTATGGTTCGCGGTGGAATCATGGAACTGCCGAGTTGGACGAATTACTATCAAATTTTGACCGCGCATGGCGTGTTGATGGCACTTATTTTTACCACGTACTTCATCGTCGGATTTATTTTCTCAGGAGTCGCTCGTACGACAGGCGGTTCCCTGCACGGAGCCGCTCTGAAATTTGGATGGGCTGGCTGGATTCTCATGACGGTCGGGACGCTGATGGCTGTTGTCACCATTCTGTTGAATGAAGCCTCTGTCCTTTATACGTTCTATGCACCACTGAAAGCATCTCCGTACTTTTACATTGGCTCTGCCTTGCTCGTAGTAGGCAGCTGGCTGGCTGGATTCGGGGTTTTTGCCAGCTATCGCAAATGGAAACGCGAAAATAAAGGGAAAACGTCTCCGCTTTTCCTCTACATGGGGGTCATTACTTACATCCTGTGGATTACGGCGACGATTCCTGTAGCGGTGGAGGTTCTGTTCCAACTCATCCCGTGGTCACTCGGGCTGGTTCCGACGATTAACGTGATGCTTAGCCGTACATTGTTCTGGTTTTTCGGTCATCCACTCGTTTATTTCTGGCTTTTGCCTGCTTATATGGCGTGGTATGTATGTGTACCAAGAATCATTGGCGGTCACGTCTTCAGTGATTCGCTCAGTCGACTCGCTTTTATATGCTTGCTGTTGTTCTCGATTCCTGTAGGGTTCCACCATCAATTGATGGAGCCAGGTATTTCACCGGCATGGAAAATGATCCACGTTACACTGACGCTGATTGTTGTAATCCCATCTTTGATGACAGCATTTTCGATGTTTGCCATCTTTGAAACGACAGGACGTAAAAAAGGCGGAGTTGGACTTTTCGGTTGGTTCAAAAAACTGCCTTGGACAGACGTGCGCTTCTTTGCTCCATTTGTAGGGATGCTGTTCTTCATTCCTGGCGGAGCTGGGGGAATTATTAACGCAAGTAACCAGATTAACGCGGTTGTGCACAATACGATTTGGGTTACCGGTCACTTCCACATCACTGTAGGGGCAGCTGTTGCGCTCACCTTCTTCGGGGTCAGCTTTTGGTTGATTCCAGCATTGACTGGACGGCAATTGACCAAGACCGCGAATCGGATGGGAATGGTGCAAACTGTATTCTGGGCAGTAGGAATGCTCTTGATGTCCCTCGCCATGCACACGATGGGCTTGCAAGGGGCGCCACGCCGCACAGACTACACGACGTATATGGATCATCCATTAGCTCTGGGCTGGATGGATTATCAGCGCGTGATGGCTTTCGGTGGAGGACTGTTGTTTGTATCCGCGATTCTCTTGATCCTGATCTTGCTGTATCTGACGTTCTACGCACCAAAGGGTAATACAGAATATCCGATTGCGGAAACAGAGACAACACAAGAGGTTCCAAAAATTTTGGAGCGCTGGCCTGTATGGATTGGGCTCGTTGTCTTTCTGATTATTCTCGCTTACGGTTATCCGATTATGGAACAAATTCAGCACCAGGCACCAGGCTCGCCGCCGTTTGTGACTTGGTAGCATAATGTATACACAAAGAGCCGCTCATTTTCGCTTGGAAGTGAGCGGCTCTTTATTTTTAAAAAAACTCAAGCGCTGCCAATTCGGTAAAGGCAAGAATCAGATACCCGATTGCCAAAAGCCATAGGGCGAGAATTTTGAGGTCCTCCTCTTCAAATGGCATACAACTCCTCCTTTTTCTCTTGTTAGCACAACATATTCAAGAGGGAGGGCATTGGTTTAGTTTATGGCTCGTATATCATCTTGCGGGTCATTCCGCCATCCACAATCAGCTCAGTACCCGTAATGAAATCGTTGTCCTTTTGCGTCAAAAATAGGCACGCACGGGCAATATCCTCGGGTGTACCTACGCGACCTGCCGGATGCTGGGCATGATCTCCAGGACGAAGAGCGGCATAATCGCGGTGTTCAATCCAGCCGGGAGAGATCGCGTTGACACGAATCCCATCGGGGCCAAGTGAGACGCCAAGTGCATGTGTTAACGACAAAATGCCTCCTTTGGAAGCTGCATATGCCTCAGAGTGTGGCTCAGACATGTGCGCCCGCGTCGAACAAAGATTCAGGATAGCACCTCCGCCATGGCGACGCATGATTTTGGCTGCTTCTCTCGACGCGAGAAAGACACTGCGCAAATTTGTGTTCAAAATATGGTCCCACGCTTCGACGGTCAGTTCATAGGGAGATTCCCATACGGACAAGCCCGCGTTGTTGATCAAAACATCGAGACGCCCCCAGCGTTCATCGACGGTTCTCATCAAATGTTCGATCTGCACTGGTACGCCGACGTCGATGTGCTCGAAGTGTGCCGTGCCTTTCACCGCTTCTGCCGTGTTGATTAGCGAGGCAGTTTCTTCTCCCGCAGCACGATTGTATTCGGCGATGACGACATGTGCTCCTTCGGCAGCATACATGGTGGCAACAGCCCGTCCGATGCCTTGGCCACCGCCAGTGACAATGACAATGTTATCCGTGTATTTCATCGAGAGTGCCTCCAAACAATAGGGTATGAAGTGAACTGTAAAAAGTCATTGCAAAATGTGTGTAACGATAATAAAGTAAGTTAGTAATATCTTTTGAACATCGTACTATACAGTATGGAGGAGATTCAACCATGAATACAGAACTGAAAATCACCGCTGAACAGGTAATGGAAGCCCGTCACAGCGTGCGTAAATACGATCCGAATGAAAAAATTCCACAAGGCGAGCTGAACGAGATCCTTCGTCTTGCAGCAAGTGCGCCATCGTCCTGGAATTTGCAGCATTGGCGTTTTCTCGTCGTGACCGATCCTGCTATCAAAGAAAAACTGCTACCTATTGCTTACAATCAGCAGCAGGTAGTGGATGCTTACGCTACGATCATCATTCTCGGCGATCTGGAGGCTTACAAGTCAGCTCGTCCGGTTTATGATGAAGCATTGGCAAAAGGATACGTGACAGAGGAAGTGCGTGAGACCATGATCGCGCAAATCGAAGGGGCTTACAATAACAACCCGGAAATCGCGCGTGATGAAGCGATCCGTAATTCGTCCTATGCAGCGATGCAGCTCATGCTGGCGGCAAAAGCAAAAGGATACGACACGTGCCCAATGGGTGGCTACAACCGTGATGCGCTCATTAAAGAGCTGAACATCCCATCCCGCTATTTGCCATCACTGATGTTGACTTTGGGAAAAGCAAGCGTGCAAGCTTATTCGACTTCCCGCTTTGGCCTGGAAGAATTGGTTATTCAAAACAGCTTCTAATATCGTGTTCTAACAGCAAAAAACTCATCCACGCCTCATAACATGCGGCCAGGGTGAGTTTTTTTATGGGGAAATCGACACGGGAAGTGGCGAAAGGCAGGAGAGCAATCCGCTCTTCCTGCCTTATTGATTTGACAACAGAGGTAAATCCACCATAATCGATGTTCCTTGACCAAGGGCACTGCTGACCGAAAACCGCCCAGCGTGGAGTTGAATGATCTCTTTGCAGATCGACAGTCCCAGACCACTGCCGGAGAGCTTGGAGCGTCCCTTGTAAAACTTTTCTGTAACATGCGGCAGGTCTTCCGGGTTAATGCCTTCACCCGTATCAGTGACGGTGGCAAGGAGCCTGTCGCCTGACAAAGAAGCTGCGATGACGATCGAGCCGTTTTGTGGCGTGAATTTCAACGCGTTGTCCAATAGATTCACAAAGACTTGCTTCAGCCGATTCGGGTCTCCCATAACCATGAGTGGGGTAGGGGGAGTATCCAGCTTCAACTCGATTTGTTTTGCGTTGGCGCGTACTGAAAATTGAAGATGCAAATCATGGAGAAGCTCCCGGACATCCATGCGTTCACGAGACAAATTCATCTCACCGGATTGAAACTTCGAGAAATCGAGCAATTCCTCGACGAGCCCGATCAGACGATCTGTCTCCTTGGAGATGACTTCCAGACCGAGCATCGTTTCTTCTGGCTCATCCAAGCCTCCCGAAATGAGCGTTTCGCCCCACCCTTTAATCGACGTGAGCGGAGTACGCAGCTCATGGGAGACAGAGGAGATGAAGTCATTTTTCAGCTTTTCATTTTTCCCGATCTCCGCCGCCATGTAATTGAAGGTATCCGCGAGGGTTCCTACCTCATCATCGAATCGTTTTGGCGCGCGGACAGCGAAATTTCCTTCTGCCATTTGTTTAGCCGCATTGGTTAAATCCTCGATGGGGTCAACAATTCGTTTTGCCATGAGCAGGCTGAGTGCAAAAGCGAGGACGACTACGCTTGTCCCAACGCCAGCGCCGTACAAGGCAATGCGATTCACTGCTTGATAGAGCGGTTCAGCGGAGATCGTGTACCGCAGAACCCCTACAAATTCTCCGCTGTACGTAAGCGGATTGGACACCGCGATGACACGCTCCCGCGACTGCGGGCTTTTCCCGATGTACAAACCACTTTGCCCCTTGATGGCATCCATGACGTCAGGGGTATTGATGATCTCGCTGGTCTGAAAGCCGTAGGAGTTGAGAATGACTTTTCCTCCTGGGTCCAAGACCTCAATTTTGGCGTATTCCTGATTCGAAACATTTTCCAAAATGTAGCGTGCCTTGTCTTTTAACCGATAGCCGGTGGCGTACTTGTTAATGAAATTGGTGAAGGTCGTGCTGCGGGTTACTAATGCTTCGGTCGCAGTCCCGATGTAATACGTATGAACGGCCCAGTAAAACAGTCCTTCCAAGAGCAGTACGATCAGAAGGAGGATCAGGCCGAAATGTAGAACCAGCCTGCTCTTAATGCCTTTCATCTGGGACGTCCTTTCGCCAGAGGTAGCCATACCCCCAGACTGTCTCCAGGAAAGTTGGATGAGCCGGATCGTCCTCGATTTTTTGTCGGATGCGGCGGATGTTCACATCAACGATTTTTAAGTCCCCGACAAAAAATTGACCCCAAACTGCTGTCAAAATCTCGTCGCGACTGATAGCTTTGTTCGCATTTTCTGCAAGTAATTTGATGATGGCAAATTCTTTTGGCGTGAGGTCAATTTCTTGTTCCACCCGAATCAGCTTGCGTTCGTCGAGCAAAAGCTTGAAGGGGGCAATGTTAATTTCATTTTTGTCCTCAGATTCTGGAATGGGTGTCAGTCTGCGATGCAACGCTTTGACACGGGCCAACAGTTCCGCAGGGCTAAACGGCTTGGACACGTAATCGTCTGCCCCGAATTCGAGACCCATGACCTTGTCCAGCTCCTGACTTTTGGCCGTCAGCATAATGATCCCGAGACGTGGATATTTTTTCCGCAGCTGCCCGCATACTTCGAAGCCATCGATGCCGGGGAGCATGACGTCGAGAATCGCAATGACGATGTCCGATTGTTGATCTGCGAGAGCAAGTGCCTCTTCGCCGGTTCCAGCCTCGATCACCTCATAGCCCTCGCGTTTGAGATTGATGCGCACAAAATCCCGGATGGATTTCTCGTCTTCCAGTAATAGAACCTTCATAGGGCAAATCTCCTTGATAAGGATTTACTATTTCACTTTATTCCCGGTTCGTCATCGGTTGGAAGAGCTGACGAACCTCCTCTGCGGTAAGCTGCATAGATCGGTATTCCGCGAGAGCAGCCTTTCCAATGTTAGGCGTCGTTTGCGGTAAAATGGCGATCAAGACTTGTTTTCCCTCTTCCTTCAGCAAAACGTAGGGAACTTGCTTTTGCTTCAATCCGCTTTCAAATTTGGGCCATTCGCTTTGAGGGATGCTTTGGACCGTTAGTAATTCCGGCTTATTTTTTCCATTCGTTCCATAATAAAGGAATCGAACGAGAAGTGGATTCGTATCATGGTTGATGGAGATGGTGTATTTATCGCCCCATTTTGCCGGAATCTTGAGGTTCAGTCCTTGTGTGTAATTTTGATAATGATTCTCGATGTGCTTCAAGCCCGTTTTCCCGTCCCATTGGAAGTAGGAGGAGACCCAAGGGATTTCTGCCATGGCCAAATCCTCTGTCCCAGCGGGTTGTATCATCGTGCCGATCTCGATGATGCCATCACCATTGATATCTTCACTTTCCAAAGAATATGGCTTGAAGGTTGGGTCCATCTCTCCTTCTATTTTTGCCAAAGGGTTGGCCAATTGTCCATTGT
The DNA here is from genome assembly GCF_042878995.1 of Brevibacillus sp. NPDC003359. Taxonomy (NCBI): domain Bacteria; kingdom Bacillati; phylum Bacillota; class Bacilli; order Caryophanales; family Paenibacillaceae; genus Brevibacillus; species Brevibacillus sp. NPDC003359. Next base: position 69,242 of record NZ_JBIAOR010000011.1, read on the forward strand.
CCCAGAGGAGTAGTTCAGTGGAAGCAGAGTGAGCACCTAACCCAGCATCAATAAATAGTCCGTTTCGGGTAGGAGAGGCTTTTCCGATGACAGCCTGATAGTAACCATTTACATACCCGTCAAGGGCTAGCTCAGTTTGTTTCGCAATGGTGCCATTCGTCGCCCCATACAGCTCGGCTTTGGATGTGAAGTTATTTTTATCGAGAACAATGAGAGCAAGATCTGCGTGATCATCTCCTGTCAAATCGCCTACTGCCATAATGGAATAGGGCTGCTTCATCAATTCCTGGGTCATATTATTGGCTAGCGAATAAACGGAGAGCTCCTTGTTCAAATCTTCGCCGCCCCCCATTCCAATTAGCATTTCCGGAACATTGTCACCTGTGAGATCTTGAAAGGAGACGTAATCCAATTCGCTGCCGACCCCAGTAAAGGAGGAGAGCTTTTCCCAGTTTCCTTGCTTTTGGGTAAGCACGAGCACACCGATTTCGTAATCAGTTTTTTCGGTTTTGTAAAAAGCGACAACCTCTGCTATCCCATCGCCGTTCAGATCCTGTAGGGAGACGGCACTGGCTTCTGCGGGATGAAGGGGCACAGATAATTGCGAACCAGCCGGCAAAAATTGCATGACGGCCTGATTGATCGATTTTTGATCGCCGTCTGCTGACGGAGCGCGCATCAATTCATTGGGTGTATCTGTGAGTCCGCAACCGCTAACAAGCGAGGCGCAGAGTGCTGTCGTTACGAGCCAAGCCTTTTTCATTTCAAATGTTCCTTTCTGTTGCTGCATCCATTTGACTATATTGTAGCTTGCCCATCCCGCAAAATTGTTGCAAAACGGTAAAAAAAACCGTTTTCGAGCTTTTTAGTAACGAGCGAACGTGCTCTAAGCTTCCTTATACAGGAAAAAAGTGCGAGAGAACAGGGAATATTTTACTAGCAACAATTGACCTAGCAATTTCGTTTAAAAATGTAGGATAGGAGTTGGATGTTATCTATACGAAGGAGGAGAATAGAATGAAAGCATGGCACAAAACGATGGCGGCAGTTCTTTGCAGCGGCGCGGTTCTCATGGCTTCGGGTGTTGGGGCTGACCCGGTTCAAGCGAGCGGTACCCAATCGCAGGCGTACGCGCCAGTAGTCTTATTGCAACCAGAGCAAAATATCCCGTTTACGATACAATTTGTCGATGGATTTGTGGCAAAAGTAACGAACACAAAAACAAAAGCGACGAGTACAGTAGATATATCGACCAATAAGGCAACATACGTGAAGCAAGGGATTTATTATGGCAATGGAAAACTGCAAAAGGCAACCAATGGCTATACGCAAAAGCTAGTAGAGCTGGTGCCATTCCGGGATGCGAAAGGCAACCTGCGTTATATGGGCAAGCAAACCTTGTGGGGACTGAACACGGAGGATCGCTTGGCAGTAGCGACCAGTGTGTGGAACATTGTCAATAAAGAGCCGCAGCTTCTACAGGTAACGGTTCAAAAGGCGGACTGGGACAATATGCCTTCGCTGGATGTGACGATCAATAGCGGCTTCAATATGGGCAGCGATAGTACCTTTGTCCTTGATACGAAGTATGCAGATGTGACTGGAGACAACATCAAAGATCTGATTTTGCTTGTAGGCGATAAGATGGGCGTATCGATGAATCAGACAGCCCATAACCTGCGTGTCGTGGTTCGCGAAGGAAAGAATAATCAGCAGACATTTATCTCTGTAGGAAAACGCGACAGCGGTATTCTTCCGAAGCTCGCCATCACGGATGGCAATGCCGATCAGGTGAAAGACATCCTCGTCACGATGCCGACTGCGACAGGTCATGTGTACAGTCAGATTACGTGGAAAGAAAATCGCCCGCAGCCCGTGGTCGATCAGGGGAAACTGAATGATCGTCAGGCGTACCAGCCAGTCATTGGGGCTTATGGGGAAGCGGTTGGGATGAATAAGGCGAAAAAACAATAGTGGAGCAGGCGTGGATGAAATCAGTCAGAGTGAAATCTGGCTGATTTTTTTTGATACTTCTTTGCAGGAGTAATCGTTCCCAAATTTTAAAAGGGTTTTCTCTGATTTTCAAATCGTAATAATTACGTTTTATGTTGACTTCGGTTATTTCGATGCGTTATGATAACAAACAAATCGTAATCATTACGTTTTAATTAAGCCAAAAAGGAGAACCCAGCATGAACATGAACGAAAACAAAATCCCCGTCACAGTCCTGAGCGGGTACTTGGGAGCGGGCAAAACGACGCTACTGAACCATGTCCTGAACAATCGGGACGGGCTACGAGTCGCTGTAATCGTAAACGATTTGAGCGAAGTAAACGTCGACGCCGCTCTTATCTCAACGGGCAGTGGTCTTTCACGTGTGGACGAAAAGGTCGTGGAGCTGTCGAATGGCTGCATCTGCTGCACCTTGCGAGAGGATTTGCTGACGGAAGTAGAGCGTCTGGCTTTGGAAGGACGGTATGACTACATACTGATTGAATCGACGGGAGTAGGAGAGCCGGTTCCTGTCGCCCAAACTTTCACATACGTAGACGAAGAAAATGGCATCAATTTATCGTCCCTGTGCCGCCTGGACACGATGGTGACCGTAGTGGATGCGTACCGCTTCTGGCATGACTTTTCGTCTGGTGAAAACCTTTTGGACAGAGGGCAGGCAGTGGGCGATGAGGATATCCGTGAGGTCGCGGATCTTTTAATCGACCAGATTGAATTCTGTGATGTGTTGATCTTGAATAAATGCGACCGTGTCGCTCCAGACGATTTGATACAACTGGAAGCCATTCTGCGCAAGCTACAGCCAAAAGCTCGCTTCATCCGCGCTGTTCGTGGGCAGGTAGACCCGCAAGAAATTTTGAATACCAATCTGTTCGACTTCGAGGCTGCCAGTCAATCAGCGGGATGGCTTGCTGAGCTGCAAAAGGAAGTGCATACACCTGAGACGGACGAGTACGGAATTTCCTCCTTCGTTTATCGCAGACGCAGGCCGTTTCATCCAGCCCGTTTTGAAAAGTGGTTGGAGAATTGGCCAGAAGAAGTCGTGCGTGCTAAAGGCTTTTTCTGGTTGGCGACACGAAATGACGTGGCGATGACACTTAGTCAGGCGGGCCCATCCATCGAAATCGGAACGGCAGGCTATTGGACAGCGGCGTTATCGGCAGAAGAGCAACAAGCCATTCTGGTAGAGGAGCAGGACTGGCAGCAAACATGGCATCCCGTACATGGAGATCGAACCACAGAGCTCGTCTTTATCGGGATCGATCTGAACCAGGAGCAAATCGTGAAGCATCTCGATGCATGTCTCCTGAACGACGAGGAATACGAGGCAGACTGGAGTAAGCTGCCTGATCCACTCCCAACGGCAGATGCTGTAATCGAGACGACCTTGTAACCAAAAAAGAGGAGGCTGCATCCATGCGTGTGAACAGTTACCCTACAATGCACGGAAACAGGAGATCGCAACTATATCACATCCAAAAACAAGCGGAATCATCCCGAGCGATTGGAACTGAAAAAATACTCACCGCGCCTAAAACGCTATACCCTTCACAGGGAAACAAAGTGAGGCCGAAAAATGTCAGAAGGCCGTAGGCACCGTGCCCAACACCTTCTTACCACCCAAACATAAAATATACTTGTATCTAACAATGAAGAATGTTTCCCGGATGCGCGATGCGATCAAAGCGAGTATACGAGGAGGGTACTATTTGGAGAACGACAACAAACTAAAAGTGTTGGTCATGACGAATGAGTATCTACCCAAAATAATCGGAGGACTAGGGATCGTTGCTACTCATTTGTGTAGAGAGTTGAGTAGGAATGGTGTGGAGGTAACGGTACTATGCACCGGAAAATCCAATCGATTGACGATCTCAAAACCAAACGAAAATTTGCGCCTTCTTCGATTTCCAAAAGTTCCTCGTTACTTTAATCGCACAAAACAATCTTTCAAAGCGAAATCCGTCTTGCATGCGATGTCCACAGCGGGATTCGCCAAACCTGATATCATTCATGTGCATAGTACGGAATTTGCGGATACTTCCAAAATGGCCAAAGCCCAGTTCCATGTGCCAATCGTCTATTCATGCCACTCCCTGGCCTCTCAAGGTATCTATTCGCCGTTTGGAAAAAACCAGACAAAATTAATTCGGAGTGCAAGTCAAATCATTGTGCCGAGCAGGTGGCAAATAGCTGCAACAAGGGGACGTTATCCCCATACAACTATCCATAAATTCTCTGTGATCCCCCACGGTGTGAAACCTATAACCAAGCAGTCGAAAGCTGCCCCAACCAAATTGCTGTACGTAGGAAGACTGATCCCTTCCAAAGGGATAGACGCCTTAATAAAAGCCATTGGCCTTCTGTCACGAAACCAAAAACGTGTACATGTAACCATTGTAGGAAGCGGCAATGCCAGCTATCAAAGAAAACTCAAAGCCCTTACAAGACGAGTTGGCGTCACGAAGAGAATTCGCTGGGTCAAACAGTGCAAATTCGGAGCCGTGCAACGGATGTACGCTTCTTACGGTGCCGTTATTGTGCCAAGTAAAAAAGAATCGTTTTGCTTGGTTGCATTGGAAGCGATGGCGAATGGTGTACCACTTATTTCGACCTTGTCGGGAGGATTAAAGGAATTTGTAAATGCCCAAAATGCCCAAATCATTTCCATAGTAAATAGCCCTAATATAGCCCGAGCCGTTAAAGCGTTTTGGAATAATCCTTCCCTAGCGAAAAATAGAGTACGCAATGCCCACTCAACTGCCGAACAATATAAATGGTCTTCGATTGCGCTTCAATATCAATCATTGTTTACAAACCTGAACAAGGCGGAATGACAATGAGCAAACACACCATTACCGGTATAGCCAAACAGTTTGGAGTACGGGTACGCCAACAAAAGAAAATTCGAGGAGGAATCCATCGGATTGTAACGCCAGGGGGCCGTACGTTCAGTTTAAAGCGGATGCCAAAAGGAGTAGCACGAATACGGTGGGTCGACCGGATGCTGATGCACGTCCGACAAAGTGGATCACTTTTGGCATGGCGGAACCCAAAGAGGCCGGAGGGGCGCAGAATCTATCGACTCTCGAAAAAAGGAGAGGTTTTCGTACTCACTCCCTGGATTTCGGGGAGGAAACCCTCACCGCGCTCTTTCGCTGATATGAGGGCATGTGGTGCCGCGTTGGCATGTTTTCATGAGTCTGGACGTACAGCTCTCAAAGGGAGTTTCGCTTACAGTCAGATCGGGACATGGTACGCCACTTTACGTAACAGGCACCGATATATACAAAACAAGATGGCAAAAGCGAAGAGAAATGGCTTTAGCCAGCCTATTAACCGTTTTATCAAACAGCACGAGGCGGAAATCATGCGTTACTCCAGACAAGCAGAAGCATTATTGAATAGCAGCGAATATAACAATTGCCGTCGCAATCCGCGTAAACATGGAGTCCTGTGTCATGGTGATGGGGGACCCAGCAATTTTATTCTCAATGATGAAGGGACCTACCTGATCGACTTTGAAACCTTGCATGTCGATCTGCGGGCCTATGATTTATATCGGATCATTTATAATTCATGCAAAGATTATCAATGGGATTTTTCCATTGCCAAAGCTATTCTGGATGGTTATCGTCAGGTTGCCACACTAAACAATAGCGACTATAAACTGATGCGCGCCTGGCTGCGATTTCCGTTCTCGACATTTTTAGTACTGTCCCCATTCAAAAGAATCCCGTTTAACATGAAGCGGTTACGATGGGCACTTGATTCAGAGAGGAGAATCGGTCCTTTTTTGCAGGAACTTGATGAGTATGCTGCAAGTCCTAGCTCTTAAACAGGAGAGGGTTCGATATGAAAATCGTCATCATCGCCCCCGAGCAAATCCCCGTCCCCCCCATTCTTGGGGGTTCCGTCGAAATTACGATTCTGGCGATCGCCAAAGAATTGAGTAAACGACACTCGGTCTCGATTATCAGCAGAGCGCATTCTCGTTATCCAAAGTATTCCGTTATTGATGGAGTGCACGTTTATCGTGTTCCTACCGGCGGTCCTGCGAAATATTTGACCCATGTGAAAAAAATCCTGAAAAAACGCCGATTTGACGTTTTGCAAATTGATAACCGTCCGGAGTTCGTCAGGCCGATAAAAACGATGTCTCCGAAAGCTACGGTGTCCTTGTATCTTCACTCGCTGACTTTTGTCAACCTTCCCCATACCAGCAGGGCAGAGACTTTGGCCGGATTACGAAAAGCAGACTTGATCATCACCAACAGTTCATCACTTAAAAGTCGACTTTCTGCTCGTTTTCCTCGTATATCGAGAAAAATCCGGGTTGCATGGCTCGGCGTCGATACATCTCGCTTTTCCCCTACTCAAAAAACCTCTCATCCCCGTGCCTTCACCTTGTTGTTCGCGGGCAGGCTTATCCCACGCAAAGGCGTTCCTGTATTGCTTCAAGCGGCTAAGCTCGTGAAAAAACAGATAGCCCAACCTGTCAAAGTAATGATTGCCGGAGGATCACCAACAAGCAAATATGCAAGGCAATTGCAGTCGCTCTCTCGTAAATTTGGCGTACATGCCGAATTTCTAGGTACGATCCCCCATCGTAGAATTCACCGCGTTTTTAGAAAAGCCGATTTGTTCATTTGTCCTTCGCAAAAGCATGAATCGTTCGGCCTTGTTAACGTCGAAGCGATGTCTTCCGGATTGCCAGTCGTTGCCTCGAAAAACGGGGGCATAAAAGAAGTGATTCAGCATGGCCGTTCTGGATTGCTGATCAAAGAATATAGAAATCCGCAGGCCTTCGCCGATGCGATCCGTTCGCTGATCATGAATAAGCCACTGTATTTGAAAATGAAGCAAGAAGCTCGCCAGATTGCCTTGGAAAAGTTTAGTTGGCGTGCCACAGCGGATAGGCTCAACCACATTTATGAATCTGAAAAAGCTGAGTGTGACCAATGTCTGGACACGATAAGCGGTGGTCAAATTCATGTTGGAGAATTGGAACACGACCCAGAAATAAGAGTCGTTAACATGACTGATGATCATTGCGCCTCCGACCCCGATCAATGCTGTGATGCCATCCTGCAACAATTTGACATCGTCCACGATTGGAGTGGCTTTGGTGACTGCACCCACAGCATCACCAGCAATCGAGTTTTCCAAAATCTTGCCGATTTGCCTACCGAAAATGATGACGAGTCCGATGGGAGTGATGATTACGCCGAAGCTACCTTCGATTTCTTTTCCGATATCGGCTATCAATGGCTTGTCGATGCACTCCTATACGGTTAATACAATGCACTCAAGATTTCAGGCTATAAATCCGCATGACCTGCTCGGCTGTCTGCTCTAGGAGCGAGGCGGTTTCGCGCATCGATTGATCCAGCGTCATCGGTTTGGTGGTGATACTGAAAACGGCAGAAACGCCTTTTTCATAAAGGGCTTCGATACCGTTTCCAATGGAACCAGCGAGGACGATGACGGGAATGCCGTATCGTTGCGCGACTTGGGCAACTCCGCATGGCGTCTTTCCTTGGGCCGTCTGGAAGTCGACCTGTCCCTCACCTGTGATAACAAGCTGGGCTTTTTCCATGGCTTCCGCGAGTCGGGTCGTCTCGATCACAATCTCAATCCCGGAACGCAGCTGACCATTCAGAAAAGCGAGAAGGGCACCAGCGACACCACCCGCAGCACCTGTTCCAGGTAAATCGTGAATAGCGACGCCGCGGATCCTTTCGATCAAGTCAGCGAAATGGCGCAAATGGTCATCCAGTTGCAGCACCATTTCCGGTGTCGCTCCTTTTTGCGGACCGAAAACGTGAGAAGCGCCATTGGGTCCAACAAAAGGATTGGTGACATCACACGCGATGATGAAGTGACAGTCAGACAGCCGCTTATCAGCCTGACTCGTATCAATACGGCTCAGTCGTGATAATTCACCACCTCCAAAAGAGAGTGGCTGATCGTATTGATCGAGAAGCACATATCCGAGAGCTTGGAGCATGCCAGCGCCTCCGTCATTGGTAGCGCTGCCGCCCAGTCCCAGAATGAACTTACGGCATCCTTGATCCAGTCCGGCTGTAATCAACTGACCAAAGCCATAGGTCGTCGTGACAAGCGGGTTGCGTTCTTCAGTAGAAATCAAGTAAAGACCAGATGCAGCAGCCATTTCAATCACACAGGTTACACCGTCGCCCAAGATGCCGAATTCTGCAGAAATGTTCTGTCCGAGCGGGTTTTTTACAGTGGTGGTCAGTATTCTGCCATTTGTGGCATCAACCAGGCATTGCATGGTACCTTCTCCGCCGTCTGCCATCGGTTTCACTATTAGTTCACTATGCGGGAGCACGCGTTGAATCCCTGAGCGAATGGCTTCGCCCACTTGTTTGGCAGTCAGGCTACCCTTAAAGGAGTCTGGAGCGATCACAATTTTCATGAAGGTGTTCCTCCTATCAGAAAAGAGGGCTGTTTTCTTCATCATAATAAAAAAGACTGTCCCCCGCATCTATGGCGAGCAACAGTCTTGGATGTGTTAGGCGTTCTTTTTCAATGCCATTTCTTCTGGCTGTGCCGTTTTCGAGAAGAACCATTTCATCATTGGTGGCGTGACGATGGTTGTTAAGAGTACGACGACAATCAGGACGGCAAACATGTCTTGTGTGAGCAAATTGTTCTCCAAGCCAATGGCGGCGATAATGAGGGCGACTTCGCCACGTGATACCATCGCTGCACCAATGGCCATCGAGTTTATCCACGGGAAGCCCGTGATTTTTGCACCGAATGCACCACCGATGAGCTTGGAAATGATTGCGAGGACGCTCAAGAGCACAATCAGACCTAGATTGTCCCAGATGCCAGCAAACTGTGCCGTTACCCCGATCGAGGTGAAGAACACTGGCACGAAAACCGCATAGCTGATGGTTTCGACCTTGTGTGTTACTTCTTGCCTGTAATTGGTCAAGCTGATGGCAACACCGGCGATGTAGGAACCGATGATGGCAGCAACCCCTGTATATTCAGCAAAATATGCGAACATGAAACAGATAATGAGCGCTGCGGAAATGACCGATTCTGTGACCTGCAACGGAGCGAATTTTTTCAAAATCCATGGGACAACCTTCCAGGAAAGAACGATGACGATGGCGAAAAACGCGACCTTTTTCAAAACCACCATGCCGAGATTCACATCGCCGCCAGCGAAGCTCATCAAGAAAGCGAGTGCCAGGATGACCAAAACGTCATCAATAACAGCGGCTCCCATGATCGTTGCGCCTTCTCTTGATTTTAGCTTGCCCAATTCCTTCAACGTTTGTACGGAAATACTTACACTGGTAGCAGAGAGCAGCAGTCCCAGGAAGATCGCTTCGATGTTGGAGAGGCCAATCGCAATCCCGGCACCATAGCCGAGTGCAAGTGGTATGACAATCCCGGCGATACCTACGCTGGTTGAAGACTTGGCGGTGCGTTTGAACTCATCAATATCGGTCTCCAAGCCCGCGATAAACATGAGCAGGATAACCCCGATTTGGCTAATTTCCTTGAGGATTTCTGTGTCCGTGACCAGCCCGAGAACGGTAGGACCTAACACGATACCGATGAGCAGTTTCCCCAAAACGGATGGTTGTCCCAGCCGCACGCTGATGTCACCAGCAATTTTGGAGGCGATCAAAATGACAGCCAGTTGAAAAATAAGCATGTGGTTTCCCCCTTTTTGCGAAATAAAAAAGAGCCCGCAATCACAGCTTTCTTTTTGTCGGCTAAAAAAAGACAAAAAGAACCCTATGATGACAGGCTCCTCCAGTAACGAATCAAATATTCACTTATAATACAAAAATATTTTAACATACTGGGCAGAAAAAGTAAACACTTGGTGACAAATGTTCCTCAGCGTGTGAAGATAGAGCAAAAACCGGAGGCGGAGCAGGTATGGCGAATATTAGCAAAGCGAATGCAGAGCATTACATGTGGGGCGATCAATGCGATGGCTGGCATCTGGTCAAAGGCCAGGAGCTCAGCGTCATTCATGAGCGGATGCCCGGAAATACAGCAGAAGCGCGCCATTATCACGAGCGGTCGCGTCAGTTTTTCTTCGTACTGTCAGGACAGGCTATGCTAGAAGTGGATGGCGTCCGACATGTGATCAACAGGCAAGAAGGAGTAGAAGTTCCTCCGGGAGTCAAACACCAGATGAAAAACGAGGGAGCAGAGGATGTGGAATTTCTCGTGATTTCGCAGCCGACAACAAGAGGAGACCGCATCTAAGCAGATTAAAAAAAGCCTGACCATCAAAAGAAGCGGCCAGGCTTTTATATGCGTCAAACTTATTTGAAATTGGTAAAATCGGACATTTGTGCGAAGATATCTGCCAATGCGTGCATTCCTTCGAATGTTTGATAAGCGAAAATAGGCAGACCTACAGCAAACAACAAAACTTCTCCGATATATTTGGCGATCATATGATCAACCTCCTTTTGGATGTTTGTTACGCTACGCGATCCAAAACGAAGGAACCATATGTATCCATTTCGCCGTCTGTATGCTGTATGCGCCTGAATAAGCGAAGGCGCTGCGGTTGCCTTGCCGCCATTGGATAAGTCTCGACCAACAACGTGTTAATGGAAGGTCGGTACGTATCCGTGACGTTCTGATGAAGAGCCCGGTTTTGCAGGTAGCACTGTCTGAGACAAAAAACAGAAGTGAAGCATCCTACAAAAAGCGCGACCAAGGCGAAGAAATCCTCCAGCGAAAGCAGCAGCAATAGCATATCTTCCATGGCGATTCTCCTCCTTTCGTATTCCTCATTCTACTCTTGTTCACAATATCGAGCAACCCCGAAAAATCATGAGAGCGGATACATTGCCAAAATGCCAACTATTTCAATTTGTTGATCGATAGATTGACACGGTAGTTCCCAAAAGGAAGCAGGGCATCTAAAAAGTGATTGAGGGCCTCTTGATCTGGAACATGTATCACCATGGTATAGCAGCCTTCTCCGCTGATGCGGTGCGCTTCTACGATCTCGCTTCGACTTTTGATAAAACGAGTGAAGAGAGAATGATCGGTAGTGGTCATGAACATGGTGACCAGAGCAGTGAGGAATGGGGCGATTTTGGCTTCATCAATGAGCGTTGTGTAGCCTTGAATAATGCCTTGCTCCTCCATTCGTCTAATGCGGTTGCCGACGGCTTGACCGCTTAGATGGACCTGTTCGCCGATGTCCTTCCACTGCAATCGGCTGTTTTTGCGCAGCAAGGCAAGGATGGAGAGATCGATTTGGTCTAGCATGCGTATCTCCTTTCACGGCGAAAGTGGGTAGCCAGCAATCGTTTCGCGGCGACCGTTCGCGGCCTTATACAATAAACGTACATCCATTATAACGATAACGAGGAAAGGAAGAAATGACATGCAGATTCAGCTTGTACGACATGCTACCTTGCGTGTGGAATATGCAGGGCTGACATTTTTGGTCGATCCGATGTTTAGCTCCAAGGGCGAAATGCCAGCAGTACCCAATACGCCGAATCAGCGTCCGAATCCAGGCGTAGAATTGCCTATATCTGTGGAGGAGGTACTTGTTGGCGTGGACGCTCTCTTGGTGACGCATACCCATTTCGATCATCTGGATGAAGCGGCCATACGTCTTCTCCCGAAACATTTGCCTGTATTTTGCCAGCCATCTGATGTGGAAAAGCTGGTGCAGCATGGCTTTGAACAAGTATTCGCCATCGAAGAAGAGTATGAATGGCAAGGGATACACTTGCATCGGACGAGTGGTCAACACGGAACAGGCGAAATTGGACAGCAGATGGGGCCAGTATCTGGCTTCGTCTTGGAGCGGGCTGGTGAGCCAACGCTATATGTGGCGGGAGATACGATATGGTGTGAAGAGGTCGAGCAGGCCATTTCGGCGTATCATCCGGGTGCGGTCGTCGTTTTCGCAGGTGCGGCGCAGTTTTTGACCGGAGATCCGATCACGATGACGAAGGCAGATATTGCGCATGTCGCAGATGCTGCTCCAGACAGCCGTATCCTCGTTGCTCACATGGAGACGTGGAATCATTGCTTGCTCAGCCGTCAGGAATTGAATGAATTTTTGCAGGAAACACAGCTGTCCGGTCGCGTACATGTTCCGCAGGATGGCGAAATCATCTCTTTTCAGTGAGTAAACAGAATACAAATGGAATGACGAGAAAAGCTCCGCAGGTCATAGCGGGGCTTTTCTCGTTGTCGAAAAAAAGGCTCATCCATCATTTGACAAACAAAAACTCACGTAATAAACTATTTTTACGTAAATGATTAATGTCATGAGGTGTTGTTGTGGCGTACGAACAATTGGAAACATATGTAGTCGAGAAGCCGGAACAGGCGATGGCGCTATTGAACCCGCTCCGTGCCGAGATATTAAGTCGTTTGGCAGAGCCTGCTTCGGCAGCAGAAGTCGCACGTGGTATCAATGAAATCCCGCAGCGTGTCAATTATCACTTGAAGGCCTTGGAAAAGGTCGGATTGGTCAGGCGGGTAGGAAGTCGACAGGTGCGCAATCTCGTCGAGGTGCTTTATTTGGCGATTGCGCGGACGTATGTGCTCTCGGAAGGACTGAACTGGGCCAACGATACGGTTCAGCAAATGAAGGATCAAGGGTCGCTGTCTCATCTGGTCCAGACAGCAGAACGAATCAAGCGGGATGCCATGCTCTTGCTGGAGCGCTCTGATCAAGAGGTGGAGGTTCCGAGTGCCACGCTGAATGCGAGTATTCAACTTGCCAGTGCGGAACAGCGCAGTGCTTTTGTAGAGGAGTACGTCCAACTGGTGAATCAGCTTGTGGCGAAGTATCAGCCAAAAGAAAAGGGAAAAGAAACGTATCAGGTCGTTCTCGCGGTTTATCCAAAACAAGGAGGAGACGAGGCATGAAGGCACAAGCTGCGGAGTCAAACAAGTCCAAACCCGTAATCATCTGGGAAAGTCGAGTCAAGCCCGAAACCGATCAGATCATCGCCATGCCAGCCCGAAATGGAAATGGTGTTGCTGTCGAAAGAGAGGCAGCTGTTCAGACATGGTCAGTTGGCCCGGCTAACAATCCGGCAGTGGTGACGCAGGTTTCTTCTGGATTTCACAAAAAGTCCGTGGCGTTACCGCAAGCAACCAGCATGCGTATGGCCGCGTAAAAAATCGAGCGCAAACAAGCGAAGGAGGGTTTTTCATGAATCTCATTCCGGTAGTAGTCGAGCAAACGAGTTATGGAGAGAGGTCCTATGACATTTACTCCCGATTGTTGAAGGATCGCATCATTTTTCTCGGTAGTGCCATTGATGATCAGGTAGCCAATGCAGTCGTCGCCCAGCTGCTGTTTCTGGCAGCTGAAGACCCGAAGAAAGACATACATCTTTATATCAATTCGCCTGGCGGCTCGGTTACGGCAGGAATGGCGATTATCGATACCATGAAATTCGTAGCACCTGAGGTGTCCACGATCTGCACGGGGATGGCAGCGTCCATGGGTGCGATGCTTCTCGTTGCAGGAGCGCCGGGCAAACGCTTTGCCCTGCCGAACGCAGAAGTCATGCTCCACCAGCCATGGGGAGGGAGTCAAGGACAGGCGAGCGATATCAAGATTGCAGCAGACCGTATTATGCGACATCGCAACATGCTGTATACGATCATCTCGGAGCGTACAGGAAAGACAGTCGAGCAAATCGAAAAAGACGCAGACCGCGACTATTTCCTTACTGCCGCAGAAGCGCTCGAATACGGCTTGATTGATAAAGTAATCGAAAAATTGTAGAGCTGGGGGTGCCCGGGGTGAAGATCCTGTTATTAGGGGGAACGCGTTTTATCGGTCCACATGCAGTGAAGCGTTTGGTAGATTCAGGTCATGAGGTTGCGGTATTCAATAGGGGGATTACCCCCGGTGCTGCCTCTCTTCCACAAGGTGTCGTCTCGATTACGGGAGATCGTTCCCGCCTGGATGAATACCGGGAGGCTTTTCGTTCCTTTGCACCTGATGTCGTTGTTGATCTGTTTCCGTACACAGAAGCAGATGCCCATCTGCTGATGGAAACGTTTCAGGATATAGCAGGTCGTGTTGTAGCGATCAGCAGCTGTGACGTATATCAGGCTTTTGGACGGGTGAACAAGATCGAGTCGGGTCCAATAACGACGGAGCCGCTTACGGAGCAGTCGACGCTTTGCGAGAAGCGCTATCCGTTCCGCGGGCACAGATCAGATCGCGAATATTATGACAAGGTACTCGTGGAGCAAGTCGTGATGGGGAAGCAGAGTCTGCCGGGCACGATTTTACGCTTGCCGATGGTGTATGGCCCACATGATTACCAGCATCGCGTCTATCCGTACCTTCAGCAGATGCGTGACGGAAGTCCGTTTATTTTGATCGAAGAAGGCTTTGCTTCTTGGCGTTGGGCACGCGGCTACGTAGAAGACATCGCGCATGCCATCTGCCTGGTTGCCACCGACGATCGGGCAAAGAATCAGATTTACCACGTAGCAGAAGAGCAATGCTTGTCGATGCGAGAGTGGATTGAACGAATCGGCAGCGTTTACGGTTGGAATGGCAAAGTGATTACAGCGCCTTCTGCTGAGTTGCCAAATGAGTGGGTCCCGCAGATCGAAACGAAGCAGCATGTTCAGTTGGATACGGCAAAAATCAGGAGAGAGCTGGGGTATACAGAACAAACTGCCGCAGAGGAGTCCATGCGTCGCACACTTGCATGGGAGCTCGATCATCCTCCCGAAAACGTTTGGCAAGGAATCGACTACTCGACAGAAGATAAACTCGCCGAGAGACTTGGTGTTTAATGTAGGGGGTTTGGACCGTCAGGATGTTGTCTGGCGGTTTTTTGTTTGCACATCAAAACAAAAATCATCCTGGCTTTAAATTTCTCAATATTTTTGTAGAACATACGTTCTTATTGTGATAAACTCTTCCTGTGGGGAGATGAATCGCCATGCTCCGTAAAAAAGCGTTCCATTTTCGAATTTCCCCTAATCAGGAACAAACCGTACTCATCTCGAAAACATTGGGCCCTGGCTCAAAGAAGTAGATAGCACCGTCATTCAATCCTCCCTCCAAAACCTCGCAGATGCATTCACCTGATTTTTTAAAAAACAAAATGAAGCACCGCGGTTCAAAAGCAAGAAGAATAAAGTCCAGTCTTATACGACGAAGCATACGAATGCAAACATCCGAATCGACGGTAACCAAATCAAGCTGCCAAAGCTTGGCTGGGTGAGATTCGCAAAATCCCGAGAAGTAGAAGGTCGGATTCTAAACGTCACGGTGCGAAGGAATCCGACTAGGGAATATTTGGTTTTGGTAGTAATCGTGGAAGATGAGTCTGTCACAGCGCCTCTAGTTGCGCTATGATAAGGCTTACATGTCAAAAGGAGGAGAGGAAAGTATGAAACGATTCCGATTTGATCAGCAAGTAGGCAAAACAATTGATCGCTATAATTCCGTCCATGCGACGATTTCTCGTGTCTTGCGCACACCTGATTCAGTTTCGATTGGGTGTATCCATTTGGAGGCAGGCGGGATTGTTGGCTATCATCCGGCAGCTTGTCCTCAACTCTTCCTTGTCGTGAGTGGAGAAGGCTGGGTACGTGGCGAAGGTACAGAGCGTATCCCGATCCAGAGTGGTCAGGCGGCATTCTGGATCATAGGAGAAGGGCATGAATCAGGCAGTGAAACCGGAATGACGGCAATCGTGATCGAAGGAGATGGACTCGATCCGGAAAGCTTTATGTCCTTGTTGGAGACGTAGCATCCGTATGTATGATGGTATTGGTTTGCCATTCCACCAACCGTACATAAGCTCATTAGACTATCCTAGAAAGACGGTGTGAAAGGCGAATGAATTGGAAAACACATATGGCACTTGGTGCCATTGCAGGCTACTGCGCCTATCCTTCATGGAAGGGAAGCGTCATTGGCGCGACGATGGCACTCGTACCTGATATCGATCAAGCAAATAGCAAGCTCGGAAACTTGATGGGACCTGTATCCAAAATGCTGCAAAAAGGATTCGGTCATCGTACAGTGACACACTCATGGGTAATATTGTTCCTTCCATTTCTGCTATTCGGTGATTCTCCGGCTGCAATGGCAGCGCTGTGGGGGATTTTGTCCCATTTGCTTAGTGATATGCTGGTGGGACGCATTCAGTTATTATGGCCGTTGCGAGTGGGATGGCTCGGCATTCGGGTCTCCAAGTCAATGTATCGAACTGTGGATCGAATCGTGTTTTATGTAGCAATTGTGTATATCTTGATCAAAGGTTATCAGTAAGAAGAATGGATATTGAGAAAGGACCTCCCTTCAGGAGGTCCTTTTTCATTAGAACAAAAAAAGCTGACACCGGTTTAGGACCGATGCCAGCTTGCTAGTAACGATTATAAGCAGATTCTTCTTATCACGAAACAACTAAGGCATCATGAACTGTTGCACGAGCTCAGCGTTTTCAGTCATAAATTTATCTGCGTTTTGCATGACTTCTTGTTGGGCTTCCATCATTTGTTGGTCAGTCACAGTAGCGAAATTGATGGAGTTGTCAGCAGACATAGCTGGAATTTCCAGTGCTTTGCCGAATTCTGCTTTGGACTTCAGCTTGAAGCTAAAGCCTTTTGGCATATCTGGAGTAGGGTTCGAGAAGTTCACTTTTACCGTGCCGTCAGAATCTACACCATTGTCCGTCTTCGTCTCGTTCACGGTAACATTACCAGTCAGAGCAACAGGGTTGGAGGAATATTCGTCTGCCACTACGAGTGCAAAGTCATACTTTCCGGTTTTTGTCTTGTCTTGCTTGGTTGTCTCGAAAGTAGTCGCGAGGTCCAGAACTGGCTGGTCGGTCTCTTTCGCCAGGATGCTGAACTTGCCCTTTGTCTTGTCTTTTTCTTCTGTCGCTCTGTAGGTGAAGGACATTTCGCCACTTTGCTGATCAGACAGGTTGTGCAGGGAGTAACGGTAGTACGTTTCTGCGCCTTTATCGTAAGAAGCGCTGCTGTAGACCAATTGATCTTTTTTCTCTTTGTCATCGACCAAGAGTTTGCGGGACAAGATTTGATGATCGCTATTTACGAGCACGACCATTCTCAATTGATCTGTTGATTTGGCGTCTGCATCTTTTGTATCCTTGATGATGTCATCGAAGGCTTGCTCGTAATTTTTCTTGAATTCTTCTTTGCTGATTTCTTCTACTTTGTAGCCGCTGTCGAGCATCAGTGTAGCCACATTGTGGTAGCGGCTGTAGATCAGGTCAAACAGCTTTTGGTCAGCTTTTGCCTTCTCTGCAATTTGCTTCGTCAGAGCTGCACCTTCTGCGTCGTTAAAAGTAATCGTGATCTCACGCGCATCTTCTTTGAGACCTTCTTCAGAGAAAGAAACGTTTTTCTTGATGCTTACCTGGCTGTCTTTGATGCTGTCAGCATACAGCATGGCATACGGAGTCATGACCGTTTTGAGTTCATCTTGGTTAAAATTGATCGCTTCATACAAATCGCTATAGCTTACGAAGCGCTTCGGCAGTTCCTCGCCGCCCATCTTTTCCTTAAGTGCATCACGATCTTTCAGGTCCATATAAGCGTATTTCGAGTAAAACTCTGGCAGCTTAAAGCCCATCACGGAATCATTCATGAAGTACTCAAGAGTAGCCAGTTTTTTATCTTGAAGGTGAACTTCCAGGTTCCCTGATTGCTGATTCTTCTGTTCATCGATGTTGCTTTGCATCACGAGCTTCGCTTTGCCCAGCATGTCGACAATTTTTTGCGCTTCTGGGTCTGGGATGGTTGCATCTAGGGCAATTTCACTCACCTCAGTAGTGGAGTGAACTGGTTTTTCCAGGTATGGCTTCATGTAGTCTTGGTATTCCCCGTAAGCTTTGGATACGTCGCTTGAAAACTTCATCATGCTCTCCGCTTCCGCTTGCAGGTAAATCGTTTTTGCGCTCTTAAACAAATCGTACTTGGCATAGGCGGTACCTAATCCACCCAACACAACGACAGCCGCTGCCCCCGCGATCAACCATACTTTTTTCTTACTTTTGCGCGGTGGGTTCACGTTTGTTGCAGTTTCCATCTTTTCTCTCCCCTTTTTGCTCTCTCTCTTTGGTGAGTACGATGTGCGTAATGATTTTGCGCACTCGATTTTGTATTGTACCATAAGGAGGATGAAGGGGAACGATTTCCAGTAAAATTCTTCAAAAAAGAGGAAGAAAGACCCAAATGGTTGCATTCTTCCTTCTTTTGTATGCATATAGAACAAAGAAAATGCGACAGCAGGGGGGAGATCACGTGGATTTTCGCGTGCTGCAAACGTTTGTGGTGGCGGCCACGACAGAAAATTTTCACCAGACAGCAGAAGCGTTGTTCATTGCGCAGCCTACTGTCAGCCAGCATATACGACAATTGGAAAAGGAATTGGGGATCAAGCTGTTTGAACGGGTTGGCAAACGCGTTCGGTTAACGGCTGCGGGCAAACGCTACTTGCCACATGCAAAAGGGCTTCTCGAACAGTGGCATAACAGTATGGAGGACTTGCAGGCTTGGAGACAGGGCTATCGGGAAAAGTTTCAACTGGCTGTTTCACCGATTATTGCCCGTGCTCGTTTTTCCCATTTGCTGCACCGTTACACCAAGCTCTATCCCGATGTAGATATCTCGATAAAAATTGTCGACTCCGTGGAAATCGGCCCGCTGGTTCAAAATGGACAGGCTGATCTGGGCTTAACCCGGATGGTGCCGGGAGAATTCCAGTTGTCTACGTATCTTTTGTACGAAGATCCTATTGTTTTTGCAGTTCCTCACAGCGGCGGAGATATGGAAGCGCCTTTGCCTGATTGGGAGCAAGAGGTGCAATCGAACCGTTTGCTGACCCACAATCACCCGGGCTACTGGGATGAGTTGCTGTTGCTTTTGCGTCAGAGAGGGCTTTCCTTGCGCACGATGGCTGTTTCGCAGGTAGACATTACGAAGCGATTCATCGAGGATGGATTGGGCGTTTCCTTTTTGCCTCGGACGGCTATCGATCGGGATTTATTTGAAAACCGCTTTATTGAACTGCCCACACCTGGCCTTGTTTTGCCGAAGGTCGCTTCTTATTTGCTGGTACCCAAAGCAGGGATTAGCGAGCCAGCACAGCATTTTATGGAGATATTGCAATCGTTGTATCCACCGATGCCGCTTGTTCTGTCGGGTGGACGGACATAAAAGATAACAAGCCTGTAAGATAGATGTAAGGTGAATCGATAGTTTTGACCAGTATATGTAACCTATACTGATCCCTGCTAGATGACAGCAGGGGGGAATGACGAATATGCAGGCCGAACCAATCGCACAGAAGGATCGGATTTATTCTATAGATATTGTAAGGGGATTGGCTTTGTTCGGGATTTTGCTGGTGAACTTGCCGGGCTTTATCATGTATTCGGAAGATGTTCGTATGCCAATAGAGGCAGGGATCGATGCATGGCTTCGCTTGAGCTATGATTTATTCATTCAGACGAAATTTTTCGGGATTTTTTCATTTCTATTTGGCTTGGGTTTTTACATTTTCATGTCACGGGCTGAACAGCGTGGACAAAAAGTATTTCGTCTCTTCAGCAGACGGTTGCTCGCGATGTTTTTCATTGGTGTGATTCACGTCATTCTTTGGTTTGGAGATATTTTGACGGTGTATGCACTGCTCGGCTTTTTACTTATGCCTTTTTATCGAAGAAAGCCTTCTACGATTCTAGCATGGGCGGCCAGTCTGGGAGGAGTGTACATGCTCACTCAAGGCGTGGCGCTCGTGCAGACGCTCAATAATCAAGAGGTCTATCCGTTTATCGCATCATTTCAGTCGACAATGATACCAATTTTCGTGATGTTCCTGTTTGGTTTGTATGCGGGAAAACGCGGTTTGATTGCTCAAATTCGCGAACACAAGCCGTTATTGAAAAAAATCGCTGCTACTACCTTAACAATCAGTCTTCCAATCGCAGCAGGCATTGTTTGGGCGAGCGGTGTCGGCTTTGGTCCAAAGCTTGAACAAGTGAACAAAATATTGGTTGATCTGAGTACGCTGCCTATGGCGCTGTGTTTGATAGCCAGCTTGTTTCTATTGCTGGATCGTGAGCTGGTACGGAAGGTTCTCCAGCCATTTGCCTACACAGGACAAATGGGGTTAACGACTTATTTGGGGCAGACAGTCATCATGACCATCCTGATTCCTTTGTTCGGTATTACGGCAATGCCACTCTCTTCTTGGTTTTTGCTCGCGCTGCCGATCTATGCGTTTCAATTACTCGCAAGCTGGCTATGGCTGAAGCGTTTTAACCGAGGACCGATGGAAAAGCTGTGGCGTTTTCTGACGTACGGACGTAAAAAGAAGATAGTTCCAGCTCCTGCTAACTGATTGTAAAACGTGATCAAAACTCCGGTTTTCTTCTATTTCCCTTCACGATTATGAATCGATATACTGGAGAGAAAAGAGACGAAAATGGAGTGGTGATGATGACAAAACAACATCCTTTGGCTATCGGCTTGGATGGTATCGCCGTAGCAGAAACAGACCTTAGTTTGGTGGATGGGATTAATGGACTGCTGGTGTACCGCGGTCATTGGGCGCGTGATTTGGCTATTCACCACACATTTGAGGAAGTGGCACACCTGCTCTGGTTCGGACATTTGCCAAGCGAGCAGGAGTTGACTGGTTTAAAAGATAAGCTCAAAGCAAACCGTGAGCTACCGGAGCACGTAAAGGGAATCCTGAAGCTGATCCCGGCAGATGTAGATATGATGAGTGTACTGCGTACAGGTGTTTCCGCACTGGGCAGTTCCTCGCACGGCTTCCCGCCGACTATTGATGAAGTGATTTCGCTGGCAGCCAAGATGCCGACAATCGTTGCCTATCGCTTCGCTTGTCTGGAGGGCCGCGAGCCATTGGCACCGAATCCGGAGCTGGATCATACAGCGAACTATCTATATATGCTCAAGGGCGAAAAGCCGAAAGCGGCACATGTTCGCGCACTGGATGCGTACCTGATTTTGACGCAGGAGCATGGCATGAATGCATCCACATTCTCCGGTCGTGTCGTCAGCTCGACCGAATCCGATCTGATTTCTTCGATTACGGCGGCAATCGGAAGCCTGAAAGGTCCTTTGCACGGCGGTGCTCCATCTGAAGTGACGGAAATGATCGAGGCTATCGGCACGAAGGAAAATGCTGAGCCGTGGCTGCGCAATAAGCTGGAGAGCGGCGGACGCTTGATGGGCTTCGGACACCGTGTCTATAAAACGATTGATCCGCGTGCAACTGCTCTGCGCGTCGTCGCATCCGAGCTGTCGTCCAACGATCCGTGGTTCGATCTGGCGACACACGTAGAAAAAGTTGGCTTGCAGCTGCTGGAAGAGTACAAACCAGGCCGCAAACTGAATACAAACGTAGAGTTTTTTGCCGCAGCTGTCATGCGCGCGGTGGGCTTGGACGACAATTTGTTTACACCGACATTTGCCGTGAGCCGTGTGGTCGGTTGGAGTGCGCATGTACTGGAGCAGGCAGGCAAAAACCGCATTATTCGCCCGCAATCCAATTATATCGGCACGATGCCAGAATAATCGAGACGTTTATCATGAAAGCTATCCGTTATGCGGGTAGCTTTTTTTCGTGTTTATAAATGTGGCTGCGGTGGGGAGAAGAATATTTCCAGTCTAGGCTCCAGGCTCCGTCCCACTGGGGGATTAGACTGCCCGCTCCGAAGGGATTCGCGGGGAAACGCAAAAGTGGTAGCCGCTTCGTCGCGTGGGCACGTTGCGTTTCTGTTGCCCGCAAATCCCTTCTCCGCTCGGTAGGACTCCACAAGTCGCTACGTCTGGAAATATTCTTCTCTGGCGTTACTGATGAAATTCTACATTCATTTAAGGTTTTTAAAATGATTAACACGGAAAGCTCGTAGAGGAAACAGGAGAAATAAGCGAAGATCTTTGGTACACCGACCGAGACGCAATGAAAAAAAGAGAAACAAGCTTTTAGCGGCCACTTCTGAGACGCCTCCTGAATGGACCACTTTGGACGCGGGTTTCGCTTTTTTTCATGGAGGCGGGCAGTGAATCCCTCAGCGGGTGGGACAAGAAGCTGAGCGTTTTCTCCTGTTTCCTCCCCACCACAACAGCCGGACAAAGTATTATATCGTTTTCACAAAGTGCAAATTGGGATTGCAGAAGATGCTTACTTTTGGCATGATAATAAAAAAAAGTAAGAGTCGAGGAGTGGAGCAAATGGCGTTGTTGTCTACACCGTTTCAGTTCAAAGGACTTAGCTTGAAAAATCGGATTGTCATGCCACCAATGTGCCAATACTCTGTGGATGCACACGATGGAACACCAACGGACTGGCATTTCGTTCATTATGTTTCTCGCGCAGTAGGCGGAACAGGTCTGATCATCGTAGAAATGACCGATGTCGAGCCTGATGGCAGAATTTCCAACGGCGATTTGAGCTTGTGGTCTGACGAACAGATTCCGGCGTATGCACGGATTGTCTCCGAGGTTCATAAGTATGGGGCCAAGATTGGCATACAGATTGCTCATGCGGGCCGCAAAGCGGAAGACGCCGAAGTGCCTGTATCTGCGTCCGCGATTGCTTTCCCAGGGGCACGCTACAAAACGCCACGGGCGTTGACGACGGAAGAGGTCAAGCAAATGGTCGTCAAGTTCCAGGACGCAGCAAGACGTGCGGTGGAAGCTGGCGTGGATACCATTGAAATCCACGGTGCGCACGGATACTTGATTCACCAGTTCCACTCCCCTCTGACGAATCAGCGAGACGATGAGTACGGGCGGGATAAAGCGCTGTTTGGTGTGGAAATTATTCAGGCGATTAAACAGGTGATTCCAGCCGACATGCCGTTGATTATGCGCGTATCTGCCGTGGAGTACGTGGATGGCGGATATGGGCTGGATTACAGCACAGAGCTGTGCCGCCGTTACAAGGAAGCAGGCGTAGACATTTTCCATCTTTCCAGTGGCGGGGAAGGACCGATTGGTTCAGGAGGCCGTCCGGGTATTCATCCTGGCTATCAGGTACCATTGGCACGCGCGATTAAGCAGGCATTGGATGTACCAGTTATTGCAGTCGGCAACCTCGATGATCCGAGGGTAGCGGAAGCGGCGATTGGCAATGGCGATACGGATCTGGTAGCAGTCGGACGAGGCATGCTGCGTGATCCTTATTGGGCACTGCATGCGATTCATGAGCTGTCGGCGGATGAACTCCAGCCACCGAAGCAATATTCAAGAGCGTTTTAATCAAGGAAAAGAGCGAGGGGCTTTCCTTTCGACTGCATCGGTCGGAGGAGAGCCCTTTTGTAATGTGAGCCCTTGACACTTTTTGGCAATCCATTTATGATAAATGTCAGTCAGTACTGACAATCGTTTTCGGGAATGAGGGTCGCAATGAGCAGCAGCAAAAGTCTTACAAGCAGCGAAAAACTGATGATAGCCGCAATCGATCTCATCGCGGAAAGGGGCTACAACGGCGTAACCACGCAAGAAATTGCCACTGCGGCAGGATTGAGCGAGAAGACGTTGTTTCGTCACTTCGGCAGCAAGCGGAATTTGCTTGAGTGCGCCTTTGACCGTTTTCATTACACGGAAGGATTGACAAAGCTTTTCGCGGAGAAGCTTGTGTGGAATTTGCGCGAGGATTTGCTATTGATCAGCCGAACATATCACGAAATGATGAACCGCAATCGGAAAATGATTTTGATTAGCATAAAGGATGAGGCTCATTTGCCCGGATTCCGCGAGCGGACTCAAAAGCACCCCCGTCAGTTAATGGCACTGTTTACGGATTACTTCAAAGAGATGGGCAATAAAGGCAAGCTGATCCAGACGAACCCTGAGGCTCAGGCGACTGCTTTCATGGTAATGAATTTCGGGGCGTTTTTGAACGATCTGGATGGCACAAGCAATTTTTCAGGGGTATCGCTGGATGCATTTATCGAAGAGAGTATAGAGGTTTTTGCTAGGGGTTTGACTCCCTAGTTTTTTTATCACTCGAATGTCAGTCAGTACTGACAGTCAATAAGTAACTAACAAAGTGAAGGGGAAGATGCGGCATGGAAGCGACAAAAACGCAGCAAAACAGGGAAATATTAATCCGGGTCTTGATGTTTACATTGGTCATTTCCTCCATGAGTGCTTTGGTGTTTAACATTGCACTCCCCGAAATTAGCAAGGAATTTGGTTTGAGCATAGCGCAGGTGAGCTGGCTATCGACCGCATATGGATTGTTATACGCAATCGGAACCGTGACGTATGGCAAGCTGGCGGATCGTTACAAGCTCAAGAATTTGTTGACGTTTGGACTCGTAGTGTTTACGGCTGGTTCGTTTTTCGGTTTGGTCTCCGATTCCTTTGCGATGGCCCTCTTCGGAAGATGCTTGCAGGCAGTAGGGGCGGCTGTCATTCCAGCTACCGCGATGCTCATTCCTTTGCGATACTTCCCGCCTAAGCGCAGGGGTTCTGTTTTAGGAAGAACGGCAGTAGGATTGGCTCTTGGCGGCGCACTCGGCCCTGTGGTCGCGGCGTTAGTCGTCAGCTTTGCCCATTGGCGCTGGCTGTTTTCTATACCGCTTCTGATCTTGCTTACGCTGCCGTTCTACCGCAAATATTTGGAGGACGAGGAGAAAGCGTCTGGTGGGAAGTTTGATTGGGTGGGTGGCTCTTTGCTTGCGATCAGCGTGACGTCAATGCTCTTGGGGGTAACGAATGGATCGTGGTGGTCTGCATTGGGCAGTTTGGTTACTTTGCTCCTGTTTGTCGTACGGATTCGTTCGGTAGCTGATCCGTTTGTTCAGCCGAAGGTTTTTGCCAACAAGGAGTATACAGTCGGAATTCTTATGGCATTTCTCTTGAGTGGAATGGGGATATCGCTTTATTATCTCAGTCCGTTGCTCTTGGCTCAGGTGCAGCAGCTATCGACGAGCTGGATCGGCTTTGTGATGGTTCCCGCGGCCATTGCTTCGGCATTGCTCGGACGCTTGGGGGGAAAGCTCGCAGACAGGCGGGGGAATGCTTTTCTGTATTTCGTTGCCTCTAGCTTACTGATTTGCTGCTTTGGCTTGCTGTCCACTTTCACAAGCACCTCATTTTTAGGCATTGCGCTCTTTTTGATCCTAGGTAATGTGGGGCAGTCTTTTATGCAAATTACGATGGCGAACTCGATCTCGAGGACGTTGACGAAGGAGCAGGCGGGAGTAGGTATGGGAATGTTTTCGATGCTGAGCTTCATTTCCATGGGGATCGCGTCTGCGGTATACAGCAAGGTTATCGATCTTGGCGCGACAACTAATTGGAACCCGGTGAATCCATATACGAGCGGCTTCATTTACAGCAATATTTATTTAATGATGGCCCTTATGCACGTGTGTCTTATGATCTTCTACTACTTTCAGTTCGGTAAGGCGAAGAGACAGAGCCTTTTCGCGGATAGCTGACCTTAGTTCAATCAGGCTTCATCTAATATGTGGTAGACTAAAGCCAAAAAGGAAGGGGGCCTGTTCGTTGCGAGAGCTTTCTGCCATTCGTTTTACAGAGGGAGAGCCACTGTTCATCCAAATCTATCACTTTATAAAAGACGAAATATTGCGTAACCAAATCACGTACGAAGAATTTCTCCCCTCGATCAGAAGCTGTGCCCAATCGCTTGCGGTCAGCAAAAACACGGTGGAAGCTGCCTATCAGCTACTGGTATCGGAAGGGTACGCCAGCAGTATTCCGAAAAAAGGGTATCAGGTGACGTACACGGCAGGACCTCCTTCCGGGCAGCCTGCAGCAGAACTGGAAGACTCTCGTATACCGCCGATTCGCTATGACTTTCGCTACGGCAACATCGAACTGGGGGCATTCCCTTTTCATCCGTGGAATAAGCTGCGCAACAAGCTCATTTCCTACCATCAGCGCACGTATATGGTGGAGGGGCTGGATCAAGGCGAGTACGTCTTGCGAAAGGAACTCTCGAAATTGCTGCATGAAACGAGAGGAGTCCTCGCCACGCCGGAGCAGATCGTTATTGGAGCCACACCGCAACAGTTGGTGTCGATTGTCGTCCAGCTGCTGGACAGAGAGAAGCATGTGATTGGCGTGGAGAATCCGGGCTATGATGGTGCGAGAAATACGTTTCTCAACGGTGGCTACCGTGTACACGGCATTTCTTTGGAGGCAGACGGGGTATCCATAGAAGAGCTGAGGCAAAGCGGGGCGAGCGTCATGTACGTGAGCCCTTCACAGCAATTCATCAACAAAATGACGATGCCTTTGGAAAAAAGAAACCAATTGACCCTGTGGGCGCAATCCTTATTGCATTCTTATCTGGTGGAGGATGACTACGAATGGGAGTTCAAATATCAAGAGAGCTACATCCCTTCGATCCAGAGTCTGTCTCCTCAAAAGGTTGTCTACATTGGGAGGCTCTCCAAAGCATTGCTGCCGCTCGTAAACGTCAGCTACGTCGTCCTACCTTACGAGCTGTTATCGCGTTTTCACCAGCGCATGCCTGAATACGATCAGCCTGTTTCCCGATTAGACCAGCTGACTTTAGCGGCGTATTTGTCCGATGGTTATTGGCACAGACACTTGCAGCACATGCGAAAAAACTACGTGGAAAAGCGAGAGGTGTTTCTTCAGGCAGTAGCTCGTTACATGGACGGATGTGTGGAAATAGAAGGGAAGGATACGGGGCTGCATGTATTTTTGACCGTGAAAAGTCAGCGTACGGAAGCGGAACTCATGGAGCGTGCCTATCAAAAAGGTGTAAAAATCTACGGAACTGCCCGATACTGGCTGCATGATACAAGGGAGCATCCAACGGTATTGCTAGGGTACGGAGCTTTGACCCCCGATGATATTCGGGAGGGGATTCGCTTGTTGGCTAGCGCCTGGTTCGATTAGAGCACAGCTTTCTGTCCCACTCATCTTGAACGATCTGTCCCTTTGGCCTCGGACGGCTATCCATTACGATGGACTGGACAGCGATTAGAAAGGGTGGAAAAAATGAAGTTCATTTTTGATCTGGACGGGACGATCTGTTTCAAGGGTCAGCCGATCTCCACGAACATTTTGGATAGCCTACTTGAACTCGAGCAAGCGGGACATACTGTAGGTTTCGCCTCTGCAAGACCATATCGTGACATGCTGCCTGTCCTTGATGAGCGGTTTGCCAATCATCTTCTCATTGGCGCGAATGGGGCGATGACACATCATGAAGGGAGCTTGCAGGGCTGCGTGCCGATCCCGGATCGTTTGGCACATGAAATCATAAGCATTCTCGATGATTATCGGGCGCAGTATTTTATCGATGACTCGTGGAATTACGCACATAATTGTGTGTCGACCCATCCTTTTTTGAGCCAAATCGATCCCAATCGGTCAGCCAGTCGTGTGGATGTGGATCAATTGAATGCCGTCCTGAAAATCC
Source organism: Brevibacillus sp. NPDC003359 (assembly GCF_042878995.1). NCBI lineage: Bacteria > Bacillati > Bacillota > Bacilli > Caryophanales > Paenibacillaceae > Brevibacillus > Brevibacillus sp. NPDC003359. The sequence goes on from NZ_JBIAOR010000011.1 coordinate 96,727, forward strand.
TGATTTTATCGTGTGACCGTTATGAAGAATTGATGGCGAGAATCAAGGAACTCGACGTTACGCTGCATTATCATTCGGCGGAAGGCATTCTCGACCTCACTTATCGGGGAGTGAACAAATGGGCTGCCCTGAATCAGTTCGTTGTTGCAGGGGAGCCGTTCATCTGCTTTGGCAATGATATGAATGATTTGCCACTGTTTGAAAAAGCGCATCATTCCGTATTGATTGGCGAGTATGAACCGCTTCTTTCACTAGCAAAAGAAAAAATCACCATGGATGATCAGGTGGAGCCGTCCATTATCGCAAAATTGCGGGAGCTGGGCGAGAAGTATGAGCTAGCTCTTCCGTAAACCGAAAAGGAGGCCATCAAATGATGAATCCATTATTGGAAAAGAGACATCAGGCACTGCGCGAAGCAGAGACCAAAGCTGAGTTTTTATTTGCCACCATCGAAGAGAAGAGCATCATTCGCAGTGATGTGACAGAAAAAGATATCAACAAGGAGATTTACGAGCTGGCCTTTCAATTGTTCGGGATCAAAAAATATTGGCATAAGAGAATTGTGCGAGCGGGAAGAAACACGCTGTATCCGTACAGGGAAAACCCACGAATTTGACTGTCGCTCCCGAAGATATTGTCTTTCTCGATTTCGGGCCAATTTTTGAGGACTGGGAAGCCGATCTTGGGCGGACGTATGTGCTTGGAAATGATCCGGTAAAACAAAAGCTGCGCGACGATATTGAAAAAGTGTGGGACGAGGGCAAGGCTTACTTTTTGTCCAAGCGGGATATAACTAGCAGCGAGCTGTTTGCCTACATGTGCGAGCGCGCCAAAGCATACGGCTGGGAGTTCGGAGGGCCGCACGCAGGGCATCTCATCGGCGAATTCCCGCATGAAATAATTCAAGGGGAGGATATCGTCAACTATATTCACCCTGACAATCACAAGCCAATGAGTGAGCCGGATCATAACGGACACCCGCGTGATTGGATCTTGGAGGTTCATTTTATTGATCGGGAACGAGAAATTGGAGGATTTGTGGAGAAGCTGCTTACGGTGGAGTAAGAGGGAAATAAGAAAACGCCTTTTCCAATTAGGAAAGGGCGTTCTTTAATTAACTTCTCTTTGCCTTACTAATACATCACCATGTTCCCGGTCTTTTTCATATGCTTCTCCGCTTGCTTCAATAACACGACGGTCGCTGTCACGAGCACCAGTAAGACAGCGGCGAGAAGTCCCATATTCGGCAACATGGTTTGCAACGACGCTCCCTCCATCAGCAGCTCACGAATCAACTGAAGCGCGTAGGTCAGGGGAAAGCAGAAGGAAATGACCTTGGCCCAAACCGGAAAGGCCATCGGGGGTAGACGTACACCGGAAAAAATCAGCATGGGCTCGTCCAGAACGGTGTACAGAAAGCTCGAATCGCGTGAAAACAGAAAGAGCACACAGAGAAAGCCGCCCCAGACGATGGCCGATACCAGCAAAATGAGGAAGGCGAGTGGAGGCGCCCACCAGCCGCTCAGCTGAATGCCATCGACAAAAAACAAGGCTAATAGGACAAAGCAAAAGAACAGCCAGACCCCCTCGATCAGCGAGGAAAGCGAACGTCCATACAGAAAAGCGAGTCGGTTGACCGGGCTGATGAAGATCATTTCCATGGTTCCCGCTTGCCTCTCAAAGCTCATTTGCCAAGACGATTGCACCAGACACCAATAAAAGATGTAGCCTAAATAGCCAGTCAAAAGGAACAACGGCAACTGCTCGTAGCTGATGAACCGGGCTAGAGGGGAATCAGCTCCCATCCGGAACGGGGCAAACGAATAATACGCGGTCACGAAATTGATGACGGGCCAGACCAAGAGCGAGAAGTAGATCATTTTGCTGTGAAACGAATGGCGATGCTCCTTGATGATTTCCGCCAAAAGCAGACTGCCTAGCTGTTTCATGCCCCCCTCCGATCTGCCATGTGCAGGATGACATCCTCCAGTGATGGCTGTTGGGTAGAGAGGCGCAGGACAGGGGATTGGTGAGCAGCCAAAAGGGAAAGCAGCGGAGTTGTCATATCCGTTTTTCCCCGTAACGTCACTTCCCAGGTCTGCTCGTCTGTTTCTGCGATTTCACGCGAGCCGCCGTAGTCTTGAGCCAGCTGGCGCAAATCGTAATCGAGCGAGTCGGAAAGAGAGGGGATCACTACCTGTAAGGCTGTATCCAAGCGGAGTGATTTGGTCAGGTTCTCCGGTGTATCATGCGCCACAAGCCTTCCTTTGTCGATGATGTATACCTCGTCGCAAAGCTCTTCGACTTCATGAATGTAGTGGCTGGTCAACAGAATGGCTTTTCCATGCTGCGCAGCGAGCTCACTCACATGCTTGCGAAGCTGCCGGGCGATGGGAGCGTCCAAGCCGAGCGTCGGTTCGTCAAGGAACAGGTAGCGCGGATCATTGATCAGTCCGCGGGCGATTTGCAGTCGTTGCTTCATGCCTTTGGAATAACGCTCGACAGGGGTGTTGGCGGACTCATACAGGCCAACCTGCAAGAGCAACGAATCGATCCGATTGCGCAAGGCCTGTCCTTGCAAACCGTATAGACTGCCGAAATATTGCAGGTTTTCCCGCCCCGTTAGCCGCCAGTACAGCATGCGCTCGCCCCCTGCGATCATGTTGACCTTCGCCTTGACGAACCGATCGTCCTTTACCGCATCATATCCGTCTACTGTGATTGTGCCGCTGGTCGGGGTGAGTAGTGTGGAGCACATCTTGATCGTTGTTGTTTTTCCTGCCCCATTAATGCCTAATAACCCGATGATTTTGCCGGGTACCATGCGAAAGGACAGATCAGCAACAGCCTCGACCTCTGTCCATTGCTGGCGAAACCAGCCTTTTTTCTCCTTCACCCGGTATACCTTCCGAACATTTTCTGCAATCAGCATGATCGTCGTCCTCCTCGTTATCCAAAAATCGATTCCATGACGCGTTTTTCCATCCTACGTATGCCCCACACTCCGATGACGAGGTAGATGAGGGATAGGGCCGCCATATGAAATAGCTGTGGTGAAACGGCCTGCAGTGGCGCTCCTTGAATCACACATTGCCGAAAAGCATCTAGAGCTGGCGCGAGCGGCATGATGAGTCCGAGCGGTTGCAGCCATTCAGGCAAATACGGAATCGGAAACGTCACCCCACTGACAAAGGCCATTATGGCAAACAGCGTGTTTTGTGTGATGTACGTATCGCGGAAGTAAAGCATGAGACTGCCCAAAACGAGTGCCTGGCAAAAGAAAGCCCCTGTAGACAATATCCAGACAAGAGTGGCGCTCCATACGTTCGTATGAGAGAGGGTGAGTCCGAACAACGCCCCTACAAGCACAATCACCGAAAATTCGAATAAAGTACGCATGAACTGTTGGGTGACATTCCCCAAAAAGTACCCCCTGCGCAAGGAAGGGGTGAGCAAAACAGCCTCCAAGGTCCCTTCCCGTAGCTCTGTAATGAGTGAGCGGCTGACATTCATCAAGGTTGAGACGGCAAATGCATAAAAAGCTCCGCCGAGGATGGCGTACGACAAGTAATCGGACGAGCCAGTGAGATGTACGAAATTCCCGTCCAGCTGTCCGGCAAATACATAGTGATAGGCAAAGAAGGCGAACAACACCGTATACACCCCGGAAAAAATGTGGCCGAGGACAAACGACCACGGGTAAGCACGCATCATTACGCGGGTATTGCGGATAAAGGTAGCTTTGGCGACATGAAACACGTTATTTCCTCCGTTCTGGGGGATGTGATGAAGCAGGTGGAGAGGCAAGGCCGGGAACAGGCATATCGATGAACTCATGCAGATCGACGGCGAGTTGTTCCAGACGTGATGCAACCGCGCGGTAAAACACATACCTTCCCCGCCGTTCACTCCAGATAAAACCTGTGTCTACCAACAGATTCAAGTGCTTGTTGACGGCAGGCTCACTAATGTTGTGCAGGTCAGCCAACTGCTGCGTGCAGTAAGGATGAGCCAATAACGATTTGAGAATCGCCGTCCGCGTCGGATCACTGAACACCTTCATTTTGGTGATGAAGTCAGCGGGAATAACCGAGGTGGCTGAGGTACCGGGAACGTCAACGGATAAACACACCGAGATATGGTCGTCGTAAATGCCGAGCAACAAATGCGGCGAGACAAAAGTAGAGACACGCAAATGAATACGAGCGAGCTTTGAATAGTCAAATGTGTACGTTTTTGCCTTGTGAAATTGCAAGAAGTCTTCGTGTACCTTCAAGCGCGGGTGCACCTGCGACAAAAACGGAATCGGATCAAGCTTGATCTGCTCTTGTGCCTCATGTACAGCGCGGACGAGCCACGGTTCAATCCGCCGTTCTTCTGTCTGGAAAAAAGGCAGATAGTCGTAGCAAAACTCCAGAAAACTGCGCTTGGTCGAGAGTGGATGGCGCAAAAGCTCCCGATGCTCCGGTTTCAGTTCATCAAAAATCTCGTCCGTACGTCCTTGCATCCAAGCATGAAGTTGTCTGGGATGATAGACAGGACCGATCATGAGTTGGGCAAACTCGCCAGCATCCAACGCCTGTACACGCTCCAGTGCGGCCTCAACAGAATGCTCAAAGCACTCCTCCCAAGGCGCCAGAAAGTCCATGGCATCGAGAAACTGGTTGGACATGGAACTAAAATAGTGAAGCTTTTCCAAGAACGTGGGCGGTAAGGTAGTGAGCAACTCCTCCGCCCAATGCAAGCGGGCGCTGTGATGCTCCGGCTTTGCAAGTACATGAAGACTTAAGAAAAACTCATAGCCGGGTATGTATGCGACGTGAAGATGCTTACGCAGCCAGTCAGGCAAATCTTGCACCGAGCATTCTCCTTTCTTGTTCAATTAACCAGTTGGTGAATTCAATTTGGAAGTGGGCAAAATTGAAGAAATTATGCCGGAGGGGCAGCTCGATGTCAAGAGAAAAAGAAAACAACCACGGCTAAAAGGTAGCACGTGGTTGTGGAACGGTTCTAAGTCTCAGAAAAACGAGAGCCGAGTGCCTGCACGGCATGCTGCATCGCTGTCAAATCCGCTTCGGGAAGCGACTGCTCCTGATAGCGATACTGCTGATAGTAGTGTGTAATGCGCCCAACTGCATCGATTTGACTTGCATCTAGCAAAGACTGCTCGCGTAGGCGATGGAGAAATTCTTGGGGTGTCTCATGTAGCTCGATTGGCATTCCTTGCTGCTCCATGAGGACGAGAAATTGATAGTAGGCGTATCGGGTGGGATCATCCTCTGGGCCAATGGGCTGCTTGAACCATTTAGCAGTATCGTCCCCGTCCCCTGTACTTTCTTCGCTGGCAGAGGGGGGAATAGTGGTCAACACCGTATTTTGTGCAGCCATCGCTTTTGGATCCGGAGTAGTTGTTGCTTTGAAGCGCTTTTTCCATATGTACCGGCCGAGCAGGATCACACAGACGAGGATGAAGGCAACGATTAAGTATGGCTGCAAAACAGAAAAGAGCGGTTCTTCGAGCTGCATTTGTACCATGGGATTATCAGCTTTTTGCCCTGTACTTTCCATGAGTAACTGCATGCCTGCTTGTTTTTGGTTCGCTCTCTCGTACAAACGCTCGAATAATTCCACAATAGCAATAAGTACAGGCTCAAAGAGTATGTACAGTCCAGCGGTGAGTGGTCCTTTTATCCAAGTCCATATCCAATAAAAGAGACCAAGTACGATAGACCCGACAGCCAAATAACCCGCGATCAAAAGAATACGAGTGCCGAGTACTTGACTGCCGAGAATCAAACTGACGCGAGCAGGCAGACTCGTAGAAAGTGATCCTTCCCGCAACACGAACGCCCCGATCGCCACCAAAAAATAGCTGAGAGTGATGAGGACAAGCATGGAAAAAGAGGCTGCGAGCGAATAGGACCCCGGGTCGACGATTGAGGTGTAAAGTCCTGCTATTACGAGCTGTATCAGGCCCGCCATTAGCGCGAGAACAAATCTGCGTTGCAGACTGTCATGTCGATAACCTTCCTGGGCAGCGCTTTGTACTCTCCAAAAATAAACAGCAGCTAGTATCAGAGCGATGAGCCAGGAATCGTAAAAGTAGAAGCTGCCTATTCCTATGACAAACACAATGGGATACAGCAACAGATGGAGCAGAAAACGTCCTCCACCGCCATAATACAACCAGCTCCCAACCATGAGCAGAATTGCAGCCACCAAGCAAAACGAGAGTAGTTGACCAAAGCCTGCCGTCATATACCCAAACAATATCAGGAAAACACCTGTAAGCAGTGCCTCCATCCAAAAGGCGAGCGTCCACCGGCCCATCAACGAGAGTGTCATCGCAACATCATCACGCTCCTTTTTTTCAAGCGAGCATGCTCAAAACGATGGATGGTGACAGGATCAGATGAGACATCTAGCACAGCAACCTGATGACCGCATTGAACAAGACGCTCCGCCGAGGCTTGTACAGATTGGTCCATTCGTGGTGTCACAATGAGAATGGTTTCCTTACCGGGTGCCCCTTCTAGACGGCGGAGAACAGGTGCCAGAGACGTCGTCACAAAATGGTGCATTTGCGCCAGCTGAGTCATAACGTGTAGGTGGTGTGCCTTGCCACTTCCCGTAGGCAAATGAAAATGCTCACGTCCTCGTTGCTTTACGGTGAGGTACAACTCGTATCCGACCGATTTTCTCCTACACAGGCCAGACAAAGCCGCAAGACATGAGATCGTCCGTTCATTGGTGGTATCGTTATACTTTTGCATCATCGGTTCATAGGAGGGCAGGATATGCCCGACGATTCGCCAGTTCGGATGGGCTGTAAACTCGAAAAGGCGCGTCTCCAGTGAGCCTGTTTTGGCGGTGGCTTTCCAATGGATGTGCTTGAAGCGGTCGCCTGGCATGTACGACCGAACACCACGCTGAAACGTGACATCGTCCTGTTGACGCTGACGAGAAAGCCGATTCCCGTCCGGTTCCGTTTCAGAGAGCACGACAGGAGAAAGAGCAAGAGGCAGCGGATAGACCAGCAAGGAAAAGGAAATCGACAATGTCATCGCAGTAGGCTCCTCGCCCAATAACGGCAATGTCTCGGATTGAACATCAGTCATCCAGACTGTGCCTCGCTTGTTCGGGATGAGAATCAATGTGCGTGTAGCACTTTGCCGCATCGGCAGATCAAACCGAAGGCGAACGCTGGTCCGGTGATTGAGGGTTCGCACCTCGTCTGCCCCTTCCACTACGACATGCTCCGGCAGTGTGAAGCGAAGCCAGGTAGCAGGCAATGGGAGCCACGAACGATTGTGCAAGCGAACGGTAACATGCACGGGTGTCCCGGACAGAACGCGCGTATGATCGCTGGACCATTCGAGTGACACCCATTTGGACATGGACTTGACCCACCAGTCTTGTGCAGCAGGGAGAAAAAAGAAAAAGCCCCCAAACAGAAAGAAAAACCAGTGGCCGGAAAAAAGGGCGAAGAGTAACAAGACAAAGCCGATTACGTGAAAGGTTTGCTTGGTGATCATAGCGCTACACGCTTTCTTCGACGGGAGCGGGGACGCTAGTCAGGATTTGCTCCACGACTTCCTGCTCTGTCACATGCAGCTCTGCTTCCATGGAGAGGCGAATGCGGTGAGCGGTTAGACTCGGGAACACCACTTTCACATCATCGGGCAAAACATATGTACGACCAGAAACGAACGCGTAAGCCTGGGCGGATCGCAACAGGGCAAGCATCGCGCGTGGACTAATGCCCACCTCAACCGAGCGATGCTGGCGAGTCGCTTCTGTCAGATCGATGACATAGTCTTCCACCACTTGGCTGACATGAACGGTCGTGACCTCGCGTTGCAGAGCCGCAATTTGCTCGACAGTGATGACCGGCTCGACGGCCTCTAATGGGGAACCGCTGCGGAATCTCCGCAAAATTTCTTTGGCATCCTCTCTCGTACCATAGCCAAGAGACAATTTGAAAAGGAAGCGATCCAATTGAGCTTCCGGCAACGGATAGGTGCCTTCTGATTCAATCGGATTTTGGGTAGCAATGACCAGCATAGTGGAAGGAAGCGGCAAGGTGACGCCTTCAATCGTAACCTGGCGTTCCTCCATGCACTCCAGCAAGCCGGATTGCGTCCGGGGAGTGGCCCGGTTTATTTCATCTGCGAGCAAGACATCCGCAAAAACAGGTCCCTTGCGCAGTTCGAATTCACTTGTTTTTTGATTGAATACGTGTAGACCGACGACATCAGATGGCAGTAGATCCGCTGTAAATTGCAGGCGGTTGTAAGAGCCGCCAATCGCTTGCGCCAATGTCTTGGCAAGCACGGTTTTTCCCATTCCGGGCAAGTCCTCCAGTAAAACGTGACCACGGGCGAGCAAGGCCGTTACCAAAAGGCGAATCTGGCCTTCTTTTCCCACGATGACGCTGCTGACGGCATGCTGAAGGTTATCCAATGTCGGATGAGTCATGAAAATTCTCCTTTTCCCGTTCAAATTTTAGGAGTCATACGGTTCTCATTATATATGGAATATCCTGTTATTTACAAATTTTCGAAATAATATTCCCGTCAGCGCAGCGAGCACGATGAGGGCACCTACGGAGATGTAAAGAGGGCGAATCCCGACCTGATCGCTCAGCTGTCCGCCGAGCCAAATACCGACGGGCATCGTCGCACGCACGATGAGCAGGCGGACAGACAGTACACGCCCCATTAGCTCGGAAGGAACGTGAAGCTGATACAGGCTTGTGCTGTGTACCTGGAAAAAGGGAGCAAACAGACCAGCCAGTAGTTCGATGGTAATCGCGAGCCACATGTCATGGGTAAAGCCTATCGCAACAAAGCTTACGCCACCTAATACCAGTGATCCCAACATGATCAGGGGCTGTCCGAAGCTATTTCCGAAGCGTGGCACGAGCATGGAGCCGAAGAAATATCCCAATGGATAGCCAGCCAAAAACAAGCCCACATGAAGCGAGGTTCCTTGTAGCTCGCCGACTACAAAAGGCAGGTTTAGTACGAGCGTGACCCCGACAGCAAATTGGACGAGAGCGGAGTACAGGCCAAGCCAGAGTAGAAGGGGCTTCTGCCAAAAAATTGCGAGGCCAGCCTTAAACATGACGAACCACGATTGCTTCTTGTTGGCGGTATCCATAGGGGTGATTGGACATAGAACCAGAAAGAAACCGCTGAACGCATAGCTGATCGCGACCAATGCGAGTACCGATTCACCGCCGATACCAGCCACGAGAATCCCGCCTAAAGGAGGACCTGTTATCAAGGCAATTCGCAGGACACTATCCAAATAGGCGTTGGCTTGGAGGAGCTGCTCTCTTTTGACAAGAGCAGGGAGGAGCGACTGACTGGCTGGGACATACAGCGGTTGAACGAGACCGTTGATCAAGGCAGTGAAATACAGCGGCCAGAGGGATTCGGTCCCGGAAGAAATAACCACAAAGGACAAACAAAACGCAGCAGCCCTCATCCATTGAGAAAAAATCATGACACGCTTCTTGTCAAATCGGTCGATGTACGGTCCGGCTACCAACTGAATGGCGAGCGACGGCAAGAAATACAGCAGCCACATTTGTCCGACGGCAACTTGTGAGCCTGTTGCCTGATAGATTAACCAGCTATTGGCGAGTGTACCGAGTGAGGCGCCGAGTTCTGAAATGAGCTGACCGAAAAGAATCCAACGATAAGAACGCTGCTGCCAGACAGAGGCTTGTACGACGGTTTGGTTCATGGGTTGCTCCTGTCCAGGAATTCATCCCACAACAGGGGGAGCTTGTCTAGCGTATGACGGCGGAGTCTGTAACGGGAGCCTGCTGTTTCAACGAGATGGGCAGAACGCAACATGGATAGGTGATGGTGCACGGTCGATTTTGCCATGGAGAGTTGATCTGTTATCTCTTGTAGGCTCAGATCCTTTTCCGCCAGCATTTTGACCATGCGCAGCCTGTGCTCATCTCCGAGTGCTTTTAAGGCTTGCACCAGTGAAGGGGGTGGCTGATAAGGATCTACAGCATCGTGCAAATTTTCGTCAGCAACAGGGTAATAAAATATTTTCGTCCCGACAGCATCGGCTTGTACGGTCCACGGGCGATAGATCGCTTGTGGGATCAGCAGTACGCGTGTCACGGCAGGCTCTGGGAGGTAGCTCGATCCCGTCGCATACTCCACCAAGGCTTCCGGGCTGAGTTTTCCTAGCTTGGCTTGCTTTTGCGACCAATCCCGTTCTAGCATGCGAGCGATCGCGTCCTCTTGCGGCTTGATGTGAGTGGTATACCAGCCTTCCATCAGTCTGAGAATATGACTCCGCAGCTCTTCTACATCAACAGAAGTAATATGTCCGATGTACGATTCGAAAAAGAGGTGCGCACGGCACGCTTCCTGCAAAGCGGCACAATCATCCTTGCTTCCTCGTGCAGCATTCCGCCGTGCTTCCTGCATATTTTCACCCAAATAAGGGAGGGCCTCGTATCGGAGCTGTTCTGTTGAGAGCTCTCTGATATACGAGAGAAATGAATCCAGATCAGCGAAAGGGCAAAGATCGAGCAGTTGCAAAAGCGTCTTCCACGTATTGTGCTCCTTCGCATAGTTGACCTCTTGCCGTACAGAAGGCGCTAGCTCGTTCAACAGCTGACGCCAATAGGTAGGAGGGTGTTCCATCGTGTGGTGCAATTGATCGTAGGTAGCGGCAGCGATTCCCAAGGCAGCTTCGAATAAAGGGGAATACAAGATCTCCACCCGATACGTTTTCCGTTCACTTCCGATGTTCAAAACTTTCACGTCTATGCACTCTCCCAAAATTTTCTTGAATGATAGTATTATAAAAATACCGAATGTAAAATTCAACTATTTTCGAACGGAATATCAGATAAGGACGCGCAAGACTATCTTCCTACCGATGGTTTCGGCGTGTTACAAAGTGATAGGTCTATATGTCTAAAAAGTTATTTTGCTATTCGACATTTTTCATATATTGTATTATTTCGCTCACTTACGGTACGATAGAAATGTATTTTTTCAGATTTGTTAGGACAATAGGATTGGAGCCTAACTTGAATGAATCGACTATTATATGAGTTCCGCCTTGTCATGTACCTCTTCCAATGGGTCTTGCTACTGGCTTTTTTCTTTTTTTACATGAATGCGCCGAATTGGGATTACCGTGTGTTTACCGTGTTTCTCATGGTTACTTCCGTTTATGCGGTCATTCTCGCCTATGCCATTCCGAAGAGGCTATGGTTTTTGCTCGGACTCATCGACATGGCTATTGCCATTTTTTTTATCGTCCAGACAGGTAAATGGGACAGTCCTTTTATGCTCTTCGCCTACACGACACTGCTTTGGCTCATGCTTATTCTGCGGTTAGAGCAGCTTCTTCTCATTGTCGGATTGTTCGTTATTGTCATCTCCCTTCTCCCGGAATTCATTGACTTCACCATGATCCTCTCTCAAACCAGACTCAACCAACTTCGTTTGCTGCTAGACATCACCATTTGGGTCAGTGTTTTATTTTGGGCCCGGGCTGTTTTACGCCTGATGAGGTATCTCTACGCCAAGTCCTATCAAGTCTATCTATTCCTCGTAAAAGTCGCATCTGTACCTGCCAGCTATCTATGTTCCGTGACGGAGCACATGATACGCAAGGTGTTCCATGCACAGCAAGCGTACCTATGCTTGTATCAAGAGCATGATGCTGAGGGGAATTGGAAGCGCGAATTTTTTCTCTATACCTTGCTCGATGCCGGAGCAGACAAGTGGAGACGCTTTTCTGTACAGACACTTAATGACTATACGGGCAAAGAGGATACGTATGCTTGTATTCCACTTCAACTGGATGGAGAAGCGTGGGGCTGCTTGATTTATTCGATTAATCCGAAGCGAGGTTTTTACCGGATAGATCGGATCTTGTTGCTTTTTATATCTGCTGTCATTTGTCAGCATGGGAAGCAAAATCGGGCCCGCTATGAACTGGCGCAATCTCTGCATAACGACATGCGGCGAAAGCTAGCGCAGGACATGCATGACGGTCTTGCCCAGCAGTTGTTTTTTCTATCTGCCCAGCTGTTCCAGCTAAAGCGTGCCGTCCCGGAGGAAATCAGGGATACGCTAGCAGAACGATTGGGGCAGATGGAAGAGCGGATTAAGTGGTGTCATCAAGAAGTCAGACATACCATTACCCATTTGCGTCAATTCCGGGAGTCGGAGCAAATTGCAGAAGCGATCGAGCAATTACTCACACGAATGACGGCTGGTACAGATCTGCAAATTCGCTTTTCCGCCAAAGGACATGTGATCGAGGAGGAGCTAATGGTTCTCGATGCGATCTACCGGATGGTGGAAGAAGCTACGGCAAATGCGATCAAGCATGCTCGTGCCCAGAATTTGTCGGTCAGTGTGGAGGCTTCCTCGGTGCAAGTAAAAGTACGTGTGAAAGACGACGGGATCGGATTTTTACCGGAAGAGAAAGAAGGAGCGAATACGTACGGAGTCATCGGGATGAAGGAGCGAATCAATGAAGTAGGAGGAACCCTACACATTCGCTCCAAGCCCCAAGAAGGAACCGAGATCACGGCGATCATACCGAGAAGAGGAGTGGAGATGTTTGGATAAAGTGAGATTGTTATTGGTGGATGATCATCGAATTGTACGTGAGGGTCTCAAGATGATTTTGGACAGCTCTCCCCGGTATACGGTAATCGATGAGGCGAGCGATGGCGATGAGCTGGTCACAAAGGCGCTCGCGCTTAAGCCTGATTTGATCGTTTCCGATCTGAAAATGCCTGGGGCGTCCGTTATTGACAGCTGCAAAATGCTAAAGGAGCAACTCCCCGATATCAAGCTGCTGATTCTGACGGCATATGACGAGAGTGAGGACGTTTTCCGCGCATTGGAATCGAATATAGACGGCTATATCATGAAAGATACGGTGCCTGAACAAATCTTGCATACCATGGACATGGTCATGATGGGCTACTCTTGCTTTCAGTCCAAGCTCCAGCGAAAAAAGAAGGACGAAAACGCGATCGCGTTCACAGAGCGGGAGCAGGAAATCTTCCAATTGATCGTAGAGAATCTGAGCAATCAAGAAATCGCCGGGCAGCTCTACATTTCGGAAGCGACAGTGAAGACGCATGTCAGCAGTATTTTACGAAAAACGGGACAGCCGAATCGCTCCCAAGCCGTGTTGTATGCGTTGAAAAAGGGACTTGTCAAAGTTCCACGTTAACAGATGACTTACCCGCATTCCTAGAAAACAGTGAAGAGGGGGTTGTCTATGAAACTCCGAATGAAGAACCGGAACTACTCCACAACTTTGGCGAATGGGATGTTTTACTGGATCTCGATCCTCGTCAGCCTGACTTCTTTCATGGCATTCTTGTTACATGTATTAGGCATGATGGCATCGGAGTGGAACATACAAGTTGGTCTAGCGGCCTGCGCTGCGGTCAGTTGGACCGTATATGTGCTACACAAACGTTACGTGATTGCGGATCTTTACTCGAATCATATTTCCGCCTTTTTGGGAATGTCCTTGTTGCTATTCTTATGCTTGTACAATCCGCATCAGTTCACGGGTATATGGTTTGTTTTTTTGCTCTATCCGATTTTCCTTAGCTTCTTTCTTGATCGATTGCTTCTGGTCGTTTGGGGAGCGATCAGCTACTTCATTTTTACGTTTTCTCTTGGTTATGAAAACGAAGAGACCATCACCTTGAACATTTTCTTTTCGCTCATCCTGGCAGGAGGAAGTGCGCTATGTGCCTGGGCGGGACACCTTACCATGAAAAAGGTGGCGGGGGAGTCCAAGCTATCGGCAGAGGCGTACAATCGGGAGGCGGCCATTACGCTGTTGAATACGCTCGTGCCGATCGTGGAGAGGAAGACACAGACGAGCAGCAAAGAAATTGAACAAATGAGCCGTTTGATGAAACGGATGCTGCTCGAATTCCCGCAAGAACAAGTACAAGACTGGGAAATCAAGCTCCTTTCCCTTCTGCATTACGTCAGTCGGATTAAGTTTCCCGACTATGTATTCGAGACAGGGGAGAAGCTGACGACGTTTGAATTCGAGATCATTCAGGAGCATTGCATGTTCGGGATTGAGATGTTTCGGGATGACCCGGCCTTTACCCGCGTAGTGCTTGCCTTGCAGGATCATCATGAGAAATACGACGGGTCAGGATATCCGAACAAGCTAAAAGGCGACGAAATCCGCTTGCTGGCGCAAATACTGGGAATTGTGGAATGCTTCCTGGCTATGACAGCGCCGCGAGCCTATCGGGAAACGGTGAGCCTGGAAGAGGCGTTTGAAGAGATTTGCGGGATGGCGGGTACGGCCTACGACGAAAAAGTAGTACGTGCGTTTACCCGTGCTGTACAGATTCATTCCCCTACCCGGGTATCAAATGTACCGCCGATGGTCGGGTAATATATCAGACTGACGGCTACCTCACAACCCATCTGATTTCCGATAGGCATGTGCCTCTCCTCTTGGGAAAATAGGAGAGAGGGGAGGAACGTGACCATGTTGCAGAAAGAATGTCTGGTCTGTAAAAAAATCTCGTACAGTAGTGGCGACTCGTATTCATGGTTTTGCCCGTATTGCGGAACAGATCTTACGAGGCAAAAGGCGATCCCTGCCCAGCACGATGCTGATTTTATTCCTTCACGAGGCACGTATCACTTCCTCTTGCGTGATGGAAAACTAGATACCAGCTGTTAGCGCAAACTGCCCACGCGGCAGTTTTTTTGTTTTCCCTCCTCCTTCAGTATGAGATCCGGTCATGCTGAACGCTAAAAATGTTCCACCTTTTGAGTGTGCACAGTCCTTCCGGTGGTGGAAGATGAAGTCTACACAATCCACGTACAATGAGACAAAGAGGTGAGCGGTGTGGGAAGAATCTGGGTGAAGCGTACAGGCATCGTGTTACTGGCCTTTTTTATGATCATCAATCTCTTTTTATTCACGAGCAGCCGCCTGAACGCTGATGGGATTCCGGGAATCGGCAAGTGGAAGGTACTCTCTGTTTTGACAGGGAGTATGGAGCCAGCGATTAACACCGGGGACATGGTTATCGTGGAGCGCTATGAGAGTACCGTCCCGCAGACGGGCGATATTGTTACGTATTGGAAGGACGAACAATCTCGTTCTTTAATTACCCACCGTGTGATACAGCGGCTGGAAAACGGTTATCTCCAAACGAAAGGGGATGCCAACCAAGAGGCAGATGGCGGCTGGACGGATCCGAACAGACTGATTGGCAAGGTCATCTTCACGATTCCGTTTGCTGCTACGTTGCAACAGGTTATCAAACAGCCTTTGGTCATGCTACTGATTCTCGCAGGTTTTGTCATATACCTCGTTTCCTCCAAAAGACGAGCGACGAACCAGCCGAGTAACAGCCAAGAACCGATTCAAACCTGAACGAACGTAGAGGGGGAGACAAGCATGAAAAGCATGAAGTGGGAACAAGTGAAAAATTGGCCGTGGAAACGAATTTTGGTGGGGACAGCATTCATTAGCTCCATTGCTGCCAGCACCAGTTTTGGTACATATGCTTACTTTACGAGTCAGGAACAGAGCAATGCGACTTTTGCTGCTGGCAAACTGCGAATCAACCTGGGAGAGAGTATGGCGAAGTTTCAAGCGGCGGATGACCAACCGTTTTTACCAGGTGTCCGACTGGAAAAGACATTGCGTGTCGAGAATGAAAGCGATGTGCCAGTGAAGTACGCCCTGTTGGCAGAAAAAGCAGCGGGTGATGATGTTGTCTATAATCAGCTCGTGGCGGAGATTCGTAGGGGCAGTGATGGTGAATTGCTGTACCATGGGCGAATCAGCACGCTGACACAAGCGAATGTCGTCATTCCTGAGCTGGAAAAGGGCGGACGGGATGAATTGAATTATACGGTGTATCTCCCAGAGAGCACTGGAAATGAAGTTCAGGAAAAATCAGCAGAAGTCAATTTCGGATTCCTCGCAACCCAGCAAGAAAATGGAGATTACTTCGCGCAAGGCGGGCCCGTCATGACATTTACGCCTGCTGATTTGAGCGGCTCGGCACTACTTTCGACGATGCAACTAGCCAAACGAGTTGAAAAGGAAGAAAGTGCGAAGGATGCAGACAGTGTGGGACAAAAACGAATGACCTTTATTTTGGCGGAAGGTTCTTATGATTTGAGCGGCTTGGATTTGCCGAAAAATAGTACGTGGAAAGCGGCCCCAGGGCAAGAAGGGAAAGTCGTCATCAACGCAAACGAGCTGGAAGTAAGCCATGCGTCTTTTGAAGGAATCCGCTTTGATGGCAGCGGGACAGGCATCCTGGTCGGTTCCAATGTCAGCTTCCGCAATTGTACATTTGACGGCGGATTGGATGTAGCGATCCGGACCCAATCAGGTGGCAAGAAGCCTGAAGCTCAAACAGAGGCCGACTCCAATACAGAAGCAGGCAACTACTTGGAAGGCTTGACGGTAAAAGACAGCGTCTTTGAGGGACCAGCGCAGGCAATTGTCCTCGATCAGGCAATCCGGGCGGTACTTTTGGCTAACAACACCTTCAATGGCGGGGATCATGCAGTGGTGATCGAAAACACAGAAGCAACACAAGTCCAAATCGTGAATAACGATTTTACGAAAGTGAACAAGCACGCGGTTGAAAGTAACGGAGTCCGGGTAGGTGATGGCATTGACGGATTTAAGGAGATCGCGCAAAAAGGCAACACAACACCGAAGCTGGCTCTCCATCTGCAGAAAGCGGACCTGTACCTCGAAAACAACAAGTATGAGTAGGACGAAAACGCGGGCGAACAGGAGAGCTCTGCGTGATCAGGTGATCGGCTGTGTTTTTTTGATGGGAGTGACCTTTTCGTTGTGGGGACCGCCTGCTACGACCTATAGCTGGATGTGGGAAGAAGCCAAGGACGGTGGGCATGAGTTTGCCGTCGGATTGCTCGATATCTCGGATAGTCGCTTTGCCGATGAGTGGCAGGTAGTGAGTGGTGGTAATCAGGTAGTTGATTTGTCCCGGATGATTCCTGGTGACACTCGGAAAATAAAGGCGACCCTTTCCAATGGAGCCAGTGATCTTGATTTCATTTACAAGATCATTGCGAAAGTAAAGGATGCCGGAGTGCCAGGCTCTGCTCAAAAGCTGGAAGAGGTATTGCGGATCAAGATCGAACAAGACAAGGATGTCATTTATGAAGGCTTGGTGCGCGACTTGCACCAGGGAGCGCCCGGCATGATTCGTTCCGACAGCACAGAAGAAGTCATGCATGCGGATGAAGCGGATAAGGCCTTCTTCCTTACGATTTACCTGCCAGAAGAAGGTGTCGACCACAGTTTTCAGTCTTTGAGCGCGCAACTGGAGCTACGGTTTTTAGCGAAGCAGGCGACGGCTGATTCGATTTTTGCGGAATAAGGGGATGAGATCTTGAAAAAACTGGCGATTGGGCTGGTGACAGTCACTTTTGTGCTGAACATCGCTCACCTCGATACAACCTTCTCATTTTTGACCAGCGAAAAAAAGCAGCAGTCGCCGATCACGACTGGAACCAATGAAGATGTTTTTGTGACCGACACGGAGCAGATCGTTCTGAAAACAGAGGTCATCAAGCAAATGAAGGTTACCAGGAAGAAAAATGCGGATGGCACTAGTTCAGAGTCTTCGCAGAGCAGATTGATTGTTCATGAAGGCGTCCAACGGATTTCGTTTATACCCAAGCGGGAACATCTGACATTGAGTGCGGAAAATATAACTGTAACAGGTTTTTCAGAAGGAGAAGTTACAGTAGAAGTGGTCGAGGCAATGGATGGTGAAAAAGGAATTGTGTTTCGCATTGGTCATAACCGCCATATGGTCGGACGAGAATCGAAAACGGAAAAAGGGGAGCTGCAAATAACGGCCCTCGGTGGTTTCTACACGCACAAAATCCCGTTGACGCTGCGAACATCATATAAGAGTAAATCGGATGTGAGCGAAGTGACCGAGCCGGGTCAACCGAGTCAGCCGGGAACTCCTGATACGCCTGCTCCTGGAGGAGGCTCAACGGAACCGCCTCCTCCACCGCCAACAGATAACGGCACTCCTACAGCTCCACCGACGGAGTCAAGCGGTCTGGCACCGCCAACTCCAGAGGAACCGGGGGATGACGCACCTCCACCGGATCAACCGGGTGGCGATTCTCAGCCTGTGGATTTGGCTAGGTGACGGTACCCGCCAAAATACCCCATACTTGCCCAGCCATTTTAAGTCGCTGGGTCTTTTTAGTAGGAGGCGTCAACTCATACTTCAGGATGAGTTGGTTCCAACCTGATGATGGAAGTTCATAGGACGGAAATTCCGTACAATAAGATCAATGAACGGAAACGGAAAGTGAGGAATGGATGCGTGGTCATTCTCAAAAAATGCTTGTCCTATGCAACGACTCTTTTTCTTGTACTTATCATTGCTCTCTCTGGTTTTTTGTTTGCGAGCAAAATGAACGGTGGAAAGACGACCTTGTTCGGCAGCGAGATCATGGTCGTACTGAGTGGATCGATGGCACCTACATTTGATACGGGAAGCATCGTCGCAGTGAAGCCAGTCAACTTTGGAGAGATCAAACAGGGCGACATCGTCACGTTTAAAAATGAAGACGACTTAACGATTACTCACCGAGTCGTCGAGGTCACCGGTCAAGGGTTGATTACGAGAGGCGATGCTAACAACGGGAATGACACCATGCCAGTCACTCAAGATCGATTGATTGGGCAAGTAGAGTATTATGTGCCGCTTCTCGGCTATTTGATAGAATTCATCCGTTCCAAAGTAGGGATGCTCGTATTTTTAGGGGTTCCGGGAATCTATTTAATTGTGAGTCAAGTCATGAAGCTATTTAAGATGATAAAAGAAGCAGGAGCGCAGACGAGCTGATTTTAGTCTCAACGACCGCCATGGTTTTTGCCTTGGCGGTTTTTTTCTGTCTGGATGTTTCTCTCTCATACTCAAGTATGAGGGCAGGTAGCGGAGCAGTTGTAGTGTGAGTTCATCCGTCTCCTCCTCCTTTTTTCACCCTGATGCAGGAAGTTGGAACGGGGAGAAATCAGTAAGATTGGAAGTGTAAGGCACACCACATACGGGGTGCCACATACGAAAAGCAATTATTTTATAGGAGGAATTATAGATGAACCTGAAAAAACAATTCGCACTAACATTGGCTTCGGTAGGTTTGGGTGCAGCACTGATCGGCGGAGGAACGTTTGCGTACTTCAGCGATCAGGAGAAAGTAGAAAACACATTTGCAGCAGGTACTCTGGATCTCGCAGTGAATCCGGAAGTAGTATTTGACCTTAAGAACATGAAGCCAGGTGACAAAGCAAAGAGATCTTACAAGCTCACGAACAACGGAACTCTCGCAATCCAAAACGTGTTCTTGACCAGTGATTACACCATTACAGATGCAAAAGGAAACAACTCGGAAGATCTGGGCAAACATTTGCGTGTGAATTTTATCTATAACGTAGATAACAAAGACGTTATTGTTTATTCGGACACATTGGCTGAAATGAAAGCAAAACAAGGCATAGGTCGTCCAGACCTGTTAGCTGGCCACACACTGAATGCAAAAGATATCAATGATATCCGCGTGGAAATCGAGTTTGTAGAAAACAACAAAGACCAAAACCAGTTCCAAGGCGATGGGGTTAAATTGAAATGGACCCTTGATGCTACACAAACCAAAGGAAAAGAACTCTAATCCAGATGAGATAACGATTCAAAACGAAGGTGGGATTTCCCACCTTCGTTTTACAAATGAGGAGATGACCTATGAAAAAGTGGAAAAGTCAGTTCATGATAGCCCTCGCAGCAGTGGGCGTAGGTAGCGCCTTAGTAGGAGGAGCGACTTTTGCTTACTTTAGTGACCAAGAGGTGGTCAACAATACATTTGCTGCTGGAACCCTCGATTTATCCGTGAACAAGCAAGTGGTGTACGATGTGAAAAACATCAAGCCGGGAGATTACATGGTTCGCTACTTTACCATAAAGAACTCCGGTACATTGGATATCGAAAAAGTGCTGATGCATTCCAAATACACCGTGAGTGATGCAAAGGGTGACAACGGTACAGAAGACTTCGGCGACCATTTGTACGTGGAGTTTTTAACCAGCGATGGACAAGTGATTTTGTTGAACGAATCCTTGGGCGAGCTGCAACGGAAAACAAGCAACGGTCAGTCACCTGACATCTCGACCCTGTACACGAGCTTGAAAAAGCTCCCAGTGGGTGACGAAGATACGATTGCAATGAAAGTCATCTTTAAAGAGAATGGTCAGGATCAAAATAAATTCCAAGGGGACACCCTCAGTCTGACTTGGAATCTGGAAGCGTTCCAAGGCAAGGGAACCGAACTATAACGATAATAGAAAGAAAGAAGCACGTAACTCTGTAAGAGAGCTACGTGCTTCTATTTTTATCATAGATGCTCCATTAACCGACCGTGGATAATTGCGATGCACGCTGCAGTGCTTGCTCCAGATCAGAGATGATATCGTCGATCGATTCTGTGCCAACTGAGAGGCGAATAAGTCCTGGGGTCACTCCGGCTGCTACCTGTTCTTCTTCCGTCATCTGCTGATGTGTTGTGCTAGCTGGATGAATGATGAGTGACTTGGAGTCTCCGACATTTGCGAGATGGGAGAACAGCTTCACTGACTCGATCAATGTTTTTCCTGCCTCAATGCCCCCGCGAATTCCAAAGGTCAGGATTGCGCCAGCACCTTTTGGCAAATATTTTTGTGCCGATTCATACTGGGAGTCTGCCTCCAGTCCCGGATAATTCACCCACTCTACGGCAGAGTGATTGGCGAGGAACTGGGCTACTGCCAAGGCGTTCTGGCTATGCCGCTCGATGCGCAGATGCAAGGTTTCCAAGCCTTGGAGGAACAAGAAGGAGTTGATCGGGGCGACAGCCGCTCCGATATCGCGCTGGAGCTGGACGCGCGCCTTGATAATATAGGCAAGCGGACCGACTGCTTCTGTATAGACGACGCCATGGTAGCTTGGGTCTGGTGTAGTCAGGCCTGGGAATTTTCCGTTGTTCCAGTCGAATTTTCCAGAGTCTACGATGATACCGCCAATTGCCGTTCCGTGACCGCCGATGAATTTGGTAGTGGAGTGCACGACAATATCGGCTCCGTGCTCAAAAGGACGGCACAAAATCGGAGTCGCGAAGGTGTTGTCCACGATTAAAGGCACGCCATTTTCGTGGGCAATAGTGGCGATCGCCTCGATATCCGCGACATCAATACGTGGATTGCCGATCGTCTCGCAAAACACGGCTTTTGTCTTTTCGTTGATATAGGCGCGGAAATTTTCCGGATTGGATTGATCAGCAAAATGAACCTTGATACCGAGGCGGGGAAGAGTGTGGGCGAACAGGTTGTAGGTACCGCCGTAGAGGCTGCTGGAAGCGACAATCTCGTCTCCTGCATGCGCAATATTTAAGATGGCGAACGTAATGGCAGCTTGCCCGGATGCGGTCGCTAATGCGCCAACGCCACCTTCGAGCAGGGCAACACGCTTTTCAAACACATCCTGCGTCGGATTCATGATGCGTGTATAGATGTTCCCAAACTCTTTTAAGCCAAACAGATTCGCTGCATGCTCCGTATCACGGAAAACGTAGGAGGTCGTCTGATAGATCGGAACAGCACGTGAGCCTGTTACAGGGTCAACCTCCTGCCCACCGTGTACGGCAAGTGTTTCTGGCTTCCATTGTTGTTGATCGGACATGTTCATCTCTCCTTTTTCTATGGGAAATCGGAAAATAAAAAACGGAGCGTTCTCCTGAGAAGAAGAAGGCTCCGATCATGCACGGGCTTGTGTTCATCTCTCAGAATCACTGGATTCTGCAGGAATTAGCACCATGCAGCTAGTCTGCTGGTTGCCGGGTTTCGTAGGGCCTGTCCCTCCACCGCTCTCGATGAGAAAAGTTGTTGTCGTAATTGTATGAAAATATCCCCTTGCTGTCAATGTGCAATAGATAGTTATCAGGGAGGTTTTTATGTATATGTGTATAAAAGCTATTCACTCATGCCATTAATTTGTAACGGTTTTGTCTCAAGCTGTTCACATCCCGTGGGGCTACTGCCGCAGCGAAATAGGCGATAATGGTAGAAAATAGGGAGCAAGGTCTCATGGATGAAGCCAGATGCTCTTCGCGTTAGAAAAGTAAAAAAACGTGTGATATCATGGAGGTGGTTACAACTGATCTGATCGTACATATAGGAGGATAAATAGCGATGAGCCATGGAGTAAAGGAAATGACACCACAAGAGCTGTTGGAAAAGCTGGAAGCCAAAGAGGAACTGCAAGTCATTGATGTACGTGAAGTCGATGAGTGGAATGCAGGTCACATTAAAGAGGCACAGCTGATCCCACTCGGCTTTTTGCCGCACCGTATCGATGAGCTGGATAAGGACATTCCGATTGTGATGGTTTGCCGTAGTGGTGCCAGAAGCCATAATGCTACAGCATATTTGAGTGCGCAAGGGTATGACGTGGCGAATATGGTTGGCGGTATGCTCGCATGGCAAGGTGAAGTGGAACGGTAGGAAGTTATAGAAACAGTGTGAATGCCTCCAGCGTGTAATCAGGAGGCATCTCGCATGGGACAAGCAGGGAGGATACAACCCGTGAGTGAAGGAACACAATTGCAGCAGGAATCTGCAATGAAGAAACATTGGTTTCCTGTGTTAGCTGGTATTATCATTTTGGCTATCGTCGGAGTATTTGGTTATAAATACATGACACAAGAGAAGATCGAGGTGTTGAAGCCCATCGCGGACTTCACCTTAGACAATAGTGACGGAACACCCTATACGTTTAATGCAAGTGCTGGCAAGGTACGACTGGTGGAGTTTATGTTTACCAAGTGCCCGGATATTTGTCCGGCGACCACGTACAACATGGCCAAGCTGCAAGATCAATTGAAGGAAAAGGGATTGTTCGGAGACAAAGTAGAGTTTATTTCCATTTCCTTTGACCCTGATAACGATACGCCGGAAGTCTTGCAGGAGTACGCAGCCAAATTCAAGGCAGATCAGAGTGGCTGGAAGTTCCTGCGCGGGGACGCTCAGGCTGTAGAGAAAGTGACGAAGGATTTTGGTCTGATGGTCATTAAGCAGCCAGATGGTTCTTATGCCCATACGGCTCGCATGTTCCTGGTGGATGGAGATGGAAACATGCGCCGCGCGTACGGGATGGCAGCTGACATGGACATGGAAGTCATGATGAAAGAGATGGAGCAGCTCGCTGACTAGCGGGTATCTTCATAGGAGATGTTTACGACTTCTTCTGTCTGATTTACGAATTCAATATGAACGAGTAACGCCCACCTGCGATTGCCTTCTTGAAGCAAGAGCTTAAACGTCTCTTCCGACGTGGTGGGCGTTTTTTGTTTTCGTCCGACGTGCAGGTAGTCCACAATTTGAGCGCTTGGATACCGTTTCATCGTTTCTTGCATCGCGAGCCTGCCCCATTTTGCATAGGAAGGCTGAGCATAAGTGGGGAGCGTCTGAAACAGGAGCAGTAAAAATACAGTGGAGAAAAGGGGTATCATGTTTCGAAAGCGAAATAGGCGACGAGTGGCTTGCACCTGCTTATCCCTCTCCTTTTCGAAATGGTTTGCCATGTATTTTGAAAACTTTTCGGAATATCATTCGTAGAAAATAATGACAATGAAGTGTCGGGAGGTATTCGATGCATTACTTGCTCATTCCCTTATTTGGTGTTCCCGTTCTGTTGGGCGTTCTGGCGGTGATTTTTCAAAGGCCTCCGTTCTGGAAAAAATGGGGACTCACGATTGCTTCAGCTGTATTGATTTACGGAGGCTGCTTCGCTGCGAATGTACATTGGCAAATGAAGTATGGCATCCCGGTGTTACCCACGGAGGCTGACTTGGAGGTATTTTTATACTTTTGTATCCTGTTGGTGTTTGTTTGTATCCTCATGTATATTGGCTTTTTGATCACGATGAGAAAACAGTTTTGGAAGATGAATCTCGTTTTTCTATGCACAGCCGTTGGTTTGTTTAGCTTTTTTGCTGCTGCTTTTTTAGGCATGGGGCCCTTTTTGAAGAAAGCAGAGTACGTCACAGTCGTGCAAAAAGCAAAAGACCGGTGGAAATCGGCGAAGATGGACAATGAGAAGCCCATTGATCTCGCCATCGTATACAGCAGACAAGACTGTACCAAAAATTGTGCCGGGTATCCGTATACAAGTCTGATTCTGGTACGGAATCAATCGGATAAACCGTTGGAGATCGATTTGAAGCTACGATTGCAAAACAAAAGCGGCTCCGTATTAAAAGAAATCGAGGCAGTACCACTAAAGCTCTCTTCAGGAGAAATTACGGAGGTATGGACAGGCGATTCCTATGCGAAGCACGACTTTTGGGCGAGAGCAAGTGTCGTTACCGATGAACGAGTTACCGATTTGGAGTATCAGTATGCGATTATTGACCGAAGATGAATGTGTGGAATAGTCAAGACTAGGTGAAACGAACGTCATACGTTGTGATATAATAAGAATGGCATGCTTGGTTCGGGTTCCCATAATCATGCACGACGATGTTAGGAGGAAAGAGTTTGAGCGACGTTAAGATTTTCGCGATGGGCGGCCTCGGCGAGATCGGAAAAAATATGTACTGCGTCGAGTATGAGGACGAAATCATCATTATTGACTGCGGGGTAAAATTCCCCGAAAATGAAATGTTTGGTATTGATTTGGTTATCCCGGATATTTCTTATCTGAAGGACAACCAGCATAAGATAAAAGCACTTTTGTTGACGCACGGACATGAGGATCACATCGGAGCGATTCCTTATATTTTACGGCAAATCAAGGTGCCGATTTACGGTGGTCGTCTGACCCTGGGCTTGGTCAAGGCGAAGCTGGAAGAGCACCGTTTGCAAAATGAAGTGAAGCTGATTCCAATTTCGGAAGATACGGAAATTCCTTTTGCCAAGCTGAAGGCGACATTCTTCCGTACGAACCACAGTATTCCTGATTCCTTCGGGGTTGTACTCCATACACCAGAAGGAATGGTCATTCACACGGGTGACTTCAAGTTTGACATGACACCGGTAGGACAGACGACCGAGTACGGGAAAATTGCACGCCTAGGTGCGAGCGGTGACGTTTTAGCGCTCTTGTCTGACAGTACGAACAGTGAGCGTTACGGCTTTACTATGTCGGAGAGAACGGTAGGGGAAGGGATTCTCGATGTAGTACGCAAAGCGCGTGGACGCATCATCCTGGCTACCTTTGCTTCCAACGTGCATCGCCTGCAACAAGTGGTAGACGCTGCCGAGCAATGCAATCGCAAAGTGGCGGTTATTGGTCGCAGTATGGAAAAGGTTTTCTTGATTGGACAAGAGCTGGGCTACATCCAAATGCCAGAGGGCATGTTGATTGATATTAAGCACATCGACAACTACGCGGACAACCAAGTGCTGATTATTTGCACGGGTAGTCAAGGTGAGCCGATGGCAGCGTTGACCCGGATTGCTTCCGGATCGCACCGTACTGTTTCCATTTATCCAGAAGATACGGTTATCATTTCCGCATCCCCGATTCCTGGGAACACGATCAACGTCAGTCGCACGATAGACAAGCTGTACCGTGCAGGTGCCAACGTGGTATTGAGTCATGCGTTTGACATCCACGCATCTGGACATGGCAGCAGTGAAGAATTGAAGCTCATGCTCAACTTCATTCGTCCGAAATATTTCATCCCGATTCATGGGGAATACCGGATGCTCAAGACTCACTCGAAGCTGGCCCAACAGGTTGGGATCGAGGAGAGCAACATCTTTATTATGGACAACGGCGAAGTACTGAACTGCAACCGCGAAAAAGCGTGGCTCAGCAAAGTACAAGCAGGGATTGTCCTCATTGATGGCAGTGGTATCGGCGACGTGGGCAATATCGTCCTGCGCGATCGTAAGCATTTGGCTGAGGATGGCTTGATGGTCGTGGTTGTCAGCCTCGATATGAAGAACTTCAAAATTTTAACGGGTCCAGATATCGTGAGCCGGGGCTTCGTTTACGTACGCGGTTCGGAATCCTTGATTCAGGAAGCGACACAGCTGGTTCGTGGGCGTCTTCAGGAAGCATTGGATAAGAAAATCAAGGAATGGTCTGAGCTGAAGTCGCAGATTAATGAAGTGATCAAGCCGTTCATTTACGAAAAAACAGGCCGAAATCCGATGATCCTTACCATTTTGATGGAAGTGTAACTGGTCACCACTTCTGCTTTCTCGGGTAGGCGCAGTCGGGTTATAATAATAAGTAAGTTGAACACGTGATAAAAGGAGAGGTTGCCCAATGATGTCTTATGAAGCATATATGAGCCAAGTAATTCAACCAATGCGCGATGAGTTGACTCGCAATGGTTTTCAAGAGCTCCGCACTGCTGAAGAAGTAGAACAAGCACTGCCAAACGCAAAAGGCTTGTCACTTGTCGTAGTAAACTCCGTTTGTGGCTGCGCGGCAGGACTCGCTCGCCCAGCAGTTGTACATTCCTTGAATCACGCTAACAAGCCTGACAACATCTTTACTGTATTCGCAGGTCAAGACAAGGAAGCGACTGCAAAAGCACGCGAGTATTTCGAAGGCTATGCACCGTCTTCCCCATCCTTCGCGATCATGAAGGACGGCAAAATCATGACGATGGTCGAGCGTCATCAGATCGAGAACAATGAACTGGCAACAATCGCAGGCCTGTTGACCAACGCTTACGATACGTACAAATAAGAAATCACGAAACAACACGAGGCGCTCGGCAACGGGCGTCTTTTTTGTGTTCTGGGATTGATTTCCTTTTGTTATTATACTAAAATATTTAATAAGTATAATAATGGAGGAGGAGAGAGAATGAGCAAGTTGGTAGTGATTACAGGTGTGACACGTGGTTTGGGTAGGGCGATGGTCGAGCGCTTTCACGAAGCAGGCTGGACGGTTGCGGGCTGCGGTCGTTCGGAGAAAGAGGTGCAAGGGCTGCGTCAACAATTCGGGGAACAGCATCATTTTTCTGTCGTCGACGTTGCGGTGATGGAGCAGGTGGAAAAGTGGGCAGAGGAAGTCAGAGCCGAGTTGGGCGTTCCCGATTTGTTGATTAACAATGCTTCCATTATCAACCGGAACAGTCCAGTCATTGGTCTTGCGCCAAGTGAGTTTTCGAGAGTGATGGACATCAATGTGAATGGTGTATTCTATGTGATTCGCGCCTTTTTACCGACTATGGTTCAGCGCGCAAATGGCGGAGTCGTCGTAAATATTAGCTCCTACTGGGGAAGAATCGGGGAAGCGTTTTTATCGCCGTACTGCGCATCGAAGTTCGCCATCGAAGGATTGACGCAATCATTGGCAGCCGAATTACCTGAGGGAATGGCAGTGGTGGCGCTTGATCCAGGAGGCAGTATCGATACTTCCATGCTCCAATCATGCTCGCCAGAAGATGTGGACGCTGCACCGAATCCGGTAGAATGGAGCCATGTTGCGGTACCGTACATCATCGGACTTGGTCCGCAAGACAACGGGAAGTCGCTCACCTGCCCGCCCGTTAGAATCAACTGAATCACTTTTGATACTTTCACAGGCTGTCGAGGATATCTTGGCAGCTTTTTTGTATGAAAAAAATCTCCCGTGTAAGGGAGACCTTGTTCATGGAGACTTAGTCAATTTAGGCTTTCCAGCTTGTATTAATACCTTATTTTTCTCTAATAACATAGCCAGTATTAAAATGAATAGCCTTCCAAATAGTTTTCATCCACTTTCTCTTGAACCAAGACCATTGTCGGGGTATTGAAAATGGGCAAAGCGAATCCAAATAGAGCCATGAAGACTAGATAAATCCAAAAGTTCGGAATGATACCAAGGGCTAATGTGTAGGCACCCATGATAAAGCTCGCAAATAATAGGCTACCCGACTGCCGCAAATAACTCTCAGGTAATACAACCTCCACTTTTTCGTTCGACTATTTCACTTACATAAAATTTTTCAAAAAAAGTTGCGATCTTTTTCCACCATTTTCCGTCGTATTAAGGTGTACAAGTAAAAAGGTGATAGCTGCGCAGCGTACCTTTTTGAACCTGTAGCCCTCGATACAGGTTTTTGATATGGGGAGGAAGACAGATGCAGGACGACAGGCTGATCATTGAGGAGGTCCTCCGAGGAAACAAAGAGGCGTATTCTCAGATCATACAAAAATATAACAAAAGGGTCAGATTGCTCATTCGCAAGATGATCGGACAGCCGCATCTTGAGCAGGACATGGCTCAGGAGATCTTTATCAAGGTGTACTACCATTTGGGTGACTACAGCAAAAGCTACGAATTCGGTGCCTGGCTCTACAGGATCGCCACCAATTATTGCTTTGATGAGCTGCGTAACCGGAAACGATCGATTACGGTTGCAGAAGCAGAGATTGAACTGGCTACCAGTCATACACCTGAACACGAGTACCTTGCGAAAGAGCAGAAAGTCTTTTTACAAAATCGAATGATGACCCTGGAGTCAAAATACCGCGTCGTCCTGGAACTGCGTTACCTCCAATTTTTGAGCTACGAAGAAATTAGCGAGGAGCTGGGTGTTCCCATCAGTACGGTGCGAACACGTCTTTCCAGAGGTAGGGCCAAGCTCAAAAATGCCATTACGAATTCGGGTAAAGGAGGGGACCTCCACCTATGACATGCTTGGATAAATTCATGCTGAATGCGTATTTGGAAGACACGCTTCCTTTGCGAATGAAACAAGAAGTACAACGACACCTGGATACATGCAGCTGGTGCCAGAGCAAGTTTGAGCAATATTTGGATGAGTTGGATACATCCGACGATGCAGCGGACGATGTATGGCAGACGGAGGCAACCATTCAAAATGTCATGGATAAGCTCCCCGCTTACCCGATGAACGTACTAAAACTCAAACCAATACAACAACAACCAGTTCAAATGAATTGGAAAAAACGGAGTGTAGATATAATGAAGAAAACAACGATTGCAGTTGCAGGATTAGCTATGGTTGTCACATTCGGAACAGCAGTTTCTCCTACTTTTGCGAACTATGTGAATGGAATTTATGCGTCGATCAATCCGAGCGAGATAACGGTAACAAAAGGGCCATACAACGCGAAACAAGTAGTCGACCTGTTTGATAAAAAGCAGACAGACATTGGCGTGAAGAAAGCGGCAGAAAACGGCTTTGTACAGCCGCTTGACATGAAGGTGACAGACCAAGGTCTGACCATGGAAATTAGTGCAGTTGTAGCAGATCCCTTGCGTATCATAGTTCTGGGTTCGGTGAAGGACTCGTCAGGCAAAAAGATTCCTTCGTTCTGGGAGGATCAGTTCACGTTCATTTCAAGCGACAA
Organism: Brevibacillus sp. NPDC003359; assembly: GCF_042878995.1. Taxonomy (NCBI): domain Bacteria; kingdom Bacillati; phylum Bacillota; class Bacilli; order Caryophanales; family Paenibacillaceae; genus Brevibacillus; species Brevibacillus sp. NPDC003359. The sequence goes on from NZ_JBIAOR010000011.1 coordinate 126,164, forward strand.
TGTGAATGAATTCAGGGAAGTTCGACTGAAAGATAAAAATGGCAAAGTAATCAAACGATTAGATGATCAATCGGAATTGCTGGGGTGGCTGCCGCTGCCGAACGGTGAAAACTTCGCCTACGGCTACGGAGGCGGTCTGGGTGCATTCTTTAATGAAGCGAATCCAATGCCGGACGAATTGATTTTGGAAATGCGCGTGAAGCGCCTGACAGATACGAAAGGCAAGTGGAATTTCGATATCCCGATTGATATGCGACCAGCAAAAGCAGCCATGAAAACAGTAGCGTTAAACAAGGAGTTAAAAACTCCAACAGGGGCAACAGTAGAGCTAAAAGAAGCGCGCTTTGTTCCCACTGCTACGCAGCTAGAGTTCTCAAACAGCAATCCGAATGAGAAAGTAGTGGAGGGTTTTCGTTACGAGCTTGTCGATGAAACGGGTACTGTAGTGGGCAAATGGGATGATATGATTGACCCATATGAAGGGGATCAAAATCTCAGAATCCTAGGCATGGGCCATGGCGCCTCGATTGACTACACAACGAAGTGGCAGCCAAGTACGAGTTTTGTCCATACGTACATGCCGCTGGACCCTGCAAAAAACTTGACAATGAAGCTCGATGCTGTCTATACAGGAGAGAAAGTCTCTTCTCAAACCAAGCTATCTCTTGCTGAACTGGAGAAAAGTCCGAAAAAAGTGAATGTAGCTGGGAACCAAATCACGTTTCAATCGATCGAAATGGAAGTTGATGAGGAGGATACCTCAATCGATATTCCATTGGAAGCCATTCTGGCCAAAGATATTGTGGGACTTCCAGAGCGATGGACGGTAAAGGACGAAAACGGGAATGAGGCCAGACTAGTAAGGTTAATGGTCAACAAAAAAGAAAATCAAGATGGTACGATAAAACTCGAAGGGAAGCTAGAGGTGCTCTTTGAGAAAAAAGATGTGAAGGAAATAACAGTTGTCCTCGATCATGTAATAAAAGAGAACAAAGTCGATTGGGAAGTGCCAATCAAGGGAGAAAAGAAGTAGTGTAATGAACAAGCCGCTCGTTCCTGTAATAGGGATCGGGCGGCTTCTTTGCAGTTGAAATCAGTATTTGGCAACCTCTGTTTGTTTTTCCCGATGAAAATAAGCATGTAACAGACAGAGCAAGACCGAACCAGCGGATGCAAATGTTGCCAAGAGCAGAGTTGGATGAATGCCACCGTGGTCGTACATGAACCCCATAGCCAACGGCCCCAAGAGCCTTCCACCCGTGGTAATCGCCCCTACGACCCCCAAATAAAACGGTGCATTCTCTCCAGTCTTTTCCGAAATAAAGGTAGGAATAGTGGGCGAGATGAGCATTTCACCAAATGTAGTGATAACCATTCCGACGACAAATGCGTAATAACTACCGTGGTAGATCAGCATACACCCAAAACCGACAGCGTACGCGATGGCACTGACGACAAGTTGGGCAGACAAGCTCTGATTCAACAGCCGCTTGATCCAGGATGTGATGGGCTGCCCGGCAAAAATGATAATGCCGTTGATGGTCCATAGCCAGCTATACGATGACAGTGGCATACCCTGCTCGGTAATATAAGGAGCAACGCCTGTGTTCCATACCGTGTTGGAAAAGAAAATGAATGCTGCGCCCAATGCCATAAACAAGTACAATTGATAGCTCAATAGCAGGGTGAATTTGTTTTTCTCGCGCTGCTTTTGCTGTTCATCCTGATTCTCTCCGACCAGCTCTTGATGGGAGATGTTCTTCATAAAAAGGAAGAAGAACAAGGCAAACAGTAAAGTGCTCGTGCTATTGAACCAAAAAGTCAGCTGGAAAGATAAAGTGGCAATGACGCCGGCCAACGCGGTTCCGATTGCCATCCCTAGATTATTACCGACGTAGACGATGTTAAACAATTCTCGGCGCTGTTCTTTCCAGCGAAAACCGATAAATGCTTGAATGGCTGGGAACGACAGGTTGAACGTAAAGCCAAGTCCCATCATGAGAATCAGGTAGACAGGCCAGCTCTGAACGAAAGGAATGGAAAATTGAATAAGTCCTTGAACAATCAATGCGCCGACAATGAGACGCTTGGCACCTAGTCGATGAAACAACGATCCGCCGATGAATTGGCCGAAGATTCCAGCCAGCGATTGGATCATCAAGACGAATCCGGCTTCCGTCATCGACCGTTGCAAAATGGTATGTACGTATAATGTAGTTAAGGGCCACATAAAAGCGCTCCCGGAGGAGTTAATAAAGCTGGCGATGAGGAAGAAAATGGCCTCACGCGGATAGCGATGGAGAAAGGCTGACGGTGATATCACGGGAATTCACCCCTTATAATAAGGATAAGAATAGTATAACGAACATTCTAAACTTTGTAAATCTAAATGTATATAATGTCACAGGTAGCCAAATAAAGGCTGCTCCACTTTCCCCAAATTCGAGTATACTAAACAAAGTGGAGAGATGACATCAACTGAGGATAGAGAGAATAAAGGTGGACTTTATGAGAATATGGAAACGAGTGTTGCTTCTTTTGCTTGTCGTGATGGCTACGACAGCAGGATATTACGGATACTCTTTTTATCAATTTGCTCAAAATATTCAAGAACCCAACATCGCACCGCCTAGTGGTGGGAATTCCACCAAAGCAGCAGAAATACCAGAGTGGGATGGCAAGGAACGTGTCAACATCTTGTTGATGGGAGTAGACCGCAGAGGAATGAAAAATAACGGGCTTCCTCGTTCTGACTCCATGATGCTGGTCAGCATCGATCCTACGGGGAAACGTTATGACATGTTTTCAATCCTGCGTGATACGTATGTAGATATTCCAGGTAGAGGTAGCTCGCGGATCAATTCTGCGATTGTAGAAGGTGGACCTGAGCTGGCAATGGAAACGGTTAGTCAGTTCACTGGAATTCCAGTAGATCGTTACGTGATTACTGACTTTGAAGGCTTCAAGGCTCTGATTGATGCAGTGGGCGGAGTCGAGATCGATGTAGAAAAAAATATGTATTATCATGACCCGACAGACAAAGGTGTGTACGATATTAATCTGAAAAAAGGTCTGCAAAAGCTGGATGGAGACAAAGCCTTACAATATGTCCGTTTCCGCCATGATGCGACCTCAGATTATACACGGACGGAGCGACAACGCAAATTGATGTCGGCTGTCGTGAATCAGATGAAGAATGGCACGACGTTGATTCAGCTTCCTACGATTTTGAAGGAAGTAACCCCGTATGTTCAAACCAACATTAGTTCGGTGGATATGCTGAAGCTGTCTGCACTCGGATTAAAGTTGGACACGCTACAGCCGGGCAATTATCAATTGCCACCAATGGGGATGTTCCGTGAATCGAACCGAGCAGGTTCTGTTTTGATTCCAGATGTCGATCAGATTCAGTCTTTTATCCAAGAAAAAATAGCCCCTCCTACAGAAACTTCAGATAAACCCGTGGGAGAGAAAGAAAGCAGCACGCAAAACTAAGCGTGCTGTTTTTTGTATTTTGGGAAAGACTAACCATGATTTTCTACCATTATCCGCAACGGCGTCATGGATTAAAAAACTTTTCCTTCTATTACTATTGACGTGATATTTCCGAAAAGGATATAATCCGTTTTGTATCATGATGAAAACAAAAAAACGAACATAATATACGTAGATATCTTTCTTATTAAGAGAGGCGGAGGGACAGGCCCTATGAAGCCCGGCAGCCGGTTCATTTTCGAATGAACGTCGCGGTGCCAATTCCTACAGGATCATTTGGATCTTGTATAGATGAGAAAGGTGGATGCGAACGTATACATTGCGTTGCAGCCCCTTTTTCGTTTGTGAAAAAGGGGTTTTTATATTTTATCAAGATTGTGGTCGGGAGGTGGATGCGTTGATCCAACTGCGTCATTTGCATAAAAGCTATCAAGTACAAGGTAAAACCATCCCAGCGTTAACGGGGATCGACCTTTCCATAGAGCAAGGAGAAATATACGGGATTATCGGACACTCAGGTGCAGGAAAAAGTACGTTGATCCGGTGCATCAATTTGCTAGAGCGCCCAACTTCGGGGGAAGTTATTGTAGACGGCGTCGATTTGACAAAGCTGGCTGAAGGGAAGCTGCAAGAAAAACGCCGCGCAATCGGCATGATTTTTCAGCACTTTAACTTGCTGTCTTCGTCGACAGTCGGCGAAAATGTCGCGTTTCCGCTCAAGCTGGCGAAGCGTCCGAAGGCAGAGATAGATAAGAAAGTAAACGAGTTGCTGAAGCTGGTTGGCTTGGAGGCACATAAGGACAAATATCCGACCCAGCTGTCTGGCGGACAGAAGCAGCGTGTCGGGATTGCCCGGGCGCTCGCAAATGATCCAAAAGTGCTGCTCTGTGACGAAGCTACGTCGGCTCTCGATCCGCAGACGACGAACTCCATTCTGGCACTCCTCTTGGACATCAACCGTAAGTTGGGGTTGACCATTGTGTTGATTACCCACGAGATGCACGTCATTCGCTCCATTTGTGATCGTGTCGGCGTGATTGATGGAGGAAAGATCGTCGAGTCAGGTAACGTACTGGATGTCTTCCTTCGTCCGAAGCATCCAACGACACAAGAATTCGTGGAACAAGTAGCGGATTCTACTGAACTGCGTGAAGCAGTCGAGCACGAAAAAGCCTCGGGGAACCGCACGATCGCTCGTGTTACTTTCCTCGGTGAAAAAACGTATCAGCCGATTCTATTCCAAACGATGCAAGAGACAGGTACGGTCTTCAGCATTTTGCAGGGAACGATCTCTCGCATGAAGGATACGCCGTATGGTCAGTTGGTGATCGAGCTGGAAGGCGATGTCGCACAGAATCAAAAGACCATCGAGACGCTGCGCCAACGTGGCTTGGAAGTAGAGGTGATATAAATGGACTGGACATTCGAAAATGTGGATTGGGCTGAAATCGGTGTAGGTACGATGGATACGCTCACGATGCTTGGTTTTTCCACTCTGTTTACCGTCCTGATTGGTTTGCCGCTGGGAATCATTCTGTTCTTGACCTCACGCGGACAGCTTCTGCAAAACCGCTCTTTTTATACGATCGCATCATTCGTGGTCAATGTATTGCGCTCGGTACCGTTTATCATATTGATGATTTTGCTGATTCCTGTGACGAAAATGATCGTAGGAACTTCACTCGGCGTACTTGGTGCTATTCCGCCGCTCGTATTCGGTGCCGCTCCGTTTTTCGCGCGTTTGGTGGAAACCTCTCTGCGTGAGATTGATAAAGGCGTGATTGAGGCTGCACAATCCATGGGAGCTTCTAATTGGCAGATCGTCTGGAATGTCCTTTTGCCAGAGTCTAGATCAGGATTGATCGCGGGCATTACGATCACGACGGTTACGCTGGTCTCCTACACTGCGATGTCTGGAGTAATTGGCGGTGGTGGTTTGGGTGACTTGGCGATCCGATACGGTTATCAGCGTTTCCAAACCGATGTCATGATTGTGACTGTTGTTATTTTGCTGGTGTTGGTACAGATCTTACAATCGCTGGGGGACCGTCTGGTTCTGAAGTTCAGCCGTAAGTAGGATTTTTCCATATAGGGTTTCAAATGATAAGATAAATACATGCAAGGGGGAAATCATTCATGAAAAAGCTAGTCGTATCTGTACTTTCTACTGTGTTGGCATTTTCTTTGGCAGCTTGCGGAGGCAAAACCGAAACATCACCAGCACCAGCTGAAGGCGGCGCACAAGGCGGACAACAGGAAGTAACATTGAAGGTAGGCGCTTCTCCCGTTCCACACGCAGCAATCTTGAAGCTGGTTCAACCAAAACTGAAAGAACAAGGCGTGAATCTGGAAATTAAAGAATTCACCGATTATGTACAACCTAACGTTCAAGTGAACGAGAAACAACTCGACGCTAACTTCTTCCAGCACAAGCCTTACCTGGAAGAGTTCAATAAAGGACAAAACATGAACCTGGAGTCAGTAGTGGCTGTACACATCGAGCCATTCGGCGCTTACAGCAAAAAAGTAAAATCTGTGGATGAATTAGCTGATGGCGCAACAATTGCGCTGCCAAACGATCCAACAAACAGCGGCCGCGCACTGGCACTCTTGGAGAAAAACGGCGTGATCAAGCTGAAAGAAGGCGTTGGCATCAGTGGTACTGTGAAAGACGTTGTTGAGAACAAGAAAAACCTGAAGTTCAAAGAAGTAGAAGCAGCAATGCTGCCACGCGTTCTGGAAGAAGTAGATTTGGCGCTGATCAACACCAACTATGCACTGGAAGCAAAGCTCGTTCCAACCAAAGATGCGCTGTTTATTGAAGACAAAGATACTCCATATGCGAACATCTTGGTAGCTCGTCCTGACAACAAGGATTCCGAAGCCATTCAAAAGCTGGTAAAAGAACTGAACTCACCTGAAGTGAAAAAGTTCATTGAAGAAGAATACAAAGGCGCGATTATTCCAGCGTTCTAAAGTAGAAATAATTGATCGATCAACAAAGCCCAACTGGCCTACAAGCTGGTTGGGTTTTACTTTTATTTATAATATAGTGAATTTTCATAAAATTAAATTAAATCTATAGCAACCCCGTTTTCAACCCAAATCTAGTCGAGTATATTGTGTTTGAAGTGAGAAAATATAGATAAGGGGGAATTTTCAGATGAAAAAGAAACTCAAGTTGTTTCTTGGTGCGATGCTGGTCGCCGGAAGTGTGCTAGCCGGATGCTCCACGAGTACGCAGCCACCAACGACAACCCCTCCAGCCGAGGGAACCACAGCGCCCGCTGAAAAGCCTGCAAATGGAAAGCAGCAGGTATTTCGGGCGAACATTACGAGTGAGCCATCGACAGCCGACCCAGGTCTTACGAAGGATGCCACTTCGGGAGCGGTTGTTCGTGCTACTTTTGATGGCTTGACTCGCTTCGATGCAAACGCAAAGCCAGTGAATTCAGTAGCATCTGAAATAAAGCTCTCAGATGACAAACTGGTGTATACGTTCACGCTCCGCGACTCCAAGTGGAGCAATGGCGATCCAGTAACTGCCCATGACTTCGTGTATGCATGGAAGCGTGCACTCGGCAAGACCTTTGGAGCTGAGTATGCCTATCAGCTGTACTACATTAAAAATGCGAAGCTGATTCACGAAGGCAAGTTGAAGCCCGACGACCTCGGTGCAAAGGCTCTCGATGACAAAACATTGGAAGTCACGCTGGAGAATCCTACGCCTTACTTCCTGGAGCTGACGGCTTTCTACACGTACTACCCGGTTAACCAAAAAGTAGTGGAGGCCAATCCGAAATGGGCGAACGAAGCGGCGACGCATGTAAGCAACGGTCCATTTAAGATGACAGCGTGGGAGCACAAGAGCAAGATCGTACTGGAAAAGAACGAGCAATACTGGGATAAAGACGTAGTGAAGCTCAATCGCATTGAGTTCGCGATGATCGAGGACGATAATACAGCCCTGTCCATGTTCGAGAACGGTGAGCTGGATTGGGCAGGTCAGCCACTCGGCGGACTTCCCACCGATGCGATTCCGTCACTGAAGGACGCGGGCAAACTCGTCGTTCATCCAAAAGCGACGATGTACTGGTACAAGATGAATACGACAAAAGGGCCGCTCAGCAATGTGAAAATTCGTAAAGCATTGGCATACACCGTTGATCGTCAAACCATTGTAGATAACATCACACAAGTGGGCCAGGTGCCAACGATGGGGATGCTGCCGCAATCCATGATTATCAATAAAGAAGGCTACTTCAAGGATAATGATGTAGAAACAGCCAAAAAGCTGTTGGAAGAAGGCATGAAGGAGCTTAACGTAACAAAGCTGCCTCCGATCACTTTGTCTTACAATCCAAACGACAGACATAAGAAAATTGCCGAAGCGATTCAGGACCAATGGAAACAAAAACTTGGCATTGAAGTAAAGCTCATGGTAAAGGAGTTCGCTGTTCACTTGCAGGATATGCATGAACTCAATTACGAGATTGGCCGTATCGGCTGGAATGCAGACTTCAATGATCCGATGAACTACCTGGAGATGTTCCGAGATGGTAAAACAGGCAACAACGACACGGGCTGGGAAGATCCGCGCTATCAGGAGCTGCTGAAGCAGGCATCGGTAGAAACGGACCCAGAGAAGCGCAAGCAGCTGTTTGGCGAGGCTGAGCAAATCTTCATGGATGCCATGCCTTTGATCCCGATGTTCACGGATGTGGATGTCTGGGTGCAGAGCGACAAGGTGAAAGGCGTTCAAGTGGATGGACTCGGATTTATCGACCTGAAGTGGGCAGAAATGAAGGAGTAACGAGAATAACAAAAATCCCGAGGTCAGGGCGTTTCCTGGTCTCGGGATTCTTTTTATTAGAAGCCAAAATCAAGTGTCTTGCCTGTCTCCGCATAGGTCTTGATCGACGAAAGCATCATCGGCCAATTATTGCTGGCGCTTGCGTGAGAGGGGTGGTTTTCTGTCCATTGATCCTGAATCAGCGTCAGCTTCGTGCAGCCGCCAATCGGTTCAAGGGTAATCGTGACGCGAGACTGCAATTCTGCATGATTCTCATAGTAGGCAGGACCAGGATGTTCAGTGAAACTGAAAATGTGATGAGGGTCGAACTGCAAAATCTTCCCGTATACATGCACCGTATCGTCACCGTCTTTTCCCGGACCAACGTAAGCCATCTCATCGCCTACTTGAAAAGTCGACTGAATCGTACAGCCAAAGAAAGTACTCTTTACGCCTTCATCGGAAGTAAGGACATGCCAGACGTGCTCTGGCGTAGCACCAATGTAGAAATCGAAGCGAAGATCCATCGTTTTACCCCCTGATTTTTTCATTTGGGAATTGTAATCAAGTGTCCCAACTACTACTCTTACTATAAGAAGAATTCAGTAGTGTGTATTGTAAAAACACGACAGGAGGCGCGCCTTGGAAAATCAGACTGCCAAGCTCCCAAAGGGTGTACTGCATGCGATGATTGGACAGAAGAAATTTTCACTGGACAGATACGAGCCATCTGCTGAAATTAGCTACTTCGTGCAGCACTACTGGGTCGTGCGGTGGGATTTGCGTACAGAACTTCCGTACTCGCAAACCGTACTCGCTCATCCTAATGTGAATCTGGTGTTTGAAAAAGGAGCAACTGGCATTTTTGGTGTAGCCCGCACGACTTCCTCGCATCTTTTAGAGGGACAAGGTCAGGTGTTCGGAGTGAAATTTGTGCCCGGAGGTTTTTATCCGTATTTGAATGCCCCGGTATCAAAGCTGAGTGGTACTTCTACGAGTCTGGAAGCCGTATTTAGTGTTGAGACCGAGCAGCTTGAGAAAGAAGTGCTAAGCCTGCCAGATGATGAGCAAATGGTGAAAAGGGTAGAAGCCTTTCTATACGAATATTTGCCGAAGCCCGACCCGAATGTAGCGCGCATCAGTGAAATCGTCAGGATGATCCAGGCAGATCGATCCGTACTCAAGGTTGAGGATGCGGTACAGTTGACCGGAATGAACATGCGGACGATGCAGCGCTTGTTTGACCGTTATGTAGGTGTCAGCCCGAAGTCGGTCATCCAACGATACAGACTGCATGAGGCGGCAGAGCAGATTGACCAGGGAACGGTCCAAGATTGGCTGGACCTGTCTACCTCTCTTGGCTACTATGATCACTCTCACTTCATTCGAGATTTTCGAGCAATCGTCGGTGTAGCTCCGAATGAGTATCGACGAACCCAAATGTAATCATAGTGAACCCCTTCGCCTTCTGGCTGGAGGGGTTGTTTTTGCTGAATAAATTCTCTTGTACGAGGCATACTTCACATGATGAAAAATACCAAATTTATTTCCTTTAATAGAATTTGATGTTTGAATAAAACATAATTAATTTTACTTAAAATGTCTTCAATATTACTAAAAATGCAGTATATTTGTGGAGTATCGTTCAAGGAATTTTTACCGATAGAAAAAAGGGGGTCAACACCGTGAAAAAAAGCGTTTTTGCAGCAATGAGTTCTATCCTGGTTCTAAGTGCGGCGCTGGCAGGCTGTGGCGGCGGCGGTGAGAAAGCAGGCGAGCAAGGCAATGCTTCTAAGGAGCAAACAAGTGGTCCTAAAGAATTGAGAATGAACATGATGTCCGAGCCACCAACTGCTGACCCTGCATTGGCTGAGGATTCTACTTCCAGTGCGGTTCTGCGTGCAACATTTGATGGTCTCACCCGTATTGGCGATGATGGCAAACCACAACCATCTGTAGCAGAAAAAATTGACGTATCCAAAGATGGTCTTACTTATACATTCACCCTGCGTGACAGCAAATGGAGCAATGGAGAGCCAGTTACAGCAAAGGATTTCGAATTCGCTTGGAAGCGAGCGCTCGATCCGAAGACAGCATCTAACTACTCCTACCAATTGTATTACCTGAAAAACGCAGAAGAATTCAACAAAGGTAAAGCAAAAGCTGAAGATGTTGGCGTAAAAGCGACAGATGATAAAACACTCGTCGTGACATTGAAGAACCCAACACCATTCTTCTTGGAGCTGACTGCGTTCTATACGTACTACCCAGTTAACCAAAAAGTAGTGGAAGGCAGCGACAAATGGGCGGGCGAAGCAGCTACTCACGTAGGTAACGGTCCATTCAAAATGGAAACATGGCAACATAAGAGCAAATTGGTTCTCGTGAAAAGCGATACCTACTGGGATAAAGACGTTGTAAAACTCGACAAGCTCAACTTCTCCATGGTTGAGGACGCGAATACAGAGCTGTCCATGTTCGACAATGACGATCTGGATTGGTCCGGAGCACCTTTGAGTGCGCTTCCTACCGATGCGATTCCTGCATTGAAAGAATCCGGTCAAATGCAAACACGCCCAATCGCGGGTACGTACATGTACAAATTCAATACGGAAGTTCCGCCGTTCAACAACGCGAAAATCCGTAAAGCGTTTGGTTATGCGATTGATCGTAAATCCATCATCGACAACATCACACAAGCAAATCAAGAACCAGCTATGGGTCTGATCCCGCCAACAATGGCAGTGGCAACAAGCCCGTACTTCAAAGACGCCGATGTAGAAGTAGCGAAAAAATTGCTGGAAGAAGGTATGAAGGAAGAAGGCATTACCAAATTGCCGACCCTGACTCTTTCCTTCAACACGTCTGAAGGTCACAAGAAAATTGCCGAAGCGATCCAAGACCAATGGAAGAAAGCACTCGGCGTAGACATTAAGCTGGAGAACAAAGAATGGAAAGTATTCTTGGAAGATGTGAACCAAGGTAAATTCCAAATCGCACGTTCCAGCTGGAGTGGTGACTACAACGATCCATACACGTTCTTGGACCTGTTCAAGGACAAAGATGGCGGCAACAACGACACGAAATGGGAAAATCCGAAGTACAAAGAGCTGCTGAACCAATCTGCTCTTGAACAGGACCCAGAAAAACGCAAACAAATTCTGGCACAAGCAGAAGCTATTTTCATGGACGAAATGCCAGCAGTTCCAATCTACTACTACACACATTCTTATGTGAAAAAAGACAAAGTAAAAGGTGTAGTACTCGACGGTCTCGGTTTCGTAGACTGGAAATGGGCAGACATTCAATAAGAAAAAGAGCATAGCTCGTTGTAATAAAAGAAGGGTGCTTCGGCACTCTTCTTTTTTTGTAAACCATTTCGGGAGTAAAGGAATCGAGCAGTAGATTGACGATGATGTTAGTAATTATAAAATTATAAATTAAATTACTATTGTTACTTTACTGAATGTTGGTAAAGTTGGGTGAATGGAAAAATACATCAATAAATTCGATTTGAATCCGAAGCTCTGAGAAAGCTTGATATTATGCGGTTTTTCATAGAAATATTGGGATAGGAATGTTTTGGAAAATAAATTTATCGATCAATATATTTTATAATTCATTAACTATCTTTATAAATAAATAAAAATTTATTAAATCATTCTAAAACATATTTAAAAAATATATAAAACCATGTATATTGATAAAAGATTTAGAAAAGGGGGATTACTTGTATGAAAAAGAATGTTTTCGTGGCAATGAGTTCTATCCTCGTTCTTGGCGCGGCACTCGCAGGATGCGGTGGCGGAAACCAGGCGGCACCAGCAGATAGCAACGCTTCTGGAGCAAAGACAGAAAATTCTGCACCAGCAACCGGCACTAAAGTATTGAAACTGAACCTGCACTCCGAGCCACCAACAGCTGACCCAGGTATCGCGGAAGATACAACTTCCGGAACCATCATCACAGCTACCTTCGAAGGTCTGACTCGCGTTGGTAAAGACGGTAAATACCATCCAGCAGCAGCAGAGAGCTACACTGTTTCTGAAGACGGTAAAAAATATACATTCAAAATTCGTGATAATAAATGGAGCAATGGCGATCCTGTATCGGCAAAAGATTTCGAATATGCTTGGAAACGCGCTCTTGATCCAAAAACAGCTTCTAACTATGCATACCAACTGTACTATGTGAAAGGCGCAGAAGCCTTCAACAAAGGCAAGGGTAAAGTAGAAGAGGTTGGCGTAAAAGCAGTTGACGATAAAACACTGGAAGTAGAATTGGCGAGCCCAACTCCGTTCTTCCTGGAGCTGGTAGCATTCAAAACATACTTCCCAGTTAATCCAAAAGTAGTAGATGGCAACGAGAAATGGGCTACCGATGCGAAAACAGTTATTGGTAACGGTCCATTCAAAATGGATGCTTGGGAGCACAAGAGCAAACTCGTAGTTTCCAAAAACGACAACTACTGGGATAAAGACAACGTAAAATTGGACAAAATCGAATTCTCCATGGTAGAGGATGAGAATACTGAGCTGTCCATGTTCGAAAACGGTGAACTGCATTGGGCGGGATCTCCAACTTCTGCGTTGCCAACAGACGCGATCCCAGCTTTGAAAGACTCCGGCAAAATGACAACTCAGCCAATCGCGGGTACTTACTTCTACCGTTTCAACACAGAAAAACCACCATTTAACAATGTGAAAATCCGTAAAGCATTTGCGTATGCGATCGATCGTCAAAGCCTGATCGACAACATCCTGCAAGCTGGTCAATTGCCTGCAACAGGTTATGTACCACCAAGCATGGCGCTGAACAAAGACGGCTTCTACAAGGATAACGACATCGAAGCAGCGAAGAAATTGCTCGAAGAAGGTATGAAAGAAGCGGGCATCAGCAAATTCCCAGCCCTGACTCTTTCCTTCAACACTTCCGAAGGCCACAAAAAGATTGCTGAGGCAATCCAAGACCAATGGAAGAAAAACCTCGGCGTAGACGTGAAGCTCGAGAACAAAGAGTGGAAGGTATACCTGGATGACGTACACCAAGGTAAATACCAAGTGGCTCGTGCAGGCTGGTTGGGAGACTTCAACGATCCAATCAACTTCCTGGAAATGTTCAAGGAAAAAGACGGCGGAAACAACGATACTCGTTGGGAAAATCCGAAATACAAAGAACTCCTGAACCAATCCGCTCTGGAGCTAGACCCAGAAAAACGTAAAGCAATCCTGGCACAAGCTGAGCAAATCCTGATGGATGAAATGCCAATTATGCCAATCTACTACTACACACAATCTTGGGTTAAAGACGACAAGGTTCAAGACGTAATCATCGATGGTCTGGGTGCTGTAGACTACAAATACGCAGATATCGCTGAAAAGAAATAATAACTGTGCATGTAAAAGAAGAGAGGTGTCTCACCTTTCTTCTTTTTTTATCTATTTAATATCCAAATTTTTACTATTTATTGTATACTATTTTTGGAAGATTTTATCAGAGGGTAATGGGGTGTATATGATGAAGAAAAGTGTTTTTATGGTGTTGAGTTCGGTCCTCGTTTTCGGTGGAATGATGACAGGGTACGAAGGCGCTATCCAAGCAGCTGAGCCTAAAGTATTAAGAATGAATCTGCAATGGGAACCGCCTACAGTAGACCCGGGAATTGCGGAGGATACTACCTCTAGCACGATCATCACAGCTACATTCGAAGGTCTGACACGACTCGGAAAAGACGGAAAGGTGCATCCGGCCGCCGCAGAGAGCTATACCATTTCTGAGGACGGGAAGACGTATACATTCAAGATTCGAGAAGCCAAATGGAGCAACGACGATCCAGTAACGGCGCATGACTTCGAATATGCTTGGAAACGCGCAATCGATCCAAAGATAGCTTCTAACTATGCATATCAACTGTACTATTTGAAAGGTGCAGAAGACTTCAACAAAGGAATCGGCAAGGCGGGAGACGTTGGCGTAAAGGCGATTGACGATAAGACACTAAAAGTGGAACTGACAAACCCGACACCATTTTTCTCGGAGCTGGTTGCTTTTAAAACATACTTCCCGGTGAACAAGAAGGTAGTCGAAGGTAACAAGAAATGGGCTGACGAGGCAAAGACGGTTGTTGGCAACGGACCATTCAAAATGGAAACATGGGAACACAAGAGCAAGCTGACTGTCGTAAAAAACGAGAAGTACTGGGATAAAGCCAACGTAAAATTGGACAAGATCGAATTCACCATGATAGAGGATGAGAATACTGAGTTGGCCATGTTTGATAACGACGAGTTGGATTGGGCGGGTGCTCCAAACTCCTCGCTGCCAACCGATGCACTTCCGATTTTGAGGGAAGCTGGCTTCTTGAAGACACAGCCAATCGCCGGTGCCTACTTCTACCGTTTCAATACAGAGCAAGCGCCGTTTACCAATGCAAAAATTCGTAAGGCGTTCGCGTATGCCATTAATCGTGAAAGCATCACCTCCGATATCCTGCAAGCTGGTCAAGTACCGGCAACAAGCTATGTACCACCGAGCATGGCGTTGAATAAAGACGGTTATTTCAAAGATAATGACCTTGAGGTTGCAAAGAAGTTACTGGTAGAAGGCTTGAAGGAAGAGGGGATCACCAAACTACCGCCGATCACTCTAATCTATAACACATCCGAAGGTCATAAAAAGATTGCAGAAGAAATTCAGGGTCAATGGAATAAAAACCTCGGCGTAGATGTAAAACTCGAAAATAAAGAGTGGAAGGTATACTTAGAAGACGTACACCAAGGTAATTATCAAATCGCTCGTGGAGGCTGGCTGGGTGATTTCAATGATCCCATCAACTTCTTGGAAATGTTCCAGGAAAAAGACGGCGGAAACAACGATACACGTTGGGGAAATCAAAAGTACAAGGAGCTCTTGAACCAATCCGCTTTGGAGCAAGACCCAGAGAAGCGCAAAGCAATTCTCATGCAGGCCGAGCAAATCCTGATGGACGAAATGCCGATCATGCCAATCTACTTCTACGCGAACTCATGGCTGCAAAACGAGAATTTGAAAGATGTAGTAATCGATGGTCTGGGTGATATCGATTTCAAATATGCAGATCTCGTAGAAAAGAAATAAATGACAGGCAAAAAGAAGAGTGGTGTTGTATAAACCACTCTTCTTTTTTGTCTCATTTTCAATTGAAATTCGATTTTTGATGTATACTATTTTTGGGATTATTTAGAAAAAAATGGGGTGTATATTTTGAAAAAGAGTGTTTTTCTGGTGTTAAGTTCGGTCCTCGTTTTTGGTGGAATGATGACAGGGAACGAGGGCATTGCCAAAATGGCAGAGTCAAAAAAGGTACTGAGAATGAATCTGCAATCGGAGCCGTCCACAGCAGACCCGGGTATTGCAGAGGATAGGCTTTCTCTTACGATTATCAGCGCTACTTTTGAAGGGCTGACCCGTCAAGGTAAGGACAGTAAGACACACGAAGCAGCAGCAGAGAGCTATACCATTTCTGAGGATGGGAAAACATATACATTTAAGATTCGTAAAGCAAAATGGAGTAACGGCGATCAAGTAACGGCACACGACTTTGAATATGCCTGGAAACGCGTTCTCGATCCAAAGACAGCTTCTAATTATGCCTACCAGTTGTATTATATCAAGGGTGCAGAAGCATTTAATAAAGGGACTGGCAATGTGGGAGACATTGGCGTAAAAGCGATCGACGATAAAACGCTAAAGGTGGAGCTAACAAACCCAACGCCATATTTCTTGGAGCTGTTGTCCTTCAAAACATACTATCCGGTAAACAAGAAGGTTGTTGAAAGTAACCCGAAGTGGGCTAACGATGTAAAAACGATCATTGGTAACGGACCATTCAAAATGGAAACATGGGAACAAAAAATCAAAATGGTCCTTGTTAAAAACGAGAACTACTGGGATAAAGATAACGTAAAGTTGGACAGAATCGATTTCTCGATGGAAGAAGATGAGTACACGGAGCTGGAAATGTTCAAACATGGAGAGTTGGATTGGGCAGGATCTCCAACTTCGTCACTGCCATTTTATATCGATAGTAAGGTTGCTGAGAAAATAAAATGGAAGCCGATTGCAGGTACATACTTCTACCGTTTTAACACCGAAAAAGCACCGTTTCACAACGCAAAAATTCGGAAAGCTTTTGCTTATGCGATTAATCGTCAATTATTGATGAATGTTTCTCCCCTTAGTCCATTGCTTGCAACCAGATATGTACCGCCGACTATGACATTGAATGAAAAGGGATATTTTACAGATAATGATGTGGAAACAGCGAAGAAGCTGCTTATAGAGGGGATGAAAGAAGAAGGTATCACCAAGCTTCCGCCAATCACACTTACCTACAACACGTCCGAAGGCCATAAGAAGGTCTCGGAGATCATTCAGCATCAATGGAAGATAAACCTCGGTGTAGATGTGAAGCTTGAAGACAAAGAGTGGGAGGTGTTCCTGGAAGATGTGAACGAAGGTGACTACCAAATTGCTCGTGCAAGTTGGACAGCTGATTTCAATGATCCGATAAGCTTCCTGGAATTGTTCAAGGAAGCAGACGGTGGAAACAACGATACTGGTTGGGAAAATCCGAAATACAGGGAGCTTTTGAACCAATCTAACCTAGAGCAAGACCAAAAGAAGCGAAAAGCGATTTTGGCGCAGGCTGAACAAATTTTAATGGATGAAATGCCTATCACGCCCCTCTACTACTATACGCATTCGTGGGTGCAAAACGACAAGCTGAAGGATGTAATCATGGATGGTCTAGGTGCTATCGATTTCAAATACGCAGATATTACTCCATAATCAAAACACGGATGAGAAGAGGGTTTTTACGACCTCTTCTTTTTTTTAGTCTCATGGACAAATGACCAATCCATTACGCTCTTGGCTACATAGAGTAAAAAGGAACTAACTGCAACCAGGGGGGATATTGATGGATATTGGTTCTTTGCTCAACATTGTAAAATCAATTCCCAAGGAAAAGCTGAGGACAGATGCGGGAATCAAGGAAGTCATTCGCGAAATGGCCAGAAAATCAGGGAAAAAATTGACCGAGCAAGAGATTAACGGGTATGCTGCGCAGTTTCGTCAGATGCAGAAAACAGAAAATGTCGGAAGTCTGTTGAATAAGCTTTCGAAAAAAGGTGTCACTGCAAAGGATTTGGAAAATATTAAAAAACGCTTTAAATAAGGGGGTAAGTGAGGAGGGAGGTGGGATTATCATTGAGAAAATGAAAGCGAAAAAGAAGCAGACCGTCCCCAAGAACAATTTGCTAGAATCGATCAACAAACTTGCGGATGCACAACATACAAACAATGCCCAAATGATGAAAGAGATGAGTCAGGTGCGACAGGAGCTGCAGGACATGAAGAATACACTGGGGCGTCTCAAACAAGCACCTCCAAGAAATACAGGAGAACGACGAGGTTTCCTGTTTGGAGGGCGACGGAATGGTGCTCCGGTGGAAACTGTATCCCAACCACAAAAGCCTGCCATTTCTATCGAAGATTTACTGCCGCTTTTACCGCATCTAGGCGATGCTATTCCCCAGTTAAAAAATCCGAAAGTAGCCGACTCCATTAAAGTGCTCTCGAATCCAGCTGTGCTTTCGCTGATACAGCAATTTCTTGCCAACGGGGGCTTGAACATGTTAAAAAAACCTGTTCAAGAAGTAAGCAGGCAAGAGAGGCGGGGATTTTTTCGCTAACAAACGATCAGTGGTAAAGACTGTCTCGTGGGTCTTGCGGAGGCGGTCTTTTCATTTTGGTACCAAAAGACTATAAAACTTTACAGATCATCTAGCGTCTAATAGAATGGTGAACGTTGCACATTGGCTGACGCCACATAACGAAAGAAAAACAGACATCACGGAGGAGGTCAGGATGAAGAGACGATTTTACCCTCTGCTTTTTGCATTGCTGGTCCTGCTGCTGATCCCCGGTTTGGCGGTTGCAGCAAACAGTGCCTCAGAGGAAGCTGTCAATCTCATGATTGGTGGACAAGCAGTGAATGCTGAAGTGCCGCCAGTCATCAAGAATGGACGCACGTTGGTTCCTGTTCGTGTCATCGCCGAAGGACTAGGTGCAAAAGTGGATTGGAATGACGCTACTCGTACAGCTGTCATTACCAAAGGCACACAGCAGCTCTCCCTTACACTTGACTCCCTTACAGCAGTGTTGAACGGCAAACAAGTGAAGCTCGATACGCCACCTGTTATTTCACAAAAGCGTATGCTGCTGCCACTGCGTTTTGTCGGGGAGTCACTTGGTGTTACTGTTGGGTGGGACAACAGCACACGAACTGTCATTGCGAACGAAACACCACAGATCAAGCTGAATGGCAAGGCACCAACCCAACCGATCAAGCTGTATCAAGTGGAAGACACGATGTACGCGTCCGCACAGGCTGTAGCTGAGCAAGTGGGACAAAAAGGCTTTGCGTGGAAACGACCTGAGCGCGGGATGACGATTGATGATCAGTTGGTCCTCCCATTACGTCAATTGGAGGACGAGCTTGGAGGTTCATTTGCATGGGACAAGAAAAATAATCAGGTTGAGATCGATCGCCTCAATATTTTGAAAGATGTATCTGAGGACGGGGACCGTGTTCGTATTAAAACGACCGTTCCTGTTATTCCACAGTCCTTTGTGATGACAGGTCCTCACCGGATCGTCTTGGATCTCCCACAAACATCATTGGATGACGATTTAATTGAGGATCTAAAACGTCAAGATGAAAAAAATGATAGCGTAGGTGAATCAGAGGAAACGGCCTCCGCTGATGATGAAGACCAAGACACAGATTCAGATTCTGATGAACAGAATCAGGCAGAGCGAGCGAAAGAAGAACCTCTTATCGCTGACCTGCGTTACAGCCAATACAGCGCGTCTCCTGATACGGTTCGCATCGTCATTGAGCTGAACCAAAAGAGTGCGTATGAGCTGGTTTACACGGAAAATGGCATCGAAGTAAAGTTGACGCCAAAACCGAAGAAAACGGGCTACCTGATCGTTGTTGATGCCGGTCATGGAGGAAAAGACCCAGGCACGAAGGGCACCGCTGGCAACAATGAAAAAGATTACAACTTGGCTGTCTCCAATAAAATTGTGGCTTTGCTGAAGCAATATCCGGAGTTTCAAGTCGTTCCCGTACGCACGACGGATGTGTTTTATGAACTGTCAGAGCGTGTCGCTTTTGCCAATGAGTTAGAAGCCGACTTGTTCTTGTCTATTCATGCCAACGCATTTCCGAAACCGACGGCTGCAGGAACAGAAACCTTCTATTATAATGAAAATAGTAAAGACTTAGCCCAAGTGGTACATAAACATTTACGAGGGGCAACGCAGTTCCCGGATCGAGGCGTCAAGCAGAGCGGCTTTTATGTGATCAAAAACACAAATATGCCTGCTGTGTTGACCGAGACAGGCTTCCTCTCCAATCCACAGGAGAATGCGCAGCTGACGAATCCGGCATTCCAAGATAAAATCGCGAAAGCCATTGTTGCGGCTATTCGTGAATACTACGAGTCTTATCAGTAAGGGGGCTTTTCACGATGAAAAAAAGTCGAGTGATCTGGATGGCAGCGTTAGTGATGCTGCTTTTGGCCGGATGTGGACAAAACGCGACTGAAACACCACAGCCAACCACACCAGTAGAACAGCCATCTGGTTCAAACACTGATCCATCGACAACAGAGCCGACTCTGAAAAAGCAAATGGTCACCGTTTACTACTCGGATAATAACGTGATGGAGCTGCAAAAAGAAGAGCAAGAGATCACGTTTGCCGAAGATATCGAGAAGTACAAAAAGACACTTGCCCTGCTGGAGACGCCTGTAAAGCCAGACGTGCACATTCCACTGTGGAAAGACTTCAAGTACCATTCGATCACGTTTGATAAAGGAACCCTGACAATTGATGCAGATAGCAAAAATCAGTTCAATATGGGTTCAAGTGGCGAGACTATGGCTTTGGATGCGTTGAAGAATACATTCTTTCAGTTCTCGGAAGTAAAGGAAATTGTCTTCCTAGAGGATGGAAAGAAAGTAGAAACGCTGATGGGGCACGTAGATCTCTCCGAGCCACTGAAACGAGACAATTAATCATCACATAAAGGCGGCACACCCTGTTAAACGGGATGTGCCGCTTTTTTTCATAGTAACGTGTTTTACGTATAGTGGCTGTCGTGGAGAGAAGAATATTTCCAGTCTAGGCTCCAGGCTCCGTCCTGCTGGGGGCTGAGACTGTCTGCTCCGAAGCGCGAGCACGTTGCGTTTCTTTTGTCCGCTAATCCCTACTCCGCTCGGTAGGACTCCACAAGTCGCTACGTCTGGAAATATTCTTCTCTGTCGTGACTGATTACATTTCTTCATTCTTTCAAGGCTTTTAAAATCCGAATAGCACGATAGCTGGTAGAGGAAACAGGAGAAATAAGCGAAGATCTTTGGTACACCGACCGAGGCGTAATGAAAAAAAGCGAAACAAGCTTTTAGCGTCCACCTCTGAGACACCTCTTGAATGGACCACTTTGGACGCGGGCAGTGAATCCCTCAGCGGGTGGGACAAGAAGCTGAGCGTTTTCTCCTGTTTCCTCCTCTCCCCAACAGCCGGACATCGGGACATCGTTTTTTATGTTGGTGTTTCTTCCCGATCCGTGAAAAGAAACTTGATGGCGTACACCCCAAACAGGCCTACCAACGTATACACGATTCGGCTTACGATAGACTCCGCTCCACCAAACAAGCTCGCGACTAAATCAAACTGAAATAACCCGATTAATCCCCAGTTCAGGGCACCAATGATCACAAAAAGCAAGGCCAGCCGATTCACATGGACACCCCCCAAAAAAAAGAATAGGGACAGTTTTCCCATGTTTGCGCCGTTTTACAACAGGTATCCCTCCATCTTTAAGAAAGCTTTACATTCGCAACATAATACGACAACATTCCCCCTGTATAGTTTGTACTTGTAAGAGAGAAAAAACAAACCGGACCTTTTAAGGAGGATTTTCATCCAATGAAAAAACTCAGCAAAATGTTTATTGCGCTGACATGTGTAGGGGCATTACTCGCGGGATGCGGAAGCGGCAACGGCAACACTGCTCAGACACCAGCACCAGCGCAAAAACCAGCTCAGGAGCAAAGCAACTCTGGTTCGACAACAAAAACTTCCGGTGAACCTGTAACAGCAGTGGGTTCTACCGCTTTACAGCCTCTGGTCGAGCAAGCGGCCAAAGACTTTATGGCAAAGAATGCAGGCGCACAAATTCAAGTACAAGGCGGAGGAAGCGGCACAGGCTTAAGCCAAGTAGTAAGTGGTGCAGCAACGATTGGTAACTCCGATATTTTTGCAGAAGAGAAAAAAGGGATCCCAGCAAACGAATTGGTTGACCATAAAGTAGCGGTTGTTGGAATGGCAGCAGCGGTAAGTCCGCAAGTAAAAGTAGACACTTTGACCAAGCAACAATTGATCGACATCTTCACTGGTAAAATCACCAACTGGAAAGACGTTGGCGGTGAAGATATGAAGATCACGTTGGTTAACCGTCCGAAATCTTCCGGAACTCGCGCGACATTCAGCAAATTCGCGTTGGATGGCAAAGAAGAAGCAGAAGGTATCACAGAGGATTCCTCCGGTACTGTTCGCAAAATCATTGCAGAAACTCCAGGTGCAATTGGTTACTTGGCACTGTCCTACTTCAATGACTCTGTAAAAGCTTTGAAATTGGATGGCGTGGAAGCAAACGCAGAAAACATTACAGCGAACAAATATCCAGTATGGGCGTACGAGCATATGTACACCAAAGGTGAAGCAACTGGTGATGCGAAAGCATTCCTCGACTTCATCCTGACTGACGACGTACAAAAGAAAACCGTTACAGAATTGGGCTTCCTGCCAATCACAGATATGAAAGTAGAACGTGATGCAGAAGGCAAAGTAACACAAAAATAAGCGTTATCGTCAACAGCAAAATAGAGGGGTAGGGGGGCCTTCCCCTCATTTTGCTTGCGTACAGTCGTTTTCTTTCCAGGAGGGAGAACATGAGCCATCGTACTGAAGGGGTAAATACAGAGCGTCAATCGATGATCGCGCAAAAGATGCTGACAACGAACAAACGTCAAAAAACAGAGAATATTACCGGCAAAACCATCGCGATGATTTGTGCGGGTTTGCTCGTTATTGTTGTTTTATCGATCACCTATTTTATTGCTTCAAAAGGGCTGTCGACATTCTTTGTCGATGGAGTAAGCATCAAAGAATTTTTAACCCATAATAAATGGGACCCAGAAGGTGAGCCATCCGCGTATGGTGTCCTGCCTTTTATTCTTGGTTCGTTTTTCGTAACGGCACTGGCCGCTTTGATTGCCGCGCCACTTGGAATCGGCGCCGCTATTTTCATGACAGAGATCTTCCCGGGCTTCGGGAAAAAAGTGTTGAAGCCGGTTATCGAGCTGTTGGTGGGTATCCCATCGGTCGTATACGGCTATGTCGGACTAACTTTGCTTGTTCCATTTATTCGCGAACAATTTGATGTTCTTGGTTTCAGCTTATTGGCAGGGGGACTTGTTCTTGCCCTGATGATTTTGCCTACGATTACGAGTGTGGCAGCAGATGCTATTGAGGCTGTTCCGCAAGATTTGCGCAACGCTTCGCTCGCACTGGGTGCTACTCGCTGGCAAACGATTTGGAATGTCGTGTTGCATTCCGCGCTTCCTGGCTGTTTGACGGCCATCGTTTTGGGAATGTCTCGCGCTTTTGGAGAAGCTTTGGCTGTGCAAATGGTTATCGGTAACACAACGAAGCTGCCAGGCGGTTTGCTCGAACCGATCAGTACGCTCACTAGCGGTATTACATTGAACATGGGGAATACGATTCAAGGAACACCGTATAACAATGCTCTTTGGTCAATGGCTTTGCTGCTCTTGGCGATGTCTTTCGTCTTTATCGTTATTTTGCGCCTGTTGGGCAGAAAGAGGTTGGCGAAATAGATGAAAGCGAGACTGATGGACCGCGCTGCTACTGTTGTTTTGACACTGATTGCCGTACTGATTATCGGTACCTTGGTGGGATTATTGGGCTTCATTCTCTCCCAAGGCTGGCATAAGCTGAATCTCGACTTTTTGACCTCTCCTCCGGATATCGTCAATGCGGGTGGCGGGATTGGACCACAGCTTTTCAACTCGTTGTACTTGCTGGTCCTGACCATGCTGATCGCGTTGCCGCTCGGGATCGGAGCAGGCATTTATATGGCTGAATATGCGCCGGATAACAAGATTACACAGTTTATCCGCATGAGTATAGAAGTATTGTCTTCCCTTCCGTCTATCGTTGTTGGTTTGTTTGGATTGCTCGTGTTCGTAAATATGACTGGCTGGGGCTATACCCTGTTTGGTGGGGCGCTTGCTCTGACGGTATTTAACCTGCCTCTCTTGGTTCGTGTAACAGAGGATGCACTGCGCAACGTACCACGCAGTCAAAAGGAAGCGAGTCTCGCACTTGGTATTACCAAATGGCGTACCATCGTGTCTGTCATCCTTCCAGCAGCACTCCCAGGTATCATTACGGGTGCGATTCTGGCGTCTGGCCGTGTATTTGGGGAAGCCGCTGCCTTGCTGTTTACGGCAGGGATGTCTTCACCGAATCTGGATTTCACCGACTTCTCATTGAATAGTACGACCTCACCGTTGAACCCGTTCCGTCCTGCTGAGACATTGGCTGTGCATATTTGGAAGGTAAACAGCGAGGGGCTGACACCGGATGCGCGTGATGTTGCAGATGGTGCGGCTGCTGTTCTGATTATTGCCGTCTTGGTCTTTAACCTTTCCGCTCGTTGGTTCGGGAATTGGGTTTACAAAAAGATGACGTCAGGATCAAACTAAGAAGAGGTAGGTGGCAGCCATGTCCGTACTGACCATGCAAGATACGATCATTCAGACGAATAACGTGAATGTATACTACGGAGAGAAGCAGGCCGTAAAAAATATATCGATGGATATTGAAAAAAACTCCGTGACGGCCTTTATCGGTCCGTCCGGATGCGGGAAATCGACGCTTTTACGGAGCTTGAACCGGATGAATGATCTGGTTCCTTCTTGTCGTGTAGAGGGTTCCATTATTGTAGATGGTATCGACATTAACAGCTCGCAAGTAAACATCGAGAGTCTGCGCCAAGTGGTCGGAATGGTGTTCCAACGAGCGAATCCATTTTTCAAATCTATCTATGAAAACATCGCATTTGCACCGCGTTTCCACGGGATGTCCAATAAACGTGACTTGGACGAACTGGTTGAGTCGAGCCTGCGAAAAGCAGCACTTTGGGATGAGGTAAAGGATCGTCTTCGCGACTCAGCGCTCTCCCTTTCCGGTGGACAGCAGCAAAGGCTTTGTATCGCACGTGCAATCGCGATGCAGCCAACCATTTTGCTGTTGGACGAACCGGCTTCCGCTCTTGATCCGATCTCTACCATGAAAATCGAAGAGCTGGTCATGCAGCTAAAAGATGAATATACGATCGTGATCGTTACCCATAACCTCCATCAGGCAGCGCGAATTTCTGAGAAAACCGCCTTCTTCCTGATGGGTGAGCTGATTGAGATGAATGAGACAGGGAAAATCTTCACATCACCTGAAAACGAAAAAACCGAGGCGTATATTAGCGGACGTTTTGGTTAATCGAAAAGAAAAGCCCTCCCAAGCACATGTGCTTGTAGGAGGGCTTCTTCGTGTCATGATGAATGTCTTTGGAGAGAGGGACTGTCTTCTGCTCTGAAAAATTTGATCGCTTGCTCCAGATCCTCAACGATTTCTGCCAAACGCAGGGAGTCATCGAGAAATTGTTCTGATAAGGATAGACTTTCTTGATTGGCGGCTACGGCTTGCTGCGTACCTGATACTACTTGCTGTGCAGAGGCAGACAGATTGTCTACTCGCTGTGAAATAACTTGGCTCTGTGTCGAGATTGTTCCCGTGAGCTTTCTGATCGATTCAAATTGAGCAGTCAACGCTTCGCTGAGCTGTATCGTATTGTGAAAGATAGAGGCTGCCTGGTGCAAAGTTTGAATTCCATTTACAGTAGCGTGATCGGTCGTTTGCAAGCAGGCGGCTACGTGCTCCATTCGTTCTTCCCCTGATACAATTACCTTTTGAATACGGGCCGATGCCTCTTCGGTCTGGTCGGATAGCAAGCGAATTTCGTCTGCTACGACGCTGAAGCCGATCCCGGCTTGTCCAGCCCGGGAAGCTTCGATTCGGGCATTGAAGGACAATAGCTTAGTTCGTTTCGAGATGGCGGAAATCAGACCGAGCATTTCGTTGATATCGCTCATGCTTTCTCGCATGGAGGACATGGCATGCAGCGAAGCTTTCATATCTTCTGAGATACTGTGCATATTTTCTTTTAACAAATCAATGGAGGTTGCTGCCTTGGCATTTTGCTGACGTGATTCCTGGCTTTGTACGATTGCTTGTTCCATTGAGTCAGTGATCCGAGACATTTCCTGCGTGATGTCGGCCATTGTAGCGTGGATATCATCGATCTGTTCCTGTTGGTTGTCCATTTCTAGGGCAAGCCGCTCTGTTACGGATACGACTTCTGACTGCATGGCGTGAGAGTGGCGGGAGCCTTTTCCTACATGATCGGCTACTTGTTTGACGTCTGCGATGACGTACTGGATTTTACCGATGATCGTCCGGATTTGTTCACTCATTCGATTGAAGCTGTCAGCCAGCTGGCGAATTTCATCATTGCTATGTACGTGCATGGTTTGCAGGAGATCGCCCTCGCTAAAGGCGGACATTTTTTGTTGTGCTTCCTTAATGGGCTTGATGATTCGGCGTACGTACACATACAGCATCAGTGCGAGTGCAGCGAGTCCAACGAGTGAGACGGCCAAAATGGTTAGCTGTAGGCGACGTACCTCTTGCTTTACCTCGGATACCGACTGTGCGACGATCACTCCCCATTTTAAGGAGGGGTCAAATTGATAGGCGGCAAAAGAGTCCACCCCATTGATCCTGCTCGGTTCGTAGCCAGATTGACCGCCGATGACGTTTTGCACGATCGCAAGTTCTGTGAGAAGGGGGCGTTGCAACGCGTAGGATTGATCGGGATGAGCGACCAGCTTGCCTTGCTGATCAACGATCATGGCATATCCGGTTTCCCCTAGTTTAATTTGACCGATTGATTCGCTCAGCTTCGGAACAGAGACAAATGCTACGACGACGCCTACGGGCTCCTCGTCTTCATTGCGCAAAGGGAGTGAGACGGCGATCTTTGGAAACTCCGTCTCGGAAAACTGGAAGACATCCGAGACAAAAACCCCCTGCGGTGGTTGATTCAACGCCCCCTCATACCAGTCCATTTTTCGTGGATCGTAGGAACTGTCGAGGGGCGATCCCGGAAAGGTCAAGTACCGTCCATCTGAAGTGACGATCTGTAGCTCGGATATCGTAGGATTGCTTGCAGACATATCTGTAAAAATGCCAAATATCTGGCTGTTGGTGACCTTACTGTTTTTATAAGTGGAAGCAAATGATTGCAAGGCGGTTACGATGTCATAGACCCTGCTATGTACTTTCTGTAGAGCTGCACCCGATGCCTCGTGTAATTGCTGCTTTGTTTTTTCATTAAGTGTGGCTTCGGATTGATAGCTGATGAAGAAAGCGGCGATTGCCATCATGCAGACCACCATCCCCATAATGCCTGCGAACAGCCTAGTGAAAATTGAACGATAATGAAACGACGAGTGACCCCATAGTTTTCTTATGTCTGGCATGAATTGTTCTCCCCTTATTCGTCAAAACGTTCAGTTTTATTGTAGGGGGTACCTAGGAGAGCGTATATGCTTTACCAGCAACATTTACCATAACTTAATGTAAGATGACCTATGTAAAAAGTCCTAAGACAAAATCTTTATTGAAACTTAATAAACATCATACGGAAACCTAACATTGGTGCGCTATAGTGGGGAAGTAAAAGGACGTAACAATCACGAAGGAGCGAAGACCGTATGAGCGTTATTTCGGTGAGAGAGTTGAATCTCTTCTACGGTAATAAGCAAGCCCTCTATAATATAAATCTGGATGTAGAGTCTGACTCCATTACAGCCTTAATCGGCCCGTCAGGCTGCGGTAAGTCTACATTTTTACGGACGTTGAATCGAATGAACGATTCTGTACCGAACACCAAAATAACGGGAACGGTAAAAGTGTTCGACGAGGATATATATAGCTCTCGTGTAGAAGTCGAGCGACTTCGCAAAAATATCGGCATGGTGTTTCAGCATCCGAATCCATTTCCGAAGAGTATCTATGACAACATCACATACGGGCCGAGACTCCATGGCATGAACGATCGTAACAAGCTGGACGAGTTGGTAGAGACAAGCCTCAAGGCAGCAGCCCTTTGGGATGAAGTGAAGGATGTACTGAAAAAGCCAGCAACAGGGCTTTCAGGTGGACAGCAGCAACGCCTCTGTATCGCGCGGGCACTCGCTGTTCAGCCACAGATCATTTTGATGGATGAGCC
Organism: Brevibacillus sp. NPDC003359; assembly: GCF_042878995.1. Taxonomy (NCBI): domain Bacteria; kingdom Bacillati; phylum Bacillota; class Bacilli; order Caryophanales; family Paenibacillaceae; genus Brevibacillus; species Brevibacillus sp. NPDC003359. Next base: position 154,003 of record NZ_JBIAOR010000011.1, read on the forward strand.
AACCTCTGCCTTGGACCCGATTTCTACAGCCAAAATCGAAGAGCTGCTAGAAGAGCTGAAGAGCCGTTATACGATTGTAATCGTGACGCACAACATGCAGCAGGCAGCACGTATTTCCGACAAGACTGCGTTTTTCTTGAATGGAGAGCTAGTCGAGTTTGACAGTACCCCGACGATCTTCCAAAATCCTCGTGACAAAAGAACAGAGGATTACATTACCGGACGTTTTGGATAATTCAATAGACATGATGGTAGGAGAGCGGACTTTTCGAGGTCCGTTCTTTTTGGTTTTTGGAAAGGAGATACATGCAGTGGTTTGGATTTCATTATTCCTTTTTCTGATCACGTTGACATTGGTCATCTGGCAACCGCGGGGGCTGTCGATTGGTTATCCGGCAGTCGGTGGAGCGCTGTTGGCCTTGGCGATTGGGGTAGTTACGATCGGTGATGTCGCAGAGGTAACTTCGATTGTTTGGAATGCGACGCTAGCATTAATCGGGATTATCATCATCTCGCTCGTATTGGACGAAATCGGTTTTTTTGAATGGGCTGCGCTTCATATGGCTCGTTTTGCTAAAGGAAATGGCCGGCTTATGTTCGTTTATGTCATCCTGCTTGGTTCACTCGTATCTGCCTTGTTTACGAATGATGGGGCTGCCTTGATCTTGACACCGATTGTGTTGGCACAGGTGCGGGCATTAAAGCTGGATGGGAAAACGGTTTTGGCATTTGTCATGGCGAGCGGTTTCATTGCAGATACGAGTTCTTTGCCGTTTGTGATTAGTAATCTGGTGAATATTGTTTCCGCTGATTATTTTGATATAGGCTTTGCTGCGTATGCGGCTAAAATGATCCTTCCGACTTTGTTTTCGATTGGTGGAAGTCTGCTGGTTTTGTACTTATATTTTCGCAAAAGCATCCCGGCGCAGGTCGACCTCTCGCATCTGAAAAATCCGGAGGAAGCGATTCGTGACCAGAGAATGTTCCGTCTAGCGTGGCCGATTCTTGCGGTCTTGTTGATTGGCTTTTTTATTAGCGAGTCCATCCATACGCCCGTTTCGATCATCATTGCGGGGGCAGCCATCATTTTTTGCTTGGCTGCAAGAAAAAGTGAAGCAATTGCCATGCGGCGGATTATGAAAGAAGCACCGTGGGTAGTCGTTGTTTTTTCGATTGGCATGTATGTCGTGGTGTGGGGGCTGCACAACGCGAGATTGACTGACTTGGTCAAGGACACCTTGGATTGGTTCATGGCGCATGGTTTACTCGCAACGACTTTGGGAACAGGCTTTCTGGCTGCTGTTCTCTCCTCTGTCATGAACAACCTTCCGACAGTCATGTTCAACGCGCTGGCGATTGCAGGAACACAGGCAGACGGAGTGATGCGGGAAGCGATGATTTACGCGAATGTGATCGGGAGCGATTTGGGGCCGAAAATGACCCCGATTGGATCACTGGCGACTTTGCTCTGGTTGCATGTCTTGGGACGCAAAGACGTGACGATTACGTGGGGACAGTACTTTCGGACGGGCGTTATTTTGACCGTACCGACATTGATGATAACCTTGCTTGGATTGTATCTGACGTTGGTCTATTTTTCATAGGAAAGGAAACGCCTCGCCTGCTGGTTGTTAGTCAGCAGGCTTTTTTCTATTCATTACGTGGCTTGCAGTAAAACAAACAGAATAGGACCTGACAAGGACGGAAAAAATAGGCGCAACGTTACTAAAAAGGAGGATGTTTCCATGTGGCATGGCTGGCCGATCGAACGCGTACTGATTCTTTTTGCTGGATTGGCGTTTGCCCTGATTGCGGTTCAGGTCACACTTTTTCACGCCAGACAAAACTTCCGACATTGGGCAATGTGGATTCCCGTGCTTGAGCTCCCTGTATTTGCGGTTACTGCTATTGTTTTATCGTTTGTGAATGCAGGGTGGCTGCGCTGGGTGTTTGCCTTAATGATGGTGGTCGGCATGGCTGGTGGGGTGTACGGAGCCTATTTGCATACGGTCGGAGTTGGACAGCGTGTGGGAGGTTATTCACAAGGTCAAAATTTTCTCGTCGGTCCTCCTGTGATTCTTCCTTTGCTGATCACGGCAATGTCAGCATTAGGGCTTCTTGCGCTGTTTTGGTAAAAATCGTTTTCGAAGGGGTGAGAGGACATGGAGAAGCCTGGACGTTACCCATTCTATGATGTTTGGGACCAGCATACAGAGTGGGATGCTCACACCAGGAAAGTAGTAGGGGCCAGACGAATGCCCGCGATTGCCAATCAATTTTTTACGAAGCCTGAATCCTTGCTTTTGCAGACAGTCGTAGGTGTATTGGTCAATGATCACCGCCTGGAGGTGCTGACTTTTGTGGTGGAGCATCTGGATGATACGACGGCTAGTAATATCGGCGAGTCGCAACGAAAGGTCGGAGTTCCACCCCAAAAAGAGTTCTACCGCTCGGGTTTGAAAGGGATTGATGCGGAGAGTCATGCCGCTTATGGAGCTGACTTTGTTGCGTTGAAGCTAGACCAGCAGGAGGCCGTTCTTCAGCATGTCGCGAATGGGGGCATCCAAAACCAGGAAGCGTGGACAGAATTCGCTTCTGTCGATTTTTTCAAGCGGTTGCTGCATGACACTGTCAGTGCGTACTATTCACATCCGTTGGTTTGGTCGGATATCGGCTATGGCGGACCTGCTTATCCGCGCGGCTATGTACGGGTGGAAAAAGGATTGACGGACCCATGGGAGGCGAAAGCAAATGACGAGTCATGACCATCGTACGATTACTCATCGCCCCACTTCCGTGGATCAAAGAAAATACGCCGATGACGCAGATGTATGCATCGTAGGTGCAGGAGCAGCAGGTGGCGTACTGGCTTACGAGCTGGCAAAGGCCGGGTTGCGTGTTGTCGTTTTGGAAGCAGGGCCGTTTTGGGACCCGCAACACGATTTTGCCAGTGATGAGCTGTCGATGCGGAGATTGGCCTGGCAGGAAACGAGGCTGGTAGCAGGAAATGACCCACTGCGTTTGGGCCATAACAACTCAGGACGGGGAATTGGGGGAGGCACCGTGCATTTTACGGGGGTGTTCCTTCGTTTCCACGAGAGTGATTTTAAGACAAAGACCGTAGACGGCGTAGGAGAAGATTGGCCAATTACGTATCAGGACCTTGCCCCGTATTACGACAAGATTGAGAGTGAGATTGCCGTCTCAGGTCCGAATCATTTTCCGTGGGGTTCCTTTCAAGGCCCGTATCCTTACCCCGTTCGGGAGCCCATCAGTGCCAATGCCCAGTTGTTCCGGGAAGGGTGCGAGAAGCTGGGGATCGAGAGTGTGGTCGCCCCTTTGGCGATTTTATCGGCTCCTTTTGATGGACGTCCCCCCTGTATCAATCGTGGCTTTTGCAATCAAGGGTGCATGCCGAATGCCAAGTACAGCGGGTTGATTCATCATATTCCCAAAGCGATAGCGGAGGGGGCAGAGGTACTGTCCGACTGTATGGTGACGGAAATTTTAATGGCTGGCGACCGGGTTAGCGGCGTGTTGTTCAATCATAATGGTTTGACGCACAGGCAAATGGCTCGTGTGGTCATTTTGGCCGGATTTGTGGTGGAGACTCCCAGATTGCTGCTCAGTTCAGCGAATGCTCAATTTCCGCAAGGGCTGGCGAATTCGAGTGGATGGGTAGGAAAAGCAATTATGCCCCACTCCAGCCATGATGTATACGGAAGACTCCCGGAGGAAGTTCGATTGTACAAAGGAACACCTGTCCTTGCTTTGACCCAGCATTTTTATGAGACGGACCGGGAACGAGGATTTGCCCGCGGATATACGTTGAGTGCTCATGGGGCACGTCCTGTCGGGATGGCGGCTGCCATAGCTGCCGAGAGGGAAGACGGCTCGTATTTATGGGGAAAACAGCTTCGAGAGACCATGCTGGATTACAATATGTATGCGCGGATCACCTTGGTAGGGGAAGTGTTGCCTCATCCAGATAACAGGGTAACGCTCTCAGGGGAAAAAGATGAATACGGAATGCCAATTCCTACGGTAACGTTCAGTTATCAGGAGAACGACAAACAACTGTACAAGCATGCGATTGGGCAAATGAACCGGATTATAGAAGCGATGGGGGGACAGCCGGAGCATGTGGTGTCTGATACCGCGCATCTCATGGGGGGATGCCGGATGGGGAATGACAGGGAAACCTCTGTTGTGAATGAATATGGGCAGTCACATGACATACCCAATCTTTTCATAGCGGGTGCTTCTACGTTCGTTACCTCGAGTGGAAGCAACCCGACAAATACAGTCATGGCACTGGCTGCGCGCACTGCAGACAAGATCATTGAGGCGATGAAAAAGCAAGATGTATAAGCAGGGTTCACATAACTTTTGCGTTCCTATCTTCCCCATCATATAAGCCATATAGTATACTGATAAGCAGATATGTAAGGCAAAGGTGGGTATCCTTATGGAAATGGATTTGATGCAGGTACTGTTTTTGTCAGAGACTTATAAGCTACTTGGTGACAAGACGCGCTTGACGATCATGGCTCTCCTGCAAGTACAGTCCTTATGTGTCCGTGATCTCGTAGAAATTTTGCAAACTTCCCAGCCTTCTGTTTCTCAGCACTTGGCTAAGCTAAAAACTCATGGTTTGGTCAAAGAGCGCCGGAAGGGACCATGGGTATATTACTCCGTTAATACGGAATGCGGTCCTGAAGTGAAGCAAATTTTGTCTAACTTGCCGGACATGTCGCCAGTCGTCAAACAAAAATCAGCCGCAAGTGAACCTTCATTTGGCTGATCAGTTGTAAAAAGCGTTGGATCAATTGAGATCCAACGCTTTTTTTAGTTCTTCCTTGTCAAATCCGTGGATGACAATTTGCTCGCCGTTTTCCTTCTCAATATAGGTGACGGGTGTCATGCTGGCACCTAGTTGAATGGCTTCCTGAAAATAAGCTTCGTTCTGACGGATGTCCCTGTCCTCGAATGCCACATTGTTTGAAGTCAGCCACATTTTTTCTTCCTGACAAGGACCGCAAGTGACTTGGGTATAGATGATGACCTTATGAGCCATATAGAATTGCTCCTTTCACAAGCTTGAGTAAGCCTTGCACTTTCCAATATGCCTGAATGGTCACAACAAAGCAAGTGCAACCACAATGTGATTTGGAAAGATTAGGATGGATACGCAAATGGGGGGAGGTACAAATTATATTCAGTGACGTCGAGGAGGTGAATGGAACGATGCCTAAACAAAACAAACAAGCTGGTATGAGCAAAGCGAACCAAGCTAGCCAAGCAGCTAACACTGCGACTGAATTCGCAAGTGAAACAAACGCAACAGAGGTTCGTCGTCAGAACCAACAATCCGCTCAACAATCTGCACAAAGCGCTGCTTCCCAAAACGCTGCGACTGAATTCGCAAGTGAAACAAACGTTGCGGAAGTTCGCCGTCAAAACCAACAATCGGCTGCGCAACAATCTTCTGGCCAAGCTACTGAGTAGTAGCCAGCGGACAAAGACCCTCGCAATTTGCGGGGGTTTTCTTATTTTTTACGTAAAGTCTATGCGCTGAAATGTGGTTTCTATCCTCGCACTTGCAAAAGCGTGGAAGTGGATGATACTGTGATTCGTAAATCAGCCCACTAGGAGGCAATTGCTCATGATCATTGGAACAGGCGTAGACATTGTGGAGATAGAGCGCATCGCTACTTTGATAAAAAGACAAGAGAATGCGATCAAACGCTTTTTGACCACAGATGAACAACAGCTCCTGCATGGAAAGTCAGAGACGAGACAGGTGGAAATGGTTGCAGGCAGATTTGCTGCCAAGGAAGCGGGAGCAAAGGCTCTTGGCACAGGCATTGGTGCTGTACTTAGCTTTTTGGATATGGAAATCCTCCCGAATCATATGGGCAAGCCGGTCATGACCATAAAGAACGAGGTGTACAGTAAACTTGATCTGGACCCAGCTCGCGTTCATATTCATGTGAGCATTTCACATAGCCAGACGCATGCGATTGCGCAAGTAATTGTAGAAGAACGATAAACTTGTCTGCATATTGGGACGAGGATGGACATACATTTATATCGCGTAGATCAGGAGGGACTACCTGCTCTTACACAGGAAGGCTAAGTCTGTAGCCGATCAAAGCGATATATCGCCAACTTCGTATCCATTCGCAACCATTGACACGATGTGCGCTGCATAGGCGAGAGACTGACAGATTTCCCAGGAAATAGACAGGGATGCCCTTCTTTGTCGAAAATGTTGACAAGGAGGAGTTCATTGAATGAAACGGGTAGCTTTACCACTGGTGTTATTGTTGGTTTTCACCCTGTTCCTCGGCGGTTGTTTCGGTCAGAAAACACCAGAAGATGTGGTGAGCGACCTGAACGGTACGCTGGGAAAAATGACTGGGTACAAGTCTCAGGCTGTTTTGACCATGCAGACAGGCTCTACCCCCATGGAGTACGATGTTCAGGTTTGGTATGAAAAGCCAACCAACTATCGGGTAGCTCTCACCTCGAAGCAGCGTGGCATTACACAAATCATCTTGCGTAACAATGAAGGCGTCTTTGTACTGACCCCGCATCTGAACAAGAGCTTCCGCTTCCAAAGTGGCTGGCCTGAGAACAACGGACCGTTGTATCTATACGAAACGCTGGCCAAGAGCATTATCGATGACACTGAGCGACAAATGAAGATGGATGAAAAACAGTATGTATTTGAAGTGAAAGCGAACTACAGCGGCAATCGTTCTTTGACCAAGCAAAAAATTTGGCTGACTGAAGATTTCAAACCGACGCACGCTGAAATCATGGATGCTAGCATGAATCCGCTCGTACGGATTGATTTCACTGATTTTTCGTTCAACCCTATGTTTGACAAAGATTCCTTTGACAAAGAGCGCAACATGACAACAAGCTCGATGACAACGATCCCAACAATGGCGCAAACAAATGGACAGGTCGTGAAACAACCAAACAGCCAATTCGGTGTCATCGTCCCTACGTATACGCCTGAAGGGGTTAAGCAAGGAGATATCGAGCCAGTTACCCGTGATGGGGAGAGAAAAGTCATCTTGACCTACAAAGGGGCATACAACTACAAGGTAATCGAAGGGCGCCCGACAGCAGCATCTGTGTCGTATGAACAAGGGATGCCTGTGAACCTCGGCTTTACGGTTGGTGTGCTTGCGCAGACAGGTGAGAATCAGCGACTTCTGACATGGGAGCTCGACGGCATTGAATATACAATCGCGGGGGATCTTCCAGAGGAAGAAATGGTGAATGTCGCACAGTCGACATATGGTCTCAGCGCGAAATAAAGTGGGGGAGAGGGGACGGTGATGGCCGTCCTCTTTTGTTTTCGCATTAGAAAGTGGCTGTAGCGGAGGGGAAGAAGCGCATTTCCAGTCTACGCTTCGACCTACGCCCTGCAAGGGGTTAGACTGTCCGCTCCAGAGGCGCTTGGACTGGAAATGCACTTCTTCCCAAGCGGCTTTGTCCCACTATTTGAGAAAAATACCCCCCTGTTGATACTCAAAGAATGATCTTCCTAAGTTTTTAAAGAAGCTTGACAACGCCTACCCAGTCGGAACTTCAAAAAGAGGACCACGCTTGTCGAACACTTCTTCTTTGAGAAACGTCCGCCCGTAGGGTGGCTTTGGCTCGACGGTCCTCTTTTTGAAGTGGAGACGGACAGTCAATCACCCACGCTGGCGTGTCAGAGTCGAAGAGAACTGTGCTTTTTCTTTTCCTCTACTACTCCTCGATTTTCCCTCAAGTTTTCCTTTTTTCTCAAACGGGAATCTAAAAATAACCATGTACACTTGGTCTTGTACCAAAGAGGCAGCACACTACACGAGCAATAACGAAAGGGTTGAGTGTATATGTTTAGCAAAGCGAAAATGGGAATGCTGATGGGAACGATGGCAGTGGTTCTGAGTCTGGGTAGCATAGGCGGAGCAATGGCAGCCGATTCAGCACAAACAACTTCATTGAATAAACCGACAGAAGTAAAATTCAAAACAGGAAAGATGGGCCAACACGTTGGAGTGGACTTCAAAGTAAATACAGAGCTTCTCTCCCTGTTGAAGCTGGATGCTGACAAGCTAAAAGAAGAGCTCCAGGCAGGGAAAACACTCGCAGCGATTGCACAAGCTCAGGGAGTCGACACAGCAGATGTCGTGGCACTTCTGGTTGAACAGCAAGAGGCCAAATTGAAGGAAGCAGTAGCGGCAGGCAAGCTGACGCAGGAGCAGGCAGATAAGCAGTCTGAAAATCTGAGCGATCGCGTAAAAGAACAAGTAGAAAACACAAAGCCGAATAAAGGCTTTGACAAAGGAGGAAATAAAGGCTTCGGTAAAGGAGGCTTCATCGGTGGCTTCGAGAAAAATGAAGAGCTGCTGTCCCTCTTGAAGCTGGATGCCGATAAACTCCAAGAAAAGCTGAAAGCTGAGAAATCGCTGGCGGCAATCGCAGAAGCCCAAGGCGTATCTCAGAATGATCTGGTGGCTCTGTTAGTAAAACAGCAGGAAGCCCAGCTGAAAGAGGCGGTAGCGGCAGGCAAGCTCAAGCAGGAGCAAGCCGACAAGATGAATGAAAATGCGAGCGAACGGGTAAAAGAAATGGTGCAAAACACGCATCATGGACGTGGACCGGGTAAAGGAATGGGCTTCGAGAAAAATGAAGAGCTGCTGTCCCTCTTGAAGCTGGATGCCGATAAACTCCAAGAAAAGCTGAAAGCTGAGAAATCGCTGGCGGCAATTGCAGAAGCTCAAGGCGTATCTGTAGATGATCTGGTTGCTCTGTTGGTAAAACAGCAGGAAGCCACGCTGAAAGAGGCGGTAAAAGCAGGCAAGCTCAAGCAGGAGCAAGCTGACAAGGTGAATGAAAATGCGAGCGAGCGGGTAAAAGAAATGGTGCAAAACACGCATCATGGACGTGGACCGGGTAAAGGAATGGGCATCGAGAAAAATGAAGAACTGCTGTCCCTCCTCAAGCTGGATGCAACCAAGCTGAAGGAAGAACAAAAAGCAGGGAAATCGTTGGCGACCATTGCTAAGGGGCAAGGTGTTGAAGTGGATGACGTCATCGAGCTCTTAGTAGGTCAGCAGGAAGCCAAGCTAAAAGAAGCGGTGGAGGCAGGCAAGCTCACGCAGGAGCAAGCAGACAAACGCAGCGAGGAATTGACAGCGATGGTGCAAAAGATGGTGGATGGCAGCTTTGAAAAAGTCGTTTTCCCAAGACATGACAAAGTGAAAAAAGACCAGGAGAAAACGAAGTAGAAATAACAGCAGGTGGGAGCTGATCCCATCTGCTTTTCTATTTTCTCAGGATTGGTCGATGAGGGCCGATTTGTACATAAAAACCAACGTGCGAATGAGATGAGGGGACAATCCGCGAATTGACACACAGCGGGAAAACACGATACATTCAGAGTAACTTATTGAATGAGGTGGCATGCTTTACATGAAGAAACCGTCTAACGAAGTTTTGTACGAGGAAGCATCGACCTACAAAGACATGCTCCTGCGAAAAAGCTGGAAAATGCGTATTAACGAGACTGTCATGTTTGTACTGGGGATGATGATTCTTTCTCAATTTTTCCCGACCAATGACACGAGATTCAAGGTGCTTGTTTTTGCCATTGCCATTGCTGTTGTTGGATTGTCTCCGTTTCTGTACAAATCGGTTTTTCGTCCGGTGTACAAGTTGACCAAGACCCACCTGATTATATCCATGTCAGGACAGGAAAAGAGCTACCCGCTATCTGAAGTCGAGCAAATTTATGAAGGCCGTCATTTTTATCGTGTAGGCGGCAAAAAGGAATCACTGATGGTTTCCAGGCAATTTCTCACCCACTTAAATGAGCGCTTGTTTTACTATAAAAAAGCGAACAAGAGGAGATAGGAATGAAATCGTTTTGTCGTGACACTTGGGTAGAGGTTGATCTGGATGCAATCCGGGCGAACCTCAAGACATTCAGACGCCATTTGCCAGAAAAAACAGGTATTATGGCTGTTGTGAAAGCAGACGGGTATGGCCATGGCGCTGTCCATGTCGGAAAAGAAGCGTTGGCGAGCGGTGCAGATTCACTTGCAGTCGCATTGCTCGATGAGGCGCTTGTTTTGCGGAAGGCAGGGATCACAGCTCCGATTTTGGTGCTGGGATACACACCTGTCGAATCCATCGTCACCGCAAGCGAGCTGGAAGTGGAGTTAACCGCATACAGTGTCGAATGGCTCACTAATGCGAACGACATTCTTCTGAAAAACGATCACAAACCTGTCGGGATTCATGTGAAGACCGATACGGGCATGGGGCGTTTGGGCGTTCGGACAAAGGAAGATCTGCTTGCGGTTGTACGTGCCCTTGAAGAATGCTCGAAGCTTAAGTGGACAGGCATTTTTACGCATTTTTCCTGCGCGGATGAACCAGATACAACCCATGTGCGACGACAACACGACTTGTTTCAATCCTTTTTGCAAGCACTGCGTGAAGCAAATAAAACATTACCGACGGTTCATTGCTGCAATACGGCTGCGGCTATCGCATTTCCCGATTGGGGGTATGATACGATTCGTTTAGGCATAGGTTTATACGGATTGTATCCTTCTTTGTACATGAAAGAACGTGCGGATGTCATTCTTGCCCCCGCCCTGGCGCTAAAGACCAGAATTGCCCACGTAAAGAAGGCAGATGAGCCATACACGGTCAGCTATGGTGCTACGTATGCAGCACAGTCTGACGAGTGGATCGCAACACTGCCGATCGGATACGCAGATGGCTATTCTCGTCTTTTGTCCAATCGTGGTGAGGTGTTGTACAATGGATCTCGCTACCCGATTGCAGGCAGAGTTTGCATGGATCAGATCATGGTCAGCCTGAATTCGACAGAAGCAGAGGTCAATGATGAGGTCGTCTTGTATGGTAAGCAGGGTGACGAGGAAATCTCCCTGGATGAAATTGCCGATTTGCTGGGAACAATCAATTACGAGGTTCCTTGTATGCTGAATTACCGAATTCCGCGCCTCTATTTGCGCGACCAGAAAGTTACGGACGTCTTTCACCCATTGACGATGAAACACTCGTCCTATGAAAATGTAAATAACTAGCAAGGAAATTCAGCAGGAATTTTCCCGTGGAACACGAATACTAGTTAAGCGAAAAAGCTGGCTTTTTTGGGTAAACGAAGTCTTCACCTACACCTTTGGATTGTTTACACTCACGTTTTCTCACCGAAAAAGCGCACAGTAGGTATATTTTTGCAATGGATTCGACATAATGGTATTGTTCATACTGGCTGTTCTTTCTAGAACTAGCATAGCGGATGGAAGTTACGGTCATGGTTGGAGGTGGATTTGTCTTGTCGAAGTCAAACACGAAACGCATCATGATCAGCTTGCCACAACACTTGCTTCAGGAAGTGGATGGCGTTATTCAAAAGGAAAAATCCAATCGCAGCGAGTTTATTCGTCAAGCGATGCATTTGTATTTGAAAGAGCGTAAAAAACGTACGATCCGTGAGACCATGCAAAAAGGGTACATGGAGATGGCGAAGATCAATCTGAATATGGCATCGGAGGCTTTTGGCGCTGAAGAAGAGGCTGACCATACTCTTGTCCGCTTAGTTAGCGGGGTGTGACTGGTGATTGTCAAACGTGGCGATGTGTTTTTCGCGGACCTGTCCCCGGTCGTTGGCTCTGAGCAAGGAGGCGTACGGCCTGTTTTAGTCATTCAAAACGACATTGGAAATCGATTTAGTCCGACGGTCATCGTCGCAGCCATTACGGCGCAGATTCAAAAGGCGAAGCTGCCTACGCATGTGGAAATTGACGCAAAAACTTATGGATTTGATCGTGACTCCGTTATTCTGTTGGAACAAATACGAACCATTGACAAACAACGTCTAACTGATAAAATTACGCATCTCGATGACGAGATGATGGATCGGGTTAATGAATCCTTGCAAATTAGTTTAGGACTCATTGATTTTTAACGTGTGAAAGAAGATCAGACTACTACTTGATAGGAAAAGCCACTTGAGTGAAGCAAGTGGTTTTTTGCTGTCAGATTTGCAGGGATTTTATAGGTGCACAGCGAAGTGTTCGAAAAGAGAATAAAAGACAAAAAGCGACACAATATGCATTATTTTTCGAGGTAGAGAAAAAACTCATTTCTACCTACCAAGCGAGGCGGAAGGGGTTTTTTTGGTTGTGGCAGACTATTTTCCTGAGACAATCAATATAGAACAAGAATCAGACATCGTGACGGCGCGACAAGTGGGCCGAAATATGTCGAAGCTGTTTGGCTTTGGTACGATCACGCAGTCCCGCATCGCCACGTCAATCTCCGAATTAGCTCGCAACATTTATTTGTATGCGGGTACGGGGACGATCACGATTTCGCCGGTTGAGCGCGAAGGAATGATCGGCTTGCAAATAACAGCGAATGACAACGGTCCAGGGATTCCTGATATTCGCCAGGCGTTAGATGATGGCTATTCGACTTCGGGTGCACTTGGAGCCGGATTGCCGGGTGTCAGGCGCATGATGGATGAATTTGAGATCCACAGTACCCAGGGGGAAGGGACACGTGTCGTTGTTGTGAAGTGGAGCGATCAAGTAAAGGAGGAATGAGATAGATGGTAACCCGGAGCTTCCAAGAAGAGTATGTAAAAATTCTTCGGGATTACCTGAGTGCTCAAGGGGAGGATCAGCTATACGGAGCCCAGCAGTTGGGCAAATGGATGCTTTCTCGAGATATTTCGCCAGAAGAAATAACAGATTTGCATGCGCGAGCGCTTGAGCAGCTCGGGGAAGTTCCAGAATTTGTGCGCTCCTCCTTCTCCATTTTGACAGAGGTCATGATTGAATACGGGAATGAGCACCGATCCGTAAACAGCTGGCGAAACAGGCATCAGCAAATGGAATCAGAAATAGCCGTGGCGAAAGCGATGCAGCAATCACTTTTGCCAAGTAAGGTTCCAGTCTATCCAGAGCTGGAGATTGGCGTAGTGAGTATTGCAGCGAAACAAATCTCGGGTGACTATTACGACTTCATCGGGCAAAATGAAGGGCATTTTGGCGTCGCCATTGCAGACATTACCGGAAAAGGAATGCCTGCTGCGATGTGTATGTCGATGGTGAAATATGCGATAGACAGCCTTGGACAAATGGAGCTGGGTCCCGATGAAATGCTGCACCATTTAAACCGGATTGTGGGAAGAAATATTGATCCGAGCATGTTTGTGACGATGTTGTTTGGCAGTTACGACTCGAAGGAACACTGTTTCCGTTACGCGACAGCAGGGCACGAGCCAGGATTTTTGTACAGGTCGGCCGAAGGGAAGTTTTACGATCTCGAAGGGCGAGGGAATGCACTCGGTTTATTCCCAAACAGTGAATACGAGGTTCAGGAGATTCGTTTAGAAATAAATGATGTTCTGATTCTTCTGACGGATGGTGTAACAGAATGCAAAAATAACCGATACTATTTGCAAAGGGAAGAGCTTGTACACCATTTGCAAAAAGAGGTGGGCGAACCTGCCCAGAAGATGGCAAGCGGCCTGTACAATAGACTGCTTCTGCTCTCCCAGTTTGATCTGCTGGATGATTACACCATGATTGTACTTCGAAGAACCTAAGCAACGTACGGGGGGTAGACGCAGATGGACCTGCTAATTCAGACAACGAGCCTTGAAACTGAGCACCGAGTGGTCCTTGGTGGAGATATTGATGCTTTTACAGCACCGAAAGTAAAGGAAACACTCATGTCACTCGTCACCAAGCCGGATATCAATCGCATTACGGTTGATTTGGAAGCAGTAGAATACATGGACAGTACCGGAATCGGAATTTTCATCGGGATTATGAAAGAGTGCATCCAACGAAATCGTACATTTGAGGTGCACAAATTGTCTCCGCGTGTGGAAAGGCTATTTCGCATCACTGGCTTATACGATCATATTGCCATCCGCAAAGGAGAGAGCGAGTAATGGGTCCAAATCGACCTCAGGCAGACGTAATTCAATTGACTTTGCCAAGCCAGGCGGAGTATTTGGGAGTAGCGCGTCTGACTGTATCCGGTGTAGCCAACCGTATGGGCTTTTCTTATGAAGAGATTGAGGATATCAAGCTTGCCGTCGGAGAAGCATGCACGAATGTAGTAAGACATGCATACAAGGAAATAGAGAATCCTGGCTCCATTCATATCCAATGCCACGTTTATGAAGATCGATTGGTGATCGAGGTAGGCGATCAGGGCGTTGGATTTTCAAATGAGCTCATTGCTGAGCAACTGACGCCGATTTATGCAGGGAAAAGCCTTGAGGATTTGGATGAGGGCGGGCTCGGGCTCTATCTCATTCACACGCTTATGGATGAAGTGGAGATTCGCTCTGAATCAGGAGTAGTAGTCTCCATGACCAAGTATGTTCGGCAGGATGGGGTGGCTGGCAATGACTGGACAATCTCGGAAGCAGAAATATAGTCCAGAGGAGTTGAAGGAGCTCATCCACCTGTATGGTGAAACAAAAGATCCTGCGATACAGGAACAGCTGGTGAGGGCCTATACTCCTCTTGTAGCATCGTTAGCGAAGAGGTTTGTTCGCGGACAAGTCATGTATGAAGACCTCGTGCAAGTCGGATTAATCGGCCTGCTTGCTTCCTTTCGTCGGTTCGACCCTAGTTTTGAGCGGACATTTGAGAGCTTTGCGATCCCGACTATCGTGGGGGAGATTAAACGCTATATTCGGGACAAGACATGGAGTGTCTATGTTCCGCGCAGAGTAAAGGAGCTGAGCCCGAAGATCAAACGGGTGGTAGACGAGCTCACGATCAAGCTGCAACGTTCTCCCCAAATTGCGGACATTGCCAACAGTCTCGGCGTTACAGAGGAAGCGATTCTGGAGACATTGGAGATGGGGCGCAGCTATCATTCCCTCTCCATGGACAGCGAACTGGAAGCGGATTTGGACGGCAACACCATTTCTTTACTCGACCTAGTTGGGTCGACGGAAGAAGGGTACGGAGCAGTCGAGCAGAATCTGATGCTGGAGCGGGCCCTGCAAATTTTGGATCATCGTGAAAAAGAAATCATTCAATTAACTTTTTATCAAAATTTGAGTCAGAAACAAGCGGGGGACATCATGGGGATGTCGCAGATGCATATTTCCCGCCTTCAGCGCAGGGCGTTGGGCAAGCTGAGAGAAGCATTGAAAGTGGAACAACTGGAAATCGTGAGGTAGAGGGGCCAAGTGGCTCCTCTTTTTTCTTCCCTTTTTCCAGTCCTTGTTAGCAAATGTGGTACAATAAACGACGAAGAATGAGCGCAGGAGGACAGGTATGGAGCTTACGTTGATGATCCAGACAATCGCCCAAGATACGGGTGTCAAACCTCACCAGGTGGAGCGTACGGTTGGCCTCCTGGATGAAGGAAACACGGTTCCTTTTATTGCCCGCTACCGCAAAGAAATGACGGGGCAGCTAGATGAAACACAAATTCGAGCGATTGAGGAACGCGTTCGCTATTTACGCAACCTGTCAGTGCGGAAGGAAGAAGTCGTTCGGCTCATCGATGAGCAAGGCAAGCTGACGGACGAGCTGCGCACAGCTATTGAGCGTGCGACAAAGCTGCAAGAGGTAGAAGACCTGTACCGCCCTTACCGTCAAAAACGCCGAACGCGTGCAACCATGGCCAAGGAGAAGGGACTAGAGCCACTTGCCAACTACCTCATGAGCTTACCGAAAACCGGGAGTCCGGAAGAAGAAGCAAAACCATATATCAACCCGGAAAAAGGCGTCGAGACGACGGAGCAAGCTTTGCAAGGAGCAATGGACATCGTGGCGGAGCTTTTGTCTGATGACCCAGAAATTCGCCAGTGGGTTCGTCAACGCTTCGTGCAAAAAGGATTGCTTCTAACGGAGCAGAAGGCCGAAGAAGCGGACGAGAAAAATGTATACCAAATGTATTACGCATATAGTGAGCCTCTGAAAAAGGTCGTTCCACATCGGGTACTGGCCATCAATCGGGGAGAAAACGAAGGCATTTTGAAGGTTTCCATAGAAGCACCTGTTGCAGAAATTCTGGCTTGGATGCAAAAACGCACCATTCCTCGCGATACAGTGGCTCGCAATCTGCTGACACTGACAGTCGAGGACGGGTATAAGCGTCTGATTGCACCTTCTATTGAACGGGAGGTGCGCGCCGAGCTGACAGAGGCAGCCGAGGAACGTGCTATTCACATTTTTGCAGAAAATCTGCGCAATCTGCTGCTTCAACCGCCTGTAAAAGGCAAAATCGTACTTGGGGTAGATCCGGCGTTTCGGACTGGCTGTAAGCTCGCCGTTGTAGACGAGACCGGCAAACTGCTGGAGGTTGCAGTCGTTTATCCGACCCCTCCGGCCAATAAAGTGGCGGAAGCTACAGTGAAAGTGAAGCAGTTGATTGAAACTTATGGGGTTACGGTTGTGGCGATTGGGAACGGTACTGCTTCGCGCGAGACAGAACAGTTCATTGCCACGCTACTGAAAGAGCTGAAGCGAGAGGTCATGTACATCATCGTGAACGAGGCAGGTGCATCTGTGTATTCCGCATCCACTCTGGCCAAGGAAGAATTCCCGGAACTGGATGTAGCAGAGCGAAGTGCAGCTTCGATCGCGCGCCGCTTGCAGGACCCACTCGCTGAGTTGGTCAAAATCGATCCGAAGTCCGTCGGGGTTGGTCAGTACCAGCATGATGTTTCCCAGTCGAGGCTGGCAGACAGTCTGCAGTTTGTGGTTGAGTCTGCCGTAAACCATGTCGGGGTAGATGTGAATACCGCATCTCCTTCTCTTTTGCAGTATGTATCAGGGATCAGCCGTCAAGTGGCGGGGAATATCGTGAAAAAACGGGACGAGATCGGGAAGTTCACGGAGCGCTCCCAATTGAAGGCGGTTCCGCGCTTGGGCGCTAAAACGTACGAGCAGTGTATCGGGTTTTTGCGCGTGATGGAGGGTGCGAATCCACTGGACAAAACGCCGATTCACCCGGAATCGTACGATGCGACTCATCAGCTATTGTCGATGCTGGGCATTAACGCTCATGAAATCGGCAGCGAGAACTGCAAGGAACGTATACAGTCTTTGGATGTAAAAGAGACCGCTTCAAAGCTCGGGATTGGTGAGCCAACGCTGCAAGACATTGTGGACAGCCTCTTGCGTCCTGGTCGCGACCCGCGTGACGAGCTGCCAAAACCACTCTTGCGAAGCGATGTCCTCCAGTTGTCAGATCTGAGTGTGGGCTTGAAGCTGCAAGGGACTGTGCGCAACGTGGTCGACTTCGGAGCGTTTGTGGATATCGGCCTGAAAAACGACGGTCTCGTGCACATTTCCCGTTTGAAGAAGGGCTTTGTCAAACATCCACTGGAAGTGGTGACCGTTGGCGATATCGTAGATGTATGGGTAGTAGAAATTGACGAGAAGCGTCAGCGTGTAGGGATGACCATGA
Organism: Brevibacillus sp. NPDC003359; assembly: GCF_042878995.1. Taxonomy (NCBI): domain Bacteria; kingdom Bacillati; phylum Bacillota; class Bacilli; order Caryophanales; family Paenibacillaceae; genus Brevibacillus; species Brevibacillus sp. NPDC003359. The sequence goes on from NZ_JBIAOR010000011.1 coordinate 171,502, forward strand.
TCGCGCCAACGGAAGGATAAGAATGAACTAAAAGGCGGCCTCCTGTCAGTCAGGGTGGCCGCCATTTTTTTCTAAATATAAGAACCAGCAACTGTTGAGCACACGAATTTGGCGAACGTCCTTCCCATTAAAGGCACGTTGCAACTGCCTGCGCATCCATTGTGGCATGAAAGTACCTCCTGGAGATATTCGTCTATAGGCAATGTATGCGCAAAGACGAGCAGGAGGTGCCTAGAATTTTCATTTACTCTTCATCTTCGTGCAAAAACTCCAATTGGGCTTGCAGGGCACGGATCTCTGTCAATAAAGAGATGAGAGGATACTCTGTCTCTTGTAAAGCAGCGAAGCGACGCTCCAGACCACTGACGTACTCTAAACCATCCACGATCGAAAGCCCGCTCTCTAACCGCTCCACATCCGCACAGTCTGCTAGAACCGTAGGCAATTCCGGGCGTTCTGTGATCGTCAATTTGTCAATTTCCTTGTAAAGTCGTTTGAGTAGAGCAATTAATTGGTACATATGTGATTCGGGCAGCGAGACAAACTGTAGTCCGTCACGGGACTGCAACAACAAGTAACGCATGAACTCCTCCACCATTCTGTCTAAATGACCGTTTATTTGTGAAAAACGTCTCGACGTTTTTCATTAAACAGGATATGACCGCATGCGGTCAGCAAGTAAATGGTCACAAGCGTTTATTTGCACTCAGTGTAGCCTATCTGTCTGGCACTTTTCAACTGGAACTGCTATGGTGAAAAGAAGGAAGCGGAGGAGATGAGATGACCGATTCGGAACTGCAAATGCTGGTAGAGCAGATATCCAGCGAATTTTTTGCCAAGCCCTTTCGCCATCAGGCCCGCTTTAACAGCAGATTGCGCACGACTGGCGGGAGGTATTTGCTGCGCTCGCATGACATTGAACTGAATCCGAAGCATTTGCAGGAGCATGGTGCAGAGGAATTGATTGCGATCATCAAGCATGAGCTTTGCCATTATCATTTGCACATAGAAAAGCGCGGGTATCGTCACTCTGATCAGGATTTTCAATTGCTTCTGCGTCAGGTGGGAGGAAGCCGATACTGCCAACAGGTAGGAAACGGTCGGACGACTCTGCCTTATCGCTACGAGCTGGTTTGCCAGGCATGTGGCATGAGCTACAAACGCAAGAGAAAGATGAACCCGAGCCGCTATCGTTGCGGACGCTGCAAAGGAAAGCTGCTGTTGCGGGAGCTAACGACGTAAAGAGTTAGAGGCGGTTGGCTTTCTTGCGCGTCTTTTGACAGCAGGGGTATAATGAACAGACGAAAAATGTTTTCCGCGAAGGAAAAGGAGCGTTTGAAGTGGCACACGACGAATTTTCCCTGATCCGGCAATGGACGAGTCGTTCTGCGGGGCAGGAAGGGAACGGTTTGACCGTCGGGATAGGGGATGATGCCGCTGTCTTCTCCCCAGCGCCAGAAATGGAAGTCGTGGCTTGCTGCGATGCGATGGTGGAGACGGTTCATTTTTTGAAGAAAACGATGAATCCTAGTGATATCGGATATAAGGCTGTTATCAGCAATGTGAGCGATGTAGCAGCGATGGGCGGGGTTGCCCGGTATGCGCTTGTCAGTATCGCGGTAAGTCCGCAATGGACGCCTGACGAATGCCAGCAAATCTATGAAGGGATTTACGAGGCGTGTCAGGCATATGGAGTTCGTGTCATTGGTGGCGATACCGTTTCTGCGCCTGATGCCCTACACCTGAGTGTCACGGTACTGGGCGAGGTGGAAAAAGGGCGTGCCATTCGTCGTTCACAGGCCAAGCCTGGGCAGCTTGTTTTTGTTACAGGGCATGTCGGAACTTCTGCAGCAGGATTACATCTTCTCTTGCAAGGCGAGACTGCTGAAAGGGGCGTCTCTTTACCTTGGAAGACATTGATGGATGCCCATCAGCGTCCTGTTGCCCAAATAAAGGCAGGCAGACTGCTGCTGGAATCAGGGGCATGCAGTGCATTGAATGATGTAAGTGATGGACTTGCATCAGAGCTGTGGGAGATTGCCGAGGCGAGTGACGTATCAATTTTGATCGATGCTGCAACGGTACCGACCCATGACGAAGTTCGGGAGTATGCACGGCACGTAGAGAAAGATCCGTTGGAGTGGGCTTTTTATGGCGGTGAAGATTATCAATTGGTCGGAACGCTGGAGAAGAGTCACTTCGAAGCTGTAAGCAAGCAATTTTCCGCTAATGGTGTACCGTTTACTGTCATCGGTGAAGTGGTAGGAAAAAGCCATGAGCCCAAATTGATGCTTCAGCGCGATGATCAGCAGCTCCCGTTGCCCAAAGCGGGATTCAACCATTTTAGGAGTGGATGAAAGAAATGAGCTATACATGGAGGCTCACGGGAGCGCAGGAGACGCATCGCTTTGCCGAGCAACTGGCAGGTTTGCTTGAACCAGGTGACTTCCTTGCGATGGAGGGAGATCTGGGGGCGGGCAAGACGACTTTTACCCAGGGGTTGGCCAAAGGACTAGAAGTTCGACAAGTAGTGAACAGTCCGACCTTTACCATCATAAAAGAATATCAGGGGCGCTTGCCGCTTTATCATATGGATGTCTACCGGGTAGGCGATGATCCAGACTCTCTTGGTCTGGACGATTACTTTTTTGGAGAAGGTGTCTGTGTCGTAGAGTGGGCCTCTTTGATTGAGGATGTCCTGCCGACAGATCGGATGACCGTCTTCCTGCGTAGAGAAGGGGAGGAACAGCGGATGATCGAGCTGGTTCCTCAAGGCAATCGTTATGTGAAATTGTGTGAGGAGTTTGATTTTGATGCGCGTATTGGCGATTGATACATCGAATCTGGTGCTAAGTGTAGCTGTGGTAGAGGAAGAGCGGGTCTTGGCAGAAATGACGACGAACCAGCAAAAAAACCATTCCGTGCGTCTGATGGACTGCGTCAGTGAACTGCTCGATGCAACAGGAACAGCGCCAGAGGAACTAAGCGGTTTCGGGGTGGCAAACGGACCGGGTTCCTACACAGGCGTGAGAATCGGCGTTGCCTCTGCGAAAAGTATGGCTTGGTCACTGAATGTGCCAGTCATTGGTGTATCCAGTCTGGAGGTCATTGCCATGAATGCCACAGGCTTCTCTGGATTGATTGTACCGCTGTTCGATGCGCGCAGAGGTCAAGTGTATACCGGCTGTTATCGTTCCGATGGCATGGAGGCGGTGCGAGCGCAGTCCGCAGAACAAATCATACTGTTGCGAGAATGGTTGCCACTGCTGCGAGACCAGGCGCAAGGAGAGCCGATCTTGTTCTTGGGTGAAGATGTGAGGCTGCATCGGGAGACGATTGTGCAAGAGCTCGGGAATCAGGCGCAATTTGCTTCTCCAGCGTTCAATCACCCGCGTGCTGCCCATATCGGCTATGTGGCACTACGCAAGCTTCAAGACGGCGGAAATGCGCATGAGCTGGTTCCGGAGTATTTGCAACTGGCAGAAGCAGAAGCGAAGTGGCTTGCCCAAAAGCAGGCGGGGGCCGTAAAGGAGTAAAAGTATGAGTCAACCAATCGATTTGGAATATCGTTATATGATGATGCAGGACGTTGGGGCAGTGGCAGAGCTAGAGCGCTTAGCTTTTACAACTCCATGGCCGCATGATGCATTCGTCAACGAGCTGACGAGAAATCCAAATGCACGCTATGTAGTTGTCGCTCACCAAAATCGGATTATCGCTTACTGCGGCATGTGGATCGTGATCGATGAAGCACATGTTACAAATATCGCCGTCCATCCCTTATATCGTGGAAAGAAGGTTGGATTGGCACTGATGATCAAAATGATGGGTGTTGCCAAAATGCAGGGTGCCCATAGCATGACGCTAGAAGTTCGACCTTCGAACACAGCCGCGCGGAACATGTATATCAAGCTCGGCTTTAAAGAGCATGGGCGGCGCAAGGGATATTATTCGGATAACAATGAGGACGCAATCATTATGTGGGTGACATTGTAATGAACAAGACGTATACGTCGCGCTACAAGAAGCGCATACAGCAAAAATACGAAGCACATAGGGAATCAGGTGCTCCTACTTATATTTTAGGAATTGAAACAAGCTGCGACGAGACATCGGCTGCTGTCATTCGTGATGGCCGTGAGGTGCTGTCGAACGTCATTGCTTCCCAAGCCGATATCCATAAAAGGTTTGGCGGAGTCGTGCCGGAGGTGGCTTCTCGCAGACATGTAGAAAATATTACCCTTACCATCGAAGAGGCTTTGATCGAGGCTGGGAAAACGTTGGATGACATCCAGGCAATTGCGGTGACGTACGGGCCTGGGCTTGTCGGAGCCCTGTTAGTTGGCGTGGCAGCAGCAAAAGCCATTTCCATGGCCAGAGGCATCCCGCTAATTGGTGTCCATCATATCGCGGGTCATATTTACGCGAATCGTCTGGTGCAAGAAATGGAGTTTCCGCTGATCGCACTCGTCGTATCGGGCGGGCATACGGAGCTTGTCTATATGAAGGAGCACGGTCAGTTCGAGATTTTAGGGGAAACGCGGGATGACGCCGCAGGAGAAGCGTACGACAAGGTAGCACGAGCGCTGAATATGCCATATCCAGGCGGACCTCATATTGATCGCCTCGCACATGAAGGGGAGGCAAATGTACCGCTCCCTCGTTCATGGCTGGAGCCAGATTCCTACGATTTCAGCTTCAGTGGCTTGAAGTCAGCTGTACTTAATACCTTGCACAATGCAGCACAACGAGGAGAGACGATCGAACCGGCGAATCTGGCTGCGAGCTTCCAAGACTCTGTAACAGAGGTGCTGGTAGAAAAGACGATTCGTGCAGCCCGTTCTCATGGAGCGAAGCAGGTATTGTTGGCTGGCGGTGTTGCGGCGAATCGCGGATTGCGGGATCGATTGCAGGCAAGGTGCGAGGCAGAAGGAATACCGTTGGTGATTCCGCCGTTTACGCTATGTACGGACAATGCTGCGATGATTGCGGCAGCAGGCTTTATCAAGTATGAAAAAGGACAGTTTGAGGGGCTCGATTTGAACGGCGTACCAAGCTTGTCGCTTTCTGAGCAATAGCATATATGAATGGATGAAAAGCATCTCTGGGATCTGATCAGAGATGCTTTTTTTGTTTGTGTTTAAACGAGCAGCTGTAGTCGGGGGGAAGAAGCGCATTTCGAGTCTACGCTGAGGCGGGCTCCAGAGGCGCTTGGACTGGAAATGCACTTCTTCCTACGCGGATTTACTTGCCATCGTTCAGTTTCAGATCGACGATTTGCTTCAGGATCACAGAAAACTCTTCGAACTCCGCTTCCTGCAAGAAGCCTTCAATCTCCTGATAATCTTCTTTGGTTCCTCCAGAACGTATGACAACCCTATATTCGCTAACAGAGGTAAAAAGGTTCAGTAGTTTTCTGTCCATCTACCTATGATTTATCCACATCATAGGATAACTTTCTGGATTGTTCACATATACTCCTGTGAATACTGGTGATAACACGAGAAAATGACCGGGAAAACCGCATGCACTCTGTGGATTGTTCTGTGGAAAATGTGGATAAAAAAGTCGAGTTATCAACAGGAGGGAGACTCGTGAGAAAGAAACTCGCGCTAATTTGCTTGTTGTTCCTGATATTGTTTCTAGCTACAAATATAGGAAACTCATTGATAGCAAAGGAAAAACAACAGGTTATCATGCTGTTTGTGGAGGGGATGTCGTTTCATGATCTGGAGCAACTCAAAAAGTTATCTACTGTGGATAAATGGTTGGATGATGCAGGAGCTGGTGCTCTGTCCATAAGAACACCTGGATCGCGTACGGCCGCAAACGGCTACCTGCTCATGGGGAGTGGTGGTCAAGCGCTTTACTCTGAAAAAAGCGGGACAGGCTACCATCCGTATGAAGCATTTTCACCTAGGGAAACAGCTGGTGAACGGGCACAAGAGCTGGGAAGTGATCAGGCGCAGGAGATGGCGCGCTCCTCGATCGTTTTTCCGGGTATTTTCCGACTCTTGGCAGATAATCGGGAGAAACCTTATTCTGCGCAAATCGGGCTACTTGGGACAGTGCTTGCTGCAAACAACGTTCAGGTCGCTTTATATGGAAACGGTGACTATGAGGATACCCGACAGAGACATGCCGTTCTGTTTGCGATGGATCAGCAAGGAAGGGTTCCGATAGGGGACGTTTCTACAAAGAGCATGGAACTCCTTCGTGGCTATCCGTATGGGATCAAGACAAACTACGCTTACCTGCTTGAGAAAATCCACAGCGAGCGTCAAGCGAGCTTGATCATTGCTCAACTCTCAGATTTATCCCGGTTATACCAGTTGAGTGCGGATATGGACCCAGGTCAGTTTACCCGGCAATATCAGCGTGTTTTGCGTGACTTGTCCCTTTTCCTTAACCAGCTCCTGAAGGAACGAAAACCACACCAACGCATTGTATTGGCATCGCCAGCCGTCAATCATGTGGCGACAAAAGAAAAGGCGCTCTTATCTCCATTGTTCATTTGGGGAGAGAATGCGAGTGGAGTTTTGACATCAGCTACCACGAGGCAGTCGGGATTAGTCAGCGGACTGGATATGGTACCAACCGTACTGTCTTGGCTGGATGTACCCGTACCAAAAGGGTTGGCCGGTCATGTCATACGTATCGAAAAAGGGAATGGTCTCACTGCTCTTCAGAATCAGGTAGGCGAGATCCATCATACATATGCGACACGACCAGCAGTGCTCTATACCTACGTCATGCTTCAGATTGTCATTGTAGGGTGTGCGGTCGTTCTCTGGTGGTTTGGGCGGAAGAGAGAAGGGGCAGGTCTTTTGCGGCTTCGTAGAGGAATACGTCTGGCGCTGCTAACTTTATTGTGGTTTCCTGCATTGCTATTGGCAGAGAGCCTGCTCGACTGGCAGGTTTCTGGCACGGTTGTCTTGGGTGGACTTATCATGACTGCCTTGATCGCGGCTTTTTGGCAGGAAGCCCATGCTCTCCCACGAATCGTGATGACGGTTAGCGGAGTGACGACAGCCATTCTGCTGATGGACGGATGGACGGGCGCTCATCTGATGCGGCAATCGTACCTCGGATATGATCCGGTAATCGGAGCGAGGTTTTACGGGCTAGGAAATGAATACGAAGGAGTGCTGATCGGCAGCACGATCATGCTTGTGGCTTCGCTGTACGAGAAAATGCGTGGGGGACAAAAAGAGTTAAGTCAGGAAAATAGATGGTTGCCTGCTGTCTCCGCAGTCATATACAGTGTCGTGCTGTACTACATGGTGGCACCGAACCTGGGAACGGACGCAGGCGGTTTTCTTGCAGGACTGATCGGATTTTCCGTGGCATTGTCACGACTTGAGGGCTGGAGTATCGGCAAAAAAGGCCTCCTGCTGTTGACAGGCGGCCTAGTTATGGGTGTATGCAGTTTGATGGCGATCAGTCTCATGTCAGATCAGCCCTTGACCCATGTCGGACGAATTTCTCAGCAGATTGTACATGGTGAATGGTCCGAGGTAGGACAGATGATTGAACGCAAGCTAGCGATGAATCTCCGCTTGATTCGCGTTTCCATTTGGAGCAAAGCATTTGTCGTCTCCCTGATCGCCCTAGGTGTTCTCACCTTGAAAAACGACCGCTTTTTGCACCATTTGGCGAAGGACACACCTTACTTGGTCAAAGGCTTTGCTGGTGTCATTGTCGGGGCACTGGCTGGGTTGATCCTCAATGACTCGGGCATTGTCACAGCAGCCACCTGCATTTCATTTCTGGTGGTCCCCGCTCTTTATGCCGCCTTGGAGGAGCCTGCGCAGGAGCGCTGCTCTACGTGAAGACGGGACTATTCTTCTGATAGCGCGCTCCACTCGTCATACAACTGCTCCAGTTCTTCTTTGGCAGCATGGATTTGATCGTTGCGTTCTTTTGCCTGCACATGATCGCTATAAATTTCCGGGAGACACAGCTCTTCTTCCCATTTGACAATGTCAGCCTCTCGTTTTTGGATCGTGACCTCGATCTCTTCCAAACGGCGCTGGCGTTGACGTTCGCGACGTTTCGCTTCCTTATCGAGCTCATAAGAGGATTTCTCAGGCTGTGCCGCCACGGTACCGCCTTGTTTTTTTCCGGGTTGCGCTGCTTGCTCGGCTGCGAGCTCTTCCAGTTCCTGCTTTTTCTCCACGAAGTAATCATAGTTACCCAAATAGCTGGTTACGCCATCGCCAGTCAGCTCTAATACGCGGGTGGCAATCTTGTTTAAGAAGTAACGGTCATGGGAGACGAACAGGATCGTCCCCGGATAATCGTAGAGGGCGTTCTCCAGTACTTCCTTGCTGAAAATATCCAAGTGGTTCGTCGGCTCGTCGAAGATCAGGAAGTTCGCTTGCTTTAGCATGAGCTTTGCCAAGGAGACGCGTGCACGCTCTCCTCCAGACAGGTCACTGATCTTCTTTTGTACATCATCACCGGTAAACAAGAAGTTGCCGAGCAAGGTGCGGACGTCCTTTTCCAGCATGTTCGGGTACTCATCCCAAATTTCGCCGAGCACTGAATTCCGTTCGTTCAGGTTACGATGCTCCTGGTCGTAGTACCCAATCGTTACGTTGCTTCCGAAATGAATATCGCCGCGCAGCTTAGGCAACTGTTCCACAATCGTTTTTAACAGTGTCGATTTCCCGATACCATTGGGACCGACCAATGCCACCCGCTCCTCACGCTCGATTTCAAACGTAAGGCCCTGGGAAAGGACAGCATCCGGGTAGCCAATTGCGACGTTGTTTGCTTTCATCACGATGGTGCCGCTCATTTTCGCCACATCAAAGGAGAAGTGGACAGATTTGTTGTTCATGATCGGCTTGTCCAAGCGGTCAATCTTTTCCAACGTCTTGCGTCGGCTCTGCGCTCGTTTGGTCGTCGTAGCCCGAGCGATGTTTCGTGCGATGAAATCCTCCAGCTTGGCGATCTCTTCTTGCTGCTTATCGAATCGCTTCAAATCCTGCTCGAGTCGAGCTGCCTTTTCATCGAGGAAGCGGCTGTAGTTACCGACATAGCGGGTAGCGCGTGTCCGTTCGATTTCATATACAACGGTCACGAGCTTGTCCAGGAAGTAGCGGTCATGGGAAACAACGAGAATGGCACCCTGATAGTTTTGCAAATACGTCTCCAGCCAGGTCAGTGTCTCAATGTCCAGGTAGTTCGTCGGCTCATCGAGCAGAAGAATGGTAGGAGATTGAAGCAGCAGCTTGGCTAGAGCCAGACGAGTCTTTTGTCCGCCGCTCAATGTGCCGATCGGAGTCTGGTAATCGAAGTCCGCAAAGCGCAGGCCGTGCAAAACCCCGCGAATCGCACCCTCGTAGCTGTAGCCGCCTTTTTCCTTAAAGGCTTCCGAGCGGTGAGAGTAATTTTCCAACAGCTGCTGGTAACGCTTCTCATCAGCGAGAATAGCCGGATCGCCCATTTTGGCCTCGAGCTCACGAAGCTCTAGCTCTTCTTTTTGCAAATGGGAAAAAACGCTCAACAACTCATCCCAAATCGATCGCTCTGATTCAAGGCCGCTGTTTTGTGCCAAATACCCGAGCGTGACATCCTTTGGAATGCGTATAATTCCTTTGTCGTAGCTTAGCTCGCCGGCGAGGATCTTCATCAGAGTCGATTTGCCTGCACCGTTTACGCCAACCAGACCAACCCGTTCCCCGGTTTGAATTTGCAGGGAGATGTCTTGTAGAATGGTTTCGATACCATACGTTTTTTCTATAAGTTCAGCTTGTAGCAAAATCATCGGATTCACCTCTTTATATACTAATGCCAGTGTAGCCTAGAGAGAGCGCATGGGACAAGCCTCGTGGGAATGTCCTAAGCACGTTACGAAAGAGGGAAGAGGTTGTCATGGACCAAAAAACACAGCTGCGAAGCCATATTTTGGAGAGACGCAAGTCCATGTCTGCAAAGGAACGGGAGCAGCTTTCTAGAGAGGCATGCGATCATTTGCTGTCTCATGAAAGGCTTGCTGATGCCAAAGCCATCATGGCCTTTCATCCTTTTGGCGAAGAACTAGATATTCTGCCCTTTATACATGAAGCAAAAAAGCGAGGCCAAGACATATGGCTGCCGCTCACAAACGTTGCCGAGAGACGCCTCATCCCTTATCGGTATACAGGACCGCACATGCTGAAGCAAGGTGTCTACGGGATTTGGGAGCCGGACCCTGCCCTGGCAGAGGAAGCGGACGTATCGCACTTGGATGCGATCATTGTTCCTGGCGTTGCTTTTGACAGCAAGGGCGGTCGAATGGGATATGGCGGTGGTTATTATGACCGCTTTCTGGCAACGCTGAAAAAGCTCCCGTTCTTGGTTGGAGTCGGCTTCTTTATTCAGGTTGTGGAGCATGTGCCGCTAGAGTCTCATGATGTTTTGCTAGATGCAGTGGTAACTGAAAAAGGTCTTCTGCATTTTTGAATGTTTTGTGTCAGTAGCTTTTTCACGCCTCCTACTGTGGCGAAAGGTGCTATCCGCCAAAGAAAAACGGCGAGACGTTTTTGACAGAAAAGTGTACAATACTATCGAATGAGAAACCGGAGGAATGTATCGTGAGCAAATGGAAGGTAGGCGTTATTTCTGCAAGTGATTCGATTGCCAGAGGAGATCGTGTGGACGATCGTATGCCAATCGTTCGTAATCTGACAAGGGAATGGCTTCATGTAGATGTCGCTGTATACCGTGCCGTTAGTGATGATATGGAAGATTTGCAAGAACATATGATTGAGCTCGTAGACCGTGAAAAATGCGATCTGTTGATTGTAACGGGGGGCACGGGGCTTAGCCCGCGTGACGTTACGCCAGAAGTGACCGCGTGGGTCATTGACAGACCAGTTCCAGGCTTGGCTGAAGAAATGCGCCGTGCTGGTTTGAAGCAATCCCGCCGGGCGATGCTGACCAGAGCAGTTGCAGGAACCAGGGGTAATTCGTTGATTATCAACCTCCCTGGTAATCCGAGGGGCGTAGAAATCTGTTTCAATGCGATTGGCGATATGCTGTCCGACGCTTTGCACATTTTGCAAGGGACGGGAGAAGCAAACGAAGATTGGGGAGGATTGCATTGGTAGAAAAACCTCAGATGCGGGAAGTGCCAGTGCGTGAAGCGATCGGAATGATGCTTCCTCACGATATGACGCAAATTTTGCCTGGAGAATTCAAAGGGCGCTTGTTTAAAAAAGGACATGTTGTCACCGAGGCGGATATTGAGCCGCTGTTGTCCATTGGCAAAGAGCATATTTACGTGCTGGAGATGCCTGATGGCTACATCCATGAGGAAGAAGCCGGCATTCGTATCGCGAAGGCTGTTTCCGGACTAGGCTTGACCTTGACGCCTCCTTATGAGGGCAAGGTATCGATGAAGGCTGCGAGAACAGGTTTAGCCAAAATCAATGAGGAAGCTGTCCACGCATTGAACAAGCTGGAAGGAATTGCGTTCTCCACGATTTACGGTGATCAGGTCGTGCATCCGGGACATACATTGGCAGCTACGAGAATCATCCCGTTAATTATGGAAGAGTCTCGAATCATTGAGTTGGAGCAGTTGGCCAAGCAGTTTGACGAACCGATTGTTCAAGTAAAAACATTTCAGGATAAAAGAGTGGGACTTGTTACGACAGGGGGAGAAGTTTTCTCTGGCAGGATTGCAGACAAGTTCGGTCCTGTGATTCGAAACAAGGTGGAAGCTCTCGGCTCTACTGTCGTAGACCAGCGTTTTGCGCCAGATGACAAGGAAGCGATCGAACAGCAGATTCACTCGTTCCTCGACGAAGGGGTCGATCTGATCTTGGTCACGGGGGGCATGTCTGTCGATCCAGATGACCGAACGCCGGGAGCGATTGCAGGAGTAGGAGCGGAAGTAGTGCGCTACGGTACGCCGATGCTGCCGGGTTCCATGCTGATGGTTGCTTACAAAGGCGATGTACCGATTCTCGGACTGCCGGGAGCCGTTATGCATGAAACATTTACTTCCTTTGATGTATTTTTGCCGCGTATTTTGGCAGGGGAGCGAATTGTGGCATCCGATATGACAAGACTCGGATATGGTGGTTTACGAAAGTGCTAGCTGGTTAGACTGGCAAATAACGAAAAGCAAACGACTTCACAAGAAAAAGGAGTGAATACGTATGAGCTCAATTGGGATTCCTGGATTAATCTTAATTTTAGTTTTAGCTTTGGTGCTTTTTGGTCCGAAAAAGCTTCCAGAATTGGGGCGTGCGGTAGGTCATACTTTGAAAGAGTTTAAAAATGCTACGCGTAGTCTGACAAGTGACGATGAAGACGACGATGAGGAGAAAAAGCGCAAGGAGCTAGCCTCCAAAGAGGCGTCTGCCAAAACAACGCCGGTTGTCGCTGAAAAGGATGCAGCGGAGCGGGAGAGAATTGAACGCGAAGTTCGTGAAAAGATAGAACGCGAGCGCTTGGAAAAAGAAATCCGCGAAAAGCTGGAGCTAGAGCGCCTGCAAATGGAAAAAGAACAGAAGAACGCGTAACAGGTAAGGTTGGTGGTTACCATGAAGGATCAGGAAATGACAGTGGTAGAACACCTGACGGAACTACGCAAGCGCATCATATGGGTGCTGGCCGTGTTTATTGTCGCATTGATCGTCGGTTTTTTCCTCGCTGGTCCACTCGTGGATTATTTAAAGCAAGAACCGATTGCGGATGGCGTGCCCATTGTCTCGTTGCATCCGTCAGACGCACTTCGTGTTTACATGCAGGTTGCCTTCATTGTGGGCGCTGTCATCACACTGCCTGTAGCACTTTATCACGTTTGGCGTTTTGTTTCGCCAGGGATGGAAGTACAGGAAAAGCGCGGGACGCTTTACTTCATCCCGGCGGCTTGTTTTCTGTTTATCGTTGGTATCCTGTTTGGCTACTACGTCGTTTTCCCGATGGTCATGCAGTTTATGACCAGTATTACAGCATCGATGGGCGCAGACCCGAACTACGGAATCGCGCAATACTTTGGCTTCATGTTTAATATGGTCATTCCGTTCGGGATACTGTTCCAGTTGCCGATTATCGTCATGTTCCTGACGAGACTGCGCATCCTCAATCCAATGAGGCTGGCAAAGGCACGACGCTACGCTTACTTTGTACTGGCTGTCATCGGGATTACTTTGACTCCTCCTGAGATTGTCAGTGATATTCTCGTGATCATCCCTTTGCTGCTTTTGTACGAACTGAGCATTTGGCTATCTCGCGTTGTGTATCGCAAGCAATTAAAAGAGCAAGAAGCGTGGGAACAAGAATACGGCAGTTTGGAAACAAACGAACCCGTTCAATAACGAGCATGAGAAAGGTCTTCTGTCCCGAGTGGCAGAGGACTTTTTTGTATTCCAGCAAAAAAATGGGAAATACTACGGACGTTATGATTCGGGAGGTGCTGAATATGTGGCTGATCGTATGTTTGGCGTTGCTCTTTTCTGGGAGTACTGCAGACGCCGCCGGGCTGGGCGAGCCCATCGAATTGTTTGATACGGACAAGCAGCGCGTTGTGGCTAGCTTTGAAAATACAGCTGGATTTCAGGAGGAAGCTCAGCAGATTTTGCAGAGTGTGAGCGGGCGGGTCTTGGAGTTTAATCCATCGTTGGATTCCGCCATGATCGTGAAAATTCAGCTGGTCCCCCCAAAGCCAATGAAGTTAAAATCCGCGAATCTCGATGCGATGATTGCAGAGATGTTTGTCATCATGCCCAAAAAAGGGGAGCGTCGGCCGTGGCTGATTCTGCATACGAAGGAATTTGAGACGGTCGTTGTGGAGTTTACCGAAAAAGTCGACCACCTGAGGGAACAGGTGAGATTGCCGTAAAACAGCGCTTCTTCTTGCAAAAACAAGCCCGGTCGTCCATAAAAAGCGACGAAACCGGGCTTGCGATTATTTCATGGGAGTGAGGAAGGTTTGGGTGAAATAGTCTGTATATACGCCCACGCCTAACTGGGTGAAGCCTTTTTCGAGTACGTTTTTGCGATGGCCTGGACTGTTCATCCAGCCTTCATGGACTTCGATGGCATCCGTGTAGCCTGCTGCAATATTCTCTCCGGCCATGGTGTAAGCGAGAGAGGCACTTTTCATGCGGTCAAATGGATTGCTCCCGCTAGTCGCAGAGATGTGATCGAAGAAATTGTTCCCCTCCATGTCCATGCTATGTTTTCGTGCCACATCGGCAGCTTTTTCGTTCCATTGCAGGGGCGGAAGCTTGTACCGGTAGCGGGAGATATTGACCAGATCGAGGATTTGCCTCTCAGATGCAGCATTGACCTGCTCTCTTTCACCCACACGAAGCGGCGGGGGATCAAAATTGGGTGCCTGACCTTGATAGGTCCATTTCGTTTCGTAAAAACTGCCGCGTAACAGCATTTGCGTATCCATCATACGTACTGCGGTGACCTTGTTGTCATTCTGCTTGTCCAAGTAATAAATGAATGGGGTGCCGTCTTTCATAACGAGAGGGCGTTGCTGTTTTTGATTGGTAATCTGGACTTGTGCCCCCTGAAAAGAGAAAGAAACAATGTTTTGTACATTCATCTGACGCTCGAGTGATTGCTGGCTGGTGCCGACTCCGATGTTTCCGAGCTTTGCTGTCGGAGCGAGCGAGTACACATCGACGACTTTGTCATTTGCGATGCCGACTTGAATGTATCGGGCAGGCTCACGATTGTACACCCACCATTGATAGCCGAGACTGCTTGGCTCTTTGCGGACAGGCTCGCCTAGTAGCTTGTGTACTTCCCCGGAAGACATTCCGAGACTTATGTCAAAAATCGTATTAGGCTTCTCTTCTCGAATGGGTGCTGCAGGTGGTTTGTTCGTTGCCGGTTTTTGGGGAAGCAGCAGAGAGGCAGGGACTGCATCAGGTGTCGTCTGTTTTTCAGGCTGACCGATGGAGAATGCAGGAGGTTGACCGACCCAAGCGGTTTGGGAAGTTTCATCCCAACCGATAGGCTTATTCAAGTGGCGACTGATCATGGACAGAGGAACATAAAGAGTCCCTTCATATTCTAAGGAAGCTGGTATTTCTTTGCCTTCATCCGTGTAGTACCCGGGCTTTTCGCTTGCGACGATTTCACGGCCATCCCAATAGATGGAGGCTGGGTTCATGTTGACCTGTATAAAGGAAGTAGTATCCGAAGTGAAGAGACGGCTGATTCCCAAGACTCCCAGGGCAATTAAGCCAATCCAGAGCCATTTGTGCATGGAACAATTCCCTCCTTGGCGAGCTTGCTTGATTCTATGTTTCATTTATATGAGTGAGTCCGAATACTAGAACCTTTTTGCTAGAGAAAGCAATTTGATAGTAGGAAGAGTAGTCAAGCAGTAGCATATGGAAAAAAGTGAGGGAAACTACTTGCAAAGTACATAGTGATTCATTATTATAGAAATTGGGTGTTAGCACTCATAACAGTCGAGTGCTAATAACGTAAATTTGTTTACCTACATTTTTTGAGGAGGGTGTTTTTAGTGCTTAAGCCATTGGGTGACCGTGTGGTAATCGAAGCTATCTCCAAAGACGAAACGACTGCAAGCGGTATCGTTTTGCCTGATTCTGCAAAGGAAAAACCGCAAGAAGGCCGCGTAATCGCAGTAGGTTCTGGCCGTGTTGCTGACAACGGCGAGCGCATCGCTTTGGAAGTAAAAGAAGGCGATAAAGTAATCTTCTCCAAATACGCTGGTACTGAAGTAAAGGTAGACAACAAGGAATACCTCGTGCTGCGCGAATCCGATATCCTCGCGATCATCGGTTAAGGCTCTTAACATAGGAAGTCGAACGAATAAACACATAACAGGAGGTTGAGTTTAGATGGCAAAACAAGTCAAGTTCTCTGAAGACGCTCGCCGCTCCATGCTCCGCGGTGTTGAAACTTTGGCAAATGCGGTTAAAGTAACCCTCGGTCCAAAAGGCCGCAACGTAGTTCTGGAGAAAAAATTCGGTTCCCCGTTGATCACAAATGACGGTGTAACAATTGCGAAAGAAATCGAGCTGGAAGACGCTTACGAAAACATGGGTGCGCAACTGGTTAAAGAAGTTGCTACTAAAACCAACGACATCGCTGGTGACGGTACAACGACTGCAACTGTACTTGCTGCAGCTATGATCCGTGAAGGTCTGAAAAACGTAACTGCAGGTGCTAACCCGATGGTTATCCGTCGCGGTATGGAAAAAGCAGTTCGTGCAGCTGTAGAAGAAATCAAATCCATCGCGAAGCCGGTTGAGAACAAATCCTCTATCGCGCAAGTAGCTGCGATTTCCGCTGACGATCCAGAGGTAGGAAACCTGATCGCTGAAGCAATGGAAAAAGTCGGCAAAGATGGTGTAATCACTGTTGAAGAGTCCAAAGGATTCGTAACAGAGCTGGAAGTAGTAGAAGGTATGCAATTTGACCGTGGCTACGCTTCCCCTTACATGATCACTGACACTGACAAGATGGAAGCGGTTCTGAACAACCCTTACATCCTGATCACCGATAAAAAAATCTCCAACATCCAGGAAGTTCTGCCTGTACTCGAGCAAGTAGTACAAAGCGGCAAACCACTCCTGATCATCGCTGAAGATGTTGAAGGTGAAGCACTGGCTACTCTCGTAGTTAACAAACTGCGTGGTACCTTCACAGCTGTAGCGGTTAAAGCTCCTGGCTTTGGCGATCGTCGCAAAGCTATGCTGCAAGACCTTGCTGCTCTTACTGGTGGCGAAGTGATTACAGAAGAACTCGGTCTGGATCTGAAATCCACTAAGCTGGAGCAATTGGGCCGCGCAAGCAAAATCGTGGTTACCAAAGAAAACACAACAGTTGTTGAAGGTGCTGGCGACAAAGCTTCCATCGAGGGCCGCGTTTCCCAAATCCGTCAACAAATTGAAGACACCACTTCCGATTTCGATCGTGAGAAACTGCAAGAGCGTCTGGCTAAATTGGCTGGCGGCGTAGCAGTTATCAAAGTCGGTGCAGCTACTGAAACTGAATTGAAAGAGAAGAAGCTCCGCATCGAGGACGCACTCAACTCTACTCGCGCTGCAGTAGAAGAAGGTATCGTTCCTGGTGGTGGTACTACTCTGATCAATGCAATTAAAGCTGTTGAAGGCGTTAAAGTAGATGGCGAAGAAGCAGTTGGTGTACAAATCGTACTCCGTTCCCTGGAAGAGCCAGTTCGTCAAATCGCTGCGAACGCAGGACTCGAAGGTTCTGTAATCGTAGAGCGTCTGAAAAAAGAAGCAGTTGGCATCGGCTTCAACGCTGCAACTGAAGAGTATGTAAACATGCTCGAAGCTGGTATCGTTGACGCGGCGAAAGTTACTCGCTCCGCACTGTCCAACGCTGCATCTGTAGCGGCTATGTTCCTGACTACTGAAGCAGTAATTGCTGACAAACCAGAAGAAAACAAAGCTCCTATGGGCATGCCAGATATGGGTGGCATGGGCGGTATGGGCATGATGTAAGAAAGCGGTTCGCCGTTTTCTTCGAAGAGAGGCAGACAAATCGTCTGTCTCTTTTTTTGTGCATTGATATAATTATAAAATTTATAATTTTTCGATTATAAAACATTACTACATAGAGGTACTAGCGTAGATGCACACAGCAAAAATCTTACATGGAGGAGATTTTGCGATGAGGCGTGTTGGGGTTTGGCTTATCAGTTTGATGCTTGTGCTAGTTTTGGCTGCATGTAGCAATGGTGGCTCTTCACCTGCTGCAGGAGGGCAGACAGGCACACCAGGAGCAGAACCGGCAAAAGGGGAGCCGGTCGAATTGGTCATGTACAGCTGGCGTACGGAGGACAAGGAAGCTTATGCGAAGTTCATTGCGGAGTTTGAAAAGAAGCATCCCACTATCAAGGTGAAGTTCAAGCCAGTCAAATCGACCGAGTACAATACGATCTTGAACAACTCGTTGACATCAGGAACCGGCGTGGACATTGTGCAGCTCAGGCCTTATTCAGGAACAACCTCTATTGCAGATACGGGTTATTTGCTGCCTCTCGATGACATTGCAGGAGTGAAGGACATTTCCCCATCTTATTTAGATGCAGCAAAGGGAAGTGATCAGAAGATTTACGGAGTGCCGCTTTCCATTAATTCAGCCGTTATTTTCTATAATAAAAAGCTGTTCGAAGATAACGGCTTGCAACCACCTGCGACATGGGAAGAGCTCTTGCAGGTCTCGCAAGAATTTCAGAAAAAAGGTATTGTCCCTATCGCGCAGGCCGGAAAAGCCGCTTACCTGCTGTCTATGACTCATAGCGTAATCGGACCGAGTGCATATGGAAGCAATGAGTATGTAGAAAAACTGCTCAAGGGCGAAGCCAAATTTACAGATGAAGCCTTCAAAGAATCGATTAAGCGCATGCAGGAGCTGGCTCCATACTTCCCACCAGACTTTGTAGCGATTGATGATAAGGATGCCCAAGCGCTGTTTTACACTGGCAAGGCCGCGATGTATATCAACGGCAGCTACCGCCTGGAAACCTTTCAAAAGCAGAGCCCTGACCTACCGATCGACATTCTGCCAGGCTTAGCGAAGGAAAAGGGCGGCGAAACACCGATGATCAACTGGGTAGACGGCTCGTACGGCATTGCCAAATCGACCAAGCATCCGGAAGAGGCCAAAACCTTGATCGCGTTTTTGGCTTCCAAAGAGTTTGGTCAAATGTTTAGCGACGATTTGGACCGTTTAAGTGCGATCACCGGCGTAACTCCCAAGCATCCATTAGTGCAGAAAATGACTCAGCTCAGCGAGAAAAGCATGACTCCTTACCTGATGCTGGTGCATTTTGGCGAAGGAACACCAACAACAAAAACAATCTTTGAAGACGCTATGCAGGGCTTGTACATCAATCAAATCAACGTTGACAAGGTCGCAGAGGATACACAGGCTTCAGCTGACAAATGGTTCAAACCAAAGAAGTAATGCTGGAAATAACAACAAGGGGTGCAGCCGATTCATTTGGCTGTACCCGCATGTAAAGGAGGTTCTCCATAACTATGCCTGCATTGGAAAAAGCAACAGTCGTAAAATCGGAGACGGCCAAAGCCCGAACATATAACTGGAAAAAGCATCTGGTGCATCTGTTTTTACTTCCGGCGCTGATATTTTATGTGTGGTTTCAAGTCTATCCCATATTTTCTGCGTTCTTAAACAGCTTTTTCGCGTGGAATGGTATGTAAAGAGGGGCGTTCATTGGGCTAGAAAATTTCGTCCGGTTGTTTACCGCCTTTTAAGGAGATGTTTTTCCGTGGACTCGGCCACAATGTGATCTTCTTTGTGGGGATTATGGTCTCGAAGCTGGCTGTTGCTTTCTTTCTGGCGTTACTTATTCATAGCAAGATCCGCGGGAAAGAGTTTTTCAAGATGGTCATTTTCATGCCAAAGCTCTTATCCGTAATCGTTGTCGGTTTCTTGTTCAGTTTGATCTTGAATCCCACCTACGGAGCACTGAACACCTTTCTCAAGCTCATCGGTCTCGAAGAATGGGCGCGACCGTGGTTGGGAAGTCCGGATACAGCTCTCTATACGATTATTTTGGTCAACAGTTGGTATGGGCTCGGGTTTGCTGTACTCATTTTTCTCGCTGGCCTGCAAGCTATCCCATCTGAAATATACGATGCTGCTAAAATTGACGGTGCTTCTAGCTTTACGATGCTATGGCGAATGACAATTCCACTGGCGATGCCTTCGATTATGGTAATGACGATTCTCAGCTTCATCGGAGCATTCGAGGCGTTTGAGCTGATCTTCGCGATGCAAGGCTCTCAAGCAGGACCTTATTTTTCAACAGATGTACTGGCTACTTATTTTTATCGTCTTGCTTTTGGCTCTGTGGCTGGGGGAGAATCGATCGGACTCGGCTCTGCGCTGGCTGTGGTGCTTTTTCTAATGATATCGAGTGCGACGGCTGTCTTGCTCTTTTTCTTCAAACGCAAGGAATACGAACAGTAGGAGTGAAAACATGACGGCGCGAATCGGTCAGTATGCCAAGTATATCGTTCTCCTGTTTTTTGCCTTTTTGGCGATTTATCCGATTTTCCTGATGATCGTTTCGTCACTCAAAAGCAATTTGGATATCCTCACCTCGCCATTAGGGTTGCCAAGCTCCTTTTCTTTGGATAACTACGTAGAAGTATGGGAAAAGGTTAACTTCGAAGTGTACATGTGGAACAGCATCTATGTTAGCGGCATGTCTGTCTTTTTTATCTTGTTCATTTCTTCGTTAGCAGCCTTTTATCTCTCTCGGTATTCGTTCCGCTGGAATTCGTATGTGCTGTTTTTCTTTATGCTTGGTTTAATGCTGCCTATGAAGCTGGCGATTTTGCCTTTGTACATGATCATGTTGCAGTTGCAACTCTTGGATACACTCACATCTCTGGTCATTTTGTATGTAGCGGGAGGAATCCCATTTGCGGTGTTTGTGTTCTATGGCTTCTTTCGGACACTGCCGACGGAGTTGGATCAGTCAGCAAGGCTAGATGGCTGCAATGGTTTTCAAGTGTACTACAAAATCATTTTGCCACTGATGAAACCAGCGCTGGCAACTGTAGGGATTGTCCATCTGATCGGAGTGTGGAATGACTTCTTTTACCCACTGATCTTTTTGAAGAGCGAAGAATTGAGCACCATTCCGTTAGGCGTGCTTACACTATTTGGGGAGTACGACACGGAGTGGAATATGCTGTTTGCCAGTTTGACTATTTCATCATTGCCGATGATTATTGCTTTCTTGTTTGCTTCCAAGCAATTTATCGAAGGACTTACGTCGGGGGCGATAAAATGAGCAAACGCTGGATTAGCTTTGATCTGGATGGAACCTTGATGCAAAACCCGTTTGGAGTGTGGGTATTTCCGGAGATTGCGCGTGTAATCTCCGGTCAGTTGGGGAGAGAGCACGACATTGTTTCAGAAATGGTGACCGAACATGAGCGTCGTATGTCCCAAGAACGCTATGTAGCAGCGTATGATTGGGATGATATCCTCTTTAGTAGATGCGATGAATTACGTATAGAAAAAAAGATTGATATTGAATCGCTGGTTCGGAAACACTCTGTAATGCCCAAGGTTAATTTGCTCGAGGGTGGAATTCTCCAGAAGCTCGGTGAGATGAAAAAGCGGGGCTTTTCGTTGGCAGTGGTCACAAATGGCTTTTACAAGTTTCAGGCACCAGTAATGGATGCATTAGGCTTGCTGGATTACTTTGATGAGATTGTTACGCCAGAACGGGCTGGTGCTGGCAAGCCTGACCCAGCTATTTTGCAAAAGCTGTCGGGAGAAGTAGTCGCTCATGTGGGAGATCGCTTGGATCACGACATTCAACTTGCTAACCGCAGCCATGTAACCTCTATTTTAATAGAGCGAAAATTGCCAGAGGACTTGGTGAGGCTCCAACCGCAGATGCGTGCAAATGATCAAAGAATGCGTTTGTTATGCTTGGAGAAGTGGAAGCGGGAGTGCAAGAATCCTTTATTGTCAGAGCTCCCGGAGCTTTTCATGCCGCGAATTGTAATTTGTTCTATGAGTGAACTCCTGTCTGTACTGGATGAACGGGGGCTGGGATAAAATTCTTAGGTAATAATGCTTGCGTTTTTGTTTCTGGCTTGGTATGATAACTCTTGTCGCTTTTGAAGGGAATTTTAGAGAGAATGAAAAAAACTTCAAACTTCTAAAAATAACCCTTGATTTTCAAAAGAAGATCTGATATAGTTTAAAAGGTCGGCGCCACAAGCGCTAACGACGAAAGAAAAGAACGAGATGCTCTTTGAAAACTGAACAGCGAAAGCGTTAATGAGTCTATCATTAAATGATTTGCCAGCTTTGAACCAGTAACAAACTTTATTGGAGAGTTT
>NZ_JBIAOR010000012.1:0-183440 GCF_042878995.1 Brevibacillus sp. NPDC003359
CCCGCCTCTCCATATAAAGCAACAAGAAAAAAGCAAAAGAAAAAACGGGGCCGTCATGCTATTGACAGTCCTCGTTCATATCAGTGAAGCTGAAAACCCCGCCATTTTTTCCTGAGCTAGGATGGGCTCCAGAGGCGCTTGACTGGAAATGCGCTTCTTCTTACGCGGCTGTGGTAAGGGAACAGCTTGAAAGCTGGTGTAAAAGAATGCTTTGAAGGTAGTTCGAGAAGTTTTCATTCCACAAGCTTTTTAGGAGGAGATTCTTAATGATTTCACTGCCAACGCATTTTACCCAAACCGTTGTGGGCGTACATAAAGAAGCAGGTCGTCTCTGGCTGGATTCCTTTCATGAGCTGATTGCCGATTGCGAAGCACGCTGGTTTTTAAAAGTGCTTGAGCCGTTTCCACTCTCCTATAACTTTGTCGCACCTGCTGTGTTGCAGGATGGGAGAAACGCAGTGCTGAAGCTGGGCGTGCCTGGACTGGATTGGCAGAGAGAGCTGACGGCGATTCGGGCTTTTGCGGGGCGGGGAATGGTGCAGCTACTCGATGCTGACGAGAAAAAAGGGATCATGCTTTTGGAGCGCATCATGCCAGGGGAGACACTGGACACGCTGAGCAGCGAAGATGAACGGATTCAATGCTTGGCGGACGTAATCAAAAGGATGCATACACCCCTGCCGAACGCTGATAAGCTTGCGTCTACGTTTCCGACGATAGCCGACTGGGCTGTGGGACTGGAAAAGATTCGCCCTCATTTCCAAGGAGGGACAGGACCAATTCCCGAGCAAATGGTGGAGCGGGCCCTGCAATGGTACAAAAAGCTTCTCTCCACACAAAAAGAACAGTGCCTGCTGCATGGTGATCTTCATCATGAAAATATCTTGCGCGCAGAAAGAGAGCCGTGGTTGGCAATTGATCCAAAGGGGCTGATCGGAGAGACGGAATATGAGGTGATTCCGTTTTTGCTGAACCATTTGCCAGAGGATGGGGTAGAAGAAGTAATGAAGCAACGGGTCGATGGACTGACGAAGGCGCTGTCTTTGCAAAAAGAGAGAGTGTTGGCGTGGGCATATTGCCATAGTGTACTATCGGCTTGGTGGTTTATAGAGGATTTTGGTGTAGACGGTGGCCGTCTGATGATGCCGAAAGTTTTTGAGAGGCTAATAAATGAGTAAAAGGCTTCATCCTTAGGGATGAAGCCTTCTTTATTTTAAATGAATAAATGAGATCCTTCGTTGCACGAAATATTAATAGCCAGTCGACTGATTCAATGTGGTAGCAGTGAGATTGTATTGATAAACGGACTCGATTGCTTTTGTTTCGGAGTCAAACAGGTTTGCTTCGTCTTCCATCAGTTCTTTCATCGATGCTTTTCCTAATCTATATTGGTCGATGGTTGCCTGATAGCGCTCCAATGCGGTTTCTTTCTTTGTTGTACTTTCCTCTAATGCCTTTTTCGCTGCCAGCACCTTCGCATAGTTGTCACTTACTTCTTGTCCGATTTTCTTTTGTGTTTTTTGTTTTTGCAGCCCCGCTTTTTTGTGCTCATTTTTGGCGACCGTGCCTTTAAGTGTGCTGAGTGCGGAATACTCTGCCGTGTAGTCAATTCTTACTTGGGCAAAATCTATTTCTGCTTGTGCTTTGATCATCTCGGGACGTTTTTCATAAGCTTTTGCCTGCAATTGCTCCAGGGAAAGCAGCTCGTGCTGGGTCAGATCAGTGGTGATCACTTTCCATTGTCTGTCTGCTTTTTCATTCAATAAATCGTTGAGCTTGGCCAATGCTTGTTTGTAGCTGGCTTCAAGGGCAGCAAGATTTTTATGAGCTTCTGTTTCTTGCGAGTCCAACCAGTACTGTCTTTGCAAGCTTTTCTTTTGCGCTTTGATTTTGTTTTCTAATGATTGGACTTCGAAGAAAGCTTTTTGCACTTGCAGTTGAAGGGTGTTTTTTTGCGTATTCAGGGCGACTTCATCGACGACCACTTCTTTGATCGCTTTAGCTGAGTCTTCGAATTTCTTTTTTGCGTCAGCTAGCGTCATGATGTCGGCTTTTTTGATTTCTGCTTTTTCTCTCAGTGTGCTGGATGTTTCGTACTTGGTAATATCTAATTCAAGTCGAAGCAGCTCCAGATCAACGCTGTTCTTTAGTGCCTGTTCAACTGCGAAATCTAGCGACAAAGGGGAAACATCCGTCTGTTCAGCAGTGGCCACGAGTGGAGCGGCCAGAGCCAAATGGGCGCCACCTGTGAGTAGAGAAGTGACTAATGTTGTGCTGTAAATGTGTTTGAAGAGCCTGGATTTCATGGGGAAACCTCCTGATCGTATATACAAGAATTTGATAACGATTCTCATTATCAAATCCATGAAAAGTATATATTTCCAACAGTATTTCGTCAATAAAAAAATGTTTTTTCACCATGTTCTTGGTCAGAAATCCAAAAAGAATCCCCTTCAGGAAAAAGCAAAATGAGCATCTGCCTGTTTCCCTAAAGGGGATTTTATAGTTGTAATGGGAAAAGAACTATTCTTTGTCCCTGTTTTTTTGGTTTTCCGCAGCTGCCTTGACAGTTTGGTCCAATGTCCCTTCCTTTTCTGTAATAGAATAACCATGCATATTGCTTCCGTTATAACCCATGTCCGGTTTTTCCTTTGATCTGCGATCAGTCATTTGCTTCCCCCTTATTTTGTCCAGTAGGTTTAGGCTCTTGCTGCACATACGGATTGTCGACGTCATTTGGTTCCTTGTCCAGATTGGTACGGATTGCGAGTATTGGGCTAGTTGGAGGTTGAGCGATCAGTCTGTCATCCAGTTGTTTAAAATCAGGCAGGTCGTTTTCACGATTATCATACATGTTCGTCCCCTCCTTTACCGGTTAGTATGTCCACCGTCTGCCTGTAAATTTCCTTAAATGGAAAAGGAAAGTGACTGGTACTACACCAGAAAAAACAGCCCCAGTCCGAGGGGAGTTCGGGCAGAGGCTGTGATCATCATCTTTTTGCAGTTATCTCAGGATCTTCATAAAAGAGGCAAGATTCGTTTGAAGCAATGGTGTGAAGGCAGGAGATCATGGTTACCTTTTATCAGATGACTGGTATGAGTTGTGAGAACGGAAGGAAACGGAGTTTTTAAACATAAAAAGGACTCCCGTTTAGATAACGGAAGTCCGTAATTTGTTTCTTCGATTATTTCGTGTGTTCATCCATGCTGAAGTCTACTTGTTCTAGAGGGACGAGCTTGGTCTTTTGGGTGACTTTATAAGCGAGCCAAATGATTAAGAAGAGTGGCAGGCCAATGTAAGAGACCAGGGCGCCATACCAGTCGATCGTTCCACCCATGAATGAGGAGTAGTTTTGCCCCAAAATAACGATACAGCAAAGGATGAAGGCAAAAATCGGGCCAAACGGGAACCACTTTGCCCGATAAGGCAATTCGTTTAAATCACGGCCCTGAGCGATAAACGCTTTGCGGAAACGGTAGTGACTGATGGCAATTCCCAGCCAAGCGATGAAGCCTGACATACCGGACGCATTCAAAAGCCATACGTACACTTCGCCTTCCCCAAACAGAGAGGACAGAAACGCAAGGGCACCGATAAGCGCAGTCAAGATCAAGGCATTGATCGGTACGCCGTTACCTGTTACTTTTGCGAACCATTTTGGTGCTTTTCCTTCTTTCGCCAAGTTCCACAGCATGCGTGTAGAGGCGTACATTCCAGAGTTACCAGCAGACAACACAGACGTGAGAATCACCGCATTCATCACGGATGCTGCAAAAGCAAATCCGGCATTTTCAAATACAATCGTAAACGGACTGATCGCAATATCCGTAATGTCGCCACCGATCAGATTTGGATTATCGTATGGAACCAATAACCCGATGATCAAAATAGCAAGGATGTAGAAGAGCAGGATACGCCAAAAAATTTGACGGATGGCCTTTGGAATGTTGCGGGCAGGGTCTTCGCTCTCACCAGCCGCGACACCGACCAGCTCTGTCCCTTGGAAAGAGAATCCGGCAATCATGAACACACCGAGCAGGGCCATGAAGCCGCCATTGAATGGTGCGTCGCCTTTGGTGAAGTTTTGGAAGCCAACTGCTTGGCCGCCCATAATGCCAAAAATCATCATCACACCAACAATAATAAAGACGATAACGGTTATGACTTTGATCAAAGCAAACCAATATTCAGATTCTCCATAGGCTTTCACAGACAGGAGATTCAAGGCAAACAGCAATCCGAGGAACAAAGCGCTCCACACTATCGCTGGGGTATCCGGGAACCAATATTTCATAATGAGTGCGGAAGCTGACAGCTCGACAGCAATGGTAATGGCCCAGTTGTACCAGTAGTTCCAGCCGAGAGCAAAGCCGAGAGATGGATCGACGAACCGTGTGGCATACGTCGAAAACGAACCGGACACAGGCATGAAGGCCGCCATTTCCCCCAAGCTCGTCATTAAAAAGTAAACCATGATACTAATGGCGACATATGCGGCTAATGCTCCACCAGGTCCGGCGGAATGGATCGAGCCTCCGCTTGCGAGAAATAATCCCGTCCCAATCGAGCCGCCGATGGCGATCATCGTCAGGTGTCGGGCTTTTAAACCACGTTGCAATTGATTTTGTGACATAAGCTACTTGCACGACCTTTCTTGATTTTTGAGAAGGAAGGTCGGAAACGAAAAAACCGCCATAGCCAAAAAATGGCATAGGGCGGTATCATCCAATCCCCACCAAGCCTTCACTGAAGATAGCTCACCACGCTTGCTTGGCATGCAAACGTGACAGTTCTGTCCCTTTCGAGTACAGCCCCAACCCAATCGCACAGAGACGCGATATGAGCTTCGGCGGATTTTCCTTTACCTGGAGTCATTGATTTTCTCTGAATCTCGTACAGGATGATATAAAAGCCGCGACCTCTATCCTCACCGTGAAAGATGAGGATAACATGTATGAAATTTTGTGATTCATCAACTATAAAGGATTGTTTATGATTAATCAATGTGAATTTTTGTTATTCATATGATCGTCTGGCAGGCCAGGAGCCTTGGAGCTTGCGAATTTGGACAATTTGCCCCGTGTGAAACGCATCGTGCAGAACGAGACTCATCACGGTTTGGTAAATGGGCGTATAGGTAGCCGTCTGGTTCAACTCCTCATCTGTCAGTAAGGAAAGCTTTTCATGAATGTGGCGATGGACGCTTTCCATCCGTAAAAGGGTAGCTTGCCAAGCGTTTTCGTCATCTGGACCACCGGACGGGGTGAAGGTATCATCGTTCGTCTCAGCGGAGCCAGGAAATTCCGTGCCCAATAGACGATGCAACAGGCGTTCTTTGTAATAAAGCAGATGGCTGACGTTTTCCCAGATCGTGTTGGCTGCTTCTCCCACAGGGCACCAGCTAGCCTCGGCTGCTGATACTCCGGATAGTGCTTCTTTTAAGGGTGGATACCAGTCTTCCTTGTCATACGTACATTCCCATCCGTGCAAAAGCAAATCCTTCCGATTCATAGGCTTCCTCCTCGTCTGTGAAACAGATTGCCGAAACGCTATAATAGCAGTAAGAAATGAGTTTGTAACCAGTTAAATTAATAACGATAGTTACGGATATAGATTACCATATTCTGTATGGTCTTACAAGAGAGAAAAATGAAGGATTAATCAGGAGAGATGATGACATGGACTGGCTTTGTATCGATTTTTTAAATAGTGATTGGCGGGATTGGCGTGGTTCTGGTCGTGGGGAAAATCGCCTGGAGAACCAAGAATGGCTGTCATCCTTTTTGCAGACATACAATTTAACCGCTCCGCTGCCGATGGATGAGGAGTGTGCCGCGTCTCTTTTGCAGCTGCGCGAACGTTTGAGACGTATGTTGGAAGACGTTGTCCGTGGAGACCGATTCCAAGAGGAGGACCTTGCGGAATTGAACAAAGTTTTGGCTATGGTCCCTTTTCATATGCAGGTGTTGTATGTAGATGAGGAGGGCGGCTACAGGCAAAAGCAATCCAGCTCAACAGAGGGCTGGTCCCTCGTCATGGCACAAATTGCGGCTTCTTTCGCGGAGTTGCTTGCCCCGCAGCATCTGGAGCGAATCAAAATATGTGACAACGAGGATTGCCGCTGGGTGTTTTATGATGAAAGCCGTAACCGGGTGCGTCGCTGGTGTGATGACAAAATGTGCGGCAACCTGATGAAGGTGCGTCGTTTTCGCGAGCGGCAGAAGGAAAAAGGCTAATGGAGCCATTACCAACGACCGTCGGGAATTTGTCTCTGACGGTTTTTTTTATGTTTGAGACATAATAAGTAGCATATACATGGGAACGGAAACGAGGTGGGTAGGATGAGTCAAGCACGCAAAAAGTGGTTTCAGGCACTCGTATTGGTGGTACTTGGAGCGATTTGTCTGGCTATATGGTATTTGCAGCCATATCAGCCTGATCAGGCAGCGTTAACGGCCATGCAAGGTGGTGAAGGGATTACGGTCATGGATACGAATGACTGGATTATTTTCCAAGGCGGGGAGTCACGCGAACCGGGACTCATCTTGTATCCGGGAGCACTGGTCAAACCGGAGAGCTATGCACCGATTGCCCGTGCCCTTGCCGGCTCCGGCTACCATGTTTTTCTCGCACGAATGCCGCTGAATTTGGCTGTAAGTGATATGACGCGAGCCACACAAGTATTAAAGGCATACCCGAATAAAACGTTTGTCATCGGAGGACATTCGCTCGGTGGTACTATGGCAGCTCAATTCGCAGCGAACCACTCGGACCGAATCAGTGGTGTATTTTTACTGGGAGCGTATCCGAACAGTCAGGGGAACTTGAAGAAGGTGAATTTGCCTGTGCTGTCTTTGCTCGGTTCTCGCGATGGAGTGATCAATATGGAAAAGTTTATGGATAGCAAGCAATATTTGCCGGAGCGTACCGTGTACATGTCCATAGAAGGGGGGAACCACTCCCAGTTCGGAAGCTATGGATCGCAGGAGGGCGACCAGCCCGCTGCCATTACCCCGCAGGAGCAGTGGCAGCAAACGGTGGCAGCGATCAAGGATTGGCTTCTTCATGAGGTTACGATGATGAACGTGGAATAATACCGGATACAACACCTGTAATGCGAATGTTTTCCGAGGGGAGCAGCATGGGAGAGTCTTGTTCGCGTGTGGTTGTAAACAGACTCTCCAATGGATTGACGTCTGCTGCGATACGCAAAAGGAACTGCCCCTCCTGCCGGATCAATACAGGTCTGTCTTTTACAGGCTCCATTGAAAAGTCTGAGATCAAGACGGCGTCTCCAGGAAAAATACCGAGACCACTAAGGCCGTCATCTCGCATAATAAGAGCAAAGCGGGCCACATGATAGTTGGCTACCTGCAAGGAGGGTAACAGCGACAGCTCCTCGTCTTGGTCCAAGGCGAGATCAAAAAAATGAGTCGTGTATGCATCTCCGGCAATAAAGACTCGTTTCATTCGGTATCGCCTCCTACATAATAGAGTCGTAATTTACCCATAGACGGGAAAGCCTTTGGCATACAGACGGCTTAGTATGCGCTCAAAACGGGCACGAGCAAGCGGCATCGGCACCTGAAAGCGCTGAGCCAACATAGCCGGGGCGTTGTATCGAGAACAATCGGCAAGCAGGGTGCTCATCATGTAAATGGGAAGCAACAAATGCTCGGCAAAATGATTCGCCTGCGATTCTTGCCAGTCAATCATCCATTCGCTGCTCTGGGGCTGAATGCCTTCATGGAGAAGCAAATGTCCGAGTTCATGTGCGATTTTAACACGCTGCGCAGCCGGATCGAGTCGCTCGTCCACAGCAATGATATAACGTCCCGGCAAAAAGGGATGCGCGTGTGCACGACTCCGGCCGCAAATACGATGGATCTCGATGCCGTACGTCTCACAGAGCAGATGCAGATCGATTTGTTCGGGCCGGTCGATGCCGTGATGCTGGAGTAACAAGTACACGCGACTCTCGAGCCATGTTTGCGGTTCGCAGATTTCTTGAAAAATGGAGTGAAGCATCAAGGACCTCCTAAAAGAATGGTGAGGAACGTATGTTCTAATTTTCGTTGAAAAGAAAACCCCGCACTGGGGTTATTTTTTTTTGATGTCTTCCGTGATGTCAAACAAAGACGGAGGTCTTTCTTCGCGTACTTTACGGACTTTCCACTGCTTCTTCAAGTCGTACCAGTAGCGGCGAATTTCTTTTTTCTCCTCTTCTGTAGCATCCAGATACCCGTCCAGGAAATAGTAGTCGTCCGGGTCATCGATCTTTTCCTGCAAGAGCTCGTCCAGCGAACGTTGATTAGTCTCTCCTGTTTCTGAGAGAATATAGGCCGTGACTTCATCTGTGCGGCCCAACAACCAATCGGTCGTGACGTCCAGCACATCAGCCAATTGCCGCAGCATGTCGTTCGGTGGTGTGCTGTGGTTGTTCTCGTAGTTACTGATCGTCCCCTTGGTCGTGCAGACATGCTCTGCCAACTCTTCCTGGGTCAGACCTTTTGTCTTACGAGCTGTGCGTAAGCGCTGAGATAGCATGAGCGTGCCAGTCCTTCCTGTGAGGATGTACAAACTTATTGTACTAAATGGGAGGAGAAAAGAAAAGTATGGATTTTATTTTTGCTTTCAATGAATTATGTACAAGCACTTTGTACAAAATACGGATAAGAACGAATCGGGAACGCTCGTTCTGTACATTGAGAAAAGGGGAGATCAACATGGAAGATCAAGTAACAACCGTATTACTTCAGCAAGGGCCATTTGCTGCTTTGTTTGTCTGGTTGTTGTTTTATATCATGAAAGCAAATCGCGAACGCGAGGGGCGTTTACAAGACTTGCTGGACAAATACAGCGACAAATACGATCTGATCCTCGATGAATTGCGCGAGATCAAAGGAAAAGTGAAGAAATAACGATGACGGCTGCTGATACTCCAGAGACCTTTCTCGACATAAAACCTTCTGATGAGCGTGACGAATACGAATACAATACTTATGTTGCCCGATTACTTGAAGAGCTTATACAGCAAAGGGAACAAATCGTTTCAGTCTGTACCAGACCTTGATCGGCCTTTAGCCCTTCAAGGTCCTTTTTTACTTCTTTCAGGAAGCATACCCAACCGAACAAATACATTCGGTTCACTACATGCTTCGAGGCATGAACGATACGTACCTCGTGGAGACGATCGATCAAAAACGAATATTCAGGCTGTATCGCAGCGATTGGCGAACGGAGGAGGCAGCAGTCACGTTCGAGATGGAGCTGTTGCTACATTTGGACAGATAAGGAGTATCTGTTTCTGTGCCAATTGTGGATTGCAGAGGAAAACACGTCTTGAAACTGCAAGCAGCAGAGGGCAATCGCTTTGGTGCGCTGTTCACTTATGCCGAGGGCAAGGAGCAAGAGATCGATAACGAGGAACTGAGTGTACGATTTGGCCGAGCTGTTGCCGAGCTGCATGTCAAAGGGGAAGGCTTTTCCACACAACAAGCTCGTGAGGTATGGGACGTCAAGACGCTGATTCATCGCCCGTTAGCCATCATCGAGGCACGTCATGCCACGGAGACCTTCAAGGGAATTTTAATACGAATTTTTGCGAGGACAACACTTATACCCACTTTGATTTCGACCTGTGCGGTTATGGCTGGCGAGCGTATGATTTGGCTGCTTTCAAGCTGAGCCAAATATTGATCGAGGAAGATGACGAACTGGTCGAATCGCTATGGAATGCTTTCCTAAAAGGATATACCGAGGTTCGTCCCTTGTCTGAAAACGATCGGGCTGCGGTGTCGCTCATGGCAGACATCGAACAGAAAGCGTTTTTTAAAGCGTTGTCAGAAAAACATGCGATCCGAAGTCAAGGATAGGTAAGCTATACATTGACGAGAAAGAGGGAGAAACGCATGTTACCGTACATCGGAAATGGAGCGTATTGCTACGCAAATTCTTCAGCTATGCTTTTGGAGACGATTGGGGAGAAAGTATCGCCAGCTGTACTTGAAGTACTCTCTGGTGTAGGCATCGGAGCGATGTGGCATGAAGAGCAGAAAGTCATTTATTTCGGACAAGTGATTCCTGATCGTGGTGTGAGTCATGCGCTGGAACTGCTTGGCTATCGTTGGACGGAAAGATCAGGAGATGCCGAGGGCGAGCCACCTTTGGAGGAATTACGGCGTGATTTGCAACATGGCCCCGTTTTGCTAGGACCGCTTGATATGGGCTATTTGACGTATAATCCAAATGCTGCTTACTTGGGTGGCGCTGACCATTTTGTTCTCGCGTACGAGATGGATGAGCAAGCGATTTATCTGCATGATCCCGCAGGATTCCCTTTTGTGAGCTTGCCGTTGTCCCAGTTTGTTTTGGCGTGGAAAGCCGAAAAAATCTTCGATCGCCTCTTTTCCTACCACTATTGGACAGCACCAAAGCGTGTTGGCAGTCCGTCTGAAGCGGAGTTGGCAGCAAATGCGCTTCGTTTATTCCAGGAGATTTATCAGGAAAGTGCATCAGCTAAACAAAACGCTTCGGTCCTATACGGAAAGGAAGCGATTTTGCGGGTAGTGAAACGGATAGAAGAGGAAGGTGGACTCTCCCCAGCTGAAATTGGTCATTTCTCCTATTTTGCTTTTCAGTTAGGGGCGAGGAGAGCCATGGATTTCGCTGTGTTTTTCTCGAAGTATGCGCCAGAGCTGGCAGCGATCAAAGAGAAGCAGGCGAAGCAATTCGGGCGTTGTCACACACTGATCGTGGAAAAGAATGAGCAAGAGCTTGCGAAAGCCATGCGCGTGTTGGCAGACATCGAAGAAGAGTTTCGCCAGGTGCTTTGCGCCAAATAATAACATTCCCCCAAGTGAGTAAGTAACGCTCATTGGGGGATTTTTTTAAAATTTGAAATATTATTACTTTTTTACGATCCATGACAACTTCATCCCGAATGTGTTACCTTGTTATTCATTAGTCCACGCAAAAGAGACATAGTCCATTCCGTGTGGACATTGTTTACCAACACGTAACGGGGGTTCAAGTCATGAAACAGCTAGGTTTACTACCTAAAATTCTGATCGCCATTGTCCTTGGGATCGGGATCGGCTCCATTTCGCCGATTTGGGTTGTGAAGGGATTGGCTACTTTTAGTGGCCTGTTTGGAAATTTTCTCGGATTTGCGATTCCGTTGATTATTATTGGATTTATCGCGCCAGGCATCGGTGAGCTGGGCAAAGGGGCAGGGCGTTTGCTTGGGGTAACCACAGGGGTTGCTTACTTGTCTACGATCATTGCTGGAGCGCTTGCTTATTTGGTCAGTACGAGTATTTTTCCACACATTCTTGAGGTAGGTGGACTGGTGAATCAGTATGCCAACCCGGAGGAAGCACTGGTGAAGCCGTTCTTCACCGTGGACATGCCGCCGATTGTAGGTGTGATGACAGCATTATTGCTCGCCTTCACCCTTGGTCTTGGAGCGACTGTCATCAAAGGAAACGCGCTGCAAAATGTGATGGTAGACTTGAGAGATATCGTAGAGAAGCTGATCGCTTCCGTCATTATCCCGTTGCTTCCATTACATATCCTGTCTGTATTTTCCAACCTGACATACGGCGGACAAGTCACCATGATTTTGTCCGTATTCGTTAAAGTTTTCGTCATGATTATTGCCTTGCATCTATTCTATCTGTTCGTGCAGTACTTGGTAGCAGGCCAGATGGGACGCAAAAACCCATTCACGTTGATGAAAAACATGCTTCCCGCTTATTTCACAGCGATTGGAACACAATCATCTGCGGCCGCCATTCCTGTGACACTGAACCAGACCAAGAAAAACGGTGTGAGCGAAAAAATCGCGGATTTCGTTGTTCCACTCTGTGCGACGATCCATCTATCCGGGAGTACGATTACACTTGTCAGCTGTTCCATGGCAGTCATGATGCTCAATGGCATGACGACATCATTTGACGTGATGTTTCCATTCATTTTGATGCTTGGTGTAACGATGATCGCCGCACCAGGTGTACCGGGCGGAGCAGTCATGGCGGCACTCGGATTGATGGAGTCCATGCTCAGGTTTGACACCACGTTGACTTCGTTGATGATTGCTCTGTATATCGCGCAGGATAGCTTCGGTACTGCTTGTAACGTAACGGGTGATGGTGCGATTGCAGTGATTACGGATCGATTGAGTGAAGAGAAGGCAGCTTAAACATGCTGTTATTGGGAACAAGGACCTGTCCAATTGTGGATAGGTCTATTTTTTGTGGAATAAAAATTTTGTAGTCATAAAAAAACAAATTTTTACCAAAAGCGACAATCTATTTCAAAAAATATTATATTTTGACAATTAATAAAATAGATGGTATATTTTTCTTGACCCAAAATTTAGGAGGTGATTTTCATGAAAAAAGTCCTGCTAGCATTGACTCTAGTATTCGCTGTATCTTCCTCTGCATTTGCTGCAAGTTCTGAATCAGAGCCTAACAATACTTTTGATACGGCCGATTCCTTTACAATAAACTCAAGCATTTCAGGAACCACTGATTTCGATGACCGTGATTATTTTGTTTTTCAAGCAAACAAGACTGGGAAAGTTCGCGTTACACTTACACATACGAATGACAAAGGGTCGCCAGCATTCCAAGTATTTGAATCTGACCGAACAAAGATTGGAACATCTGACTACAGTACCCCTATGGAGATCAATGTAGTTGCCGGTAAGAAATACTATGTACAAGTATTGGGGATAATTGGTTCCCCTTCCTATACTGTGTCCGCTGAAAATCTGTAATCAAGGATTGTCTATGTAATAGAAGGAACCTGTCCAATTTTGGATGGGTTTTTTTGTTTAAAGGTCGTCTTGATGGCTGAAGATATGAAAATCATGGATCTACAAATTCTGTTGCAGCTGAATAGATAGGGGTGAGGTTGTCCAAATTCCCCCGTTTTCAACTAGTGAGAATTATATTATCATTGGATATAATTCCATCATTCTACTTTTTGCGAAAAGGGGAATACATAACGCAATGTTTAACGAACGGAAAGCGTTACAAATGACATTGCAGGCCATGCTAGAGCAGCGTATGGCACTGCGTCGACAGTATGTCGATCAGGACAAGCAGTTGGGAGCTGACATCAAGCAGCTTTTGAGCCGTATTCGCGAGTTGGATAACGAAGCCGGGATCGGAGACGATGAAAGCCCAGAGGATGAAGCTATGTCAACTGAGGAATTTTCCGATGATCTGATGAGGCGGATGAAGGTGAGAAAGGCGCACATTCGTCATGATTATTTGGAAGTTGCGAAGCACATCGAAAACCTGTTACAGGAAGCGATGTCTCCGATGTCATTGGCTGATCTTTGTTCCGTGTTGAAAGTACGACATCAGGTAGAGTTTGCGAGTCCCTACATTGGTGTACAGAAGTCATTAAAGTATTTACCCCAAGTAAAAGTAGAAAAAGACGGGCGGAAACTGATTTTTTCACTCTAGTGCAAGCAGGGTGGGACAAGCAGTTTCGCGGGAGGCAAGATCAAAAAAAGGCGATGTGTCTATGCACAATCGCCTTTTGGTGTCTATCGAATTACTTGATTATTGCAAGAATGACTTGAGCATCCAAATGTGTTTTTCCAGGCTGCTGCGGATTCCCAGCAGCATATCGGCTGTCGCTTCATCGTCGGCTTGGTCTGCCGTTTCCATAGCCAGCTTCAGTTCATCTACGAGAATGGAGAAGTCTCTCGCAATCGTTTCTACCATTTGCTCAGCTGTTTCGCTTCCTTCTGCTTCGGTGATGCTTGCTGTGTTCAGACATGCAGCCAAAGTCGCTACAGGCTTTCCACCGATGGAGAGGACACGTTCAGCGAGGGTATCGAGATTTGCTGCTGCTTCGTTGTACAATTCCTCAAATTTTGCGTGGAGCGTAAAGAAGTGAGGTCCTTTTACATTCCAGTGAAAATTGTGTAGTTTCGTATAGAGGACTGTCCAGTTCGCCACTTGTTTATTTAGAACGCTGTAGAGTGTGTTTTCCATCGAGAATCTCTCCTTATTTATAATAATTATTTGTTTAAATTTATTATAAACTAATAAGGATTATTGTCAACACCCAGGAGGAAATTTATGCAGCAACTGCGTATCAGTGCGGTTATTTTAGCTGGCGGAAAAAGCAGCAGAATGGGCTCGCCAAAGCAAAAATTACCGTGGAGGGACGGAACCTTCTTAACAGAGCTGGTAAAAGAAGTACAGGCGGTTGGTTTGTCTTGTTTCATTGTAGCGAACGATTTTTCAGACACTCAAGTGACACAAAAGGAACAAATTGATGAACAGACCGTCACAATTACACCTGATCTGGTACCATCCTGTGGTCCTGTTAGTGGACTGGTTACTGCCTTTCGCGTAAGTTCCGAGGATGCTTTACTGGTGTTGTCCTGTGACCTTCCTTTTATGGATCGTGTGCAAATAGCCAAACTTATTGAATTTGCGAGGGAGAGGGACGATTGGGATGTGATCGTCACCCAATCAGAGGGACGCACGCATCCGCTATGCGCAGTGTATCATCGGAGAACGCAGGCTAATTGGGAGCAGGCGCTGTTACATGGACAGCGAAAACTGATGCGGACATTAGATGAGCTGCGGGTGGTGCCATTGCCTGATGAATGGTTGGACCCTTGGGCTGTATTTAATGTCAACACGCCTGAAGAGTACGAACAGGCAAAACTTGAAGAAGAACGCAGAAAGACAGGACATGCTTGAGGTGTGTCCTGTTTTTTGTTTGGATAAAAGGGGCTTTTCATAGGGGGCAATCATACAAGCGTTTTTCTGGACAAACCGTATGAATAGTAGTGATGGCTAATGAAAGGAGGGAAACGCAATGACAAGAAAGTGCAAAAAACAGGACAAAAGCTACGGTCACCACTGTTGTTGCAAAAAACCCGACAAATACTACGACCACCACTGTTGCGGCAAAAAACCCGACAAATATTACGACCACTACTGCTGTTGCAAAAAACCCGACAATTACTACGAGCCACAGTGCTGTTGCAAAAAACACAGCCAATACGATGAGTCGCATTGTTGCTGCAAAAAGCATGAACATTGCCAAGATCACTGCTGTCGCTGCAAACGCCATGATTGCAAATGCTTTGAAAAACATGACCATCACTGTTGCAAGAAGCATGACATAGATGATGAAGACGAAGAAGATGACGACGACGAGGATGATGACGACCATCACCACCACTGCAAGCATCATAAAAAGAAACATTGCTGCTGCAAATAAAAAATCCCCACGTACAAAGAACAAAAGCCCGAGAGGCTAACTCGGGCTTTGATAATACCAGTTGAAAAAACATAGAAAAGCGGGATGGCTCGAAGCTCGTCCCACTTTTTTGATTTCTTTAAGGTAGGAGGATTCTCTCGGCTTGTGTATACACGTTCATTTTGTCATTGCGGATAAATCCGACTGCGGTGAGCTTCAGCTCATCTGCCAATTGCAGGGCGAGATCAGTTGGAGCGGACTTGGACAGAATGATGCCAGCACCGATTTTGGCAGCCTTGAGCAGCACCTCAGACGAGATTCGTCCACTGAAGACAAGAATTTTGTCCGTGGTGGAAATGTTCTCTCGCAAACATTTCCCATAGATTTTGTCGAGAGCATTGTGACGCCCGATATCGGAGAATTGAAGCAAAACTTCATCCGGTGTACAGAGGGCTGCATTATGGACGCCACCTGTTTGGCGATGGATCTCAGACGATGCTTGCAATTCCTTCATCAGGCGCATGCATTGAGCGGGGGTGACAATTGCTGTGCTTTCAACAGACTTTGCTGTGCGTGCATCGCTAAAAAAGTAAAAGGACTGTCTGCTTTTTCCGCAGCAGGAAGTAATTCTGCGTTTGGAGTAAAAGCTCTGCGACAAAATTGTTTCTTTATGCAAATCAACGTAAGCAAACCCTTGGGCCTCATTAATCGTAAGCTGTTTGATTTCCGAGTAACTCTTGATGACGCCCTCGGCTGCGAGAAAACCGATGACCATTTCTTCCAGGTCGGCCGGAGTACATACGAT
Source organism: Brevibacillus sp. NPDC003359 (assembly GCF_042878995.1). Taxonomy (NCBI): domain Bacteria; kingdom Bacillati; phylum Bacillota; class Bacilli; order Caryophanales; family Paenibacillaceae; genus Brevibacillus; species Brevibacillus sp. NPDC003359. The sequence continues at coordinate 16,050 of NZ_JBIAOR010000012.1, forward strand.
TGTAGCGAATTCCTCATCATTGAGGAAAATGGTGAGGGGGTACTCGGTAACGATTTCGTCGTCTTCCCAGCCATGTTGGTCAGCCGAAATTTTCAACACGGGCAATCGGGTGGTGATGGTTAGTTCGGACATGCGGGCCTCCCTTTTTCGTCGAAATTATGAAGTTTTTATGGCTATTTTGTGAGGAAAATATTGTCGAGTGAACGCTTACATGGTAGTATACTATGTGAGATGAAAAGTGTCATAAATTTTTCGTCTTTCCATGTATTCATGGCGTAAGGACAGATTGACACGGAGCAGCGACCCTGCCACCGATTATTTTGTAGCCTTACAGCGAATTACATAGTGAACACAATGCTTGTTGATGCTGATGTAGCGTTCCTGCTGATGATTAACTGCTGTGTTTCATCGTAGCCCTCGTTCTCTTTGTGGAGACCTGGGTGAGTCGGTGAAATCAGCAGTTTTTCTTTTTTTTCGAGAAAGCTGCTGATGGATCCAAAGCATGTTAAAGACCATTGAGAAGGAGATGAATGATTTGGAACAAAAAGTGAAAAACCGCTGGCTCATCGCGTTGGCTGCGGTAGGCATCCACATCTCGATTGGATCGGTATACGCTTGGAGTGTATTCACCAAGCCAATTACCGAGCAGTTCGGCTGGGACTTGCCAGACGTTCAATTTACGTTTAGTATTGCGATCTTGTTCTTGGGGCTGTCTGCTGCCTTCCTCGGTCATTATGTAGAAAAACACGGCCCGCGCAAAGCTGGCATTCTAGCATCTATCTTTTTTGGAGTAGGAACTGTCGGGGCTGGCTTGGCGATTCAATTGAGCAGCTTGCCTTTGTTGTACTTGTGTTATGGAGTGCTGGGCGGTATCGGTCTTGGTGTAGGCTATATTACGCCAGTATCGACCTTGGTCAAATGGTTTCCGGATCGCCGTGGTTTAGCAACGGGTCTTGCCATTATGGGCTTCGGTTTTGCCTCGATGATTGCCAGTCCGATTATGAACGCTTTGATTGCAAATGTAGGAATCGCGAACACCTTTTATATTTTGGGCATTATTTATTTCGTTGTGATGTTGGCTTCGGCTCAATATTTGGCGCCACCTCCAAAAGGCTGGGTACCGGCTGGATTTTCCAATTCGGGAACAGCTGGCAGCAAGCAAATCAAAAAAGATTTGTGCCAATTGACTGCCAATGAAGCGATTAAGACACGTCGTTTTTACTGGCTGTGGCTGATGCTGTTTATCAACGTGACATGTGGAATCGCCGTTATTTCGGTAGCTTCGCCGATGGCGCAAGAAATGGTGGGCATGTCTGTCGGAACAGCAGCCCTCATGGTAGGTCTGAACGGTTTGTTCAACGGAGGTGGACGTATCGGATGGGCGTCTTTGTCTGATTTCATTGGACGACCAAATACGTACACAGCTTTCTTCGCCATCCAAATGGTATTGTTCTTCGTACTGCCGAATCTGTCCAATCCAATCCTGTTCATGGTGGCGATGTTCATCATTATGACCTGTTACGGTGGTGGCTTTGCGTCCATTCCGGCGTACATTGGTGACTTGTTTGGAACGAAGCAATTGGGTGCGATTCACGGCTATATTCTGACGGCATGGGCTGCTGCTGGCTTGGCAGGACCGATCTTTGCAGCATGGGTTCGCAAGACGACGGAAAGCTATACAGGAACGATGAGTGTTTTCGCAGGAATGTTCGTTGTCGCTCTGGTGATCTCGCTAGTAGTCCGTCTGGATATCAAAAAACTGAAGGAAGAAGCCAAACAAAGAGAAAAGTCTGTTGAATTGGCTAGTTAATCAATGGTAAAGTTTAAGTAGAGAATGATTTGAAGTAAAGGTGATTTTCCTCGATGAATAAGTTCGAAGCAGAATTCAGTAATTTGGTCAGGGCTTTCCGAAAGCGCCATATGGGAAAGGGACCTAGCAAGATCAGCACCACGTTCTGCAAGAACTGGGCGATCTGCGAGATGGAAGGCAACCTTTCTCCGGTGGAAAAGTTCATCGCCACTTCGGAAGACGGAAAGCAGACATTACGAGCTGCCCGAACCGAAATGGTCAAAGAGATCTATCGGAAACACCAGCCAGTTGACATGGAAGCGTTTCTTGGAGCAAAACTCGTTGATCTATTCGTCGATATTGACATTGAACGGGATTTTGGAATGTCGATCTTTGTTTTTGATCAAGACATCGAAAAAAGAATGAAAAACGAACCGTAAGTCTAAACGAAGCAGCGTTCCTGTTCACCGGCTTAGACGTAACGGAATTCGCGAAAGCAAACACGAAGTTGAGACTAGGTAGCGAACCTGCCGTAGACAACCACCGTGAACACGCTCTTTTCCAATAGGACAAGGGACTGTTTCATGGTGGTTTTTTCGTCTTAATGGAGTTTATTAGAGGGGAGATTAAAGAAATGGGCAAGACCAAGCATAGCGGACCAATTAAGCTGGATACTTCGTGGAAGCCGTCCTTATGGGCTTCACTGATGCCGATGGGACTCGGAAAAATCAAGCCGCATCACATTCGAGATACGATGAAGGTGGCCTATGACAATCGCGATAATTTGGGTTACGCCTATCGCATCTTAACGCAAGGGGTATGTGATGGCTGCGCTCTCGGCGTATCCGGTCTCTACGATCAGACGTTGACTGGTCCGCATTTGTGCACCACGCGACTGAACGTATTGCGTCTCAATACCATGCCTGCCATGGATGCCAAATGGTTTGAAGATGTGAATGCGCTGCGAAAGCTGTCCAGCGAAGAATTGCGCAAGCTGGGAAGAATTCCGTATCCGCTTTCAAGAAAGCCAGGCGAAAACAAGTTTACCCGCATTAGCTGGGATGAAGCGCTAAACCGCATCGCGGGAAAAATCAAAAACATCAGCCCGAAACAGTTGGCCTTTTTCTTGACCGCTCGTGGGATTACCAACGAGGTATACTACACGGCAGCTAAAATGGCTCGTTTCCTCGGAACCAACAACATCGACAATGCATCCCGTATTTGTCACTCGCCGAGTAAGACAGCATTGAAGCGTTCGGTTGGTATCGGTGCATCGAGCTGTAACTATCAGGATTGGATCGGGACTGATGTGCTCGTATTCTGGGGTTCTGTACCAGGTAACAACCAGCCTGTATCGACGAAATACATGTATGCAGCGAAAAAGGCAGGAACGAAAATCATCCTGATCAACCCGTACAGAGAGCCAGCGATGGAGAAGTACTGGATTCCATCTGTACCGGACAGTGCTTTGTTCGGAACGAAGATTGCGGATGATTTCTACCAAGTGAACATTGGCGGCGACATCGCGTTCATGAACGGCGTGATGAAGATTTGGTTCGAGATGGAAGAAGCGAAGCCAGGTTCTGCGATCAACCATGAATTCATCAAGGAGCACGCGAACGGAATCGAAGAGCTGCGCAAACATGTGATGAATGAATCGTGGGAGAAGATCGTGGAATCCTCCGGTCTCAGCCGCGAGCGCATCAAAGAATTCGCGCAACTGCTCGCCAACTCCAAAAATGGTGTATTCGTATGGAGTATGGGTCTGACCCAGCACAAATTCGGTACGGACAATATTTCTCAGGTAGCCAATCTGGCAATCCTTCGTGGATTCTTGGGTCGCAAGCACACTGGTCTCATGCCAATTCGCGGTCACTCTGGTGTACAAGGCTCCGGTGAAATGGGTGCCGATCCGTTCAGCTTGCCAGGTGGAGATTTTGAAGAAAAGTCATGGAACCGCATCGAAAAGATCTGGAATTTCCCAATCCCGAAATGGCAAGGAGATATCGTCGGTATTACTTTGGAGAATGCAGTGTTGCCAGATGGACACGAGCGCAAGACTAGACTGTTCTACACGAGCGGCGGTAACTTCCTGGAGACGATGCCAGATCCGGACTTCATGCAAAAATGCTTGGAGAGCATAGAAGTGCGTGTACATCAGGACATCATTTTCAATACATCTACGCTGGTAGACGCGAAGGAAGAAGTGATCGTACTGCCGGCAATGACTCGTTACGAGCAGCCGGGTGGCGGTACGTCGACAAGCACAGAGCGTATGGTTTTCTTCAGTGCCGAAGTGGAAGGGCCACGTATTGAAGAAGCGCGTTCGGAATGGGAGATTTACGTTGATCTGGCGGCACGGGTAAATCCAGAGAAAAAGCATCTGATGCACTTCTCAAGCGCGGCTGAAATTCGCGCAGAGATTGCCCAAGCAAATCCAAATTACGACGGTATCCAGCATCTGAAAAACCGCGGGGATGTTTTCCAATGGGGCGGTGCCTGGTTGTGTGAAGACGGCGTATGCCCGACATCGGACGGCCGAGCGAATCTGATTCCGACTGAAATTCCGGATTTGAACAAGCCAGAGGGACACTTCTATGTAACGACTCGTCGCGGTAAGCAGTTCAACTCGATGATTTACAGCCAGAAAGACCCGTTCAACAATGCGGACCGTTATGATATCCTGATCAATGCAGAGGATGCAAAAGAACTGCGCATTGCAGAAGGCGAAAACATCGTCGTTTACAATAAATATGGAACGTTCCAGGGACGGGCCAAATTCGAGGACACAAGACGCGGAAACATTCAAGTACACTGGCCGGAAGGAAACGTATTGATTCCGAAGGGTGTATACGAGACATACGCAGGTATTCCCGAATACAATACAGCCGTGAAGGTTGAAAAAGCGGATACTTTCCACGCCAACAAAGATTTGAAATACGTGGAGAGAGAAGTTGAAGATTTGGAAGTAAACGTCGGCTGACGAGCTACAGCAATGGGTGGTCAAGATTAGGAGGAACAAGCCATGCGTTTTTCGCGACAAACAATCTCGGTTGAAGAAGCGATAAGCAAGCTGTTGGCAAAATTGTCGACAGGGAGAACGGAACAAGTGCAGATCGGGGAGGCATTCGGGCGGATTCTGGCCTCTGGTTTACATGCAACATACGATTTGCCGCACTTTGACCGATCGCCGCTGGATGGGTTTGCCGTGAGAGCTGCGGATACGGTTGGGGCCTCCGTTGACCACCCGATTACGCTAACCGTGCTAGAGACGGTTGCGGCTGGGCAAGTACCTACTAGAGAATTGAAAAAGGGCTACGCTACGCGGATCATGACAGGTGCGATGATGCCTGCGGGTGCGGATGCGGTCATCATGTTTGAGCAAACGTACAACCCAGCCGAAGAGGCGGATACTGTACGGATCAAGCGGGAGATGAAGTCTGGGGAAAATGTATCACGTCGCGGTGAAGAGATGGCCAAAGAAACGGTAATTGCCAAGGCTGGCGAGAGGATCAATGCAGGTACCCTTGCCAGCTTGGCTACGTTTGGCTACTCGCAGGTTGAGGTCTTCTGCAAGCCGCGTGTCGGTCTGATTTCGACTGGAAGCGAGCTGTTGGAGATTGATCAGCCGCTTGTTCCAGGCAAAATTCGCAACAGTAATACGGTGATGCTGACTGCCTTGATTGCCGAGGCAGGGGGCATCCCTGTTTCGTTTTCAAGACTGCCGGATGATCTGTCGGTGGCGAAGGAGAAAATCAGTGAATGCTTGCGAGGCGTGGATCTGGTCATTTCCAGCGGCGGTGTGTCCGTTGGGGATTTTGATGTGATCGCGGCATTAGTGGATGAGCCTGAGGTAGAGCTTTTGTTCAACCGGATCGCGATACGTCCGGGAAGTCCGACGACTGGTATGATCATGGAAGGCAAACCATTCATTGCCCTATCGGGTAATCCGGGTGCCTGTTTTCTCGGGTTTGAGTTATTTGCACGAGCAGCCATTCGTCGCATCTCAGGAGAGGCCCATGTAGTGCAGCAGGTGATCAAGGCGAGACTGGGTGTCGATTATACGAAGCCTTGTCCATACCCGCGTTATCTGCGAGGGAAGCTCCTCGAAAAAGACGGAGTCTTGCATGCGATCCCTGATTTCAACGAAAAGGCAGGGAATCTCGGCACGTTGAAAGACAGCGAATGCTTTATGATCATACCAGCCGGGGGAAGCGGGCAGAGAACAGGAGAGCTGGTTGATGTGTTCACTCATGCCACGCCAACCTGGAGGAGAGAGGGATAGATAATGGTCAAGCCGCCTTGTGTTTTGCAGATTGTTGGTTATTCGAACAGTGGCAAGACGACGTTGCTCACCGAGCTCATTCCGATTCTCGAAAAGGCAGGGATAAGAGTCGGGGTCATCAAACATGACGGCGGACACGATTTCGAGTGGGATCAGCCGGGGAAGGACACCTGGCGTTATCGAGAAGCAGGAGCCTCGCTTGTCGCCATCACTTCGAAAACGAAGACAGCGATCGTGGAGCAAAGGCCACAGGAACTGTCCGTGCTTATCCAGCGCTTGGCAGATGCCGGGGCTGAACTCGTTTTGGTAGAAGGCTTCAAGCGTGAAGGCTATCCGAAGCTGGTTTTGCTTCGCAGGCCGGAGGATGAGGAGCTTTTATCTATCGTTACCCATCTGGTAGGGATCGTGGGTTGGTCAGACTATCGTCAGCCAGGGTTGCCATTTTTCGATATTAATGACATAGACAACATGGCCAATTTTGTAAGGGAACGGGTATCCGCTTGGTATTTCAAAGCTGAATAGAAAAATTGAGATCATCCCAGCTTGGCTTGGGGTGATCTTTTTTTGTAGCAGTATTGGGGGAAGAGACTTTTACTGCAAACTATTAAACTAGCAAGCAGATTATCCATGTAATGAAATATATGGTAATGTAAATAAGAAGTCGCCGAGAAACGATAAGGAGCAGAAAATATGAAATGTCCTTACTGTACCAACGAATTAAATGAACTTCCTTTATGTTACGGAATGGAAGCACCCTATTATTTTTACACGGTACCAGAAGAGAAAAGAACAGAGTTAATTAGAGACTTTTGTGTAATTGATGAACAGCATTTCTTTATTAGAGGACATATTGAAATACCAATAATTGATAGTAAAGAGAAATTTATATGGAGTGTTTGGGTTTCTCTTAGCGAAGAAAATTTTTTGAAATCTAATGAATTATTGCATGTAGAAGGAAGGGAAAATGAAAAACCTTATTTTGGTTGGTTATCGACTGAACTTTCCATATATCCAATAACTACATTATCATTAAAGACAATGGTACATACACAAGAAGTTGGTGCTGTTCCATTAATAGAATTAGAACAAACGGATCATCCACTTGCAGTTGAACAAAGAGAAGGAATTACAATGGAAAGAGTTAAAGAAATTGCTCACTTAATCAATCATACTGAGTAATAAGAAAATGCCTGCTGCCGGGATGTTCCGGCAGCTTTTTAGTTTTCTCATGCTTTAGACGATAGCTTATGGATTGCTCCAATCTGATGGTTTTGGACGTATATATTCACTCCAATGGCTGATAAACTTGCAGCATATTTCAAAATAATAGGAGTGATAACAATGGATGGAGTGCGTTACAAAATTAGAGAAGTATTGGATAAGAGCAAGATTGAGACATTTTTGCAGCAAGCTAGAATCGGACATCTTGGAATGGTCGATGGTCATTTGCCGTATGTTGTTCCGCTCAATTTTGTTTGGACAAATGGGCAGCTTTATTTCCATGGAGCCACCGGCGGGAGAAGAAATCAGGTTATGGATGCTAATCCAGAGGTCTGTTTTACGGTTTGTGAAGAATATGGAACGATTACTGATCCGGTGCCAGCTAAGACGGACACAGCGTATATGAGTGTAATGATTTTTGGCAAGGCACAGCCTATAGTCGATCTGGATGAAGCTACACACATGTTGCAAGAAATGATGAATAAGTATGTGCCTGGCTACTTTAATCGGCCTTTACCCAAGCAGCACGTTGACAAATACCGTTCAGCAGTATTCGGTAGTCCGGTTCAGGTGTACCGAATAGATCCACATCATATCACTGCGAAAGAAAATCCAATGGAAGAAGAAAAAATGTTCAAACCTGGTAAAACCGTGTAATCTCCGCAAGACGAAAAATGCCTTCTTCAATGGTGGATTCATCTACTTTAGCAAAACCCAGTACCCATCCTTTTCGATCGCTTTTCAAGCAATACTTGCTAAGTGGATAAACACGGATTCCTTTGTCGAGTGCTAGGTTCGTCGCGGCTTCTTCGACAAACGATTTATCAGCTTCAAGAAGGATATGTAACCCCGTTTCTACGCCGCTTAGTGTGAAGTGTTCGCCGAGACCTGTCGTGATGATGGCCTTCGTCATGGCTTCATGTCTGCGCCGATATACATTTCGAACTCGTCTCATATGGCGCATGAAATGACCATGCTCAATAAAATGAGTAAGCGTTAATTGCTCCATAATCGGAAGATGCCGATAGGTTAATTCATGGACTTGGGCGAGTTGACGAATGGCCTCTTTGGTACCAACGATTGCCGATATCCGAATACCAGGAGCAATCATTTTGGAAAAACTCATCATATACAACGTGTTCTGAGGTCGCTGACTGAACAAGGTTGGAAGTGGGTCGCCGCGATAGCGAAATTCACTGTCGTAATCATCCTCAACAATCCAAAGCCGCTGCTCAGCAGCCATGTGTAACAATTGTTGCCTGCGAGGTTCCGACATAATTACTCCAACCGCACACTGGTGCGATGGCGTAACATAGACAAGCTTGGACCCCGGATGAATCTGGTCTACGCATAACCCGTACTCGTCAACTGGAACGGAGACAACTTGCATACGCCGATACTTCATTGCCATCCAGGCAGCAGGGAAGCCAGGATCTTCAACAGAAACAGTATCTCCTTCATGTAAAAGGGCTTGGGCGATCAAATCGATGCTATGTTGTGCACCTGAGGTTAACATGATTTGATCAATAGTCACATGAACGCCCCGTTCAAGTGACAAATAACGTTGAATCTGTTCTCGTAGCGGTTGATATCCATAGGAATTGCCATAAGCCCAACTGTCCAGATTCGTTTCTGTGGAAGCCTGTAAAAACGAACGTCTCCAATTCTTTTGAAAATGTTCGTCCAAATATGGCTCATGGGGACTGAAATCGATCTCAACCTTTAGACTATCATTGTCCCCGAACCAACCATGCAAATGACCGATTGTAGCGTTTAATAAAGGCAATTCGGGAGGGACAGGTCCTTCTGGCGCAGCATCCTCTGAAGGACGAGTTGCATAAGTCCATTCGCTAACTCTAGTCCCGCCGCGACGAGAGGTGACAGTGTATCCGCGACTGAATAACTCCTCATAAACAATCTGTATGGTTGAACGGGAAACGCCAATTAAAGAAGCGAGTTCGCGGGAGGGGAGCAGCAATTCACCTGGCTGCCATTTCCCGGTGGTAATATTATGGATTGCTTGGTCCAGCAGTTGCTGCCAGATTGGACGTTCGTCTTCTCGGTTTACTGTTAGCATTCATTCACCTTCAGTGTTTTTGTTTAATGATGGATTTGGCTGATATGCTATCATGGCAATCGTTTCTTTTGCAACAAGACAGTTGGGGGACGACTTTTTCTTATAGTGTTTTGCAGTTGTCACAAATCGTTTCTTTTTCCTGTGACCAGAATCACATGTGTATTTGTGAGCCTCCCGTACACTTGAAATATAGAAAGTACGAAGCACTTCAAGGAGGTTCTACGATGTTAAGCCCAAAAACCATTGAAATCATAAAATCAACCGTTCCTGTGCTAGAGGTACACGGAACTGCCATTACAAAACGTTTTTATCAAATGATGTTTACCAAGCACCCTGAGCTTCTCAATATTTTCAACCACGCCAATCAAAAGCAAGGAAGACAGCAAACGGCTCTGGCAAATGCGGTTTATGCTGCGGCTCTGTATATCGATAAGCTGGAAACGATTTTGCCAGTAGTAAAGCAAATCGGACACAAGCACCGCAGCTTGGGAGTGAAAGCAGAACATTACCCAATCGTCGGGGAAAACCTGCTTGCTGCGATCAAAGACGTACTTGGTGATGCTGCTACAGACGAGATTTTACAAGCGTGGGCGGAAGCGTATGGGGTCATTGCGGATGCTTTTATCGGTGTGGAACATGAAATGTATGAGCAGGCCAGTGGAGAACCTGGGGGTTGGGCTGATTTCAGAGAATTTATCGTTCAGAAAAAGGTACGGGAAAGTGATGTCATTACATCTTATTATCTCGTTCCAGCGGATGGCGGGGCGATCTCTGCCTTTGAACCGGGGCAATATGTAAGCGTAAAGTTGGAGATACCTGGAGAGGAGTACACGCATATTCGCCAATACAGTCTCTCTGATGCTCCGGGCAATCCGTACTATCGCATTTCTGTCAAAAGGGAGGATGCGACGCAGGATAAGCCAGCAGGGAAAGTGTCTGTCTACTTGGCCGAAGAAGTCAAGGAAGGAGATACCTTGCTCCTGTCGGCTCCGGCTGGAGATTTTACATTGAATCAAGAAGACAGCCGTCGAGTTGTGCTGCTCAGTGGAGGGGTAGGACTGACCCCGATGATCAGCATGCTAAACACACTGCTCAAATCGGGAACAGATCGTCCGATCACCTTCATTCACGCAGCACAAAACGGAAATGTGCACGCTATGAAGCAGGCAGTAGAGGAGCTGGCAGCCACTCATCCGCAGCTATCTGTTCACTGGTGCTATGAAAAGCCGACTGAGCAAGATCGCTTGAACGGAGCTTTTCACAAAGAGGGGTATATCGACTTGCCGTGGCTGCAAAGCATTGTGGAAACGAAGGACGCAAACTACTATTTCTGTGGGCCGATCCCTTTCATGAAGGCAATCAACAATGCGCTGTTGGAATGCGGAGTAACAGCAGACGATATTCACTATGAGTTCTTTGGCCCGGCAGCCACCTTGGCCTAATAGGCTGAGAGGGCCCAAGCTCATTCACGATTCGCAGCTTGAGCGCGCAGCAGCCGATTTACCGTCTCGCGGCGAAGCCCGATGAGCTGACCGATTTCATCCTGTGTCAGCAACTCCGAAAGCGAAGCGACAGGAATGAATGTCTGAAACCAAAGCTGCAGCTTGCGAAGCTTTTCGGCAGGAGAGACTTCGGTCAATTGGTCGATACGCTGCTGCATCATCCGCAGCTTACCTTGCAGCTGTAGCGCGATATCGCGACATTTTTCAGGATTGTCATCCAGATGGCGATACCAATCCGGGGCAGATAGCACTTCGACCTCACAGGTCACGAGAGCGATTGCTGTCCCGTAATAGGGATTCGGGCTCATCAAAGAATGATGCGGAATGATCTCGTCCGGAACGATGATGTTGACCAACGTCAATGCGCCGTCTGCATGTACCCGAACGATTTTTAACAGACCGCTCTTCAGATGATAGAGCGGTCCAGATTCTCCTTGTCGAAACAGGACTTCTCCCTTGTGCAGGATCATGGGTTTCTCCTCGATTCTCTCAGTCTTTCTCTAGCAATTATAGCAAGCCCGGCATGAGGAAGTAAGCAAGCGTAAAAAGCAGTTTGCCGCTTTTTTAGGCTTGCTACACCAATGATGCCTTTTGCTATAATGGGGAAATCACAGCTGGATAAAGGGAGTTGTCTGATGCTCAACTTTTTTACATGGGTAGGCTCCATAGCGGGGGTACTCCTTATCGGATTGATTGGCTATGTGGCTTACCGCTACTGGTACCATATGGGACAGCTTCCGAAGCCGGAGTTTCGTCATCTGGACACGAAAAAACCAATGCCTGCTGACTGGATTCATGATGAGGTTACATTTACATGGATCGGCCACTCGACGATTCTGTTGAATATGTTTGGAACGAAAATACTGACGGACCCAGTATTGGGCGAGAAGCTAGGGATTAAGCTCGCAGGTGTTCATTTTGGTCCCAAACGCTTTACTCCTCCTGCCCTCGGCTTTGATGAAATTGGCGAGGTAGATATCATTTTGTTATCGCATGCCCATCTAGATCATGTCGATCTGCCTACTTTGCGGAAAATAGCGAATCGCTCCACACATGTCATTACGTCCCACCAAACTAGCAAGCTGTTCAAGCATATGCCATTTGGCTCGTATGAAGAAATGCAGCCGGGAGAAGCCATTACAACCAAAGAAGGAATGACGGTTACAGCGATTCCAGTTCGCCATTGGGGCAACCGCTTCCCTTGGAATCATGAGTATGGCTACAACGGCTATATGATTGAGAAAAATGGCGTGCGCATCCTCTATCCAGGTGATACCGCTTATATCTCGATGGAGCATTTGTCGAATCAATTCGGGCCCATCGATCTGGTGTTCATGCCGATTGGCGCCTACAAGCCAGACTCGTATCAAGCTGCGCATTGTACGCCAGAGCAAGCATGGCAAATGTTCAAGGAGACGGGTGCCAAGTGGCTGGTGCCCATCCATTGGAATACGTTTGTACTCTCGCGTGAGCCAGTTGATGAGCCGTTCGAGCGTCTGTTAGCGGTAGCGGGGGATGAGCGGGACAGGATTGTTGTTGAAAAACAAGGGGAGACGTTTTCGATCCCTGTTCAATAAGAATGATAAGTTGGCGACTGCGTACTTGGCAGTCGCTTTTCTAACGATATGAATAAATGGGGAGGGAATAGCTACCTTATTATAGAAATATTTTTATCGAAAGAGTTTGTTGAGGAGGGATACATATGTCAAAAGCATTGCCACAACGCTGGGATATGGATGTGATTTTTCCTGGTGGTAGTGAATCGGAGGAATTTCGGGCGTTTTTAGGGACTTTGGAAGGGGACATTGCGAACCTAAAAGCTCGGTTGGAACAATCTGGTGCTGGTTTGCATGAAACAGCGGCTTTCAAGGAAGTTGTCACTCATGTACAAAGTATTGCCGTGCGGGTGAGACAAGCAGGTGCATTCATTTCTTGCCTGACTGCTCAAAATGTAAAGGATGAGCCAGCCAAACTGCTGGGTGGACGTGTGAAGAGCATCTCGGCTGCGTTTGGTGCAGTGTTGACGCGTTGGGAAGAACAGCTGTTGGCTGTCGACGGGGGTGCATGGGAGAGTCTGTTGGCAGACGAAGAATTGCAACCGCTTGCTTATGTACTGAATGAGCGCCGTCGCCGTGCACAGGAAAAGCTGTCGCCAGAACAAGAAGTGCTGGCTAATGATTTGGCCGTAGACGGGTATCACGCTTGGCAAGATTTGTACAATACGGTCGTTGGACGTATGACGATCGAGGTAGAAGTAAATGGGGAGACGAAGCAGTTGTCCGTTGGGCAAGCATCTAACCTGATGAGTAGCCCTGACCGTGCTGTTCGTGCCCATGTTTTTGAAAAGTGGAACGAGGCATGGGGCAAGGAAGCGGAGCTGTGCGCACAGGCGCTGAACCACTTGGGTGGTTTCCGTCTCGCTCTGTACCGTCATCGCGGCTGGGATTCCGTTCTGCGTGAGCCGCTTGATATCGGGCGGATGCAGGAAAAAACACTCGATGCAATGTGGCAGGCCATCGACAATCGCAAAGATCGTCTGGTTGCCTACCTGGAGCGCAAGGCAAAGCTGCTCGGTGTAGATAAGCTGAGCTGGTATGATGTAGGGGCTCCAGTTGGAAAGGTACATAAAGAAGTGTCTTACGATGAAGCAGCTGCTTTGATCGTTGAACACTTCAACCGTTTCAATCCGAGCATGGCTGAATTTGCGCAAAAGGCATTCGATGAGGGCTGGATCGAGGCTGAGGATCGTCCTGGAAAGCGCCCAGGCGGATTCTGCACGAGCTTCCCAGTCAGCAAGCAGTCACGCGTATTCATGACGTATGCAGGAAGCGCAAGCAATGTATCTACTCTGGCACATGAGCTGGGACATGCGTACCATCAGCAAGTCATGTGGGATTTGCCAGCACTTAACCAAAATTACGCGATGAACGTAGCGGAAACAGCATCGACCTTCGCGGAGATGATCCTCGCTGACGCTGCTGTAAAAAATGCAGCCAATGACGATGAGAAACTGGTGCTCTTGGAAGATAAGCTGCAATCAATCATCGCGTTTTTCATGAACATCCATGCTCGCTTTATTTTCGAGAAAGACTTTTACGAGAAGCGCAAAGAAGGTCTGGTTAGCGCAGCTGATCTCGACCGGATCATGGAAGAGGCGCAAAAGCAAGCGTACAATGGGGCTTTGGCAGATTATGAGCCGCATTTCTGGGCTTCCAAGCTGCATTTCTACATCACGTCGTATCCGTTCTACAACTTCCCGTACACATTCGGATACTTGTTCAGCTTGAGTGTCTATGCGCGTGCGCTCGAAGAAGGCGAGAGCTTCGCACCGAAATACGATGCACTGCTCCAAGATACGGGCCGCCTGATGGTAGAGGACTTGGCGAAGAAGCATCTCGGTGAGGATATGACGACAGTCGAGTTCTGGCAAAAAGCTGTTGATCTGGCTGTGGCAGACATCGACGAATTCCTGCGCCTGACGGACGAAGCATAATAACACGAATAAGCAGTTCCCAAGCAGTCTGTCTCTTCTTTGACAGGCTGCTTTTTCATTGAGAGATTGTTAACGTCGCAGACGAAATCTTCGGATAACCTTTACCTGCGGTTTATAGAATCCTCGCCATTTTTTCGTACAGTAAAAGGGAAGGGAATACTAGCAAAGGGAGGCATCGTAATGGACACTGGCAGTCATCTTTTGTTAGGTGCCACACTGGCGGGCTTAGCCCATATCACGCCGGCAGTGGCACATGATCCGGCACTTGCTCAGGCGCTGATGGTCGCAACGGTAGTGGGATCTCATGCCCCGGATTTCGATACTGTGGCCAGACTTCGCGGTATTTCTTTTTACATTCGCTTTCATCGGGGAATTACTCATTCGATTCCCGCGCTGTTTCTGTGGCCTCTCATCATCAGTCTTCCTCTTGCCTGGGGGTTTGGCCTGATGGGGCAGTTCGGGATTTTGTACGGATGGACGCTGTTGGCTGTTGTGCTGCATGTTTTTCTCGATATGCTAAACGCCTATGGAGTCCAGTGTATTCGCCCTATTAGCAAGCGCTGGGTGCATTTGGATGTGCTCGCGATTTTTGAGCCACTGCTTTTCGCAGTTCATCTGGTAGCGGCGATATGGTGGATAGCTTTTAAAGGAGATCCCACCGTGCTATTTCCGGCAGCATATGGCATGACGCTCTTGTATATCGGCGTGCGGGCTTGGCAGCATCATCGTAACGTCAGGCGGGTAGTAAATGCCTTGGAAACAAGAGGCATATCCCACGTATTCCCGAGCCTGCATCCTTTTCGCTGGCGATTCGTTGTGGAGACGGAAGAACTGTTTTACACAGGGAGAGTCGAGTTTGCACGTGTGATTCTGGAGGATGTGTATCCGAAACAGCATCGTGATGCGATCATCCAGGCTACTGTCGGCGTGGACGGAGTTCGTGCTTTTCTCGGGTTTGCGCAACGAATCCACGTTACGTGGAAGGAGATTCAGGGCGGTTATGAAGTCACGTGGAGTGATGTGCGCTTTTGGTACAACCGCAAGCTGCCATTCGGCGTTGATGTTGTCTTGGACCGTGATTTGAACGTGGTTGATCATCGGTTGGGCTGGCGAAAAAAAGCGTGGGACCCGCCGTTTGTATAAAATGAGTGGTAGATAAGCCCCGTCAGTAAATCTGGCGGGGTTTTACTGTTTTTGACAAAAGTAGCTATGCAATCTCTACAAAGAATGATACACTGAGAAAAACTAAACGTTCGATGGTGATAGAATGAATGATATGTATTCGATTAGAGTAGAATGGTCTCCTGCGTATGAATGTATCGTTAGCCTCTACACTTACATTTACGAAAAGGAGCGCAAACATTATTTGCTTGGTACGGCTTGGAAAGAGGAGACGAAACAAATGCTCCCGGCGTCTTTTGCAGAAGAACTCGCAGATGAACGCTGGGAGGTACTCCACCGTTTGGTACTGCTTGTAGCGCAATCGCCCCGGACCAAATCCGTCGAAGAATTTCTTGGGTGGCTAGAAAGCATTCCTCCTGGTGAAATTTATGAGCGTCTCGCGCCTTGGGTGGAGACAATCCCGCTGAATTTGGGGGAAATCCGTGATCACAGCTTATCGCTGCTTACCCGGTGGAATGAACATTATTTTTCGAAGCTGGAACCACGCATTTTGCAGAGCTTGCAAAGGAGTGCCGATGAGCTGACAGCCCGCGTCAAAGAAATGCCTCCAATCGATTTGGTCGATCATGTGACGAACGGTATCTGGATTGAGCCGATGGCGGATTTGCGTGAAGTTGTACTGATCCCGCAATATCATAGTGCTCATTCTTCTGTTCTCGACTTTTATCGGGGGCTTGCCACCTGCATGTACCCTGTCAAAGATGCGGCAATGACCAGACCACAGCCGCTCCTAGAGCTGTTGCCCATGACACAGTGCTTGGCGGATGAGAAGCGCCTGCAAATCTTGCGCTGTCTGGCAAAAAAGACTTGTACCCTCGGTGAATTACAGAAGCAGGTATCACTGGCCAAAAGTACCGTCCATCATCATGTAACGGCGCTGCGCAGAGCGGGGCTGATTCGTGCTCACTACACAGGTAGTACGATGATTTCCTACTACAGTTTGCGCGAATCGTTCGTCGAACGTCTTCCTGTCTTGCTTCGTTCCTTTTTCCATACATCAGAGTAGTTTTGCTTATAGAGATTGCATGATTCTGTTGAGAGGGTAGGTTGAATCAGTATGAGCAAAATGAGGCAAATGTGGGAGGCGTATCACCCGATAGTTCATCTGTTGATGGCAGGGACGGTGTTCGTTCAGCTCACTCAATCCATGAGTATTCCGTTTTTGGCCATCTATCTCGGTGAAACGACGAAGCTCTCTCACGCCTATATTGGACTGATTATCGGGGCGGGTCCTTTAGCTGGAACAGTCGGGGGATTTGTTGGAGGGATTCTCTCTGATTTGTTTGGCAGACAAAAGCTGATGTTTTTTTCCTTACTTGCTATGGCGTGCTCGATTATTGGATTCATTACAGTGGCTCATCCGATCGGTTTGCTTTTGATTAGCATGGTTATGGGATTGGCGGCCTCGATTTTTGCGACGGTTTCAAAAGCACTGATGGGCGACTTGACTCCCGAGCATAAACGTTTTCGAGTGTTCTCGAATCGCTATCTTGCAAACAATCTTGGCTTCGCGATAGGTCCTATGCTTGGTGCTTTTTTGGGAATTTCCGGAAGTAATCTGGCGTTTTTTCTGACGACAGTATCCTTGGTGAGCTTTGCCTTCATTTTATTAGTGGCGTGTAGGAGATGTGGCGTCACCGATGACGGCGGGGGGAACGGAGAGGTAGAGAGAGCCAGTTTGGCTGAAATCTGGCAAGTTCTCAGAAGGGATGTTGTTCTACTTACATTTGTCACAGGTGGAATCTTGTTAGTGACGGTTTACGGTCAGATGTCTGTTACGCTTTCCCAATACTTGCGGGAAAACTTTTCTGAGGGAGTCGCCTTGTTTGGAACGCTGATGAGCGTCAACGGATTTACCGTTTTGCTGTTGCAAATTCCTATAACGAGGCTGGTTGAGCGTTATTCCTTGTTTGCTCGGATAGCAGGTGGCGCTGTACTGATGGCCATAGGAGAAGTTGGCTTTGCTTTTTCGCCAGACTGGGCTTGGTTTATTACTGCGATGATCGTATTTACGCTAGGGGAGATCTTGATTGTACCGGCGGAGTATGCGCAAATCGACGAGATCAGTCCCGGGAATATGCGAGGGACTTACTATGGGGCTCAAAGCGCAACGATGCTAGGCAGTTTTCTTGGTCCGTGGGCAGGTGGCATGGTGCTCACCGCATATGGTGGCCCTGTGATGTTTTTGGTCATGTCAGTATTGGCGCTGGTCAGCTTAATCTTTTATTGGCTGGGACGCAGGTTGCATGAAAAGCGGAAGCAGCCTAGAAGTGTGATTGTAGAGACTGCCATGTAGCTTCTTGCCGATTCGTTGCGAGTACCGTATAATAGGTGGTAACTTTTTTAAAAGGGGACGTTTTGATGTCGGTGTGTGTTCTTAACTAGGCAATTGGATAGGGTACTCCCATTCTTTTTGGCAAAAATCTCATGTCATGTGAGCTTATTTGCTACGGAACAGAGGAGGCCTTGATTAGTTAAGAACTTACGGTCATCCATCTTCCCATCTGTTCAACTACGGGAACCGTGCTCTTACGCACGGTTTTTTTGCGTGACTATCCACGCGCACGTAGCGAACGTATGCCCTCAAGGCGGAGATGAACGAATGTTCATGCTCTGCCTTTTTGCATGCAGCGATGGATCCATCCCTTTTGAAAAGAGGTTCTCCACATATGAAAAATTATATCGAAGACACCTATAAACAAGTACGTTTGCAAGAAGGGCAGCGTGTAATCGAGCAGTTTCTGCTTGCGTGTTATTTTCATCCGGATTTGCCTACGAAAGAACTGGCGAGAAAGGTACTCTTGCCTATGCCTGTGGCGACTGCCATCAAAAAAGAGCTGATCAAGGCAGGAACCATATTGCAGGGAAGCGGGGTGAGATGCACCGCAGAAGGGGAGGTGTTCATTGAGCAAAAGCTAGGATATGGCGGGCTGGATCGAGAGCTGTACGAGAAGCTGATGAGAGACGACGAAGCTTGGAAAACCGAGCTGGCTGACTTGCAAGAGGAGATGGAGGCGATTTTTGCCGGTCGTCCGCAAGTCGATGTACAGATCGATCAGTCCAAATGCACAGTTGAGACGAGCTTGCGCAGGGCGATCTTATGCTTGCGGAATCAGAGCTTGGTCGGCAAAAAAATACTATGCGTCGGCGATGATGATTTGGTCAGCATCTCGCTGGGGCTTTTGCTCAAGCGTTTGTTTCCAACAGGTCTAGAGCGTCCAGAACGAATCGATGTGGTGGATATCGATGAACGATTTCTCCAGTACATTACGGATGTGTCCAAGCAAAAATCATTGTCCGTAGCCTGCCATCAGGCTGATTTGCGACAGCCGCTGCCGAAGAAGCTGCAGGGTGGGTACGATTGCTTTTTCACCGATCCACCTTATACGCTGCAAGGAATGGCTTTGTTTTTATCCCGTGGAATCAGTGGGCTGCAAAAGCAAAAAGGACTGTCCATTTTCCTGTCCTTTGCACATAAATCGCCCGATTTTACGCTGAATATGCAACGGGAGTTTGTGCTGGCAGGCTTGACCGTACGAGAGGTGCTCAGTCATTTCAATGAATACGAAGCGGCGCAAATGATTGGAAATAAGGGACAGATGATCGTGCTCACCACCACAGAGCTGACGGCTCCGACGATCAAGCATCCATTTCTGGAGTCGCTGTACACAGGCGAAGAGACTCCTTCCAAGCGTGAGTATCAATGCAAGCGTTGCAAAAGATCGATCCAGGTAGGGGCACAGGCAAAAATAGTGACGATAGAACAATTGAAAAAACGCGGCTGCCCTCGTTGTAAGCACCAGAGCTTTGAACTGTTGTCCCGCCGGAGAGCACAAGACTGATTGTACGCAAGTGGGCATATGGTAGTGGTGGAGGGGAGGGAGAAAAAGACAAGATGGCTTACGAAAAAGCGTTTGCTTTATTACGGATCGGGACGGGAATCTTGTTTTTCATCCATGGCATAGCCAAACTGCAAAAAGGGATGGCTGTTGTTGTGACGACGTTTGGAGATCTCGGCTTGCCGGGGTGGCTGGCCTATCTGGTGTTGATCGTAGAACTGATCGGTGGTCTCGCTCTGATCATCGGGGTCGGGGCGAGATATGCTGCCTGGGGATTAGCTGCGATCATGGCAGGAGCAATTGTGACAGTGAAATGGGCGAAAGGGTTTGTTGGCGGTTATGAGCTGAATTTGATCCTGCTGCTTGTCACGATTTGTGTGGGTCTAAAAAGGTGAAAAAGAGATCCGGCTGAACCAGTAAGCGGTCAGCTGGATCTCTTTTTTGTGTTAAATAAACAGCTCGTAACACTCAGGAGAAATGCCCTCTAAAAATGGGCTTTTTTCACCTGAATAGTAAAGGTGCAGCTCGTGCATGGCTCGTGTACATGCTGTGTAAAAAAGCTTGCGTTCGCTTTCTTCGCCATAGCATGTGGCGGAAGCATCATAAAGGATTACTGCATCGAACTCGACCCCTTTTGCCAAGTAAGCGGGAATGATCAAGATCCCTTTCTCAAAGGAAAGAGTAGTGGGCTTGATCAAGCGAATCGGCAATCTCTCTTGTAAAGCGTCATGAACGACTTGGGCTTCATCTAACGTTTTCGTAATGACAGCGATCGTCTGATGACCATGATCGGTGAGCTCACGTATGCGTGCTTCGATTTGATCGGCATGAGCTTGAGGCGATGTCAGTTTGGTGATGGTTGGCAAGCGACCGTCGCGCATAAAAGGCTCAATCGCATTCCCATCTCGTAAAAGCTGTCGTGTAAACAAGACGATGGGATAGGTGGAGCGGTAGCTTTTGGTCAGGACGAAGGTCTCCGTCTCTTCAGGCTCAAACAGGGATGTGACAGCATCAAAGCTATCCTGATGATACGCATGGGCGTAAATCGCCTGATTCCAGTCTCCCAGCACGGTCATTTTGGCACGTGGAAACAAGCTCTTGATGAGAGCGAACTGAAAAGCGGAGTAGTCCTGGGCTTCATCGAGAAATACATGACGGACGAGGTTGTTCGTCTGCTTGCCTTCCAATCGTTCCTGCAAATACAGATAGGAAGGGATGTCTTCGCAAGCCAAAAACTGTTGTTCTAAACGCCCTACTGTCTGTTCGCACACTGCGGGCCATTTGTCCATTACATCGTGTTGGAGAGTGTTTGGTACCAACGTCCCCAGCAAGTCTGGTGACATGAAGAGCTCGCGGTAAATAGCGCGAGTATCTATAAATTGAAGCTCCCGGATAAAATCACGCAGGGGCTTGAACTGCTTTTTGACGATCCAGGTGGCCAAGAGCTCCTGCTCGCGTTCGTAGTCATCGAAGGTATCCTCTCGAAACTGCTTTTTGCGGCGCAACGATTGATAGGCAGCTACGTAAGCGTCTCGGTCAAGTAACTCCATTTCATCTTCTACCCATGGTTTTGAGCGTTCACGCTGTTCCAGTTTTTTCAGCTCTGCCAGCAGTGATTTCGCAACGAGTACCATTCGATTGGGGATCGGCAGACTCGTATCGAGAGAATAAAATAGCTCATGGATGTGCGCATCACTGATCAGTGTCTTGTCTCTAAATGTAACGGGACGAAACATGATACCAGATTGCTTCAAGCTATTCGCGTATTCGTTCATGGCCTGCAAAAACAAGGCGCTTGATTTGAAACGGATTCCTTCCAGACGCGCCTCGTATCCAGACTGATCACTTGCTGTCAGTACATACTCCATCTGTTCTAGCGGGTTTTCCAGGCGGAAGTCGTCACCGAGACGGTGCTCGGCGTATTCCTGAAAAGTCGTTTGTTGCATATTTTCCTCGCCGAGCTCAGGAAGAACGGTCGAGACGTAGCTGTTGAACAAGGAGTTAGGCGAGAACAAGACGATTTGCTCCGCGGTCAATGTTTTGCGGTAACGGTATAACAAATAAGCGATTCGTTGCAAAGCCGCAGATGTTTTTCCGCTACCGGCAGCTCCAGAGACGATGACAAGTCGGCTGCGTTCATTTCGGATGATGCGGTTTTGATCCCGCTGGATCGTAGCCACGATGCTTTTCATCTGCGAGTCGGCCTGTTTGCCGAGTACCTCCTGAAGCAGCTCGTCGCCAATCGTCACGCCTGTATCGAACAGGTGTAGCAATTTGCCGTCGCGAATGATGTATTGTCTTTTGCACGTAATTTCTCCATTTACGTTTCCGCTTGGGGTATTGTACTCTGCCGGCCCCGGCGAATAGTCGTAATACAGACTGGAGATCGGAGCGCGCCAGTCATAGACGAGAAACTCCTCGTCGTTTTTATCCAGCAAGGATGCGATGCCGAGATAGATGGCATCTGGCTTCGGTTCCTGCTCCTCTTGAAAATCAATCCTGCCAAAATAGGGAGAGTGCAACAATCGCTGCATCGTACGCAACTGATTTTGGGCATGGCGATGGATACGTTCACGCTCGGACAGGACCTCCGCTTGCTGCTTGATACTGGCGTAAGTCTCCACAGCTTCGATGGCATCCTCGAAGTTGACTGTCACATCGTCCCAAAAATGCTTGCGAATTCCGATGATATCCTCGCTCACGACATTCACATGCTCTTTGAGGTCATCTATTCGGTTCTTTATCTCTGAGATGACTCCCTCAACACGTTGTTGTTCGTCTTTCCTGTCTTGATCAGTCACGCTCATGGTACCGCTCCTTTTTCGTTCCCCATTTTTGGCCTGAAGCTTTGACAATCGAAAGTGAATGTGGTACTATTATATTGGAGATAAAATATTTGAATTTTAATGATTGACCAACAGACCAATTCTCATTTTAACACGTGAAAATTGGCTTTTCAACATGGTGTAGGAAAAATACAAAGTGAAATGACAGGGAACTCCTTTGGGGTTCCTTTTTTTGTTGCCGCTAGACTTGTCCGCCCTCCGCCAAGCATTCTGGTGAGAGCTACCCATATACGGGTTGTTCCCACCAGTCTATCGAAAAATAAAAAGATGTCTTCTCACCTGTGTTTGGAACGCGAACGATGAGTGCCATTCCTGGTCCGAGAATCCATTGTCCGCCAGGGGTCGCCTCAGCGGTGGAAGACGCCGGAATGATTCGTGTGGCGGTGTGGATATGATCCGAGAACGTATCGGTCATACCAGCGCCATACAAGAGTTGTCCTTGGGCGACGGGACAAGCGGGTAGTTGGACATAACCTGCTGTCACTTGACGTGAGAGAGTCGCACCAGTGAGGGAGGAGGCTTTGCCAAACAAGAAATGTGCTTCTATCGGGTGCGGGGATGGATTGGTGATCATCCAGTGATTGACAAATAGATGAACACCAGAGCGTAAGGGATTCGATAAGGAAGCGATCCCAATAGCACCATCGCCCACGATCATTTTTTCCGATTGCCCCATGAAGTATTTACATTGATCTGCCATCGACATCGCATACGGAATGTGAATACTCCGACTCAGCTGTTCCGTAGCAGAAGGAGTGGGAAACGGATAGTACCCCATCTGCATGTAGACATCTGGTATCCCGCCATAAAAGTACGAGGGGCGTGTATAGGAGGGCTTTGTCATGATTTCCTCTCCTTGTGATTGGGGTAACTGCTAACCCTACAGCATATGGCAATCGTCTATGGAGGGTGTCAGCAGCTGGCGCACCGCATGTAAGCAGGCATGTGACCGATGTAGAATACGTGGGCCAGAAAAAAAGGCTGGGAGTAAAAATCCCAACCTTTTGCAAGTATATGGATACTTTTGTCTACGACACGGTTTTCCAAGCATGAATCGCAAGCAGAGCCCACCCAGCGAGGAACAATACTCCACCAATCGGCGTAATCGCACCAAGCACCTTGATTCCGGTCATTGCCAGTGTGTAGAGACTGCCGGAGAAGATCAGGGTTCCGGCTGCAAAGCACCAGCCTGCCCAGACGAGGCCGGAAGAATCCGGGTACCATTTAAGCAACAGGGCAACCAGCACCAGAGCCAGCGCATGTGTCGTCTGATAGGTCACGCCCGTATGGAAAATGCCCAGCGAATAGGCGTCTAGTTTTTCCTTCAGTGCATGTGCTCCGAATGCTCCTAACGCAACCGAAAGAAATCCACTGATACTGCCAAGCATCAAAAACAGCTTCATGAGTGCGTCACTCCTTTATTCATATAACCTGTACATTTGTCCGTTCTTTATTTTAACGCAAAAATCCAAGTTCAAAAAGTCGGCTTTTCAGCACCGAGAAAGTGACGAGAACCTGAAAAAGGAGGAGCGGAGTGTAGGCATCCTACATGAGCACCGGACTTTGAAGGTGAACGTCATTTTCGATGTCGAATATGCATGCAGAATTACTTCGTGATCAAAAGTCGATTTTTTGAACAACCGCTAAAGCCCAATTGTAATTTGGTGAACACGCCTTGGACTACCATACAAGCCGCTTGTCAACCTCCGTCATAAAGTAAAGTATCGCAGTGGCAACGCTTACAGGCTGCTGCGACGGGAGGTGACGTAAGATGAACAAATGGATTTCCAACGTAGGTGGTCTCCTCGGTGGCTACGCATTGCTGAAAGCACCGGTAGCTGGTTCCTTCCTTAATGGATTGGACCCGCTAATAGATGGAGTTGGTCTCACCGCTGTGGTCGTATTCGCAGGAGCTCTTATTTATTCTGGTGTACGCGACTGGTTCAAGGGTTAAGAAGGTAGACTGAAAAACAAATCAAGGGTGTCTCCTATCGGGGATGCCTTTTTTTCTTCGGAAGGCTGGCGTCTTTTACCCCGGTCCTCCATATACATAAAGTAGACCGACGGCAAAAGGGGGAGGCGAAACGATTTGACCAACGACGAGCGAAAAGAACTGGAGCGATCCATTGACGAAATTACCGAGATCGCCAAAGGGTTCAATCTCGATTTTTACCCGATGCGATACGAGATATGCCCGTCTGACATCATTTATACATTTGGCGCGTATGGAATGCCCACCAGATTTTCTCATTGGAGCTTTGGGAAGTCGTTCTATCGTATGAAACTGCAATATGACCTGAATCTGAGTAAAATCTACGAGCTCGTCATCAACTCCAATCCTTGTTACGCGTTTCTTTTGGACGGCAATTCCTTGATCCAAAACAAGCTCATTGTGGCTCACGTCCTTGCTCATTGCGACTTTTTCAAAAACAATATGCGCTTCTCCAACACGAATCGGGATATGGTCGAAAGCATGGCGGCCAGCGGAGAGCGGATTCGCCAGTATGAGATCGAGTATGGCAAGGAGGCTGTCGAGAATTTGCTCGATGCGAGCTTGGCGATTCAGGAGCACATCGATCCGAGCTTGTTACGTCCGAAGCTGCGTTGGAAACGAGACCCAGAGGATCCGAGCAAAAAGACGAAGAACGAACGGCACTCCCCATATGACGATCTCTGGGGGTTGGACCGCAGAGGAAAAGAAGATGCCGAGCCGGTAAAAGCACCACGCAAATTCCCGCTAGAGCCGGAAAAAGACCTGCTGCTGTTCATTATGGAATACAGCAATATCCTAGACGATTGGCAGCGGGATGTGCTGACGATCATCCGGGATGAGATGCTGTATTTCTGGCCGCAGATGGAGACGAAGATCATGAATGAAGGCTGGGCCACCTACTGGCACATGCGCATCCTGCGGGAAATGGAGCTGACGGAATCGGAGACGATTGAATTTGCCAAGCTGCATTCCTCCGTCATTCAGCCTTCGACGACGAGCATTAATCCGTATCATTTGGGTCTGAAAATTTTGGAGGACATTGAAAAGCGCTGGGATAATCCGACGAAGGAAGAACAGGAGCGCTTCGGACGCAAGCCAGGGGAGGGACGCGCGAAAATTTTCGAGGTGCGTGAGCTGGAGTCCGACATCAGCTTCATTCGCAACTTCCTGACCAAGGACCTCGTCAGTGATCTGGATTTGTATATGTTCGGCAAGCAGGGCAACGATTGGGTTGTCGCGGAAAAGCAGTGGGAGAATGTACGCGATGGACTTGCGGGCACGCGGGTTAACGGGGGATTCCCTTATGTACTCGTACACGATGGAGATTACTTACGCTCCGGCGAGCTGTACTTGAAGCATCATTTCGAGGGGCTGGAGCTGGATGTCAAATACGTAGAAAAAACCTTGCCTTACATCTATACCATGTGGGGAAAATCCATTCACCTGGAATCGATGGTGGAGGACCGACAAGTGTTGTTTACGTACGACGGCAAGAAAGTGCATCGCCGCTTTTTATAGGTGGAAAAAAGGCCGCATGCCCGGTGGAAGCTAACCGAGCGTGCGGCTTTTTCTATGTGTCCTTACTAGGACAACTGATCCGTAATCCCTATATGACTACTAATCCCGCCGTCCATAGTGATGCTCGCTCCGTTGATGTACCCGCTATGTGGTCCGACGAGATGGTAAATCATCTGGGCAATTTCCAATGTCTACTTTAAGGGGGGCACGTTACGAGATGGGGGCTAATTCGTTTAGAGATAATTTTCGAAACTACTATTCCCAAGTGCTTGGTGATGTAATATTGTGTAAATTTATGAAACACTGTACAAGCTATTTCCGTCAATTACAAGAGGAAGTGTAATTTGGATAACATAACTAAATTAGAACTTCATATGAACAACACAATTCGACAGCATTCCCTACAATAACCGTGTTAATCTACCAGAGTAAGTTATATTTTACTAATAAATCCAGATTATGATTTCCAATTGCCTAAGAGACATTGAACTTTCTTGTGCTGAAAGCAGAGACAGATTTTTTGAACAAACCCTTAGCACCTGCCGATCATCCGTTGTATTAACATTAGAAAGCATCAAAGAAAGGGAGTGTGTTGATTATGAAGAAGAAAAACATCACAGTTTTGGGCGCAATTTTGAACTAACTATCATTGGTATACCTACTGTACTTACTTTAAATGCAAATTCAACTCCTAATTATCCAATCAACGAACAAGGACAAACTTATGGAAGCGATCCTTTAACAATAGAACCATCACAAGAACCAGACTTGCTTGAGGCAACGGGCGAAAATGGGGTTGAAGGATATGTAAATATTTCCGATCTAAGGCCACCGGTTTCTTCACCAGAAGAGGCAATTGCTTTTCAAAAAATTACAGAAGCTACTGGTTACAGACCGATCCCACTGTATGAATCAGATGGAAAAACTGTAATAGGCGAATTTAGATTATATTCTTCAAATGAAATTAATGAGATTAAACAAAATTAATCAGAATCCAATAATTCTATTATGATTGGAGGAACGCATTGAACACGACGAAACAGGTAACCAAATAAATAAGTAAAATTGAGAAGCACATATCGGCATATGTTCTTGCCCTTGACTACTGCGCTTGGCTTGCAAGAGGAATGTGATCAGGTAACAAGATCTGTACGATGGTTAAAAGAAAGTATAAGTAAGTGAGATCTTTGGTAAATTGATAGCTTTTTCGTGGAATGGACTAGCAGATGGCTCTGCTCCTTTTAGTAGGATGAATGAGGTGATATTATCAAAAAAATTCTCTTGGTTATACTTCTTGTACTGTTAGCATTCAGTTTTTTCGATCTTGACGTTAGCATGGGAATAAGTAAAAAAGTTTCTGTAGGCATCACAGTTGCGGTGGTTTTCTGGATGACTTATTTGGACTATAAGGGTGGAGGAAAGACAGGCCGCATGCCCGGTGGAAGCTGACCGAGCGTGCGGCTTTTTCTATATGTCCTTACTAGGACAACTGATCCGTAATCCCTATATGACTACTAATCCCGCCGTCCATGGTGATGCTCGCTCCGTTGATGTACCCGCTATGTGGTCCGACGAGATGGTAAATCATCTGGGCGATTTCCAAGGGCTGAGCTACGCGTTTCACTGGACTTTTGGCGATGACCCGGTGCATGTAATCCGAAATATCCTCCGGACGTACCCCCATAGCCGTATCTACATATCCCGGACAGATGGCATTGCATGTAATCCCGTGTTCTCCCCATTCTGAGGCAATTGTTTTTGTATAGCCGATCATGCCGTGTTTGGAAGCGACGTAGGTGGATGAATGGGCAGAGCCTAGCAAGCCCTGAATGGAAGCGATGTTTACGATCCGACCGTAGTTTCTTTCTTTCATCTTGGGCAACAGGTTTCTGCAAAATAGGAATACACTCTTCAAGTTGGTATTCATGATCCAATCCCATTCTTCATCGGAGACTTCGTCCACTCGGTGGAATGGACCGCCAACTCCTGCATTGTTGATCAAGATGGTGATATCTCCGAAAAGCGATTCTACAAGCTGGATGGCTTCTTCAACCTGCTCTCGTTGGGCGACATCACAGCAAATGGGCAAGGCTTGACCGCCTGCTTGCTTGATTTCTTGGGCGACCAACTGTGCCTGTTCTTCTATTACATCAAGGACAGCGACACGGACCTCATGCTGAGCCAAAAGCTTTGCTGCTGCGGCCCCGATCCCATTACCTGCTCCGGTGATGATTGCTACTTGCTGCATAGGTAAACTCTCCTTTTAGTTTTTCATTTAGAGAACGCCTTTAGGCGGAAGGATTTTGACTTCATCGATGCGAACGTGGAGGGGACGGGAGGCGATATCTAACACGGTATCTGCCACATCTTTTGGGACGAGCATCGCACTCGGATCAAAAAAATGCCGGTCTTCCGTCATGTTTGTATGAACGGCGCCGGGAAAAATGGTGGAGACTCTCACATTGTCGTTTTTCCATTCTTCATTGCAAATTTGGGAAAAGCCTTGGACGGCAAATTTCGAAGCACCATACACACCGTTTTCCGCAATGGGAATATACCCTGAGACACTAGAGATATTGATGATTCGGCCTCCGTGAGCTTTCATTATCTTGTACCCTTCACGGCTGCAAAGAAATAATCCGGTAACATTGGTGCGGAAAACATTTTCCCATTCTTCTAAGCTTGTTTGTTCAACAGGCTTAAACACGCCGACTCCTGCATTGTTGACGAGGACATCTAGACGTCCGTATAACCTTTGGACATGACCAAAGAGGGTTAATACACTTTGCTCGTCTGTCACGTCTAGCTGTACATCCGTCACACTTCCCGGTGCACAGTGAGTGATTTCGTTCGGATGAGGTGCGGTTCGAGAGGTTGCCCAAACAATCGCTCCTTCATTTGCCAAAGCATTTGCCATTTCAAGACCCAATCCTCGACTGGCTCCTGTGATGACCACGACTTTATTCAGTAGTTTCATATGTACCTCCGGATACGAAACGTTATATTCTAATAATTGTATTTGTAAACATGTTTTTTTATGGTACAAAAATTTGACTTCCCCAGCAAGCGCCATAGGGATGAAATTCGATAAAAGTAGTAGGATTTGCTGGGCAGGAACTAGGTATTTGATCGTAGAAGCTTTGTTCGTAAACCTAATTCACCCTGGGAGGCTCTTTCTATGGAAAAGCATGCGGCTGTTATCGGATCAGGTGTTATGGGACATGGAATTGCACAGTTATACGCATTGGCTGGATTTCGTGTTTCTCTTTACGATTTGCAGGAAGAGTTTTTGATGAAAGCGAGAGCTAGCATCGAGCATAGCCTTTCCCTACTAGTTGCAGAGGGAGTGATTTCAGACCAGTCTAGAGTAGAAGCGCTCGAGCACATCGTTCTGACCACAAATTTGCGAGCGGCAGTATCTGATGCAGAAGTCATAACAGAAGCAGTACCAGAAGTCATCGAGCTAAAGTGGGAGCTCTTTGAAAAACTGGAGCAATACGCGAAGCCAGATGCCATTATTGCTTCCAATACGTCTACGTTTTCGATAGCACGACTAATAGAAAAAGCAACCACGCCACAACGCTATATGATTACACATTTTTTCAATCCGGCCCAATTGGTTCCGTTGGTCGAGGTAGTCAGGCACGAGAAGACCGCGCAGGAAGTGGTTCAAAAAACCATGCAGTTGATGCTAGAAATCGGGAAGTCCCCCGTTTTGTTGAAAAAGGATGTACCGGGCTTTATCGCCAATCGGCTGCAAACAGCTTTGATGAGAGAAGCTTTTCATTTGCTCGCAGAATGCGTGGCAGATGCAGCCCAGATCGATACGGTGATGAAGGATGGAATTGGCTTCCGTTGGGCATTTGTCGGGCCTATTGAGACGGCAGATTTTGGCGGACTCGATACGTGGAAGCGCGTGATGGATAACCTGGCGCCTGAGCTGGATGCCTCGACAAAAGCACCCGCCATCATTGAGGAACGAGTAGCAGAAGGCAATCTCGGCACCAAGACCGGAGCGGGTATTTACTCGTATACGGATACGTCTGTCTCAGAAAAGCTTCGTGCACGTGACGAACAGTTCATCCGCTTGGGGAAGATGAAGCGCGGTTGACGCGATGTTACGGAAGGCTTGCGAATTTCTAAAGGTACGATTGATAAATTCGGGGAAATTTTGACAAGCACCAAACAAACGAATCCGCGGATTGAGGAGGTTTCGTCGATCGCACAACAAATCGTAGCGACTGTTGCGGAAGTGAAGGTGACAGCGAACGAGTTGGCGATGATTGCAAAAGGCAATGCAGAAACCGCAGAGGAAGTAGCCGCTTCTACTGAAGAGCAGCTCGCATCGATGCAAGAAGTTTCAGCATCTGCCCAATCCCTGTCATCATTGGCGGAAGAGCTGAATGCGATGATCAATAAATTTCGCTACTAAATAAGCCAGCCAATACCGACCGCCCTGCCTATCACGCATAAGCAGGGCGGTTTTCTTATGTCTTCGGGGGCGGTATAATCCCGGCTTTTTTTATACTATTACAGTTCTATATATTTTTTACTTAATTAACCTTCCTCCGTTACCGATATAAAAAATTAGGATTTCTCTACCGTGAATCGTTTATCCTAATACAACTTAGAAAGAAGATGAAATGAAGTGAGAGTGAACTTATCAAATTGGTTCAGAAGTTATCGAACCAAATTAATCATCACGTTTCTCTTGATTCTGCTAGTCCCTTCCCTTGTTGTTGGAAGCCTGGCTTACAATCAAGCGAGACAAGAAATTGAAAGACAGATCATGGACAGCGCCAACGAAAATGTCGATTTGGTTAATTCCATCGTCAGCAGTACGTTCGAGGGCAAAAAGAAGGATGCTGATTATTTGGCAAAAGATATCACACCAAGCGTGAAATCAGCGGATGTCCAAGAAAAAATTATGCATGATATGAATTCGTAT
Source organism: Brevibacillus sp. NPDC003359 (assembly GCF_042878995.1). Classification (NCBI taxonomy): domain Bacteria; kingdom Bacillati; phylum Bacillota; class Bacilli; order Caryophanales; family Paenibacillaceae; genus Brevibacillus; species Brevibacillus sp. NPDC003359. Next base: position 46,743 of record NZ_JBIAOR010000012.1, read on the forward strand.
ATGGGCATGCATCCGGATGCAGCCAGTATCAGTCTGGGAACGGTTGATGGACAGTACTTCCGAGCTCCCAAGCAAGAAGTACAGGCAGATTTTGATCCGCGTACGAGAGATTGGTACAAAAGAGCGATGGAGAAAAAGGGAACTGTCGTTGTAACGGAGCCATATATTTCGGCGGTATCAGGTGAGGTTTTGGTAGCGGTAGCGAGAACGACGGACGATGGCGCAGGGGTTATCTGCATTACAGTTGGAATTGAACAGATCAAACAACTGACAAACTCAGTCAGCATCGGTTCCGATGGAGATGTCATCATAGTGGACAGCAATAAGAAGTATGTCGTCCACCCGGAAAATCAGGCAGGAACGCAGGCTCAAGAGAGTTTTTACGACAACATGTACCAAGCAGAAGCAGGTAAATTCAATTTCGAAGAGCAAAGCATCCCTAAACAGATCTACTATGTGACGAATCCGGCTACAGGCTGGAAAATCGCCGGGTCGATGTACCTGTCAGAGGTTGAGGATGCTGCACAGCCGATTTTCGCGCAAACGTTTTGGACGATCACGATCTGCTTGCTGCTGGGGGGACTCATTGTAGCAGCTGTACTGCGTTCCCTTCTCCATTCTATCCAGGAAGTGAAGGTACATGCGGTCAGAGTAAGCCAAGGCATTTTAACTGACCCGATTAACGTGCGGTCAACCGATGAGATCGGTGAGCTCGGCCATGCGTTTAACACGATGCAGGATAACCTGCGTGCTCTCATTTCAGATGTCGAAGCCAGAGCGGAGCAAGTAGCAGCGTCTTCGGAGCAATTGACTGCAAGTGCGCAGCAGACGAGCATAGCAACCGAGCTTGTAACGACAGCCGTTCAGGAGGTAGCTGGCAACGCGGAACAACAAACGAGCGGAATCGACCAAAATGTTCACTCATTGCAGGACATTTCGGAAGGGGTCACACGGATTGTAGAGAGTGTCAATGTGTTGTCGGATACTGCCCAGCAAACTACGGTTCAGGCGGAAGAAGGAGGCAACTTTGTCGCTCAGGTTATGAGTCAAATGAAGTCGATTCATGAATCGGTAGAAGAGTCGGATCGCATGACCAAATCGCTCTATGATCGCTCGAAAGAAATCGGTACGATCTCGGATGTCATCAGTGGGATTGCCCAGCAGACGAATTTGCTGGCCTTGAATGCAGCAATTGAAGCGGCACGGGCTGGTGAGCATGGCAAAGGGTTTTCGGTTGTAGCTACAGAGGTGCGACTCTTGGCTGAGCAATCACAAGAATCGGCCAAGCAAATTTCTGAATTGATCACAGAGATTCAACGCGAAACCAAGCAATCCGTCGACAACATGGAAAAAGTCAGACTGGATGTTGCAGAAGGCTTGAACGTTTCGGAGGAGACGATCCACAAGTTCGAAGGCATTATGGAAAGCACCAGATTGACTAATCCGCATATTGCAGAGGTTTCTTCAATCGCGCAACAAATCTCTGCTGCTGTTCAGGAGGTAACCGCGACAGCCAATGTGCTCGTTACCATCGCGAAAAGCAATGCTGAAACAGCAGAGGAAGTAGCAGCCTCTACTGAGGAGCAGCTCGCATCCATGCAAGAGATCTCATCCTCCGCTCAATCCTTGTCGTCATTGGCGGAAGAGCTGAAAGTTTTGATCAACAAGTTTACTTATTAATTTGTGTCTTTAAACAAACAAAGCGCCCTGTCTCCAGACATACGAGCAGGGCGTTTTGCCGTATAGATGCGATAACATATGGGCAACACAAGCGATATGGAATTAGGAGATGGGAACGATGAACTTGAGAATCAGAATTGAACATACAGATGATTATTCTGTTACGGAACACGTCGTAAAAAGTGCATTCGCGAATGCGGAGTTTAGCGACCAAAAAGAACATGATTTGGTGTCTCGCATCAGAAAATCAGATTCATTCATCCCAGCGCTATCACTAGTCGCGATGGATGAAGAGAATCAAGAAATCGTGGGACATATTCTTTTGTCGAAAATAAACATTCGCAATGACTCTCAAAGCGTAGAGTCACTTGCGCTTGCCCCCGTGTCTGTCCTACCCGATTACCAAAGCAAAGGCATAGGAAAGAAGTTAATTCTCGAAGCCCTCCAAAAAGCCAAAGAACTGGGATACCAATCGGTGGTTGTCCTCGGGCATTCACAATATTACCCGAAGTTTGGCTTTCAGAAAGCTTCCCGATGGGGCATAAAAGCACCTTTCGAAGTACCCGATGAGGTATTTATGGCGATGGAGCTGCAAGTGAATGCTTTGGCGAATGTTTCAGGAGTAGTTGAATATTCCAGCGCTTTTTTTGAATAAGGCAGTGAGCGTTGGATAAAACAGTAGCAAAAAAGGCCGAGAAGTCTGGGTGTTATGTCCAATCTTATTTACTCCTCTCCTAATAAGATAGAGAGCAAAGGAGATGAGAAATGTGAGAAGCGAAAAAGATTCCTTTAGCGCGGAAGCTCTTCATTCATCCCAAAAATACGAGGAATGCCTAGATCGCGCCTTTCGCATTCCGGTTTTTTTAAGCACGACAAATACGTTGAACAACAAACAGCGTCAGTTTCAAAACCGGCTTATTTCCGAAATTGAGAATGCTTTGCTCTTTCCTCGTACACTACCTGTAAGTGAACAGTACCCCGAAACCATCCTGACGAGCATACGACGGCTAGTTTTATCCAGCTATGGGCTGTTGGCAATCAACTTTCGACGCTTTCTCGTTGAAATCAAACAAACGAATGTAGGTCCTCCTCCTTCCACTACTCCTTTCTGGGAAGGGTCCGTTTTTTTGCAAATTGAGCCTTCTATGGCTTTTCAATATGGCTTGCCCATATTATTGATCAGAGAAGACGACACTGATGCCACGAATGGAATATGGGCAGGAGGTATTGCTCCACTCAACACGTTTATTGTGTGGGATTCTGATAATCAAACGGTTGATGAATTCTTTAACACGGTTCAATGGCGAGAAGTTTTTGCCAATTGGGCGGCGCAGGTGCGGAATGGGTTTTATATTCAGACAGAGCCTCCATTCAAGTATAGATGCCGTGATTAGTATATTGAGGCACAACAGATCGTGGACAAAATCTGTTGTGTTTTTCATTTGTACATACGAATGACTAATTATGGTAATATATAATGCCTACCAATTCGAACCAAAACATACTCGTATTTCAACGGGGAGAGGATGCAATGCAACTCAGGCCAAACGAATCGATTGTCAAAGAGGATATAGCCGCCAACCTATTCAGAGGAATGGAAGGAGTAGGTGGAAAGTTGACGATTACGAGTGAAAGACTCTATTTTCAACCACACAGTTTCAATATTCAAACACAACTTCTCGAACTAAGCTTGAAAGATATTGAGTCGGTTGAAAAGCGGAATACTATGTTCGTGATCCCAAATGGAATGAAGATCAAGATGCATAACGGACAAGAACATAAATTTGTTGTGTGGAAACGAGCAGAGCTTATTGGATTGATTCAGGACACAAAAATGAAGCAAAAAATGACGGTGATTATTAAGACGAAGTAAGCTATCCGTTCAATGAAAATCGCCCTACCTCAAGGAATACAGGGCAGGGCGATTCCCATACATTACAAATCTTTTGCAATGTGTGGTTTGCTATAATGACTGGTACCTCCACCGCCAACCAATACTCTTCCGCCCTGTCTGAAGATGAGCAATTTCCTTGAGCCATCTGAGAGCAGGACAGTTATTTTTGCCCGATTCGTTGTTGCAATATAAATAACGTAACCCGTTCTGGAGATCACGGTACGCCAGTTGCGATCAAATTCAGAGCGTAGAACCCTATTGGAGTACACTTGGTTTTCCACGCGTGTCGCAGTGATTTTTTTCTTTTTCATCGAGTATCAACACCTCCTGTCAATCTATCCTATTCAGGGAATAGAAAAAAGAGTGGACAAGTGTTGTGGGCGATTTCACTATTTTCGTTGCAACAATGCAGGAAGCGTTCTATGATAACACCAAGGACGGTATTCATCGTAAGAGCCGTCAAAAAGGAGTGAAAGACGTATGGCAAAAAGCGAAGCACGCAAGCAGCGGGAAAAACTGGCTCGTGAAGGCAAAAGAAATCCAGAGCTTAACAGAAGCATCTTTGCATTCGCAGACATGGGACAACGGACGACGAAGACTAGAGCAGAAAAACTGAATCAGCAGAAGCACAAAAGGTCGTTATCCTACCAAAGTGATGATGGCCTTTTTTATTTGCGTGCGAAGCTTGCTGCAATCGTTTAACATAAAGTCATCCCGTACCAAAGTGAGGCATGACATCATGAATAATACCATTCATCCCGAATGCGCGAGAGCCATACAACATCTCCTCCAGCTAAAGGACCCGAAACGTGAAGACTTTTTGGCGTTGAAAACGTACGGAAATGACCGCTATTCGGCAATGGGCTGGGATGAGCTACAGACGTACATCAATGAAAAGACCGTCATCATTGTCGAGCAGTTTGAAAATGAACAAAATATAATGTCTGCTCTGCGTTGGGTAGCGAGGGGATTGCCGGTTTGGCTAGCAATTCGAAAAGTGCGGGCGGATTATTCTGTGTATGGATACAAGAAGTAGCCTGTCCCGAAGACAGGTTTTTTCTATTTCCAGACAAGCGCTTTCAAAAAAAATATATGCAAATAATAGAAATAATACTGCACTAACAAAAAGATAGGTCTATTATTGTCAGTATCAGTAATTTTGGAGGGAGACATCATGACAGAATACTTACTTAGCTTACTACAAATCATTATGATCAACCTGGTCCTGAGCGGAGACAATGCAGTCGTTATTGCTCTTGCCTGTCGCAACCTGAATCCAGAGCTACAGAAGAAAGCCACTTTTTGGGGGAGCTTCGGTGCTATCGGACTGCGGATCATCCTTACTTTCATTGCCATTTGGCTGTTGAATATTCCGTTTGTCCAAGTCGTCGGGGGACTTTTGCTCATCTGGATTGCGGTCAAGCTGTTAAAAGGTGAAGAAGAGGACAGTCATATTGGTGGCGGATCGAGTTTTGTTGAGGCACTCAAAACCATTATTTTTGCCGATCTGATTATGAGTCTGGACAATGTCATTGCCGTAGCCGGAGCAGCGAACGGGAATCTGGTTTTGGTCATCATCGGTCTTGCAATCAGCATCCCGCTCATCATTTGGGGAAGCCAGCTGCTGATGAAGTTGATGAACCGCTTTCCTATCATCGTATTGTTGGGGGCGGCTTTGCTCGGATATACAGCAGGAGAAATGATTGTTGGAGACAAAGCGGTTGGCAGCTTCCTGGATGGGGTAATGCCGTCGTTGCATATGATTTTGCCGGTAGCATTGGCACTTTTGGTGATTGTGATTGGAAACTATTTGAAACGGAAGGAGAAAAATGTGTTAAATAAAGAAGTGACAAATAATCATGCGGAGACACTTTAGCTATGGAATATCGCGATTGGTACATTCTCCAAACCTTGTACCAGGAACAAAACATCACCAAAACAGCCGAAAGCTTGTATTTGTCCCAGCCTGCACTGACCAAAAGACTGCGGCAGATTGAAAAAGAATTTGGCGTACAGATTGTGCAACGGGGGAGTAGAGGTGTTCATTTCACTCCTCAAGGCGAGTATTTGGCCAAATGCGCGGATGAAATGCTCCTCAGACTGCGCAATATCAAGGAGCATGTCTTGAACATGGGAGACGAGGTCAATGGTACACTCCGGCTGGGGGTTTCCAACTATTTTGCACGGTACAAGCTCCCGATGATCTTGAAAAAGTTCAAGGAAGCCTATCCAAACGTCGAGTACAAGGTGATGACCGGATGGAGCAAAGACGTGTACAAGTCCGTGTACAATCAGGACGTGCACGTAGGCTTCGTCCGGGGAAGCTACAACTGGTCCGACCAAAAGCATTTGCTGTTCGAGGAATCGGTCTATGTCGTTTCCACGGAACCTATTCATATCGATGATCTGCCCACCCTGCCGCGAATCGACTATGAGACAGATCCGATGCTGCGTGCATTAGTGGACAACTGGTGGACCGAACGATTTTCCCAACCACCGCTGATTGGCATGGAGGTCGACAAGGCAGATACATGCAGTGAAATGGTAGCAAACGGTTTGGGGTACGCCATACTTCCACGAGGCGTGCTGAATGGCAAAGACGATCTGCACATGATTGAGCTGACTACAGCAGAAGGGGAGCCGATCAAGCGAAGTACCTGGATGTTTTATCATGCTGACTCGATGGAATTGCAAATGGTTAAGGCATTTGTGGGCTTCATGGAGCAGGGTGAGATACCATTCATCGATTAAGCAAGGAAAAAGGAACTGCTGGGAACTCTCCGAATCTGTGGAGCCAGCAGTTTTTTTTCTATGAAAAACGTCTCGACGTTTTTCATAAAAGTGGATGCGACCGCTTGTGGTCAACACTTTTGTCCCCCGAAGAGAGGGGAACACGGTCATGACCGTGTTGTTATTCATTCAAGGAATCGCCAACGATAACCATTTTGTATTTTTGCTGCGAGAACAATTGTTTTACACTAGGTGTACCCCCACCTTAGAAGCTTCGTACAACGTCAGAAAGTAGGAGAGGGAACGCTTATGCTGCTACGTATTCTGTTTACATTGCTGCTCGGATCACTGGGAGGCTGGCTGTTTGCTACCATCCACAGCCCACTTCCTTGGCTGCTCGGAGCGCTGGTCACGACAGTTGTTTGCAATATGATTGGGGTCAAAAATCTGTGGATTCCCCGTTGGTTTCGTCAAGCTGGATTGACTGTGATCGGGATCACCCTTGGACTACGTATGACACCTGAAATCGTGGAGACGATGACGGGGCACATCGGATTGATGCTCGTGACTACGATTTTGACGATCTTGATCAGTTTGGTGAACGCTTGGGTATTTTATAAAGTTTGCCGAGTGGACGGAATAACGGCGATCTTCAGCAATATTCCCGGCGGATTATCGGAAATGGTATCAGTCGGGCAAACGGCGGGAGGAAATCAACAAGTCATCACGATTTTTCACTCAATCCGTGCGATCAGCGTCGTGCTTTGTACTCCCTATCTTGTGACATTTCTACCTACCCATGCTGCGATACAGATGGCTACTACCGAACACATGCTGGGGCTTGGACAAACAGTAATGATCCTAGTGGCTGGTGTCATTGGAGCGCTGATTGCGTCACGTTGTTATATACCTGCCCCGTTCCTGCTAGGTGCCTTACTCGTGACCGCTTTGATTTCGATGAATACATCCCTTGTGGGAGAGGCTCCTGTGTTGCCAAGCACCTTGGTCCAAGTGGCGCAAATATTCATCGGGGTCAGCATCGGTCTTGGCTTCAAACGAGAGGACATCGCCAAAAACCGCCGATTCTTTCTGTTCGGCCTGATGCATTCCCTGTTCTTGTTCGTCATGGTGATTGCGCTTGCCATCGGCATTTCTTACGTGACCGCTACCGATATCGTGACGTCGATTCTGGCTACAGTGCCAGGTGGACTCGCCGAGATGAGCTTGACTGCCTTGGCGACAGGAGCCGATCCGCTCTTGGTGACGGCGTTTCATTTGTTTCGTGTGGTTCTTGTCCTTACTCTATTTTCCTTCGGTGCTCGTGCGTGGGCGAACCGCCACAGCAGGATAAAACAGCCAAAGGAGACCAGCGCCTGAAGCTGTTTTACAGTCGAATTGATTGCAAGACCTGTACGTTCCCTGATCGGAACGGCAGGTCTTTTTGGCGTGAAAAAAATGAAAAAAATCATAAATATGGAGTTTATCCAAATAATCTGAACAAACTAGGAAGCGTTTTCATCCAATGCTATGATCTCTTTAACTTAATTGAAAACGCTAACAATCGAGGGGGTTAATAAAATGAAAAAAGTAAAGAAATGGACCGGAGTACTCCTCACTACAGCACTGGCACTTAGCCTCGCAGCCTGTGGAGGCAGCGGTGGGCAGACAGCATCCTCTGGAGGAGCTTCTACCTATCCGGAAAAACCAATCTCGGTAATCGCTCCGTCGGGTGCAGGCGGCGGTTTGGATAAAACAGCGCGCTCCCTCGCAAAGGTGATGTCAGCAACCAAGCTGGTGGACAAGACGATCTCCGTCGAAAACAAGCCAGGTGGCGGACAGGCAGTAGGCTTGGCTGACTTCGTGACGAAGGATAAGAAAAACAACTATAAGCTCTTGCTTCCCTCTACACCAATCGTTATCAACAATGTGAAAAAAGAAGGGAACAGCCCGCATTCCTACAATGATATGACCCCATTGGCACAATTGACGAAAGATTACGGCGCAATCGTAGTAGCAGCCGATTCTCCATACAAGGATCTGAAATCGTTAATGGATACAATCAAAGCAGATCCAACCAAAGTAACGGTTGCAGGCGGTTCTGCTCCTGGCTCGCTTGATCACTTGACCTTTTTGATGCCAGCTGTAAAAGCGGGAATTGATCCGAAATCAGTGAAATACATCTCCTACGATGGCGGAGGCGAAGCGATCGCATCACTCTTAGGTGGCAATGCTGACGTACTGGCAACGGATGTATCCGGTTCGGGTGAATACTTGAAATCCGGCAAAGTAAGAATCCTGGGTGTTTCTTCCCCTGAGCGCTTGAAAGGTATGTTCAAGGACACCCCGACCTACAAAGAATCCGGTTATGACACGGAGCTGATCAACTGGCGCGGTGTATTCGGACCAAAAGAAATGGCGCCAGATGCTGTTGCTTACTGGGAGCAAAAATTGAAAGCGATGACAGAGACTCCAGAGTGGAAAGCAGAGCTGGAAGCAAACGGCTGGGACGATGGATACAAAAGCGGTGCAGACTTCAAGAGCTACCTGGCTGAGCAAGAAAAAATGTTCAAGGAAATCCTGGGCTTGCTCGGAATGGCGAAATAAAAAGGTTTGATGGGGGATGGAGAAGGAGCGATCCTTCTCCTCCTTCATTCTGGAATCTTGTATGAACAGGAGGGAACATAGGTGAGCAAAACATTTGACCGCTTCGCCAGTCTGATTTTTCTCGTGTTGGGCGTAGCATTTGTGGTTGGGAGCCAAAACATCTCCGCGAGTGCTTACGGCAGCAATGTCGGACCAAACATTTTTCCGATGGGACTCGGAAGTCTTCTGGTCCTGCTCAGCCTGCGATTATTTTATGAGACGTTCAAATACAAGCAAGAGGGCGAAAAAGAGAGGCAAAAGCTCGATTACAAACGGTTCCTCATCATTCTTGTAGCGGCATTATTCTACGTATTGCTTTTGGAGGAAATCGGCTATGTGATCAGCACCTTCCTTTTCCTTTTAGTTGGATTTCAGACGATGCAGAAAGGGAAATGGCTCAACAGCGTGCTCATTTCCGGAGCGTTTTCATTCGGTGTCTACTTGTTGTACGTGGAAGTTCTCGATGGCACATTGCCCGGTTTGCCAACATGGTTAGGCTTGTAGGAGGTGGATGAAATGGGTGCGATTGACTATTTGCTGAACGGATTTGCCACTGCCCTGCAATGGCAAAATATCATCTTTGCGTTTGTCGGCGTCTTGATCGGGACTGTAGTCGGGGTATTGCCAGGGATTGGACCAATCAGTGGCGTGGCCTTGTTGATTCCGGTGACAGCGTCGTTGACGAGTGGACTGCCGCCAGAAGCAGCGGCGACCAGTGCCATTATTTTGCTGGCAGGGGTTTACTACGGAGCGATGTACGGCGGCTCTACCACTTCGATTTTGTTAAACACACCTGGTGAGTCATCTTCCGTGGTTACCGTACTGGACGGATACCCAATGGCTAAGCAGGGAAGAGCGGGAGTCGCTCTCTCCATCGCTGCAATTGGTTCGTTTTTTGCAGGGCTTGTCTCGCTTATCGGTCTGGTATTTTTGGCAGAGCCACTCTCTGAAGTAGCACTCAAGCTCAGTCCGGCAGATGAGTTTTCGCTGATGATCTTGGGGTTGTGTGCACTGAGCGGGCTGGCAGGCAAGTCCGTGACCAAAGCATTGATGATGACGGTTTTTGGCTTATTGATCGCGACGATCGGGTTGGACAATGTATCCGGCGTGGCGCGTTTTACCTTTGAAATGCCCGAGCTATATTCCGGTTTGGAATTTTTAACGATCGCCGTAGGGGTATTTGCACTCGGGGAAGTGTTCAAGACGATCCTCGAACGTGATATCAATGAGGGGGAGATCGCCAAAATCTCCCGAATTTTACCGACCAAGCAAGACTTGAAGGAAAGTGCTGGACCGATTCTCCGCGGATCGCTGGTTGGATTCTTTAAAGGAATCGTTCCTGGTTCTGGTGCAACACTGGCATCCTTCCTCGCCTATTTATTGGAAAAGAAGATCAGTAAAACGCCTGAAAAATTCGGCAAAGGGGCAATCGCTGGGGTAGCGGCTCCAGAGTCGGCGAATAACGCAGCATCTGGCGGGGCGATGATTCCGCTTCTGACCTTGGGGATTCCGGGAACAGGGACGACAGCGGTATTGATGGGGGCACTGATTATGTACAACGTGCAGCCAGGCCCACTCTTGTTTGAAGATCATCCGGATATCGCTTGGGGCTTGATCGCTAGTATGTTCATCGGTAACGTCATGCTCTTGATCCTCAACATGCCGCTCGTAAAAGTGTTTGCGAAGCTAATTGAGACACCGCCTAAATATTTGATCCCGATGATCGTTGCTATTTCCGTGTTCGGAGTGTACGCAGTACGAGTCTCGGTATTTGATCTGGTCTTGCTGCTCCTCTGTGGACTCGTGGGTTACTTCTTGGCGAAAAACGATTTCCCAATGGCTCCACTCGTTCTGGGATTGGTTTTGGGCCCAATGATTGAAAACAACTTGAGACGTGCTTTGACGACGTCCAATGGCGATTTCTCTATCTTTATTGAAAAGCCAGTATCGCTGGTGTTTCTGATCATTGCGTTTCTGTGGATCACCGTTCCCTTGATCATGAAAATGAGAGGGAAAAAAGTAATCGTGAACGAAGAATAGAGGAGGGCCATTCTCATGCGCGATGACAAAAAAATCAAAGAAGAAGTCAAACAGCAGTTCGGAGCGAATGCTGAAAAATATGTGAATAGCCAGACGCACGCTACGGGAGAGGATCTCGCTCTCTTGACACCTTGGCTGAGTCCGTCGCCTGATTGGGTGTTTCTCGATGTAGCAACGGGTGGCGGTCATCTTACCAAGGCAATGGCTCCACATGTTGGTCAAGTCCTTGCGACTGATTTGACACAGCCGATGCTTGCAGCGGCGCGAAACCATCTGAAGTCTCACGCAAGCAATGTCTTTTATGTGGTTGCGGACGCGGAAGCACTTCCGTTTTTGAGCGAGTCCTTTGATGCAGTCGGGTGCAGAATCGCGGCTCATCACTTCCCCAACCCAGAGGCGTTTGTAAAAGAAGTGGCCCGTGTCCTGAAGCCAGGTGGAAAATTCGTGCTGATCGACAATATCGCAGCAGAGGATGAAAAGCTCGATCGATTTGTGAATACGCTGGAAAAACTTCGGGATCACAGTCATGTACGAAGCTACTCACGCTCCGAATGGTTAACATGGATGGAGCAAGAGGGGCTGGTGGAGAGCCATTCGCGCATCCGTAAAAAGACGTTCCCGTATGCGACTTGGGTCAGACGTACGACAGAGTCTGAGGAGCAGGTTGAGCAAGTTACCGCGCATATTACAAGTGCTGATAAAGAAATCCAAGCCTACTTTGCAGTAGAAAAAGAGGGCGAGCAAGTCGTTTCCATCCAAGTAGATGAATGGATGGCTTTGTTTGAAAAGCTAGAATGATTAGGATGATGCTTCTAAGCTGGTCCCCGCTTACAATTAAGCGGGGGCTTGTTCTTTTTTGTATGGGTACCTAAGTAACGATTCGTCATGATAAGGGAGTTTTCACGACGGTTTTTGGCATTATATTTGTGATATGTTGCTCTCTATTTACTTTTCGTTCGAATGCGGTCAATATAGAGTACAAATGGTCTATATGAAGGATGAATATGCTACTATTACAACAGGAGGTATGTGATGGATGCGGTTGACCTGAGAATTGTTCGATTGCTCGAGGAAAACGGAAGGATATCTCACGAGGAAATCAGCAAGCTGCTGCACATCTCGCGACCAGCTGTCCACCAACGGGTTGCCAAGCTCGAAAAGAATGGCGTTATCAAGGGTTACCGTGGCATCATTGACTGGAGAAAATTAGAGCAAAAGCTGAAGGTATTGATCTTTGTCAAAGCAAGATGTCAAAACTTCAAGGAAATCACAGCGAAGATTGTGAACGTTCAGGTACCGAACGTGACCATTATCGAATGCCAGCGGCTCGCGGGAGAGTGGTGTATGATGCTAAAAGTACGTGCGACGGCACCAGAAGATATCACCAATTTGATCGATGAAATGGTCCAGTTTGACGAAATACTGGAAACCTCTACGACCTTCGTCTTGTCGACGATTTACGAGGATGGATGGAAAGAAATTTGAAAACCAAGGTGGAAACACAATGACAGGAAAAAAAGACTCGAAATTATTTGTCGTTACGATTGCGTTGCTAGCGGTCTACCTGTTTTGGGGAGGCACTTATCTCGGAATGAAGATCGCCATAGAATCGATGCCTCCCTTTATTATGGCAGGGGCGCGATTTTTTCTGGCAGGATTGGTCCTATTCCTGATCGGACGTTGGAAGGGAGCAGAGCTGCCCAGTGCTGTAGAATGGAGAGGGGCAGGAATTGTTGGGGCGTTATTGCTTCTGGGAGGCAACGGGGTTGTCGCATGGGCACAGCTTAAAGTACCGTCAGCAATCGCTTCCTTGTTAATCGCTACAGTTCCATTATGGATTCTCGTCTTCAACTGGATCGGTGGCAGCAAGCAGAAGCCGACGGTTGGCGTCCTGGGAGGAATTCTTTTTGGTTTGGCAGGGATCGCTGTGCTGGTTGTCCATCCCGAGGGCACAGGTAATCAAGGGATTGATACCATCGGAATCCTGGCGCTCCTGTTTGCCTCGATCTGCTGGTCAGTGGGATCGTTGTATTCGCGCAATGCGAAGCTCCCGGCATCACCAGTGATGGCGACCGCCTTGCAAATGATCATCGGAGGAATTTTGCTGGGGATCGCGTCGCTGTTTCTCGACGATTGGACGAAGCTACATGTATCGGAGATTTCCTTACGTTCATGGGTTGCCTTTGGCTATTTAGTTGGATTCGGTTCCATTGTCGCCTACACGGCGTACATTTGGCTTTTGAAAAATGCAGAGCCTTCACTGGTTTCCACGTACGCCTATGTGAACCCGATTGTCGCGGTATTTTTAGGCTGGCTGATCGCTGATGAACAATTGACGGGCCAAACCTTGATTGCTGCTGTCATGATCATCGCAGCTGTTGTTATCATCACAGTGTTTCGGGGAAAGAGTCCAGGTACGACACAACCGGTAGCCACAAAAGAAAAAGGGAAGCTTCAGGTTCATAAATGAAGCTTCCCTTCTTTTTGCCATCAGGCATTATTTGGCCGTTTTTTGCGGCACCCAGCGGTATTTTCTTTCCGGACGTCCGACGGTTCCATAGAACGTCTCGACCATCACTTCATTAATAGAGACGAGAAATTCGAGGTATCTGCGCACGGTCGAATGGCTCATGCCAGCCAGTGCAGCGAGATCATCGGCATTCATGCTTTGGGTGGTCTCCTTCATCTTGTCCCGGATCAGCTTTAATGTCAGCTTGTCGATGCCTTTCGGGAGAGTGGCGACAGTCTCTACGGTTTTGGTAGCAGGAGTGTGTGCGGCTTTCGTAAACAGCTTGTCCACTGCTGTTTGATCAATGGTTGTATGCTGCTGCAACTGGCGTCTCGTATTGGCATATTGCTCCAAGGTAGACATGAATTTATCGATCATAATCGGTTTGATGATGTAGCTGTATGCCCCGCCACGAATCGCTTCACGGACGGTCTCCACATCGTTTGCAGCTGTGATCATGACGACATCAATCCCGCGAAAATGCTTCCGTACTTCACGCAACAGGTCAATCCCATTCATATCCGGCAAATAAATGTCCAAAAGCAGCACATCTGGCGTAACGACGTGAAGCATCTCCAATGCCTGTTTTCCAGTCGTGGCCGTGGCAATAATCTGGAATCCTTCCAGTTTACTTGTGAATTGTTCATAGATTCTAGCTGCAATTTCGTCATCTTCCACGATCATGACGGTAATGGGTTTCTCAGACATCGTGGGTTGCCTCCTCTGTTCTTGCTTTGTCCCATTTCTTGGGGACAACGACGGTGAAACGCGCTCCACCAAAGTCACTTCTCCCGAGTGATATTTGCCCCTCTAACAGCTCGATGGCGTTTTTCACAATGGCCAAACCGAGTCCGCGATTTTCACCTGCTTTTGTAGTGACACCGCTTTCAAAGATGTGAGGCTCCAATTCTTTTGATACCCCGTGCCCATTGTCTTCGATGTCAAAAATGATATCGCCACCTAAATCAGTAAAGGATACGTGAACCATTGCGTCAGAGCCTTTGTATTCGAGTGCAGCTTCCATCGCGTTGTCGATCAAATTGCCGAGAATCGTGACCAATACCTTTGTATCCAAGCTGTCAGGTACATTACCCAAATAGCTGTCCTGATCAATTTCGAGCAAAACCTTCAGTTCTTTGGAGCGATTGATTTTCCCTAGCAGGCAAGCTGCGATGAAGGGCTCTTTTACTGAGCTCATGATGAAGGCGAGAATATCCTGCCGTTCCTTTACTTCATCGGTGATGAGTTCGATTGCTTTGTCGTACTCCTTTAGCTTGAGTAGACCATAGATGGTGTTCAAACGATTTAAATATTCGTGATTTTGTGACCGCATATTGTCCGAAAAGGAACTGATCTTCGTAATTTCTTCAGTGAGCTGCTCGATCTCAGACTCTGGACGAAATGTGAAGACCACGCCTCTGATTTCGTTATTACTCAAAATAGGAGAGTAGTCGGTTATAAAAATTTCGTGCCCCAGCAAGATCTTGTAGTTCATTTCTTGTGTATTTCGATTGACAGAATGAATGATGTCGCGCAATTGCGGGCTAGCGATCGATTTTCCTATGGTCAAATCCTCTTGGAGGAGGGCACGTGCACGTTTATTCATCGAGACGACACGCCCTTGCATATCGACTGCTACCGTAGCATCGCGGATCGATTCAAGAATAGCTGCTTTTTCCGTAAACAAAAATGAGATTTCTTCTGGCTCCAGACCAAAGATCAATCGCTTGACTCGTCTGGCAATGATAATAGCGCCAATAATTCCGATAACCAACAGCACCAAGGATAAGGCGACGGCCCTTTCCTTGTATTCCGCGACCTTTTTCTCTACATCACTCATGACATAGCCGACAGAGGAGACGCCGATTGTTTCGCCGTTCTTGTTGACGATCGGTGTTTTCGCTTTGATGGCTGGACCTGAAATGCCTGTCCCCCGATAAATGACCGAGCGGTTTTCTAAAAAGACAGGGTCATTGCTGGTTCCCATCGGTAGTCCAATCTGCTTTGGGTCGTAGTGAGAGTACCGAATTCCATCCTTGTTTCCAATCACGACATAGCTGGCGCCCGTTTCGATTCGTATGGTTTCGGCTATCGGTTGAATCGTCTTGGAAGGAGTATCGGTCTCGAAGGCTGCGATGATGCGTTCGTCCATGGCAGATAGCTTGGCGACCGTCATGGCTTGCTGTCCAATATAACGATCCAAAATGTCATCTAATATGAAGGAAAATAAGGCAGTTCCTATCCCCATACTGATCAGTACAACGATGGAAATGAGCAGAACCATTTGGGTCAAGAGGCTGATGCGGGCTTTTTTGGGTGTATGAACCATGGGCAAACCACCTTCGATGACAGATCAAGATGTTATGAATGTATGAAACCGTTTACTTCATTCATTATAACAATAACGCTTTCACATTTGTGACACAAAGTAAAAATGCAACAATGCGATAGCCAATAGGTTTATGAAAAAAGTTTTGACAAATTTTTTATAAAAATTTGAACAAATTATGAACAACAAGTGAATAATATGTTACAATAAGAGCATCAAACAAAAACGGTCACGCAAAAAATCTATAGCGATAGGGGTTTTGTGTTATGAATAACGATCGAAAAGCAGCAGATGTATTAAGATGGATGGCTTGGACAGTATTAGTTGTAGGTGCTGTTATTATGGCATTCACTGCAAGCGATTTCAGATCGCAGAACTTGCCGTTGATGGTGTCGATCGGATTTTTGATCGCTGGCATGAATATCTTCATTATGAGCACGGTGTTTCGCTTGATGACACTAAAAAGAAATGACGCCTAACAAGATAAAAGCAATCCCTTAGAGAACCTCTCATTTTCTTCATTATAATGAGAGGTTTTTTTATTTATACGGAATTTTTCCGTCAGCCAAATGCGCTGGCGTTTTTTTGGTTTTTTTATTAAAAGTGAAAAGGAACTTGACATTCAGGATTGGGCGAGATGACCAAAAATGGGTGGTGGAATTCATAAGAGGAGAATCCTAACAAGAATATGATCAACTCGTGAATGCTATGTGAACACTTTGTAACAGAAAAGCTACGAAATATTGAACGTCGTTAAAAACGAGTACAAAAGCTCGCTGACTCTGATAGTATGTATATGCGGTTAATAGTGAAGTTCACTTGTGTTAAAAAACCTCTATTGTGAGGAACTCTCGAAAAGTGTGAATGCACATTAAAGAAAGAAGGTTTTCCAAAACCTCGTTCGAGACTTCTCCATAGAGAGTGACTGCACTATCGACATATGTGAGGCGAAGTTCACCTAAAAAGAACTGCGCTATCAAAGTATTACATGCTCGTTGTTTGTGACTAGGAGGGATTAGGAGAATGAGCGGAGGAAAAATGCTGAGACATATCCAGTTTTGGATCTTGGCAGTGTTGGGCACCGTTCTGCTTACAGGCTGTGGTAGCGAATACCTCGTCTTGAATCCAAAAGGACCTGTAGCAGAAACGCAGTACAATCTCATTGTTATTTCCACGATATTGGTCGCTGTCATTATCATTCCGGTTATTGCGCTTACCGCTTTCATTGTATACCGCTATCGGGATACACCGGGCAATAAAGCAAGTTATAAGCCGGAGTGGGCACACAGTACAACCCTAGAGGTAATTTGGTGGATTATTCCTATCGTTATCGTTGCATTGCTGGGTTACTTTACTGTCCGTGATATTTATTTGTTAAAAGAGAACCCGAATAAAGAAGTTGCCCCTATGACCATTCAGGTTACGGCTTTGGACTGGAAATGGATGTTTACGTATCCAGAACAAAATATCGCAACTGTTAACCATCTGGAGATTCCAGCAGGCGTACCGATTCGCTTCCAGGTATCTGCTGATGCACCGATGAACTCTTTCTGGGTTCCAGAATTGGGTGGACAGATTTATGCGATGGCGGGAATGGCTACCGAGCTGTATCTGCAAGCAGATGAACCAGGTACATTCGCTGGATTTAGCTCCAATTTCTCTGGTGAAGGCTTCGCCAAAATGCAGTTTAATGTAGTGGCAAAACCGAAAGAAGAGTTCGATAACTGGGTCAAAGAAGTAAAAAGTACGACTCCAGCTATGACGAAGGCAGATTATGAAGAACTTCGCAAGCCTGGCGTGACAGATAAGTTTACGTATTCTGCATTCCCAGAAGGTATGTTTGAAGAGATCGTTGCCAAATATGGCCATGGTCACGATATGGACTATGTGATGGAGAAACCTCCTGCGCCTGCAGGTGACAAGTCTTCTAATGAGACTTCGCAAAATACGCAGCAAAAAACTGAATCGCACAACATGCCTGGAATGAATCATTCCAGTATGAACCACTAGGCGAGAGGGAGGAGGAATACCACGTGTGGGAGAACATTAAGGATTTTGCATCCACGTTCTTTGTAACAGGTGACCCGCTGATTTACGGTGCGGACGTATCGATTGTACTATCCATGGTTGCGATCGTATTCGTTCTGACTAAGTATAAAAAATGGGGTTGGCTATGGCGTGAATGGTTGACTACAGTTGACCATAAGCGTATTGGTATTATGTATTTGATCGCATCGCTTCTGATGCTGTTCCGCGGTGGGGTTGACGCCCTGCTGATGCGTTTGCAACTGGCATTCCCGAACGTAGAGTTCCTGAACTCGGATCACTATAATGCCATCTTTACGACTCATGGTACGATCATGATTTTGTTCATGGCGATGCCGATGATGTTTGCCTTGTTCAACATGGTAGTACCGCTTCAGCTCGGTGCTCGAGATGTAGCGTATCCGTTCTTGAACGCACTCAGCTTCTGGCTGTTTATGCTCGGTGCGATGCTATTCAACCTTTCGTTCGTAATCGGGGGCTCCCCGGACGCTGGTTGGTTGTCTTACCCGCCATTGTCACAAAATGAATTCAGCCCTGGACCAGGTCAGAACTTCTATATATGGGGGATTCAGATCTCTGGTATCGGTAGTTTGGCGACAGGGATTAACTTTATCGTAACGATTCTCAAAATGCGTGCACCTGGCATGAAGCTTTCCAAAATGCCATTGTTTAGCTGGTCCGTATTGTCCAGCTGCATTATGATTATCTTCGCTTTCCCAATCTTGACTGTAACACTTGCACTGTTGTTCCTTGACCGTTTTGCAGGTGCTCACTTCTTCACGATGGACGGCGGCGGTAATCCGATGATGTACCTCAACCTCATCTGGATGTGGGGTCACCCTGAGGTATATATCGTAGTAGTACCAGCTTTCGGTATCTTCTCTGAAATTGTGGCTACATTCTCACGCAAAAAGATTTTCGGCTACAAATCAATGGTTTGGGCGATGATGATCATTGCCGTTGTATCGTTCTTTACATGGGCTCACCACTTCTTCACGATGGGTACGAGCGCAAGTGTTATCGCCTTCTTTGCGATATCAACGATGGTTGTTGGTATCCCGACTGGGGTTAAGGTCTTTAACTGGCTGTTTACAATGTACCGTGGTCGGATATCCTTTAAACAACCAATGCTGTGGACGATTGCCTTTATCCCTTGCTTTGTTATTGGTGGAGCGACTGGGGTAATGCTGGCAGTAGCTCCAGCAGACTATCAGTATCACAACAGTTACTTCTTGGTTGCCCACTTCCACCAAGTATTGATCGGTGGGGTAGTATTCGGTTACTTGGCTGGTATTTACTACTGGTGGCCAAAACTGTTCGGCTTCAAGCTCGACGAGAAGCTAGGCAAATGGGGCTTCTGGTTCTGGAATATTGGTTTCTACGTGTGCTTTATGCCACAATACGCGCTCGGTTTCATGGGTATGACTCGCCGTTACTACACGTACGGTTGGGATCGCGGCTGGGCAGATATGAACCTCGTATCCACTGTTGGGGCATTCATGATGGGTATCGGTTTCATCTTCCAAGTATGGCAAATCGCTTACAGCATCAAGAATGGTGAGCGCGACACGACAGGCGATCCATGGAATGGTCGTACGCTGGAGTGGTCGATTCCGTCACCTGCACCGTTCTACAACTTTGCTGTTGTACCACAAGTGAAAGAAATGGATGACTGGTGGGCAACAAAAGAAGCAAAAGCAAATGGCACCTATAAAGAACAACCGGCGAAACTGGAGCCGATTCATATGCCGAAGAACTCTGGAATTCCGTTTATCATGGCGAACTTCTGGTTCTTGGTAGGTTTTGGTTTCACATTTGGATGGGTTTGGATGGCCGTCATTGGATTCATCGGAGTATTCGCATGCATGTGGGCACGCTCCTTCCAATACGACACGGATTATTACGTACCGGTGGAGGAAGTGCGTCGCACTGAGGCTTCACTGGGGAGGGTGGTGTAACGATGGCTACGAATCATGACCATGGTCACGGCCACGACCACGACCATCATGAAGAGCATGAGCAATTAAAGGTTCTTGGTTTTTGGATTTTCGTTGTCACAGACTGCGTGCTGTTCGGTACATTGTTTGCAACCTATGCGGTAATGATGAATAGCTTTGCTGGCGGACCAACTGGACAGGAATTGTTCCAGCTGCCAGGTGTTATTGCTTCAACCTTTATCTTGCTGACAAGTAGCTTTACCAGCGGTCTCGCTGTTCTGGCGATGAACAAAGGCAATGTGAAGCAGCTGATTGCTTGGCTGGCTGTAACTGGTCTTTTGGGACTGTCGTTCATAGTGTTGGAAGTTACTGAGTTTATGCACTTGATGAGCGAAGGCGCAACCATGGCTACTAGCGGCTACTGGTCCGCTTTCTACACACTGGTTGGTACGCACGGATTGCACGTAACGCTTGGTCTGTTCTGGATGACTGCGTTGATCATGCAGCTGAAGCGTCGTGGAATCACCGCGGTTACTCGCCGCAAAATTACCAACCTGAGCTTGTACTGGCACTTCCTTGACGTTGTGTGGATCTTCCTCTTCACAGTCGTTTACCTGATGGGGGTGATGTAAGGTGGCACAACATCAAAACCATGGCGGACATCATAGTCACGGATCGATGAAAGAGTACGTGATCGGTTTTATTCTGTCGATCGTGCTCACCATTATCCCACTCGTGCTGGTCATGAACTCGATTTTGAGTAAAACGGCGACCATGATCGCGATCTTGGTAATGGCGGTATTGCAGTTCGTAGTTCAGTTGGTCTTCTTCATGCACATCCGCGAAGGAGAAAAACCGCGCTACAACGTACAGACATTGATTCTTGGACTTGTGATTGTATTTACAATCGTTGTAGGTTCCCTCTGGATCATGTTGTTTAACAAATATTAATCAGTTAAGAGCGTGGCACAAGCGATTCGTTGCTTGTGCCACGTTTTTTATGTTTATTTATAGCTGTAGTGGAGGGAAGAAGCGCATTTCCAGTCTGCGCTTCTTCCTACGCGGCTTTTCGTCAACTAATAGAAGTGATTCAAGAAGGTAAAAAATTATTTGGCTGGTAACTCTCTCTCCTTGCAGCTATAATAGAAAGAATTTTATGCAAAAATAGGCAAAGGGAGTGCAGTCGATGGCTGGGCAATTGTATTTAATAAAGCCTTGTGCAGAACTTCAAGCAGAGTATATTTCCTTTTACGAGGAATGGAAAGAAAGCGGAGAGCCTATCGTCCCGTGGGTGGTGGATCGGGAGCCATACGATTTTCCTGCGTATTTGGAATTTCTGGAGGGTGAGTGCAGCGAGGAAAATCTTCCGGATGGCTATGTTCCACATTCGACGTATTGGCTCGTAAATGAGGAGCAACGCATAGTGGGGGCGGTGAATATTCGGCATCGTCTCAATGAGCGTTTACGAAAATATAGCGGGCACATCGGATATGGTATCCGACCTTCTGAGAGACGCAAAGGATATGCGACGGAAATTTTAGCACAAGCTCTAAACATCACGACCGAGCTGGGGATAAACGAAGTATTGGTGATTTGTGATTATGATAATGTAGGATCGGAAAAAACGATTCGGAAGAACGGGGGCGTCTTTGAGTCGGAATGTACAGACGAGGATGGATTGGTCATTCGTCGATTCTGGATTACGCGACCTTCGTAAAAGTAGATCGAACCCAATGATAGTAAATATTTTCCTTATTGCCAGCACAAACTTGTGAAAGCTGTTGTCAAATTTATAATACTTAGTATATAATTATGTTGTGAAAGTTAATTTGGAAGGGAGAGATTTCTTTGTTTGATATCGTAATTATTGGAGCAGGCCCGGCAGGCGGAAGTGCAGCGTTGTTTGCTGCAAAAGCAGGTAAGAAGACGTTGCTGATTGATAATGACAAAAGCATGACCAAGCGCGCGTGGATGGAAAATCACTACGGCATCATGGAAATCTCAGGCCCAGATCTCATTGAGATCGGTAAAAAGCAAGCAGCGAAATTCGGTGCGGAGCTGGTAGCCGACCAAGTAAGCAACATTACCAAAACAGAGCAAGGCTTACTCGTAGAGACAGCGGAAAAAGGCAGCTTCGAGGCTAAACATGTGATTCTTGCAACGGGAGCGCTCGTGACTTTGGCAGAAGCGATTGGGGTAAAAACCAAAGAAGGTACAGAGCCACGGATTAAAACCGTTGTCGATGTCGATGCACAAGGGAAGACGAACATCGAAGGAATTTGGGCAGCAGGTACGTGCGCGGGAGTAAGCGTACATACGATTATTACATCTGGTGATGGCGCCAAGGTTGCAATCAATGTCATCAGCGAACTGAATGGCGAGCGTTACGTTGATCACGATGTTTTGAAAACAAACTAAATCAGGTTAGAAACACCTTCTTACCATTTTTGAAGAAGGTGTTTTCTTTTTTCTTCCAATCGACGATAGCTTGTATCGTGATCTCGTTTTTGACATAATGAAGCTAATTGTGCTCAGCGAAGAATCCTGTCAGGTTGAAGAGCATTCCTGTTGCTCTGGAGAATTGATACGGATTCTGTTTTTATCTAGATTGCCCTATGTAAGAAGGGAGGGAGACAGGTAGCATGTTCGTCAATTATGTGGTGATTAGCTTGATCGTTTCTTCTTGCACGATCGCGCTAATTTTCTTGATTCGAAAAGTATTTCGCTCCCAGCTGTCGGCTAGATGGCAGTACAATTTGTGGTTTCTCTCGCTGGTCGCTTTGACGCCAGCTTTTAT
This sequence comes from Brevibacillus sp. NPDC003359, assembly GCF_042878995.1. Classification (NCBI taxonomy): domain Bacteria; kingdom Bacillati; phylum Bacillota; class Bacilli; order Caryophanales; family Paenibacillaceae; genus Brevibacillus; species Brevibacillus sp. NPDC003359. The sequence goes on from NZ_JBIAOR010000012.1 coordinate 69,348, forward strand.
CCCAAATTACTTTTTTGATTTTGGAAATCTATTTGTCTCAGGCATGAATCAGCGTAATGCAGTCGGTAGCTCGACGCTCGCTGCACAAGCTCCTGTGTTTGAAAATGTGAATTGGGTACAGGATTTAACGTTGTCGGTAAATCGCCATACACCTGACTCCTTTCCTACGATTCTCGTCAGCATATGGGTAGTCGGCATGATCGTTTGTGCTTTGATTACGTTATCAGCCTGGTTAAAAATCCAGCAGATCAAGCGAACAGCTTCTGTGATCACCAATCAAGAAATCATCGATTTGTTTGAACAATGCAAGAAGGATGTAAAAATAAATCGGAACATCGTGTTAGCAGAATCCAAGCAGGTCAAGTCTCCGATGACGTTTGGCGTTTTTACAACGTATGTTGTTCTTCCCAGTCATTTTGATGAATGGCTGTCGATCAATGAAATGAAGTATATCTTTTTGCATGAGCTCATGCACAAAAAAAACAATGATATCGTCATGAACTACGTGACCGTTGTGTATCAGCTATTGTATTGGTTCCATCCATTAGTTTGGCTGGCTTTTCGGGAAATGAGAGTGGACCGTGAAATTGCTTGTGATGTAGCTGTGTTGAACTTTTTAGACAAGCGAAAATATGTGGAATATGGTCATACCATCATTAAGTTTTTGGATAAAGAAAGTCGAGCCGGAAATGTCGTTTTGGCTAATCAGTTAAACGGTTCCAAGAAGGCAGTGAAAAAACGAATCGAGAAAATCGCATCCCATAAGGTCGAATCAAAGCTGTTGCAGTTGAAAAGTACGTTCATTTTTTCCATGATGGGCGTCTTGGTTGCCAGTCAGGTTCTTGTTGGTTCCGCTTTAGCTGACGATCGCAGTCGCTATCATTTTCAAGATGATCGAACGATTTACGAGGATTTAGACAACTATTTCCGTGGTTATGAAGGTAGTTTTGTTTTATATGATTGGAAAGCCGACCAGTATCGGATTTACAACAAGGCAGGAAGTACACAACGAATTTCACCGAACTCCACCTACAAGATTTTTCTCACCTTGTTTGGATTGGAGACCGATGTGATTTCGAGGGAAGGCTCCCTGTTAAAATGGGATGGAATCCGTTATCCGTATGAGCAGTGGAACCACGATCAAGATCTATTTACCGCGATGCGATACTCCACGAACTGGTACTTTAAAGAGTTGGATAATAGCATCTCGCCGGATATGATTCAAGAATATCTGGAACAATTGAACTACGGAAATTACAATACATCTGGTGGAATCGGCGAATATTGGATAGAATCTTCCTTGAAGATTTCTCCGGTGGAGCAGGTACAATTATTAAAAGCGTTCTATACGAACCAGTTTGGTTTTCAAGAAAACAATATCCAGACGGTGAAAGATTCCATCCGCTTATCGGAAAAGGCGGGTTCGATTCTTTCCGGGAAAACAGGTACGGGCGCCGTCAATCAAAAAGAAGTGAACGGTTGGTTTGTCGGATATGTAGAGAACGAGGAGGGCACCTACTTCTTTGCTACAAATATACAAAGCGAAGATTACGCGAATGGACCTGCAGCAGCAGAAATAACCTTGTCTATTTTGAAAGCGAAAGGTCTTTACTAGCCTTTGTTCTTTCAGTCATGATTATCGAAAGGGGGAGACTTCATGTCTACATCCATGCCAAGTATTTCAGAAGCGGAATGGCGAGTGATGAATGTGCTATGGGAAAGGTCACCGCTTGCGGCCAACGAAATTATTTCCTCCTTGGAAGGTGAAACGGATTGGAACCCAAAAACAGTGCGTACTCTTTTGAATCGTTTGGTTCAAAAAAATGCCGTTGGCGTCAATCAAAACCAAAGAGTCTATACGTTTTATCCGTTGTACTCACAAAATGAATGCCAGCACGCCGAGGCACAGTCATTTCTGGAGCGGATTTACAGCGGGGCTCTAAAATCGATGCTGGTTCAGTTCATCCAGAAGGAATCGTTATCGGACGAGGAGATTCAGGAGCTACGTTCCATATTGGATACGAAACAATCATCGACTGATTATCCTAAAAAATAGAGCGCGCCCTTTCAAGCGAAGTTGGAAAAAACCACTTACGGTTATCCAGTTTTCTTGAAAGGGCGTCTTTTTTATTTTAAGTAAGGATGGCTGTAGCTCTTTTCCATGCAGGAAAAAGGAGATTGACACTAGTGGATTACGCGTGTAATATTATCGTGAAATTAGTTGATTACAAATGTAGTACGATATTACGCATGTAATACACGAGTTATATCTTCCTAGAAAGAGGTTTGTCATCCATGAAAGTTCATCAATCTAGACTGTTCGGATTCACGGTGAAAACAATTTTTCTCACGCTTCTCACGCTCGGCGGTTGCTCTTCTGCAGAAGCGCCTGTCGGAAAAACGGAAACGCCAGAGTCTGCCATGGATCAAAAGTTCGCTGCGCTGGAAAACAAGTTTAATGCGAGACTAGGCGTCTATGCGATCGACACCGACACAAATTTGGCAGTTGCTTATCGCGATGATGAACGGTTCGCTTTTGCCTCTACATACAAGGCTTTAGCCGCAGGTGCAGTCTTGCATCAGAAATCGTTGGAAGAGCTCGACAAAGTGATCTCCTACACCAAGGACGATCTCGTTACTTATTCACCCATCACCGAAAAACACGTAGCGACCGGGATGACTCTTCGAGAGCTTGCAGACGCGGCGATTCGCTATAGCGACAACACAGCGGGAAATCTGTTGTTCAAAGAACTTGGCGGCCCTAAAGGCTTTGAATCAGCTCTGAGACAGATTGGTGATGGTGTGACGACATCTGAGCGCTACGAGACGGAATTGAATGAGGCTACACCGGAAGATACTCGTGATACAAGCACACCTAAAGCACTTGCAACGAGCCTAAGAGCCTATACGGTAGGGGATGTGCTGTCGCCTGACAAGCAGACGATTCTTACGGAGTGGCTACAAGGCAACACGACGGGAGACAAGCTGATTCGTGCGGGCGTCCCAAAAGACTGGAAGGTCGGAGATAAGACGGGAGCGGCAAGCTACGGAACGCGAAACGATATCGGTATCATATGGCCACCGAATAAAAAGCCCATTGTCATTGCCGTGTTGTCTAGCAGGGATAAACAGGACGCCACTTATGATGATGCGCTCATTGCTGAAGCTACCAAGGTTGCTGTTGACGCACTGACGGCTGTAAAACCGTGATAGATCAGTAAACGCACGAAACTTACTACCTTCTACCAATGCTATTCCCTACGGGCAAGCTGGTATAGATCAACAAGTGAGGTGATCACTAGATGATAGACAATGGTGCGTATTTACTCGTAAAAAAAGGGGACCCCAACCAATTTACCTCGCGCAAATATCTCACAAAAGATCGCTGTACAATCGGGCGGAGGGGGACTAGTTTTCAACTGGACATTACATTTGCCAGTCCGTACATTTCGAGATTGCATGCAGCTTTTCAAAAGATCGGCAACGATTACAAGATTATCGATCTGGAAAGTAAACATGGCACAGAGGTAAACGGGACGCCCATTTATCATTCCCCTCACATTCTTCGTCACGGCGATCAAATCAGCTTGTCAAAAGGGGTAGCAGAGCTCGTCTTTTTACGGGAGGTCAATAGACTGGAGGATACTGGGGAGCTCCCTTTCACGCAGCCAAAGAGCGCTTCGCTTTTGCCGAGTTTGGAAATTCATCTGGAGAGAAGAGAAGTTCGTTTCGACGGGGCTAGACTGCATTTGACCGGAAAAGATATGGATTTGCTGAAGCTTCTATACCAAAAAGCGAACCAGGCTGTTAGTTTTGAAGAAATTATGCTGACAGTTTGGCCAGAGCGAATGTTGCATGAGGGGAATGTCCCAGATGTCGGACGGGTGGAAGTGAATGCGCTCGTATATCGATTAAGGAAAAAGCTTCGGCGCTACGGGCAGCAAATCAAAACGATTCCGCGCTACGGGTATCGCTTGGATGTTTGAAACAACAGCATCTCCCACGCAGATTACCAATCCAGAGAAGAGCATCGTATTAACTAAATGGAATGACAACGTATGGTTACATACAACCTATCATGAATGGAATGGCACAACCTATGACCACAATGGCTTAATCGTATCTACTTCCAAAGGAGTCGTCCTGATTGATACAGCATGGGGGGACAACCAAAAAACGGAAGAGCTATTACAGATGATTAAGAAATATTGGAAGAAAGACGTTGTTCTGGCTCTAATTACACATGCACATGATGACAGCATTTCAGGTATTCGGGCGTTACTCAATCAAAAAATAGACGTACGTAGTACACTATTGACGGCAAAACTAGCGAAAGAAAATGGATATCCTTCGCCCAATCCGACACTCGATGAAAAGCCAGTGATAAAGGTAGGCGACACCACATTAGAAGTCTTTTATCCTGGGGAAGGGCATTCAAAAGATAACATTACCGTTTGGCTTCCTCATTCCAAATTATTATTCGGTGGATGCTTCGTCAAATCATTAGATGCTAGGGACCTCGGAAATCTTTCCGATGCCAATGTAGAACAATGGGATGACTCCGTTCAGAAGGTAATCGAAAAATATCCACATATCGAAACCGTTGTACCTGGACATGGGAACACGGGAGGTAAAAACTTACTTGATCACACCATTGAGCTAATCAAACAACATTCCAAGAAGCAAGAATCTGCTCTGAAATGAATCATACGAGAATCACCTTTTATAACAAACTCCTTCTCAAGACAAAAATGAGAAGGAGTTTGTTTATGTAAGGAGCCTGATATAGCTATGGAAAGAAGGTGTTTTCTTTTTTCTTCCAATCGACTAAACTTTTGATATAGGCCAGAAGTCATTGCTCTATTTCTTAATCAATCAGTCATAGGAGTCCTTATTATGAAAAAAATAGTAGGTATTGCCTTGATGGTCGCTTTACTAGGCTTTAACGCCTATTTGTGGCCGACATTGATTCACGCGGTAAAAACAGATGGACGAACGGATGCAAAAACAGCATCTGTCTCGCAAAAAGCGGGTACTGCATTGCCCGCCATGGATTTGGCTAATCAAGGTCCGCGCGCCGATAACGTTTCCGCCTATCCAGTTGAAAAGCCAGTAGCAACGTCAGCACCGGCAACAGTGACAGCGTCAACGCCAAAGCAGAATGATGGGAAGCCAAAAACAAAATCGGTAGCAGCTGCAAAATCAAGCAAACCGAAGAAGAACACGCAAAAGACGAAAACCGCAACAAAACCAGTCAAGAAACAGACTGCACGTCCTCCGGTAAATAACGTGCCAACGTATCCGGCCTGGGATGATAACGGCATCTATGTCGTAGACGATGGGGGACCAGGCAGCAATTGGGTGAGGCTGTCGGACGGTTCTTTGATGCGTAAGAGCGACGGGACACGGACTTTTAACCTGCCCTATGATAAGAATCCATTCACCGGAGAGATTAAACCGACAGTGGAGCCGATGTCAGAAGCGGCGTATAAAATGTGGAAGGGAGATCAGGCCCAGCAGCCATCCCCATTCAGCCCGTCACCGTTTGGACGATAATCGATCAGGAAAAAATGCTCCAAGAAAAGGAGTGTTTTTTTTTGATAAGTAGTCAAATTTGAATATAATAATGTATAGTACTTTGATTTGACCAGTCAGGAGGGTGAAGCAATGATTGCAAGAGAAAGTAAAGTGAATAGGGTGTTGGCGGGGCTTCTGCTTGGTCTCCTGATGGCTTCCATGGACAATACGATTGTCGCGACGGCGATGGCTACGATTGTCGGTGAGATGGGCGGCATGGATAAGTTTGTTTGGGTGACATCAGCGTACATGGTCGCTACGATGGCGGGGATGCCGATCTTTGGTAAACTCTCCGATATGTATGGGAGAAAACGTTTTTACATATTTGGTCTTATTGTATTTTTGTTAGGCTCCATTTTATGCGGGACGGCAAACAGCATTGTCGAGTTGAGTATTTATCGCGCGATTCAAGGGATTGGCGGCGGAGCGTTGATGCCGATTGCCTTCACGATTATTTTTGACGTATTCCCGCCAGAGAAGCGCGGCAAGATGACGGGACTTTTCGGAGCTGTATTTGGTACGTCCAGCGTATTTGGACCATTGCTGGGTGCGTATATTACGGAATATGTCAGTTGGCATTGGATCTTTTACATCAATGTACCGATTGGCGCGGTGTCCCTCTGGTTGATCTCGATGTATTACAAAGAGTCGCTGGAATACCGCAAGCAGAGCATTGACTGGTGGGGAGCGATTACGCTTGTTGGTGCAGTTGTGAGTCTAATGTTTGCATTGGAGCTGGGCGGTAATCAATACGCGTGGGATTCGATGCAGATTATTGGATTGTTCTCTTCCTTTTTCTTGTTGTTTGTGATTTTTCTATTTGTCGAGAGGCGGGCATCTGATCCGATTATATCGTTCTCCATGTTCAAGAAGCGGTTATTTGCCACGACAAATGCGATCGCGCTGTTGTATGGCGCTGCTTTCATTATCGCTACGGTGTACCTGCCGATTTTTATCCAAGGCGTATATGGGGGATCAGCGACGAATGCCGGATTACTGTTGACACCGATGATGCTCGGTTCGGTTGCTGGCAGCCAGCTGGGCGGTTTTCTGACGACGAAGACGAGCTTCCGCAATATTATGCTTTTGTCCGCAGTCTTTTTCATACCTGGTATTTTTCTTTTGAGTACGTTGACGCCTGATATTCCTCGTTCGATCGTTACGCTTTACATGGTGATTGCAGGGTTTGGTGTGGGCTTTTCTTTCTCCACCTTGGGAATTTCAGCGATTCATGGCTTTGATATGCGTCAAAGAGGTTCGGCCAGCTCGACGAACTCCTTTTCTCGTTCATTGGGGATGACGTTGGGAATCACCGTGTTCGGGATCTTGCAGCGCAACTCTTTTGAAAACGGCATGTTCTCTGCCTTCGGGGGGCAAGGGATGACGAATGCCATTATGGACCCGCGAGCGATTTTGACACCAGAAGCGCGCGAATCTATTCCGGCACCTGTTTTGGATCAAATGATCGATATTCTCGCTTCGTCGATTGCGAATACGTTTATGTGGGCGCTCATTCCTGCTGTTCTTGCTCTCGTGTGCATTTTGCTGATGGGAAATGATCGGGCGCTAACGAAATCGCCTTCCGCACCAAAACCGAAACTGGAACGCGGATAGAGGAGAATCGTCATGAGTCTAAAATTACTTGTTCTGGGATTGCTGATGGAAGGGGAGAAGCATCCCTACGAGGTTCAGCAGCAGGTGAAGGCCAGGGGAATGGATTGTTACATGAAATACGCCAAAGGCTCACTCTACTATGCCTTCGACCAACTAGAAAAGAGCGGGATGATTGAGGTCAAAGAAGTCATTCGTGAGACTAGCCGCCCAGATAAGACGATGTATGGGATCACGCCAAAAGGCGAAGAGCATTTCCAACAGCTTCTCTTGGAAGAACTGCAAAAACCGATGCAACTGACCAATCCGATCTACGCGGCTCTTACTTTTGCTTCGTACGGTGATCCACAGAAAATGGATGAGGCCTTGGAAGTGAACATCCAGGAGGTAAGACGGTTAACTGGATTATTGGAATCGATCCAGGAGCAGAAAAGAGAGAGGCTTAGCTGGGGGGCACGAACCATTCTGATCGGAGCCATTGAGCATTTGCACGCAGAGATGCGCTGGATGGAACGCATCCGAGAAGAGGCGTGGGGCCGTTGATTTTGAATTTATTATGAACATTGGACTATTTTCATCATTATGATAGTTTTTCATTTATAATAGTGGTAATTTCAAAGGCAAGGATGGTACCCGCACATGATGAACTCTGCCCTCGGACGTTTCCGTCTCATCGGCCTAATCGAAGGGATCTCGTATTTGGTACTTCTCGGGATTGCTATGCCGCTCAAGTATTTTTGGGATTATCCAGCCGCAGTAAAAATTGCCGGCTCGCTTCATGGATTGTTTTTTGTCCTGTATATTTTGGCATTGGCACATGTTACAATGACGAATAAGTGGTCCTTCATGAAAGTGATTGGGGCATTTATCGCTTCATTACTGCCATTCGGCAACTTTGTTCTGGATGCACGCCTGAAAAAAGAGCAGTAAGAATCCATTACACATTAGTAAGCACTAGAAGGCGGGTCATTGTACCCGTCTTTCGTACATATTCAAAAGAGAAAAAATGGAGGGGATCTGTGTGGAGACCAGAATTTTAGCAGGAATTCTTTTGTGGGACGAAGAGGGGCAATATGTTCTCGAAACCGTGATGGAGGACCGTTACCAGCTGGTTTTGCCGCAGATTATCACGCTTGCAATCTCAGAAGAAAAGGTAGCGACGGATGAATTGAACGAACAATATGTCGGTCAAAATGTTATTGCGAGATGTTTTGTTTGATTTGAACAGATAATTCGGAAAAAAGGTGTGGATAGGTGTGGAACTGCGTGACCGCTATGCTGGAAGTTTGCTAGGGTTCAACGCAAAACAACCAAACTTTACCGCTGTTATAAAAATACCTTCAATTATATGATTATCACGATTAGAAAATCATCATGTTACCCGGTCTGGGTGGGGGTAGGAGAGCAATGGGCTTGGCGTTTGTTTTGATCATCATCGGGATCAACATTTTGTACGTTTCGTTTTTTACGCTGCGACTACTGATGGTGATCAAGGGCTATCGGGTGTTGGCATCCGTAGTGGCGATGGTGGAAGTATTCGTGTATTTGAAAGGGTTGGAGATTGTTCTGGACAACCTGGACAATCCGATCAATCTCACAGCCTACTGTATCGGTTGGGGAATGGGTGTATTCATCGGCAGCAAAATCGAGGAGTATTTGGCCTTGGGCTATGTCACGCTGCAAGTCGTTGTGGATTCCGTCGACTTGGAGGTTCCTGTGAAGCTACGTGAACATGGCTTTGGAGTTACTTCTTGGGTAGCAGAGGGACGCGACGGACATCGTCTCATGATGCAAGTGTTGACGAAGCGCAGTAACGAGAAAAAACTGTGGAAGCTCATACATGTGATTGCACCAAAAGCATTCGTGATCTCCTTTGAGCCGAAACATTTGAAGGGCGGCTTCTGGGTGAACCGCCTGCGGGGATAATCCCTTGTGACGATAAACAAAAAAGCAGCCAGTCCTCTTTTGCGGATACAAAGCAAGAGAGGGCTGGCTTTTCGCATTGTTACTGCTGGCTTGCTTTTGCCGCCTGGAGCAGCACTTCTTTAGAAACCGTTGGTGAATCGGAAGCTACACGATACATAATCGTTTGCTCCCCATCATGATCCACCCAAGACAGCTCTTGGTATTGACCGGATTCGCTAAACAAGAACTGGTCGTTTTTCGTGTAATGCGCTTTTTTTCCACGGATGGTTACTGCGTCGTATTTCGTTGTTTCTGGCGTGCTCAATTGTACGTCTAGCTGATCATTCGGGAATCTCTCTATCGTGACAAAGATGCGTTCTTTTTGCTCATTCTCATAGAGGCTCGTATACGCTTCGATAGGGGAAGTTGTTTGTGGAACCACTTTCCAGACGACATTATTTCCTGTTTCTTTGCTTTCTTCCTGAAGCTCATGCAGCCACTGCTGTCCTTCTTGACCCAGCATGACACCGTAGGGGGTACCCTGTTTGCCCTCAAGGAATGAAAAGCTGTCAGGAAGCTGGTGTGGCAAGGCTTGTGAGAGAGAAGCTTCTTCACTGAGGATGGAAGTCCATGCTTTCCAATCTTTCACGACATCTGGCTTTTCTATGCCGATCATGGGGTTTTGTTGAAAGAGAGGGTGCTTCTCTTTTTCCAGCGCTGCGAAATAGACGAGGGCGGTCTCGCCTGTTGCCAGCTTTTTCTCTACGTTTGCCAATTCCAGCCGTATTTCTTTAGGAGTGATTTGCGTCAATGTAAAATCCTTATGGGCTTGAACCTCCATGCGGACAGAGCCTTCATCCACCTTGTACAACAAACTGTGAGTCGCATAACCAAAACCAGTGAGCAGGGCGAACGCTGCTGCAACATGTACCAGCTTTGGACGAAAGCGCAGCCCATGGTGCAAACCCCACTTGCTAGCCCACTCCTTTTTAGCTGCTCTCTCGATTTTGCTGTTCAGTGAAGGATCAATGTGGAGCTTTCCTGCTGCCCATTCATACTCATCTCTCAGCCTTTTTTCAATGAACATGATAAGATGCCTCCTTATTATTGATTCGATGCTCAAAATGCTCTCTCAACTTCTTCATCGCCAAGTGATGTCTCGATTTCACCGTTCCAAGCGGGATTTGGAGAATCGCGGCAATTTCCTCTAAGGAACAATTTTGGTAGTAACGCAGTACGACGATTTCCTTGAGCTTGAAGGATAATTTCTCTACGGCGGGAATGACCTCGAGTTCATCACTGATCGCCCCTAACTGATCCTCCATCCCTGCGACAGGTGCTTCGTATCCTTTTTCCTTTACCCGCTCCAGCAGGCGAAATCTTCGCCAAATGCTTCGATTCCAGTTGCGAACCTGCCGCACAATCAATCCGTTGAACCATGGGATAAAGGGCTGCTCCACATCGTACCTGTCGATGCTTCGAATCAACTCCACGTACACTTCACTCATCATGTCGTCTACATCCTGTTTGTGCGGCGCCAGAAAATAGATCAGGTTGTAGGCGTACGTGCGAGTTGCTCGATAGACTTCTTGAAAAGCTTCTTCCTCTCCTCGGCGCATCCGGATGAGCCAAGGTTTTACGTTTTCCTCTTTCATAGGCCGGCCTCCATTCAGGTCTTACATGATATATTGGCTCCCATTCGCTTGGTAGGTTCACTTCGTTTTTTTATTGCTCGTTATTAGAAAATTTTAAACAGAAAAACTTTTCTTTGTCTTTTTCAGTAGTTTTGAGTAGTTCGACATTAGTATACAAAATAAGACATCGAGCAAGGGGGGATTTAAGGTTGATCAGTTTTCATCAAGTAAATAAACATTACGGAAGCTTTCATGTCCTCAAGAACATCAACCTGCATATCAACCAGGGGGAAGTCGTCGTGGTCGTTGGCCCGTCAGGATCGGGTAAAAGCACGATGGTTCGTTGCATCAATAGATTGGAAACGGTTACAAGCGGAGAACTGGTGGTAGACGGGGTAAAAGTGAACGAAAAAAACACCGATATCAACAAGCTGCGTCGGGACATCGGCATGGTGTTCCAGCACTTCAATCTATACCCGCACAAGACCGTATTGCAAAACATTACGTTGGCACCAACCAAGGTACTGGGAGTATCGCAGAAGGAAGCTGAAGAAACGGCTCTCTACTATTTGGAAAAGGTAGGGATTCCGGAAAAGGCGGAAATGCTCCCAACGCAACTGTCTGGCGGTCAACAGCAACGCGTAGCGATTGCACGAGGGCTGGCCATGCGACCAAAAATCATGTTGTTTGACGAACCGACTTCTGCACTTGACCCCGAGACGATCGGTGAAGTGCTCGACGTCATGAAGAAGCTGGCGAAGGAAGGCATGACGATGGTGGTCGTGACGCACGAAATGGGCTTTGCCCGCGAAGTGGCAGATCGCATCGTGTTTATGGACCAGGGTACGATTCTTGAAGATTCTACGCCAGAGGAGTTTTTCGCAAGTCCGCGTGAAGAGCGCGCGCGTTTGTTCTTGAGTCGGATTTTGAATCACTAATTAAAATAAAAACAATAGAGAAAAGGGGTAATCAGATGAAAGCAAACAAGCTTTGGAAGAAAGTAGCAGGTATGGGTCTCGTACTGATGCTGAGCGCAACTGCATTGGCAGGCTGTGGTGGGGGTAGTAAAGCAGAAGGCGGCGCACAAGGCACACCAGCCGCAGGAACATTGGCAAAAATTAAAGAAAGAGACAAATTCGTAGTCGGAGTGAAGTACGACCTGAACCTGTTCGGTTTGAAAGACCCGGCAACCGGAAATGTAGAAGGCTTCGATATCGATATTGCAAAAGCAATCGCGAAGAAAGTACTCGGTGACGAAAACAAAATCGAACTGAAGGAAGTTACCTCCAAAACGCGTATCCCGATGCTGAAAAACGGAGAAATTGACGCGATCATCGCAACAATGACTATTACGGAAGACCGCAAAAAAGAAGTAGACTTCTCTGACGTGTACTTCCTGGCAGGTCAATCTTTCTTGGTGAAAAAGGATAGCTCCATCAACGGTCTGAAAGATATGCAAAAAGGCATGAAAATCGTGACCGCGAAAGGTTCTACTTCTGCGAAAAACATTAGAGCGAGCGCTCCTGATTTAGAAGTACTTGAATTCGAAAACTACGCGGAAGCCTTCACAGCACTCAAAGCTGGTCAAGGTGACGCGCTGACAACTGATAACGCTCTCCTGTACGGCATGGCGAAACAAGATCCGAACTACCGTGTAACAGAAGAGACCTTCACGGAAGAGCCATACGGCATCGCAATCAGCAAGGGTGACGCTGAATTCGTGAAAACCGTGAACGATCTGCTGAAAGAAATGAAAGAAAACGGCGAATACGACAAGATTTATGAAAAATGGATCGGAACAAAACCTACTAAATAATGCGGTTCGACTCCATAAAGAATGAGCGGTTTACTCTGCCGCTCATTCCCTTATATTCCTACACACAAGGGGGATCGCAGAAGAGATGATCGATTTTACTATCTTATTTGATCACATGGATATGTATCTCGAAGGCTTTTGGAACACCTTGCAGGCGAGCCTACTTGCTCTCGTCGGGAGCTTTGTACTGGGGACACTCTTTGCGATCTTTCGGATTTCTCCGATTCGACCACTCAAGTGGATCGCTACGGCTTACGTCGAGTTTGTGCGTAATATCCCACTGATTCTCGTCGTCTTCCTCTTTTTTGTGGGCCTGCCGGCAATTGGTATCGTGCTGAAGCCTTTCCTTGCAGGGACGCTCGGCTTGACAGTGTATACGGCAGCGTTTATCGCGGAGACGATCCGTGCAGGCATTCTGGCGGTTCCAAAAGGACAGACAGAAGCCGCTCGTTCCTCGGGATTGACGTACGGACAAACGATGCGCTATATCATTTTGCCGCAAGCGATCAAGGTCGTGATCCCGCCGATGGGCAACCAGTTTATCAATCTCGTAAAAAACTCTTCGGTATTAGGTATGATTGCAGGTCTTGACCTGATGTATTTCGGAGACCTGATTTCCGCCGATACGTTTGTTACCTTTGATGTGTACATTTTTGTAGCTGTTTTCTATCTGATTCTGACCCTTCCGTTGAGCGCGTTCGTCAGTTATTTGGAGCGACGCTTGGCTGGAAGCCGATAAGAAGGAGGGGACATCATGGACTTTTTCGGAGCCTATACGCCCAGTCATTTGACCTTCCTGCTCGAAGGCTTTTGGGTCACCTTGCAGGTCGCTTTCCTGTCAATTGTCCTCAGCTTTACCATTGCGATTGTCGTGGGGGTTTTGCGTTACGCAAAGATTCCCGGAGTCTCACTTGTTCTCGGGACAATCGTAGAGCTGGTTCGCAATTTGCCGCTCTTGTTGATTATTTTCTTTACGTATTTTGCTCTCCCTGAAGTGGGAATCAAGCTGGACAAGTTTTGGGCCGCTGTTCTGGCGTTGGTTATTTTCGAAGCAGCAATGCTGTCGGAAATCGTGCGAAGCGGTTTAACTTCGGTCGAAAAAGGGCAGATTGAAGCTGCACGTTCTTCTGGTCTGAATTATGTCCAGACACTGTGGCATGTTGTCCTTCCACAGGCTCTCAGAAGAATGGTTCCGCCGATTGTGAGCCAATTCATTTCGCTCTTGAAGGATACGTCGCTTGCTGTCGTCATCGCTTTGCCAGAGCTGATGAACCATGCGCAAATCATCAACGGACGCAATGTCAACTACGTCATCCCGACCTTCCTGATGGTGGCAGTGATGTACTTTGTCGTCAACTACGCGTTGTCAGTCGTCTCCAAGCGATTGGAAAACAAGCACGCTTAATCGTTCTATCTTTGCAGATCTCCGATTCTTAGTAAAATAAGAATAGGAGATCTTTTTCCGTGTGAAAGGAGCAGCTATGCGAGAACGCCTTTTGATCCTGTTTATTATTATGCTGGCAACTGCTTTTTTTGGAGAGATGAAGGTAAACCCAGTAGGAGGGTCTTTTCGTTTTTCCTTAGGCATCGCTGCTTTCTTTTTCGGGTTGCTGTGGTTTTCGTCCGTACCTGTATTGTTGACGGGATTTTTTACTGGGACGTTTATCTTCGTATTTCGCGTCGGAATGGATGTCTTTTTTGCGTACCGGCCCTATATGGAGAGTGTGGCTGCGCATCTTCCCTCAGCCTTTTTCTATTTCAGCTTTACCGTCCTGTTTTATTTGCTCCGTGCGCGTAGCTATCGAGAATTTCCACTGTGGCTAGGGTTGATAGGTGCATCCATTGATTTCGTCTCCAATGTGGTAGAGATCCAAGTACGACAGTATTTCACTGATTTTCCGCCGATCACCTGGGAAAGCTTTTTAATGCTCCTCTTCTTTGGAGTTCTGCGTAGCTTTTTTGCTGTCGGTTTGTACAACAGCTTTTCGATCAGGCAGTTGCGGGCAGTGGGAGAGGTGCGGCAGCAAGAGCTGGAGCGTCTGCGGATGATCAATACGGAGCTGTATGAAGAAGCCTTTTACTTACGCAAATCAATGACGCATCTGGAGGAAATCACACGAGAGAGCTACCAGCTCTACAGGCGTCTGCTCACCTCGGATCATGAGGAATCCCCGACGGCCTTGGCGATTGCTGAGAATGTGCATGAGGTAAAAAAAGATTCGCAACGGATGCTGGCGGGCATTTCCAAGCTGATTAATCAGGAGGGGCTAGCACCACAGCTGCCAATCAGAGAGCTGTGTGAGTTGGTTGCTCGTGCGAATCAGAAATACGCGGAGATGTTGGGAAAAGATATACAAATCGGGTGGAGCTGTAACATCAATCTGTCAACCAGCCAAATCTATGCGCTGCTCTCCGTGCTAAACAACCTGGTAGCCAATGCGGTAGAGGCGATTCCGACTTCGGGACGGATTGAGCTGAATGTGAAGCTGATTCATCGTCATCTGGTGTTCAGCGTACTTGACAGTGGGCCGGGAATCCCGCTAGAAGAGCAGGAATGGGTGTTCCAGCCCGGATATACGACTAAATACGATGAACAGGGAAATTCATCTACGGGAATTGGACTGACGCATGCTCGCGGGATTGTCCAAAGCCTGCAAGGCAGTTTGCGAATTTTACCTGATCAGAAAGAAATGACGCACTTAGAAGTACAAATTCCGACCGATCAATTGCTCTGAAAGGAGGGAGTGTAGCAATGATACGTTTCTTTTTAATTGAAGACGATGCTGTGGTGCGCCGCATGCTCGAACGGATTATTCAAGACAGCGGGCTGGGCGAAATTGTAGGGCAAGCCAGCGACGGCAGTCACGTATCGATTGATCAACTGTATGGGGTCGATGTCATTTTGATCGACTTGTTAATGCCGGGGCTCGATGGCATCCAAACGATCAAAAAGTTGCAGGCAGACGGTTTTGCAGGCCGCTTCATCATGGTGTCACAGGTGGAAAACAAGGAAATGATCGGGGAGGCTTACTTGCAGGGGATTGATACCTTTATTCAAAAACCGATCAACCGCCTGGAAGTCATGGCTGTGTTGAAGCGGGTATCGGATTACTTGTCGCTGGAAGCGTCTCTGCAAACGATCCGCAAATCGCTGCAAATCTTGGATGTCAAAGCAAAAGAACCGCATACCAGCGGCTTGAAAGGCCAGTCGTCCGATCAGGACAACCTGGCGCAAAAAGCGAGAAAATTGCTGTTGCAGCTAGGGATCGCGAGTGAAGCGGGTGCTCCCGATCTGCTATTGATCATGGAATGGCTCGTGCAGGATGAGCGACAAGGAGACAAGCTGCACGAATTACAGCTCAAGGAACTGTATACACAAATGTTGCTAAAGGTGCATGCCAACCTGGATGAGCATGGGATTACCAAAGAGGTGCGTGCCATGGAACAACGGATTCGCCGAATGGTCCTACAAGCCTTTACGCATCTTTCCTCATTGGGGTTGACCGACTATGCCAACCCTACCTTTGAACATTTTGCACCACGACTGTTTGACTTTCAAGAAATTCGCCAACGGATGCAAGAGCTGGAGGCGGGAGAAAAAACGACGAAGTGCCGGATTAGCGTGAAAAAGTTTTTATCTGTCTTTTATATGGAAGCAAAAGCGCTATAAATAGCAAAAACGCGGGAGCTGATCAACGATCAATTCTCCCGCGTTTTTCTTATTCATACTTTTGCCTGATTAACAAGCTCAGAGAAGGCCCCGTACAAACCAATTGCTCCATATTGCTGCTGGTACTCTTGTATCGATCCATCCCGTACGATTTTCCCGTTCATCAGAAAAATCGCTCGATCCGCCACAGCATCTGCTACCTGCAGCTGATGCGTCGTAAAGAGGACGGATTGCCCTGAGAGCTTTACTTCGCGCACGAGATCTACGAAAGCATCCATCCAATACGGATCGAGTCCGTTGGTCGGTTCATCGAGGACGACGAGTGCAGGCTTTGCCAATATCGCTTGGGCAAACAAGAGGCGCTGCTGCATGCCCTTGGAGAACTGCGACACCCGTTTGTTTCTCACTTCATGCAATCCAACCGTTTTTAGCAGTCGATCCGCCTCTTCTGCGGTGCGATTGCGCAGGGAAGCGTAAAATTCGAGCGTTTCTTTGGCAGTAAGTCCCGCAGAAAAAGTAAAGTGATCCGGCATATAACCGATTTCTTGCAAATACTCCACACGATTATCGTTCCAGTTTAACCCGTTTAGCTGAATGATTCCCGAAGAAGGCGGGAGAATACCGACCAGCATCCGCAGGATCGTACTTTTTCCTGCACCGTTACCGCCGCATAACGCGACGACCTGACCGGGTGCAATGTCCATACTGAATGGGTGGACGATTGTTTTGCCATTGATTTCCTTGGTGACCTGATCGATGGTGAGTCCTAACATATTCATCGCATTACCTTCTTTCCCATACCCGGATGGCTATGAACAGGGTCGCACTGATCCAGAGCAGACTGAGTGCGACGAAGATGAGATCACCAAGCGGGGAGTTGGCCCAGTACACCCATTTGTAGTATTCAGGTCCAAAGATCGAGCCTCCGCCTAATCTGGCAACGGAAAAGATTCGTACGAACTCCGCTGGATTGAGAAACGTTGCGAGCTGAAGCAGAGGCTTGATCCATGTATAAGGGACGAAGCTGAGCACAGAGATCAGCAGAGTAGGCCATGCCAGAATATAGAAGAACCAGATGCTGACACCCATCGTCAAAGCCTGCCAACGATTTTTACTGATGGCGCCAATCAGCATAGCAATGCCCAAAAATAACAGAATGAGACAGATGGAAAAGGCAAGCAAAAACAAGAGAGTAGAAAATGCAAAGCTTTTTCCTAACAGCATGCCGGCCACACCAGACAACCCATACCCGAAGCTGACAATCGCAGTTAACACGAGTGCTTGTCCCAAGTATTTCCCCAACAAGAACGAGGAGGTTGTCATGGCGTAGGTAGAGAGGAGCTGCCAGCTTCCCTCTTCTTTTTCCGCCGTCAAGGAAAAAGAGGAGAGAAGCATTGTCATCAGAGGCAGCAAATACAAAATCAGATTCAGCATGGTACCTGTCGTGTACGTATAACCCTTCATGTAGGACTGCGATTGGATGATCAAGAGTCCCAAACTAAACAGGGAGAACAGAGCCATAAACGAGTAGGACCATGGATTGCGGAAGCCTACCTTCACTTCTCGTTTGGCAATCAGGTTGATGTGCAAAGACTCCACTTCCTCTGTTAGTTGTGTGTGGTTGGGGTAGTACTGCTGCTTCCGTGATCGGCAGGCTTGCTTTCATGACCGCCATTATGTTGACCTTCGGAAGAGTGGCCATCTTTGTTCATGTGCTTGCTCATGCCGTTTTCCCAGCTATGATTTTTCAACTCTTCTGCGCTCATAACAATGCCTTTATTTTGTTCCTGAACGAATTTGTCTGCACCAGATTTCTCATTGAAGGAATAGATGCCATACGTCATTGGAGTTTTGAAGTCTTTGTCGTAAGCGTAAGTAGCTTGCTCTGCTTTTGTCCATTCTGCTGTGTAGTAATCGCGGACAAATTGTACAGCCACGTTATCGGTTCCATTCTCTTTTGTCCAGTTGTGCATGCAGCCAAGATCATCGAACTTCAGTGCTTTTCCATCTTTTAAGACGATTTCCGTAGCATTGTGATCGTTAGGGACATGCATTTTGCAAAGGTCGCATTTGTCCACGCCTTCCGCGATATCTACAGGTTTCGGCTCTTCGTTTCCGCAGCCGACCATAAGCAGACTGATACCGATAATTGCTCCGATTGTTGTGCACCATTTTTTCATTTTGTTCATGATTTTTTCACTCCTATATAAATGATTGAACAGCTTCCTATTAACAAGATAAGTCCAAGAATGCCTGCACCCCAACCGCTCGTTTTCCCGGATTCAATTAGCACGGTGTCCGAGGGTTGCATTAAAGGAGATGCGTCCTTGATTGCTGAGCCGGCCCCACTCGTAAACAAGCCTTCCAGAAACACGAATCCCGGGGCTTGAAAAAACAGCTGGTAGGCAGGAACCGCATCGGTCAAACCCAGGTAAAAAGGATTCATTTCGTACGGCAAATCACTGCGGGAATCCCCGTTCACATCGAGTCCTTGCAGATTGTCCCAGTAGTTTTTGTTTAAGTTATTGTTCTGACTATCCTGGGCTTGCGCTTGGATGACGTTGGAGACAAATTGGTTATCGGTTAATACGTTGTCAGAAGAGGCCAAAAACTGCATGCCGATAAAGTTGAGACTGAGTAAATTGTTCTTGACCGTAATGCCGGATGATTGCTCTAAATACAGTCCAACACGGTTCCCCTCAATCGTGTTGTTTGCAACCAGCGTATCCTGTACGGTAATGAGAAGAATTCCTTGCGAACCAGGATTTTCTTGCTGTTTCAAAAATTGATTCCCAGTAACCGTCAATTTGCGCGACTCCATAAGTTGGGAGCCTGTCACATTTTCCATTCCAATGTTGTTGATGACCGTCGTATCAGAGGTGCCCATGAAGTGATAGCCGTACCGCGATTTCGTCACCAGATTTTGTTCCAGATGGTTACGATCGCTATTTTCGACGTAAAAGCCATCTTCGACATTCGTCACCTGATTTTTGATGAAACGGTTATGATGCGATTCACGCAGGTCGATTCCGTTCCCTCTTCTCGCTTTTTCCGTTTGCTTTGGCTTTACTTCAGGCTGTGCCCCGTGATTATGTCCAGTACTGGTCGTTGGGCTGCCATCGCCTTTGATTTTTCCGATGACCTGAACGTTGTGCAGCGTGTTGTAGTCTGCTTGCCGTAATTGAATACCGATCCCTTTCGTTTCAACGATGACATTCTCCAGGAAGTTTTGATCGCCACGGATGACAACCGCGGCAACATCACTGTTGATTCGTTTGTCCACGATATGGATTCCTTGCACGCTCACATTGTCGCTTTCAATCGTGAGCGTTGCTTCCTCCTCGGTCGGATTGATGATCTTCACTGGATCATCAGCTACCAATTGAATCGGCTTGGTAATGCGGATAGGACCTTTGTACAAACCATACGGGATGGTAACGGTATCGTTAGGGCGTGCTTGATCAATCATCGCCTGCAAGGAGTCAGAATCTGCAGGCGTCGCCTTGGCTGTGATCGGCAGCTGTAGAGCAACGATACAAATGACGGAGACGAAAAGTAGCGGGAGAGATAATTTTCGATTGTTCCATCGTAATGACAGGGTGCATCCTCCCCTATTCCACTAGAGAGCTCTCTTATTTATTGCCGGGTATTCGGCTGCTAGCTACATTTAGGATAACAGTCTCTTTTCATTTTCGTATGACTCAACCGGGCTATAAAACGTGTCAAAAAACGCAACGATTATAAAAAAATGGAACGGTGCGAGGGCCTTACGTCTGAGGTGGCATTGTGCAACCAAAGCGGTCATACTAAATGGGAGAGAAGGAAGAGGCGAAAAGGAGAGACGATACATGGATGTAAACATAGAGAAAGCACTGCGCACGACGCTGGAATATTGGGACCGGATGAAAAAGAGCCACGAGGATGACGCGGAGGACGATGCGAATCAGTTTGAGGCTTCCTTTTACCGCATGATGGAGCAAATCCGCGAGTGGTATGGTCAGCTGGAGACGAAGCCGGATACGCTAGAGGATGCACTGCTTCTTCCTGACGTGGCAGAGATTGCAGAGCTGCTGCCTGTAGAGATTATGTTGAACTTTGAAACTGAGCTGGAATTGATCGTAGATGGGCAAATACGGGAGGATGATGAGAAATACGATTAAAAACAGAGAACTTGTTGCATCCTATCCTTGACATGATTTACTAGAATATTGTGTTTGGGGAGGGTAAGCACAAGTGGTACCTACTCTGTTATGCGTCATAATCTTCATCATTCTTTTACCACCCATTGTATTTTTCGGTTACATGTATGCCCTGTCTAAACAGCCGAAGCACTCCATTATTCGTTCCCATCCGTTTTTGGGGTGGATGCGTTATTTGCTGGAAAAGCTCGGGCCTGAGCTTCGTCAGTATTGGTTTGACGATGATACAGACGGTAGACCGTTCTCCAGAGCTGATTTCGTGGGCCTCATGTATGCGGCCAAATACCGGACGGACCTGATTTCGTTCGGAGGGAAACGTGATTATGAGAAGCCCGGCTTCTATTTGTCCAATGCAATGTTTCCAAAGCTGACGAGTGAGCTGCGGATAGACAACGAAAAAGTCGTCCCCGGCAGAAAATACGAAATTACCCATGAAGGTCTGTTCACGAGAAGAGAAAAATTTATCGAGGAACAAGAGGTAAAGCCGTGGTTGCTGCATGACGAGGATGTTATCGTCGTGGGAGAAAATCGGAGGCAGCCTTGGCGGTTGAAAGGGATGTTTGGTGCTTCGGCTACCTCCTTTGGAGCAGTGGGAGAGAACTATATCATGTCCACAGGCTATGGGGCACGTATGGCTGGCGGCTCTTGGATCAATACAGGAGAGGGTGGCGTTGCTGAAGTTCACCTCTCGACAGGCTCGGATATCATTTCGCAAATCGGGCCAGGGATGTTTGGCTTCCGTGATGACAAGGGTAAGTTTTCGATCGAAGAATTCAAGAACAAGGCGAGTATTTCTAATATCAAGGCGTTCGAGCTGAAGTTTCATCAAGGGGCCAAAATTCGCGGAGGTCATCTCGAGGGCTCCAAGGTCACGGAAAAAGTCGCGGCAGCACGGCTCGTACCTGTAGGACAAACGGTCAACTCACCGAACCGCTTCGAGTTCCTCACCAATCCGGAGGAAGCCTTGCGATTCATCGGCAGTTTGCAGGAGGCAGGGGGCAAGCCAGTCGGTGTGAAAATCGTCGTCGGCGATCCGAAGCGATTGGAGCCGTTTTTTGAGAAGATGGTGGAGTTGTCGATTTATCCGGACTTCATTACGGTAGATGGCTCTGAGGGCGGGTCGGGTGCGATGTTCAAGGCGATGGCAGACGGCATGGGCTTGCCGCTCTTCGCCGCGCTCATCATTCTCGATGATACGATGAGGAAATTCGGTGTACGGGATCGCATCAAAATTTTTGCTTCCGGTAAGCTCGTTACCCCCGACAAAGTAGCCATCGCCATGGCCTTGGGAGCGGATTGCGTCAACTCCGCGCGCGGCTTCATGATTGCCACTGGCTGCATCATGGCGATGCAATGCCATACAGGCAAATGTCCGACAGGGGTTACTACGACGGATTCCCAATACCAGGAGGCGTTGGTTCCGGCAGAAAAGCAGTGGCGTGTCATGAACTATATTTTACAGCTGAGAGAAGGGTTGTTCTCGTTGGCTGCTGCGTGCGGTTTAGAGAGTCCGACTGAGCTTAGGAGAGAGCATGTCGTGTTTACAAATGAAAGCGGGGAGACCATGCGTGTGGTTGACTTGTTTCCGTACCCGGTCGTGTCCAGATAAACAATAACCATTTGCAAATGATGGAAGTAATGGTATGATATAAAAATCAGGCTATAGTACACCTTCCTTCTAACCCAACTAGCTATTAGGGGTACTGCTTTCCTGATTTTTTTATGCCTATATTTCCAAAATGAAAAAGGCCGTATGATCCTGTGAAAGCGATCATGCGGCCTTTGTGTATGTCTATCGATTAGGATATCGTGTTTTGCCCAGGCTTCCAGTCCATTGGGCACAATCCTCCTGATTGCAGAGCTTCGATTACACGGAGTGTCTCATCTACGCTTCTACCAACCTTGGAGTTGGAGATGACTGCATATTGCAGGATGCCTTCTGGATCAATGATGAAGCTGCCGCGCAGAGGAGCTTTTGTTGCTTCGTCTAGCACGCCGTATGCAATGGTCGCTTCTTTGCTGTAATCAGAAGCGAGGGGGAACGAGAGTGGACCGATGCCTTCACTCGATCTCATCCATGCTTTGTGTGTATGTATGCTGTCGCCACTAATGCCAAGTACCTCGACATTTAGATCCGAGAACTCCTTGATCCGGCGGTTGAGGCTGAGGATTTCTGTCGGGCATACTTTCGAAAAGTCAAATGGGTAAAAGAACAAAAGAAGCCATTTTCCACGATAGTCTACCAAGCTCTTTGGCAGGGGAAATCCGTTGTCAAACGTTACGGTGTCCATCGTAAAATCAGGTGCAGGAAGTCCAATACGTGCTGTCATAGATCGATCGCCTCGTTTCTGATACCGTATGTCTGGTATTGGTATCAAAGTATCACGAAAGATCAAGACAATCAATTAGTTCTGAATATCAGAAGTATAGTGGAGCTTTTTTGTATCGTTCTTTTGTAGAAGGAAGAAAACGATTGGAAGAAAGGCGACCAAGAAACAACAGGCGGCGAGAATCGGAAATACGGATATTTCTAAAACAGCACGACCGAGATAGGTTTGCAAGCCGATTGCAGCTAAACCGAGCAAGTAGGCGATACCTGCGAGATGGATGAATCCAGTACGAGCAGTGGACACATGCTTTTTACGTTCAGCTAACCAAGCGACAAAAGGTACTGCTTGCAGCGCATGAAAGCCAATACCGTGGAGCCAAATGATATTCCCTTGTTGCCCGACCACTCGACCAGCATTGAATGAAATCCAGAGGCCTGCCGCAAACGAGAGAATAATCGCAATCATGGCATAGCGGATGCCAACTGCCAGCCCTGGGCGTAGTGAATAAGCTTTTCTGCGGAAAAACTGAATGGCAATGAATACATAAAAGAGGACCAAGAGAAGAGCCACAAAAGTAAAAATGGAACCGACTGCGGCGTCAAAGGGTGTGCCATTTTTGACGAACCTCGGGTCCACGCCGCGGAAGTTTTGTACGGTTTCCGCCCCGTAAGAATAGAAAGCAAGCAAGATATAAGACCAGCGAAAGATAGCTCTACTTCGCGTGCCCAGGGCAGATAACGGAATGATTGCGGCTGTCGACAATAAAAATATTCCAAGTGCGGCATTAAAGGAAAATGCTTTCGAGACATCGCCATTAGGAGCGACGGGCCCTCCGTATAGCAGGACCCAGATTGCGCATATGGCAGCCAGTAAGAAGCCGAGCAAGCCGGTATACACTAACCATTTCTCTCCTTGAAATAAAGGGGGTGCTGTATGACTTTTCATAACAGATTGATTCATGAATCGAGTTCTCCCTCCTGTAAAGTTTTGGTACTCTGCTATTCACTTTACAGGGATGAAGAATACGGAACAACGGGCAGCGGAATGAAATCGAATTAGGTCCAGCGACTGATTTCTGTCTCGTTCCTGCGGGAAAGCTTTACCATCTGGAAAAGTTGAAGTAAGATGGTTAAAAATTACAAAAAGGAATAAAAAATCAGGCTATTGTACACCTTCCTGATTTTTTTCGTGATGCCGATGAAAAATCAAATCTACCTTCGCCGGAAAAATAAAATGATCGTACATCAGGGGCAGCATGAACTGCCTATCTCTTATTTAGCTGCGGCTTTGCGCAATATTGAGAGCTTGGGCTATACATTTTCACTGGAATTGCTGGAAAGAATCCGGACGCTGTCAGAGGGAGAGTTTTTCGCGCTCTATTCGGACGTGGTAGCTGTGCTCAAAGTAAAGGTCGGGGCATCCCGACAGTACAAGCCGATGTATCCGAATTTTCCTAAGCAAGTCATGGAGGCTAGCGAGGGTGAGCTGTTTGTAAATGCGATCATTCATTATTTGACGTTGGACCTTCCTGTGCACGAAGTGAAAAAGCGGTTGCCTTTGCTGAGAGAATCTCGCCTGAAGTTGATTCATTTGGGCACAGATGAAGAGTTGCTACAGATAGGCATGAACTTGCTGCGCTCCAATAGCTCACTCTCTGCTACTGACAGGGAAGACTTGGAGGGCTTGATTCAGACCTATGAAGGAATCGCAGAAGCTCTGCCAGCGGAGATTCCCCAAAAGGAAAACGTGGCGATCGCTGCATGCCTGTTGCTCAAGTATGACAAGCTTCCTGCTACTTTTTTTGCTCACTATTGCAAGACCGCAACAGATGTTTTGCGTCTGGCAGTGGCACTGTCTGACGGGGATGTGAGCTTGGCAGAGCCTGCAAAATTTCGCAAGTTCAAACGCGGGGAAAGAAGACTGCTCCTCCGCCTGCTGGAAGCCAGCTCGAATATCGTAGAAGACATGAATCGTTACAAAAACAGATGGATTCGTCTCGGGGAAATCTTGCATCCGTTTGAATATAAGGATCGCTATCCGAAAGCGGTAGAAGCATTTGATATTTTGCGCAACAATCATAAGGTTGAGACGTTCAATAGCCAAGTAGAGCGAGCTCTGGTCAGTGCGGATGTGAATACAGCGATCAAGCTGCTCGAACAGCGGCCAGGGGAATTTGCCCGTCGTCTGGATCATTTGTTGCGTTTGACAGAGCAGGGAAGTCCAGTCCTTTCTGCCTTCGAAAAAATTGCGCACGGTGTATCGACTCCTGTTCTTTTGCAAGTCATGAAGCACTTCGACAAACGGGATAGCTACGGGGAATGGCGTACCTTTTTTCCGAAAGGGCAAGTGGCGAAAGTACAGACAATCGAAAACAGGGTGCCAGGGCTTCCAGAGGACATCAGAAAGAAGGCAGCGGATATTTGCCGGACCTCCTTGTTGAACCGTTTTGCCCAATTGCCGGCACTTGGCAAGGTCTATATTGATCCGCAGCTGCACGAGCACCTCGTTCCGTTTTCAATGCGATCCGCGAGCAAAGCACTGCGCACGATTGCACGCGGCTCCCGGCTATCGATCCCGGATGGAGGGACCATTCGCTTTTTTCTATGGTGGAAGGAAGGGATCGTCAACGATGTCCCTACAGGCAGAGTCGATATCGATTTGTCCGCCGTACTCTATAACGAGGACTGGAAATACATGGAGCATATTTCCTATACCAATCTGCGTTCTGACAAGTATCAAGCGTGTCATAGCGGGGATATTGTTGAGGCTCCCAAAGGCGCGTGCGAATTCATCGATCTCGATATCGACTCTATCATCCGTTACGGTGGTCGATATGTCGTCATGAACCTGTATTCATTTACGAGTCAGCCGTATTGCGATTTGCCTGAATGCTTCGCGGGCTGGATGATTCGTTCGGCGCCGCAGACTGGGGAGATTTTCGAGCCGCAGACGGTACAAGACAAGATTGACCTCGCCGCAAACACGCGGATTTGTATCCCAGTCATTCTCGATCTCGTGGAGAGAAAAGTGATTTGGACGGATATCGCCCTGAATTCTGATCCGAGGTTTGCCAACAATGTGGAGTCCAATGCCGGAGGGGTGGAGCTGATGGGAAGAGCGCTCACCTCGTTGGTGAAGCCTACATTGCATGAGTTGTTCATGCTTCATGCACAGGCGAGAGGGACGCTGACTGATCAAGCTGAAGAGGCAGATACGGTATTTTCCTTGGAAGAGGGAATTACCCCGTTTGATACGGAGATCATTATGGCGGATTATATGCAGTAAGGTTAGGGGAGTGTAAGGCTTGGGTTCGGTATTGTACCGGACTCAAGCCTTTTTATTTTGTCTATTCTAGCTAAAAATTTTTCTCCAATGTTCATGGAAATTTCAAAAAAAAACCAGTTAATAGTCATAATGAGCTATTTTTTTGCTAGTAACTGGAACTCTATAATGTCAAATGTAAATGGACAATTTGGAAAGAGGAGGAAGAAGAATTGGAAGTGGATTCGTTTTATTGGGAAATGGTTAAGAAAAATATTGGCGTGTATACCACTGAGGAACAAAACCGCTTAAAGGAAGGAAAGGTCATCATATTTGGACTCGGCGGGGTCGGGGGAATGGAAGCGATTCTTTGCGCCCGCATGGGGATCGGGCATGTCACCGGAGTAGATCCTGATGAATTCGAGGTTTCTAACATCAATCGTCAGATGCTGGCTACGGTACATTCATTGGGTAAATCAAAAGCGTCGACGGCTGAAGAAGTTCTTCAATTCATCAACCCATACCTATCTGTTCGATGCGTCCAGGCAAATGTGGATGAAGACAATGTGCTTGAACTGATGAAAGGGCACGATCTGGTGATTGAAGCAGTGGACGATGTACCCTCCCGTGTCATCATACACCGGACTGCTCGTGAGCTGGGTATACCAAGTGTGGGCATGTCAGGAAGTCCCCCAACTCGCGGATTTGTCTCTTCCTTTTTTCCAGACGGCGTCACGTACGAAACTGCATTGAACATTCCAGGAGCAGGGGAAAAGTTGACCAATGAAGCATTACGCCAAGAGATTGCCGACATAAAAAAAGCCAGGGCCTGGCATTCTGTCAAAGAAGGAGCTCCAAAGGAATGGGCAGAGGATTTTTGTGCGGGAAAGGCTGGCTGGATTATTACACCAGTTCGTGCCCATCTCATAGCGCTTTTCAGCTTTCATGAAGCCGTGCAAATCTTGACAGGCAGAGAACCGTTGGCACGCGCACCCAAAGGAGTTCTCATTAATCTAGATACGGACACACCGGTAAAAGTGACAACTCCCCCTGATGGAACGTGGGATTATGCAACACTCTAACGATTTTGAAAGAACAGAGGAGAGGATCGTGTGTCATTGATGGAAAATAACCAATTATACGATATGAGTTTTACCCGCAATTTTGGAATCATTACGAGTGAGGAGCAAACCAAGCTGCGAAATGCCAGAGTAACAGTAGTAGGTGCAGGTGGCGTGGGTGGAATCACATTGATTCAGCTCGCCCGGATGGGTGTAGGGAAGCTTCATGTCATCGATCAAGACTCGTTTGAGGAAAGCAATCTCAATCGCCAAATGCTCAGCTTTGTCAGCAAAATCAACTCTCCCA
The DNA here is from genome assembly GCF_042878995.1 of Brevibacillus sp. NPDC003359. Lineage (NCBI taxonomy): Bacteria > Bacillati > Bacillota > Bacilli > Caryophanales > Paenibacillaceae > Brevibacillus > Brevibacillus sp. NPDC003359. The sequence goes on from NZ_JBIAOR010000012.1 coordinate 96,719, forward strand.
AGGCGGAAGTAGCGAAGGAAATACTCTACGATATCAATCCAAAGCTGGAAGTAAAGGTAACAAGGGAGTTTGTAACCGAAGAAAATGCGCATGATCTGCTCGGTGATACGGATATGATTATAGATGCGACTGATAATCTTGTTGCACGGGTGATCATTCATAGAGCAGCAGCCGATCTGGGTATTCCCTCCATCTGGATTGCGGTAACACCACCTTTCCGTGGAGGAGTCATGTGTATGACACCCGACTCCTTGCCCTACGAGGTAGCAATGAGACACCCCTCCTATCAACAGCCTCTCACTCCAGAGATGCGTGAAACAATTAATCAGATCAAGGACGAGCGTGCAAAGTATTCCGTATCGCAAGGCGCTTTGCCTGAATGGGCAGATGCCTATGTAAAAAGAGAGGCTCCGTGGGCAGTGCTTGCTCCGGTAGCGAATATCGTCGGCGTATTGGCTAGCTTTGAGGCATTCAAACTAATCATTCAGAGACCAGGCCTATTGCCAACCATTGCTCCCAATCTGGTCAAAGTCAATTTAGCTTCGGTTCAAATGGTACAGGTGGAAGCCCCGGCAGAGGGTAGCTGGGATAACACGCTACTATAGGGATTGCTATGCTACATACAACCATTATCTTATTGCTAATCGCCTTCTTGTCATTTGTGGCAAAGGATCTGGCTCTTGCCTATGCTTCACTCCTGCTGTTGGGATTATCCCTGCTGAAAGCAGTGCCTGTCATGGAGGCAATCCAAAAACCCATTTTCCATGTCGGTCTGTTTTGTCTGATGGTATTCTTATTGATCCCGCTTGCCAAAGGAAAGTATGATTTCATCGCCCTTGGCAAGGAAATGGTAAGTTGGAAAGCGACTCTAGCTATTCTGGCAGGGTTTATCATCTCTTATGTTGGGGGAAAAGGCTTAAGTATTTTGCCAGCTCAACCGGTCGTTTTCATTGGCGTAACAATTGGAACCCTTTTGGCAGTGTTACTGACAAATGGGCTGCCCGCTGGTTTGATCATTGCAGCCGGATGTATCGCTTTGCTTTCGAAAATATTTAATCTGTAGTACCCTCTAAATCTAAATTTGAAAGAAGTGCTAAGTATGAATCTCAATTTTCAGATAAAAAAACATATTTTTATGCTAACCATATCTTTAGGACTTCTTGTGCAAGGTTGTTCAACCCCTGATTCCTCCAATCAAATTAGCACAACACAAGCTCAATCAGTAGTGGCATCAACTAGTGAGATAGCAACGGAAGAGCTGAAAGTGCCAAGCATCGATCAGAATGTCTCGCTCTATGTGCGACATACGAGTGCCGTAAATAAGGACAAATTCACCGGCAAAGAGGTTGTATTGTTTCTTGAACCGTTTAGCGTACCTACTGCCGAAGCTTTCGATGTTCCGGGATTCTCCTGGATGGAGGAATACGCAAAGCAAGGCTACGACACTTGGGCGATGGACTTCCGAGGGTTTGGGCATTCTACCCGACCAGTTGAAATGGATAAACCACCTGTGGAGAATGCTCCTGTCGTTCGTGCCAGTGAGGCGGTAAAAGATCTGGAGGCTGTCGTCCAGCACATAAAGAAAACCCGACAAGTGGATAAAATCAGTATCGTAGGATGGTCTTGGGGTGGAGTTGTTGCAGGGATGTATGCGACTGAACATTCAGATGATATTGAAAAACTCGTGCTTTATGGTGTTATGCATGGTTTTTCTTTGCCTTTGATGGCAACTCCATTTGAAGCAAAGGGGAAGCCAGGTGAAATCAATCCCCAATTACCAGCGTATCAGGTTGTCCAGTTTGACAAGGCCATGCACCATTGGCACATGATGCTAGATAAGCGTGATCTGGTTTCTGATGAGGCAATGAAGGCTGTATCCAAGGTCTTCGTAAACTCTGATCCTAACAGCAGCAAGCAACCCGAACAATCCATCCGTCGCCCAATGGGACCGCTAGTAGATCTGTATTACATCTGGACGGACAAACCTATTTTTGATGCAGCTAAAATTACGACACCGGTGTTGATCATTCGCGGAGATCTGGACTTTTTTGCCGATAAGTCCCTCTTCACTAAGCTGACCAATGCATCTGAAAAAGAAGAAGTGGTTATCAAAGACGCAACACATTGGGTGTTGTATGAAAAAAATCGTGATCAACTCTTGCGTGAGACAGACCGATTCCTGAAAAAGTAAGTATACCTGTAAGGATGTGCTGGATATGAAGCCGTTTCAAATTTTGGATGCAACGCTGCGAGAAGGAGAGCAGCAGGCAGGCGTTCGTTTCACATGTGAAGACAAAATCCGAATACTGCATCTTTTGGAAAGTTTTCATATAAATCTCATAGAAGTGGGCCATCCAGGAATTTCTGCCCTGGATGAAGAAATCTGCCTAAAAGTGGCGCAATCAGCAAGACGAGCGCAAATATTAATGCATGCGAGAGCTACTGTTGAAGAAGTACATGCAGCAAAGCGGGCCAAAGCCGACTGGGTGGGGATATGGGCTTCTATTAATGATGTGTCTATCCAAACAAAATTCAGCCATCACCAGGAAAGTGACATACAAGAGAAAGTCAGACAAGCTGTTATCGAAGCAAAAAAGCTTGACTTAAAGGTTAGATTCACGATTGAAGACGCTTCACGGACAGAGTGGGAGAAGATTGCTAGCTTAGGTCATATCGCTTTGCAGGCAGGCGCAGATCGGATTAGTCTGGCAGATACTGTCGGGATATGGGAACCTGAAGTATGCAAAAATATGGTAACCCGTGCCATAGAGGAATTTGGGTGCGAAATTGAAGTCCATCTGCATAATGACTTCGGTCTTGCTCAAGCGAATGCGCTGGCGGCTATTGATGCAGGAGCTTCTGTCATCGATACGACAATTTTGGGAATCGGTGAAAGAGCTGGCATTACTGACTTGATCCAGCTTACTGTTGTGTTGCAAAAGCTACGAAATGATCATCGTTATTCTTTGGAAAGAATTCCGGAGCTTGCGCAAGCGATACGCCTGACGACAGGGTATAGACCGGATGAACTGCGTCCTATCGTTGGGCAAAATGCATTTACGCATACATCGGCTTACCATGTCCAAGCAGTAAAGAGAAATTCCGAATCGTATGAGCCATTTCCACCGGAAACAATCGGAAGAACACGACTACTCGAAGAAAAGCGGCCTCCATTGGGAAGATCAAAGCTGCCTGTTTCCCTACAGGTAGGAAAGCCGTTTCCCAAAGGGGCTTCAGAACTACAGTATCACCGTGACGGTCCAGGCATACGCTGGGTTATGATGGATTCGCGCGTGGATGAGCGAGCCTCATTCTATGTGATCCAAAGGATATTTGAATTATGTGATTTGTCCAGTGCTCCTGAAAAACACGTGGACAGGCATGCGCATCATTGTGACAGTGCCTTCCTCTTTTGGGGAGACGCACCTGATGGCACTGGCCTGGTGTGTCATGTTCAACTCGGTGAAGAAGAGAAGACTGTTGAGAGTCCAGCCGCTATTTTTATCCCGGCAGGTGTCGAACATTCCTATCATTATGTGTCAGGTCGCGGTACATATACCAATATGGTATTGTTACCTGAATACAATAAGAGCCTATTGGCTTCAACATCATCTGCGAAAGTGCCAGTGACCTAATTGGTATAGGAATTTGTTCAGGTTTGAAAAGTGAGCGGCCATCTGGGCATGAGTACGGTATCGACCGGGCTCATGCCTTTTTCGGCTGAATGCCTGAGTATTTGTGGTTACATGGACAAAACTCCGCCATAAATAGGCTCCTGCTGCGTTCTTTGACCCCAGGTGCGCGTTCCGTATTCGAAATGCCACCATTCTTTCGGATAATTGACGAATCCGGCAGCGGTCATCAAATGATAGAGCAATCGGCGATTGTCTCGAATCTCGATGTCTTTTTGTGTGGGTTCTACGAGTTCTTCATAATGGCGAGTCGCAGCCCTTTCACTGAAATCATCGAAGGCTGTCCCCATCTCCAGCCAGCCATCAGGTCCTGCGATAGTCAGATCGACTGCGCCACCGGATAGGTGAGGGGATGGTTTGGAGAGGTCTGTTGTTGGATAAGCGACGAATTTGCTCGATTCTTCCGTGAGGGCGGGACCTTCTTGCCAGCCTTGTAAAAGTAAGGCTTCACAGAAACGATTATACAACGATGCTTGTACCTCGAACGAGCGCCAGCCGTCCAATACGACGAGCTTGTAGCCAACAGGCAGTTGCGCGGCTGCCATGGCGAGCTTGTGTGTTGCCCCTTCTCGCAAAAAAGCATCTGGCTGCGTTCCGGCATAGCCCTCGTGGTAGTAGGCTGGATAGACCGTGATTTGGGCAGAAAGGGAAGAGAGTGGGATCATCGGTTCGCCGCATTCTCTTATCGGCAGTGGGCTTGGCAGGACCATGTCTGTTATTTTGGGGATAGGAGGAAATAGCATGACTGCTCACCACTTTCGAATGTTTTGCCAATAGGGTAACGAAAATCGTCAGGTAAGTAAACGGTGATGATATGAAATTTTCTGCAAATAGAGACCTGCGACGATTCGGCAGCTTTTGCTTGAATCCTCGGTAGCTTTTGCTATTATTAAAGCAAGTGCTTGTCAACGAAACGAATGACATTTACATATGGAAGAGAAACAGGTCCTTGTTTTTGCGAAACCGATTCGCAGGAGCAAGGTTAAAAGGGAAGTTTGGTGAAAAGCCAACGCGGTCCCGCCACTGTAAGAGAGTAGCTGTTCTTCAAGGCATCATGCCATCCACTGCCCATCCGGGAGCGGGAAGGAGAAGAAGAGCGATGATCCTCAAGCCAGGAGACCTGCCTGTTTTATGTTTACACTGATTTCCTTCGGGTCAAAGGAAGAGGTGAGGATTGTTGCATTCGGCTATCCGCGCTTTGTTTTTCCTTACGTACTGGGGGAAACAGAGCGCTTTTTTTGTTGGCTTCGGAAAGTATGGATCAAACAGCGGAGTAAAATACGTCACTTTTTGAGGTGGTAACGATGGAGAAAAACGATAAGAAGCGGGGCTTACTTCTTGTTTACACAGGAGACGGCAAAGGAAAAACAACGGCAGCAGTCGGGTTGGCTGTGCGGGCGACAGGGCGCGGGAAAAAGGTGCTGATGGTTCAATTCATCAAGTCGCCGGAGCGTACGTACGGAGAAAAGATTATTTTTGATAAATTGGGCATCGAGATTGTGCAAAAGGGCATCGGCTTCACCTGGACGAAGACACCGGAGGAGCATCGCCAGGCACTGAAAGAAGCGTGGGCGTTTGCGAGCGAAAAGCTCGCTTCCGGAGAGTACGACGTCGTCATTCTGGATGAGCTGAATAATGCATTGGCGATTGACCGCTTCCCGATTGATGATGTGTTGCCGTTGTCCGATGTATTGGAAGCGATTCAAAATAGGCCAAGTCATATCCATCTCGTCATTACGGGGCGAAGCGCGAAGCAGGAGATTTTGGACATAGCCGATCTGGTGACAGAAATGAAGCCAATCAAGCATTACTACGATGAAGGGATTCCGGCTGTGCTGGGGGTAGAGTTTTGACAAGCGCAGGTGTAATCGAAACGTACGGTCATGGCGGAGATGTATGGACAGCAGCGCAGCGCTTCGGGAGAGATCCTGGCCAGTTTCTGGATTACAGTGCCAATATTAATCCGCTGGGGATGCCAGCAAACGTTCGTGAGATGCTGCTGGCTTCGCTGGCTGCTGTAGCGCATTACCCAGACCCTGGACATCGTGTGTTTCGTCGTGCGCTGGCGAAACGGCTGCAAGTGTCGGAGGAATGGTTGTTGCCTGCCAATGGTGCAGCGGAGGCCATGGCCCTGGCCATTCTCGGTCTTTCGCCGAAAACAGTCGGTGTGGTTTATCCATGCTTTTCGGAATACGCGCAACTTTCCGAGCAGTATGGTGCTCGTGTCATTGGCTGCTTCGGGAAGGAAGCGAACGGGTACAAGCCCGATCCTACAGAGCTGCACACTCTTTTTGCGCAATCTGACCTCGTATTTGTCGGGTCGCCAAACAATCCGACGGGAATCCTGTATCAACCGGATGAGCTACACCAAATGGCGGAATGGACGAAAGAGACCAATACGTGGCTCATCGTGGATGAGGCTTTCCTCGATTTTGTGGAAGAGGAGCGTCAGTATACATTGATGATGCAGCTGGAGCGCTTTCCCCGGGTGATTTTGATGCGTTCGATGACGAAAATGTACGCGATCCCGGGATTGCGCCTGGGCTATGCGATTGCGCATCCGGATGTCATTGCGAAGATGCGCCAGAAGCAAGTGAGCTGGAGCGTGAATGCACTGGCCCTTTTGGCTGGAGAACTGTGCTTGCAAGAGCGGGCATACGAGGAACAAACGCGCAGGCTCATAAAAGCAGAACGTGCGTATTTGAACGATTGCATCCGCAGTGAGTTGGGCTGGCAGGTATGGCCGGGTGAGGCGAACTTTTTGTTGCTGCGTTCGCCGGAAGGATTGCCAGCAGAACAGTTGCAGGCACGGCTCGGCAATAAAGGCGTTCTGATCCGCAATTGCGCGATGTATCCAGGTTTGACGGCGCATGATGTGAGAATTGCAGTGCGTGGACGAGAGGAAAATGAACGACTTCTGGCAGCGCTCCGCGAGGTCCATGCGGAAGGAAGTGAACAGCGATGAGCTTGGTGCTGGTAACAGGTGGTGTCCGTTCAGGAAAAAGCCGCTACGCGGAAGAGCTTGCGATGACGTTGGGCAGTCGAGTCCTGTACGTGGCGACAGGCCAGGCTTGGGATGATGAAATGAAGCAGAGAATTGAGCTGCATCAGGCACGTCGTCCGCTGGAATGGGGCTGTGTGGAGGTAGGAGAGCGATTGACCGATTACCACGCATTCAGTGAGCAATATGATGTGGTGTTGATCGATTGTCTGTCCACCTGGGTGAGTAATCGGTTGATGAGCGTGGATGAGTCGGAATGGAGAAGTGCATCACACACGCAATCCCTGTTGCAGGAAGCAGAGGCATGGCTGTTCCTCGTGCAGAATTCCCCGCAAAAAGTAATTGCCGTCACTAGCGAGGTCGGATTGGGCGGTGTAGCCTTGAGTCGTTTGGGCAGATGGTTCGCGGATGTGCTGGGCGATGTCAATCAGAGAAGTGCGCGACAAGCGGACGCCGTCTACGCAGTTTTGTCGGGGATACCGTGGAGGATCAAAGGATGAATGCATTTTTACACGCGATCTCGTTTTTTACCCGTATTCCGGTTCCGTGTCTGCGTCCTTCAGAGGAAGCATGGAGAAAAAGCGTCAACTGGTATCCCGCAGTCGGCTTGGTCATAGGTTTATTGCTATGGGGTGTTTATCAGGCGGGATTGTTGCTATTTAGTCCTTGGCTCGCCGCTGTTTTGACGTTGGTCGCATGGGTTTATGTGACAGGTGGTCTGCATCTGGATGGTTGGATGGATCTAGCGGATGGACTTGGCAGCGCCAGACCAAGAGAGCGGATACTCGAGATCATGAAGGATAGTCGCGTAGGTGCGATGGGCGTTCTTGCTGCGATTATGCTGTTGCTAATCAAGGCGGGGGCAGTCGCTGAGCTGGCGCATCCGGGATGGGGCAGCTTTTTGATCGTAGCACCAGTAGCAGCGCGGACACATGTGCTTTTGTCGATCAAGCTCTGGTCGTATCTTTCGGCGGACAAAGGGATCGGAAATGGCATCAGTGCTGGGCTTTCCGTTTCCTCTATCATCGTGAGCTACATCGTCTTGTTTGCCGCAGGTTGGTATCTTGGGGGAGTGCAGGTCATTACAGCCATTTTCCTGTCGCTGGTGTTCGCTCTACTGTTTTCACGCTCGGTTGCCAAAAAGCTGGGCGGTTTAAATGGAGACTGCTACGGGGCTGTTATCGAAAGCAGTGAAGCGGTCGTTCTGTTGGTGTTAGTCGGGAGCTGGTGGTTATGAAACTGGTTTGGATACGCCACGGGGAGACAGACAGCAATCGTGAGCATCGATATTTGGGGCATAGCGACGTTCCTTTGAATGAACAAGGGTATTTGCAAGCGAGTGAGTTGGCAAAGGAATTACCTGTGCTCATCGGGCGACCTGCTGCGATCTACGCAAGCGACCTGCTCAGGTGCATCCAGACTGCCGAACCGCTCGCAGCCACTTGGGGGCTATCGGTTATTCCGGTCCCTGCGTTGCGAGAGCTGTCTTTTGGCGAGTGGGAGCTGATGACCTACGACGAGCTGATGCAGACGGACCCTGCTCGAGCCACGAGGTGGTACGACGATCCCATCCGAAATCGACCTCCACAAGGGGAGAGTCTGGAAGAGCTGGGGATGCGTGTGGATAGTTGGCTTCATTCCTTGTTGGAGAGAGCGAGCAAGGAAGAGGCATCCGATACAGTCGTCATTGTCACACATGGGGGCGTGATCCGCTGGTTCCTGGCCGCATGGCTCGAAAACAAGCCTGACCGATATTGGCAGGTCGATGGCGTAGCGCATGGGGAGGTTCTGGTGGCAGAATGCTTGGATGCGGAAGGGCGGAGTTGGGTGCGACAACCCCTGAAGAGTAAGAGAGGGACAACATGACAGAAGTATGGATATTATGCGCAGCCTACTTGATTGATCGAGTGGTGGGAGACCCCCGGAGCTTGCCGCATCCAGTGATCATCATGGGCTGGTGGATTACGCGATTGGAGCGGGTCATTCGTTCCGTTGTCAAAAAAGAGTCGCATTTGAAGCTGGCAGGAATCCTGTTCCCGCTCGTGATCGTTGGTGGCAGCTACGCTGTTGTTTGGCTGCTTCTGTGGGGAGCCGTGTTCATCCATCCGTTGCTTGGCTGGATCTTGGGTGCCTGGTTGATTTCCACGACGATCGCGACAAAAGGCTTGGCGGATGCCGGGATGGAGATTGCCCGTCATCTTGTGGCTGGGGATATGGAGGCGGCGAGACGCTCCTTGTCCATGGTAGTCGGACGCGATACTGAGCGGCTAGATGAACCGGAAGTGTGTCGGGGAGCGGTGGAAACCGTGGCGGAAAACATCGTCGATGCGATCGTCTCTCCGCTGATTTACGCAGCGATTGGGGGAGCACCGTTGGCAATGGCGTATCGTGCCGCAAACACCCTCGACTCCATGGTTGGCTATAAAAATGAGAAGTATATGAATCTCGGCTGGGCATCCGCCCGCTTTGACGATGTACTAAACTACATACCCGCCCGTCTGACAGCTTTGTTGCTCGTTGCCGCGAGCTGGCTGCAGCGATTGGATTGGAAGCAGTGCTGGGCAATGATCAGAAGAGATGCGCACTTGCATCCGAGTCCAAATAGCGGTTTGCCGGAAGCGGGAGTCGCTGGCGCATTAGGTGTGCAGCTCGGGGGACTGAATTATTACCAAGGTGTTGCATCGAATCGGGCAAAAATGGGAGATGCGAAGCGACCCTTGCAGGCAAGAGATATTGTCGCGACGATTCGTTTGATGTATCTCGTTTCGCTCTTATGTCTGCTCGTTAGCATGATGATATCGATTTTATTATAAACAGGTAAGCAAAAAGGGGAGGGGCCTTATGAGCGGCAAGTTGTTTGTGATCGGGTTTGGTCCAGGAAGTTTTGAGCATATCACCAAGCGGGCGCGGGAAGCTTTGCAGGAGTCGGATGTCATTATCGGCTATTCCACCTACGTAGATTTGATCCGCGGACTTTTGACGCATCAAGAAATCGTCAGCACAGGGATGACGGAAGAAGTGACGCGTGCACGGGAAGCAGTGCGTCAGGCGGAAGAGGAAGGCAAAAAGGTAGCGGTCATTTCCAGTGGAGACTCAGGTGTTTACGGGATGGCAGGTCTCGTATACGAAGTGTTGGTGGAAAAAGGCTGGACAGAAGCAACCGGCGTACCCATCGAAATCGTACCAGGCATCTCGGCGATCAATTCTTGTGGGGCGATCCTCGGCGCTCCTATCATGCACGATGCATGTACGATCAGTTTGAGCGACCACTTGACGCCGTGGGAATTGATCGCCAAACGGATTGACGCAGCAGGGATGGCAGACTTTGTTATCGCGTTGTACAACCCGCGCAGCGGGCGACGCACACGTCAGATCGTGGAAGCGCAACGCATTCTTTTGCAGTACCGCTCACCTGATACGCCAGTCGGTATCGTGAAAAGTGCTTATCGCGAGCGCGAAACGGTTGTCGTGACGACCCTGGCGCAAATGCTGGAGCATGATATCGGCATGTTGACCACCGTGATTATCGGAAATACATCGACGTTTGTATACGATGGCAAAATGATTACGCCACGCGGCTACCAGCGCAAATACACGCTGTCTGCTGATGAGCAGCCATTGAAGCCGCATCAGCGTCTGCGTGTGGAAAACGAGCCTTGGTCGCTGGAAGCATCTGAGGAGAGCGTGTCGTCGGCTCCGGCAGCACCAGCAGCACCAGCTACGCCTAAAACAGAAAGACCTATCGTAGTGACCGAGGATAGGGCGACTGCTACCGAACCAGTAGGTAGCGCAGCGACAAGCACGGCTGTACTGGAGGCCCCGCCTGTTATAGAAGCAGAGGCACCAAAAGCTCCTTTCGCATGGGCGATGGATGCTTTGAATGCCATCAATGCGGCGAAAGGCATTGAGACCAAGCCAGTTACAGGGCAGGTCCATCGTCCGGTATCTTCCTTTACGCCTGAGATGATTTTCGAATGCGCAGTAAGTCCGGGTGTTGCCAACAAAAAAATCACGCCGCAGCAAATGATGACGATTGCCGAAGTGGCTGGCGAAAAAGGCGAGATTGAATACACCCCCCACCATCAAATGATTTTGCGTGTGCCGACTGCCAACCCTGACAGCATCACGAGCCGCTTGCGGGAGCTAGGATTAATTCTCAGCCCGATCGGAGACGTTTTGCAGGTAAAAGCGTGTGATTTCTGCGACGGCGAGAAAAAGGACAGCATTCCTTATGCAGATGAGCTGCACCAAAAGCTGGGTGGAAAAGATATGCCGAAGGAACTGAAGATCGGCTTCAACGGCTGCGGAATGGCGTGCTATGGCGCGGTTCAAGAGGATATTGGGATCGTATTCCGCAAAGGAAAGTTCGATTTATTCTTAGGAGCAAAAACGGTGGGGCGTAATGCACATTCTGGTATTCCGGTAGCAGAAGGTATCGAAAAAGAAGAGATTGTTCCACTAGTGGAACGAATCGTGAACCGATTCAAAAAAGAAGCATTTCCGAACGAGCGTTTCCACAAGTTTTTCCAACGTGTGGGTGAGTTGGAAGGCTACGCATGGTACGAGCCAGCAAAAGCTGAAATCGAGAACGCTGCATGCGGCGATTAATGTGCGTGAGTAAACGAATAAAAACGAGGGGGATATAAAATGGACGCAGTATTATTTGTAGGTCATGGAAGCAAGGACCCGGAAGGCAATGAAGAGATTCGCCAGTTTGTAGCGACACTTACACCGGATTTGGATGTACCGATCATCGAGACATGCTTTCTGGAGTTTGCCCGTCCTGACATGCTGCAAGGCTTGAATACTTGTGTAGCACGTGGGGCGACCCGCGTGGCAGTCATTCCAATCATCCTGTTCTCTGCCGGTCATGCGAAAATTCATATTCCAGCTGCCATCGACGAGGCGAAGGAGCTGCACCCACACGTTCAGTTCATCTACGGGCGCCCGATCGGCATTCACGACGAAGTCATCAATATTTTGACCGCTCGCATGGAAAAGGCAGGCTTTGCCTCCGGGGAAGACCATGATGACCTGGCTGTACTCGTAATCGGACGCGGCAGCAGCGATGCAGATGCCAATAGCGATATTTACAAAATGTCCCGACTGTTCTGGGAGCGCTACAAAGCCAAGTGGGTAGAGACTGCCTTCATGGGCGTGACGTATCCACTGTACGACGAGGGCGTTGAGCGTTGCCTGAAGCTGGGTGCGAAGCGCATCGTTCTCTTGCCATACTTCCTGTTCACGGGTGTGTTGATCAAACGGATGAGCGACCAGCTCGAGAAGTTCCGCGAGCAATATCCAGAAGCCCAGTTCGAAATGGCCGAGTATTTTGGTTTCCATCCGTTGTTGAAAGAAGTGCTCAAGGATCGTGTGGTGGAAGCGTTGCACGGTGAAGTGAAGCTGAACTGTGATACCTGTCAGTACAGGCTGGCAGCGATGGAGCACATCGATCATCACCATCACCACCACGATGATGAGCATGGACATCACCACCACCATGGTCACCATCATCACCACGATCACGATCACGACCACGATCATGACCACAAGCATGATCACAAGCACGACCACGCTACCAAGTAGGAGGGACGCAGCATGATTCTGATACTGGCTGGAACGAGCGACGCGCGCGAGTTGGCTTTGCTAATCAAGGACAAGGGCTACGAGCTGTTGACGACGGTCGTCACTGACAATGCAGCGAAAAGCATGGAAGAAGCGGGCGTACCCGTTCAGGTCGGACGCCTGACCGCCGAAGATATTCAGCAGCTGATCCTAGAGAGAGCCGTGCAATGTGTGGTCGACGCGAGTCATCCTTTCGCAGAGGAAGCCTCCAAAAACGCCATGGCAGGAGCGCAAGGCGCTGACGTCCCATACATTCGCTACGAGCGGGAAAGTCTCTCTTCACCAGGCAGCGAGAAGCTGATTGTAGTGGAGGATTATGTACAAGCGGCTGAGCTGGCGGCAGACAAGCGCGGCGTCATCATGCTGACGACAGGCAGCAAGACTCTGAAAACGTTCACGGATCGTCTGCTTGGCCTGCCGGATACGACGGTGGTAGCACGGATGTTGCCGCGCCTTGACAATATGCAAAAATGCGAAGAGCTCGGCGTTGAGCAAAAAAACATCGTCGCGATGCAAGGTCCATTTTCCAAGGAGCTGAACAAAGCGCTCTACGATCATTATGGTGTCACGCTGATGATCACCAAAGAGAGCGGCAAGGTAGGCGCTTTTGACGAAAAGGTGGAAGCGGCACTGGAAATGGGCATCGAAACAATCGTTATCGGTCGTCCAAAGATCGATTACGGAACCAAGTTTTCGGATTTCCCAAGTGTATTGGACCAACTCAAACAAGTGACTGGAGGAAACTAACCATGGATTTCAAAACGGAATTTAAACCGATGACCGTACAACCGCAAGAGATTGAGGAATTGAGCTTTCAAATCATTACAGATGAGCTGGGCGAGCATTCTTTTACAGAAGAACAGTACCCAGTTGTGCAACGTGTCATCCACGCATCCGCAGACTTTGACCTCGGACGTAGCCTTGTTTTCCACCCGGACGCAGTAAAATCGGGGATCGAGGCAATCCGCAGTGGCAAAATCGTCGTAGCAGACGTACAAATGGTGCAAGTCGGCATCAGCAAAAACCGCATTGAAAAATTCGGCGGAGAAGTAAAGGTGTACATCTCTGACCGCGATGTCATGGAAGAGGCAAAGCGCCTGAATACAACCCGCGCAATTATTTCCATGCGCAAAGCGATCAAAGAAGCGGATGGCGGTATCTTTTGCATCGGAAACGCACCGACAGCACTCCTGGAGCTGATCCGTATGGTAAAGGAAGGCGAAGCGAAGCCAGGTCTCGTGATCGGGATGCCAGTTGGCTTCGTATCTGCGGCAGAATCCAAGGAAGAGCTGGCGAAGCTCGATATCCCATTCATCACGAACATGGGACGCAAAGGCGGAAGCCCAGTAACGGTAGCAGCATTGAATGCCATTTCGATCATGGCGGAACGGTTGGGCTAAGCAGATGGCAGCCAAAGCAGCAACGGACGAAAAAGAGGCAAAACCCCTCCGCCACGGATATACGACTGGATCATGCGCAACGGCGACGACCAAGGCTGCTTTGATCGCGCTGATTACTCAGGAAGACCAAAGCCAAGCGACGATTCGCCTGCCAATCGGCGAGGACGTCACCTTTCAGATGGAGAGCTGTGAATTTTCATTGGAGAGGGCGATAGCAGGCACGATCAAGGATGGGGGAGACGACCCGGACGCGACACACGGTGCCCTTATCCTCTCTACCGTGGAATGGTCGGATGAGCCCGGCATTATTTTGGATGGCGGACTCGGTGTGGGACGGGTGACCAAGCCAGGGTTGCCCGTTTCGATTGGCGAGGCAGCAATCAATCCCGTCCCGCGCAAAATGATCAGGGAAACCGCGCAGGCTGTTCTGGAAGAGTACGGGACCCAGCGCGGGATCAAAATCGTCATCTCCGTGCCTGCGGGCGAGGAAATCGCCAAAAAAACATTGAATGGACGACTCGGCATACTCGGCGGCATCTCCATTTTGGGGACGCGCGGAATCGTGGTGCCGTTTTCCACTTCTGCCTACAAAGCGAGCGTGGCGCAAGCGGTCAACGTCGCCAAGGAAGCCGGCTGCGATCATATTGTGCTGTCGACGGGTGGAAAGAGTGAATCCTATGGAATCGCTACTTACCCGGAGCTATCGGAAGAAGCATTCGTTGAAATGGGCGATTTCGTCGGATTTTCCCTCAAGCAGTGCAAGAACAAGGGCATGCGCAAAGTGACCTTGGTCGGAATGATGGGCAAGTTTTCCAAGGTAGCACAGGGCGTCATGATGGTTCATTCCAAAAGTGCCCCGGTTGACTTCGGATTCCTTGCACAGATGGCAGCGGATGCGGGGTCCAGCCAAGAAAGAATCGATGAAATACTGGGAGCCAACACCGCTTCGCAGGTAGGCGATATGATGGTGGATATGCCAGCCTTTTTCGAGATCATGTGCGAAAACTGCTGTCGCGCTGCTCTAAAGGAAGTGAGCGGCGGCATCGAGGTCGAAACCATCATCATCACAATGAAAGGGTCCCTGTTGGGAAGGGTGACGATCAATGACACAGGCGATGAAAGTAATTGGAATCGGGGATGATGGACAGCAGAGCCTGCTGCCGTTGTACCGGACTTGGATAGAAGAAAGTGAACTTTTGGTTGGAGGGGAGCGGCATCTCAGTTTTTTCCCGGAGTATACTGGGGAAAAGCGTGTGCTGAAAGGCGGACTGACCGCGATGGTAGAGGAGTTGCGTACGGAGACGCGTAAGACTGTCATTCTGGCGTCAGGCGACCCGCTCTTTTACGGAATTGGCAGCTTGCTTTCCAAAAAGCTGAACGTAGAGATTTACCCGCACCTTAGCTCCATCCAGCTCGCTTTTGCCAAAATGGGAGAAGCATGGCAGGATGCGACACTTGCGAGTGTGCACGGACGCAGCATCAAAGGCCTGGCACAGCGGATCGACGGGAAGGAAAAGGTCGCACTGCTGACGGATCGAGAAAACTCGCCAGCAGCGATTGCCCGCTATCTCCTTTCGTTCCAGATGGCCGAGTACGATGCGTTCGTGGCGGAGAATCTCGGTAGTGACGAAGAGCGGACAGGCTGGTATTCCCTTGAGGAAATGGCAGATGGTGTCTTCTCTGATCTGAATGTCGTGATTTTGAAAAAACGCCGTCCAAGCCCGGTATGGCCGTTTGGAATCGCTGACGAGGAGTTCTCCCAGCGCAAGCCGGACAAGGGACTCATTACGAAAAAAGAAGTGCGCATTTTAAGCATTGCACAACTGCAATTGCATGCCAAAAGCACCATCTGGGACATCGGCACCTGCACAGGCTCTGTTGCGATTGAAGCGGCACGGATCGCACGTGAGGGTGAAGTGTACGGTGTTGAGAAGAACGCGGACGATTTGGAAAACTGCCGCCAGAACATGGCGAAGTTTCGCACGGATTTGACAGTGATTAACGCGCGTGCCCCACATGGCTTGGATGAGTTCCCGGACCCGGATGCCGTATTTATCGGCGGCAGTGGCGGAGAATTGCGCGAGCTGTTGAACATCTGCTGCACACGACTGCGCCCGAATGGCCGAATTGTGGTGAATGCAGCGACGATTGAGACATTGTACGAAGCGACACAAGCATTCGCGCAGGAAGGTTTCGAGACATCGGTGACACTGGCGCAGCTATCGCGCAGCAAACCGATATTGTCCCTGACGCGCTTTGAAGCATTGAATCCGATCTACATCATTACGGCCTGGGCGAAGCAGGCAGAAGAACAAGGAGGAGACAGCAAGTGACCAAGATCGGAACCCTGTACGGACTGGGAGTAGGTCCCGGCGACCCTGAATTGATTACGGTGAAGTCATTTCGCCTATTACAGCAATCGCCAGTGATTGCGTACCCGAAAAAACGGATGGGCAGCAAAAGCTACGCGCATCAAATCGCCGAGCTGTATGTGCAGTCCCCAGACAAGGAAATGCTCGGACTCGTATTTCCGATGACGCGGGATAAAGAAATTTTGGAGCGCGAGTGGAACAACACGGTGGAGATCGTCTGGGAGCGTCTGTCAGAAGGCAAGGACGTCGCTTTTGTAACGGAAGGCGATCCGATGTTTTACAGCACGTTTATCCACATGATGCGCGTCATGCATGAGGAGCACCCGGAAGTGCCAATCGTGACCGTACCAGGTGTCTCTTCGTTTCTGGGAGCAGCGTCAAGGTTCAATCTGCCGCTGGCGGATGGCGACGAGCAGATCGGAATCATCCCTGCAACAGAAGACAAGGAAGCCATGCGAAAAGCTATTGAAAACCACGATACAGTCGTGTTCCTGAAGGTAGCAAAAGTACTGCCAATGATCATTGGCTTGCTAAAAGAAATGGGTCTTGCCGAAAAGGCAGCAGTAGCGACCAAGGTCACTTCCTCTGAGGAAATGGTTTGGACCGATATGCGTGAACTGGAGCGGGCAGAGCTTAGCTATCTTACACTGATGGTGGTGAAAAAGTAATGAAACTGTACATAGTAGGAGCGGGTCCCGGCGACCCTGATTTGATTACGGTAAAAGGCTTGAAGCTGCTGCAAAAGGCAGACGTCATTATGTATACCGATTCTCTCGTGAACGAGGAGTTGGTTGCGCTCGGCAATCCGAATGCGGAAGTACTGCAAAGCTCGGGTATGGCATTGGAAGAAATGGTAGAGCAGTTGGTAGAACGGATTAGCAGTGGAAAAACAGTGGTACGCCTGCATACGGGCGATCCATCGATTTATGGAGCGATTATGGAGCAGATCGCACTGTTAAAGGAAAAAGGCATTGAGGTCGAAATCGTTCCTGGTGTGAGCTCTGTATTTGCGGCAGCGGCAGCAGTAGGAGCCGAGCTGACGATTCCTGATCTGACACAGACGATTATCCTCACTCGTGCGGAAGGCCGCACACCAGTTCCAGAAAGAGAAAAGCTGCGTGCACTTGCTGAGCATCATTGCACGTTGGCACTTTATTTGAGTGCAACTTTGACGAAAAAAGTAGTCCGCGAGCTGATCGAAGCTGGCTGGAGCGAGGATACGCCAGTAGCAGTCGTACAACGAGCGAGCTGGCCGGATCAATTGATCGTTCGCACGACGTTGAAAAACTTGGACGAAGACATGGGTAAAAACGGCATTCGCAAGCACGCGATGATTTTGGCTGGCTGGGCATTGGACCCGAACATCCACGACAAGAGCGAGCAATACCGTTCCAAGTTGTACGATAAAACCTTTACACACGGGTTCAGAAAAGGTGTGAAGGAATAATGAAGATCATCGAACTGATTGAAGGAGAAATCCCTCCTATCGAGCAGCGCGGAGACTATGCCATTGTCGCGATCACAAAGCACGGGGTAGAGATGGCGCGTGATTTGGCGCAAAAATTTCCTGGAACAGACCTGTACTACATGAGCAAGTTCGAGCGCGGAGATGAGGAAGCGCGTGGCATCCAGCTGTTTTCAAACAGCGTACGGATGCTGTTTCCCGCTCTCTGGCCTGCTTATAAAGGTTTAATCATCATTATTTCATTAGGTGCGGTTATTCGGATGATCGCACCTTTGCTCGAAGATAAAAAGAAAGACCCGGGTGTTGTCGTCGTTGATGACCGTGGAGAGAATGTTATTAGCGTGCTGTCTGGACATTTGGGCGGAGCGAATGAGCTGGCTCGCGAGGTCGCGGCAGTCATGAATGCTCGACCGATCATCACTACAGCATCTGACGTACAAAAGACGATTCCCGTCGATCTATTCGGCAGACGTTTTGGCTGGGAGTGGGATTCCGCTGAAAAGCTGACTCCTGTCAGTGCTTCTGTCGTAAATGAGGAGCGAGTAGCCGTCATCAACGAATCCGGTGAACGCGACTGGTGGATGCACGACACGCCGATGCCGCCGTCTATCAAGGAATACGCGACAATTGCTGAGGCTAGGGCTGATCAGCCGCAAGCTGCTCTGGTTGTCTCGCATCGCTTGCTCGCACCAGAGGAACAATCGATTTTGGACAACGGCGTCCTTTATCGTCCGAAGGTCATCGTACTGGGCATGGGCTGCAACAGGGGAACCTCCGCAGAGGAAATCGAGGCCGTCATCAAGGAAACACTGGATGAGTTGCAATTCTCGATCAAGAGTGTAAAAGCACTGGCAACCATCGAGCTGAAAAAAGATGAAGCGGGTCTGATCGCCGTTTGCGAAAAATACGGCTGGCCGTTCGTCTGGTATTCGCCAGAAGAGTTGAATCAGGTAGAGATCAGCGATCCGTCTGATACCGTCTTCAAGTTCACCGGAGCTTACGGAGTGAGCGAGCCTGCGGCGAAGCTGTATGCTGGCGTGGGCGAACTCGTTTTGACCAAGAAGAAGTCGGGCAATGCCACCATTTCGGTCGGATTGATGCCCTATCACGAGGAGGAGCGCGCATGACGGACAGCCGCCGTATTGTGATTGCCGGAACAGGCAGCGGAGCGGGTAAGACCACCGTTACCATCGGATTGATGGCTGCTCTGAAAAGAAAAGGGCATACCGTACAGGGCTTCAAGTGCGGACCTGACTATATCGATCCTACGTATCATACAGCTGTTACGGGGAGAGCCTCACGCAATCTGGACAGCTTTATGCTGGAGCACGAGATCGTGAAAGAGATTTTTGTCCGCGGCAGCGAGGGTGCAGACATCTCGATTATCGAGGGTGTCATGGGCATGTACGATGGCAAGGAAGCGACCAGTGATAAAGGCAGCACGGCTGAAATCAGCATCCTGACTGGCTCTCCAGTTCTGCTTGTGGTCAATTGTCAGAGCATGGCGCGCAGTGCGGCTGCGATTGTCAAAGGTTTTCAATTGCTCAATCCACAGGCGAGAATCGTCGGTGTCATCGCGAACAAGGTCGGCAGTGAAGGCCATCACAAAATCGTGAAGGCTGCGATCGAGCAGGAGTGCGGGATTCCGGTCGTCGGCTACCTGAAACGGGAGAACGAGCTTGAAATACCAGAGCGTCATCTCGGATTGGTACCATCTGTCGAGCGTGGTGAGTTGACCCCCTTGTTTGAAAAGCTGGCTGACTTGATCGCAGAGACAGTCGATTTGGAGCAAATTTGGGAGCTGGCAAAGGCAGAGCCGATCAAGGCAGAACCGAAGCTTTTTGCTCCGCGAAATGCATCTGCCGATGTCACCATTGCTGTAGCGAAGGACCCTGCTTTTCATTTTTACTATCCGGAAAATTTGGAGCTGCTCGAAGCATATGGCGCGAAGCTGTCATTCTTTTCTCCGTTGGCCGGAGAGGGAGTGCCTGAGGACGCAGATGGCTTGTACATCGGGGGAGGCTTCCCAGAGGAATTTGCGGCAGAGCTATCGCAAAATGAAGCGGTGAAACAATCGATCCGATCCGCGATCACAAAAGGCCTGCCAACCTTGGCTGAGTGTGGTGGCTACATGTTTTTGACGGAAGCAATCGTGACGACCGATGGCGACAGCTATCCGATGGTGGGACTCATCCCAGGCAAGGTGACCATGCAGAAAAAACTCGCGGCGCTCGGCTATCGTGAAGTGCGCGGCAAGGAAGGCAATTTTTTGATCGGCACCGAGGAACAGGCAAAAGGGCATGAATTCCACTACTCTACGTATGCTTCGGATCAGGACTTGCCAGCAGCATACGAAACAAAAGGCTTGCGTGGAACGAAACCGGAGGGCTATGCCCAGGATAATCTGGTCGCAGGCTATACCCACTTGCATTTCGGCTCCAATCCCGACCTGGTCGAGCGTTGGCTGAACCGTTGCGCGGAGGTGGCCGCTCGTGCCTAAAACCCTCCCGTTGATGGTGCAAGGTACCAGCTCAGATGCAGGAAAAAGTGCGATTGCAACAGCGCTGTGCCGGATTTTTGCCCAGGATGGTTACAAGACAGCCCCGTTCAAATCGCAAAATATGGCGTTGAATTCCTACGTGACGCTGGATGGAAAAGAAATCGGCCGGGCACAGGGTGTTCAGGCGGAAGCAGCAGGAATTCTGGCGACGACCGACATGAACCCCATTTTGATCAAACCGACACGAGATTCCGAATCGCAAATTGTCGTCAACGGCGAGCCATATGGCAACATGAAAGCTTTTGCCTATCGTAAGGAATTTTATCACGAGGGCTTGCGGATCATTGAGGAAGCGTATCAGCGACTCGCCAGCACCTATGAGCGGGTTGTCATCGAAGGGGCTGGCAGTCCGGCAGAGGTCAATCTGAATGACCGCGAGCTCGTCAATATGCGGGTCGCTCGTTTGACGAATGCGCCCGTCGTTTTAGTGGCAGACATCGAGCGCGGGGGTGTGTTTGCCAGCTTGGTCGGTACCCTCCAACTGCTCGAGCCCGAAGACCGGGACCGCGTGATTGGTGTCATCATCAACCGTTTTCGCGGAGACCTGACGCTATTGCAGCCGGGACTTGACTGGTTTGAAGAATATACGGGCAAGCCTGTTCTTGGTGTCGTTCCATTTATCCCAGACTTGTGGATCGACGCGGAGGATTCGTTGATTTTGCACCGTTACCAAGGGCAGCGAGAGACGCCGCGGGAGATTGACATTGCGGTTTTGCGGTATCCGCGAATTTCCAATTTTACAGACGTGGACCCGTTTTTTGTGGAGCCGGACTGCCGGATGCGCTTTGTGACTCGAGTGGAAGAGCTGGGTGAACCCGACCTAATTATCTTGCCGGGCAGTAAGAATACGCTGGAAGATTTGCAGTTCTTACGAGAGACAGGTCTTGCCGCGGCGGTCAAAGAGCTTCATCATAAAGGGAAGACGTATATCGTCGGCTTGTGCGGCGGCTATCAAATGCTGGGAGAATCTATTCACGATCCTGCTGGGGTCGAGTCTCCGTTGAAAGAGCTTGATGGACTGGGGCTCATCCCGATGATCACGACGATGGAGCAAAAGAAAACAACCGTATTGTCTCGTGGAGAAGCTGTCTTCGCAAAAGAAAAGCTGACAGTGGAAGGCTACGAGATTCACATGGGGCAATCCGCTTATGCGAGCAATGATTTTCCGTTTATCCAGATGGAGGAGCGTACGGAGGGATATTGTCAGGAGGAACAGCAGTTGATCGGCACGTATTTTCATGGCCTGTTCCACAATGACCACTTCCGAACCCTGTTGCTGAATACCATCCGTGAGAAAAAAGGTCTCCCGCCCATCATGGATCGCCCATCCTTTGTCGCTCTACGAGAGCAGGGGTATGATTTGTTGGCAGATACCGTTCGTCGCCATGTGAAGTTGGATACGATCGAAGAGTACATGAAGGCTTTTCAAGAAAAAGAGGTGCAGGTGTAATGTCAGTCATTTATCCGGCGATTGAGCCACGAAATCAGGAAGCAAGTGAGCAAACGAGACAGCATGTGGATCAGTTGACCAAGCCGCTTGGCAGCCTTGGTCGCTTGGAGCAATTGGCTATAGAGCTGGCTGGGATGACAGGTGAGACGATGCCTGTGGTGACACCGCCGGGCGTGCTTGTTTTTGCAGCCGATCACGGTGTAGCGCGGGAAGGTGTCTCTGCCTATCCACAGGAAGTGACAGCGCAAATGGTGCTGAATCTAGCGCACGGTGGAGCGGGAATCAACGTCTTCGCCAGACAAATCGGAGCCATCCAAAAAATCGTAGATGTCGGCGTAGCGGTAGAGGTAGACGCGCCAGGTGTGTACAAGAAGCGAATCAGAGCAGGCTCGGGCAATATGCTGAAAGAAGCAGCGATGTCCGCAGACGAAGCGACGAGCTCCATCGCAGTAGGCCTCGAAATGGCAGAAGCGATTATCGGGGAAGGGGCCAAAGTCCTGATCGTTGGTGAAGTGGGCATTGGCAACACGACAGCCAGCAGTGCGATCCTGTCAGCCTTAACCGGAGCTGATCCTGAGCAAATCGTTGGACGCGGAACAGGTCTGGATGACGCGGGCTGGCAGCGTAAAAAAGCAGTTGTTCGTGAAGTGCTTGCTCTGCATCGTCCAGATGCAACCAATCCTTTGGATGTTTTGGCAAAAGTCGGCGGACTGGAAATCGGAGCAATGGCTGGAGCGATCATTGGAGCAGCCTCTCGTCGGGTCCCTGTGCTCCTGGACGGCTTTATCGCTACGGTAGCGGCTTTGCTTGCCGTTAGAATAGAACCACTCGTTGCTGATTACTTGATCGCGGGTCACCGTTCTGAGGAGCCGGGGCATGAGTTTGTCCTGCAAGCATTGGGCAAAGAGCCGTTGCTCAGCCTGAAATTGCGACTGGGTGAAGGAAGCGGAGCAGCACTGGCATTTCCAATCGTGGAAGCAGCGACACGGATGGTTCGTGAGATGGCGACATTTGCATCCGCAGGAGTAAGTGACCGATGAGCAGCGCGGGCAAAGTCTATCTCGTAGGAGCTGGCCCTGGCGATCCAAAGCTGATTACCGTAAAAGGAATGGAAT
This sequence comes from Brevibacillus sp. NPDC003359, assembly GCF_042878995.1. NCBI lineage: Bacteria > Bacillati > Bacillota > Bacilli > Caryophanales > Paenibacillaceae > Brevibacillus > Brevibacillus sp. NPDC003359. The sequence continues at coordinate 119,399 of NZ_JBIAOR010000012.1, forward strand.
GCCTGCAAAAGGCAGAGGTGGTTGTGTATGACCGGCTGGCAAATCCAGCCCTGCTGGAATACGCGCCACAGACGGCAGAGCGCATCTACTGCGGCAAGCTGCCGGATCATCACACAATGAGACAGGAATCGATCAACGAGCTGTTAGCGGAAAAGGCATTGGAAGGAAAAGTCGTCGTTCGACTAAAAGGCGGCGATCCTTGTGTGTTTGGACGTGCGGGAGAAGAAGCGCAGCATCTAGCTGAGCGAGGAATTGCCTTTGAAATCGTGCCGGGAGTAACAGCAGGAATTGCAGCTTCGGCGTACGCGGGTATTCCGGTGACACACCGCGATCACGGCTCGTCATTCGCTGTCGTGACGGGACATTTGCGCGAAGACAAGCCGGAGCTGGCTGTAGAAAAATGGCATGCTCTCGCGAATGGCATCGACACCGTAGCCTTTTACATGGGCGTAGCCAATCTGCCGTTGATCCGCACCCAATTAATCAAGCACGGACGCAATCCGCATACGCCAGTAGCCGTCATCTCTTGGGGAACACTCCCACAGCAAGCGGTGGTAACGGGGACATTGGCTGATATTGAGGAACGTTTAGCGCAGAACAGTCACATCACAAATCCTGCTATCATTCTGGTCGGTGATGTCGTGAAGATGCGCGAGAAAATAAACTGGTTTGAAGCTACGCTTGCAATGGAGCAAGCGTAACAATGAAAAGACGAGGAGGGGGCGCTGGTGACGCACTATGCCATGATGGTTCATTTACAACACAAGCGTTGCTTGGTGGTCGGTGGAGGGCAGGTAGCCGAGCGGAAAATCGGAAGCCTGCTTGCTGCTGGTGCGGATGTCAGCGTTGTGAGTCCCTCCTGTACGGCAACCATCCTTGAATGGGCACACGCGAAGAAGCTTGCAGTTGCACTGCGCCTCTTTACCCCACAGGACGTAAAAGAGGCGGTGCTCATCATCGCGTCGACAAGTGATCCCGCCGTCAATCTGGCTGTATACGAAGCGTGTCTTCCCCATCAGTGGATCAATATCGTCGATCGCCCAGACCTCTGTTCTTTTACCGTTCCATCCGTCGTTGCACGCGGAGACTTGCAGATTGCTATCTCTACGGGTGGGCACAATCCGGGTCTGGCGAAGAAAATGCGCCGCCAACTGGAAGAGTGGGTGGGACCGGAATATGAGGACTACACGCTTTTTCTCGGCAGCATGAGAAGACAAGTACTCGCGCTTGCGGTGAGCGAAGCGGAAAAACGGGCGATCTTGGCAGAGCTTTTGGACGACCGATTTTTACAATGGACCAAAAGTGGCGAAACCGACCAAAGGAATCGGGAGGCAGAAGCGCTGCTTAACAATAGACTAGATCAACGCTGAAAATTGGATGGCTCTCACTAAGCTACTTGGTGGGAGCTTTTTTCTAGCTCTTTAGCCAGATCATTTCCAAATGCCTCACGACCTCTTGAAAGCCGAGCTTGCTGTACATTTCTTGCGGCGTATCATCTGCATAGGTCGTTACGTACATATGGGTAGCGCCGAGTTTTTTGGCGTCCTGCATCATGACCCGAATGATTTCCGTGCCGAATCCTCTACGCTGCCAGTCATCCAGTATAAAAAATTCCTCCATTCGAACAAGCTCCTTGTAAAGATGCCATTCACATGCACCGACCGGCTCCTGATCGACAAAGCATACATACGGTATGATCTCGCCACTTTCATAAATCTCTCTTTTCCGGTTCGCTTTTCGGACAGCAAAATCAGGATTGATCGTGACGGAATCACTAGCGGTAAGACAGCGAATGCCTGCTTCCATGATGTCAGTTGAATCCCCTCGTAAAACGGAGCATTGTGGATTCGGTGCCAGTTTATCGGCCACATCCAGCGGTGCAAGCATGTATAGCATCGTATTTACTTCAAACCCAAGTTGGGTGGCAAAAGACACGAACTCTTCTGAAAAAGGAAGCGACGGGTGTAGCTCCAGCTTCAAGTGGCCGAGCTGCTGCTCTTTGGCATGTCGTAGCTCTTGCTCAATGTAAGCTCGAAACCAGTCTTGCGTGGGAACCGATATAATTTCTGTATAATTATGGCTATACATGTCCGGGACCGATTCATCGCGGTATACGCGCACTTGTGGATGCTCCGTTCGTGTAGAAAAAGCAAGGGCATAGCGCTCCTGCAAAGTAAAAATATTCGTGAGCATTCCTTTATTCCCCATTTCCTGATATGGTGATAATTGTTTGGATACTTGTCTTCTCTAGAGTAAGACATTTTCCTGAAGGAGGAAACGAAAATGTCCGATGCTTTTCAAATGGGTCCCTTTTTGTTGAAAATGAGCATGCTGGCGGTCATTGTTTCGCTTTCGCTCGGCTTTGTGGCCATTTCCGCTCAGCTTACACATAACCGAAAAATGAAATCAGCTGTTATTGAGCTGTTGAGTAATGCACTGGTGTTGGCATTTCTTGTTTGGAAGTTCAGCTACGTTCTGTTTCATTTTCCGAAAGTGGTGGAAAATCCCTCATCCATTCTCTATTTTTCCGGGGGAGAAAACGGAGCCATGTTGGCAGTCGTGGCAGTGGTCGTGTACCTCACCACGACGGTACGCAAAAAAGCGATTCCTGTTCATTTCGTCGCCTTGGGAATGGCGACAGGCTTTCTTGCTGCGACGGGCGTTTACCATCTGCTCACGGTCATTTTAGAACAGAACAGCATGTGGTATCACGTACAGGAGGTCGCCATATGTGCCTTTTTTCTTTGGTGGTTACATCGGGAAAAGGAAGGACTCATTCATCTGGCGTCATGGCTTGCACTCGTGATGTGGTTTGCCATTAGCCAAGTCTATGTATACTTTTTTGTTACGAATCGAGAGGTTGTGTTTGCAGGGCTTTCCCGCGATCAGCTCATGTACTATGCATTCGCTCTTTTGCTGCTCTTTTTGTCCAGACGAGTGAAGCCGATAGGGGGAACGACCGATGAAGAAACGTCATAATGGTTGGGCGATCGTTGTACTCTTGGGGCTGCTGGGATGGGGGATCTTTGATGCGGAATACTTGAACAGGCAGGAACCAATCGCTTCATCTAGCGAGCCAGGAAACGGCCAGATTGGAATTGAGAAAGGAAATACCGCTCCGGATTTTGAACTGCAGCAGATAGGTGGTGGTACGGTCAAGCTGTCTGATTTGCGGGGGAAAAAAGTCATTCTGAATCTATGGGCGACGTGGTGTCCTCCTTGTCGTGCAGAAATGCCGGACATGCAGCGTTACTACGAAGAGAACAAGGAAGAAGGCGTAGTTATTCTCGGGGTCAATTTGACCGATACGGAAGCGAGTCCAGAAGCGGTGGCGGATTTTGTAAAGTTGTATGGCATTACCTTCCCGATCTTGCTCGATCCCGATACAGAAGTGGCGAATGTGTACAAAGCAATTTCCATTCCGACCAGCTACATCATTGATTCGAACGGTGTCGTCCAGAATAAATACATCGGCCCAATGAATGAAGAAACCATGGAGAACATGTTGTCTGCGATCAAATAGAAAAACCGACAGCAGGCATATCTGCTGTCGGTAGTCATCTTCCGCTTAATTATCCAGCGTCTGTTTTGTTTTCTGGTTCTTTGATTGGTGCCTTTCGATCCAGACGAAACACAGCATTGAGCAGCTTGTAAATATGCTTGGATTCCTTGGTCAACAAGGGACCTAAAATGGCGAGAATCAAAACGTAAAGAGCCGCAAATGGCTGCAAAATTTCCATGAGTGCGCCCGCTTTTCCGAGATTAGCCATGATGATGGAGAACTCACCGCGAGATACGATGGTCAATCCAATATTGGTAGAAGCCTTGGGAGACAATCCGGCACTTCGCCCAGCCAAAAGTCCGGCGACGATGTTTCCGAAAAGGGTGATGGCGACTGCACCAATGGACAACCATACGGCTCCACCTAATGACAATGGATCAATTGTCAAACCGAAGCTGAAGAAGAACATGGCTCCGAAGAAGTCACGAAACGGCAGGATGAGGTGCTCGATGCGCTTCATGTGTTGTGTTTCTGCCAAAACGAGACCTACGAGCAATGCTCCGATGGCTTCGGCAACATGGATCGTTTCGGAAAAACCCGCAATCAGAAACAGAGCGGCAAACACCGTAATCATAAACACTTCGTTTGATTTGATGTTCAATGCTCGATTCAGGAAAGGTACAAGCTTGCGTCCTACGATAATGAGCAGGAGCATGTAGCCGAGTGCAATCAATGCGGATGAGAGTACGCCGGCAAGAGAGGTTGCACCGCTTAATACCAATCCGGACACAATCGATATATAGACGGCCAAGAATATGTCTTCGAACATGATGATCCCCAAGATCATCTCTGTTTCGCGATTTGCAGTACGCTTGAGATCCACCAGTACTTTTGCCACGATGGCGCTGGAGGAAATAGTGGTAATACCGGCGATAATCAAAACTTCTTTGAGTGGAAAGCCAGCAGCCCAACCAAAAACGAGGCCGAGGGTAAAGTTGATGACGATGTAGATGGTACCGCCTACGGCAATGGATCGACCAGCCTTGATCAGACGGCCTACCGAAAATTCCAGTCCGAGGTAAAACAACAGGAAGAGTACGCCGAGTCTGCCCATAAATTCGATGAGCGGGGCGCTTTCAATAAAGCGGAGATCAAACAATCCGAGGTCGGGAGCGTGTGGACCCACGATCATCCCGACGAGAATGTAGAAGGGTACGATGGAGAATTTTAACTTCATGGAGAGGAACCCCGCGATTGCTATGAGTGCGAGGGCAAGACCGACTTCAAAAACGATGTGCTCCAATATCACTCACCTCCGTTGCTGAGATTAGTCTTGAGAGCCTTCACCTGCTTCCGTTCACCTGCAACGACCAACGTAGATCCTGTACAAAGGACGTACTCGGGGCCGGGATTAATCGTTTGTTTATGGTCTTTTTCGATCACAGCGATGATGGTAGCGCCTGTTTCTTGACGAATGTTGAGTTCCCCAATCGTCTTGCCAATAGCAGGAGCGTTGGGCTCAATTTTGTACCACTCAATCATGAGTTTGTCTAACTCAACCTCGACTGTTTCCAGCGCAGATGGTTTGTACGTCAAGCCACCTACGATCGCAGCGATTTGTCTCGCCTCATCATCGTCAAGGGTAACCATGGAGATTGTTTCGTCCATATCATCACGGTCAAAGTGATACATTTCCCGGCGACCGTCATCGTGAATGACGATAACCAGCTTGTCACCACTCCTGGTTTCGACCTGGTACTTCCTGCCGATTCCTGGTAAATCGGATTCTCTGATAGAGAACATGTAAGATCCTCCTTCGCGAAGAAACACTGTATTGGCATTGATAGCTGCTCTTGATTCCCAGTAATGAGCAGCGAGTCGTCAATAATTATTTGGAATTATATCCAATCCGGTGATATTTTAGTAATAATCCCCCCTATTTTGCGGATTATTGTCGACATATAATACCTACATCTACTATTATACACGAAATGACGTCATTTTTCTTCAAAATGAAACAATTTTATCAGAAAGTGACACACTTATAATCGGATAGGCATATTAACTTTCCTCTAAAATGCGGTCGCTCCTCCATGAGTGGGCTTCGCTAGAGGTTATTTTAAGGATGATGAAACATGGCGAACAAACAGTATCGATTAACAGAAGCCGAATGGATCTTTATTCAAGACATGCGGTCCATGGATATGGATGAGCTATTGGATATCGTGATTGCATTGCGCAATGAGGTAAAGGAGCTGGAGAAAAAGGCGGAGCTGATCAAAGAACGAGAGAAAGAGGGGTGGCAGGAGGAGTATCAGGCAGCACAGAAGCGAATTAATCACCTGCGCCAATTTGAGGTTGAGCTTCGCAAGACATGGCCAAATGACTAAAGCAAAAAGAGGTTCTCTCTGAAGTAGGAGAACCTCTTTTTTATAAAAACTAGGTCGTGATCGGTTTTGCTTCTAAATCGTTGTCCGGCTCGATGGCTGTTTCATCTGTTTGCTGGATGCGTCCAGGATGGAACTCGTTTTCGTGCTTGGCTATGACGACGGTAGCGACGCCATTTCCGATTAGATTCGTGATGGCACGAGCTTCGGACATGAATCGATCAACGCCGAGCAGCAGTGCAATGCCTTCGACAGGTATGATGGGGAAAGCTGCCAAGGTAGCGGCAAGCGTAATGAACCCGGAACCTGTGACACCGGCAGCCCCTTTTGACGTAATCATCAGGATTCCTAAAAGGGTGACTTGTTCCCAGAAGCTGAGCTCGATGCCATAAGCTTGGGCGATAAAAATGGCGGCCATGGATAAATAGATCGAGGTACCATCCAGATTAAACGAGTAGCCTGTTGGTACGACCAGACCGACAACGGATTTGGAGCAACCGTACTTCTCCAGCCGATCCATCATTCTCGGAAGAGCAGACTCGGAGGAGGAAGTGCCGAGCACGAGGAGGATTTCCTCCCGAATGTATTTGATAAAGGAGAAGATGCTGAAATTGTAGTAGCGGGCGATTCCACCCAGTATGAGAATAATGAACAAAAACATCGTGATGTAGACAGCCGTCATCAAAAGGCCTAGTCTGGTCAGCGAACCGATGCCGAATTTGCCAATCGTGTACGCCATTGCGCCAAATGCAGCTACTGGAGAAACCTTCATGATCATGTTGACGACACCAAAAAATCCGTGTGCCAGCTTATCAAACAGCTTGATGACAGGCTGGGACGCTTGCCCCATGGCAGCGAGTGAGAGACCAAACAGGACAGCGAAGAACAGAATGGGCAACAGCTCGCCATTTGCCATAGCCCCGACGACATTTTCCGGGATGATCCCCGTAATAAAATCAATAAAACCGTTGTTGCTCGAAGCGGCAGCCTCCGTGTACTTGGAAACGTCTCCGCTGGTCAGACCTGTTTTGTCAAAGCCTGTCCCAGGCTTGATCAGGTTGACAACCAACAGTCCGATCGCCAATGCGATTGTGGTAACGATTTCAAAATAGAGCAGCGCTTTGCCGCCGATCTTTCCGACCTTTTTCATGTCCCCCATACTGGCAATTCCATTTACGACAGTGAAGAAGACAATCGGTGGGATGACCATTTTAATCAGTTTGACAAAAATATCGGCCAACACCTTCAGCTCTGCGCCAAATTTGGGTGCAAAATGACCAACTAGGATACCGAGAATGATGGCAATAACGACCTGTACGGTCAGATTTTTAAAATTGATCCGCATGAAATTCGCTCCTCCTCCAGATTTTGAAAACGCTTTATTCCTCTTTTTCGCATTGTATAAATTGGTTGAAAAATTGAAAATAATACGGTCATATTGGTTGTTTTGGTCCTTTTGGTCACGGGGATCCCCTCAAATTGGAAAGGAAAAAATCAATTGTTGACATACTCTCGACACGAACAATAGGTAAAGTAGGAAATGTACATAGTGACACGTAAGAAATAGACAACCGGGAGAATGGAGGATTTTCTATGTTCAAGAAGCAATATCTGGCGATTGCATCAGCGTTGGTTCTGACTACCACGCTTATTCCGACGAGCTCTCAAGCAGCGACTGGAACTAAGAATCTGCAAGCTAAGTACAACAACATTAAAGTTATCTATAACGGTGCTTCTGTTCCAACTACTATCGAACCATTCATCGTAAACGGAACAACGTACATTCCACTTCGTATGATGGCAGGCGTGTTCAACAAGGATGTAGCATGGGATGCCGCGAAGTATACCGTTACGGTAAAAGACATGCCTAACTCCCAACACGCAAACGAGTTGGCTGCACGTGATGCTCAAATCAGAAGCTTGCAAAATACCATCGATAGCCTGAACAAAGAGGTCTCTGATTTGAAAAACAACAAGAAGAAAAACAATAACAGCGACGATGATGATATTCAGGATGCCTTGGACGATCTGGAAGATGATCTGAATTCTGATTACGATGACTACAAAGACCTCAAATGGAGTATCTCCCTGAAGGGCGATGAGGATGATATCGACGTAGAAATCGAGATCAATCTGGATAAATACCAAGATGAATTCGAAGATCTGGATGACGATGGCGATGTAGAGGCTCTCGTTGAAGATATCATCAAAGATATCTGGAAGGATAAGGATTTCGAAGATGCCGATATTACGGGCGAAATCATCGACAGCGACACTGATGATACGATTTATGAGTTCGAAGGCGATGCTAGCGACGAAGACATCAACTTTGACGTGTAAAATGATCTAAAGTGGGGACATTTCTCACAAAAAAAGCCTTGCTCCTTTTCACAGGATGCAAGGCTTTTTTCCTATTTTCCAAAAACATCAAAGCCAAATTTTAATACGAGGTTGTAAACTGATAGAATAGAAGTACGTAGAAGACTATTAGAGAGACCATGCGAGAATTCTCGAATAGGAATGATCATATGTCTGTAAATCAGGTAGGGAAGATATGAAAAGCATTTTGTTGGTAGAAGATGAACTGGTGATATCGCGCGTGCTGAAGGCTTACTTGCAAAAGGCAGGGTATGAGGTCTGGCAAGCGAACGACGGAATCGAGGCGCTGGAGCTTTTTGATGAGAAAAAGCCGGATCTTGTTCTGTTGGATGTCATGCTCCCTGAACGCAACGGCTGGGAGATCCTCCAGTACATTCGCGAAAAGAGCTCCTGTCCGGTCATTATCATGACAGCGCTCGGTCAGACAGACCAAAAGCTCAAAGGGCTCAATCAAGGGGCAGATGACTACATAACGAAGCCTTTTGTCGCGGATGAAGTAATTGCACGAGTCAATGCGGTGCTGCGCCGCTCCGTTATTTTGGTGAAAGATCAGGAAACCCGACTATTTGGAAGCTTAAAAATAAACTTTCAGTCCCATCACGTGACGCTGCACGGTCTCGAACTGACGTTTCACCCGCGCGATCTATCCTTGCTGCTCTTTCTGGCACAAAATCCGAATCAGACCTTTACCCGTGAGCAATTGATTGATCAAGTATGGGGAATGGACTACGGAGGAAGTGACCGTGCTGTAGACCTGGCGATCAAGCGGGTCAGAAAGACACTGGAGAATTGGCCAGATCAGGAAGGCGAGATCAAGACGCAAAGAGGGGTTGGGTATCAATTCTGTGTTTATAAAAAACAATGAGCCCGTATCGCTGCTGCGCTATTGGACCACGCGCTATCTGCTTACCCTTGTGATCGGGTTGCTCATCATTGGGGCTGTCTCTGCTTATTGGATTAAGTACGCAGCGATTGAAAAACAGATCGAGGTAACGCGACTGTTTGCAGAGGAAGTGGCTGATCGAGTCGTCGATGATGTTGGAAATATTTTGGTGGGGGAAAAACTTCATCAAGTATTGGATAATCGGCGCAAGTTTATGGGTGTAGATCGCAACCTGATTTTGTTCATAGAAGATGTAAAAGGAGAGGTCGTTTACAGTCGACCACCCAAGCTTCCGCCCTCCTTGCAGCAGGCAGCACCTGGGTTGTTAGAGCAGGCGGATACGCGGGATAAAGTGAGGCATCCGTCAGGTGAGACCCTGTATGTGATCAGGAAAAATTTGGAATACAATGATCGGATCATTGGCAAGGTGATCTTGCTTTTCCCAGAAACGGATATCAAGGTAGGGAAAGAAGAAATACAATATTTGGTGATCATGCTGGGCAGTTTGGGTGTGCTTGGCTGGGCGGTTATTTATTTTCATGCCCGGAAGCTGTCAGAACCGATTCAAAATGTGGTGATGTCCGCACGACAGATCGTAGAAGGCAACTACGATGTCTTGATCAATAAAACGATCAAGGAAAAGGAAATTCATGAGCTAGTGCATACGTTTGCGGAAATGGCCGACCGTCTTCGGCAGTTGGAGAGCATGCGCACAGAGCTTTTGGCTGGAGTGACACATGAGCTGAAAACCCCCGTTACGTCCATTAGTGGATTAATCCAGGCGATTAACGACGAGGTGGTTTCCGGTGAGGAGCAGAAGGAGTTTTTGGAAATCTGCCTGAAAGAAACAAAGCGTCTGCAAAAAATGGTAGAGGATTTGCTAGACTTCAATTCATTTGCCGTAGGAGCGATCACCGTTTGTCAGGAAGAGCAAAACGTGAACAAGCTGATCCGGGAGATCGCATCACAATGGCGGATTGTCTATGACCTCAGTCCCGACACGTTTACCGTTGGGGTTCTGGAAAAGCAGACGATGATCTATGTCGATCCGGGCCGTGTCCAGCAAATCTTGATTAATCTTTTGAACAACGCGAAACAGGCTGTCGGTGAGAAAGGGAACATAGAGCTCACTCTCTACGAAACGGACGCGGATTTACGAATTGACGTCAAAGACGATGGGCCAGGAATACCCGCAAAGGAACAGCATCTTGTGTTCGAGCGGTTCTTTCGGGGAAGCAATAAAAAAGACAAAGTACGTGGACTTGGTTTGGGGCTGTCCTATTCTCGCATGATGGCGAAGGCACTCGGAGGAGATCTCATCCTCGCAAAAAGCACGTCAGAGGGATCTGTTTTTACGCTCATTTTGCCTAAGCGCGAGGAGCAGAGCGAGGGGATTGCTTGAGAGCTTCACCGGCGTTGGTGGAGCTCTCTGATTTTTACCATCAATGGTTCACCGATACTCGGAGCGAATTGATCGTAGACTGGCTGCAACGCTTCGATCCAGGCCGCACGTTCTTCTGGTGTTTGCATGTGGATGTGCATTCTCCCATTTTCTTGTAGCAAGCGCAGCTGTTTATCATTCATCGAAACAGCCAATTGATTATTGTAAGCTGTCGCTTCCTGCATGGCTTCCGATATGGCCTGCTGAATATCGGTGGGGAGGTTGTTCCAAAACGTTTTATTAATGACGACGGCATAGCCCAGATAGCTGTGATTGCTGATCGTCATATGCTTTTGTACTTGGTAGAGTCGTTTGGTGTACACATTGGAGATCGTATTTTCTTCGCCGTCTACTTTTCCGGCAGCCAGCATGCTGTATAATTCATTGAAGGAAGAGCCTACAGGGATTGCCTGGAGCGTGCGAAACTGAGCGTCGATCACGTTGCCAGGAATGATGCGCAAACGTTGGCCGACAAAATCGGAAGGCATGACCAACGGACGATTGGCAGTCACTTGCTTAAAGCCGCTTCCCCAGAAGGCGAGCCCCTTCATGTCGGAATCTTCAAGCTTGTCGAATAGTATTTGGCCGATTTCCCCATTGAATACCGTTTCGACATCCTCTTGCGATCGAAACAGATAAGGCAGATCAAGGACAGCCCATTCGGGAATCGTGTTCGACAGATAGGAGAATGCAGGGGCGATCATCTGGATTTCTCCGTTTTGCAGGGCAGCCATCTCGGTTTTCTCGGTGTGGAGGATACTGTTGGGAAAGACCTGTACCTGAACACGTCCGTTTGTCTTTTCCTTCACTAGCTGGGAAAAGCGTTCGATAGTCAGACCCTTTGGCGTGTTTTCCGCGATCACGTGGCTAAACTTGATGATAATTTGATTGGACAGCCCCACCTGTTCTTCGTCGTATCCTCTGTTTTCCATCAGGAAATCTGATCTGAAGCCTATAATGACAGCGCTCACAAGTCCGAGCAGGACAATGAATGTACTGGTTACCAACGATTTCATTTTCATACACCTGCTTACGTTAAATGAATTTGAGTTACAAACCCAATGGAAAGGAAAGAACGAACCTGTTTGAACGATTAACAATCAAATGGAAGATTATGCTACTCTCCGTCGGAATCGTTCTTTTTTCCTTGATCATTGGAAACTTGATCATGGCCGGAGGGATTATTCGGATTACGGAAACCCAACTGGGACAACGGCTGATGACCACAGCGCGCACGGTTGCGACGATTCCCAATGTACAAAAAAGCATTCAGGAACCAGACGGGTGGAAGGTCATCCAACCGACAGCAAACAGCCTGCGCGTCGTCAATGATGTGACGTATATCGTCGTGTTGAATATGGAGCGTGTCCGATACTCAGACCCGCTAGATGAGCGGATTGGTACGGCGTTTATGGACCCTGCGGTAGATGAGGCCTATGCCGAGCACTCCTATTTTCAAAAAGTCAAAGGAGAGATGGGGACTGCTCTGCGGGCCTATGTGCCGATCATGGATGACCAGCATCAGCAGGTGGGTGTTGTCTTGGTCGGACGTGTGATGCCTGATGTTTGGGGGATCTTGTACAGTGAGCGAAACAATATCGCGCTGACCTTTTTCTTCTCCTTATTGTTCGGGGTGTGGGGCTCTTATCAGTTGGCCCGTCATATGAAAAAGCAGATGCTCGACCTGGAGCCGGACGAAATCGCACGAATCCTGGTAGAGCGAACCGCAACCTTCCATGCCATGCATGAGGGAGTCATCGCCATCGACAATCGGGAGCGAATCACGATCTTTAACGACAGGGCGAAGCGAATTTTTGGCATAGAAGGGGAAGTGCTGGGCAAGCACATAAGGTCTGTCCTGCACGACACCAGATTACCAGAAGTGCTGGAGCTTCGCCAGAATTTTACCAACACGGAAATTCACGTCGGCAATACGCTGCTCTGGTCCAACCGTTTTCTGATCAGGGTCGAGGAAAAGATTGTAGGCGCGATTGCGATTTTCCAAGACAGGACAGAAGTAGCGAGAATGGCGGAGGAGCTGACTGGCGTAAAAGAATTCGTCGGTGCGCTACGGGTACAAAATCACGAGCACATGAATCATTTGCATACCATTGCGGGCTTGCTCCAGCTCCATCAGCATGAAAAGGCACTCGCGTATTTGTTCGAGGTCAACGAGCAGCAGGAGGAGCTCACCTCCTTTTTAACGACGCGGATCATGGATGAGAATTTATCGGGGCTCTTGATAGGCAAAGTAAGTCGAGGAAGAGAGCTGGGCATCCGCGTAGTCATTGATCGCAGGAGTCACCTAGAACGCTTTCCGCCTTACATGGATCATCATAATTTCGTGCTCATTTTGGGGAATCTGATCGAGAATGCCTTTGATTCACTGGAGCGAATCGAACACGTGGATAAGGAGATCATGATCAGTATCGAGCAAGACGAAGAGATTTGCTCCATCTTGGTGGAGGACAATGGAATCGGCATGGACGAAGAGACGCGCCGTCACATGCTGGAACGGGGTTATTCTACGAAAGAACGTGCGCACCGTGGACTTGGTCTGCATCTGGTGCATCAGTTAGTCAATAAAGGGAGAGGCGAGCTGGTTTGCCATTCGGAACGCGGAGAAGGTGCCAGCTTCCTCATTACGTTTCCGATGGGGGAGATGGAGAGTCATGGAGAAGGATAACGATAACGAAAACGAAAACATTCGCGTACTGATTATGGAAGACGATCCGATGGTACAGGAAATCAACAAGCAGTTCATAGAGCGCGTTCCGGGCTTTGGCGTGGTCGGAATTGCAGCCAACGGGGCAGATGGACTCAAGCTAGTGAATGAGCTCACTCCTGACTTGGTGATCATTGATATTTTCATGCCGATCCAGGACGGGGTGAAAGCGATGATGGAGTTGCGCGCCGCCAAACATGCTGTGGACGTCATCGTCGTGACAGCTGCAAAGGACAAGACCACGATCCAATCGATGCTGCGCAATGGTGCAATGGACTATATTATCAAGCCGTTTCAGTTTGAACGGATCAAGCAGTCGTTGGAAAACTATCGGGAGTTTCGCCGACGAATTGATTGGGAGGGAACCGCATCTCAGGATGAGGTCGACCAGCTGTTATTCCGCAAAAGTCCAGAAAAAGACCAAGCCGATGCCAATCCAGGCAGGGCAGTGCTGCCGAAGGGACTGCACGCTGTCACCATGGAGCAAATCATGCGTCAGATCGAGAAAGAGAGTCAGCCACTCTCAGCAGATGACGTGGCCGAACGCGTAGGGATCGCGAGAGTGACGGCCAGACGGTATTTGGACTATCTGGAGAAGAGCGGGAGTGTCAGAATGGATGTCATCTATGGTGGGGTAGGCAGACCGACTAATCGCTATGTACGTGTCACTCCACAAGATGCGGGGGGCACGGGAGGTAGAGAGCGCCATGATCGATTATGAAGCCCTGATAGGCTCGCTGTTTGATATCGTGCACGTAACAGACGCAGAAGGCAGGACTTTGTATGGCTCGGAACGATATGAAGAATTTTTTGGAATCGATCCCAGGGAGATGATGGGCAAGTCGATCGAGGAGTTTCATCACCTTGGCTATTTTGCTCCAACGATCACGATGCGGGTTATTCGAGACAAGAAAAAGGTACACACGATTCAAACCACCCGCAAAAATCGCAAGCTTTTTGTGGAAGGCACACCGATTTGGGATCAGGACGGGAATTTTAGCGGAGTGATCCATACGTTCATTGATATCACTAGCCAGGAGCAACTCCAGCAGGAATTACATGAAGTCAAGTACGTCGGGACGGTCTTGCAGAGTGAAATGACGAAGGAGAACAACAGAAAAAAAGGAGAGACGAGCTTGATCTACCGCAGTCAGTCCATGGAGCAGGTCGCCATGATGGCCAAAAAACTGTCGCAGGTAGAATCATCCATGATCCTTCTGGGAGAATCAGGTGTCGGAAAAGGCGTGCTGGCAAAATACATTCACGAGTGCAGTCCGCGAGTGGACAAGCCATTCGTGCACATCAACTGCGGAGCCATTCCTGAGACATTGCTGGAGTCAGAGCTGTTTGGTTATGAAAAGGGTGCTTTTACAGGAGCGTTCAAAGATGGTAAGGCAGGTTTGATTGAGAAGGCAAACGGGGGCACGCTGTTTTTGGACGAGATCGGAGAGATGTCACTCTCCTTGCAAGTGAAGCTGTTGAATGTGTTGCAAGAAAAAACGATTACGCCCGTAGGCAGCTCTGTTTCGCGAAAAGTAGATGTAAAGCTGATCACCGCCACGAATAAAAACCTGCGGCAAATGGTCAAGGACGGCAAGTTTCGCGAGGATTTGTACTATCGCATTCACGTCGTCCCGTTGGAAATTCCGCCGCTGCGCGAACGGCAGGAAGAGATACCCGTGCTCGTCCACTATTTTCTCAATGTCTTTTCGCAAAAGTACTGTTTGGAAAGACAGCTCGCAGATACCTGCTATCGCATCCTCAGTGAATACGATTGGCCTGGCAATGTGCGGGAGCTAGAAAATGTAGTAGAACGGCTCGTCGTCACGTCTCATGATGTGCTCATTACGCCCGCACAAATTCCGCGTTATATTCATAACCAAGAGACTAGTGTGAACAAAGGAATCAAGGTCGATCGTGTAATGCAGATGCAGGATGCCATGGACGAGGTGGAGCGCCAGCTCGTGCACCGGGCGTATGAGCAGCATAAGACGACGACAAAGGTAGCGGAAGCGCTCGGAATCAGCCAGCCTTCTGCAAGTCGCAAGCTGCGAAAATGGTTATGCACCATGTGACACAGATGTACGATAATGGGGAGAGAACCCGGAGGAGGAGACTGGACAGATGAATAAAGGGAAAGCATTGCGAGCGGGGGATACAATCGGAGTAGTGGCAACCTCTAGCCCTGCTACAGAAGAAGTGCTGAACAAAGCAATGGCAGAGCTGCAAGGTTTGGGATACAAGGTGAAAATATCGGATACGTGCCGAGAATCGTACGGTGGGTATTTGGCGGGAACTCCTGAACAACGGGCGGCTGAGCTGAATGCTATGTTCGTCGACGAGGAAGTGGACGGAATCATGTGCATGCGCGGCGGTTACGGTTCCCCGCAAATTCTGTCCTTGCTCGATTATGACCTTATCGCCCAAAACCCGAAGCTGCTTATCGGCTACAGCGACATTACGGCGCTACATACCGTTTTCGGACAGCGTGCGAATCTGGCTACCCTTCACGGACCGATGGCTACCTCAGATATTGCACATGGACTGGATGACTGGTCCAAGCAATATTTGCTGCGCGCCATGACTCGCCCCGAGCCATTGGGAGCGATCATTAATCCGCCTGGGGAAGAAATCGTCTGTCTCGTCGAAGGTCAGGCATCTGGACCCGTAGTCGGCGGGAATCTCGCTCTTGTCGCCGCCTTGATGGGGACGCCTTACCAGCTCGATACGAGAGGCAAGCTGTTGTTCCTAGAGGATATCGACGAAGAGCCGTACCGGATTGACCGTATGCTGACACAGCTAGCCCAGGGTGGCTTGTTTGATGATTGTGCGGGCGTCGTCATCGGGACATGGACCGATTGTGAGCCGAAAAAGCGTGAGGGCTTCTCGGTCTGGGATGTGTTTCAAAATATCGTCGTCCCGTATGGAAAGCCGACCATCTGGAACATTCAGATTGGACATGGCGCGTGCAACATCGCTCTCCCTCTGGGCGTAGAGGCTAGTCTCGATGCGACAAACGGTGAACTGGTCATCGAAGAGAATGTAACCATATAACGAGAATGCTTTTTCTTTCAAGAAGGCTTCCCCAACCCTTGTAGCGTTGGTGGGAGCCTTTTTGGGTTATTTAGAAAAATAAGGAAACGGGACGTTTGACCCATAAATTACTTTCCGTTTTATCCCGATTATTAGATGGAATGTAAAAATAAGACGGAATATGGAAGTTGCTTGCAGAGGATTTTTTTGGAAAGGGGGATAGGTCTAAAGATGCTAGCGTTACTTCAAGCACTTGCAATGGGGATGTTCAGCCCCGAGTACTCATATGTTGTGCGGGGAGCGACCCTCAAATGCAGTCAGGGAACCGACCCCGGCGTGTTGAACTTACCCTTGTGCCATGGCGTTTACAGCCTCGACAAGCCTGTCATGAATGTCGCCGATCACGTCCCTGGCGTAAATATCGGATGCTTTGGGTTTTGCAAAGCGGCAGGAGGAGGGGAGTGTATACCACAGACGACCTCAAAATGGACAGATGGTAAACACGATGTGCTCATCGACAACGAGCATGCCTTACTGAGCAAGTCGCAGCTAGTCTGCAATCTTTCAGGCATCATCACGATTGAAACAGACGGTCAGGATTGACGCTTCCCGTTGCTTGCTAGAGAAGGAGGGGAGAGAACATGCAACGTACAAGTGGCGTCATGACCTATCAGGATATAAAATTCGTTTGGCCATATGGACCGATCCGGTTAGATCAGCTGGAGTTCGTCCATCAGACAGGCACGCATGCCAAGCTCACAATCACAGGAATTGTCCCAGAAGAAAAAGAGGACGAGATCATCAATCGTGCCGGCACCCACGATCCCATTGAGCTGTACAAAGTGGAAGGCGGGCAGAAGCAGCCGATTTTCATGGGGCGCCTGGATCATGTGGAGATCAAGGTCGTACGCGACATTCACTACGTCACGATACAAGCCGTGTCGCATACATATGCTTTGGACATGAGCGTGAAAATACGTTCGTTTCAAGAAGTGAATCGGTTGTACCGGGATGTCATAGACGAGATCATGTCCGTCTATCACGGTGGAGATGTCATCGATCAAGCCTTCGACGATCGTAAGCAGGGCAAATACATCATGCAGTACGAGGAGACAGACTGGACCTTTTTAAAGCGAATCGCGTCCCATGTCGGAGCCGTCCTCGTACCGGATTTGAGTGCGCATAAGGTACGCTTGTGGATCGGGATGCCCGAGGGTCGCAAGAAAATCAAGCTGGAAGAAGAATCGCCATACGAGGTCAACCGGGCCATCGCGCCTTACATGAAAAAAGCCGCAAACGGCTCATCGTCCGTCAGCGAGTATCAGTACACGACATACGCCTTCGACTACGAAGACCTGCTGCAAATCGGGGATGAGGTGCAGCGGGAAGGGCAAACATTTGTCATTACGAAAGTGACTGGGAAGCTGGAGCAGGGACTCCTGAGATGGAGCTACGTATGCGCCGTGCCTGAAGCCGTCAAGCAATCGAAGCTGTACAACAAGGCCATCATCGGTGCGGCGATCGACGGAAAAGTGATTCAAATTGGTCGCAACCAGGTCAAGCTCCACTTGAACATGGACAAAAAGCAAGAGCCAAATAAGGCCCAGTGGTTCCCATATGCAGCAGAAGGCAACCAGATTTTGTACCTCATGCCAGAGCTCGGTTCGAAAGTAAAGCTGTATTTCCCGAGCGCCGATGAAGACGACGGCATGGTCATGAACTCCGTACGCCATGCGCCCAAAGGATCGGCTGCCGAGAAGCAAGATCGGCAAATGCAGGACCCCGGTGTGAAGACGTTTGGGAATCCGCAGGGGAAAGAGTTTACGCTCGGGGATAAAGAGCTGACGATGACTGCTCAGGAAGGGATGCTCTACATCTCGATGAACAAGGACGTAGGCGTCAGTCTGAACAGTACCTCGAATGTGAATATCAGTGCGAGTGGTGCGCTGAGTCTGAGTGGGGCGGCTGTATATTTGTCCGGGACTGAGAGCTTGAACGTAAAAACGGCGTCGGATACGATAGAACTATTGGAGGAAAACAAATCCAGCAGTGAGGAAATTAAGCTGGATGCGACCGTTCGTCAGGCGTTTCCGACGATCTTAAGTGCGTTTGAACAGGATGTGAAGGAAAACGGTTTGCCTGCCGTCATGGCCCGCAGAGCCTTCAACAACCAGATTGCTGAGGCGAAAGGGAAGTTAGATGCCTTTGGAGATACTTTGGCGGGGTTGTGGAATACCGCAGTAGATGCCGGAGACATGCTGCTGACAGGACTTGCGGGAGAAGAGAACACGCAAGATATATATGAATTTGTAAGCGGCGAAGAAGTAGGCACACTGAGAGAACGCAATAACATCGTGAAAGGCATCGAGAAAGGCGTAAACAATACGCTGAATTATGTGGGAGATACGTTTTCGGGTAAGAAGGCCCCGGAAGAAATCCTTTCAGATTTGGGGAAGGTGGGCGAAGGGCTTTACGACGAGTATCTCGATCCATTCGCGAAGGACGCCCAATACGATCAAGATAACTTGATTAAAGGCGGTCTGTGGACCAGATCGGAAGACGAGAGCTATGCGAAGGGCCAGAATGAGTTCAAGAAAGACATGGTGGTAGCTGAGGTAGCGGTAACCGTTCTTAGTGCTGGTACAGGTACAACCGTTATGCGGACAGTGAAAACGGCCGATAAGCTGGATGGGCCGAATGGCAAGAAAAAGTCTGGTGACCAAGAGGGAAATGGGAAAGGTGTTCTTTTGCCTAATTCCAGTATCGATGATGCAATGCACGTCATGCTTAAGGATGGAAAGCTAAAGACGGCGGCTAAGAGTTTTGCTGAGTCGATGAGTGAATTACAAAAAGCGGTTGAAAAGCTTCTCGAGCAGATGGCTAATGTGTTTAATGGAAGAATTGTAGTTCTCAGAGATGCTTTTACAGGTCAGCCTATGGTTTATTGGATGAGGCATGACGATTTGCCTGGTAATGGAGGCGGTCGTGGAGGGAATCATCGTCGTAAGGATGGGAAGGAAGACCGGGAGAGAGAAGAAAGAGAGAGAAGAGAAAGAGAAGAAAGAGAGAGAAGAGAAAGAGAAGAAAGAGAGAGAAGAGAGAGAAGAGAGAGAAGAGAGAGAGAAGAAAGAGAGAGAAGAGAAAGAGAAGAAAGAGAGAGAAGAGAAAGAGAAGAAAGAGAGAGAAGAGAGAGAGAAGAAAGAGAGAGAAGAGAAAGAGAAGAAAGAGAGCGAAGAGAACAAGAGCAGAGGGATACTGAGGGGACGGGACAAGCTACTCAGGCTTCAGGTAAATTGGATTTTACACCAGAAGAAATTTCGAATCTAAAAATACATGTTATAGATGAAGCTCAAATGCTAAAAGACAGCGGACTTACTAATAAGCAATTAGGTCCAGCCGTTGCAGGTTCATACGATAAGACTACAGGCAAATTTTATACAGCAATTAATGACGTTGATGGATTTATACCAAAAGAGTTACATCCAATTATTGAAGCGAGAATTAAGAATATGCCAAAGGATGTGTATGATTCATATAGCCAGTTTACACATGGCGCTGGATCACATGCTGAAGTATACGCTGCTAACAAGGCTTTATTAGCTAATCCAAATGCTAGCATTGATGATTTAATAATATATGTTATAAAACCCGGAGGTGCAACAAAACCTGTAATTGATATACCTTTTAAAACATGTCCACATTGCAATTATATTTTAAAAGGATTTAACATTATCTCAGATTTACCATAACAAGTTAATAAGAGAAGAGGTAATTGAAAATGATGGAATTTAATCTTTTATCTTTAGAAAAAGTGTTGCTAGAAGGCATAGAATTTGCTGACGAAGTTTGTTTTTCTGGAAAGAGTGGTCAAGAAGTTTTTGATAAACCTATAGAAGATGGAGGTAAACCAGTATCAGGTCTTTTATATGAAAGATATAAAAACGGAAATTTAGTCTATTACAGTTATTATAAAAATGGTGTGGCTGAGGGTGATTATGTTAAATTTTATGAGAATGGTAAGGTGGAAAGCTTCCAACGAATGAATAAGGGTGTGATACTTGGGAAGTCTACTTCTTGGTATGAAAATGGTGTTGTAAAATCAATTGCGGAATGTAAATATGGTTTTAGAATAACTTACAGAGAGTGGAATATAGATGGTGAACTAATAACAGAAAAAATAGAGCCAAGTGAATTTGAAAAAGAAATGATAGATAAGTATGATAAATGGGCTGAGCAAGATGGAAAATAACCAAATAGAAATATTTGAGAAAATGCAACATGACTTATCTCAAAATATAAAATTAGAAAATAATTTTAGTAAAGAGAATATACGACTAATTGCAGGGGTTGATTTAGCATACTGGGAGGAAAATGAAAAGACAATTGCAGCTTGTTGTATATGTGTCGTAGATCTTATGAACAAAGATGTAATTGAGACAAAGGTTTTGAAAGATGAAATTAAGGTGCCGTATATACCGGGATACTTATCTTTTAGGGAATTACCATTAATTCTCGATACCTTTAAAGTTTTAAATAGTGATCCGGAAATTATAATGTTCGATGGGAATGGGTACTTGCATCCCAGAAATATGGGAATCGCAACGCACGCTTCTTTCTATTTAAATAAACCAACAATAGGTATTGCAAAAAGCTACTTGAAAATTGGGTCGGTTAATTTTGTTATGCCATGTAATGAAGAAGGGGCATTCACTGATATTGTGATAAACAACACAATATATGGACGCGCACTACGGACGCATAAAGATGTTAAGCCAATCTTTATCTCGTGTGGAAATTGGATAGATATAGATACAGTCACAGATATTACGTTAGCGTTAATCAATAATGAAAGTAGATTGCCCATACCAGTAAGGCAAGCCGATTTAGAAACTAAAAAAATGAGAGAACGTTTTAGATAATATTAGGAAAACGATTCTATAAAAATAGCTAGTGTAATCTTTTTACAACCCCAGCAACAAGATCGTACAATACAACCAACAAACCAAACACTAAACAACTCAAACACTTGATAAACTTTCAAAAGCTCTTTCCAACTTGAACTATGAGTAGGAATGAGCTTTTTTTGCATGTTTAAAATCAAAGGAGGACCACACCCTTTACCTCTCCTATCTGCGGACAAGCATCATGGAGAACTGCGCCACGTACCGCATAGACGCGCATGATGAAACCTGGTTTTTGGATCGGACGGAATGCTCCGTGCTGTGGGACGCTGCCTTCATCTTTGCCCGTTGTTCTGGCGGATGGAGGAGCTTGAGAAGATAAAGTTTGCCTACGCGAGAAAGATTACATCGATGGATATCGAGCGGATCAAGCAGATGGAAGCTATCAAGTAGATGGGCGGACTCCGGATGCGGGCAGGGCATTAGAATCTTTTGCGTTTGGAGCTGTGCTGGTTGGCGGCTTCACGCTTGGGGCGTCCTGGCTATCGAAAGGGATTAGCAAGATAAAGGGAATGGCGAAAGGTGGAGCTGGTCCTAATGCTAAGGGGACGGGTAAACCTAGAGTTAATATTGATTGGAGTAAATACAATCGTGTAGACGATTATAAGCCAAAGTTTGTGGATAAGGATGAAGAACTTGAATATAAAGTTGCATCAAGGGACTATGATGAGATTAGAAGTGCTGGTATGACTGATATTGAACAGGTTTCAAAAAATACAGGCATGTCTGTAGATGAAATTAGGGCTATGAAACAGCACATGTTTTTTGATACACATAATATTCCTTTAGATAATCACAGTTATAGAGTAGGGAATTTTACTCCAGATATCGAAATAGGTTTTATATGGAAGGTGGCACAAGAAGGTGAACTGAATCCAAAACAAAAACAATGGTTTCAAGAGATTGCTAAACATGAATTGACAGAAAGTGAACTAATGAAACATGGACATCCATATAAAGATCCCGATTCGTATTCACCTGAAATGGAAAGATTTGACTCAAAACCTCCAGGTGCACATGATTTAGCTTCTCCACAACCTAAATTTGAGCTCCCTGATTCATACGACTATATTAAAAACAGCAAAAAAAAATTAGAGCAGATGGAGAGACAAAGTAAATGAAAAGATTAAATCAAGCAATTGAACGTATCTCTGCTATTGATTGGAATTGTATTGGGAAAAGGGAAAGTAGATCACATGCTCATCTGTGCAGTGAATATTTAAGAAGAGCATCAATATTTCTTAAGGATTTTCCTGGTTCTTGTATATATCCATTCATTGTGATATCAAATTCGATAACTACGTCGTCAGAGAACATTGGTGAATTACAAGTGTTGGATAAAATCAACAACAGCTATCATAGAGAAATTGTTAATAGTTATTTAGAGCTAAATGCATTAATTGATGAAGGAAATCGAATAGCTATCGAAAATAAAGATTTGTTTGAGCCAGTAATTAAGCTTTATGAAAGAGGAGGTTCATTCTATAAAAGGGGAGGATTTGTGAATGTCGCTGGTGAATCCTTCACGATTGCAGATCGAACTAATAGAAGAGAAGCACTTGATATAAGTGATCAATATTTAGATCAGATGGATTTAGAACAAGACATGGAAATAGTGTGGGTTAATGAGGATAATATTGTTATTGAAAACTACTTGGAACATGCCCAAAATAGAATTTCTTCCATTAACTTCATGCTTGAAGAATCAGAAAGGAAGTCCCATCTAATCCTAGCAAATGAATTTTTAAAAAGAGCAGCATATTTTGAACGATTTTCATATTTGGATTTGAGTCTCGAGAGTCCGTTTGTTAATGTTGCAGAAGCTTTGGGATATTCACCTACTTTAAGCATAGAAAAGATATGTCCAACGATTCCATCAATTCAAAACGAAATAATCAAGTCGATTTGTATACAATACTTGGAGTTATCAGCATTAGTGGATCAGGACGTACAAAGAGCTCGAAAATATTATAATTTATATGAGCCAGTAATAAAATTGTTTGAAAGAGGTGGGAAAATTGACATTGTGGATAACAAAATTGTTGTTGGATCAACAACCGTTCCACTTTCTGACTGGTATGTATATGCCGTGACAAGACCAGTAAGTGATATAAGTAATAAAAGTTTGAATGCTCTTGACAGCTAGACATCCCTTCGTTGTAATATTAGCTTAATTTATGGGTTGTAAAATATTTGTGTAAACTCAATTATAACTTCAACAGAAACAACGCCACAATACGAGCTAACCGCCCGTGTTGTGGTCTTTTTCTTTTTAGATATAGATAGCGGCGGCTGATGTACTAGACCCCACCCAGTGTCGAATGAACCCATCATTCAACCAATTACATACTTAACCCATGTAATACCCGTATAAAGATTTCGTCAATACGGTTGTACGCACAAAATGCTTGAATTTTATCCCCCATTCAACGCAATAGCGTTACGTTGAACAGGTCGATTATGGTCAGATATCACCATGATTGATCTGTTTTTTGTTATCTTCGCTTTCTTGCGGTTTTTGCAAAAATGAATTGCAACAATGTACATACATAGAACGATAGATATAGTGAAGGGGCGGTCAGTGAAATATTAACCGCAACTAAATGGGATCAAGTCTCGATTATTAATGGTGCAAGGGTCAACAATCTGGTGATGACCAGTTTACATATAGTTGCTTTACGATGCGGAATGGCTAGCTTCCGTTTCTATCTTAAAATTGTAAAGGGGATTTCGAAATGACTGTAAAAATGGTGGATTGGTATGGCGTTTATGATAGTGAATACTATCGTGCACAGGTAGACAATGGAGAATCAAAGACGAGTTTATGCAATGTATGTTCGGGAGGAAATGTGTCGTTTTACTTGAAAGTGCCGCAGGAAGTAAGGCGTTGCTATTTCTTGGATGCGAATGCGGTTAACGTTCTTCTCGAATTGTTGTCATGGGGAATGTTAGACGGCAACCGTAAGCGAGATATTGGAGAATGGTTTACCATCAAACAGCAGGTCATGGCGTTAAAACTTGGGTTGTCTGAGAATACAATTAGCTCCAAGTTACAAGAGCTGGAAAGAAAATGGTTTATAGATGTGCAAAAGAGAGGGCGGAGAAATTACTATCGACTGAATACAATGTTGAATCCGTTTATCGTTTTGTCGGAGGAAATCCATGAGTATGTGCAGTATCTTTACGCTAAAAAGAACTACGAAGCTGTTATGGAAATTGCCAGTCCTTCTCTCTATTTCATGAGCGAGATAGACAGGTTTCAAGAAGCTGTTACGAGTGTCATCCTCTCAATTGTCAAGGATGATGATTTCTATGTGCCGTATATGTATCGCTTGTTGAGGGATATTCGAGACAACGATGGGGATGACTCATCAAACGTTCTCTACTTGCCGAATTACCATTCTATTGTGAATGATTTGCGTCAAGACCTACTCGAACGTATTATGCATCAGTTTCGGCTAATGACGAGGGATATTCTTCCCTACTATAATACCAAGTCTAAACCCAATTAGTTGGGTAGAAGGGTAAACAATTTGGGGATGAGAAAATTCTTGTCCCCAATAAAAGGGGTTGACGTAAAGGTGAGGTCAAGAAAATTGGTTTGTATATACAATTAATACTTATAAAGACTTGTATAGAAATACTGTAAAGCTATAGATATGAATCTATCTACATTCGACTGCTACGGGAGTCGGGGCTTCGCAGGGCTCTCCTTATTGAGAAGATGATTTCACATTTTTAAAATACTTGTTTCGCCCCAGTCTTTGCCTTGCTCTCTTTGGCGGCAGGAGCATCGTTAGACCTCATTGAATGCTCCAATAAGATCTGCAAATGGACTTACTGGGGAATTTAAGCCCTTTTGCAAAAATTGTTCGGTAACATTTGAGGATTTTATACAATCCATAGACTAGGAGGAAAAAGACATTGAATATGAGTAATGAAACTATGATGATCTTAAGGAATGCTGGTTGGTATGAGGGAAGAAATATAGATACTAAAGAAATTGAAGAACATTTAGAAAAGCTAGGTTTTATAATCTATCCAGAAGTGAAAAAATTTTTAATAGAATTTGGTGATCTTGTGATAGAGGATACTATAAACGATGAGACCCATAAAACAGGCGTGAAGATAAAAAGCTCTGGAGCTTTCAAAGCAGAGGAAAAGTATGCTCAAGAAAATTTAGTTCCAGTGGGATTTATTGATAGTGATAATCTTGTACTATTTGTATCAGAAAGTGGGAAAGTGTACTGCAGTACGGGAAAATTAGGTGACAATGCAAAAGAAGCATGGGAAAATTTAATTGGGGGTAGCGGTTATAAGCCGTGGGGACGTTTCTAAATATGTGAGCTCTTTATTTTATACAAGTAGCTCTAAATAATGTATCTGTATATCCTATCTAGAATAAAATGCCACAATGCGAGTTAGCCACCGTGTTGTGGTTTCATTTTTATCCGCCGCTACATGCTAAAAAATATAATCATACAAGTGGCGGCTATTCAAAAATAACCCACCCAGTGCCGAATGAAACCAGCATTCAACCAATAACACATATAACCCATGTAATACTCGTATAAAGATTTCGTCATTTTGTTTGTACGCACATCAAAGCTTCAATACCCTAATACAAAGAATCCCAGAACTGGAGCAATACAAAAGATGAGTGGAGGGGGGCATGGACAAGCGGGAGGAATTTTAATAAAAACAGAACATTTCTCTCCAGATGATGAAATAGCCTACGTTTGGTCGTTGGCTCAAAAGAGAGAATTCACAGAAGAACAAAAGGTTTGGTTTAAGCAGTTAGTGGATCATCAACTACAGGAAAGAAAGCTGATGTATGAAGAAAAGGAGCCTTTGCCTTATAGAAGATTAGATTCTTGGAGCGAAGAATTACAACAGTTTACCGGTTATCCAAAAGGTGCACACGAAAAAGCTGATCCTCAGCCCGATTACGGAACTTTTCTAGGCTTTGATCCAACAAAATATTATTAAGATTTCTTACATCAAAGATGGAGGATGAATAAATGAACAAATACGACGAGGCGCTTAGACGATTAAATCAAATAGACTGGGAGAAAGTGGGGAGCGTAGAAGAGCCCTGGAACATGGCACTAGTGAAAGAATATATAAGGAGAGCGTCTGTCCTAATAAAAACATATTCTTTAAAAACTCCTTATCCTTTTTTTAACGCAGCTAATGCACTTGGCTTTGATATGGAGCTAGATCTAGATAAAGTTTGTCCGTCTTTAACAAAAGTAAATAATTCCCTGATAACTGCAATGTGTGTTTCTTATCTTGAGTGGGCTATTTTGGCTGATAAAGAGGAAACACATGCTAGCCAATTTGCAGATTTATACGAACCAATCATAAAATTATTTGAAAAAGGAGGGAAGGTGAATAGGCGTCACGGGGAAATACTCGCAGGGGGACAAGCTTTCCCATTAGCTAACGCAGATTATATGTCTAAGCAAGAGGCAATTGATATAACGGATGAGGGGCTAGAAAATTACAATAGAATTGTAAAGGAAATTATAATGCAAAAAAAGGATACATAGAATCTTCCAGATTATGGGTTATCTTATAGGTTTAAGGTGGAAGAGGGAAATGAGGATTTTTCTGTAAAAAGATCTTAAAATTAGTAACAAGATCTTTAATAATACCACCAAACAAACACTAAACAACTCACAAACACTTGATAAACTTTCAAAGGCTTATTCTGACTTGCAAGATGAGGAGGAATGAGCCTTTTTCTGTTTACAGAGGGAGTCGCGGATCGAGCTACAATCCCTTGAATTACGCTGGAGATGTACTCACGGGGAATAAATCGGCGAGAGAAATCGGAACAGATGTATTAGAAACGGCTTGGTCAGGTGCAAAAGGAGTCTACAGCGATGTCATAGAACCTTTTGTAAAAGATGGGCAATACATGTTGGAAGACACACAAGGCGGCAGGTGGACCAGGTCTATCGAAGAAAGCTACGAAAAAGGCCGAAATAGAGGCAAGCAAGATTTGGTTATCGCCGAGCTAGTGGTAAGCCGTGGGGCTGTTTCTGCCTATAAGCAGGCAGCTAAACAGACAATTGACCTAGGTCCAGATGGGGATTCCCAACGTGGAAAACGAGACGGTGGAAATAGAACGGGGTTACTTCTCGATGGCGCAGATAACAACCGGAACAGTAGCTCATCCCTAAAGGGTGGGAAGCTAAAGACGCAGGCTAAGAGTTTTCCAGAATCGTTTACTGAATTACAAGAAGAGGTTGAAAAGCTTCTCAAGCAGATGGGGAAAGTTGTTGTTCTCAGAGACGCTCATACGGGTCAATCTAGGGTTTATTGGGCTCGGCATGATGATTTGTCTGGTGGTAATGGCGGTGGTGGTGGTAATCATCGTCGTAGTGATAATGGTAATGAGGGGACGGGTAAAGGTAGTAAGGGCGAAAAGTCTCATTTATATGATGCAGATGGGAAATATACTGGAGGAAGAAATCAAGAAGAGTTGGATGGTTTAGCCCGAGATCCTGCAAGTAATGGGAAAATAGAACCTAAAAATATAAATGAAAGAGATGTTGGATTAGCATTAGAAGAAAGAGGTGATTTAGGAAGAATAATACGTGATCAACAAGCAGAAAATGGAGCGGAGTTTATTGATACCACTACAGGCTTAAAGTGGGACGTGAAAAGTTTTGTATCATATCCAAGCGGTAGGGACGGAGTACCTATAACAAGTCCCAAAAAGGGTGCTTTTTCTGTTAAAAATGGTATGCAAAAGATACACGAAGAATTTGCTAAAGGAAATAACATAATTATTGATACAAAAAAATGGTGCCTGAGCATATTGAACAACTGATGAAAGCAATTGATGAAGCAGGAATAGCAGATAGAATATTGTGGTACCCTTAAGGAGTGAGAAAATGGAAGAAAGAAATATTCTTAGTATGTTTGATTTGCATAAAAAGTGGGTTGAGACAATTGGTAAAGAAGGTGAGATGTTAAAGTTAGATGAAGTGGACTTAAGAAGTTTTGATTTATCCGATATATTGCTTGAACAAGCATATTTAATAGAGTGTACTTTTGATGATCTCAAACTGGAAAATATCGATTTTCACACATCATTATTAGCCTCGTCAACATTTAAAAATGCATATTTAGATAAATGCGATTTTTATAAATCAGATCTCAGATATACAGATTTTTCCAACTGCGTCATTAAAAACAGTAGATTTAGTAAAGGTGATTGTTGGGAAGCAATATTTAGAAATGCATATTTAGTAGATTGTAATTTGATTAATGTATCGTTCTACTTAACGGATTTTAGTTGGGCAAGACTAGAAAATGTAGATATAAGTGTGTCGACATTTAAAGAAACATTGTTAAACGGAGTAACATTAAAAAATATTAAAGGTATAGAAGAAGCCTTTTTTGAGAGTATAAATATTGGTACATCGGAGAAACCAATATTGTTGGAATCAGAAAAAGCAAGGGAATGGATGTTAGAAAAATGTGAAGTAAATGGTTAAGTGGATTGGCTACCAGTGCCGAATGAACCCATCATTCAACCAATTGCATACTTAACCCATGTAATACCCGTATAAAGGTCTCTTCAATTTGGTTGTACGCACATGAAGCTTGAATTTTATACTCTACTTAATTTAATAGCGTCATGTTGAACAGGTCGATTATGGTCAGATACCACCATGATTGATCTGTTTTTATATGCAGATGATTTTGAACCTTATGCCCGAACTCGGCTCAAAGGTAAAGCTTCAGGGAATATATACACATAACCATCCTAATAATGGTGTATTTAGTTGGGGGGATTTGGAGACAGCAAGAGGTTTTGATATGGCAGGAATAAGAGCTGCATTACCGAATGGACCAACACTTTGTATAAAACGGGGCCCAAACGGATGGAATTGGGATACTATGGATACATAAATGATTCTGAATAAAGCAAAACAAAATGTACTCATTAAACCAGAGTACGCAGAATTATTAGGGCAAAGAGATCAAGCGGCGCTAAATATGGCATGGATGAAAGAATCTGCTGAATTGATGGGAGGTAGTTTTAATGTATACAAATAATAGTGAGGATAGAAAGTTCCTATATGTTAAACCCTACTTTGTTGGAGTGATTGTAGACACAGATAATGGATTTGACTGGTTTGAGAACGACGAGAGAGGTCAATTAGGGAGAATAATAAAGGAGAGTAACTTTACTGACCTTATATGTGAATTGGTTCATATTTTCAAAGAGGGGCTGCCAAACTACTACGAGCTTTCTTCACTTTTTAGTATGAAATATGAAATAGTACAAGGACTTTTAATATCTCGTTTTGGATTAGAAACTGCTCGAAAAGAGAAAGAAGAGTTTGAAAGACGGTTTGGTAAAGGTAAAGCAGGTATGGATAATGGAGACAAAATTGTTTGTAGAGTCGAAAACGTTGAACGTAAAGATCAAGATATATCTAAAATAGAAATGGATATTGACATTGAGTGTTTAAAAATCAATGACCTTTATTTATTTGTCAACGAAATACCAGATCTGAATGAATTGAAAACCAACATAGAGGCAAAGTTTGATGATGTTAACATTACTGTTGGTAATAAACTAATCGTCAAAGATAAAACTTATAGGATTTTTGTTTTAGAAGATGAAAATAGGATGACTGGGCATTTTCAGGGATAGTAGACTGTCGGCCCAGAGTCTGTCAATTACATGGAAAGAGGGGGGATAGTGGATGTTAACGCAACAAGAACTAAATACAATGATTGATGATCACCAATTATGGATCATTGAATCAAAATCTAGAGGCACACAACTGCATTTAGAGGATGCTACTTTAATTGAATTGGATTTAGTTGGTAGGAACTTAATAGATGTGGTACTGGTAGGCTCAACATTACAGAAATGTTTATTAACTAATACTGATTTTTATTATTCTAATCTGGCATCAATTAATCTTTTTGAGGTCAGTATGAATGGCGTAATTTTGACAAAGTCGAATTTGGATTACTCGATATTTAAGCAGTGTGATGCATCAAACTCTAAGGTTATAAAAGCTACGTTTTATGAATCAGTAGTAGAGGGAGTAAATTTTTCCAATTCTAGTATGATGAAAGTAGGGTTTATGTATTCTAACCTTAAAAATGTAAAATTCATTAATTGTGATTTATCGAGAGCATCTTTTAGGAATTCCATCCTTCAAGATGTAAACTTTACTGGTGCTGATTTATCTGAACTAAACCTATCAAACGTAGAGATAAACAATGTGATTTTTAATGGGGCTTTTTACAATCATAAAACTATTTGGTCTGAAAATATAAGTTTAGAACAAATGGGAGCTATTTTCAAAGATGAATAGCAATTGGGACACTGGCAAAAATTTTATGTAAACCCATTTACTTTCCCAACAACAAGATCGTACAATACAACTCACAAACTAAACACTAAAACATTTGATAAAATTTCAAAGGCTTATTCCAAATCGAACGACGAGGAGGAGTGAGCCTTTTAAGCATGTCCAAAATTAATGGAGGAAAAAAATGGCGAGCAGGTATAGGAAAAGGTAGGATGAATTGCACAGACACAAAGAGAGTGTGAGGCAATCATGGATGAAGTGAGAGGAGACTGTCAGCAACCACGAGAGTTACGGAGAGATGAAGATACTGGTAAGAATTCCAATAAGCCGATTCTTTTTTCTGGACGAACAAAGGCTGCCGAGTTTCTCGACAGCCTTAAAATAGGGGAGGGAATTTCCTAATTCTTCTTTTAATCGCAGTTATTAATTTTTCAGCTCGGCAATCACTTTTGAAACATGTTTTTTCCTTCTCGTTTCCATTCACTTGAATCTTTTTGCTTAGCGTGTCCCTTGTGTTTATCTCTATTTTCCACGACCAGTCACCTCCCTCAATTGAGAAGAGTACCTACCGTATCAGGAAACAGCTGTTTACCGCTTAATCGGCAAAGAATGGTAACCAAATGCTAAATCAATCAAGGCACTTGCTTCTTGACGCTTCAGCAAATCTTTTGCGCGGAATGTGAAAGAGCCATCTGCGCTTATCTTCGTATCCGGATCGACGATGCCTTGTGAAGCAAGAGTAGTGATCGCATCTGTTGCCCATGCATCGGCTGTGTCTTGCAGCTTCACTTTGGTGTTTGCCTCCGGTTCAAGCTGCTTCAAAGTTTGGATCATGACAGCAGCGTCTTGTCTTGAGATAGGTGCCGAAAGGTTCAAATCAGGGATGCTCGCGGCCAATTGTTTTCTATTGATGGCTTCATCCCCGGGAAATCCGTACCAGCCATATGCTTTGATCAGAGCGTCAATAAATTCGCCTTGTGTCATGGTCCCTGTAGGATCAAATTGACTTCCTGTTTTTGCTCCCATAATAGAAAGCGCGCTGAGATTGTTGATATAGGTCTTATAGCTACTGCTATTAGATACATCTGAGTATGTCTCTTTCTTACCCATTTTTTGTGAATGGGCAACGGCAAGTGAGACGTTTTTTGGCGTGGAATAATAGAAGTATGTAATGTTACCGTTTTTCTCTTCCTTGAATGCGATTTTACTGCCTTCCTCATCTACAAACAGTAGTGGATGAATCATGCGCAGCTTTTGTTTTCCAATTGTTGCATCTTCCACCATAAGTGAGCCATTCTCGTAGGCAATAGAAGTGCGGTTCCAAAAGCCACGCGTATTTTGGTACAGCCCGATATATTTTTGCGCATCCTTTTCACTCAAGGGCAAGTAAACAGGCTCTGCTTTTTCTTTTTCCGGGAAATAATGATCCATGAACTCTTTGAAAATATCGGCTCTCATGTCCGAATCATTGTTGTAGGACATATAAAAGGCGGTTTTTTGTTCAGGGATCAATACGATCAGGGAAGCATGTCCAGGAATGTTTCCACCCTTGAAAACAACGTGCTGACCATTTGTCAGCTCTCTATAAAGGTTTTCAAAGCCTACTGTTGTGACCGGGATGTCCTTTTCCGCGAAAATCTGGTAAGAATGCATCAAGTCTATGCTTTTCTGGCTGACGATTTCTTTGCCGTCAAATTTTCCGTTTTGCAGATGCATGGTCAAGTACTTGGCCATGTCTTCTCCCGTTGATAGAATGCTTCCCTGCGGAGCATCAGTTGGAATGAATCCATCTGCCGGATGTGGCTCGCCAGTAGGACCGTAATGGGCAGCCATTCTCTTCAAGAGCTCAGGCTTGAAGCGAACGCTACTCGAGGTCATTCCGAGAGGCTTGAACACTTTTTCATCCATATACTCGTTATAAGGGACTCCACTTGCTTTTTCCACGGCGTAGCCAGCGAGTAAGAATCCAGTATTATCATACGAATAGACATCGCCAGGTGGTCGGATGACGGTCGGCATATTATTCTTGGAAAGGAATTCATCCATCGAGATGTTCTGCTCGGTGTATTGTGGACCGAGAAAGGTAGTGATGTCAGGCATATCGAAGCCGCTTGAGTAGGTAAGCATGTCGTACATGGTGAGCGGTTTTCCTGTCTTATTAGGAATTTTTAGCCCACCGAGATATTCCTCTACATTATGATGCAGGTCTATTTTGCCCTCATCGACTTGCTGCAAGACGGCCATGGCAGTAAAGGTTTTCGTTACAGAGCCAATTTGGAACACCGTGTCTTTATTAACAGGGATTTTCTTTTCCTTGTCAGCGAAGCCATATCCTTTGTTCACGATAACCTTGCCATCGTGGACGACAACAAAGTTGGAACCATTCACATTGAATTTTTTCATTTTCTCTGCAAACAGTGGATCGGCAAACGCTTCTACTTCTTTAGCATCCAGCGGTCCTTTTATGTTGGTGGCAGCCATGGAAGCAGTCTGATTTATTTCCATTGCACCAAGCGGCTGCGTACATACGGCAATCAATGTCGTGGAGAGAAGAAAAACCGTGAGACTCATTTTTTGAAAAACCTTTTTCATGCGAGATTCCCCTTTTGATTTATGCTTTTATGCTAACACGTTTTGGGGCACCGACTCCGAGAGTGAGCGCTTGAGCACAGTATGGCAAAGTTCGTGTCATGTTCGGTAGTCCCTTTCTGTCATATGACATTTTGGCACTCGCTCATGTCACGCTCAGCGAATTACGGAACAAATGAAAAAGGCTGCCGAGTTTCTCGACAGCCTTAAAGTGGGGGAGAGTAGTTATTAATCTTTCAACTCGGTAATCACTTTTGAAGCGCGTTTTTCATCCGGGGTAGGGAACATTTGATATTGATGCTGAAGCTCGATTTCCTTCTCATTCAAGTCACTTGAATCTCTTTGCTCAGCTTGTCCCCTGTGTTTATCGCTATTTTCCACGACGAGTCACCTCCCTCAAAGGAGTAGGGTATACAACAAGTCCCTACTTTATCCCAAAAAGAGGAAAAGGCTGTTTAACGTTTAATCGGCAATGAATAGTAGCCAAACGCTAAATCAAGCAAGGCACTGGCTTCTTGACGCTTCAGTAAATCTTTTCCACGGAATGTGAAAGAGCCATCTGCGTTTACCTTCGTATCAGGATCTACGACGCCTTGTGAAACAAGAGCAGTGATCGCATCTTTTGCCCATGCATCAGCGGTATCTTGCAGCTTCGTTTTGGTGTTTGCCATTGGTTCAAGCTGCTTCAAATTTTGGATCATGGCAGCAGCGACTTGTCTTGTGATTGGTGCCGATGGGTTCAAATTAGGGATGCCAGCAACCATTTGCTGTCTAATCCCGTCTTCACTCCCGGCCATTACGTACATGCCTTGTGCTTTGATCAGGGCGTCAGCAAATTCGCCTTGTGTCATGGTCCCTGTAGGATCAAATTTACTTCCTGTTTTCGCTCCCATAATGGAAAAGGCGCTAATGTTGTTGATATGGGTCTTATAGCTGCTGGTGTTAGGGACGTCTGAGTAGGTGTTTTTCATTTCCATTTTTTGTGAATCGGCAGCAAGGCTAGCGCCTTTTGCCGTTGTATAATAGAAGTATTTGATGTTACCGTTTTGGTCTTTCTTGAACGCGATTTTTTCGCCTTCCTCATCTACAAATAGCAATGGGTGAATCATTCGCAGCTTTTGTTTTCCGTTTGCCTCACCCTCAAGCACGAGTGATCCATTCTCATAGGTAATAGAAGTGCGTGTCCAATAGAAACGCGTATTTTGATACAGCCCGAAATATTTTTGCGCATCCCCTTCACTCAAGGGCAAGTAATCAGACTCTGAATCTGCTTTTGCTTTTACTTTTTCGGGGAAATAATGATCCATGAATTCTTTGTAAATATCAGCGCTAAACATTGTGTCATTGTTGTAGGACATGAAAAAGCCGGTTTTTTGTTCCGGGATCAATACCATTAGGGAAGAATGGCCTGGCATGTTTCCGCCCTTCAAAACAACGTGCTGACCATTTGCCAGCTCTGGAAAATAGTTTTCAAAGCCTGCGGTAGTGATTGGGATGTCCTTTTCTGCAAAAATCTGGAAAGAATGCATCAAGTCCATGCTTTTCTCGCTGACGATTTCTTTGCCGTCAAATTTTCCGTTTTGCAGCTGCATGATCATGTAGTTGGCCATGTCTTCTGCTGTTGATAGAATGCTTCCCTGCGGACCATCAGTTGGAGCGTGTCCTTCTGCCGGACGTGGCTCGCCATTAAGATCGTAATGGGCAGCCATTCGCTTCATGAGCTCAGGCTTGAAGCGTACACTGGTCGAGGTCATTCCGAGAGGCTTGAACACTTTTTCATCCATATACTGGGCATAGGGGATTCCACTTGCTTTTTCCACGGCGTAGCCAGCGAGTAAGAATCCAGTATTATCATACGTATAGGCCTCGCCAGGTGGTCTGATGACGGTCGGCATGTACTTTGGAAGGAATTCATCCATCGAGATGTCCTGCTCGATGTATTGTGGACCGGTAAAGGTAGTGCTATCAGGCAAATCGAAGCCGCTTGAGTAGGTGAGTAAGTCGTACATGGTGACCGGTTTTCCTGTCTTATTAGGAATTTTTAGCCCACCGAGATATTCCTCTACATTTCCATGCAAGTCAATTTTGCCCGCATCTACTTGCTGCATGGCAGCCAAGGCGGTAAAGGTTTTCGATACAGAGGCAATTTGAAACACCGTGTCTTTATCAACAGGGGTTTTCTTTTCCTTGTCAGCAAAGCCGTAGCCTTTGTTCACGATGACCTTGCCATCACGGACAACAACAAAGCTGGAACCAGTCACATTAAATTCTTTCATTTTATCTGCAAACAATGGATCGGCAAACGCTTCTATTTCTTTGGCATCCAGCGGTCCTTTAGCAGCAATGGAAGCAGTCTGATTGGATTCCACAGCACCGAGCGACTGCGTGCATGCGGAAATCAAGGTCGTGGAGAGAAGAAAAACGACGAGACTCATTTTTTGTATCACTTTTTTCATATGCGATTCTCCTTTTTGTTTTGGCAACACGTTTTGACGTACCGACTCCGAGAATGAGCGCTTGAGCACAGTATGGCAAAGCTCGCGTCATACTCGGTAGTTACTTCTTGTCATCATTTTTCCGATATACAAAATAGCTGCTGTCTCTATGATGAAATGATATGACTTGACCTGTCATATGACATTTTGGCAATGGCTCAGATAGGAGAGGAGTTAGTTTCGTTTAATCGGCAGCGAATAGTAGCCAAACGCTAAATCAAGCAAGGCACTTGCTTCTTGACGCTTCAGTAAATCTTTTGAGCGGAATGTGAAAGAGCCATCTGCGCTTACCTTCGTATCCGGATCGACGATGCCTTGTGAAACAAGTGCAGTGATTGCATCTTTTGCCCATGCATCGGCGGTATCTTGCAGCTTCGTTTTGGTGTTTGCCACAGGTTCAAGCTGCTTCAAATTTTGGATCATGACAGCAGCGACTTGTCTGGTGATTGGTGCAGATGGATTCAAATTAGGGATGCCCGCGGCCAATTGCTGTCTAATCCCGTCTTCACTCCCGGCAAATACGTACATGCCTTGTGCTTTGATCAGGGCGTCAGTAAATTCGCCTTGTGTCATGGTCCCTGTAGGATCAAATTTATTTCCTGTTTTTGCTCCCATAATGGAAAGAGCGCTGAGGTTGTTGATATAGGTCTTATAGCTACTAGTGTTAGAGACGTCTGAGTAGGTCTGTTTCATTTCCATTTTTTGTGAATCAGCAACGAGTAAAGCTCCTTTTGGCGTTGCATAATAGAGGTATTTGATGTTACCGTTTTTGTCTTCCTTGAACGCGATTTTATTGCCTTCCTCATCTACAAACAGCAATGGATGAATCATTCGCAGCTTTTGTTTTCCGGTTATCTCATTCTCAAGCACGAGTGAGCCATTCTCGTAGGTAATAGAAGTGCGGACAAAATAGACACGCGTATTTTGATAAAGCCCGAAATATTTTTGCGCATCCTTTTCACTCAAGGGCAAGTAAGTAGGCTCTGCCTCTGCCTTTGCTTTTGTCTCTGGGAAGTAATGATCCATGAATTCTTTGTAAATTTCGGAGCTTATTAACGAATCATTGTTGTAGGACATGAAAAAGCCGGTTTTTTGTTCCGGGATCAATACCATCAGGGAAGAATGGCCAGGCATGTTTCCACCCTTCAAAACAACGTGTTGACCATTTGCCAGCTCTGGAAAATAGCCTTCAAAGCCTACGGTTGTGATCGGGATTTCCTTATCCGCGAAAATCTGGTACGTATGCATCAAGTCCATGCTTTTTTCGCTGACGATTTCCTTGCCGTCAAATTTTCCGTTTTGCAGCTGCATGATCATATACTTGGCCATGTCTTCGCCTGTTGATAGAATGCTTCCCTGTGGACCATCAGTTGGAGTGCGCCCTTCTGGAGGACGAAGCTCTCCTTTACGACCGACGTAATTGGCAGCCATTCGCTTCATGAGCTCAGGCTTAAAGCGTACACTGCTTGAGGTCATTCCGAGAGGCTTGAACACTTTTTCATCCATATACTCGGCAAAGGGGATTCCACTTGCATTTTCCACGGCGTAACCAGCAAGTAAGAATCCAGAATTATCATACGTATAGGCCTCGCCTGGTGGTCGGATGACGGTCGGCATATGCTTTGGAAGGTATTCATCCATCGAGATGTCCTGATCAATGTATTGTGGACCGGTAATGGCAATGCCATCAGGCAAATCGATGCCACTTGTGTAGGTAAGCAAGTCGTACATGGTGACCGGTTTTCCTGTCTTATTAGGAATTTTTAGCCCACCGAGATATTCCTCTACATTGCCATGCAGGTCAATTTTACCCGCATCGACTTGCTGCATGGCAGCCAAGGCGGTAAAGGTTTTCGATACAGAGGCAATTTGGAACACCGTATCTTTATCAACAGGAATTTTCTTTTCCTTGTTAGCGAAGCCGTAGCCTTTGTTCACGATGACCTTGCCATCACGGACGACAACAAAGCTGGAACCATTCACATTAAATTGTTTCATTTTATCTGCGAACAATGGATCGGCAAACGCTTCTACTTCTTTGGCATCCACCGGTCCTTTTATGCCAGAAGCAGTCTGATTTGATTCCATGGCACCGAGCGGCTGTGTGCATGCGGTGATCAAGGTCGTGGAGAGAAGAAAAACAGTGAGACTCATTTTTTGAATAGCTTTTTTCATGTGCGATTCTCCTTTTGTTTTGGTAACACGTTTTGGCGCATCGACTCCTAGAGTGAGCGTTTGAGCACAGTATGGCAAAGCTCGCGTCATGCTCGGTAGTTACTTTCTGTCATCACTTTTCCCATTTGCAAAATAGCTGCAGTCTTTCGATGAAGTGACATGACTTGGCCAGTTTTATGACATTTTGGTACTGGCTCATGTGACGCGCAGCGGATTACGGTAAGGGCAGACCGTCATCAGTGTGTCGGAAAAGGTATGGAGATGGGAGAGAGTTAGCTTAGATGAAAAGAGCGATTGTGCGTAACATTCAAAATGTTATCTTTTTGCTGTTTACATTTGTCTCGGGGGTATTTTATTTATGTTTTTACTTGGTCAGTATCGTGCTTGGCTTGGGCTTGTCATTTACCGTAGTGGGAATTCCATTGCTCACCAATGTGTTGCGTACAACCCAAACCTTTGTCCAGCATGAACGTATTCAGACGAAGATTTATACCGATATTTCCATAGAACCGTTGGCAATGAGACAAAGAGCAAAGGGAAATCAATGGATGCAGGCAAAGGCGGAATTAATGAATATAAGAAACTGGATATCTGTTTATTGGCTGATGCAAAAATTTGTCCTAGGCTGTATTTGCCTAGTGATCGGAGTACTCATCTACATTGCACCCGTATGTTTTGCGTTCATACCGTTGCTCTATCCTTTCGTGGAGATACATTTTTTCGGGAGCGTAGTGGATTCAGAGCTGAAGGCATTGCAAATAATGAGTCTAGGATTCATACTCATGATCGGGTGCTCCAAGCTCGGGAATGGCCTGGTACTATTAATTGGTGGGTACACCCGCTTGATGTTCAAAGCAATTAGGAGATGATGGTTTGTTAGATATCGTAAAACAATGGGCCTGGTATGACTGGGTGATGTTTTTTTTACGTCTAATCGTTTGCTTTTCACTCACCGTTACGACTGTAAATTTTGGAGATTATCTCACTCTGCCCTTATGGATTGTTATAATTTGGGAAATGATGGTTTTTTCCGTCCCGTGGATTTGTTTAATGCTGAGCTATCGTTACTATCTGATAGCAGAAATGCTCTTGTTTGGCGGATTATCGCTTTATCTCACGTCTATGTTTCCGGAGGCGTACCTTACTTTATTGATGCCAGCTTTTTTGATTGCCGCCAATAGTGCGGAGAAATCGTATCGCTGGTCGGCTCCCATTACGATTGTTTTCCTTCCACTGCTGATTGTGCTTTTTTCGCGGGGAATTGATGTGTTCGAGATTTTTCCGCAAGTCGGGCTTGCTTATGTGATCGGGTTTGCCTTTCATTTGCTCATCGTCAATCATCGGCAAAATGAAATTATTCGCAAGCAAAACAGTGTGCTGGAGCAGTACCTCACCCAAATCGAGAGAGTGACGCTGCTGGAGGAACGGGACCGACTCTCCAAGGACCTGCATGATACGATGGGGCATTCCTATGTCTCGATCATCATGGGGCTGGAAACCTTGCGTCCGGATGTAGCGTCGCAGGAAGGGACGCAAAAGCTCGACTCCCTCTTGCAGGTTGCGCGAAATGGCATGAAGGAAGTGAGAGGGTACTTGCATCAGATGGGGTCACCGCAAGAGACGCTTCCCTTGGTACATTCGCTGAGGCAGCTTGCGGAGGAGTTTCAGACACATGCAAAGGTGAATGTGCGGTTTCGTGCGATCGGAGAAGAGTATCCTGTTGGTAAGCAGGTGAAAATGACCTTGTTTCGCTGCTTGCAGGAATCTTTGACCAATGCGGTACGCCACGGGCATGCTACGGACATCGTCGTTTCTCTGTATTTTGAGCCGCAACAGACGAGGCTGGAAGTACAGGATAACGGTCACGGGGTGGAAAATTGGAGGGATGGCTTCGGGATCACGACGATGAAAGAGAGGGCAGCTCATTTGCAGGGAAGAGTATCCGTATACTCAGAGCGGGGAGAAGGAACAATCGTTACCTGTTTTGTGCCGAGGCTGGTAGAGAGCGCGGATGAAATCATTCGTTTGTTTATCGTAGACGATCACTCGTTTATTCGGGATAGCTTGCGCATCATACTCGAGGGACAGCGAGACCTGCGGGTAGTCGGGATGGCCGAGGATGGGGCGCAGGCTGTGGAGCTGTGTGAGGAGCTAGAACCAGACCTAGTGCTGATGGACTTGGAGATGCCGAATATGGACGGGATCACTGCGACAAAACGAATAAAGGAAAAATGGCCCGGTATTCGTGTCCTTGTCCTGTCTACGTTTCAAGATACTGAAAAAGCCAAGGAAATCATGCGCAGTGGTGCAGACGGCTATCTCTTGAAATCGATTGAATCACGCGAGCTTGCGGAAACGATTCGCCTCGTCCATCGCGGTGGTACGATGATTGCACAAGACCTGCTTCATAAAATGCTGGATTCACAGCCAGCAAACGAACAGGAAGATTTGCTCGTTGGACCGAAAGCAAGCGAAAAAGACGAGAATTTTTATGGTTTAACGAAGCGGGAGCGGGAGATTTTGCAGATGCTTTCCCAAGGCATGCGCTATAAAACGATCGCTTCCAAGCTGTATTTGTCAGACGGGACAGTGCGTAACTATGCGTCGGCTCTGTATGACAAGCTCGGTGTGCGGAATCGGGATGAGGCGGTACAAAAAGGGCAAGAGGAAGGACTTCTGTAACGTAGGATAGCCAGGGAGAGTAGGCCCTGGCTTTTTGCTTTTCCTATCGTTTTCACGTGGAGGATGCATTCTGCTAAAAATAGCTAGTTCATTGTAAATATTTCTTGTTCTGTTAATATAAAGCGTGGTGAAAATTATGGAAATCAGAGAGACAGAGCAAGGAGAGTATTGGTGGAGGACTACAATGAAACGATGGATGGCAGCATTGTTAAGCCTGGTGTTAATCCTAACGGCTCAATCTCATACGGTTCAAGCCAATGGGGACGACATAAGAGTCGATTATGAACAGCAATATACACGTATCGGGGAGGATTACCATATCCTTAACGATAATGTGCTTTTGTCGAAAAAAGATGGAACGGTATGGACTTGGTATATCCATGGCCATCCTCTTAGTTCTTCAGATCCATTCTATCAGGCCAAGATGGTACAAGTTCCGGGCTTGCAGGATGTGAAGGAGATGACAGTCAATAAGAAGTCGGCGAGGGGTAACTATATTGTTAACTACGTTGCCCTAAAAAAAGACGGAACTGTGTGGTATTGGGACGCGGACCCCGGCACCGTTCTTGACACTAGTCCTACTCGTGCTCCGAGACAGATCAAAGACTTGAAAAATGTAACTTCACTAGTCGCCCATTATAAGGGTGCCTACAAGGTCTTGTTCGTATTAAAATCAGACGGTTCTGTATGGAGTTTGGGAAGTGGAATAGGCATCACGAAGGGTGGCTCAACCATTCCAGTCCGAACAAAGCTGCTAGATGATGTCGTATCCTTAAAAATGGCTAACGGCGTCGTATTCGCTGTGAAAACAGACGGGTCAGTTTGGAGATGGAAGGCAAATTCGTACCTTCCGAATAATCGCTCGAAAAACAATAGTCCAGAGCAGATGAACGGATTTGCTGATATCGTCAAGATAGAGCCGGGCATTTCTACCAGCTATGCCTATATGAAAGATGGCACGGTCTTGTCTTGGTCAACTGCTGACACGAAAAAGTATCCCTTGTATTTGCATGCAGCAAAAGACGCGCGTACGATGGTCCAATTGGATTCCATGAAAGATCGGAATATCGACGAAGCTTATGCCTTCCGAGAGGACGATCAGCTTTGGTCAGTGGACAACAACGATAAAGTTTTCCCAGAGCTTACGGACATCGCTTCCATACACCATGAGGACGTTTCTTCACAAAAAAGGTATTACTATGTATTAAAAAAGGATCAGACTTTGTGGGCTTGGGCAGATTCGATTGCCTTGCCGAAGCTAGTTGTTTTCACGGATGAAACGGTAGCTCGTAATCGTCCAGTAAAAGCAGACAAACCGACTGGCGATCGTTCTCGGACAACAGCCCAGCCTGCGATACGAACTTCGCCAGAAATTAGTCTTTACCCATATATCACGATGCTGCAACCTGGCGCCAAACAGTCCATTGCGGTAAATAATTTGCTTCCCGGGACAACAATGACTTACACCATTGACGACCCGAGTATTGGAACCTTATCGAATGTGAAGGGCACACAGGTCATAAAGGCTAACAAGCCTGGACAGACCATTGTACGGGCAACTGCAAGCAGAGCTGGTTTTCCTGACGTGACTGCTTCCTTTTTGTTGTACGTCGTCGACAGCAATACGTTGTCCGAGACATATTACTCGGCCGTCCAATCGGTACCTGTCGCTGATAGACAGCGGCCGTTTATAGTGGAAGGACTGACACAAGCAGGAGAGCTTGTTATTACAGCGGCAAGCAGCGAAAAGCCGGAGCTTGTGAATGACCAACTCGTCATCACTCCCGAGTTGATTGACCGCGTAGCCGACAATACGCGGAAGGCTAAGACTGCGGTAGAGCAGATAATAACGGATAACAAGATTGCTCTTGCTAGAGAGTTAGTCGTGAATGGTGAAATTTTGTCTTTGCCTAAACAAAAAGGTTTTACAGTCAAACTGTATAAGGATAGCTTACTCAATCGTAAGGATATCGACTATCTCACCGTTCAAGCGGGAGATGCAAAGCTGGTGTTTAATCTTGCGACTGTAAATCGCCTGTTCCAGTCGCACTCGGTTATTGTTATTCTCCTGGTCGAAGACAATAACGGTCGATATCGCGTACAATTTTTAGATGAACAAGGGCAGGAGCTTTCGAATGTGCCAAGCAACATAGGGATCATTCTTCCTGCCAATCAGGCGGACGCGACGCATAATAGTGTCTTCTATACGAATGGGAAAATCACGCAGCCTATCGGAGGCAAGTTCAATCCGTACAATAACGGCATGGAAGCCGAAATAAACCGTTCTGGAACGTATTTCTTGGACGATAATGCAAAAACGTTTCCTGATGTTGACAATCGCGATCCTGAGTTACAGCAAGCCGTACAATTCCTGGGATCGAAAGGAATCGTAACCGGGAAAGAAGATGGCAACTTTGAGCCTGATTCACCGCTTACCCGTGCTGAGTTCACGGCGATGCTTGTAAGAGCTTTTTACGCTTTGGACGAAACGGCGACGGAGAGTTTTTCAGACGTGAATCCGCCACAATGGCATGTTCCATTTATCGCTTCATCCGAAAAAAAGGATATCGTCAAAGGTTACCCGGATGGCACGTTTAGGCCGGATCATACCATATCCCGGGAAGAAATGGCTGCGATCGGCGCAAGATCATTACATGAAAAGAAAAATTATTTTTACCCTTCGAATACGGAGGACTACTTGAGTCAATTTACAGACCAACACACGATTTCCGACTGGGCGAGACCAACGATGGCTTTAGCTGTGAAGCAGCGCTTGATCGATGTTCCTGCGAATAAACAGATTAGAGCTGGCGAGGCTGTCACGCGCGGGGAAGCTGCCCGAATGCTGTATCGATTATATTTGCAGCTTTGATACTGTTAATAACGCGATCAACTTTCAAAGGCTCATTCCAACCTGACTATAGGGAGGAATGAGCTTTTTAAAATAATTGAGGACAGGAGAAGTGAGAGCATGGACTTTGATATTCGAGAGATCCGCGATTATTATGACTCGGAAGTGCAAGATTATGATTACAATGAATTAATAAGCCTCGGTATAAGCCAGGATAATGCTGACTTTATGGTTAGTATTGGAGTTCCAGAGGAATATAATGATTTTGTATTCTATGGAACGGAGACTCTTCAAAAAACGTTGATTGAAGGCGTACCATTTATTACTATCGGTCATTATGCGTGCTTCGGTATGCGTAATTCGTATGGACTGTACTTAAACGAAGGTAGCGATGGGCTTTTCACTACTTCCTCCCTTCATGAACCTCAACTTTATATGCTGAATAAAAACTTGAGAACATTTTTCTTGTTCTATTTAATAAAAAATGAAGTGGCAATGAAAATGAGACAACAAGGTGAATATAATTCATACAAATACGCGTGTGAGCTGCGTAGGTTGTTTGAACAAATCGATCCTGCACCAATGAAGGATGTTGAAAGTTACTGGTCACATCTGGTAGAAGACTATGAAACTGGGTTATGAAACAGGACGAATAATTTGACAGGTATTTTCAAAAAGTTGTATATTGAACTATCAAATGTAAACTCCTATATACATAAGCAACTCTTCTATCTAAAACTCCACGAGGAGGTATGACACGATGGAAATGTCTATCACAAGAGGTCTGTCAGAATTAAAACTACTCGATAAAAGAATCCAAAAAGGAATCAATGAAACGACTTTTATGTCTTCCGCAATTGGACCTAAGCCAGTAACTGGTTATACGTCAACAGAACTGTATGTGGAAACGACAGAGCGAAACTACCAATCCGTTGTTGATTTAATAAAAAGAAGACAAAAAATTAAGTCACTGATCGTCGAGTCCAACGCAAAGACGATGGTAACGATTAGCGGCAAGAGAATGACA
Organism: Brevibacillus sp. NPDC003359; assembly: GCF_042878995.1. NCBI lineage: Bacteria > Bacillati > Bacillota > Bacilli > Caryophanales > Paenibacillaceae > Brevibacillus > Brevibacillus sp. NPDC003359. The sequence goes on from NZ_JBIAOR010000012.1 coordinate 163,882, forward strand.
GTGGCCGAAGCAATCGAGCGAAAAACCTCCATTCAATATGAGAAATTACTGCTGGAGAAAATGAGAAGAGATTACAACCATGCTGTCACGCAGGTTGAAGCGAAAAATGAAGAAGTACAGCTGCGATTGGAAAAGTTGCTCGAAGCGAACTTTGGAAAAGACTCCAAGGTGAAGGATACCGAAATGGATGCGATCTCCAAACCGTTTAAAGAGCAAAATGAAGCGAAGCTCGTAGACCCATTGAAGTTGAAAGAGAAAATGGATACGCTTAGTAAAGAAATCGATGAGTTTGAGTGTGAAGTCGATTTTATCTTAAGCGAATCCAATACGATTACAAAGATTCATCTTGTGGATTAACAGTGTGATTTGCTAGTCATTTGAATAGCTGATAAACGAGAGTCCCTTGCCTAGTGGGTTAACTAGGCCCATCCTAAATTACTTGGAGCACTTGAGGATGAAAGCTCAAAGATTAGAGCTCAGCTTTCAAATCTTACGTGTCAAAGCTCTTTAGGCTCAAAGGTTAGGACTTAGGCTTTAAGACTCGATGAAATCTTGGGGCATTGGTCAAAAAAAGTACACTCTCCGGACTTTTCGGCAACCACCAAGCTAAATGGTTAGCAACTAGGACTCATTCGAAGTAGAGATATGTTGAGAGAAGATTCTCAGCGTACCTCTACTTTTTTATTTATAAACGAAACGGTTAAGAGATAGAAAAGATATGTCGATACAAATAGGAAGAAAAGGAAATAAATTGATTGTGCAATACAAGGAAAGTTAGGGAGTGAAGCAATGGAATTTGAGTTTCATGTTACCTTCAACGATCTACAACTTGATGAAAAGGAAGCTTTTATCGATCTCTGCCAATCGGAACAAGTGAAACCGGTCATGATCGTCTTGGATCAGGGAAATTACATCAATCAACCGATGATAACAGGTGTAATCAACCGTGTGGATTTTCATGAAGCTAATAAAGAGATGGAAAAGATTGCAGCTACGTTTCAAAACAATGGATTTACCATCGTCCGAAAAAAAGTAGAGATTTCTCCAAAGGAAGAAACGTATTTTCACCAGCCCATCATAAAAAACTCGACGCCTTACTTCGAATGGCATGGCAAAGTACAGGTCGATGATGTCGCCGCGTTACGAAATTTATGTGAGAGTCATGGTGGACATATTTCGAGAAACTCTTTGAATGTGAATGGAAAAGTGAGATTTATCACTGTCCGAGAATATGAGAGCCCGAAACAGTTTTACGATCGGGTAGAAACGATACATACCATTTTGCAAGCAAATCAGATCGGGCTAATCAAAGAACAATATGAACTATGCATTTATGACAGCCGCGAAGAACTGGACAGCGGCTGGATTTCCTAATTGTTAGATGGAGGATCATGATGATTACGTATGATGATGTAGCAGAGTTGGAATATGAGGCGAGAGAGCTCGTTGTTTTGGAAGCACTGTTGAGAAGAATTGCTCTAGTGAATATGCCCTTTGTATTAAAAGGCAGCCTTCTAACCAGACAATATTTGGACAACCGAGAGATTCGGGACGTGGATGATATCGACCTGTTGTATGTAGGGAAGATTAGAGACGTTGAACATGCGCACGAGACCTTTACCAATTGGATGATTCAGGTGACTGAACTGGATTTGAACGACGGCATCGTGTTTAGAAGTTTTCGGGAAAATGCATTTTGGCGATGTATCGACTATGCCATGGCGGATGACTTTCCGACGATAAATACCGATATCGCCTATTATTTCCAAGGTCAAACAAGAGACGCAGATCAGTATAACGAGCTTTCTCTGGATATTTCGTTTAACTTGGAAATGGAAAAAGAGCCGGTTCCTCTAGAGTATCGCCCATTCTTTGGAGAAAGCTTCCTGGTTCCGTACACCGTACCGCTTTCCATCCAGATTGCTTGGAAACTTCATCAAACCATTGTGAGACCGCGGTTTAAAGATCTGTATGATTTAAAGTTTCTGTTATCACACACGTCCTATGACAATGAAGCCCTTCAGGAAACATTACAAGCCCTCGTCAACGAATGCAGTATCGATCCATCTGTTAAAAAAGCGGATATGAAAAAGGTGATCGTTGATGATTTACATCACATATACGATTCATTATCCTACGATTACGACTTGAGAAAATATGCTGGCAGCATGGAGCGTGGGCTCTATTTTACGCAGTTTGTCACTGAGTTGCGTAAAAAGATGGATTTTGCCGGGATTAATGGGTATGCGTTTGAAAGTTTACCAAGCCCGACACCAAAAAAATTGTAACAGGATAGGAAGTAAAGTAGGCATGTTCCGTATCCACTCATAAATGAAACAGCGGTTACCTAAGACCTGAAAAAAGTCTCATACTACTACCACGTCTTTAGCTGCCGCTGTTTTCTGTTATTGGTTCAGTCTAGAACATATTTTCCAAGGCATCGTACTATTCAATACCTATGATTAACCCAAAAAAGGAATAGAACGCTTCACTTTCCTGGCGAATGCAATGGGATTATCAATCGACTCCCAATGAATATACATAAGACGCGGGTTTTCAAAGAGCCAGTGATTATGGACTGCTGTTACCTTTATCCCGTTTTTGCGAAGGTTTGACAGCAAACGATTTACTTGGTTTTGGAAGAGAGCTGTTTCCCCTAAACATAGTGCACGTCCTGAACTGTTCAAGGATTCGAATGAGAACAGTTGATAACGGACCAATGGGGATTTGGTTCTTCTGCCTAATATGGAAGCGTTGAATATTCTATTTCTGGAGACGAAACAAACTGGACCTTTTGTAATTTCATGCTCTGTTCCACCTGAAATGGCTGAAAATCGGTTACATAGTCTTCTAAACTGGGGACTTGCTTTTGCTTTTGCCTTTACTTTGCCCATATCCGTCATCCTTTCGATTATGATGAAAATAAAACTTCATGGCTCCACCATGTTAACCTAAGAATGCGATGGACTCTTTGGTTTTCCTGGCAAATACGATAGGATTCTCTATGGCTTCCCAATGCATATACATTAAGCGCGGATTTTCTTTTAGCCAGTGGTTGTGAAGTGATGTCACTTTAATCCCACGTTTGCGGAGATTAGACATCAAACGGTTCACCTGATTTTGGTGAACGGCAGTCTCGCCCAAACAAAGGGCACGACCCGACCTATCAAGGGATTCAAACGAAAACATTTGAGCTCGAACTAAAGGGGAAAGCGTTCGTCTTCCCAAGATTGTTTCTCGAAGATTTGTAAGCCGCATAGCTATGTGAAAGGGCTTGCAAACAAAAAATGAGAGAAGGGTCAAGATGGCCTTGGAGAGTGAAATGGAAATGTTATTACATTCGGATGACTTATTTCAAACAGAACACGCACCCGTACAGGATTTAGTGAACGTTTGTTATTTAATAGGCTCTTTTAAAGATACAGTGAAGTATATAAGCACAGGGATTGGCTTTGGCACAGATATAGGAGGCTTTACATTTTGGAGTGACCTAGATGGATTTGATCAGTCTTTTTATGAAGAGGAATTCATCGGTATTGAGGTAGAATTTGGGAGTGAGACAATCATCGTTGATTACGTAATTCTTTATGATTATTTCAGGATAGCAGCGAAGAGATATGTGGAAAAAAGACCGCACGACAGGAAAGAGCTAGAAGTGTATTTGGAAGACATGAGAAAAAACTTGAATATTGAATTGAGGTGACCAGCATGTACAAAGAATTAGATGTTTTCATAACAGGCTGCCAAGATACTGTTGATTATTGGTATGACGTTGGCTGCATAATAGCGTCTGACATGCTAGCGAAGTTCAGCAAAAAGGATTGGGAAGACCTGTCCAGTCATGTGCTGATGAAACCGTTAGAATGGCAGCGAAAACTCGCGTACTGTATGGACAGTTCTTGTAACGAGTATGAACTGAATATTCTACTATCGTTGCTGGATACGGATGATGAGGAACTTTTCGTGATCTGTGTTGATACGTTGAGAAGCTATACGACTCTAGAAGGGAAACAAATGATACGTGACAATCCTGCCATGCTCGTTCGCGTAAATAAATTGCTTCCTAGAGCTGGCGTTGCGACTAGGGGAGTATTAGAGGATTTTCTTGTGAAAATACATGGCTAAGTTAGCTTCATTTATTGGGCTGCTAAATCGCAATAGGATGGAGAAATGACTAATGAACAATCCCTCATACGCGGAGCTTGTTGAATAAGTACGTAATCAAAAATTTGATGCGCTCTGTTTCGTCCGGCCTGTAGAAAAGATGAACTGACATGAAAAGAATAGGAACGCCCGATTCCCCACATACTACAAACGCTATATCTATACCATGAGAGGTGGAGCGTCCGGATGAGTATGACAATGAGTCGGCCCGTGACCGACGTACTTAATAAACAGGTTGCCAACTGGTCTGTGCTGTATATGAAGCTGCATCATTATCATTGGTTTGTCAAAGGCCCGAACTTCTTTACCTTGCATGAAAAATTTGAGGAGCTATATAACGAAGCTGCCAAAAATGTGGACGAGCTCGCGGAGCGGCTATTAACGGTTGGGGGTAAGCCTGTTTCGACGTTGAAGGCCTGTATGGAGCAGGCTTCCATTAAAGAAGCGACAGGTGGAGAGTCTGCGGATCAAATGGTAGAGGCAGTCGTGAGCGATTTTACACTCCTGATCAAGGAGCTGAAAGAGGGGATTACAGCCGCGGAAGCTGGGGACGATGAAGCGACTGGTGACATGTTCTTAGGGATCATGGATAGCTTGCAAAAGCATGTGTGGATGCTGCAAGCTCACTTGGGAAAATAACGAGAAATTCTTTTATAAGCAAAGCTGATGCCATGGGGTATCGGCTTTTTTCTTATGTGTTCATGAAGGCAAAGTGCAGGGCTGGTCTGATTTGGGACAACACCCTTGTTCCCAAGAAAGACATGCTGGTGTAAACTAATTTTGTGCACGTATAGGAAACCTTAAAGGTTTCCGGCACGCATAGTAACTTTCCTATATAACGCGGTCGCTCCTCCGTGAGCAGGCATCGATAAAGGTTACTTATATGAAATAAAGAAAGCACTTTCATGATGGAAAGGATGTACATTCCCATGGCATCACCCTATGTTACATTTAATCGCGAGCAGTGGAGTGCTCTGCGGGCTTCCACGCCGCTGACTATATCTGATAACGAGCTTTCCCTTTTGCAGGGCTTGAACGAAAAAATGTCCATGACAGAAGTCGCCGATATTTACCTGCCGTTGTCCCGTCTGCTGAATTTGTATGTCGGGGGCACGCAGGAGCTGTACCAGGCAACTCACACTTTTTTAGGGAACCAAGATGGCAAGGTCCCATTCATTATCGGCATCGCAGGCAGTGTAGCTGTAGGTAAAAGCACAACGGCGCGCATTTTGCAGACGCTGTTGTCCCGCTGGCCGAATCATCCGAAGGTCGATTTGGTTACGACAGATGGATTCCTGTATCCGAATAAGGTTTTAGAAGACAGGGGAATCATGAAGCGCAAGGGATTCCCGGAGAGCTATGATTTGCGCCGTTTTATTAATTTTTTATCCGAAGTAAAATCAGGTTTGCCTGAGGTGAAAGCGCCAGTTTATTCCCACCTTGTGTATGACATCGTGCCAGATGAGTGGCAGACCGTCAGACAGCCTGACATATTGATTGTGGAAGGCTTGAATGTGCTGCAACCACCTAAAGGTGACGAAAACGATACGCGCATCTCCGAGGTCATTGTTTCCGATTTCTTTGACTTCACGATCTATGTGCACGCGGAAGAGAAGCACATCCTGCAATGGTATGTGGAGCGGTTCAAGCTACTGCGCCAGACCGCGTTCTCCGATCCATCCTCGTATTTCAAGCGATACGCGAGTCTGTCTGACGAGGAGGCGACTGAGGTAGCCACCGGCATCTGGACGGAGATCAACGGAGCCAACCTGCGCCAAAACATTTTGCCGACGCGTGTTCGCGCTCAATTGATTTTGGACAAGGGGCAGGATCATAGGGTGCAAAGCGTGAAGCTGCGCAAGCTATAGATAAAAAGGTGGGAGACGGTTGTCATGAAAGTGATTAGTGCCTGTTTGATCGGCTGTGAATGCCGTTACGATCAGAAGTCATGCTTGGACCAAGAACTGGAGCAATTGCTACGGGAAGGAAAGGCTATCCCTGTCTGTCCTGAACAGCTGGGAGGTTTGCCAACACCACGACCGCCAGCAGAAATCATCGGGGGTACGGGAGAAGATGTTCTGGATGGCAAAGCACGCATCATAGACGACACTGGCCGAGACGTTACCGAGGAATTTCTGATGGGGGCGAACCAAGCGCTGAAGCTGGCGAAAACGGTTGGAGCCACATCCGCCATCTTAAAAGAGAACAGCCCGTCCTGTGGAAGCTCCTTCGTTTACGATGGCAGCTTTTCCGGGAAAAAAGTGACGGGTGTCGGGCTGACGGCGGCGCTGTTTCGTAGAAATGGGATTGAGGTAACATCAGAGGCGAAGGTATCCAATGAATAACAAAGGGGGACGCGATGGAAGCGTCCCTCTTTTTACGTCCCTCTTTTCGTAACAACTTTTCACAACTCCTTCAACAACCGCTCCAGCTTCTTCTGCTGATCCTTCCGTTTCTTTTTCGCGATTCGGTCTTCTTCCTGCAGTGCCATGACGAGGGAGAAGCACATCAGAACCATGATGACGGTAAAAGGCAGTGCTGCCACAATAGAGGCTGTTTGCAGACCTTCTAAGCCGCCACTTAACAATAGAACGATTGCGATAGCGGATTGAAGGACGCCCCAGGTGACTTTTACCCGATTCGAAGGGTCCAGGTTGCCATTAGAAGACAACATGCCGAGCACGAAAATAGCCGAATCCGCCGACGTGATAAAAAACGTGATAATCAACAAAACCGCAACGACAGCCAGAATGTATCCCATGGGCAACTGCTCCAGTGCGAGGAATAACGCAGTCGAGATGTCCTGTTGCACAGCGGCACCAATAGGCGCTTGATCAAAAATTTCGAGGTGAAGCGCAGTCCCGCCAAACACCGAAAACCAAATAAAGCTCAATAGACTCGGGACGAGCATCACGCAAATGACGAATTCCTTGATGGTGCGACCTTTGGAGACTCGTGCGATAAACATGCCGACGAACGGCGCCCAGGCAATCCACCACGACCAGTAAAACAGCGTCCAGTTGGCTACCCATGTCCCTTGTGAAAACGGGGTTAGCCGCAAGCTCATTGAGATGAGATTGTTCAAATAACTGCCCAGCGTGCTGGTGAAGGCGTCAAAAATAAACGAGGTTGGGCCCAATACGAGCGTCAACAGGAGGAGCAGCAAGGCCAATACCAGATTCGTATTGCTCAAATACTTGATACCCCGATCCAGTCCTGTCGTAGCCGAGAGCAAAAATAGCACGGTAATAATGGAAATGATCACGATTTGGACGGTGGTGTTGGACGGCAATCCAAAGAGGTGAGACAAGCCTCCATTTATTTGCAGAGTTCCAAGGCCAAGTGAGGTTGCGACACCGAATGCCGTGGCGATGACAGCCAGAATATCGATCCCTTTTCCGATCGGTCCATGTATGCGTTCACCTAGCAGCGGACCAAAGGTGGAGGAAATCAAGCCCTTCGCCCCTTTACGAAACTGAAAATAGGCGAGAGCGAGGGCAATGAGAGCATAGATGCCCCAAGGATGCAGTCCCCAGTGAAAAAACGCATAGCGCAGAGCGGTTTGTGCGGCTTCGGTCGTTTGTCCTGCCACACCTGCTGGCGGAGAGAAGTAATGAGAGATGGGCTCCGCTACTCCCCAAAAGACAAGACCAATCCCCATCCCAGCAGAAAACAGCATGGCAAACCACGTAGGCAGGGAATATTCCGGCTCGTCATCGTCACTCCCCAAAGGGATTTGTCCGTATCTGCTAAAGGCAAGGAAGATGCAGAAGATAAGAAAACCGAATGTCACGATTAAGTAAAACCAGCCAAAATTCGTGGTGGTCACTTTCAGTACATGAGAAGCCGCAGAGGCGAAAAGCTCAGGAGAAATCGCGCCGAACAGCACAATGACAAATACAATGGCCAAGGATATCAGGAAAGTCATCTTTATCCTCCCGGGAATCTACAAGAAATGGTAATAGTTTATCATCCCGCGGGATTTCCAAGATTATTCCGGGTGTGATGGCCCCTGAATGGAGTTACGATGAAAACGTCTCGATAAACCGATTTGCTGCTTTGGATAGATGGCGTCCAGACTGCCAGACGACAGCAGCGGAAGAATAAATAGAAGTTCCAGCGAGTCGAATCCCACGAATTTGTTCGCTCTGATGGGTCTCCCATGCCGAGATCGGGACGATGGAGGAACCTACCGAGGAGGCGACCATGCTGACGATGAGAGAGATGTCCGGGCACTCGCAGATGACGTGAGGGTCCACGCCTAGACGGGAGAATTCCTTGATAATCAAGTCGTAAATGCCCAATCCTGGCGTGCTCGGCATGATGAGTGGGAGCTCGGCGATCTCGCGCATTTCGATTTCCTGGCGATCGGCATAAGGAGAGCTGGCAGGAACGATGAGCACAAAATCCTCTTCCTCCAACGGAATCATGGTGCAGTTGTTCAACGAGTGGGGGAGGCGCACGATGGCGACTTCTATCGTTCTGCGCTCCAGCCACTGATTGAGGAGCTGTGTATCGCCTTTCCATATTTTATACGTAATGAGCGGATATTTTTGCTGAAACACACGGATTTGCTCTGGAAGGCGGTAGGCAGACAACGCACTGACACCGATGGACAGCGTCCCACGAATGCCTTCACCTGTTTCTTTGACCTCGGAGAGAGCTTCCTCCATTTGATGAACGATATTGAGTGCCTGTTTATAGAGGGTGAGACCCGCTTCCGTCAGCACCATTTGTTTTCCCGAGCGCTCTATGAGCATGACCCCGAGCTCCTCCTCCATTTGCTTCAGTTGCTGACTCAAAGGCGGCTGGGCCATGTTCAGTCTTTTTGCCGCACCCGTTATCTGACCTTCCTCTGCTATGGCGATGAAGTAACGCAGTTGCCGAATATCCACACACAATGCCTTCTTTCCTTACGAGAATGGTTCCATATGAAAACGATATGAAAATTAGATTTTATGGATATTTTTCATATTGATGAAGCTATGATAGCATGTTTCCTGTGAATCTTCACTTCATGGAAAAGACATAAAGGAAAGAAGGGGAATTCCGTGCGTACGTGGATGGAAAAGCTATTTCACTTGCGCGCTTACGACACGACGTTTCAAAGGGAACTCATTGCCGGATTTATTGGCTTTGTCACCATTGTCTACATTGTTGCCGTAAACGCTTCGATTTTAAATGATGCTGGAATACCGATGGAAGCAGGTATTCTGGCGACTGTATTGACGGCATTTATCGGGTCACTTCTCATGGCCTTCTGGGCAAACGCTCCTATTATTCTGGTTCCCGGCATGGGGATCAATGCCCTGTTTACGTTCACGTTATGCCAATCGATGGGCCTCACTTGGCAGGAGGCATTGGCTGCTGTTTTTGTTTCCGGTCTGATCTTTACGGTTATTGCCTTTACAAAGGCGGCGACGATATTGTCCAATGCGATTCCCTCTTCGCTAAAAGAGGCGATTACGGTAGGAATTGGGTTGTTCTTGACCTTCATTGGACTGCAAAAAGGCGGGCTGATCGTCATGAATCCGTCTACGTTTGTCGCGCTGGGTGACTTGTCCAGCCCGCATGTGATCGTCACGCTGATTACTTTGATTGTTACGTTGATTTTGTTTGTTCGCAATGTGCCGGGTAACTTCTTGATCGGAATTGCGGTTGGTACAGGATTTGGATTTTTGTTCGGGATTGTCGAGACGGGTGGGGGAGGATCGTTTTCGTTTGCGGATTACGGAAGTGTGTTTGCGAGTTTTTCCTTTTCTGCCATTTGGGCGTTGCCATTTTGGATCGCGACCTTCTCATTGGCGATGGTCATCGTCTTTGAAAATATTGGCTTGATTCACGGGCATACCTCGATGCTTGGACAACCACAGAAATTTGGCCGTTCGCTGCAAGCCAATGCATTGTCAGCTGCCATCTCTGGAATTTTGGGAACCAGTCCGACAGTTTCGACGGTGGAGACCGCGGCAGGAATCGCAGCAGGGGGACGGACGGGACTGACCGCACTTGTAACAGGTACCTTGTTCTTGCTGTCACTCGGTTTGCTACCTGTCATCAAAATGATTCCGGATGGAGCCATTGCTCCGGTGCTCATCATCATTGGCGCACTGATGCTGCAAAACGTACAGAATATCAATTTGAAGGACTTCTCGGAAGGCTTCCCTGCCTTTTTGATCATCGCGATAATCCCGCTGTCCTACAGCATTGTTGATGGAATTGCGTTTGGATTCGTGGCGTATCCGCTCATGAAGCTCGCATTGGGCAAGCGTCACGAAGTGCCTGCGCTGATGTACGTCATCGCGGGATTGTTCTTGCTGAATCTCATGCTACCGATCTTCGCATAAAGAGTAGTTTACCCTCGACTTCGGTCGGGGTTTTTTTGTCCTCATTTTGAGTGATAGGGTGGGGAGAGGAGGAGTGAAAAGTGAAGGACTGCATACATATGGATGGTTTTCTTGTTGTCCCCGCGAATTTTTCAAAGGAACTGCTTAGAGCTTGGTCAGGAACAAAGATATTCTGTCAACATTGTGGTACTCCTGTATATTATCGTCAAGGGCAATGGGTGACTCCTCACTTTGCTCATGTGGCAAAAAGTTACTGTGATTCTGGTGAACCAGAGACACCAGAGCATTTGGAGGGAAAGAGGGTGCTAAGAACTTGGATGGAACATGTATACCCTCAAAACGTTACTCATCAGGAATTTTATATAAATGAGATTAAACAAAGAGCAGATATCATAACGATTTTTCCAGATGGACATAAACTATGTATTGAGTACCAATGTTCGCCTGTCTCTGAAAACTTACTGAGGAAAAGAATAGAAGGATATGAGAAAGCTAATATATCTCAGATATGGATATTTGGTGAAGAACTATTTAAAACAAGATGGACTAATCGTTTTCGACTGCATGCATGGGAAAAAATAATTTGGAAACGTCAAGGAGTGCTGTATCGATTGAATTCATTAGTCACACATCCTGCCATTAGCTTTATGAACATAGCGAGCATTAAAGGGAAAAAGACCATCGTTTTCTGCAAGGACAAGTTTTATGGTGAAATTCAGAAACTAAAGCTGTTACCCGATGGCAGGATTACAATGAAGGATGGTTCTCCTACGCAAGAACACAAACAGGAAAACATGATACATGTTTTTTCACCAACAAAACAAAGGCTTTGTTTTCAAACTATCCGTAGGAATGCTAAACAACTAAAACTTCGCAGAGAAGAAGATTTTCTTATCAATCCTTTAAGAAATTTTGCGATCACGAGAATTGGTGATCATCTCTCCCATCCATTGTTTAATCAGAAAATTACGGGCGATGAGCTTTTCTTGATTGATCATCGTCTATGGCAAAGCTATTTGTTTTTAACTGAAATTCACAAAGTATATCAAAGAAAGTCAGTATTTGGTAAAGGAATACAAAAACCAAAATTGATTATCAATCACATTCTAATTAAAGATCATAGGTTTCCCGAAAGACCATTTCAAACGGTTCTAAAGCGGTATATCGATCATCAATTCGTAATGGATTTGCATACTCAAAACCATGAAGGACAAGGTATTAAGATGATTCATGAACTTGTTTATGAATATTTTTGCAGATTGGTGAACTTGGGTTTTCTTAAGAATCTTACACCCAAACAAGCACACATATCAGCTGGAGGGAAAATGTTTGGGAAGTTTGAAGTTTTGTTTGACCAATTTTCACCTAATGTTTTTGGCTCTACAGAGAGCGAATTAAAGACTTTTTTTCAGCGTCATCAGCTTCGGTATTTGAAAAACACATGGTTTGATATACGCTTGAATAAGAAATTGTAGTTTAGGGAGGCTTTTCCATGATCCATGAAATGACGTTTCAATTGCGTAGTTCTGATTTCGGCAAAGGACAAGCCTGGTACCAGAGCTTCTTGCAAAGAGAGCCGGATTTTGTTCCGCATGAAGGATTTGCGGAATGGGAAGTCCTGCCTGGTTGCTGGCTGCAACTGGCAGAGGGGACGCCTGCAGAAGGAAGCGGTCCTGTGCGATTTGCCGTGGTCGATATCGAGACGGAAAGAGAAAGACTGGTCAAAGAGCTACAAATCGAGCCGTTTGAGATTTTCCATCGGGAAGAGGTGCCGGTCAAATGGGGGACGTTTGCTGATCCATGGGGGAATTGCATTGGTCTTTTCGAGTACCTCGATACAGCCGAAAAAGAGGAGAAGCAAAAAAGACTTGCGAAGCTGTAGAGAATAAGAGAAAAAGCAAAAGAAAAAGTCCCTTTGCCAATGAGAGAGGCAAAGGGACTTTTCGTGGAGAGATGCGTATTGATTATCGTTTTACCAGCGTAAACGCTTGTTTTACTTGGTCCATAGACATCATCAGAGGGATGAATTTCTTCCCTTCTTTGCTTGCTGGGTCAAATACAGTGTCTTGTGGCAAGCTTGCTACATAAATCGTATTGGTTGCTTGGTTACGCGCAATTTCGTAGCCGACTGGCGGCTCGTCCGGGTTGTTCAGTTTTTTCCAGTCATTCAGGTCCAACTCGGTGATAACTACAACAGGTACACGATCTTCCGCTTTGTCAGCATTGAAGATGAAGCGAGTTACACTCTTTGCTTCTGGCAAGTATTCATCGGCGTGTGGGCCTGTTTTTTCCTCGACAAGGATGTTGCCGTTCCAGGATTTTGGTCCTTTAAAAGCAAAGGCAGAGTCTTGGCTTTTGAAAGTATCATGATAGACTTCGAGTGGTTTTACAGCTGATTCGAAGTTGGCACTCATCAATTCCCATTTGGTTTGGTTCCACTTCCATTTGGATTTCAGGTAGCCGCGAACATCTGCATTGTAATCACCAGTCAGACGCTCTGTGCCTTCCAGTACGTAGAGACCATTTTTGTTGAGATCAATTGGTTTCAATTCTACGAAGTCCGCTCCGACTACACCTGCTTTGTTTTTATCCAGACCTGGCAGGCTGAGCTCGTTCGCTTTTCCATCTTTAATGGTGTAGATGTGATTGGTTGTGTAGCCGCCGCTTCCGCCAGTGCTTGCAGTAACCATGATCTCGCCTTTTTTATCGTAAGTGAAATCTTGAACGGAGAGCTTCGGCTCGTAGCCGTCGTCCTTCACGTCGATGTTAAAAGATTTCTTCGTTTTGCCATCTGTTACTTTGATAGTGAGGTCCTTCACGTATGGGCTGTTTTTCTCTTTTTTCCCGTACAGAACGACTGTGTCTGCGGTCTTGTCACCCGTTACGTCTGCTGTTTTTTTCGTAATCTCTTGCAAGCTTTTTGTTGTAGCAGTTGTGTTGCTTGCATCTGCTGTCAATGCATACCCTCCGGTGAAAAGTACGGAAGTAAGTACAGTTCCTGTTACGAGTTTGTTCAGGTGTTTCATGTGATGAATCTCCTCCCCAGTCTTGCTGACTGATCATGATGTAATGTGTAGTGTGCTGTATCTTGTGCTTGTCCTTGCTACACGTTCATTATGTACGATGGTGTGGATGCGTTGGTTACAGACTATCGACATATATCCTACAAATCAGTAACAGGTAAATGTTAGGGTCGTATACCGCAGCGGAGGATACCCTTCCCAACGCAAATCAGCAATTGAGCTGAGCCACTAGGCAGGATTAATGGACGAGAAAATATTATTTGATTTTAGACAGACCTGTCTGTATACTAAACACCAAGGAGAGCGGATGCTCCTCCACCAATATTCAACAAACGAAGGGAAGATCTACTATGAGCAAAGACATTCGACCACCGTTTACAAAGGAGTCTGCATTGGCAAAAGTGCAGTTTGCTGAGGATGCCTGGAATTCTCGCAATCCGGAGCGGGTATCTTTGGGATACTCCATTGATTCCAATTGGCATAATCGCACAGAATTCTTTACCGGCCGAGAGGCTATCAAGACGTTTTTGACAAATAAGTGGGCTAGAGAGCTGGACTACAAACTTAAGAAGGAACTCTGGTGCTACACGGACAATCGGATTGCAGTGCGTTTTGAGTACGAATATCGTGATGCAAATACAGGTAAGTGGATGCGATGCCATGGAAATGAATACTGGGAGTTTGCCGAGGATGGTCTCATGAAGAGACGGGATATGACGGGGAATGATTTTCCTATCAAAGAGGCGGATTGTAAATTCAAATAATGGTTTGAACTATAAAAAATAAAAAGGATGATAAAAAATGAGTAAAGACATTCGACCACCGTTCACACTTGAATCCGCGTTGGCAAAAGTAAAATTTGCCGAAGATGCTTGGAACTCTCGCGATCCGGAACGCGTGTCACTAGGGTATACCGTTGACTCCAACTGGCGCAACCGCACAGAGTTTTTTACAGGTCGCGAGAATATTAAAGTTTTTTTGACGAAGAAATGGGCAAGGGAGCAGGACTATAAACTCATGAAAGAGCTTTGGTGCTACACGGACAACCGGATTGCGGTTCGTTTTGAGTATGAGTACCGTGATGCAGAAACTGGTCAATGGATGAGATGCCATGGGAATGAGCTTTGGGAATATGATGAAGACGGTCTTATGAGAAGACGGGATATGAGTGGAAATGATTATCCGATAAACGAAAATGATCGGCGTTACAAATAATCCTCGGGAAATAGCAGCGTGTCTCAAAACCACCGGAAATGAGGTGAAAACGATGACAGTATATTACAAAACAGAATTTGTGGATGGTCTCGCAATTTTTTATCGGGAGACTGGGAATCAGGAGAATCCGACGATTTTGTTGCTCCATGGGTTTCCATCTTCTTCTCACATGTACCGCAACTTAATTGTCGAGCTCTCTGATGAATACCATATCATTGCACCTGACTATCCTGGTTTCGGTAACAGTGATCAGCCTTCTATGGCCAACTTTGCCTATACCTTTGACAATTTGGCTACTATCATGGACGCATTTGTCGAGCAGCTCCAATTGAAGAAATACAGCATTTATGTTCACGATTATGGGGCGCCAGTCGGATTCAGATTGGCTGTCAAACATCCAGAACGAGTCCAAGCGATTATCTCTCAAAACGGAAATGCATACGAAGAAGGCTTGCTATCTTCGTGGGCTCCCGCACGGACGTATTGGGAAAATCCGGCAGATGAAGCCTCTATCAACAATGTTTTAGGTCTGCTGAAACCTGAGTTCACAAAACACCAGTATATAAACGGGACACGCACCCCGGAAAAAATCAGCCCAGACAGTTGGAATTTGGACCAATATGTGTTGGAGCGACCTGGGAATAGCGAGATCCAGCTTGCCCTGCTCTATGATTATCAAAACAATTTGATTCAGTATCCGAGTTGGCATGAGTATTTCCGGACCTACCAGCCCCCGATGTTAGTTGCTTGGGGAAAAAATGACATGTTCTTTGGTCCTGATGGAGCGTTGGCTTACCAAAAGGACTTAAAAGATGTTGATGTTCATCTACTCAATACGGGTCATTTTCCTTTGGAAGAAGATTTGGAAATCAGTGTAGCGTTAATCAAGCGATTTTTAGGTGAGCGAATAAAGGAATTGGAAAACGACGTGCAATAAAACCTGAACGGTGACCCGTGGGAAGGCCCCTTTGAAAAACTGGCCCTCTTGCGGGTCCGTTCAAAGATTTTTACAGATTATGATTGAGATGAAACAACTGGAGTAACTCAATAGTCAGCATGTAACAGGCAGAAGCATCACGTAAACTCCAGTTGTATCAACAAATGAATAAAATTGGACTTTGCATACGAAAAATAGATGTAATCCAAGAAAAGGCCAATAATGGAGGAGCCATATGAAAGCGAGCGACCTTGTGGTGCAATGTCTGGAGGCCGAGGGAGTTGAGTACGTTTTCGGCATCCCGGGTGAAGAGAGTATTGATCTTATCGACTCCTTATCGCAGTCATCGATTCAATTTGTAGTTACGCGGCACGAACAAGGGGCAGCCTTTATGGCAGATGTGTATGGTCGACTCACGGGAAAACCTGGCGTGTGTCTCGCTACGTTGGGGCCAGGCGCGACGAATCTGATTACAGGTGTGGCTAATGCTCACTTGGACCGCTCGCCATTGATTGCCATTACCGGTCAGACAGATCGTAGCCGGCTGCACAAAGAATCACATCAAAATATAGATACGATACAATTATACAAAGGAATTACAAAATACAATCAGCAGATTGCATCCGCGCACACAATTCCAGAGATCATCCGTAAGGCGTTTGATCTGGCAACAACCGACAGTTTTGGCGCTGTGCATCTGCAGCTGCCTGTAGATGTTGCTCGGGATACAGTAGTCGGCTCACCACTTCCCTTTGGAAGAAAAGCGAAAGTTTGTCCCGACGAGTCATCGCTGCACACAGCCGCACAGTTAATTATGGAGGCAAAGAGACCAATCATCCTTGTAGGCAACGGTGCAGTTCGTAGTCGAGCTTGGAAAGAAATTCGACAATTAGTAGAGAAAGCGAATTTGCCATTGGTCAATACTTTTATGGCCAAAGGTTTTCTGCCTTTCGATCACCCGCTGAATCTGTTCACAGTCGGCGGTAGTTTCGATCCTGATGGTCTGCTTCCTCTGCACGAAGCAGATTTGGTAATCGCCATTGGATTTGATTTTGTTGAATTTGATTCGAAATTGTGGAACGAGGATAAATCGCGTAAAGTACTGAGTATTAATACCACCTACGCTGAAACTGATGCTCATTTTCCCGTTGAATTGGACCTTGTGGGTGATTTGCGAGAAACGATTAAGGCATTATCGAACCTGTTAAATCGGAGACCCGAACCTGTAGACTATGAGAAGATTCGTATACGTAGAATGAAGAAGTTGCGGGCCATTCCATCGGAACAGGAGCTGCCTCACAAGGTGATGTGGACCTTAAGCAAAAAGCTGCCGAAGGAAAGCATCGTGATTTCTGATGTCGGCTTGCATAAAATCTGGGTATCATTCTGGTACCAGCCAAAACTTCCAGGGCAAACGATTATTTTCAACGGTCTTGCATCAATGGGAGCATCGCTGCCTGGCGCTTTGGCAAGCTGCTTAGTCAAGCCAAACTGTCCTGTTGTTATCATAACGGGAGACGGTGGCTTTCTAATGAATGCTCAGGAGCTCGAGACTGCAAAGCGCTTGGGTCTGAGCTTTACTATCATCATCTTTAATGACCAGCGGTATAGCTTAATAGAGAAGCACCAGTGCAATGCCAATCTAGCGGTTACACAGATTTCTTTTACCAATCCGGATTTTAACCTTTTTGCCCAAAGCTTTGGAGTTGCATACAGGCGTGTTACAAATACAGAGGAGTTTCCTCAAGCTCTTTCAGAGGCATTAGATAGTGGAGAACTGAATTTAATGGAGATCGTTATAAGGAACCCAATATAGAGATAAAATATTCGCAGAAAAAAAGCCGAAAAATTAAATTTGAAATTATATATACTTGTCTGTATAGTAATGGCGTGGAGACAGAAGGATGAGGGGGGGACCAAATAATGAGTGACTTCATTTTAGAACAATTAGCTTCAAAACTTTATTTGACCCAGGAACTCAGCCTTCTAACTGGGATATTAAACCTCCAGCATTGTTAGAGTTGATTGAACTATTTCTTTCACAACAGTTGAGCAATTACTTGGCTTTTCCCTTTACCTTGAGGCAATGCACTTTGCAACGATCAAAAATATTGGGAAATTAATCGTCAACCTTTGCGTTCATTAATAGAGGAGGAGAAGGCATGAGACAAAGAAAAAAAGAGCAAATCCTGGATGTTGCCTCATCCTTGTTTTATAAACAAGGAATTACTGCTACGGGGGTCGATCAAGTTGTAGCAGAATCCGGAGTAGCCAAAATGACGCTGTATAACAACTTTCCTACTAAAGAGCATTTGGTGATAACTTATCTTGAGACAAGAGATTCCCTTTGGAGAAACTGGTTCGAAACTACAGTTTATAAGAAGGAAGTTACCCCGGCGGAGCGTTTGATTGCTCTATTTGATACATTAGAAGAGTGGTTCTTGCAACCTGACTTTCGTGGGTGTTCCTTCATAAATACGGCTGCAGAATTTAATGAACCTACTCATTCGTTTCATCAAGTATCTTTAAGGCATAAATCACTATTAAAAAATTTTATCAAAAAACTTGTTCAAGAAGCTGGAGTACGGGAGGAAGAAGAACTAACCAATGCGTTGTATCTTTTGATAGAAGGCAGCATTGTTACTGCAATGATCGAGGGAAATCACGAAGCAGTTCATCATGCTCGCAGAACGGCTCAGAAGCTCGTAAGTATCTTTCTAAAAGAAGCTTCAAGTGGCGTGGAAGAGGGTATTCATTGAAAATCGGCGGACATCGATTTTCATTAATGCCATATCCATAAAAAGAAACAAGGCGTGTATTTTTGAATCCTCCTGAAAAGGGTAAATTCAGGATGAAATCGACTAGAGGCCTATGCATTGTGATACTGGCCTCTATTAGTACCCATTGATAAGACCATCGCCCTTAGTGATGGCTTTTTTGCTATGAGAACATACTTGTATTCATTGTTGATAAAATAAGAGAATGCAAGTAAAATGATTGAATGCTCAAAACGGGCCGCGGTTCGTAAACTCCCGCGTTATCAAAACTAGGAGGAAATCATATGTTTAATTTTTGGATCGGAGTGCTTTTTGCTCTGGTGAACTTCGGGCTGTTCCTGCTCTGCTACCGATTGTTCGGCAGAATGGGACTGTATGCGTGGATCGGGATGGCTACCGTGCTGGCTAACATCCAGGTGGTCAAAACAATCGAGATGTTCGGCTTGGTCATGACGCTCGGCAATACGATTTATGCTTCTATTTATTTGGTAAGCGATCTATTGAACGAGAAGTATGGGGAAAGAGAAGCGAAAAAAGCCGTATGGTTCGGCTTCTTCACCTTAATTGCGGCAACGATCATCATGCAGCTCGTATTGGTGTTTGAACCACAGGAAACAGATATCGCCCAAGGTTCCTTGCAGACGATTTTTGGCTTGATGCCAAAAGTGGCATTGGGGAGCTTGTGTGCGTATTTTGTCAGCCAATTTGTCGACGTGAAAATCTATTCGTGGTTGAAGAAAAAATGTCCAGGTCGTAATCAGCTCTGGATTCGCAATAACGGAAGCACGCTCTTCAGTCAGCTGCTTGACTCCGTTACCTTTTGTACGATTGCTTTTTTGGGTGAATTCCCGATGGACGTATGGTGGCAAATCCTTTTGACTACCTACCTGATCAAGTTTGTCGTATCGGCAGCTTCGACGCCGTTTCTTTATATCGCACGCAATATGAAAGTAGACGAAAGTTAATTGACAAAAACACAGAAAAACCGCCAAGGACGATGGAGCTGAAGTGACCCCATAAAGTTAGACATGTCATTTAATTAGGCGGCTGCTTGGGCATGAGTGCGGTATTGTACCGGGCTCATGCCTTTTAATTTTGC
>NZ_JBIAOR010000013.1:0-159152 GCF_042878995.1 Brevibacillus sp. NPDC003359
GCAACCAAATATGGAGCTGTGGTGAAGTTGGAGTTCACGCCGGTCTGTCACACCGGAGGTCGCGGGTTCGAGTCCCGTCAGCTCCGCCATTTTTTTGAAGAATGGCGAAGATCAATCATAAATGGCTCGGTAGCTCAGTCGGTAGAGCAGAGGACTGAAAATCCTCGTGTCGGCGGTTCGATTCCGTCCCGAGCCACCACTAAGCATATTCAACAACGCCGGTATAGCTCAATTGGTAGAGCACCTGACTTGTAATCAGGGGGTTGTGGGTTCAAGTCCTATTGCCGGCACCACGATTGGGGTATAGCCAAGCGGTAAGGCAACGGACTTTGACTCCGTCATTCCTAGGTTCAAATCCTAGTACCCCAGCCATTTGCGAGCCATTAGCTCAGTTGGTAGAGCATCTGACTTTTAATCAGAGGGTCGAAGGTTCGAGTCCTTCATGGCTCACCAGTTTTTTAGCTGAACAAGCAAAGCTGCGTGATAGTAACAGTAATGCCTTTTCTGTTCTAAGTAAAATGCGGGTGTGGCGGAATGGCAGACGCACCAGATTTAGGTTCTGGCGGGCAACCGTGGGGGTTCAAGTCCCTTCACCCGCACCATACTATGACAGAAGGCTTTGTCCTCAGTAAAAACTTTATAAGAAACAACATGCGGACGTAGCTCAATTGGTAGAGCGTCGCCTTGCCAAGGCGAAGGTCGAGGGTTCGAGACCCTTCGTCCGCTCCATTTATTTGTGCCCTTAGCTCAGCTGGATAGAGCGTTTGACTACGAATCAAAAGGTCGGGAGTTCGAATCTCTCAGGGCACGCCATATTTCATATGAAACCGAAGAGTAGGAGGAGATCCTACTCTTTTTTTTATAACAACTTGCGCATTTTTACAAATTTTGAGTATTTTTCCCTTGTATCTCCTAATTGCATCCATTACTTTAGAATTACGCTGAAAGCATGGAGGAACAGCTGTTACAAACCTGACGGAACAATATGATGGAACAGGAGTTGTATCAACATGAACCCTATAAAATTGGAACAAGTAAATCCTGCAATAGTCAGTTTAATCGATAATATAGAAAAAGTATTGATTGGTAAACGCTCTGTGATTGAGCTGATGGTTGCGGCTGTTCTAGCGAATGGTCACGTTTTGCTCGAGGATGTACCAGGCGTTGGGAAGACCATGATGGTACGTGCATTGTCCAAATCAATCAGCGGTGAGTTTAAACGTATTCAATTTACCCCGGATTTGTTGCCAACGGATGTGACAGGGGTTGCTATCTTTAATCAAAAAAGTCTGGAGTTTGAGTTCCGGCAAGGACCGATTTTTGCAAATGTCATTCTTGCAGACGAAATCAACCGGACTTCGCCAAAAACACAATCTGCACTCTTGGAAGCAATGGAAGAGCGTTCGGTAACAATCGATGGTGCTACGTATCGATTGGCAGAGCCGTTTTTTGTGATGGCTACGCAAAACCCATTAGAATATGAAGGAACCTTTCCATTACCTGAAGCGCAATTGGACCGATTTTTCATGCAATTAAGCATGGGGTATCCAACGGTAGAGGAAGAAATGCGGATGCTGTCCAGATTTTCGGCGGCGAATCCTTTAGAAGAGCTTCAGCCAGTTATGTCTACTGCCGAGCTTGCGGAACTCCAACGCCAGGTATCGACGATCAAGGTATCGGAAGGAATAAAAGAATACATCGTGCGTCTATGTCATCGTACGCGTGAGCATCATCATATTTATCTAGGCGTGAGCCCGCGTGGTTCCCTTGCTCTCTTCCGGGCTGTTCAGGCATTGGCATTCGTTCGTGGACGTGATTATGTCATTCCAGATGACGTGAAGGAACTAGTTCCAGCAGTGTTTGCACACCGTATGATTGTGAAACCAGAAGCAAGACTGGAAGGAGCAACCGTAGATCGGGTGTTGGCTATGATCTTGTCTGAGACCCGTGTCCCGGTAAGCTAAGGCGGTGATTGGAGATGAGACAGCAAAGGTGGGGTAAGTTCAAGGCGATTGCATTAGTCCTGGTCACCTACGTATTCGCAAAATTTCAAGGCGGCTTCTCAAGCTGGTTTCTTTTCTATAGTAGCTTGGTGTTTCTCTTGTATGAAGTTGTCGCTTATTTACTCATGTTCGTGAAGCTAGAAGTCGAGCGTGAATTGGATCGCAATCGTCTGCAGGATGGGGAAGATGTCATTGTAACGATTCGCCTGCGGCGGAGGATTTGGTTTCCGCTGGGATGGAATATGATTATGGAGCCTTTGCCGGCGAGGCTGGCTGGTGTGTATGAGCCGCATCGACAACTGATATTCCCGTGGTTCAAAAGGGAAGTTGAGTTTCGTTATGTCATCCCCAATGTACCGCGGGGATACTATCGTCTCGATGAATGTGTAGTGAGCGGCGGGGATTTTTTTGGATTTTTTGAGCGGCGCAAGGTTTATTCGATTTCTCAGGAGTTTCTCGTTTATCCAAAATACAAAGAATTGACCCATTGGGCCCTGGGGGACGGGAGCTTCAGTGGGACTGTGCATGTTTCCCATAGACGCTCTGACGACGTAGCAGCAGTACGCGGCGTGAGAGACTATCATCGGGGCGATCGGTTGAGCCAAATTCATTGGCGAGCTTCTGCACGGGGAACGGGTCTGAAGACGAAGGAGTTTGAGCATCAGGCGATGAATCAGGCGGTCTTTTTCCTTGATGTGGAGAAAGCGAGCTATCATGGGAAGCCTGTGCACTTGTTTGAAACAGCAGTGAAGCTAGCCGCGAGTCTGATCGCTTACTCCAATCGGAATCAATACCATTATGGGCTCGTGTACAAGCAAGCAGAACGCATATTGATACCATCAGGTCTGTCCCATGCACATTTCCTCAGAGTTTTTGATCAATTAGCTCGTGTCGCGCCAGAAGGACAAGAGTTATTTGCAAAAATTGTGGGAAGAGAAGCATTGGAGCAGCCTCAGGGTGTCACTTTGATTATTATTACACCGCATGTAGAAAAAGCGTTGATCAGTCGTTTGATCACACTCGCTCAAAAAGGCAGACGGGTGCAGTTGTTTCTCATGCAGAACGAGTCAACGATTTCGCATGAACAAAAACAAGCGTTGCAGCTCTTAGGCGCGAACAAAGTAACATGTACGTCTATTCACATGGATGATCAAGAGTGGAAACGGATTGGAGGTGCATAGACTCATGAGCGTTTGGAAGCGTCCAACGATTTGGGAATGGGTCTTGGCTCTTTTTCTGTTCCTGATGTTAAGAGAGTGGTTTATTCCTCTACAGTCATTAACCGACACGGGGGTTCTGTGGCCGTTTTATGCGATTGTGGCTGGAGTCATTTTCATTGACCTGTTGATCCCTTATCGGTGGTTAACCTTGCCGATCAAGGCCATGGGGCTAATGGGGCTTTTGCATGCTACCTTATTTGACAAACCGTTTTTTGACACGGAATGGATTGGCGAATTGTACGGGCAGTTGATTCACGATCTTCCGTTAGCGTTCCAGCAGGATTGGGCCAGCATGTCGATCTTGTCGCGGAATACCTTGTTTGATCTCGTCTTGGTGTTGTTAGCGACGATGCTAACGTATCTGGTGCTGGAACAAAGGCAAGGCCTATGGTTTGTCTTTTTGACGGAAATGTATTTGGCTGTGTTGGATACGTTTCTCCCGTATGATGCCAGTGCAGGGGTTGTACGGACGCTGATTATTGGTTTCCTGATGCTGGCTATCAGCCATCTGATGAAGATGACGAACATGGCAACATTGGCAGGGAAGAGAAGCCGTATTATGTTCAACTCACTGCTTGCCTCCGTGATGATCATTATGGTCTGTATAGGCATCGGGTATGCTGCGCCGAAGGCAGGACCGTCATGGCCTGATCCGATCGCCTTTTTAACAGGGAAAGGAAACGATACCCCTGTTGGCGTGATGAAAAAAGTAGGATACGACAACAACGACGAACGGTTGGGCGGTCCTTTCATGCAAGATAACACATTAGTGTTTATTGCAAAGACGAACGAGCGCAGCTATTGGCGCGGTGACTCGAAGGACGTGTATACGGGAGTTGGTTGGGAAAAAGGCGATAGAGAGTACGAGTCAATCCTGGACCCGCAAACCTATACATGGGAGAATACGTTGTTCCAAGGGCTTGAAACGAAGAAGGTACAAGCTACATTAGAGTTTAAAGGTCCGCAGCAGTTCCCGACTGTCTTTTATCAAGGTCAGTTAAAAAAGGTGAGCAACTACGCTCCACCAGAGGCAACCGTTGTTTATGACAAAATGAATCAGCAACTGGAAGTACGGGCAGGAAAAATCAACTTGGTTCAGCTTAGCGAGAAAAACAATCAGCCAGAGTACGGCCCCAATCCGCTTTTGCTCAAACTGAATCAATACAAGGTCGAGACAGAAGTACCGATTGTCAGTGAAAAGGCTGTGACAAATGCGGGAGCGAACTATCCGGATGATATCAAAGAGCGCTATTTGCAAGTGCCGGCCTCGGTTCCTCCACGAGTAAGAGAGCTCGCCGCGACCATTACCAAGGATGCCAAGACTCCTTATGACAAAGTGAGAGCGATCGAGAATTACTTGCGCTCAAGTGGAAAATATAAGTATGAAACGAAAGACGTTCCTGTCGCTGCAGAAGGTCAGGATTTTGTCGATCACTTCTTGTTTGACAGTCTTCGAGGGTACTGTGACCATTTCTCCACTTCAATGGCGGTTATGCTCCGTACCCTGGATATCCCGACACGTTGGGTCAAGGGTTTCGCACCAGGTGAACGAGTAGGAACGGATGCGCTTAATCACGAGATGGTAGAAGTGCGGAACAGGGATGCTCACTCGTGGGTAGAGGTATACTTCCCGGGGGTTGGTTGGGTTCCTTTTGAAGCGACGAGTACATTCATGTCACCTGTTCGTTTTAATTATGATCTGGTCACTTCCCAGCCACAGATCCCCGTTCCGTTGCCAAACATGGCGAATCAACCGAACATGGATCGCGGGGATGGGCGTTTCAATGAGCTGGAAGAGGGCGACAGCCCAGCAGGCAGTTGGATTAAAATTCCGTGGCAAGTAAACGCAGGATTGGCTGTAGCCGCTGTCGTGGCAGGAATTATCGCGTGGCGCCGCAGACAAGACATCCAGCTATGGTGGATGCGCAGACAATTGAGCCAGGAGCGCAGCAGTGAGTTCCAGGATCGATACCATTTGCTAATGCGAATGATGGAGCGGGTCTACACGCGTAGACAGCCAGGCGAGACGTTGCGGGAGTATGTGGGCAGGATGACGCTGCCAGCAGACAAGCGACAAGACCTGCGCTATTTGACGGAGCTGTACGAACGTACCGTGTATGGCTACAAACAAATGGAACAAAAGGCGAGAACAATAGCAGAGCAAATACTCGAACGGTTAATCCGTCAATTGAAGCCTTGAACAATGCCGTTCCATCTGCTAGAATGACGATCAATGAGACTCGTATAATGATCAGGAATAGGGCCTGAAAGTTTCTACCGCTAGACCGTAAATTTGGCGACTACGAGGAGAGCACATCGGATTTTTGTACATGCAAACCGCACATGTGTACACAAGCTGGGACGTTGCCTCCGTATTGTTCATCGGAGATAGCAGTCCCGGCTTTTTTGCAAATATGCGACAACTTCGCATGGCATGCCGACACTTGCACGTCCTGTATGTTACAGGAGAAGGGGGATATGATGGACAAGTCAATGGAAATGGTCGTCGTACTTGATTTCGGAGGCCAGTACAATCAGTTGATCGCGCGCCGTGTACGTGATCTGGGTGTTTATAGCGAACTCATTCCGTTCAATACACCTGTTGAAAAGATTAAAGAGATCAATCCAAAAGGGATTATTTTCTCTGGCGGACCTGCTAGCGTGTACGAAGAGGGAGCACCGACTGTAGACCCGGCGATTTTTGACCTGGGCTTGCCTGTATTGGGTATTTGCTACGGTATGCAGTTGATGAGCCATTTGACGGGCGGAAAAGTAGAACGTGCGGGTAAACGCGAGTACGGAAAAGCTGAATTGCGTATGCAGCTAAAACACAGCTTGTACGACAAATGGGATACAAACGAAATCGTGTGGATGAGCCACTCTGACAAAGTAGTGGAGCTCCCAACCGGATTTGTCATTGATGCGGTAAGCGACAGCTGCCCGGTAGCTGCGATCAGCAACCCTGAGCGCCAGCTGTACGGTGTACAGTTCCATCCAGAAGTAGTCCATACCGTAAAAGGTATTGAGTTCATCGGAAACTTCCTGTTCAACATTTGTGGATGTGAAGCGACTTGGAGCATGACGACGTTCATCGAAGACGAGCTGGTTCGCATTCGTGAAACAGTTGGTAAGAAGCAAGTACTGTGTGCGTTGAGCGGCGGTGTGGATTCTTCCGTAGTAGCAGCGCTGATTCACAGAGCGATTGGCGATCAATTGACGTGCATGTTCGTTGACCACGGTCTTCTGCGCCAAGGGGAAGCAGAAGGGGTAATGGAGACATTTGCTGAGAAATTCTCCATGAAAGTGATCAAGATCGATGCTCGTGAGCGTTTCATGAGCAAGCTCAAAGGTGTTTCTGATCCAGAGCAAAAGCGCAAAATCATCGGTAACGAGTTCATTTATGTATTCGATGAAGAAGCAGCGATGCTGACGGATATGGACTTCTTGGCACAAGGTACGCTGTACACCGACATCGTGGAGAGCGGGACAGCAACTGCACAAACAATCAAATCGCACCACAACGTAGGCGGATTGCCAGAAGACATGAAGTTCACGTTGATTGAACCTCTGAAAACCTTGTTCAAAGACGAAGTACGCAAACTGGGTAAAGAGCTGGGCTTGCCAGATGAGATTGTTTGGCGTCAGCCATTCCCAGGACCGGGCCTCGGCATTCGTGTTTTGGGTGAAGTTACAGAAGAAAAACTGAAGATCGTTCGTGAATCGGATGCGATCTTGCGTGAGGAGATTGCCAAGGCAGGTCTCGATCGGGAAATCTGGCAGTACTTCACGGCTTTGCCAAACATGACGACTGTAGGTGTAATGGGAGATGTTCGTACGTATTCTTACACAGTAGGGATTCGTGCGGTAACTTCTATTGATGGTATGACTGCTGACTGGGCGCGCATTCCGTGGGATGTTTTGGAGAAAATCTCTGTGCGTATCGTGAATGAAGTAGACAATGTAAACCGCATTGTGTATGACGTAACGTCCAAACCACCAGCAACAATTGAGTGGGAATAGGAGCAAAAAAAATTACTCTCTTTTATTCGCGTGATTTGTGAATAAAAGGGAGTATTTTTTATGACCAAGAATTATCTTGTTCCATACATCATGAGAAGCTGTCCATTTTCTTTTGCAAGAGCAATATAAATGACCCCGCCTAGCCATCCCGGAGGAAGAGTTCCTTCGATAATCCAAGCTTCTGCAATAGGGTTATAACTGATAGCGAAGGGAGTTTCCTCTAAAAACTGAGAATAGCACTCCGCTAAATAGGAGAAGATTGCCGTTGCAACTGCATGTTCATCTGTAAGCTCACCAAAAGCAATTTCATCTCCAAACCGATTTTGCTGGAGAAGAGTGTCGCGATCGGCGAAATAGAGTTCAAACCTCCCAAATAAATTCTCATCATACAAATCACGTTCTACAAAGCCATATTCGATGACTTTTTCCTTTTGATGAACGTTGCGTTTGCTCTTTTTCTTATCGTCGACCCGTACGGTAATTTGATTGACTCGAAGCCGGTCACGTTCTCGCTCTTGCTCCGCTATTATTTGCTCCCAAGCATCCATAAAGCTCATTTTGAATCACCTTCAAAGAGATTGTTGAGATCAGGAATCTAGTTATGAATTATAACACAGGCCTTCTTAAGGACAGAAATAGAAAATATCCGGATATTAAACCCTTTCTAAAAATGAACGTTCGTATTTTCGTTGACATTCCCTATGTCACCTGATACACTTCTCAATGTGAGCAGGTAATATAGGAAGGTTCGTATATTCTTGAGAATATGGCTCAAGAGTTTCTACATGGTCGCCATTAACGACCTGACTACGAACAAAATGTCATCGGGATCTGATTTTGTTATTATATTTGGAATTATTCCCGGAGTGTTTTGTTTGTAGGCCAGGCGCATGATAAGAGCGTCCGGGCCTTTTTTTGTGAAAAACGTCTCGACGTTTTTCATTAAATAAGATGTGACCGTTTACGGTCGGCAAAAAACAGTCTATCTGTTTTTTGCAACAAGATTAGTATGGGGGGACTTATAGGTGCGGAAGTATTTCGAGTTTGACAAGCTAGGCACCAATTACCGTCGCGAAATGATCGCGGGTATCACTACTTTTTTGGCTATGGCTTATATCTTGGCTGTCAATCCATTCATTCTCAGTGGTGCTGATCTGCCTCCAGATTTAAAAGCGAACTACCCTGAATTTGGGGCTGTCTTTACTGCAACGGCTTTGGCTGCTGCTCTAGGTACACTCTTAATGGGTATCCTCGGACGTTTGCCGATCGGTCAAGCTCCGGGAATGGGCTTGAACGCATTTTTCACTTATACCGTCGTTCTGACGATGCAAATTCCTTGGCAACAGGCTTTGGCTGGCGTATTCCTTTCTTGTACGATCTTTTTGATTTTGTCCCTGACAGGTGTTCGTGAAGCGATCATCAAAGCGATTCCACAAAGCTTGAAGTACGCAGTTTCGGCAGGGATTGGTCTTTTTATCGCATTTATTGGTTTGAAAAACGCAGGTATCATCGTAGCAAATGATGCAACTTTCGTAGCACTCGGACATTTGACCTTCTATCACGAGGGCATGAAGCCGGAAGAAATTTTGGCAGCGAAAAATGCATTGCTCGCTGTGTTTGGTCTGATCGTGACGGTTATTCTGCTTTCTCGCAAAATCAATGCAGGTATCTTTATCGGGATGTTGATTACGGCGATTACCGGGATGTTTTTCGGACTGGTGAATTTGCCTGAGCAAATCGTTTCTGCACCACCGAGCCTTGCTCCTACATTCGGTGCTGCGTTCCAATATCTTGGTGATCCATCCGCATTGTTCACTGTAAATATGCTGATTGTTGTTTTGACGTTCTTGTTTGTAGACTTTTTCGATGCGACAGGTACGCTTTTGGGTGTAGCGAACCAAGCTGGATTGCTCCGCGAAGACGGCAATTTGCCACGTCCAGGAAAAGCACTCG
The DNA here is from genome assembly GCF_042878995.1 of Brevibacillus sp. NPDC003359. Taxonomy (NCBI): domain Bacteria; kingdom Bacillati; phylum Bacillota; class Bacilli; order Caryophanales; family Paenibacillaceae; genus Brevibacillus; species Brevibacillus sp. NPDC003359. The sequence goes on from NZ_JBIAOR010000013.1 coordinate 9,197, forward strand.
CTTCCGATGCAATTGCGGGTATGGCAGGTGCGGTACTCGGTACATCTACGACTACGGCTTATGTTGAATCGACTGCAGGGGTAGCGGCAGGCGGACGCTCCGGATTTACCGCAGTTGTCACCGGGATTATGTTCCTTCTGGCGTTGTTCTTCTCGCCGATTCTCGCAATTGTGACACCAGCGGTTACTGCACCAGCGCTCATTATCGTAGGGGTTCTGATGGCTTCTCACATTGCAAAAGTGGCTTGGGATGACCTCGATGAAGCATTCCCTGCATTCCTGACGATTTTGTTGATGCCATTGACTTACAGTATTGCAACAGGTATTGCGACTGGTTTCATCGTTTATCCGGTGATGAAGGTAATGAAGGGGAAGGCTCGTGAAGTGCATCCGGCGATGTATGTGCTGTTCTTCGTCTTCCTGGCGTACTTCATCTGGTTGCGCGAATAGAATTTTTTGGTAATCAAGCTCTCCGTCTACTGGACGGGGAGCTTTTTTTGCGCTATGATAGGAAAAATCTTTTTTGGAAGGATGGACCGATGAAAATGACAGGTCTAACTATGTTCCTTCAACAGCATCACCACACGTAGAGCGTTTGTATCTTCGGAAATTTTTCCGCAGGTGCAAGCGCTTCTTGTGCTTCGTGCCTGCGGTGGTGTATTTATGGAAGCCATGTGGGCATGAAGTTGCCTTGCATGGCTTTTTTGGTTTTCTCCATTTGAAAAAAGAAAGGGTGTTTCTCATGGAAAACGAAGTATTAAAAACAGTAAAAGGTACAAAAGATTTCATGCCGCAGGAGCAAATGCAACGAAATTGGATCCGACGGACGCTCGAAGCTGTATTCGAGACATACGGTTGCAAACCGTTGGAGACGCCTATGCTGCAGCACTACGAATTGCTGGCATCGAAGTACGGTGGCGGGGATGAAATATTGAAGGAAGTGTATCGCTTGAGCGACCAAGGAGATAGAGAGCTTGGGCTGCGCTATGATTTGACCGTACCGTTGACGAAGGTAGTGGGCATGAATCCTGAGATGCGAATGCCGTTCAAACGGTATGAGATCGGAAAAGTATTTCGGGACGGTCCAGTAAAAACCGGGAGATTGCGCGAATTTATTCAATGCGATGTCGATATCGTCGGAACAACATCGGTGCTGGCTGAAGCAGAATTGCTCAGTATGGCGTTTGAGGCCTTCAAGCGGCTTGGGCTCGACGTGTACATTGAGGTCAACAACCGCAAGTTATTAACTGGGGTGCTTCAGGAGTTGGGTGTTCCCGCTGAGCGAGCAGGGGACGTCATGCTGTCGCTGGATAAGCTCGAGAAAATCGGCGTGGACGGAGTACGTGATGATTTGCGGGAGCGAAACGTCGAGGAGTCACTCGTTTTGGCGATTACGTCTTTCCTGCAAGAAGGTGTGATTACGCTAGATCTGTTAGCAGAGCGCTTTACATCCCCGCTTGTTCAGGAAGGGATTCGGGAGCTTCGCGATATGTTTGCTTATGTAAAAGGAGCGGGTGTGAAGGGGGAGCTTCGCTTTTCGCCGTTCTTGGCAAGAGGCCTAGGGATCTACACGGGGATTGTGTATGAGATCTTTTTGCAGGATGGAAGTATTACGTCCAGTATCGGCAGTGGGGGACGTTACGATCAGATCATCGGTCGACTTTTGGATGATGGAAGAAAGTATCCCGCTGTAGGGATTTCATTTGGCTTGGATGTCATCCTTGCAGCGTTGGCAAATCGCAACACGGAAGAGCGGAGAGCTGCCGATGTACTCGTCATTCCTCTTGGTACAGAAGCATCCAGTCTTGGGCTAGCCAATCGATTGCGCGAGAGTGGTATCAGAGCTGAGCTGGAACTGACGGGTAGACGTCTGAAAAAAGCACTCGATTATGCAAACAAAGAAGGCGTTGCTTTTGCATTGATCTATGGGGAAAACGAAGTGAACAGTGGGCAGGTCGTCGTCCGAGAAATGCGAGAGGGAACAGAGCAGCCGGTTCCTTTAGAGTTGGTAGAAAAGTGGATGACCGACAAGCTAGCAGGTGGTAAAGAGGAAAGATAGTCTTTTTTTTCCATTTTTTGTACAGTAGAGAAAAGGGGGAGATGGCGTGAAGAAATGGGTCTCAATGGTCAGTTGTAGCTTAATGTTTTTGACGTGGATGTTGCCTGTAAATGCTGAGGAGGGGACTGCGCTCAAACGTAAACCGCTCTATCAGGCTGATGTGCGAATCGATCCAATCAAGAAAGAAGTAGCAGGAACCGTTACAATTACCTTTTGGCCAAAAGACCCTGCTCGTGCCTATCTCCATCTTTACCCGAACGTATTTACTGAAGAGCATCAAGGCATGCTATGGGAGGAACTTTTAGGCAATCGCCCAACGCTTGGCTCATATACTTATAAAAAGCTCTTGGTCGATGGTGTAGCTGTTGACGGCAAAAAGACGAAAGACGTGAACATACTGGAAGTGCCTCTGGAAGGAGAGCAAGGCGCACGAGAAATTGTCATGGAGTTCGAAATGACTCTACCGCGAAACGACGGCAGGATGTCGTACGATGACCAATCGATCTGGCTGGGGAACTGGCTCCCGGTTCTTGCGGCGTACGACGAGGAAGGCTGGCATCTCGATCCATACGAGCCTATCGGTGATCCTTTTTACAGTGAGAACGCAGATTATGAGGTGAACGTGACGCTGCCAAAAGACTATCAACTGGCAAGCACAGCGCCAGATAGGGCTGCGAAGCAGGTTTCTGTTCGTGAGGGAGAAAAGACGATACAGCTCGGTGCAGAAAATGTGAGGGATTTTGCCCTTGTCGTTATGGATGCTTCCTATCAGCGAACGGAAACGAAAGTGGGCGAAACTGTAGTCCGAACATGGTGGCGGAAAACAGATGATCCGGCAACGGCTGAGCAGATTCATGAAGCGGCAGCGAAGTCTCTCACCTATTTTCATCATCAATTGGGTGCCTATCCCTATACCGAATACGATGTGGTAAGGACAGGCGGCGCGATTAACGGAATGGAGTATCCTGCATTAGTCTTTCTCGACGGACGTCATTTCTTTTCAGGGGAAGAAACAGGGATCGTCACAGTTGTACATGAGACCGCACACCAGTGGTTTTACAGCTTGATCGGAAATAATCAGGTAAAGGAAGCATGGCTGGATGAGGGATTCACGGAGTACGTGACGCTCTCGTATTTATCTCAGCAAGACCCGCTGTTGGGAGCAGGACGGGTGCGCGGACGGCTGGAGCGTGGTACTACTGTTCAGTATTATGTGGCACAGGAACAGCGTCCTTGGCAAGTGCTGTCTGCATTCCCTGATAATCAGAGCTATAGCGATCTCGTTTATTCCCGTCCGTCCTCGATGCTGTGGCTGTTGCAGGGAGCGTGGGGAGAAGAGAGGGTACATGACGTTTTGAAGCAGTATGTCGAGAAGTACCGTTATCAGGTGGTGACCGGAAAGGAATGGGAAGCATTTCTATCTGAGATGGCAGGAGAAGATGCCAGCGCTTTCTTGGATTATTGGTTGAAGGTAGACATGTCCCAGCAGGAAGAGGCAGCAGCTTGGCTGGAGCGCCAACGTATCAAGCATCAGAAGAAGTAATCGAAGGCAGGGGATCACGATGTGGCGAAAGCATTGGGTGGTCATCGTGGCAGTGGGAGTCGTTTTGACTGTATTCTTGTCCGTGCGTCCTTGGACGGGGCAGGCTGGCTTGGATGCTCAGGAGATTGTGCCGATTGATTACAGGCAAGCTGCAGTCACTTACAAGGCCGACGTACAAATCGATATGAACAAGCACGTGGTGACAGGCAAGCTGACGGCTCGTTTTGTCCCACAAGATGACCACGCATTTTTTCATTTATATCCTAATGCTTTCTCGGCGAATGCTGCCCTCAGTGGAGAGAACTGGGAGGTAGTGCTGGGCAAACAGCGTGAGCCTGGTGGTATCAAGATAAGCGAAGTACAGGTAAACGGAAAAAATGTCGACGTACTGTATGCGGGAAAGACCAATACGCTTTTACAAGTACCCCTTCCTGCAAGAACATCGTCTGCTGAGATGCTAGTGGATATGAAATTTCAGCTCGCGGTCCCTTATAACAACGGGCGAATGTCTTACCATGATCATGCGATGTGGCTGGGCAACTGGCTGCCGATCCTGGCAGTCAAGGACGCAGGAGGCTGGCGGCTCGATCCTTATTCCGCGATTGGCGATCCTTTTTACTCGGAAGTGGCGAACTATCATTTGCGAGTGCAGTTATCAGAGGGGTACCAGCTTGCCACGAGTGGATTGGAAAGCGTGGCTGTCATCACCGAGACGAGGCCGCAACGGCTAAAAATCTATGAGGTGGACGCATGGAACGTTCGGGATTTTGCCCTTGTTGTCATGGACGATACGTACCAGCCCATATCTGGCAAGGTCGGGGAAACTATCGTACGAACATGGGTGCAGAAAAGTGATGACCCGCAAAACGTAGAACGAATGCATGAGACTGCTAGGGAGTCTCTCGACTATTACGGAAAACAGTTTGGGGTGTATCCGTATAAGGAATACGATGTTGTCAAGACAGGCGGCTTCTTTGGCGGAATGGAATACCCGAGCCTCGTCTTTATTGCACAGGAGTACTTTGACCGTAGCGATGCCATGGGGGAAGCGGTCGTAGCGCATGAAACGGCACATCAGTGGTTTTACGGTTTGGTCGGAAACGACGAGGTACGAGAGGCTTGGCTGGATGAGGGACTGACGGATTATGCAACGATGGTATTTTTGCAGCAAAAGTCCCCCGCACGTTCTCAAGCGTATATTCAAATGCGGCTAGACCAAGCACGTGCAGCGGAAGGATATGCGAACCAAGGAGTCACTGCGAAGTCGTCCGTGGCGGCTTTTCCAGATTGGAGGAGCTACAATGACCTCGTCTATGGGCGAGCTGGTGCCATGTGGTGGAACTTAAAAGAAGAATGGGGCGTCGAACGACTGCATCAGGTGTTGCGTCAATATGTACGAGATCATCAATACAAGCAGGCAAATGGGGAGCAAATCACAGAGCTCTTGACTGCGGCTGCTGGAGCGGATGCCACACCCTTTTTGGATTATTGGCTTCAGGTTGCACTTGAAAAAGCCGAAGCGGCAAACAATTGGGTAGGAAAAGGCAAACACGAATAATTTTGATTAAGTCATTTTTAAATGTTCGGAAACGAGGTTGACAGGCAAACTTTCTCCCTGCTACACTGAATACGTTGAGAGAAAACGAGTTCGAATAGCCCAGGCGATGAGAGCGGCGCGAAAAGCCGTAAGTCGGTTGGGTTTTCTTCTGATGTTACAAAACGTAGGGGGCGAATGGTTCATGCTACAGCCTTTGGTAGGAGTCATTATGGGCAGTACGTCAGACTGGGAAACGATGAAGGAAGCTTGCGCAATTTTGGACGAATTGCAGGTACCGTACGAAAAGAAGGTCGTGTCTGCACACAGAACGCCAGACTTGATGTTTACGTATGCCGAGACAGCTAAAAGCCGCGGCTTGGAAGTCATTATTGCAGGTGCGGGCGGAGCAGCTCATTTGCCAGGAATGGTAGCTGCTAAGACAGAGTTGCCCGTTATCGGTGTACCGGTGAAATCATCCAACTTGAATGGCCTCGACTCGCTTTTGTCGATTGTGCAAATGCCAGGGGGCGTGCCTGTGGCGACGGTTGCGATCGGAAAAGCTGGAGCCATCAATGCAGGGTTACTGGCTGCGCAAATTTTGGGGATCAAATATCCGGACGTACAAGAGCGGTTCGTGCAAAGACGGGATGATGTACGCAATAAGGTGCTGGAGGCTAGTGAACTCGAATGACTACCAAGGACAGCAAGCAAATCAAACCAGGATCGACCCTAGGAATACTTGGCGGAGGACAGCTTGGACGGATGATTGCTCTTGCGGGACGAGCTATGGGCTACCGCTTTGTCACCATGGACCCGACAGCAGATGCACCATGCGGCCAAACGGCAGATCGGCAAATTGTTGCCAGCTACGATGATGTAGAAGCAGCGATGCAGCTTGCCTCGGTCAGTGATGTCATCTCTTATGAATTTGAAAATGTCGATGCGCAGGTTGCAGAAGTATTGGAGAGCCACGCTTATGTACCGCAGGGGAGCCGCCTTTTACGTATCACCCAAAATCGGATTCGGGAAAAGACCGCCATTCGCGAGATCGGCATTCCTGTCGCTCCGTTTTGCGTAGTGAACAGCTTGGCTGATTTGCAGGACGCTGTGCGTGAACTGGGACTGCCTGCTGTCATGAAAACAGCAACTGGCGGCTATGACGGCAAAGGACAATGGGTATTGAGAAGCGAGGCCGAGCTGGCGGAGGCGTTTGAAACGTTGGCGAAAGCGGGTACAGAGCTGATCGTGGAACAATTTGTACCATTTCAAATGGAGCTTTCTGTTATTGCTGCACGCAATCCTGCGGGTGAACTGGCTGTTTTTCCTGTGTCAGAAAATATTCATCAGGAAAACATTCTACATCTGAGTATCGTTCCAGCGCGAATTTCGGCTGAAGTAGCAGCACGCGCGGAAGAAATTGCCCGTACGATCGTAGAAAAGCTAGATGTGGTAGGACTCATTGCAGTTGAGCTGTTTTTGACAGAAGATGGTCAGCTGTACGTCAATGAATTGGCGCCGCGACCGCACAACTCCGGGCATTTTACGATGGATGCTTGTGTGACCTCGCAGTTTGAGCAGCATGTTCGGGCGGTTTGCAATCTGCCTTTGGGATCTACACAGTTGCTCTCGAGCGTCGTGATGGTTAATATTTTGGGAGAGCATCTACAGCCTGTCATCGATCAAATCGACAAGCTGCCGCGCACAGCCAAGCTCCATTTGTACGGAAAAGCAGAGAGCAAGGCCAAGCGAAAAATGGGGCATATCAATGTGCTCGCCCCTACTGTGGAAGAAGCGCTCACCCTGATTGATGAGCTGAAAATCTGGACGAATACATCGGAGGTATTATCATGATCGAACGTTATTCCCGACCGGAAATGCGCGCCATTTGGACGGAAGAAAACAAATTCAAAGCGTGGCTGGAAGTCGAAATTCTCGCGTGTGAAGCATGGTCCAAGCTGGGCGTCATTCCTGAGGAAGACGTGAAAAAGCTGTGGGATAAAGCTACTTTTGACATGAACAGAATCTATGAGATCGAAGAAGAGACACGCCATGATGTGGTGGCGTTTACCCGTGCAGTATCGGAAACCTTGGGCGAAGAAAAGAAGTGGGTTCATTACGGGCTGACTTCTACAGATGTGGTGGATACTGCTCTATCTTACTTGCTGCGTCAGGCGAACGAAATTTTGGAGAAGGATATTCAAGACTTCATCGAGATTTTGGCAGACAAAGCTCGTGAGCACAAGGATACGGTATGCATGGGCAGAACGCATGGCGTGCATGCTGAGCCTACGACATTTGGTTTGAAGCTGGCTCTGTGGCATGAAGAAATGAAGCGCAACCTGGCGCGTTTTCAGGCTGCGACAAACGAAGTGGCGTACGGCAAAATCTCTGGCGCAGTTGGAACATATGCAAACATCGATCCGTTCGTGGAAGCTTACGTGTGCGAGAAGCTGGGACTGTCGGCAGCGCCTATCTCTACCCAAACCTTGCAGCGTGATCGCCACGCCGAGTACATGGCGACATTGGCACTGATCGCAACTTCTTTGGAAAAATTCGCAACAGAAATTCGCGGTCTGCAAAAGAGCGAAATGCGCGAGGTGGAAGAAGCATTCGCCAAAGGACAAAAAGGTTCTTCCGCAATGCCACACAAGCGCAACCCGATCGGCAGCGAAAACATTTGCGGCTTGGCTCGTGTCATCCGCGGTCACATGCTCACTTCTTATGAAAATGTTTCCCTCTGGCATGAGCGGGATATTTCTCACTCCTCTGCGGAGCGCGTGATTTTGCCAGATGCAACACAAGCATTGAACTACATGCTGCGCCGTTTCATGAACATCGTAAAAAACTTGACGGTGTTCCCAGAGAATATGAAGCGCAATATGGATCGTACCTTTGGTTTGATCTACTCCCAGCAAGTGATGCTCAAGCTGATCGAAAAAGGCATGAGCCGCGAACAAGCCTACGACACGGTACAGCCTCGTGCGATGCAGGCGTGGGAAGAGCAACGCTCCTTCCGTGCGATCGTGGAGGAGGATGCAACGGTTAGCTCTACACTGTCCAACGAAGAGCTGGATGAGTGCTTCGATTACCGTTACCACCTGAAGCATGTGGATACGATCTTCCAACGTCTTGGTTTGATATAAATGCAAGTGCCCTCGAATTTTTCGGGGGCGTTTCTTTTTATAAAGTAGCCTTAGTGGGGGGAGAAGCGCAGCTTTTTGTAAATTGCTTGAAAGTGAATAGTATTGTTAAGCTAACTGGCAGTGTTACCTTCAATTGTCAATGAGGGGTCAAGCGGTTACTATTATTGGAAACTCATTCCGATAGAAGGAGGACTAATATGAATCCACTACTATTCTCTTTTCCGGAACATTTAGAAACTCAGCGGTTATTGATTAGAGCACCGCAATGGGGTGATGGTCAATATGTAAATGAAGCCATACGTGAGAGTGTAAATGAGATGCGCCCCTGGCTTCCGTTTGTAAAAAACCTTCCATCCATTGACGATTCGGAAGCCTACGTACGTAAGGCCCGGCTCAATTTTCTAGAGCGCACAGACTTAGTACTACATGTATTTGAAAAGAATACAGGGCAATTTGTGGGCAGTAGTGGGCTCCATCGCTTTGATTGGTATGTACGCAAATTTGAAATTGGATATTGGCTACGCACATCGCGTACTGGTGAGGGTCTAATGACAGAGGCAGTAAAAGGTATCGTTGCCTTTGCCATTTCCGAGTTGGAAGCTAACCGTCTTGAAATTCGCTGTGATACTCGGAATAACGCAAGTATAGCTGTAGCTAAGAAGGCAGGTTTTACGTTGGAGGGTACTTTACGCAATGTTAACCTAAATGACTCAGGAGAACTAACTGATACCCATATCTTTTCAATAGCAAAAGGTTATGAATATCATTGATAACTGAGCTGAGCTAACGGATGCGAAAGTAAATGGTCAGTCTACTACTTTATTATCATTAAGATGTAGCAACACGGCTTTTCCGCCACCACAACGGTTTGAAGGACACTTAAAATACTCCTTAAGAAATTCTTAAAAATTTCTTTCGAAAGTTGTAACCAAAATGAAACCTCTCCCGTACCTACTTGTGCGAACTTACAACGAGTGCATAAGTACCTTACAAAAGTGTAAGCTTCCTGAAATATAACTCGATGGTTCCTGCTTCGTTTCGACCGTACAATGAAATCAATTCATACGGATCACGAAACGGGAGATCGATTATGACGACAGCAATCATGTATCCAAAATTAAGTCACCAACAAATTTACGAAGATTACTCTGCTAAAATATATCGCTATTTCCGCTACCGGGTAAAAAACGTCTGGGATGTGGAAGACCTAACAACGACTGTGTTTATCAAGGTGTATTCCAAGCTTGAGCAGTACGATGGCCGCCATCCTTTTGGCGCCTGGATTTTCCGAATTGCGCACAACGCTTTGATTGACTACATGCGCAAGAAGCGGGAGAGTCCGGTCGATCAGGACACATTTAGCAATATGGTAGCAACAGATCAGCTGCCGGAGGAGTGCCTTCTGACTCAGGAGACTACTGAGGGCTTGTGGGAAAAGGTGCACACCCTGACAAAGGATCAGCGCAATGTAATCGCCCTGCGCTATCTCGGAGATTTGCGAATGAATGAGATCGCGGAAATCTTGGGTAAGACAGAGGCTTCGGTGAAAATCCTGCACTTCCGTGGGATCAAGAAATTGCAGCAATTGATGGAAGCACAAGCATAAAGGGGGGGACAACAGTCCTGCCCTTTTTTACTATCGGAAGGCTGTAATGGAGAGAAGAATATTTCAAGACTAGGCTCCAGGCTCCGTCCCGCTGGGGGCGAAGACTGTCCGCTCCGAAGGGATTCGCGGGGAAACGCAAAAGTGGTGGCTGCTTCGTCGCAAGCGCAGGGTTGCGTTTCTATTTCCCGCTCATCCCTTCTAAGCTTGGTAGGACTCCACAAGTTGCTACGCCTGGAAATATTCTTCTCTGTCGTTACTGATGACATTCTTACATTCTTTTAAGGCTTTTAAAAACCGATTAACACGGAAAGCTCGTAGAGGAAACAGGAGAAAACAGCGAAGATCTTAGGGACACCGACCGAGACGAAATGCAAAAAGCGAAACACGCCCTTAAGCGTCCACCTCTGAAACACATCCTGATAGGACAACTTTGGACGCGGTTTCGCTTTTTACATGGAGTCGTGCAGTCAATCCCCAGGGGGTGGCCCTAGAAGCTGAGCGTTTTCTCCTGTTTCTTCCTCTCCACAACAGCAACGTACAAGTAGCTTTTTCAGTAGACATCTAATTACGAGAAACGCCAAAGGCTTGGCGTAGTCTAGTTTTCTAATGGTATAGTAAAGTATGAAATGGAGGAGACTCAAGACGAGAGGAGTATGAGTGATGTCCACAATTATGATTGTAGAAGACGACCCAAAAATCAACCAGCTGCTGCAAGAGCAACTGGAAAAATACGGATTCCAAACAGTCAATGTTGTACATTTCGATAGAGTCATGGAGGTATTTACCCAAGGGCGCCCTGATCTGGTTCTATTGGATGTGAATCTACCGAAATTTGACGGGTTTTATTGGTGCCGACAAATGCGCCAGGAGTCCAACTGCCCGATCCTGTTCATCTCTGCGAGAGAAAGTAAAATGGACCAGGTGATGGCCTTGGAAAATGGGGCCGATGACTATATCACCAAGCCGTTCGACTACGATGTGGTTTTGGCCAAAATCCGCAGTCAGCTACGGAGGGCTTACGGACAATATGCTCCACAAGAAGGGGAGCGTACGGTTGAAGTGGCGGGACTCAAGCTGTTTTTAGAGCGAATGGAGCTGTCCATGTACGATATCAAAATCGAGCTAAGCAAAAAGGAAGCATTACTGCTCGAAGCCTTGATGAATCAGTATCCACGTGTCGTCAGCCGTGAGCGATTGCTAGAAAAGCTGTGGGATGAGCAGTTTGTCGATGAAAACACGCTGAATGTCTACATCACACGCGTGCGCGGCAAGCTAAAGGAATTAGGCTTAGAGGGAGCTGTCGAGACGGTTCGCGGTTCCGGTTATCGCTTACGTGCGACTTGGGAGGAAGGGCAATGAAGCTGTTCCTTCGAGATCAATGGCCATTCGCAGCGTTTTTTCTCGTCCAATTGATCTTATTGATCATGATTTTTGCGATGGATGGGTACTGGAATGAGTCATTGATGATCTACGTCATGTTTTTATCTGTTTTTATCGCGGGTGCTTTTCTCGCCATCCGCTATTTGTCTCACCGCACGATCTATCAGCGACTGAGCAAGCCAGTAGAGTCTCTAGAAGAGCTGACCCAGACATACGGGAATTCACCATTGTGCCGCGCGATGGATGACATCAGTCAGGAGCAATACCGACTCTACAAAGAACAGCTTCATGCCTATGAAAACAAGCAACGGGACCATACGACATTTATTCAGCAGTGGGTTCATCAGATGAAGACGCCGATTTCGGTTATTCATCTGTTGCTGCAAAATGAAGACGATCCAACAGCAGAGAGCGTCCGTGAAGAAGTGGACCGGATCAAGCGTGGACTGGAAACGGTTTTGTACATAGCTCGCCTCGATCGATTTGAACAGGACTTCCTGATTGAGCAAGTAACCCTGCGTTCCTTGGTGCAGAGTGTGTTGGCGGAAAACAAGCGGCTGTTTATTCGTAATCAAGTGTATCCCGAGGTAAAAGTGGATGAGAATTGGCGAGTGGAATCGGACGAAAAGTGGCTCGCTTTTGTCCTCAACCAATTGTTGACGAATGCCGTTCGTTATTCAGCAGGGAAAAGCAACAAGGTCACCATTCGTACGTATGAACGCGGAGCGCATGCCATACTGGAAGTGCAGGATTATGGAATCGGGATCCCTGCCGAAGATATTCGCCGCGTATTCAAGCCGTATTTTACGGGAGAAAACGGGCGCAAATACCCAGAGTCCACCGGGATGGGGCTGTACTTGGTGAAGGAAATTTGCGGGCGGCTCCATCATGGGGTGGAAATGGAGTCAGAAGTGGGAGAGGGGACAACCGTACGTATCGTCTTGTCTGCCGTCGTACCAACCTTACAAGAAAGTAAGATAGCTGAAAGTTAATTCGATAGCTGGACTATGCGCACTTTCGTATAGTTGAATTTGGAAGTGCAAGAAAGGGGAATGGCGCATGGAAATGCTTGCTGTAAATAGCTTGAGTAAAATATACGGGGGCAAGGTAACTTACCGCGCGTTGACCGATATCGATTTTTCCATTCGCAAGGGCGAATTTGTCGGTATTATGGGCCCTTCCGGCAGTGGCAAGACTACGCTATTAAACATGATTTCCACGATTGATACACCAACTTCTGGTGCGGTTCTTTTGAACGGTACGAATCCGCATCATTTAAAAAAAGATAAACTGGCCCTGTTTCGCCGTCGTGAGCTCGGCTTTGTATTTCAAGATTTTAACCTATTGGACACGTTGACGATCGGGGAAAATATCGTGCTGCCGCTTACCTTGGACAATGAGAAAGTATCGGTCATGGAAGAAAAGCTGCAAAGTGTTGCCGAGAAGCTAGGGATTCAGGACATTTTGGAAAAGCGGACCTTCGAGGTATCTGGAGGGCAACGCCAACGGACAGCCATCGCTAGAGCAATCATCCATTCTCCGTCGCTTCTGCTGGCAGATGAACCAACAGGAAATCTCGATTCGAAGTCTTCTCGCAATGTGATGGAGACATTGGAAGCAATCAATAAGCGGGACAATACCACCATGATGATGGTGACGCATGATGCTTTGGCGGCCAGCTATTGCCATCGGGTGATTTTTATTAAAGACGGGCAGCTCCATAACGAGATGTATCGTGGTGAGAGTCGACAGGTATTCTTCCAGAAAATTATTGACTCGTTGTCGTTTTTGGGAGGGAACACCTATGACCTTTCGACAATTCGCGTGTAATAACGTTGTACGAAATAAGCGTATGTACGCTGCGTTTTTCATGAGTAGCGTTTTTTCTGTCCTTATTTTTTTCGTCTATGCGATGTTTATTTTTCATCCGGAAATTATCGGGCAGGAGATTCATGAATCCGTAGCCACTGGGATGATGGCGGCTGAGTACGTCATTTTTCTGTTCTCCTTCTTTTTTCTCTTTTATTGTGTCGGTGCTTTCCTGAAAAAGAGGGAGAAGGAGTTCGGTATCCTTTTTATCCAGGGCATGACACCGTTGCAGCGGAATACGCTGATTTTTATGGAAAACATGTTGATCGGCATTGTCTCGATTGCCATTGGGATTGGGCTCGGGCTGGTTCTCGCCAAGCTATTTTTCCAATTCGCGGGATTTTTGCTGGATGTAAAAGCACTCGGGTTTTACCTCCCGTGGAAAGCGATCGGTTTGACCGTGGTGGCGTTTCTCGTCTTGTATGCAGCTATCTCGCTGTTTACCGTCCTTGTGCTGCGAAGTCGCAGTCTCTTGGATCTGTTGCAAGGAAGTGGTCGGCCTAAGCGTGAGCCGAGGGCATCGTTAGTGCTGTCTCTGGTCGCAGTAGCTTTGTTGGGAATGAGCTATGCCTTAGCCCTCACTGCTGATGGCGTGAATGTGCTCGTGCTGATGCTTCCGGTTATTGCGCTGACGACTGTAGGAACGTACCTGTTGTTTACTCAACTAAGCGTTATCTTCATCGATTTTCTGAAGAAGCGTCGCGTTTTCTATTGGAAAGGTACGAATCTCCTGACGCTCTCTGATCTGGCCTATCGGATGAAGGATAATGCACGGATGTTCTTTTTGGTCAGCATCGTCTCGACAGTTGCATTCTGTGCAATTGGCACGCTTGCTGCTTTGGCTGGATCGATTCAGATTACGGTGATGAAAATTAATCCATTTGCGTTTGAATATCAGTCCAAACAAAGTGACGTAGAGAGGGCCCAGAATCTGTCGTTAATTGAAACGAGCTTGCAGCAGGGTGGCTTTTCCTTCGAAAAATATCAAGTAGCTATGCGGATTTTGCCAGAATCGGTCAACGAAGAAAACATTGGGGTTGTGAAGCTGTCCGACTATAATCGGCTGGCGGTAGCGTCCCATTCGCCTGAGCTGGAAATGACGAATGGCGAGGTGTTCGTCCTGCTCAATTGGATTGGTGATTCGGTAGCGAGCAAGACTCTTCAGGTGGGTAATGCACATCTCGCAGTTAAAACAGATACGAATATGACTCCATTGATTAGAGGGATCGAATTTGAGCGCTTGGCTGTCGTACCGAATCAGGTGTATGACCAGCTTCCGAAAATGAAGGAAGAAGAGCGCTTCGTATACGAGGTGCCAAGATGGAAGGAAACACAGGATCTTAGTCTCAAGCTTCAGGAAAATATTAGTCATTACGAAGAAAATTACTCGTTTTCAGCTCGTGCGCCATACTACCACAGCATGAAACAAATGGCGAACATGGGACTCTTTATCGGGCTGTTTGTGGGCGTGTTGTTCTTTGTAGCCGCAGCAAGCTTCCTTTATTTCCGTCTGTACACGGATCTGGAATACGACAAACGGCATTATGGAGCCCTTTCCAAGATTGGACTCACGGATGCAGAGCTGACGAAGATCGTTACGACCCAGGTTGCCCTGTTGTTCTTCGTGCCGATTGTGGTGGCCATTATTCACAGCATGGTGGCGTTCGTATCCCTGCAAAGCTTGTTGAAGCTGATTCTTGTCGCGTCTGTAGTCAAGCCAACCGCGATCGTCTTATGCAGCTTCGTCGTTGTTCAAGGTGTGTATTTCTGGATCATTCGAAACCGCTACTTGTTCCATTTAAAGCAATCAATGAACCGCTAGTGACTTTTCCATCATGTCCAAATGAGCAGGGACATAGGATAAAAGGAGAAGGATGCGAGGGGGAAAGCGGATGGAACGAGAGGCGTGGATGGGGCAAGCCTTACAGATTGCGTTTGAAAATGTACGTGATAAAATAGGCGGACCGTTTGGAGCCATTGTCGTCAAAGATGGGCAGGTAATCGGGCGAGGACGCAATGAAGTGACGACGAGCAATGACCCTACGGCACATGCCGAGATTCAGGCAATTCGGGAAGCCTGTCGTAATCTCCAAACCTTTCAGTTGAACGATTGCGACCTGTATACGAGCTGCGAGCCGTGTCCGATGTGCCTGGGAGCCATCTATTGGGCAAGACCACGCCATGTCTATTACGCTTGTACGAAAGAAGATGCGGCGCATGTCGGTTTTGATGATCAGTTTATTTATGAGCAGATGGTTCTCTCTCATGAAGAGCGAAGCATTCCTTTCCGGAGAATAGATCTTGCGAATAGACGGAGTCCATTTGAAGCATGGTCACAATCACCGAACCGTATCGAGTATTAATAGAGGGCCTCTCCACTAGCGGAGCAGGCTCTTTTTCTTCGTTTTATTTATAGTAAGAATAGGTAGAAAGGAAAAAATAAAATGAAAATGCTTTCAAGATGAAATTTTCAGATAAAGTATTGCGCTATGTCGAAAATCGTATTATAGTAACAACAATCATTATGAAATTCGACCAAATTTTATAAAAATCAACTGTAATGAGGTTGAGTTTTTAATAAAAAAGACGAATAAGGGCGTGTTTATATGGAAGAAACTTTCCGAAGATCACTCTATCCTGAATTAGATGACATTGACTACGGGATTATTCGAGCCTTGCAAGGAAATGCGCGCTTGCCGTTTACGCAGATCGCGAAGGACCTCGGCGTCACGGAAAAGACGATTCGAATGCGCGTCCAGCAATTGCAGGACGAAGGTGCCCTGAGTCTGGTCGGTATTGTCAATCCAGTCAAGGCAGGGTTTCACGTACAGGCGATGATTCAAGTAGCTGTGGATGCGGAAAAGCTGGACGATGTGGTTGCTGCGTTAACGGACACCGTAGAGATCAGGCTCATCGTACTCACTTCTGGGGAATATCAGCTTTTCACACAGGTGCTCGTAACAAGCAACGAAGAATTATCGCAATTTTTGCTCAAAAAGCTGCACAAGATTCCTGGCATCTCCAAAACGAATGTGATTAACGAATTGAAAATACTGAAGTCCAAATATAACTTTATCCGTTAGGGCACGAGTGACCTTGGAAGGGGGAATGCCATCGGGCGAAAATCCGCTGGGATTATGAATGTCGAACGATGCTGAGAAGAACCTAGAGAAAAAACGAGAGAAAAGGGGTCATCCTATGTTTTCGACCAAAATGAGCAAAGCAATGCTCAGTGCTGTTTTGGGGACAGTTTTATTGGTAACAGGCTGTGGAGGAGGAAACAGTGCGGGTACAGACAACGGCAAAGCCGCAACAACAGCGCCAGCCTCCGGAAAAAAGGTACTGAATATTGGGTTAAAGGCAGACCCGCCTTCGATGGACCCAAACACATCGACTTCGCTGTACGACCGTCAAGTGTACGCGAGCCTCTATGACAAGCTGTTTGATATCGACTCAGAAGGAAAAATCGTGCCAATGCTGGCGGAATCGTATGAAGTAACGCCAGACGGCAAGACCTATACATTGAAGCTGAAGCAGGGCGTAAAATTCCACGATGGCACCGAGTTTGACGCTGAGGCAGTGAAATTCAACTTCGAGCGCAACATGAACGATGAGAAGTCCCGTCGGAAAGGCGAATTGAAATTCGTAGATTCCGTTGCCGTAGTGGACAAGCATTCTGTAAAAATCCAGATGAAAGAGCCTTTTGCTCCATTCCTGTCCGTCTTGACTGATCGTTCGGGCATTATGGTATCGCCAAAAGCAGTGAAGGAACATGGCGATCAATACCTCAATCATCCGGTTGGTACAGGCCCATACGTATTTGTAGAGCAAGTAAAAGGCGACCACGTGACACTGAAGAAAAATGAAAACTACTGGAATGGTCAAGTGAAGATCGATGAAGTGAACTATAAAGTGTTCACGAACGGAACAGCGAAGGTGCAAAACTTGCGCTCCGGCATGCTGGATATCATCGATGATACACCTGTGAAAGAAATCCCTGCAATCAAGGGCGATGCGAACCTGCAATTGGTTGCGGAATCCGGGATGGGTTACCAAGGTCTTTACTTGAACAACTCCCGCGCGCCGTTTGACAACAAGTACCTCCGTCAGGCTGTGGAGCGTGCTATTGACCGTGATGCACTGGTAAAAGTACTGTTTAACGGCTATGCAGCACCGGCTCGTACAGCATTTACAAAAGGCAGTCTGGCTTACAATGAAGCACTGAATACGCCGAAGCCGCCAGATGCAGCGGAAATCAAGGATTTGCTCGCGAAGGGCGGTCAACCGAACGGATTTAACTTCAAGCTGTACATCTCTACTTCTCCAGAGAATGAACAACTGGGTGCGGTACTGCAAAACATGCTGAAACAACACAACATCAACGTGACTTTGGAAAAATTGGAATATGGACAATTGATTGAAACAGGCGATAAAGGCGAATTTCAAGCGATGCAACTGGGCTGGTCTGGACGTCAGGACCCTGACCAAAACTTCCATGACTTCGTCGTAACAGATACATCCAACAACGATGGCCGTATTTCCATTCCGAAGCTGGATGAACTGGTTATCAAAGCGCGTGGGGAGCTAGACGAAGCAAAACGCAAGGCGCTGTATGACGAAGCTGCCGCATTGCTGCAAGAAGAAGCGGGCTATGCCTACATGTACCACCAATATGTGCTGTTTGGCATGAACAAGAAAGTAACCGGCTTTACTTATGTGCCAGACGGTTTGATCCGTACAGCGAATTTGGACAAGCAATAAACGAAGGTAACGCAACATTATAACAGCAAGAGCAAGGAGGAATTGTCATGATGTTC
This sequence comes from Brevibacillus sp. NPDC003359, assembly GCF_042878995.1. Classification (NCBI taxonomy): domain Bacteria; kingdom Bacillati; phylum Bacillota; class Bacilli; order Caryophanales; family Paenibacillaceae; genus Brevibacillus; species Brevibacillus sp. NPDC003359. The sequence goes on from NZ_JBIAOR010000013.1 coordinate 27,150, forward strand.
ATAGTCAGGCGCCTATTGTTGACAATCCCGATTCTCCTGCTGGTGTCGATTATGACATTCTCTTTGATTCATATGATCCCGGGCGATCCTGCCCGGGTCATTTTAGGAGAGGAAGCGACACCGGAAGCCTATCAGGCACTGCGAACCGAGCTGGGATTGGATCAGCCGATCGTCGTGCAATATTTTTCCTGGCTAGGAAAAGTGGTAACGGGTGATTTGGGAATATCGATTACAGACCGCGTGCCGGTCGCAGACTTAATTATGCAAAGACTCCCGGCTACGGTGGAATTGACGATCGGAACGTTCTTGGTAGCGATTCTAATTGCGTTTCCTGCGGGAATTCTCGCGGCAGTTCGTCGTGGAACCTGGATTGATTATACAAGTACATTTACAGCTCTAGGCGGTATGAGTATCCCGAGCTTCTGGCTAGCGATGATGATGATTATATTCTTCGCTGTTGAAAACCAATGGCTGCCTTCTTCCGGGTATGTACCGTTTTCTGAGAATCCAACGCAAAACCTGATGGCAATGATACTGCCCTGTTTGGCAACGGGCTTGCGGGAATCTGCCGTATTGATGCGAATGCTGCGTTCTTCTTTGCTCGATGTCGTGAGCATGGATTTTATTCGGACAGCGAAAGCGAAGGGATTGAATGAGGCTCGCACGATTCTAGGGCACGCGCTCAGAAATGCGATGGTGCCAGTGGTAACGACCTCGGGTTTGATGATCGCAGGCTTGTTAGGTGGTCTGGTGATTACCGAGTCGATTTTTTCGATTCCTGGCTTTGGCCGTCTGATTGTGGAATCTGTATTCAAACGTGACTACGTAACGGTTCAAGGAGCGATTCTTGTTTCCGCGGTTCTCGTTGTCTTGGTTAACCTGGTTGTTGACATTTTGTACGCTGTCATTGATCCGCGGATCAAGGCTGGGAAAGGAGCAGGTGAGTGATGAAAACCGTGGGCAAATTTCTCCGGAATGGCTTGGGCGTCATCGGAGCGGTGATTATCCTCGGATTGATCTTGGTGGCGATTTTCGCACCACTGATCGCGCCCTTCGACCCCAATGCTCAAGACTATAACAAAATTTTGATGTCGCCAGATGGTGAGCACTTCTTTGGTACAGACGACCTCGGTCGGGATATTTTCTCTCGTGTTGTTTACGGGGCGCGCATCTCCATTCAGGCAGCGCTGATCTCTGTTGGCATTGCGATGCTGATCGGGGTGCCGATTGGACTGTTGTCCGGTTACTACCGCGGCTTTTGGGATGAGTGGATCGTCATGCGAAGCGTCGATGCGATGCAAGCCTTTCCGTTTTTAATTTTGGCTCTGGCGATTTCGGCGGTGCTTGGTTCAGGCTTCGGGAATGCCATGCTGGCGATTGGGATCGGTTTTGCCCCTGCTTTTATACGGATTACACGCGGTCAAGTTCTTTCGCTTCGGAATATGGAGTATATTCAAGCAGCACGTTCGGTTGGGGTAAAGGATGCACGTATCATTTTCCGCCACATTTTGCCGAACGCGATGAACCCGATTGTGATTCAAGCGACGTTGGCAATGGCATCCGGGATTATCGCAGAAGCATCCTTGTCCTATCTCGGATTGGGTGTACAGCCGCCGACTCCATCTTGGGGCAGTATGCTTAACCAAGCACAAACGCTTATGTCCGTCGCGCCCTATGCGACATTTTATCCGGGGATTGCCATCTTTTTAGTCGTACTGGGCTTCAACTTGTTGGGAGATGGTCTACAGCAGGTTCTGGACCCACGCGCACGTAAATAATGAATGCCCTACACGGGAGAAAAGGAGTGGAGCAGATGACGACCATCTTGGAAGTGGAACAGCTGAGAACCCGTTTTCGCACGGACAGCGGTGTCGTCAGTGTCGTGGACGGCGTCGACTTCTTTATCCGTGCGGGTGAAACGCTTGGCGTCGTGGGCGAATCGGGCTGTGGGAAGAGTGTGACCAGCCTGTCGATCATGCGCTTGCTGCCGCCCAACGGAAGCACGGAAGGATCGATTCGCTTCAATGGGAAGAACGTGCTTGCGCTGTCGGAAAAAGAAATGCAAGGTGTACGCGGTAATGAAATCGCGATGATTTTTCAAGAGCCAATGACATCTCTCAATCCGCTGCATACCGTAGGCAAACAGATTGAGGAAGCGGTCATGCTGCATCGCAAGGTAACGAAGGCAGAGGCAAAGGAACGGGCGATTGCGATGCTAAAAGCTGTCGGAATGCCACGTGCAGAAGAGATTTACGGAGAGTTTCCGCACCAGCTGTCAGGCGGGATGCGTCAACGTGTAATGATCGCGATGGCGATGTCTTGCGATCCGAAGCTGATTATTGCAGATGAGCCGACAACCGCACTGGATGTGACGATTCAGGCGCAAATTCTCGATTTGATGCGCGATTTAAAAGAAAAAAACGGAACCTCCATCATGCTGATTACGCATGATTTGGGTGTAGTAGCCGAGATGTGTGACCGCGTTATCGTCATGTATGCTGGGCAAGTCGTAGAGGAGACGGATGTCGATACGCTGTTTGACAGTCCGAAGCATCCGTATACGATTGGTCTGATGAACTCGATTCCTGAGCTGGACGAAGAGCGCGAATATCTGGAAACCATTCCAGGAGCAGTTCCTTTGCCGTATCAAATGCCAGCGGGCTGCCGTTTTGCTCCGCGCTGTTCGCAAGCAATTGCGATTTGTCACGAAAAGCCCCCTGAACTCTTGCAACTGGACAATCAAAAATGTCGCTGCTGGCTGTACGCGAAGGAGGGAGAACAGGCATGACGACACCTCTCTTAGAAGTAAAAGGGCTGCAACAGCATTTTCCCATCAAGGGTGGCTTTTTGAAGCGGACGATGGGACATGTCAAAGCAGTCGATGGTATTGATCTGACAGTGTATCCCGGTGAAACACTTGGGATTGTAGGGGAATCGGGCTGCGGCAAGTCTACGACGGGTCGAACGATTCTACGCCTCTTGGAGCCGACAGCAGGAGAAGTATTATTTGATGGCAAAGATTTAGCAAAGCTTCCTAAAGAAGAAATGCGCGTCATGCGCCGAAACCTGCAAATGATTTTTCAGGACCCGTACGCTTCGCTGAATCCACGGATGACGATCAAGCAGATTTTGATGGAGTCGCTGATGGTGCACAACATCGGGACAAAGGCAGAGCGGGAAAAAGTCATCGAAGAAATTATTCAGGTCGTTGGTTTGCGAAAAGAACATTTGAACCGCCATCCACACGACTTTTCCGGCGGACAGAGGCAGCGGATCGGAATCGCCCGCGCACTGGTCGTAAAACCAAAGCTGATCATTGCCGATGAGCCTGTATCTGCATTGGACGTATCGATTCAATCACAGGTACTCAATTTGTTGAAGGATTTGAAAAAGGAATTCAATCTGACCCTGATGTTCATTTCGCATGATTTGTCGGTCGTAAAGCACTTGTGCGATCGGATCGCGGTGATGTATTTGGGGCGGATTGTAGAAATTGCTGACAAGCGGACGTTGTTTGAGAACCCGAGTCATCCGTATACACGGGCGCTGCTCTCGGCTGTTCCAGTAGCGAAACCACGGCAAAAGCGCGAACGGATCTTGTTAACAGGCGATTTGCCGAGCCCAGCAAATCCACCAAGTGGCTGCACCTTTCATCCGCGTTGTCCATATGCGACTGAGATTTGCAAGACGCAGGTGCCCAGTCTGTCAGACATCGGCAAGGGCCAACTAGTGTCCTGTCATTTGGTGCAATCGGGCGAACTTTTCCGCTAGCTAGGCAAGGACGGAGGTACAGCTATGATTTACTGGCAATTATTTCTCGCCTTTTTCCGCATCGGAATCTTCGGGTTTGGGGGAGGACCTACGATGGTTCCCCTCTTTTACACCGAGTGCGTGAAAAAGTACAAATGGGTGACAGATGAGGACTTTTCCGACAATCTGGCGCTCGGCAACGCTCTTCCAGGGCCAATTGCGACCAAACTGGCTGCATTTATCGGCTATCGGGTAAAAGGCTGGAAGGGTGCATTGGTGGCAAACATCGCAGTAGTGATGCCAATCGTGTTTGTGATGATCGGTTTGCTGCAAGTTATTTATCAATGGAAGGATGCGCCGGGTGTATACGGCATGATCCAGGCAATCGGTCCGGTAATCGCAGTCATGACAGGCGTCCTTACATGGGAATTCCTTTCAAAGGGTTGGCAGGGAGCGTCCAGCAAAGCAGGAGTGAGCCTTTCTCTCGCACTCTCACTTGTAGCGTTACTCTTCCTTGATTGGCATCCGGGCATCGTAGTAGGGATTGCGCTGGCTGTTTCATTTACCTACTCTACTTGGTCTGTCCGCAAGCGCAAGGACAAGGACGGCAAGGAGGGAGTAGCATGACTTACCTGCAATTATTTTGGGCTTTTTTCATCTCCAACATTTTGGGATACGGGGGAGGCCCACCGAGCATCCCTTTGATCCAAAATGAAGTGGTTGATCATTACAAGTGGATGACCGTACAGGAATTCGGAGAAGTGCTGGCAGTAGGAAATGCGCTGCCCAGCCCAATCGCGACCAAACTCGCTGGGTACATTGGTTATCAGGTAGCGGGTGTACCGGGTGCAGCAGTCGCATTATTTGCAACGGTTGCTCCGACAGCGATTGCGATGATCTTGCTGATGGGTTTTATTAATTTATTCCGCAGTGCTCCACAGGTAAAAGCGATGACTCAATCGGTACGGCCGGTCGTTACTGTCTTGCTCGGAACGATGACGTATCAATTCCTGATGGGCGCAGTCGAGGGAATCGGCTGGATGCAAACGGGGATTTTGACAGTGGCTTCCTATCTTCTGCTCGAAACATGGAAGGTCCATCCCGCTTTTGTCATTCTGGGAGCGATGGCTTACGGGTTTGTTTTTATTGGCTAGGAAAGTTTACGTAAGCTGGTAAGAAGAAAAAGCACAGGGCTCGTAGACCTTGACAACGCCTACCCAGTCGGAACTTCAAAAAGGGGACCCGCTTGTCGAACACGTCTTCCCTGAGAAACTTCCGCCCATAGGGTGGCTTTGGCTCGACGGTCCCCTTTTTGAAGTGGAGGCGGACAGTGAATCCCCCATGCTGGCGTGTCAGAGTCGAAGAGAACTGTGCTTTTTCTTCTCCTCCACTATGTTGACTCAAACCAAAAGGCCCTTCATTGGTTTTCATATTGGCTAACAACGAACTACTTAAGGAGGTATAAATCATGGTTAACTATGACGCAATGGAATACCCATACGCATCGAAGCGTGTGACGACTTTTGCCAAGAATGGCATGGTGGCGACTTCGCAGCCACTGGCAGCACAAGCAGGTCTCGATATATTGAAAAAGGGCGGAAATGCGGTGGATGCGGCGATCGCAACGGCCGCGTGCCTGACAGTAGTAGAACCGACCTCGAATGGCATCGGGGGAGACGCGTTTGCCCTCGTGTGGATCAAAGACGAGCTGCATGGACTGAATGCAAGCGGGCCTGCTCCACAAGGAATCTCCATCGAGGCATTAAAAGCAAAAGGTCTGGAAGAAATGCCTACCTATGGCTGGACTCCTGTCACTGTACCTGGTGCGCCTGCTGCCTGGGCAGCCTTGTCCAAGCGTTTTGGACGCCTTCCGCTAACAGAGGTTTTGCAGCCAGCGATTGATTATGCGGAGAATGGCTATCCGGTATCGCCGACATTGGCGTATTATTGGAATGCTGCGTACAAAAAGTTTTCCCAGCAATGCAAAGGGGAAGAGTTCGCACATTGGTTCTCCACCTTTACGCCAGATGGCAAGGTGCCAAAAGCAGGAGACATCTGGAAGTCGCCGGGTCATGCTGAGACGCTGCGTCAAATCGCAAAAACCAATGCAGAAAGCTTCTATCGCGGAGAGCTGGCAGACAAGATCGACGCGTTCTCCCGTGAGTGCGATGGCTACTTGCGAAAAGAAGACTTGGCTGTCTTTGAACCGGAATGGGTGAAGCCGATCAGTGTCAATTACCGCGGCTATGATGTGTGGGAGATCCCGCCAAATGGGCAAGGGATGATCGGACTGATGGCACTGAACATTTTGAAGGGTTTTGATTTTGTCGCAAAAGATACAACGGAAACGTACCACAAGCAAATCGAATCGATGAAGCTGGCATTTGTGGATGGACTGAAATACATCACGGAAGAAAGTAAGATGAAAGTCACCAAAGAATCATTGTTGTCAGAGGAATACGCTGCATCCCGACGTGCACTGATTGGCGATGAAGCCTTGACGCCAGAGCCAGGTCAGCCGAAAACGAGTGGCACAGTCTACTTGGCCACAGCTGACGGTGAGGGCAACATGGTTTCCTTTATCCAAAGCAATTACATGGGCTTTGGTTCCGGGGTAGTTGTGCCGGGGACAGGGATCGCCATGCAAAACCGTGGTCATAACTTCTCGCTGGACTCTGCTCATGACAATTGCTTGGAGCCAGGAAAAAGAACGTTCCACACCATTATCCCGGGCTTTTTGACGAAGGATGGAAAAGCTGTGGGGCCATTCGGCGTAATGGGCGGCTTCATGCAGCCACAAGGACATGTACAGGTGGTCATGAACACCATCGACTTCCACCTCAATCCGCAAGCTTCGCTCGATGCGCCGCGCTGGCAGTGGATGGAAGGTAAAACGGTAGAGCTGGAGCGTCATTTCCCGGAGCATCTGGCACAGGCTTTGGAGCGCAGGGGCCATACGATCAAATGGGCGCAGCTCGGCAATTACTTCGGACGTGGTCAAATCATTTGGCGCGATGAAAATGGTGTTCTGAGTGGTGGTACTGATATGCGTACGGATAGTTGTATTGCGGCTTGGTAGGGAACTAAAATACTTTTTTCAGACATAATGCCAGAGCTTGCTGCTGACATTATGTCTGAGTTTAATCCAAAACAAGAAAATCCTGTACTTTAGTATCAAGAACAGGCAATTGAAATACCCGTTCAATTTGTAGCGATCTCAAATCCACTATTGCAAACTTTGCCCCGTCTTCTGTATGGTCTTTCATTTGTGATAGTATGTATAATTTATTTTTTTCAAACTTAGATTTCATGTATCCTAAGTTTAAATTAATATTCTTATCAATAGAGTTATAATTTTTATTTAATATGAATAACCCAGCATTACCGGAAAAATCTACAAAGCAAACAAACAAATTGTTGTTTTGGTCAAGATATAAAGAATCTGCAAAGGCTACATTTAAAGGATACTTGATATACTCGATTTTTCCAGAACGTATGTCTAATTTTGTTAGACTATTGTCTGTTGAAAGAAAGAGATAGTCATTTACTGCTAGTATTTCAGTTGCCCCTTCACTAATTAAATAGGACTGTGTAAGGGTGCCCGTAGTTCTATTAATAATATGGAGTTCATTCTTCTCGGTTGTAGTATTGTAATTCAAAACATAAATGTTATTCTGGTCATACGTTGCATTTGCTAAGTAAGCAGGTAGTTTAATTGTATATGTTTTATTCATTTTGCGATCATTAACTCGAAGCAAATTCTCCGCATAACTAACGTTCAATCCCTCAATTTGAATGTCCTGTAGATCGATAAGGAACCAAATCTAGATTTGGAAATAACCTCAAGAAAGATAGTTGCCGTACTTGATGGTTACAATCTTCAAAATAGCTTTGTTTCGAATGGTTATTCGCTCGATCAAATAGAGCAACTGATCAAACAAATTCTGGGGCTTGACTGATGGAAGGGAGGGAGACCATGGAAACTTTACCTCCATGGGTGTGGAATGTCTACTATATATTTATTCTCATGACAATAATCAGTAATATTGTGTATCTAATTCGGAAACGGCGTACCCTTTTTTCGATGATAACTTTATTTTTTTCTATTTTCGGTCCAATTGTATTTTTTTTGCAGTCTTTGGTGCGCGGTTCTGGTACAGAAATTGATAACCTGTTGTACCACCTTACCCAAGGGGAAATATGGGCATTGTTTGTTATCCTTGCTTTTATGGAAATAGTTGCGTGGTATCTCACACTTGCTAAAGATCTTCTTGGCAAAAGGGAACAAAAGAACAATCTTAGAACGTAAGGAAAATAGTAATGAGGTTCATGAAAAGACCATAAAAAGTTGAAGATGACAAATGCCTGGAGCCTGGCAAAAGAACATTTCACACCATTATTCTGGGCTTCTTGACGAAGGCTGGAAAAGCAGTGGGCCATTCGGTGTAATGGGCGGCTTCATACAGCCATAAGGACATGTGCAGGTGGTCATGAACACCATCGACTTCCACCTCAATCCGCAAGGGCGTGGTCAAATCATTTGGCGTGATGAAAATGGTGTGCTAAGCGGTGGTACGGATATGCGCGCGGACAGCAGCATTGCTGCTTGGTAGGGAAAAGAGAACCGAATAGTAGAGTGAGTTGAGCCGAAGCGGATGCTTCGGCCTTTTTTAATTCCTAGTAACGAAGCGGTTCTTTATATCGATTTTATACTTTGGCCGATGTTCTCCTGTTCAGAAATTGTTTAGATGTTCCTAGTAGAATGTAGAAAATGGTCAGAATATGTCGTTTTTGAGTATAGTAAACCCTTTATGATAGTTCGGAAGTCGTGGTATAAAGATAGGAGAAAACAATTTTGATGAATAGCATTTTAATAGTTGATGATACGGCGTTTACGAGACTTGTGCTGCGTAACATGTTTGAGAAATTAGGCATTGAGGTAGTTGCAGAGGCTGATTCAGGGGAGGAGGCTGTTAGAAGCTATTGTTTGTATCGACCGTCACTCGTCATGATGGATATTACCATGCCGGGCATGAACGGTTTGGCTGCTTCCCGCAAAATCATGGAGCTGGATAAGGATGCGAAGATCATTATTTGCTCCGCAGTTGCACGACGCGACACTGTCATCAAAGCGATCCAGGCTGGTGCACGTGATTTTATCGCAAAGCCCTTACAGTTCGAGAGGATTGAATGGGCTGTTCAACATTTATTGGAAGCAGATACTAGGTGAAACAAAATAGCGGCGGTGTTAACATGTAAGTTTAATGACAGGTTGTTAGGATGGATTATTATAGGAAGTTGCGTGAACATGTTGAGAGATTTTCGCTTGCCCATCATAGCAGTCTCCCTACTCGTCCTCATCTTGAGTGGATGCTTCTTGCCGGGGGTGCCGTCTGCCATGAAAACGGAACAAAATACCAGTAGCTCCGAATACGTCAGGCTTTTGCCGGGCGAGCTATTTATCAAGGAGCATTTGACGAATGACGATTTGACCTTGAAAACAAATCTGAAGCCGGCCACATCTAATGATCCGAATGTTGCAAAAGGGACGGAGACCCTTTCGGAATCGCTAGGTCTGTGGATGCTGTATGCAGTGGAAAAAGGAGATCAAGCCCTCTTCGCTCAGAATGTAGAGATTATGAAAGCTTACGATTATCAGGATGGATGGATTGCCTGGAAAGCGGGTGGAGAGAATGAGACCCCAGTCACGACTAACGCATTGGTCGATGACCTGAGGATCGCAGAAGCTCTTTATATGGCAGGCGAAAAATGGGGAGACGAGACCTATATCCAACTCGCCAATGAAATTGGAAAAAGCATCGTGGAGAACCAGAGTAGAGAGGGGCTGCTGGTCGATTTTTACGATCCTAATTATAAGGTAGCCAGTGATTCCCTCACACTCTCCTATTTGAATGCTTCAGCCGTTCAATTGATGGGGAAACATCAACAGGTGAGCGAAGAATTGAATAATCAAGTCCATTCTTTTTTGAACACGTTGCCGACCAAAAACGGGTTTTTCCCATTTTCTTATCAGACGGTCAGCAAGGAGTATGTTTATCATCAGGAAGTGAATCTGATCGACCAGTTATACATCGGTTATCATCGTGCACAGGTAGGCATGTCCTCGCCGGAGCTGTGGGCGTTTCTCAAAGATGAATTTGCACGTAATGGCTTATTGTATGGCAGATACGATGCCAGTACCAAGCAGCCGCTGGTACCATACGAATCCCCAGCCGTGTACAGCTTGGCGATCCTGACAGCAAGCGAGCTTAAGGATTACACTTTTGCCCGTGATTTATATGAACGGATGATTCGTCAGCAGATTCGGCGTCCTGAAAGCGAGTTCTATGGCGGTTACATGGACATGAGTCAGAAGGATACTCATTCGTTTGACAATCTGCTTCCATTGCTCGCAGAAAGGAGGCTGTTCAATGAGGGAACGCTTCAGTAAAAGCGGTAAATTTATCAGTTACCAAGTGTTGTTTTTGCTTTTCATTATTCTACTCGCTATGTTTGCGGTGGGAATGCCTGCCCTGTCGATGATCGAAGCCTTGCTGTTGGGCTGGACACTGGTCATTAGCCTGACGGGTATCATGTTTGGGCTGTTGACTAGCCTGGGGATGAGCCTGATCAGCTTGTTCGCCTTTGGTAGTCTGTTGATTTGGGGCATGTTTGCCGGCTGGACGATTTCCTTTTCCTTCACTGACATTGTCATCTGGATGGGACTCTTTCTCGGCGCTGCCGTTCTGACCGGCTTGATCCATCGCTTGGTGAGTCAGACAGTGGCCGAGCATCAGGAGATGGTTGGGAAGTTTGACGAGCTGGTGACGATCGATGAAGTGACGGGTTTTTCAAATGAGAAGCGACTGCTCTTTGATTTGGAAGAGGAATGTAGCCGCTCTCGCCGGACAGGCATCCCTTTTTCGCTGATGTTGATTGAAGTCCTTTATCTGGACTCCTTCTATCGCTTGTACGGCCCCAAGGAGGGAGAGTATCTGCTCAGCTCTCTCTCAACCATTCTACGCAACAACACGCGATTGACCGACCGCAAGTTTCGTCTCGACCGCGGGGAGCAAGGCTCAGGAACCTTCGCTGTTATTTTGAGCAATAGCCATGAAGAAGGGGCCGAAGTAGTCGTCAAAAAGATCGAAAAGCTTCTATCCCTCCACAATCTGGAAAACGAAAAAAAGCAGGTCACACTGACGATCGGGTTTGGAATCAGTCATTACGCGGAAGATGTGAGTGACCATTTGGAGATGGTGCAACGTGCCAAACAAGAGCTGGAACAATACATTCAATAATCGCTGCCGCATAGTCGTGTCATTGATAGCGGTGCTCTTGCTGCTGGCAGGAACAGGGGGTAACCTGTACGCTGCGGTGGGGCCGGGACAGGAGCCAGAGGTACTGGTCGTCTACTCGACCCAGGACGGGGTCTTGACGGATGAAGTGCGCATGCTTGATCTAGTGCTGGGACATTACAGCTCCAGGCTCACCTATGTGGCGGACGAGGTATTGACTGAGCGAGATTTGGATGGTGCCACATATCTCGTCTATTACGGTAGCATCTCGAAAGAATTGAGCAGTTCTTCGAGGCAAATCATGCAACGCTTTCAGGGCACTTGGCTTGCGCTGGGCAAAAACGTGGAGCAGTTGGGAGAGCGGTTTTCCTTTTTCCAGATGAACGGTCAGGTGGATATCCAGAAGGTATCCAAGCCGCAGGGGATTGACCAAGTCCTGCTGAATGACAACTATCTGGTGGAGCATATCTCGTTGACTCAAGGCGATGTTCTGCTCGAGGGCTGGAAGGGGATGTATACATACCCACTGATGGTTCAGCACGAAAAGACAGCGTATTTTGCCAGCTCCAATTTCACATCGCCCTTCTCCATCTTTGTGGCAGAAGCACTGCACGAGGTTTTCAAGCAGTCGCATAACGAGGGACGTTACGCGTTGATCCGTCTGGAGGACGTACACCCCCATTCAGATCCCAAGCTGGTCTGGGAGGCGGGGAGCTACTTGGCAGATAAGGGGATTCCTTTCGTCATTGCGCTCATCCCGGTGTACGAAAACTCCGAGACGAACGAGATCGTGCATATGAAGGATCGCCCAGAGATGCTTAAGGTACTGCGGGAATTGCAAAAAAGAGGAGCAAGCATCGTACTGCACGGGTACATGCACCGCTATCGCAATTCGGAAACGGGGGAAGGTTCGGAGTTTTGGGACATTGAAAACAACACGCCGGTCTCCAAAGCTCCCGAAGACGACACTCCCTTGAAGAAAAGGCATGCGTTTGCGTCTCAGGCCGAGTATGAGACTTATCAGCAGGGGCTGAAAGAATATGAGGAGCATTATATACAGACACGCATGGAGACAGGAATCAAGGAACTGACTGAGCTGGGTCTGGCTCCCGTTGCTTTTGAGGCTCCGCACTACACGATGAGCCAAAAAGGGTACGAGGTCATGGCTCGCTACTTTCCTTATGTCCTTGGTCAGCTTCAGTTTAATGACAAGGACTGGATACACATGGGGGCACCTCCTTTTGTATCGAAGCCGGCCTTTTTGCACGGAATGACCATCCTGCCGGAAACAGTCGGGTATTACGATCCCGCCTCTCCAACCCCGATGCAGGATATCAAGGACAAATACAGAGAGAGCAGCTTTGTACGAGATGGCATGGTCAGCATGTTTTTTCATCCATATCTAGGAATAAAACCGTTAAAAGAAATGATTGCCTACGTAGAGACCTTGCCTGATGTGAAGTGGCTGGACGTCCGTGGGCTGAGCGGACAGGAAATTAGCCTGGATAGTGGTCAGGAAGCCAGTGAGCCACCTATTCTCGGCGAGTCTGTAGACGAGCAGGGTTCAGCATTGAAGGCTTCGGATATTTACCAAGATCTTCAGGCTTTCCTGCGCGAAAATGGATGGGTACAGCTCGTACTATGGGGCATTGCCGGACTCGTGTCTGTCATGGTCATACTGTTTATGCTGTATACGTGGCGCAATCGGGCTAATCTGCGCAAACAACTATTTATGGAGCGTGATCTAGATGGCTAATACTCTATTTTATCTCTCCCTGTCAGTCATCTGGATTATGCTGCTGTACCATATGTTCTTGATGCAGGGTGGGTATTTTCACTACCTGCGATATAGACGACCTATTCCAGAGTGGGAAAAAAACCAGCATCCGCTGCCAAAGGTAAGCGTTCTGATCCCCGCACACAATGAGGAAGTCGTCATCGAACGGACCATCAAGGCGATGCTGAGGTTGGATTATCCGAAAGACAAGCTGGAGATTGTCATCATCAATGACAACTCGCGTGATCGCACGGGTGAAATCGCCGATGAATACGCCAGCAAATATCCATACGTGAAGGTAGTCCACACCAAGCCTCCTCATGCCGGAAAAGGAAAATCGGGTGCGCTCAACCAGGGCTTGGCTCATTCCACAGGAGAAGTCGTCGTGGTCTATGACGCTGACAATACTCCAGAGCGCAAAGCCGTCTATTACCTTGTTCTGGCGTTGTTAAACGATCCAAAGGCAGGGGCCGTTGTCGGTAAATTCAGGGTGGTGAACGCAGCTACGAATTTGCTTACACGCTTTATCAACATCGAGACGATCTGCTTTCAATGGATGGCACAGGCAGGACGATTTTTCTGGTTCCGGGTTACGACGATTCCGGGGACCAACTTCGCCATTCGCCGCAGCTTGGTTGAGGAACTGGGTGGCTGGGATGAAAAAGCTCTCGCGGAAGACACCGAGCTGACGATCCGTGTCTACAATGAGGGCTACTATATTCGTTTCTTTCCGGCGGCGATTACCTGGGAGCAGGAGCCCGAAAGCTGGAAGGTGTGGTGGAAGCAAAGGACACGATGGGCGAGAGGGAATCAATACGTCGTCCTGAAGTTCATGTGGAGAATCTTCTCTTTGCGAAAGAAAAGCATCATGTTTGATTTGATCTACTTCTTTTTCACCTATTTCCTGTTCTTTATGGGTGTGATCGTATCAGATGTACTGTTTGTGACGAATATGTTCGTTGATTTGCATTTGCAGGTAGGCATCGTCGCCATGATTCTCTGGATTTTGGCTTACTTTCTGTACGTCACGGAAGTCATGATCGCACTTAGCATTGAACGGACTGAATTGAATATAAAAAACTTCCTGATTGTACTGTTAATGTATTTTACTTACTCGCAGCTCTGGATCGTCCTGGTCGTCTATGCCTTGTACCTGGAGTTCAAGCGGGTTGTATTTCGACAAGAGCTTAAATGGTATAAGACAGAGCGTTTCGCGGCAGATAAGAAGTCCGCACCGCCAGCAGAAAGACAGGTGTAAAACATGAAGAGAAACAATTGGAAACCGGGGTTTGCTCTATTGACCGTAACCGCTCTCCTTTTTGGGCAAGGAGTGGGTACGATCTACGCTCAAGGCACGACAACACCGTCGACACAAGCCGGGGCAACTGCACCATCGGGACAAGCGATACGCCCTGCTGTGTTCACCTTTTCCAGCCTGGCCAAGCAAGCAAAAACGACTTACGCATCCAATGGACTTGACAAGACACCAGGAACCGTTTTGCGTTTTACGAGCGAACCAGTCACATTAGGTGGGGTAACCGAGTCCTTTGATTACTACTACAGTGTTCCGCGTGCAACCATTGGAAGCAACAACTATTTGGAAATCTTATTCAGTCACTCCGAGCTGCTGAACGGCACACGTTCCACTTTGACGGTAAGTGTCGACGACAAGCCGTTGAAAAGCGTGTTTTTAACCAAGGAGACCGCTCAGCAAGGGAAAATCAGAATACCGCTGGGAGCGGACGAGAGGGCACTCGGCTTCCACAAAATTACCATTACCAAGCATAGCCTGCTCACCGACAACATTTGCGACGATCAGAACAATCCTGCGAATTGGGTAAAAATCGACAAAAGCTCCTTTGCTTTTCTGGATACGCAGGCCGTAACCTCGTCTGCCGATCTGTTGAAGGAGTACCCGGTGCCGTTCGTAGAGCCGGGCAATTCGACTGAAGTGTTTACCAAAATCGTCGTTCCAGATGCCGCAGATCAAGATGTGGTGGCAGCCGCATTGAAGGTAGCCACGTCCTTGTCTGCCCAGACAGCTACCAAACGCCCGATCCCGATCATGACAGAGAGCGAGTGGAAAGCAAAGGGAGATTTGGGACACGTCATCGCGATCGGCAATCCGGAAGGCTGGACTGGCCCGCTCAAAACACTGGTTGCCGAACAGGGGATTGCGACCAGAGAGCAAAAGCTGGGGCTCGATTACTATCAGATGAGAGTGAATCAATCTGCTGAAGCCAAGCTCTTACTCTTGGTGTCGAAAGGCAAGGAGTCAAACTTTGCTGAGATGATTCACCTGCTGACAGATAAGGAAATGAACAAGCAGTTGGCAGGGAATCAACTGGCTGTCAAGCAGGTTCCCAATGTACAGGCAGCAGAGCAAAGTCCGATTTCTCTCTCCCTGGCTTCAGGCGGATATTCGCATGTTATGCTTGAGCATGGAAATAGCCGTACTCAGCAGGTGAACTTGAAAATTCCGTCCCATTGGAAGATTACCGGGGACGTCACGCTTGATTTGAAATTAAAGATTTCCCCATTGCTCATGCAGCAGTACGAAGGGGAAGAGAAGCCACAGCACCAATTGACTGTAACGGTAAATGGCGTACCTTATACGGTCTTGTTGCAGCAGTTGAAAGCAGTGGACGATAACGATAATTACCAAGTGAGCATTCCCATTTCACAGTCTGTCATCAAAGAGGCGAATCATGCTCTGACAGTCTCTTTCTCGGCTTCGATGGACCTGAAGGGTGATGCGTGTGCGCCTGAGAACAATAAAGGACGTTGGGTTTTTGTAGATAAGGAAAGTGGCTTGAATGTGCCTCACGAGGTACCTGCACATCGCAGCTTCCGGTACTGGCCCGCTCCTTTTGTGCAGGATACAGGAATGAAGGATACCGCCTTCCTGCTGCCGGAAAAATGGACAGGTGAATATTTGTCACAGTTCTCGATGCTGATGAATGACATGCTGTCAGAGGTAAGCAATCCGAAGGGGAGCTCCTTTGTCATTTTCCAGGAGCCTCTGAACGAAAAGGCCTTGCAAGAGATCGCCTCGTACAACGTGGTTGCGATGGGGGGTATTGAGCAGTACCCGAGTTTGCAGAAGGTTCAGGGGCAGCTTTTGATCAATGAGATCAAGCAGTTGAACCAATACCACGTAATCAACGAGACGAGCCGTTATGTGGCCTGGGTTCAGCCCTCAATCTGGAATCAAGAGCGGACGTTGAGTGTCTTCCAATCTGCAGACGCGAGTCATGCTAGTCAGGGAACCTTCCTTCATGCTGATCTGCTTCACTATCTGAAGAATTCCAACGAAGATGGACAAATTGTCGTGATGAGCAAGTCGAACGAGGTTTTCACTATTCAGCTCGAAGATGAAGAAGAGAAACAGACAAAAGGCATAAACGAGGTAGTGGGCAATATCCCGCTCTGGTTAATCGGAGTGATTTTGGCCGTATTCCTAATTGTACTGGTGATCTTTATTCGCTTGTTCAAAAAAGAGAAAGAGAAGGTTCGGCGAAAAAAATAGTGTAAAAACATGAAGAAGAACAGGGATAAGTTGCCGTATAGGTATCTGTCCCTGTTCTTTTTTGTCTTTTGTTCAGAAATTGTTGAGATGATCCTAGTAGAATAGGTGAAGCTACGGAATAAGGGGCTTTGTGCCTATGAGAAATGAAAGGTAAGAAGCAACGATTATAGATCAAAAGATAGAGAGAATAGGATGGGAGACAGCGGTTTTGGATGAATAGCATTCTGATTGTCGATGATACAGCGTTTACGAGACATGTGCTGCGCAACATATTTGAGTCTTTAGGACTGCATGTCGTTGCGGAAGCTGATTCGGGAGAGGAGGCTGTTAGAAATTACTGCTTGTATAAACCATCACTCGTCACGATGGATATCACCATGCCCGGCATGAATGGTTTGGCTGCTTCACGCAAAATCATGGAGTTGGACAAAGATGCCAAGATCATTATTTGCTCAGCAGTGTCTAGGCACGATACCGTCATCAAGGCGATTCAGGCAGGTGCGCGGGATTTTATAGCGAAGCCACTGCAGCTGGAGCGAATCGAATGGGCTGTCCAAAAAGTGTTGGGAACAGGGGTAGATGTTAGTCGTGGAAATAGACAGGGGAAACAAATAGCTGAGGTGTTAATATGAAAGCTTTGATCACAGGTGGTTATGGGTTCATCGGTTCTTTTGTCGCGGAGAGATTTTATAAGGAAGGCTATAAAGTATTCATCATTGATGATCTAAGTTCAGGCGATCGGAGTCATATCAAATTTCCTCATCAGTCGTACGTACTGGATGTGGCGGATAAAAAGTGCGATGAAGTTTTTAAAAGTAACAAGTTTGATGTCGTTGTCCATTTAGCCGCCCAAATTAGTGTCGCTGCATCGATGGAAGACCCTCATCTGGATTCTACTACGAATGTAATCGGACTCGTCAACATGCTGAAACTATCGAGCAAATATGGCGTGTCCAAATTTATTTTTGCGTCCTCCGCAGCCGTTTACGGTATGAATGAAAAAACGCCGCTAACGGAGGAGGCATTGTGTGATCCGGTATCTGTCTATGGGATGAACAAGCTTATGGGAGAAGAGTATTGCCGCAAATGGAACGAGATGTATGGATTGCAGACGGTTGTCTTCCGATTGTCTAATGTATATGGTCCGAGACAAAGTGCAAAAGGGGAAGGCGGAGTTGTCTCTACCTTTTTAACGCAAATCCATCATGGGGAAAATATCATCCTGTATGGAGACGGAAACCAAACGAGAGATTTCATTTATGTAGAGGATGTAGCCGACGCTATGTTACGTTCCGTGACAGCGGACTATCAAGGTGTCATGAATTTATCGACCAATCAGGAAAGTAGCATTAATGAACTCATTCATATATTGGCACAGAAGCAGCAGTTGAAAGGAATTGTGAGAAAAGATAAACGAGCTGGAGATGTGGACAAGTCTGTTTTGGACAATACGCTCGCGAAGAGAAGACTAGACTGGGTCTCGATGTACACTTTGTCCAAGGGATTGGAAAAAACAGCGGAGTGGTATCTAGGCACACTGACGGAAAACGAGAATGAACAAGAGAGTAAGGCTAAGAAAACGGTCAGCTTGATACGCTCTTGGGAGATTTGGCCATACATCGAGAACGTTCTTGCCTTTTTGGGAGTGCTCGCCTTAACCGTTGGATCAATCGACACCGGCGTGTTTGATCTCAAGCTGATTTATATCGTGTTGATCGGGGCCATTTACGGAACGAAGCAGTCTATCCTTTCAGTGGTTTTATCTTGTGCGCTATACATAGGGGAGAGCCTGAACAACGGTCGCGAAATCGTCTCTTTGCTGTATGACGCCAATACTTTGTTCCATGTTGCCGTCTATTTGCTCATCGGGATTGCGGTTGGCTATTCCATCGACAAGCGGAACAGGGATGTCCTATCCAAGGAGATGCAAAAACAAGCAGTCGAAGAAAAGTACGACTTTTTAAAAGATATATACAATGATGTCCTCGTGGTCAAGCAAGAACTACAGCAGCAAATCGTGAATTCGGAAGACAGCTTTGGAAAAATCTACAACATCACAAAAGAGTTGGATAGCCTCGAGCCTGAGCGAGTTTTGCAAAAGTCTGTCAAAGTGCTGGAAAGAATCATGAAATCGGATGAGATAGCCATTTATACGATGAATCAAAACGGTTCGTTTTTACGGCTGATGGCTAAATCGAATAAAGTAGGCTTTGATCTCCCACGTTCGTTAAAAATGAGTGAGCATGCCTACTTAACCGAATTGCTTGCAACGAAGAAGATTATCGTGAATAAGGAGCTGTGTCACGACATGCCTCTTATGGCAGCACCCATTTTTGATAATGGAAAAATGGTTGCGTTGGTGTCCTTGCAACAACTAGGATTTGAACATTTTACGATGTATACGCAAAACCTGTTTCAAGTAGCCGTTCAATTAATCTCTTCCGCGTTGTCTCGTTCGCTACGTTATCTAAACTCCACCCAAAAGGATCGCTACCTAGAAGAAACCTCCATTTTGAATCCCATGTATTTTTCAGCAATGTTAAAGAACAAAAGGGACGCCAAGCAGCAACTGAATACTGACTTTACACTTTTATCCGTGGATCGATCACAGTTGGATCACCATATGTTATCTGCACAAATCGCGAGCTCCCTGCGCGAAGCAGATTACATGGGTATCGACCATACAGGAGATGTGTATATCATCCTGTCCAATTCGAATGAGCAGGAAGCAAATATCGTGATTGAGAGGCTTGGCAGGCTCGGGATCGCTGCGAAGATCGTACAAGAAAAGGACCAAGGACGCTTTGCACTACAGGATGGCGCATATGCTTAAGTTCGTGATCGTCTATTTACTGGTAGCCGTAGGATATAGCCTGATGAGGAGCGGCAAAAACAAACAGGGACTGATTATGCGAATACTTTTTGCTGGCTTCCTCCCTGTTGTGGGTCTTTTGTTAATGATCATTACCGATACGTACAAGCATACATCCAAAAAGCATGAGGATGAGCTTGCGCTTGAGAGCGAGTTGCTGAATCTGGCGGAGAGCTCAAATATTTTCCGAAGAGCGGATATAGCAAAGGAAATGAACACCGTTCCTGTGGAGGACATTCTGTTTTTGAATGACACGAGCACCCGAAGAAAAATGCTGATCGATGTTTTGAAGGAGCAGACGATTTGGCAGATCGGAACATTGGAGACGGCTTTGCAAAATGAAGATTCAGAAACGGTTCACTACGCTGCCGCTGCCCTAACAGAAATGCGCCGGAATCTTCAGCTTCAGCTACAGGATTTATCCGTGAAATACGAGGAAAACAAGCAGGATCTCGACGTTTTACGAGCGTATGCGCACGTATTGAAGAAATACTTGGACAGCTCGCTTCTCGATCAACGAACGTATGCAAAATATAGCTACACGTATTCATTTGTGTTGGAGTCCCTACTGGATATTCATCAGGATGAAGAAGGTTACTTTGTGGACAAGATCAACTGTGAGCTTGCCAACTACTCGTATGAGAAGGCAGAACATTATTGTCAGTTGTTCAAGGAGCACCACCCTGATAGGGAGCAGACGTATGTCATGTCTTTAAAATATTTCTACACGATGAGAGATCACGAAGGATTTGTGGTAGAAATGAATCGGTTAAAAAGCTCGGCGGTCAAAGTCTCCCATCCGACACTCATGATGATCCGTTTCTGGAGCCATATCGAGACCGAGAAGCAGGACGACATTCCCAAACCATGGGGTGCTGTGTATACGGGCAATGTTTGGGAGGAAGTGGCTGCTGCCCAACATAATGGAGCGAAATTGAAAGAGAAGAGCGATTGAGAATGAAAAAAGAAAACGATATCCCAGTGAAAAAAAGTATTTATATCATTTTGGCTTTCGTGCTGATTCTGGGGATCACCATAGAAGTAACCCGTTCTCAGTTTATCCTGCAGGTGAGTCGTAATGCCTCTGGAGGTTCGGGAGCTAGTGTCAACGAGCCGAAGCAAAATGCGATCAGTCAGGAGGAACTCAGTCAACTTTCGCGGGAAAAATTTCTTATCCTGCACAATCCTCAGGACGAGAGCAGTAATGAAATCACGAAAAACTTCGAGCAAGTGCTGCAGTATATGAAAAAGGAGTACGATCTGGCAGATGTGAGGCAGTTTTCTCAACCGGACCCAGCGTACATGACAATCATCGTTACGATAGAAGATCTGGGATTGATAGCCAATCTGGACGGGATGATGCAATATGCTCACAACGGAGGCAGTATTTTCTTTGCACGTACACCTGGTTTCAATGACAGTCTGTATCAGATTTATCGAAAATTAGGAATCAATGCAATGAACAGTCCAATAGAGACAAAAGGGATACGGATGACATCGAATCTGTTGATCCAAGGTGAGGATGCAAAAATTGGAGAAGAGCTAGTGTCCAATTTTTCGATTCCTGTAGAGCTGAATAAGCAGAGTAAAGTTCATGCCGTTGCTGCCAACTCGGTGCCATTGCTCTGGGAGTCCGAATACGGACAAGGCAAGTTTATGGTCTACAACGGGTCAAATCTGCAAACGGTGTGGAATAGAGGACTGATTGCAGGGGCGATCAGCGTGATGAATGCTGATTTTATGTACCCGATATTTAACATGAAAATCATGTATATTGACGATTTCCCCGCTCCTTTCCGTCAGGGGAACGATCCGAATATTGATCGTGAGTACAACAAAGATATTCCCGCTTTTTATCGCGATATTTGGTGGCCCGACATGATCAAGTTGGCAGCAGATTACGATTTAACCTACACGGGAGCCATAATCCATAACTATAATAACCGCGTTATCGCCCCCTTCGCCGATGTGGAAGGAACGGATACGAATAATCTGATTACATATGGCAGGGATTTGTTGAAGCTGGGAGGCGAGCTGGGCATTCACGGGTATAATCATCAAGCCCTTACCACTGATCAGGAGATATCTGACCTTTACCAGTACATCGCATGGCCAGATGAACATAGTATGAGCGAGTCATTAACGAGTCTGGATGAATCGATCAAAAAGGTATTTCCATCCTATGCGATTCGGGTGTATGTCCCGCCTTCCAACGTACTGGGAGCAGAAGGACGTGAAGCGCTGAAGCGTTCATTTCCTGGTATAAAGGTAATTGCGTCTCTGTATGGTGAATCCGACGACATTCAGGAGTACGTCCAGGAGTTTTCCGTGGCTGAGGATGGAATCGTAGAAATGCCGCGGATTACCTTTGGCTACGGTCATACAGATCTAAGTCATTGGTATATGACAAATGCGATTACGTCTATCGGGGTATTTTCCCATTTTGTTCATCCGGATGACATTTTGGATAAGGATAGAGGTCACGACAAGACGTGGCCAGAGTTGTTGAAGGATTTTCAGGTGATGCTGCAAGAGGTCTACCAGAAGTATCCATGGATGCGGAGCCTAACTGCGTCCGAAGGCGGAAAAAGCCTCGAAAGCTACGTAGAGACGGATGTGTATGTGGACCGGGCAGATAACAAGATTACCGGATATATGAACAATTTCTCCAATGATATGTATTACATCTTGCGAACCGACAAAAAAATGACTGACCTAAAAAACTGCACCGTAGAAAAAATGGATGAGGGTGTCTATCTCGTTCATGCAACGGGGGCAAAATTTGAAATAGGACTGGAAGAGTAAGCGATGAAAATTTGTCTAATAGCCGAAGGTTCCTACCCTTTTATCACGGGGGGTGTGTCTAGCTGGATACATTCCCTGATTACGAGCATGCCGGAACATGAGTTCATCATCTATGCGATCGGCGCACAAGAGAAAAACAGAGGGAAGTATGTATACCAGCTCCCTGCCAATGTGGTGGAAATCACAGAAGTATTTCTGGATACCTACCTGAAAGAAGAAGCTGCGCCGGGGAAACGTCTCGGTCTTACCGAAGCGGAGCAGCAGGCGTTGCTGTCGTTGCTCGATGGCAGCAGAGGAGACTGGAGTGCGCTTTTTTCCATGTTGGCGGGAAGTAAGGTGTCATCAGTGGCTGAGTTGCTCACCAGCAAGGACTTTTTTGAGGTGATTCAAAGACTGTGCCAGCAAAAGTATCCGCAAATTCCATTTACAGAGATGATCTGGATGATTCGCTCAATGGTGCTGCCACTTTGTCTCATTATGAAAAATGGCATGCCGCAAGCAGATTTGTATCACAGTGTCTGTACGGGATATGGCGGGGTTGCTGGGAGCCTTGGCAAGCATCTGTTTTCGAAGCCATTCTTGTTGACGGAGCACGGGATATATACACGTGAACGGGAAGAGGAGATCATCAAGGCAAACTGGATCAAGGGACATTTCAAAGATATTTGGATTGATTATTTTCATAATCTTTCTGCATGTGCCTACTCGTATGCTGACGAGGTCATCACGTTGTTTGAGCGAAACAAGGAAATCCAGATCGAACTGGGATGTGATCCCGCGAAAGTATCTGTGATCCCAAATGGAGTAAAGGTGAATGACTACGCCTCCATAGCAGAAGAGAAAGAGGATGGGATTCTTACCATTGGCGCTGTAGTCCGCGTTGTACCGATCAAGGATATTAAAACGATGCTGCACAGCTTTGGGCTGGTTAAAGAACAAGTTCCCCATGCACGCTTTATCATCATAGGCCCAGCAGATGAGGACGAAGAGTATTATACGGAATGTCTGCAACTGGTAGACAGCTTGCAATTGGAAGACGTTACTTTCACCGGTGCGGTCAATGTGAAGGAGTATCTCGGGAAGGTAGACGTGCTTGTGCTAACCAGCATCAGCGAAGGACAACCGTTAGTCATTTTGGAGGGGATGGCATGTAAAAAGCCATTCGTGACAACCGACGTGGGTAGCTGTAGGGAATTACTGTATGGCAATGGCGACAACTACGGGAACGCCGGAATAACAGTGCCGGTCATGCACTTTAATCAAATCGCTCAAGCGATTATCACGCTGTGTCATAACGAGCCATTGCGACGACGAATGGGCAAAAATGGTTTCGACAGGGTCTCGGCTATTTATACACATGAGAACTTTTTGGCGGGATATCGGAATTTGTATCGGAAATACGAGGTGCTGTAATCATGGCTGGCATTGGCTTTGAACTGAAAAAAATGTTTCGGAATAAAGGGTATTTGTCCAGTGTGAAGGCGTACGCATTTTCATCAGTAGTAACGGTCGGCCCGATGATGCTCTGTATGGTGATGATCACTGTTCTCCAGCAAGTCCTGCTTCAAATGAATGTCAGTTACTTGGAGCGCATGTCTTTTCTAGCAGCGGTCGTGTATGCATTTGTATTTTCTCTATTGATTACATGTGGCTTCTCGATGCTGATTTCCCGCTATATCGCAGACAAGATTTACTTGAGGGAGTATAACGACATCATTGCCTCTTTGTACGGAGTCATCGCTATTTGCCTGGGGTTGGGAGGAATCCTCGGAGTCGGTTTTTACTGGTTGGCACCACTGCCGTCGTCCTTTAAGCTTGTCGCCTATTTGCTTTTTGTAGAGCTGATTGTTGTATGGTTGCAATCTGCCTATTTGTCGGCCTTAAAGGATTACATGCGCATTATCAGAGGGTATGTAGCGGCTGTTGTCGTAACGCTTTTGGTTGCGTTTCTTTTGTTGAATCTGACTGAATGGGAAAAAGGCTTCTCCGTGCTGATATCTATGAATCTTGGCTTTTTTACCATGATCGTTCTGTCCATGATTCATCTGGAAAGCTATTTTCCGAAACGGGAGAGAAACTACTTTGATTTCTTGAAGTACGTGAAAAAATACCCGAGCCTGTTGCTGGTTGGACTCTTTTGTTCTCTCGGTTTCTATGTCCATCATTTCATTTACTGGCTAGCAAGTCCTCTACAGGAGGTTGTTGCAGATACTTACGTGATTGCGCCTTTTTATGATGTGCCTGCGTTTTATGCCTCCTTGAGCATACTGCCAACGATGGTCATGTTTGTGGTATCGGTGGAGACCGCTTTTTACGAAAAGTATCGAACGTATTACGGAACGATACTGGGAACAGGCTCCGTGCAAGATATCAAACGGGCAAAAACAGATATGGTGCAAACCTTGATGCAAGAGCTCAGCTTCATGATGGAGGTTCAGTTGTTCTTTTCGTTCATGGCACTGGCGCTGGGAATTACGTTGCTCCCGCACATCGGTTTTTCGTCCGAGCAGATTGAACGATTCAACATCCTGGTGATCGCGGGATACTTGTATGCCGTCATGTTTGTGATTGTCCTGTTACTGCTCTATTTTGACGATCGCAAGGGAGCGCTTGGAGTGGCGACACTGTTTCTGATCAGTACGATTGCGATCACTATCGGAATGCTTCCTTTAGAAAATTACGGCTTCGCTTTTTTTGTAGCTGCTTTTCTTTCGCTTTCTGCTGGCCTCGGGAGGTTGGTTTATTTCCTGAAAAATATAGATTATTACACTTACTGCCTGCAGCCGCTCTTTATCAAAGAAAACAGAATGAAATAGATGATGGGAGGAGTCAGGTTGAAGAAAAAGAGATTCGTACTGAGCCTGCTCGCACTAGGAGTTGCCTTGACTGGTTGTACGCAGGTTTCGCCTGAAGTATCAACAACAGAAAAGCCAGCAGCAACGAGCCAGGTGCAGCAAACGAAGCCGGTAAGCGAAGGACTCGTTGACAATCGGAGTGTTTATGAGCAGGATGTCGACGGGAGTCTCGTCTATTTATATGTGACCGTAGTCAATGAAGAGAACGAGGAGCTGAAAACGACAACCTTGAAGGAAATCAATCAGTCTCCGAATGGCATGAATGAAAAGGGAGAGGACCTCAAAGCCAAGGTCATCATGCAAGAAGGAACCGCGGAAGGTCCTGCCCAAGGATTATTTGGGTACGGGGAAACGAGGGCAAACGGATCGATTGAACTGCGTGGGGAGTCGAGCCGAAAATCTGAACAAAAGTCTTACAAAATACGTTTGTATGACAAGGCTGGATACTGGCGAGACCAGCGAAACATCAACCTGAACAAGCACAAATCTGATTTGACTCGGGTTCGCCAAAAGCTGAGCTTTGATTATTTCGAACAGATTCCTCATATGACCAGCCTGCGGACGCAGTTCGTTAATTTGCGTATCAAGGATTTGACTGGAAAAAATCCTAACAAGAACTTTGTGGATTATGGTTTGTTCACACAGATTGAACAACCGAACAAAACATTTTTACAGTCTCATGGATTGGACAGAAACGGGAATTTATACAAGGCGATTAGCTTTGAATTCCATCGTTATGAGGATATTATCAAGCTGGCAACCGACCCTGATTATGACAAAAAAGCGTTTGAAAGCCTGTTGGAGATAAAGGGAAGTGAGGATCATGAAAAGCTCATTTCTATGCTGGATGATCTCCACAATCCTGCAATCAAGACGAAAGACTTTTTGGACAAGCATTTTGATCGGGACAACTATTACACCTGGCTTGCTTCCAACATTTTGTTTGGAAATGCGGACAATGCCGTACACAACTTTTATTTATACAGTCCTTCTAACTCGACGAAGTGGTATTTCCTGCCTTGGGATTACGACGGGTCGTGGGGGAAATATGAAGGAAGGCTCGAACGGGAACCTGAAAAAGCGATTGCAGACTGGCAATTTGGTTTTTCAACCTACTGGGTTTCCAAGCTATTCAATCGCGTATTTAAAGATCCTGATAACGTAAAAGCATTGAACGAAAAGGTCGAGGAAGTAAGTAAAATCGTTACGAAGGAGCAAACGGAGAAGTATGTGCAGAATTATTATCCGATTGCCAGCAAATACGTGATGGAAAAGCCTGATTTATATAATTTGCCGGAAGATGTGTCACTTTTTGAGGTGGAGTTTGCCGCTATTTCCCTTCAGCCTGAGCAAAACAAGAAACGGTATTTTGAGCGTCTAGAAAAACCAATGCCATTTTTTATGAGTGAACCACGAAAAGAAGGGGACATGCTCGTATTTTCTTGGGAGCATTCGTATGACCTGCAAGGGGACGATTTGACCTACGAGTTTGCAGTCAGCTACGATCCTTCTTTCACCAAGAAACATACTGAGGTCAAGGGGCTGACAGGGGTGGAATACAAGATGAAAGCCCCCGGAAAAGGCCGATTCTTTTGGCGAGTGATGGTACGGGATAGTAAGGGGAACACACAGATCTCTTTTGACAAGGTAGAGCCAGAAGACGCGATCTATCACGGGGTGAAGGAGTTTGTTTTGAAATGAAAGGGATCGAGATAACAGGTATCCAGATCGGAAACAAGCGATTGCGCCATGAACTCAAGTATTATCTTCGACTGAGCGAGTATGAGCCGTTGCGTAAAAAGCTGCAGTTGATTACGACACTCGATCATCATTCTGTAGATGAAAAGGGGTACCATATTCGCAGCTTGTATTTCGACGATATCCACGACACGGCTCTGCAAGTAAAAAACTATGGCGTTTTCCAACGGAAGAAGTACCGTATTCGCGTTTACAACAAAAGCGACGCTGTTATCAAAATGGAGCGCAAGAGCAAGTTCGGTGGGTACATTTGCAAGGAAGGTGCGTCGATTACGAGGGACGAATACGAGAGGATTTTGGTTGGAGAGGTTGAGTTTCTACAAGAGACAGAAAATAGTTTACTTCGAGACTTCTACTTGTCCTGCAAAAATCATCTCTTTCGCCCGCGTGTCATTACGGATTATGTGCGCGAGGCGTATCTCATGAGGGAAGGGAATGTCAGGATTACGTTTGACAAGCAATTGAAGGCCAACGTCAACTCACTTGATATATTCGATAAAGACATCATGATGGTACATGCAATTCATCAGCCGATGATGATCATGGAAGTAAAATACGATCAATTTTTGCCATTCAGTATCAGACATTTGCTTCAAAAGCTCAGCAATCAGCGATCGGCTATCTCTAAGTATGTCATTTGCAGAGAGGAGACCAAAAAATACTATAATCTTTAGCGTGAGGAGAAGTCTGGATCTATGGAAAATACAATTAATTTTCAAGATATTATCAAAAAAAGCGTGTTGCGGATGGACCAATTCGCCAGCATTTCGTTAATTGATACCGCGATTGGCCTGCTGTTGTCAGGGCTGCTTGGTCTGTTTATCTACTTTGTGTACAAAAAAACGTTTCGCGGTGTCGTCTACACCCACACGTTTAACATCACATTGGTGGCAATGGCCATGCTTACCTGCCTGATCATCATGACGATCAGTACGAACATCGTCCTGTCTTTAGGGATGGTCGGTGCGTTGAGCATTGTGAGGTTTCGGACCGCGATCAAAGATCCACTGGACATTGTGTTTATGTTTTGGTCGATTTCGGTGGGGATTGCCACAGGGGCAGGTGTTTACCCTTTATCTATTTTAGGCTCCCTTGTAGTGGCAGTAACCATTTTCGTCCTATCGAAAAGACAAATGAGGGATATCGCGTATTTGTTCATTATTAACTACCACGATCAAGCCAACGATGGGGTCAAATACCAGTTAAACAAGTTGAAGTACACGTTGAAATCAAAGACAGTCAGCAAAGAAATGGTCGAATTGATTGTAGAAGTAAAAATAAAGGGGGATAATACAGCATTTGTTCAAGACATGTCAGAGGTAGAAGGTGTGAAAAACGTATCGCTGGTCAGCTACGATGGCGACTACGCTCCATAAACAAGATGCTCTCGAAATAGTGCGAAAGAGCCCTTTCCGACACCTGTAACGGTTGTCTGAAAAGGGCTCTTTGCTATGACAGTTATTCATGTACTTGTACACTTCCCAACGTGTACCGGCCGTCGTCTCTTTTGCCTTCCATAGCAAACTCAATGCCTGGCTTACCAGAATACGGGTCTAAAATCGCAACAGCAAGGGTGTAGTCGCCTTCTGGGACATCGCCTGGAATCTTTAAGACTTGCTTCACGTATTTTTTGCCCGGGAGCCATTTTCGGATGTCCTCATCTGTTTGTGTTTGTGCCACGATGTTTCCGTCTTCATCTGCAAGAGACAGTTCGAGAATCCAAGGAAAGTAAAAAGGAGCTACACCTTGGTTTTGCCAATCCATGCTTACAGAAAGATCGTCTCCTGCTTCAACTGTTTCTCGATGCGTTTCTTTGATAAGGGAGAAACGGTAGCCAATCGTATTTAAAAACCGATCCACATATTTTTGATTCTCGCTGTCTTTTTGGAAACGTCCAGGTGTATTGGGACCCACCCAGCTAATATGTGTCGATTTGGCTTGCGAGATCACTTGGCTAATCAAAGGACGCTTGAAATAGTTGCTTAATGATTCGTCCGGAGAAAACTCTCCCCCGCTTGGCGCATACTTCCAGAAGTCGGGCATTGCTGGCATTTTTTCTTTGGTCAGCCAAGAGACGTAGCCTTCTTGTATCCAAGAAATGTAGCTCTTCGTGTCCTCTTTGTTGCCAAACACGTCATTATATAGGCCCATCCGATACTTGCCCGCGATCGGGTGTGGTCTCCGCATCAGAAGCATGTTATCAGGGAAGTTTTCCAAATACGGCTGCACGTACTGATCGCTGATTTTTAATTGGGGGAAAGGAATAGACGTGTTCGTGTGCCACTCTCCCCAGTGTCCGATGCTGCCGAGCTGTATGAATGCGATTCGTGGGTCGTCCTTATAGCGTTCCCCGAGCGCATTTATTAATTTTCGATGGTACATGATGAGCTCGGGATTACTATAATTGGGGCTGAATCCTTTGCCGTGATCGTTTTCATACCACTCACCGTCACCATCAAGTTCTTCATACAGCCAATCCGGTATCTCCTTGTCCGCTTCTTCATCATCGGGGTCATCTAGTACGAGACGGATAATAAATTTTACGCCTTTCTCTCCCCATTCTTCAAAACGAATGTAATCTTCGACTTCCTCGAAGGCATATTCGCCTTTGGCTGGTTCAAGCATTCTCCAGGTAATATTGGCATGAACAAGGGTGTGCTCTTGCTCAATGCTGTTTGAACGTGAACTTGGAGCCAGTCCCATGTACGGGTTTCGCAGCACATCTTGGGTTGGCTTCGGATAATACGAAACGGTTGCGTAGCTAGAGGCAACGGCAGAAGAAGGCAGAATTGAAAAAGCAGTAAGGAGAATGGCAGTGCACAGGCTGAACAGCTTACTCTTCATGTATGCCTCCTTGTTGAGAGCGATAGCTTAAAGCTGTTTATGTTCAGTCTCTTGTTTCCAGGCGTGATACCATGAGGTGATATGTACATTCACTGCGGAATCGAGCTCCTGCTCCCAGCGGGTGGTCAGAAGCATGTACTGCTCTTCTACAGCCACATGATCGTCCAAGGAAGCGTACAACTGCATCAGGATCATGTAGATGTCCTCTTCAAGCGGGTGCAAATGCTGAATGCGCTGATTGACGTTGATTGCTTTTTGTACTCTACCATGGCCCAAATAGAAGCTGCTCATTGTTTTCGCGAGCTGCAGCCACATTCTGCGGAGTCTTTCCCGCTCATACTCAGCCCACAAATAGTCGTAATCTCCGAAGTAATCCCCTGTGTACGTAACCAGCACTTGTTCATACTCCTCCATACTAGAAAGAGAGAGCGGAGGCAATTGTCGCAACCGATTTTCCCATTCTTCCACATCGATCTCGGCTGAATCGATAGTCAGCTTATAGCCGCCTTCTAAATTGCCCTTGTTGATAGATATCGTTTGGAGACCATATCGTTTCAAGGTTTGCCGGATGAGGTAGATCGTCGTATATAGCTGGGTTACGCCTTTGCTTCCATCATAATCCGGCCACAAAAGCTCGATAAGCGAATCTTTGTCGATCATCTTGTTGCGGTGATGCAATAAATACGCAAACAGCTCGCGGGCTTTGTTCGTGCGCCACTTGATCTCTTGCGGCTCCTGATTCGGTTGGTGAAACAAAATACTATTGAAGCATTGGATGGAAACGACTGATTCTTCTTTAACAGGCGCGGCTTCTTGCGCGGACTTGATTCTCTCGCGCAGACGGTTCATTGTCTTTTGCAAGCGTTGGAGTTGTACGGGCTTCATGATGTAATCCAGCGCGCACAGCTCAAAAGCATCAACGGCGTACTTATCGTACCCTGTGACAAAAACGATCTCCGGGGAGTTATCGATTCCTTGCAGACGTTCTCCGATCTCCAGACCACTGATGCGCGGCATATTAATATCTAAAAATACGACATCTGGTTGAAGGGATATTGCTTGGTCGATCGCTTCGAGAGGATTGGTGTAGGCACCGACTACCTTAACGCCGCCAACATCTTTTTCCAGCAATCGTTGCAGATGCATCAAGGGTAGTTGCTCGTCGTCTACCAATAAGGCTCTCATCCACTGTCTCTCCTTCAAAAAACGATAAAATGCAACAGATTGTCTTGCGAATCTAATTTTTCCATACTCTCTACTCTATCATCAATAGAGAGGTTATCCAAACCTTTACGGTGGAAGGAAATGTGAATTTTTTAACAAGTAAGGGATTTCAGAAGTGTAGTTCTGGACTTCAGCAGGATTAGGCAAGAGAAGGAAAAATGTCCCGTGCGAAAATCTAGAGAACTAGGAAGTGAAAGCGTTTTTACAAATAATTATCCAAAAAAATTGGATATTTTTGCAACAATTTTCCCTAATTGACAGTCTGTAATGGTGAAATTTTCCTCAAAAAGCAGGAAGGAGGACATATGGTGTTATCTTGGTATGTCATCATTCCCATTCTTTTCGTAATGGCAGTCGCTATGTATACTGACCTACGCCGTCGTCTTATTTACGACTGGCTGACGCTTCCAGGAATAGTGTATTTTCTCGTTTTGCATGCGTACCTTCATCCAGAAAAGTGGCTAACCTATGCGATGGGCGTTATTGTGCTGGGAGGAATTTCATTGCTCATGGCGGTGATCAGCAACGGTCAGATGGGCGGAGGAGATATTAAGCTGCTTGCTCTAGTTGGAGCAGCGGTTGGATGGCAAGCGGGGTTGGTCGTGATTATGCTTACGTATTTGCTTGCGGGAGTTAGTGTGCTTCCCATGTGGGCCATCGCCAAAATGACAGGCAGGATGAAGCTCGGGCAAGAGATCCCGTTGGCGCCATTTGTCGCGGGTGGGACCAGTCTCATGCTGGTCATGGTCATGTATTACTAGTGCTTTTCTCGTAAGTTTTTTTATTCGAAATCTTGGTAAGAAAACGACAAAGTATGAACATGAATGGATTTTTCGAAAAAGAGAGGGAATCTTCAGATGTTGGAATCAAAACGTAGGGCAATCATTTTCCTTGTACTATCGTTCCTACTTGCTGCACTTGCGGGCTTTCTATTTCTGCAAAAAATCAAGGATTTGAACGCGCAACTGGGTGAAATGGTGGAAATATACGAAGCAAATGCAGATATTCCATCTCGGGCACTGATACAACCCGACCAATTGACGGTAAGGGAAATCCCTAAAAAGTATGCGGATGATTCGTATGTTATCGATAAAGGCAGTTTGAAAAATCAAGTCACGATCGTTCCCCTGTCAAAGGGAGACATTATCACGAAAAACATCATGAAGCCAGCCAATGTCGTACGGGACCAGAACAACAGGCTCGTGACGGTGTTTTCATCGAGTAATGTCGTCTTCGATCAGGAGCTGGAGGCGCTAGACCGGGTGGACATCATCATTTCGCATGAGGAGAACGGGAAGCCCGTGACGGAAGTGTTCATGAAAGACGTGCCAGTTGCCATGGTGGCAAAATCGGAGAACAGCTTCAAAGGGGTAGCTCTCGAGCTGCCGTTCGAGGAAGCGCCGAAATTCATTCACCAGCAGCATTACGCCCAGATGGTTCGTATTTTGAAAGCAAATGTGGGCAAAGGAGACTTGGGTATTCCCGATCCGTTTGTGGAGACCAAGCCGGAACAGACAAAACCGCCTGGCAAACCTGCTGAAGCGAAGCCTGCGACACCGCCAGCGGCAAGGCAACCGGCAGTACAGACACCACCGGCAGTTCCGGTCCAGCCACCAGCGAAACCAACTTCGGTACCACCGCAGCCAACTAATCAACCACCGAAGACCGGAGGGTAAGTCATGAACAAAGAGATGAAGATTCTCGTCGTAGCGGATTACGACTCTGTAAAAGACATGCTGAGAGATATTTTGACTCCGTATGAGCAAGTACGCTACACGACTTCCATTGAAGTGAAAAAAGAAATTGACCGGATTGGACCCGATGTCGTTTTGCTTGTGCAGCCGGAAGACGGAGCAGGAGTAGAGCTGGTGCAGTACATACAAGGTGAGCTCCCGGAGGGCATACTCATTTACCTCACGGAAAGACAGGATTTTGTTCTGCTGCGAGATGTTGTCCGTGCGGGTGCCGTGGAATACATCGTGATGCCTGATGAGCTCAACCTGTTGTCTGACCGTCTCGACAAAATATCAGATTTGTCCCAGATCAAACAGAGAAAAAAGGGCACGGATGCATCTGGCAAAGCTTTCGTGCGTGGTCGGGGAAAGGTGTACTCCTTTTACAGTGGAAAAGGGGGAAGTGGACGCACACAACTGGCAACGGGCTTTGCGCAAGCGTTGAAGCTGGAATCTACGGCCAGTGTGCTACTCATCGATCTCAATCTCCAATACGGTGGAATAGAAACCTTCTTGTCTTTTGACAACAACCGTACGTTGGGCGATCTCATGCCGGTTATGGACGAAATCAACGAATTTCATATTCGCAATGTGGCCCAAAGGGAGAACCATTCCAAGCTGGAGGTGCTGGTCAGCCCGCGTGATGCCGAGACAGCGGAGAATATGTCCGAGGCATTTGTCACCAGATTAATCCGCGCTAGCCGCCGCAGTTATGACTTTGTGATTATCGACCTGCCAACGCATATGAACGAGCTTACTTTTGCCGCTTTGTCAGAGTCTGACATGATTTATTACGTGATAAATCTGGACACACCGTCCGTTCAAATTTACCAACTCGTGGAAGACTTGTTCAGACGTCTGCGAATTGATACCGCAGGCAGGCTCGAAGTGGTCGTCAACCAGGTGGGAAGGGATAACGAACTGAATGTGTCTGATTTGAAAGGGTTATTCAACGCACCAATTACCGCTGAAATCAGCAGAGATCATCAAGGAGTGCAAGCGGCTGTCAATCAAGGTCGACCGTTGCAAAAGGAAGCGAATGAGAAGAAGCTCTCGCCTGCTGCGAAAGACATCCGAAAATGGGTACTCAAGAAACTGTCATAAAGAGCAAGTTCAAAAAGGTGGGAGTTAGATGGCTTTATTCCGACGAAAGCAAGAGCAGACAGCGCCAGGGGATGAGGCAAAGCAGACGACACTCACTGCCACATTAGCAGCTCCTTCCTTCAATCCGTACATCGACGAGCTGGCTGAGCACTACAAGACCCGACTCTTACGGGAGACCAATTTGGAGAGATTGACCAGTCTTCGTTCAGATGAAATGCGTCTCGCAATCGAACGTCTCGTCTCCCAATACATGTCGGAAGAGAAAGTAGTCATTCCGCGAAATGAAAAGGACGTTCTGCTGACTCGTCTGATCAATGAATCGGTGGGGCTTGGCCCGCTTGAACCGCTGCTCGCCGATCCGGAAATCACGGAGATCTCGATTAACGGACACAACCTGGTATACGTCGAGAAGCGAGGAAGGCTGGAATTAACCGACTTAAAATTTCGTGACGAGGAACATTTACGGCATATCGTGGACAGGATTGTGGCACCGCTTGGCCGACGAATCGATGAGAGCTCGCCGATGGTCGACGCCCGTCTGAAGGATGGGAGCCGCGTAAATGCCGTTATCCCTCCGATCAGTCTCAATGGCACTCTCGTTTCGATCCGTAAATTTCGCAAAGAGCCTTTCTTGATGGATGAGCTGATGCAATTTGGTTCTTTCAGTGAAGCAATGTCTCAGTTTATTCAAGCCGTGGTGGAAGCCAAAATGAACGTGCTGATCTCCGGCGGTACCGGTAGTGGTAAGACGACGCTGCTGAATGCGACAGCAAAAGCTATTCCCCACTATGAACGTGTCATAACCATTGAGGATTCAGCCGAGTTGAAGCTGACTCACCCCAACTGTATTGGGATGGAGGCACGTCCACCCAACATGGAGGGAACAGGGGAAGTCACGATCCGGCAACTCGTGCGAAACTCCCTGCGGATGAGGCCAGACCGAATCATCGTCGGGGAGGTACGGGGTGCAGAGGCATTCGATATGCTGCAGGCAATGAATACCGGACATGAAGGATCGCTTACCACCGTTCACGCCAACTCGCCACAGGATGCCTTTAACCGTTTGGAAGGGATGGTCGTCATGGCTGGGATGGATTTGCCCTCCACGATTGTCCGTGAATATATCGTCAGTGCGCTGGATATCATCGTCCAGGTCACACGTCTGTCTGACGGAACACGTAAAATCGTTTCCATTTCGGAAGTAGTGAAAACCGAAGACAAACGGGTGGAGGTCAACGAGATTTTTCGTTTCCAGCGGAAGGGGATCGGCGCGAAAGGGGAAGTGCTTGGATACTTTACGGCAACCGGGCTAATCCCGCGGTGCTTGGAGAGGCTCCAATTATTTGGAATCAATCTGGATGAATCTTCATTCAGGGCGGAAGGAGGGAAGCAGCGTGACCATGCCTATTCTGTTTAGTCTCGCGGTGTTGTTTGGCATCTGGGGCATCTACGAGTATCTCGGTTATCGGGCCAAGAAGACCGAATGGAAAAAGAAAGCGGAAGAATGGTTCGAGGTAAAAGGAAAACGAAAAAGCGTCGTCATCGTTTGGGGAGACAAATTTGACCAGACGCCCTATGCCAAAGAAATCCAAAAAAAGCTGATCAAAGCGAACTTCCCGCTTGCTCCCTCGGAGTTTTACGGAATTTTGGTCGTAGGTACCATGGGGCTCGCCTTCTTGCTCAGTAACGTCGTGAATATTTCTTTTCCTTTTAACATTATTATCGGTGCAGTGGTGATGTATCTCATACAGAACGTGCTGTTCTTTGTCCGACGCAACAAGTACCAGGAGCGTTTGAATGAACAGCTATCCGAAGTGTGCCGTCTTTTGGCCAACTCGCTGCGAGCCGGTCTTACGCTTTCGCAGGGGATCTCACTGGTAGCCAAGGAAATGAATTATCCCGCTGGAGATGAGTTTAGCCGCATGGCGCGTGAGCTGCAGCTAGGCGTCAGCTTTGACCGGGCGCTCTCTGACATGGAAAAACGAATACCGACGCGAGAATTCCGTATCTTTTCTGCTACGCTCTTGATTCAACGGCGCGCAGGGGGGAATTTGAGCCAGGTGCTGCAAGAAATGGCGGAGACATTGGAGGATCGCCGCATCGTGAATCAGGAAATCAAGACGATGACGGCGGAACAGCGATACGTCTCTATCCTGGTGCCGATCATGCCAATTGCCCTGGTGCTGATGATGAACATGATGAACAAAGGCTTCATTGATCCGCTGTTTTCCGGATTTGGTCTTTTTCTTCTGGGGTTGTTTGTAATCGGAACTCTCTTGTCCTATATCCTCGTAAAGAAAGTGACCAACATAAAGGTGTGAAAACATGGATGCTCTCATAATCACATGCGTGTTCTTGTTTCTGTTGCTGTTTGCGATCTGTCTGAAGGAGTGGTATCGCTACTCCATCGAGAAGCAAAAGCTGCTCGCACATGTCCATGAGATGAGCGGGCACAAAAACTACGGTGTGCGCAAGCAGGAAACCTCCTCCGAGCGTCTGGTCAAACGATTGCTTCGGTATGGAGACGACTATGCTGTCATGGGGCAGCGTATCAACTTTTTCAGTGAGTCGCATGAGGTCGAGGATTGGTTGCTGAAGGCTGGGCGCCCACTAGATTTGACCGTCGCCCAATTCCAAGGAGTCAAAATTTTCATGGCTCTCCTCGGCATTATTGCTGGCACGCTGTTTTTCATACTCCGCTTTCCTTTATCGCATTTAGGCTTGATCGCCTGGCCGTTGGTTGGCTATTTTTTGCCCATCCTTCTTTTGAAGAAAAAAGCGCGCGATCGCCAACATCAGCTGCGCTATGACCTGCCTGAATTTCTTGACACGGTAAGCGTGACTCTCCAGGCGGGGGTGAGTCTCGATCAGGCTTTGCGCGAAGTCATTAAGTTTTTTGATGGGCCGATTCGGGAAGAGTTTTCCCGATTCAATCAAGAGCTGGATCTCGGTGTGCAGAGGGAAAAGGCGTATGAACAATTGCTGCGACGCAACGACAATCCGGAGTTTCAAATGCTGATCAAAGCGCTCATTCAGGGGATGCGCCTGGGGGTGCCGATTGCCGTCA
Organism: Brevibacillus sp. NPDC003359; assembly: GCF_042878995.1. Taxonomy (NCBI): domain Bacteria; kingdom Bacillati; phylum Bacillota; class Bacilli; order Caryophanales; family Paenibacillaceae; genus Brevibacillus; species Brevibacillus sp. NPDC003359. The sequence goes on from NZ_JBIAOR010000013.1 coordinate 63,766, forward strand.
CGTTCAAAGCACAGGCGGAAAACATGCGGAGAATCCGCAAAGAGCTGATTAAGGAAAAGGCGGCCAAGGCGTCGCCAAAAGTAACCCTGATCACCACGTTTGTCGTGACTCCTACAGCGATTATCTTGATTGGCGGTTTGATGGTATTGAATATTTTGGAGAACTTCAGTATGTTCTCCGACATCATGCCATGATCCATGGCTTCACTTTTAGGAGGTGATGCCCGTCAGCGAGATGGGAGTGCACAGTTCTTTATTTATTCATCATCCAAATAATGAGGGGGAGTAGATTTTTCATGAAAAGCATGATGTTGAAATGGTATACAAAAGGTCAAGGAGCTCTGGGAAATGAAAGAGGGGCGCAAGCAATTGAGTGGATCGCATTGGCGGGTGTGGTGATCGCTGTGTTTGGAGCGGTGATTACTTACTTTAATGGTAACCCGGCACTCGTTGGAGAATCGATTGGGGATACGCTTAGCAATATCATCAAAAAATTAGACGGAAATTAATCATCCATTGAATGCTTTTTTGTTGATGAGCATATGGAAAAGAGGTGGTGAAGGAATGTTTCTTCACCACCTGAAACATACGACGCTCTTACATAGCAAGTCGAAATCAAGCAGGAGGTAGCACTTTGATGAGACTCGTGAAGGGAATAATTGCAGTGATCCTCCTGTTGAGCCTGTTAACGGCGTGTTCGCAAGAGGCGGACAATCAACCGGAGACTTCCCAGAACACAGAGGGACAAAATCCTTCTGTTCCACCAAGTACGGAAACATCGCCTTCGCAAAGCCAACCGCCAGACCAAACAGGAGAAACAAATATCGAGCTGACGCGAGAAGAAAAAGTAAAAGCGTTAGAGGCAATGGCACAGGAAGGTATTCCGCTAAAGCGGGAAACGACAGAGGACTTCGTCAGTTCACCGCCAGGACGCTTTTCCGGGGTTTCGTATGACAACAACAGGGAAGAAATATTGCCTGAACTTAAGAAGTTCCCAACTGTTGAAAACTCGGATGAAGAGATGGTGAACAAGTACTACCTTGCCTTGTTGGGGTTGTTTGCCCAAAGCTATCCTGATCCGCAACAGATGATTGATGAACTGAAAATGGCCTCATTTGGGAATCCGGACATCGATGATCCGAGGTTCAAGTTCAAGGAAAGCTACAATGTGGAGATTATTCTGGACGCGAGTGGCAGCATGGCGGCAAAATCGGGCGGCAAGACGAGGATGGATGCGGCCAAAGAAGCGATTCAAGCCTTTGCTGAATCATTGCCGGAGCAAGCGAATGTCGCTCTGCGCGTATACGGACACAAGGGCAGCGGGAAAGAGTCGGATAAAGCACTATCTTGCGGCAGCAGTGAACTGGTATACGGGATGCAGTCTTATAACAAAGAAAAACTGCAGCAATCCTTGAATCAGTTCCAACCTACCGGATACACCCCGATTGCCTACTCCTTGCAGGAAGCCAAAAAGGATTTAAGCAAATTGCCTGGAGACAAGAACACGAATATGATCTTCCTCGTTAGTGACGGAATCGAAACATGCGATGGTGACCCAGTGGAAGCTGCCAAACAATTGGCCCAATCAGAGATTACGCCGATTATTAACGTGATTGGATTTGGTGTAGACGGTCCGGGGCAGCAGCAGTTGAAAGACGTCGCGAAGGCAGCAGGAGGCCGCTATGTTCTGATTCAAGATCAGAAGGAGCTGCAGGACGAATTCAATCGTGGGAGAGAAATCGCGAACAAGTGGAAAGAGTGGAAAGCCAATGCATCCCATCAAGCCGTATCCACTCGTAGTTCTCGATCGATCGACATTAGTCACTTCGCTTTGAAATGGAGCCGTATCGCCAAACGGGAAAATCATGAACTAACATCTGCGATCATGACCATGGATGCAAACAGCATGATTTCAGATGAGTTCGCTGATCATCTGCGGAAGTTGAACGATGAGCAGCTGGTGATCGCGCAGAAAAAGGCAGATGAACTGGAGCAATTCCTGGATACCTTGAACGAGAAGTCCTATAAGGAAGCCGTGGATGCGATCAACCAGAAGTTTGCACAACATACGAAATCGAACTAGAGACGAAATCTCCAAAAGGAGGTTTGTGAAGTGAGGAAATGGGTAAGAGGCCCAATGGCAGCGGCTACTTTCGCCTTTCTGATTCTTGTGATGAATCTGTTTCCACTGGTGGGCCTAGCATCTTCCATTCAGTATCAAGGGCTGCAATACGAGGCTCCGAAGTGGGATCAACCGAATCTGGAGCCGCCACAATGGGAGCAGCTTAACCCACAAGCGCCGCAGTGGGAACAAATAAACCCGCAGGCTCCTGATTGGGAAAATTTGAACCCGAAGGCGCCGAACTGGGATCAACCGAATCCACAAGCACCAAATTGGAATTGGACAAATCCGCAGGCACCTGATTTACAGGGACCAAGCGTCAATTACTCGAACCCGCAAGCGCCAAATGCAACCGCACCTGCACCGAATGTACAGATGCCTTCTTCGCAGCAGCCCGGCGTCGATCCTGATAGCTCGAAGCCGATGACGGAGACGCTTGAATACGGTGCAGTCAAATGGACGTTCAAGGACGTCATGGGCGGAACGGTGAAATACAGCGCTGATTTGCTCATGAATGGCGAAATAGACATGGCGGCGGGACTTCGTGGCAAAGCCTTGTTTTTGGGAGATCTGGCGATAAAGGGCCTTGATCTTGCCTTCAAAAATACGCCGTATGTAAACACGGTAACTGGCTTGGGTGTCGATTCACTCGACGGGATGAACGCGTGGGCCAACTATCAGTTTGTGTTGGCACAATTGCCGAATAACAGTTTTCGGGATATCTTCCAAGGCGGTCAGCTCACGAATTCTGCAAATCCATCCGGCGTCAGAATGCCGGGGATAGTGAAAGGCTTAAATGTTGGCGTAGCAGCGATCAGCCTTCCATTTGATATCATGGATACCTTTGGAAGTTTTAGCACTGCATTTGATTCGAGCCAGAGTGAAGCCACGCAAAATGAGAAATTTGTGGATGGCGCCGGTAATTTCGGCAGTGTGCTGATGGATGCAGGAGTCATTGCTTCCGTCATACCGGGTGGGCAGGCGGTAGGTGGTGTGCTTGTTGTCACCGGTGCGGTTTTGTGGGGATTGAGCAAACTTGTGAAGTACGCTGACAAGCTAGCCGGAGGAGCGATTACTCGTGGAATCCGGGATGGGGTCGGAAAAGCGGTTGGCTGGGTGAAATCCTTATTTGCGTAACGGAGGTCCTTTGCTATGAAAGTCGTGAATACACCACAGGTGCAGGCTCAGGTCGAGCGGAATAAGCGTTTTTTAGAGAGGACAGAGCTGTATAATTACCCAGCCTACGTAGATGGAGAATATTACTACCATGTAGCGTACTGGAGATGGGGGAAAAAAGACGCTGTCGGGTACTTGGTGCTGCGACCGGATGGTGAAGTGGTTCGCAGCAAGGAAGCAGAGCCCGTGGTGAAGCTGTTTTTGGTGCATGCACATGCGGGTCGCAAGATTAAAAACAATCTGGCCATTGATATAGAGAAGCCGATTGAAATGTACGAGCAAAAATACGAGTATCTGAAAGCGCTGATGCCTAGCTACCAGGATAAGATGGACGCTGTGATTCGGCAAGATGCAGAGAAGCTTATCGACGTTTGCAAAACCATGATGGAGAGCCGGGAGCAACTAAGGGCCATTTATGATCGAGGGATGGATCTGCTTAATCAATTCTTCGCGCGCAACTACGTCATCGCAGGAGAAGAAACGGCATTACGGGATGTTTTATTTGAATCCGACTACATTTTGTATGATCGCATTCGTAAGCAGGTGCTGATCAAAGACTCGGTGGACCGCCTTTATCAGTTTTTCCAATCCAATCGAGTAGAACTGGATCGGGTACAGGAGCAGAAACGAAAAAAGCTGCACGACTTGCTCTCTGTATACAAAGACAAAACGCTGCGAAACATTGCCGATGAATCCGTGAAAAGCTTTGAGACGCATACGACAGGGAAACATGAATCTTTCCATTCGGTTGCACAGTTGCGGGAAGCCCACGAGAAGCTGAATATGACCATCTTGGAAAACGGGCTGATGGATAAACTGCGAAACCCTTAACAGGAAAGGTGAGAGAAACCCATATGCATCCCTTCAAAGAGAGCATCCGTTTTTACGCGCGAAACATCGAATCTTTGCTGCTCTTGTCCGCCGTGCTCGTGGTTCCATTTTTTATCATCCACAACTTTACGCTGAACTACCTGAATCTGATCGCCGCGATCACGGGAGCCAAATTCGTAGCAAGCTTTTTCAATCTGTTTTTACTTCTTCTGTTTTTGCTGATCCTCCAGATCCCTTTTGCCCAGTATGTCCAAAGTGATCTGGACGGTGATGAGCGTCCGATTCGAAAGGCATTTCGGACTTTTTTTGAACACAGCTTTTCCGTGTTCGTATTTGGGATCGTGTTTAGCTTTCTTGTCTCTACAGGAATGATGTTGTTCATGATACCTGGGTTGATTCTTTTGATCTTGTTCTATTTGACGCCGTTTTTTGTGGTGCTGAAAAAACAATCGGCTTGGCGTTGCTGGCGAGCTGCCATGGAAATGGGCAAAAAGCATTTTGTCCAAATCTTTGGCCTGTTGCTGATGGTGAGCTTGGTGGAATGGCTAATCAGTTTGGCTGGATTGTTCCTCGTCACGTCGATTACGGCGACCTTCGGGGCGGTCATGTTTATTGAGTTGTTGCTCAATGTGATTGTTCTTCCGTTTTTTGCGGTCATGTTCACGATGTACGTGAATAAATGGACAGACGAGGCAGCAGGAGCGGAGGCGGCTATGTCGGGGGAATTACTGCTTGATGAAAGGTAGCTTGCAAATAAGTTCGAGAGGAGATGAGCGAAGAATGCGCCTGAAGAAGATCGTTTCCAATGAAAAGGGCTCGGTCACCGTAGAGTTTATCGCCATACTGCCGTTCGTCTTTCTGATCATGCTGATTTGCTGGCAGTTTCTTGTGGGCGTCTACGGCGTTATCATCTCTCAGTCGGCAGCAAATGAGGCGGCGAAGGTGTACGCTATAACGGGAAACTCGGGAGAAGCGATACAAGCTGCCAAAAACGTGGTGAACGCGGCAGGAGGCTACATTTCCTTCAATGAGGGCGATATCACAGGGGAAGGCAACGGATATTTTACCGCCAAGGTCGGCGTACAGATGGAGCTGGGGTTTCTTCCTGATTGGCTCTATATCAAAAAGGAAGATCGATATATCTCAATTGATCGGGAAATGAAGAGCAGGGTGATGAACTAGATGATACGTATACTGCGTCATTTGCAAAACGAACGTGGAAATATGACGATCTTCACCCTGACGATTTACTGGTTCATGTTCATGCTGGTGTTTGTCGCGCTTTTCAACTTTTCTGGCATTTTTGTAGACAAGGAGCAGGCGTCGAATAGTGCGCAGCAGGCAAGTATTGCGGCGGTGAAAGATATTTATGATGAGATGGAGCGGGCTATTGAAATCTATGATGCGTCACCCGCTCGGAATTATGACTATGATTATCTCTACCTGAAGCAAATAGCCGCTAGGAGTCAGATGAGAGCTGCACATCCGGATTGGTCTCATAGTGAAATGGAATACGGCGTGATTGACTCGGTATTGAGTAGCTCGTTGCCAGGCAATGTTGAGTTGCAGGGATATGTAAGTCTAGGGTTGAGTAACGCGGCCAGCAAAATTCCTGGCGTGGTTGCCAAAGTGCTATCGGATAACCATGCAACGCTCAGCGGTTCGTCCGTCAAATTATTCAACAGTGACAATCGGATTGAAGTAACAACTTCTGTAAAGTACGAATCGGAATCGATGGGGTTTGACTTCATTCCTGCCTATTCTGAGCAAATCTACCAGACAGGGGAAAGCAGACGGATCGGTTTTATTGATGAGGTGAACAACTGGTTTTACATCAATATCCCTATTCTTGGATGATGATTGTTGGAGGAAATGGCATGACAACAAAGCTACAAAAAATGCGGATGGCGCTCATGATCAACAGTATCTTGATCATGCTGCTGCTTTCGGGCTGTTCACTAGGCGCAATAGGAGCGAGTACAGGGATCGGGCAAAAGCAATGGCCGCAGACGACGCAGGAATTAATTGCTTCCCAGCCCGGACCGCTTGCTGGCACACAATTTTTCCACGCAGCTTATCCGCATCGAGCTGAGATCATACAGGTTTTGGATAAAATGCCTACTCTGGTCGACGGGATGAATGAAGCTTACATGGATTTGTACTGGAATCAGCTACTCACCCTGTTTGCCGAGGATTACCTCAGTCCCCAAATGGTTGTCGACCGTTGGAGAATGGCTTCGTATGGCAGTCCTGACATCGAGGACGCCCGCTTTCAGTTTCGGGAAAATTTCAACGTCGAAATCATCCTAGATGCAAGCGGCAGCATGGCTGGGAAAATTGGAGACAAAACGAAAATGCAGCTCGCCAAGGAAGCGATCAAGGAATTTGCGGAAGCACTACCTGAAGAGGCGAGAATCTCGTTGCGCGTATATGGACATAAGGGCAGCAATGCAGATGAGCATAAACAGCTCTCCTGTAGCAGCAGTGAGATGGTCTATCCATTGCAAGCCTACAATGCGAAAGGTCTTGAGCATGCACTTGACATGTTTGAGCCGACGGGCTGGACCTCGATTGCGCACTCCTTGCGTCTCGCTCAGGAAGATTTGGCGGGATTCGAAGCGGATAAAAATACGAATGTCATCTATCTGGTCAGTGACGGTATCGAGACTTGCGATGGCAATCCAGTGGCAGTAGCCAAGGAATTGTCCCAGTCCAAAATTATGCCGTTGTTGAACGTCATCGGCTTCGACGTGAATGCAGAAGGGCAGAAGCAATTGAAGGAGATCGCCCACGCCTCAGAAGGTCTGTATGCAAATGTGACGAACCGCGAGCAGTTCAAGCAAGAGCTGGAACGCGCGAAAGAAATTGCCCAGAAGTGGGAGCAGTGGAAGCGGGATGCTTTGACAGAAGCAGACGCTGTGCTGATCGATCGCAAAAAGTGGGTGGATGCTTACGACCGGGACTGGTACGAGAAAAACTGGCGGGAGAGCTTGAATATCGGAATGGCGATCGAGCATTTGTCTGCGAGCGGCAAGATTGGCAATGAAGCGAGGGAGTACCTTACTGGGAAAAGGCAAGAAAGAGAAGCGTTGGCTACGCAGTCCAAGGAGGAGCTTACCAATTACTTGGTGAGTCTCACAACTGAGACCTATCAGGAAATGAGAGAGGAAATTGAGGATAAATACAGCGGAAACTAACAGCAATGGGTTCTCCGTTACAAAAGCGATTGCGGTCGCAACGGAGAACCCATTGTAAATGTAAAGGGATAGGGTGCGTCAATCATACGTGAACGTAACGACCTGTTGCAGGCCCGGGTCCACCCCGATTGCCAAGTCTTTCTGGCCATCTGTGTAATAAAAGTAGCGCTTGGCGTCATTGGAATGAGCGTCAGAAGCTTTGACGAATCGAAAGTCGTTCGTCGCAAGCAGGTTTTTCGAGCGGATGAAATCAGATGCTGTCTTTTCCAAATCGGCTTCCGTCATCGTTTTTGTCGCCTTTTCTCCGTTTATTCCAATCACGTCAATCGACAGGGATAGGATTTGCTTTGACCTTGGTTCAATGATGGCGTGAAAGCCATGGACATCGCCGTTCACAGGTTCGCGTTTCAGTATGGCGTGGATAGGTACTCCTCTGTATACCGAGTTGGCTGGGTCCTCCAGCGTAATTTCCCGATCATTCGTATCAACATCCACCTGATAATATTGTCTAACAGCGGCTGCAGCGATTTGCGCCGCTTCTTCTTTTCCGAGCCCTTGTACTGCATCTGGTGAGCTGGATGAGCAGCCCATTAACAGAAAGACGAGAAGTGCCGTGCCCAGCCATGCGAACTTTTTCATTGAGAACCCTCCAGCCATACCAAGTAATACGTGTAGTCTTCTTGTATCCTAACAGGGATTGTTTCGACTCCCTATCGATTAACCTTTCCATTACCTTACGATCTTGTAAGCTTCGAGAAAAATGAAGGAAGTGACAGGACTTCAGGAGAAAAAGACGAAAAATTCGGAGTATGAGTAGCGTATGTGAAAAACGAGGAGGTACATGGAATGAACGCCAACGAACTGAATCAAGCACTTCAAATGTATGTGAGGACAGAGACATTTCCCGTGGGAGTTAGCATCCAAAAAGAAGAAGCCGCTCTGCCGTCCAAGGCAAAGCGACCTGTACGTGATCTCGGTTATCCAATTACCATTTGCCAAGCTGTAGGTTTTTCACGGCGTTACGGCTGGAGTATTGCGATGAATGGAGCTGATCTGTCCTGTCCAATCGCGCAGGTGGCTTTTGGCTATGAAGAGCAACCGACGTTTTATTCAGAGGGGCATCTCGCCTGTGGGATGTACACAGATTCATTGGAAAATGGGGCGAAAAGTGAGCTGGACGTCCCGAAATTTTCCGCAGAAGAAAGCGGGTACTACGTGTCGTTTCCGCTGGAGCGGGCAGAGATCGAGCCAGATGTCGTCGTGATTTACGGCAATGCGGCACAAGTCATGCGATTGGTGGCGGGGATGTTGTACAAGCGCGGTGGATCGATTCCATCCACCTTTTCCAGTCGGGCCGACTGTGCGGACATCGCAATCAAGCCGATCCAGACTGGACAGCCGCAAGTGATCGTACCGTGTTATGGCGACAGATTGTTTGCCCAGACACAGGATCACGAGATGGCTTTCAGCTTTCATTTTCGCGATGCCGCTGAGCTGGTTGAGGGATTAGTGGGAACGCAAAAAGGCGGAATCCGCTATCCGATCCCGTCCTTCTTGCGCTATCAAGCAGAGTTTCCGCCGACCTATCAAAAGCTTGCGGGTATGTTTGGAGAAAAAAACTAGCCTTTTAGTCGGTTGAGCTGGAGCAGGTGATGGCGATAGTGCATTTCTACGACGGCAAACCATTCCTTTGCCGTTAGCGGACCGAAGGCTGGGTGAGCCACCGTGTAATGCGCAGGAATTTCGTCCAGAATCGGTTCCAGCTCTTTCATTTGTGTAAGTACGTGGATGAGTCCATCACGCAACTGTTCCTTGCTCTCTGGTTGTGCAGGTGTGTACTCCGGGGAGGCAGGGACTTTCACGCGAACGGGAGGCAAGGAGCCTTGAGCAAATATCGTCTGCCCGATCTCGGATTTTTCGGTACCTGCTTCTGTGACAGCAGGACCTCCTTGTCTGCATTTCTCGATACTTCCGAGTTGCATATAGCGGGCAGATTGGATTAAGTGAAGGTACATTTGGCCGATCGACCATTCCTCTTCACTTGGTTTTTGCAAGAGTTGTTCCATGGTGAAGCCTTCTAATTCGTGCAAGTAGTGGTTTGTCACGTCTTCAAGTTTGTTTACGATTTCCTTTGCATTCATGGGTGAATCAGCTCCTCTTGGTTTTCTTGCTTTTATCATACGAAAACTTCTATCGAGGCTTGCTCAAGGATGAGCGACCGCGTATTAGCGGAATGTTTTCCGTAATATCGGGAAGAAACCCGAAGAAGTTTTACTTACCGATATTATAAAAAAACGCTACTGACAGCAGTATGTCAGTAGCGCTCGAATAATTTTTTGGCTTCTTCGCGAATTTGGCTACGCAAGGATTCAGGCGTAAGAACAATCGCATCTGCCCCCAGCCCAAGTACCCAGGACAATATTTCTTCGATTTGTCTGACGCGCAATCTGACGAGAAAGCCGTCCGGATGCTCCGCTATCTCTTCTATATAATAATAGCCCGATTCTTTTACCCGATCAGCGATAGCTGTACTGATTACGATCTGCACCTCGAGGGATCGATCGTCGAGAGGCTTGTAATCATCAAAATTGAAATGGTCAGGGAGGATAAAGCTGTCTTCCAATACGATCAGTCCGCTCATGCGTGACAGTCGGAATCGGCGAATATCCTGTCGCAGGTCGCAATGAGCGAGCAGTATCCAAGAACCCCGAACCAGCACCAGACCATATGGAGCAACGTCACGTACCGTTTCGCGATTTTCACCCTCCCCAGGTGTGCCTCTCCGATAGCGGAACCGCACCTTTCGCCCATTGATGATCGCATCGTGGAGGAGTTGTGCATGCGCTTTTTCCTGCTCGCGCTGATTGTTGGCTCCAGGGCTTAAGAGGCGAAAGGTTGAACGGATACGGCTCGCTTGTTCGCCTACATCCGCAGACAAGATTGCTTCTACTTTACGCTGTACCGCTCTTGCGCTGTTGCCAAAATTTTGGTCAAATGCTTGCTCGACCAAGTCTGCTCCGATCAAGAGTGCAACGGCTTCTTCTACCGAAAAACTGACGGGCGGCAGGAAATACCCTTCCATTAACGAGTAGCCTTGGCCCGGTGCCCCAACGATGGGGACGCCTGCTTCGCTCAGCGCCTGCATATCACGATATATCGTCCGGACACTCGTTTCGAAGGTCGCGGCCAAATCTTCTGCGCGTAACGTACCTTTGCGCTGCAGCTCCAGAACGATTGCCAACAAACGGTCTGTTTTATTCATGCTGCTGACCTTCTCCTTTCCATCAAGCTAGCAACTTTATAAAAATGAATGGACATCTTTATAAATATTTTATATTTACCCTACTTTTTATTTTAACAGTTTTCCCTATCCTACATGTGTAAGTGAAGGAGGGAACTGTAATTGAAAAAGAGGATTTTTTTGTTTGTCATTCTCTTGCTTTTTGGATATATCGTGATTCAAAAAATAGCAGATGGACCACCTAATGTCGGGGGACATATTGACACGTTGGGAGAGGCTACTGAGGTGGAGCAACAATCGATACAAATAACAAAAGATCAAATTTATCAGGGAGACCTTCTCTTGGTCAATAAAGAGTATCCGGTTCATGAGGCAGGGGTAAAAAATGATGTTGTTCGGTTGTCTGAGCATGAAGAACTGTTACAAGGCTATCGTTTGCTCGATCACAGAATCGAAGTGTCAGAGCGTGTAGCCAAAGTGTTTTTGGAGATGGTCGAAGATGCGCAGCAAGATAACGTGAGCCACTTTATCCTGAACAGCGGTTATCGAGGCAAGGAAGAACAAGATCAGCTGTATGCAGAAATGGGACCTGAGTACGCGTTGCCGAGCGGTTACAGCGAACATAACGTAGGTTCCGCTCTTGATATTGGATCGACGCAAATGAAAATGGAGCATGCTCCTGAGGGCAAATGGCTGGCAGATAACTCGTGGAAGTACGGTTTTATTTTGCGCTACCCAAAGGACAAGATAGCCATTACAGGAACGGCATACGAGCCTTGGCACTTCCGGTATGTCGGCTTGCCGCATAGCGCGATCATGAAGCAGAATAACTTTTCGCTGGAAGAATATCTGGATTACGTAAAAGATAAAAGAAGTATCTCCATGACAAGCAATGGGAAGATCTATGAAATTAACTACTACCCTGTCGATCAAGAGATGCCGATCAAAGTACCGATGACTAGCAACTATAAGATTTCAGGCGACAACATGGGCGGTGTGATTGTAACCAGCTACGTGAACAAATAATAGAGGGAGTGAATGATATGAAGAAATTGACTGTAGCGATTTTGTTTGGAGGATGTTCCTCGGAGTATGAAGTATCCCTTAAATCTGCGAGTTCGGTGCTGGAAAGCTTGTGTCAGGAAAAGTACGAAGTGATTTTGCTAGGGATTACGAGGGAAGGGCAATGGCTGCGATATACCGGTAGCATCGAAAGCATTCGGAATGACAGTTGGCATCAAAGCGAGGAGTGCGTGTCTGCTTTTCTCTCTCCTTGCAGACAAGTGCGGGGAATTGTTGCACAGGAGAACGGTGCCATGACGGTCACAAAGGTTGATGTGGTATTCCCGATTTTGCATGGTAAAAACGGCGAGGATGGAACGGTGCAAGGACTGTTGGAGCTTGCTGGAATTCCATTTGTCGGTTGTCACACGCTATCCTCTGCGATTTGTATGGACAAGGATATCGCTCACACGCTGGCGGAAAGCTCCGGTATCAAAACGCCAAGGTCCGTTACCGTTTATCCCAATACTGATCTTGCAACTGTTCAATCTGCCACCGAAGCACTGGGATTCCCTTTGTATGTCAAACCTGCAAAGGCAGGGTCTTCCATTGGGATTACGAAAGCATACAGCACATCAGAATTGGTTATCGGTATAGAAAACGCCTTTCAGCATGATGACAAAGTAGTCATCGAGGAAAACATTGTGGGATTTGAGGTAGGATGCGCGGTACTAGGAAATCGTGAGGTCATTGTGGGAGAAGTGGATGAAATCGAATTGCTCCAAGGCTTTTTTAACTATACGGAAAAGTATTCATTGGAGACTGCCCACATTCATGTCCCAGCAAGAATTGACGAAGAACGCGCTCATAAAATCAAGCAAACAGCTACCCATCTCTATCAGGTTTTTGGCTGTCGTGGCTTCGCTCGCGTGGATATGTTTGTCACACCAGACGGGGACATTGTGTTTAACGAAGTGAATACGATCCCCGGTTTTACCTCGAAAAGCAGGTATCCAAGCATGCTGCGTGCAGCGGGAATTTCCTATAAAGAGCTTCTTGATACGTTGATTATGCTAGCGTTGGAGGAGGACTAATCGATGACACAACTTCACGTCTCTACGATTTCTTTGAACAGCGACAATTTACATCACGGCCATCTGATTCTGGTGAATCGCCAGTACCCGATCCGCTGGCAAACAGACGACAGTATTCTACTTAACCGCATGCGGCTGATTGATGGAACACACAACAATATTATGCTAGAAAACACGGCTGCGAAGATGCTTGCCAAGCTGCTGAAAGCCTGCAACGCACAGCAGACAATCGTGCCAGTCAGTGGCTTTCGCAGCAAGGCGGAACAAACGGATATCTATGATCAATCCTTGCTCGAAAATGGACAGGTGTTTACTAGTAAATTTGTAGCACGTCCGAATGAAAGTGAACATCAGACCGGGCTTGCGATTGATGTAGGGGAAAAGAAGGAAGAGATCGATTTTATTTGCCCTTCTTTTCCCGATCATGGCGTATGCCAACTGTTTCGCCAACGTGCCAGTCAATATGGGTTTATCAAACGCTACGACAAAGACAAGGAACAGCTGACAGGCATTTCGGATGAGCCTTGGCATTTTCGGTATGTGGGCTATCCGCATGCTGCTTTAATGGAAAAGCTTCAGCTTTGTCTGGAAGAGTATATCGAGTATGTGAAAAACTACGAATTCCATCAGGAGCATTTGCTAGTGGATGAGGAGAGTATTGAAATCTACTATGTAAAGGCTACCGATACCGTTACGCACATCCCGGTTGTGGCTGGTGAGAGATACGAAATATCGGGCAACAATGTGGATGGATTTATCATCACGGTGTTTCATCAGGAGGCACGATGAACGTGGGTAGTGAAAAGCAGTATGGCGGGCTGGATCAATTCCGAATCATCGCAGCGATCCTTGTCATCGCAGTCCATACTTCTCCCCTGCTGTCCATAAACGAATGGGCTGATTTTACACTGACACGAACAATAGCCAGGGTGGCGGTTCCGTTTTTCTTTATGTGCACAGGATTTTTCTTCTTGCAAAAGCTTGGTACGGATCGCACCAGAAATGCGTACTTGCTGAAGCAGTTTTTATGGAAAGTAGGAAAGCTATATTTGCTTTCGATCCTTCTCTATCTTCCTGTGAATGTGTACGCAGGGTATTTTACGGATCAATTGACCGTGTTTTCGGTGGTAAAAGACCTCCTTTTTAACGGGACCCTGTATCATCTGTGGTATTTCCCTGGCATCATGCTGGGGGTGTGTATCAGTACCTTTTTGTATACAAGACTATCCGCATGGAAAACGTTTTGGGTGACCATGCTGCTGTATGGCATCGGGCTGTTGGGAGACAGTTACTTTGGATTTGCCCAGATGAATCCGTATGTGGACAGTTTCTATCAATCGATGTTTACCCTGTTTGATTACACGCGGAACGGTATATTTTTTGCCCCGGTTTTTGTAGTCATGGGAGGGATGATTGCCAATACCCGCAGACGGAAAAAGAAAAAGGTCACACCGTATGCCATCGGGTTTGTTTTGTTCGGAAGCATGTTAGTTATAGAAGGCTTGCTTTTGCACGCTTTTCAGCTGCAACGCCATGACAGTATGTATATTTTTTTGATACCGTGCATGTATTTTCTCTTTCAACTTCTGTTGTTCTGGAAAGGCAGAAATCGCCCAGCCTTACGAAAGCTGAGCCTGTATGTTTATGTCATTCATCCGCTATGTATTGTGCTTATTCGCGCAGCGGCCAAAGTAACGGGACTGACGTGGCTGCTTGTTGAAAACAGCTTGGTGCATTTTACGCTGGTCACGGTGTTGTCGTTTGTTCTTTCTGTGATGGCGATGAAGGTGATCCAGCGCTTTCGAGGTGGAAAACCGGATCAAACAGGACGAGCATGGGCGGATATCCATCTTCCTCATCTCCAACATAATGTCAGGGAAATCCAGCGGGTTCTCCCGAAGGAATGTGCGGTGATGGCAGTCGTGAAGACGCAGGCATATGGTCACGGCGGGTGGCAAGTCGCGAGGTATTTAAACAAGTTTGGGATTGATCACTTCGCTGTTGCCACAATCGATGAAGGGATCGAGCTACGGAAGAATGGCGTAAAAGGGCAGATTCTGGTCCTTGGCTATACCGATGAGCGACGGATACGCCAAATCGCCCGGTTCAAACTGACGCAAACCGTAGTAGATGACGAATATGCCCAAAAACTGAATGGTTACAACGTGAAAATCCCTGTTCATATCAAGATCGACACGGGCATGGGGAGACTCGGGGAATCTTGGGAACACACGGAAAAAATTGCGGCCATGTATCGATATAAAAATTTGCAGGTATGCGGTACCTTTACGCATCTGAGTGTGGCTGACAGTTTGGAAGCTTCGGATATCGCATACACGAAAAATCAAATCGCCCATTTCCAGAACGTGATCGAACAGTTGAAAGATATGGGGATCGATCCACAGAAGTTGCACGTCCAAAGCAGCTACGGTGTGCTGAATTATGGGGAGCTGCATTATGATTATGCTCGAATGGGGATTGCTCTCTACGGGATGTTGAGCAATCAGGGAGACAAGGTAAAAGCAAGCGTCGATCTACGCCCTGTGTTATCACTGAGAGCAAGAGTTGTGCAGGTGAAACAGGTGGAAAAAGGAGCCTTCGTGGGCTATGGACGCGCCTACAGCGTGCAGCAAGACAGTAAGATTGCCATCGTTTCCATCGGATATGCAGACGGGATTCCGCGTATGCTGTCACAAGCGGAGGCTACTTGCCTGATCAGAGGAAAAAGGAGACCGATTATTGGCTCAGTCTGTATGGATCAGCTTATTGTAGACATTACAGATATGGAAGAGGTGCAAAAAGGGGACGTTGTGACCTTTATCGGTAGAGATCAAGACGAGAGTATCACTGCCGAGGAAATGGCCCAACAGTGCAAAACCATTACGAACGAGCTGGTAAGCCGTTTAGGAGAGCGTGTCAAAAGAGTCTACTATGATTGATCCCTGGACGAAAAACAATATAGGGAGTGGTTCATTTTTTCCATGATAAAGAGGAGACATAGCTTTCGTTCTAAAATGGTTGAGCTTCTTGGGCTAGGCATGCTTCTAGCCGGTATCGTAACCTTTCTGCTCTATAAAGTACTCCAGTTTTACTATCGGACGGAGGTCAAGTATGAAGAGCCGCTTGCCGATGTTCGCCGTTACATCAGGGATATGGGGGATATCAATTTCTTTTTGATTGTCTTTGCTCCCATTGCGATCTTGTTTTTCTATCTCCTGACCAAACGGTATGCGGGCTACTTTCGGGAGATTTCCTCTGGTATTCATTATCTCGCCAGCGGAGATTTTACGCGGCATGTCCATATTCCAACCAATGACGAGTTCGCAGATATCGCCAAGGATATCAATCAGGCAAGTGACATGCTGCAAAAGGCGGTAGAACGAGGAGATTTCGCCGAAAGCAGTAAGGATCAGCTTGTTTTGAATCTGGCGCACGATTTACGCACACCGCTGACATCCGTTCTAGGTTATCTGGATTTCATCTTGCGAGATAAGCAGATGTCAGAAGAACAAATGCGGCATTATGCGACGATTGCTTTTACCAAGTCACAACGATTGGAAAAGTTGATTGATGAGCTCTTCGAAATTACCAGAATGAGTTACGGCATGGTCAACCTCGAGCAAAAGGTCATGGATGTGAGTGAATTGCTTGTCCAATTAAATGAAGAGATGTATCCTTCCTTTGAGAAAAACGAGCTGGTCGCGCGGTGTGCGATTACTGCTCAATTAGTGATAGTGGGAGATGGAGAGCTGCTGGCGCGAGTATTTGAGAACATCCTGACCAACGCGATACGCTATGGGGGCGATGGCCATTTTATCGATTTGAACGCTTATCGTGAGGGCGATGAAGTGGTTGTGCAAATCATGAATTACGGTGACCAGATACCTGAGGAGGCGCTGCCGCATATTTTTGAAATGTTTTTTACAGGCGACAAAGCGCGTACTCATCAAGGGGGAGGCACAGGACTCGGCTTGTTTATTGCGAAAAATATCGTCGAAAAGCATCGGGGAACGATTTCTGTTCAAAGTGATCTACTTCGTACATGTTTTGAGGTGCGGTTGCCAAACGGAAGCATGGGCTATCCAGAAAGTCAGTGAATACGATTTTCTGGATAGCCCCTTTCGTGTTGGTTTCTCACAGAGATAGAAAATGGGCTAGGGAACCTCATTCCCTAACCCATTTTTTCATTCATTTCCTTTAAATCAAATTCTCCGGGTTCAAGCCTTCCAGCTCTGGCAACACAAAAAGCCCGTCTTTTCTGATCAACACATCGTCAAACCAGATTTCGCCGCCGCCGTATTCAGGGCGCTGGATTTGGACCAAGTCCCAGTGAATGGAGGAGCGGTTGCCGTTGTCTGCTACTGTGTAAGCATTCCCTGGTGTGAAGTGGAAGCTTCCCGCGATTTTTTCGTCAAACAGGATGTCCAGCATCGGGTGGAGGATGTGCGGGTTGAAGCCGATCGCGAATTCTCCGATATAGCGTGCGCCCTCGTCTGTGTCGAGGATGTCATTCAATGCTTTGGTATTGGAGCTGGTCGCTTCCACGATTTTTCCTTCTTTGAATGTGAACTGCACATCATTGAAGGTAATGCCGTTGTAGATCGATGCCGCGTTGTAGAAAATCGTTCCTTCAACGGAATCGCGCACAGGAGCGGTGTAGACTTCGCCATCCGGGATATTGCGTTTGCCGTCGCATTTGATGGCATTGATTCCTTTGATGGAGAAGCGCAGGTCTGTTTTTGGACCGACGATGCGTACACGATCGGTTCGCTCCATCAGCTCTTTCAACGGAGTCATGGCAGCGGACATTTTCGCGTAGTCCAGATTGCAGACGGAGAAGTAGAAGTCTTCAAAGCCTTCCAGACTCATTTTGGACAGTTGCGCCATCGATTTGTTCGGGTAGCGCAGCACAACCCAGCGTTTGTTAGGAACACGCTCGTTTGTATGTACAGGTTGATACAAGACGCGAGCGTAGATGCCCATTTTGTCTTCCGGTACGTCGGCGTACTCGTTGATGTTGTCGTAAGCGCGGATGGCGATGTAAGCGTCCATGTCCTTCATCCGGTCATACTCGTATTTTGCCATTAGGGCCATGTGCTCTTCGCTGGTACCTTGATAGAGGGCACGCATGACTTCTTGGTCTTTCAAAGTAACCAAAGGCAGAGCTCCAACTGCAAACGATTCACGCACAAGTGCACGAACGAGTTCAGGTTGCAGGCCTGTATTTTCGATCAGGACTTTTTCACCTTTTTGCAAATGGAGGGAGTAACGGACGAGACGGCTTGCCAGTTCATTAATGCGTGGATCTGCCATAGGTAGTAACCTCCGTAGTAAAATAATTTTGATTAATGATTAATTTGTATTATTGCACACCTGAACGAAAGCTCGCCAGTATGTTTGATGCTTCGCTTACAGGCAAGCCTCGTAGATCGCGATTACATCTGATTCATTTAATTTTCGTGAGCTAGGCAGATACCCGATTCCGCGTCCGCCGATGCGAACCGCTTCTTCTGCCATTTGCGCGAGTGATTGTTTGGTCACGCCGAAGTCAGAGAGTCGTTCCGTAATTCCCATGCGCTCATACCAGCGGCGCACGGCTTCAATCGTTGCTCGTGCTGCTTCCGCTTCGTTCTCCACGGTAACGCCAAAGCAATGACGTCCCATACGGGCTAGTCTCTCGGGCCGGTCTTGCAAAATCACCTGTTCAAAATAAGGCAAGGACAGGATCGCCAGTCCACGACCGTGAGACATATCATAGATCCCGCTCAGCGGATGCTCGACTCCGTGAAGAGGCATTCCAGCACCACGACCGCCAGCAGCGAATGGACTGATGCCCAGCGTGCTCGTCCATAGCAGGGTGGAACGCGCTTCTGCGTTGTCTGGTTGTTGGATCGCTGTGATGGAGTGCTCGACGACGAGGCGCATGAGTGTTTCAGAAATACCATCCTGAACGTGTGTTCCTTCCGCGCTGATCAAATAGTTTTCAAACAGATGCGAAAAGATATCGGCGCAAGATTCCGCTGTGACGCGAGCCGGAACGGTAAAGGTGATAGACGGGTCAAGAATGGCAATCTTCGGGTAAAGTGCCGGGCCGTTTATGGAAGATTTTTCATGGGTGTCCCAATGAGTCAGGACGCTGATATGGTTTGCTTCCGAACCTGTAGCGGCTACTGTCGGGACGGTTATGATGGGCAGCGCTTCCTGAACGGGTACCAGCAATTGACCAGAGCCGCTCGGATTTCCCCGCATGTAATCGTAAATCGGGCGTCCGGAAACGGCTGCTGCCGCAATCGCTTTGGAGGCATCCATCACGGAACCCCCACCGATAGCCAGGATGAAGTCGCACTGATGCTCACGAGCGAGAGCTGCTCCGGCATCAACCGTTGCCGTACGTGGATTCGGTTCGATTTTGTCAAAAACAATAAACGCCACTTGAGCTTTCTGCAACAAAGCCTTGGCGCGGTCCAAAAGACCTGTGCGTTTGGCTGCATTGCCGCCGGTGACGAGCAATGCTTTTTTGCCCATAGATTGTGCTTCTTGGCCCAAACGCTCCAGTTCGCCCATGCCAAAGTAAATTTTGGTAGGAAAAGACACTTCAAATGGAAACATCTGAAATTCCTTCTTTCACGTATTGGTTGTACCACTGACAATTTTATCATAAACAAAAGAAAAGAACCTGCCCGGAGGGAGGTCCTTTTCCTAAAGCCAGTATGGAGAACATGTAAACGAATGTTAACATCTATCGTCCGGGAAATATGCAGTAATTCCCGAACGTTTGTCGAAGTCTATTCCATCATTTTTCGTTGATAAATGCGTATGATTGTGTTTTAATGTAGTTGAAACGTTCGTGAATTAACCGAAACTCAACCTTTTTGACTGGGAAGGTGACTCCTACGGTGGAAAAACAGGAACAACTCTACGAAGGTAAGGCAAAGCGCATTTATCGAACATCTTTGCCTGATCAGTATTGGGTAGAGTACAAAGACGACGCAACAGCATTCAATGGAGAGAAACGGGCGCAAATCACTGGAAAAGGTGAGCTGAACAACCGGATTACCGCAATCTTTTTCACCATGCTGAAGGAGCGGGGCATCGACAACCATTTTGTCCGTCTGCTGTCCGCCACAGAGCAAGTTGTTCGCAAAGTGGAGATTATCCCTTTGGAGGTAGTCGTTCGCAATATCGCAGCAGGTTCATTGGCCAAGCGTCTTGGCATGGAAGAAGGAACTGTGCTTCCGCAGCCCGTTGTCGAGTTTTACTACAAGGATGACGCACTGGGAGATCCATTGGTAAATGCCTCCCATATCAAAATGTTGGGAATTGCGAGCGAGAGTGACCAAGCGGCATTGGAGCGCATGGGTCTGGCTGTAAACGAGGTCCTCGTGCCTTACCTGCGCGAGCGCAACATTACCTTGGTCGATTTCAAACTGGAATTCGGAAAAACAGCGGACGGGGAGATTCTCCTCGCCGATGAAATATCCCCGGATACATGCCGTTTCTGGGATTCAGTAACGAATGAAAAGCTCGACAAAGACCGCTTCCGCCGTGATTTGGGCAATGTGGAGGAAGCTTACAAAGAAATGCTTACGAGACTAGGAGGAGACGTACATGTTTAAAGCTGTTGTTTATGTAACATTGCGCGAGAGTGTTTTGGACCCGCAAGGACACGCTGTAAAAGGTGCTCTGCACACTTTGGGTTTTGATGAAGTAAACAATGCGCGTATCGGGAAGTACTTGGAGCTGGAATTGAACACTTCTGACCGTGCGCAAGCAGAAGAACGTGTACGTGAAATGTGCGAAAAGCTGCTAGCCAATACGGTGGTAGAAGACTACCGCTTTGATATCGTGGAGGGCTAAGGATATGCGAGTAGCCGTTATCGTCTTTCCAGGCTCGAACGCCGACATTGATTTGTTTAACGCAGTTGAAGACGTAATGGGAGTGCCAGTGGATTACGTATGGCATTCCGATACGGATCTTTCCAAATATGATGCAATTCTTTTGCCAGGCGGATTCTCGTATGGAGATTATCTGCGCTGTGGTGCGGTCGCTCGTTTTTCACCCGTCATGGAGCAAGTGGTGAAGGCGGCAGAAGAAGGCAAGCTGATCATGGGAATCTGTAATGGCTTCCAGATCTTGACCGAAGTTGGACTGTTGCCAGGAGCTCTCTTGCGTAACCGTTCCCTGAAATTCCGTTGCAAGCTGTCCGAATTGCGTGTGGAAAACAACGATACCTCCTTTACCCGTGATTTCGCGGCTGGGGAAGTGATCCAAATTCCGATCGCGCACGGCGAAGGAAACTACTACTGTGATGAAGAAACGCTGGCGAAGCTGAGAGCGAACAATCAGATCGTTTTCCGCTATCATGGCGAGAATCCGAATGGTTCACTGGAAGACATCGCGGGCATTTGCAACGAACGTGGAAACGTACTTGGCATGATGCCTCACCCAGAGCGTGCCGTCCACTCTTGGATGACTTCCGATGATGGACGCCGCATGTTTACCTCGATCCTGAAGACTTGGAGGGAACAGAACAGTGTCACAACTCACGCATAAAGAACCGACAGCCGAACAAATTGCCGATCAAAAACTATACAAAGAAATCGGTCTGACTGACGAAGAATATCAGCGTGTCGTCGAAATTCTCGGCCGCAAGCCGAACTGGACGGAGACAGGTCTGTACAGTGTCATGTGGTCGGAGCACTGCTCCTACAAAAACTCCAAGCCTGTCCTGCGTCGTTTCCCGACAAAAGGACCTCGCGTTTTGCAAGGACCAGGGGAAGGTGCGGGTATTGTCGACATCGGGGACAATCAGGCGGTCGTTTTCAAAATCGAAAGCCATAACCATCCATCTGCAATTGAGCCGTACCAAGGGGCTGCGACTGGCGTGGGCGGTATCATCCGTGACGTATTCTCGATGGGCGCGCGTCCGATTGCGCTGCTCAACTCGCTTCGATTCGGGGAGCTCAAGTCTCCACGTGTCAAATACTTGTTTGAAAACGTCGTTTCAGGTATTGCAGGCTACGGGAACTGCATCGGGATTCCGACTGTGGGTGGCGAAGTGAATTTCGACCCTACGTACGAAGGCAATCCGCTTGTAAACGCCATGTGCGTCGGCTTGATCGACCACGAGAAGATTCAAAAAGGGGTAGCGTCCGGTATCGGCAACCCTGTTATCTACGTTGGCGCAAGCACGGGGCGCGACGGTATTCACGGGGCGACCTTCGCATCCGAGGAGCTCACGGAAGAGTCAGAGAAAAAACGTCCGGCGGTACAAGTCGGAGATCCATTCATGGAAAAGCTCTTGTTGGAAGCGTGCCTGGAGCTGATCGACACGGGTATCGTCGTCGGGATTCAGGACATGGGAGCGGCTGGCTTGACCAGCTCTAGCTCTGAGATGGCGTCCAAGGCAGGCAACGGAATCGAGATGAATCTGAACCTAGTGCCACAACGTGAAGCTGGCATGTCTGCATATGAGATGATGCTGTCTGAATCGCAGGAGCGCATGCTCGTCGTCGTGGAAAAAGGCAAAGAGGCAGAAGCGATTGCGATATTTGATAAATGGGGCTTGGCATCCGCTGTAGTGGGTAAAGTAACGGAAGACAGCAAGCTACGCCTGTTGCACCAAGGTGAGGTAGTAGCAGAGGTACCAGTAGACAGCTTGGCAGACGACGCACCTGTGTACCATCGTCCATCTGCGGTGCCTGCTTACTACGAAGCAAACGCGAATGTAGATGTGTTGGCAGCCATCCATGAACCGAAAGATCTGAATGTAACGCTGAAAAGCTTGCTGGCTCAGCCAACGGTGGCGAATAAAGCGTGGGTATACGAGCAATACGATCACATCGTGCGTGCAAACACAGCTGTAAAGCCTGGTTCTGACGCTGCTGTTGTCATGGTGCGCGGTACTCGCAAGGCTCTTGCGATGAGTACGGATTGCAACGGTCGCTATGTGTACCTCGATCCAAAAGTGGGCGGTGCCATTGCAGTTGCAGAATCCGCACGCAACGTCGTCTGCTCTGGTGCAGAGCCGCTGGCGATTACGGACTGCTTGAACTTCGGAAGTCCGGAAAAGCCTGAGGTGTTCTGGCAATTTGAAAAATCGTGCGAGGGCATGAGCGAAGCGTGTGTAGCACTCGATGCTCCGGTCATCGGCGGAAACGTATCCTTTTACAATGAACGCAGCGGTGACGCGATCTACCCAACCCCAACAGTGGGAATGGTGGGCTTGATCACCGATGTTGACCATATTACGACTCAGGATTTCAAAAACGAAGGCGACGCGATCATCCTGTTGGGCGAGACCTTCGCTGAGCTTGGCGGCAGTGAGTATCAAAAGATGGCTACGGGCAGCATTTCCGGACGTCCTCCACAAATCGATCTGACCAAGGAAGCGGCTGTGCAAAAGCTGGTTCTCACAGCGATTCGCCAAGGTCTGGTGAACTCCGCACACGATCTGTCCGAAGGCGGTCTGGGTGTTGCGCTGGCTGAATCTTGCTTCGGCAAAGGCTTCGGTGCGCAGGTGGCTCTTGCGTCCGAGCTGCGTAAAGACGCGCTCTTGTTCAGTGAATCTCAATCTCGCATCTTGCTCAGTGCTTCCCCAGAGCAAGCGGCGGCGATTCTCGCATTGGCAGGTGAACATGGCGTACCTGCCGGGAACATCGGTACGGTCGGCGGCGATCGTCTGGTAGTAAACGTGAACGGTACAGAAGCGATCAACGCTTCGACTCAAGAGGTGAAAGCAGCCTGGAAGGATGCGATTCCATGTTTGATCGGGTAATCTGGGACAAATTGAATGAAGAATGCGGCGTCTTTGGCATCTACAACCACAAAGAAGCATCCCAATTGACCTATCTGGGTCTGCATGCCCTTCAACATCGCGGTCAGGAGAGCGCAGGCATCTGCGCCTCCGACGGCGAGAAATGGTATAAGCACCGCGGGATGGGTCTCGTGTCAGAGGCTTTTGGCAAGGGCGATCTGGAGAAGTTCAGCGGTCATATCGCGATCGGCCACACCCGTTATACGACTGCTGGCTCGAGCAAGATTGAAAATGCCCAGCCGCTCTTTTTCCGCTATGCACAAGGCAGCATGGCTGTTGCCCACAACGGAAATCTCGTGAACGCAGCCGTGCTCCGTAAAGAGCTCGAAGCAAAGGGCTCCATTTTTCAGACGACCAGCGACACTGAGGTGATCGCACATCTGATCGCCCGCTCTGAGTGCAAGGATTTGCCGGGAGCGGTAAAGGACGCCCTGCAATACATCAAGGGAGCGTATGCGCTTCTCGTCATGAACGAGCATCAACTCGTGATCGCCCTCGATCCGAATGGCTTGCGTCCGCTGTCATTGGGACGTCTCGGCGACGCGATCACTGTCGCTTCCGAGACCTGCGCATTTGATATTATCGGCGCGCAGTATTGGCGTGACGTACAGCCGGGTGAGTTGATTGTCATCGATCGCGATGGCATTACCGAAAGCAAGTTTACGGAAGCGACACAACGTTCGATTTGTACGTTTGAATACATTTATTTTGCCCGACCGGACAGCGACATCGATGGAATCAACGTCCACATGGCACGCAAACGTCTGGGCAAGCAGCTGGCATTGGAATCTGCGATTGATGCTGATGTAGTCACAGGTGTACCGGATTCCAGTATCTCTGCTGCTATCGGATTTGCAGAAGCGACAGGAATTCCTTATGAAATCGGCTTGATCAAAAACCGCTATGTCGGACGCACCTTCATTCAGCCGAGTCAGGAGCTGCGTGAGCGCGCTGTCTATCTCAAGCTGTCTGCGGTTCGCAAGGTAGTGGAAGGCAAGCGCGTCGTCATGATTGACGACTCCATTGTTCGCGGTACGACGAGTAATCGGATCGTCCGCATGCTGCGTGAGGCTGGCGCGAAAGAAGTGCATGTGCGTATCAGCTCTCCGCCCGTTATGAATTCTTGCTTTTACGGCATCGACACTTCGTCTCGCGAGGAGTTGATTGCCTCGACCAAATCCGTAGAGGAAATTCGTCAAATCATTGAGGCTGATTCGCTGTCATTCTTGTCTGTGGAAGGAATGATCGATGCAATCGGCCGCATGGATTCGGCTCCTAATAGAGGACATTGCCTCGCATGCTTTAACGGAGAGTATCCGACAGAGATTGAGTTCGAAGAAGCGCTACCTGCGCTCAAATGCTAACAGTGCTACTTATGAACCACCGCTAAAACCAAGCAACCTCTTGTAGGGGGAGAAACGATGAGTGAAGCATATAAACAAGCTGGCGTAGACATTGATGCGGGCAACGAAGCCGTCGAACGCATGAAAAAGCATGTGAAGCGGACGTTCCGCCCGGAAGTAATGACTGATTTGGGCGGGTTCGGAGCGCTGTTTCGCCTGGATACAAAAAAATACGAGAAACCCATTCTCGTTTCCGGCACAGATGGGGTAGGAACTAAGCTGAAGCTGGCGTTTGCCATGGACAAACACGATACAATCGGCATCGATGCTGTCGCCATGTGCGTCAATGACGTTGTGGTTCAAGGGGCAGAGCCGCTCTTTTTCCTCGATTATCTGGCAGTTGACAAGGTCATTCCGGAAAAAATCGAAGCGATTGTCAAAGGGATCGCAGAAGGCTGCTCGCAGTCGGGCTGCTCGCTGATTGGCGGGGAGACTGCCGAGATGCCTGGCATGTACGCAGAAGGTGAATACGACATCGCAGGCTTTACCGTAGGTGTCGTGGACGAGAGCAAAATGATTACGGGAGCGTCCGTGGCAGCAGGCGATGTACTGATCGGCCTGGCTGCAAGCGGCGTGCACAGCAACGGTTTCTCGCTCGTTCGCAAGGTGCTTTTGGCAGACAAAGGCATGTCCCTGCATGATCATGTAGACGTTTTGGGCAAAAAGCTCGGCGAAGAGCTGCTGACCCCAACCCGCATTTACGTGAAGCAAGTGTTATCCGTTCTGGAATCACATGAAGTGAAGGCTCTGGCACACATCACTGGCGGCGGCTTTACTGAAAACATTCCGCGCGTGCTTCCAGAAGGAATGCAGGCTATGATCAACGTAGGTTCCTGGCCGGTGCTGCCGATCTTTGAGCTGGTACAAGAAGCTGGTAACATCTCTTACCCGGATATGTACAAAACGTTCAACATGGGTATTGGCATGATGCTAGTTGTGAAGCCGGAAGACGCAGTGAGTGTGATGGAAAAGCTGCAAGAGCTGGGAGAACAGGCGTATTTGATCGGACATATTCAAGCGGGAGAGCGCAAAGTCGTATACAACGGGGTGGAATGGTGAGAAAGCTGGCCATTTTCGCCTCAGGCAGCGGCTCCAACTTTGAAGCGATCGTGCAGGCTGTACAGGACGGCAGGCTCGCAGGTGTAGAAGTTGCCTTGCTCGTGTGCGACAAGCCCGGTGCCAAGGTTTTGGAACGTGCAGAGCGTTTAGGGATCGATTCCTTTGTTTTTCAACCAAAGGAGTATGCAGACAAGGCTGCTTTTGAACAGGAAATCGTGGCCCAGCTCCAAAAACGCGATATATCGCTGGTTGTGCTGGCAGGCTACATGCGGTTGGTCGGTGAGACACTTTTATCTAGCTATGAAGGAAAAATCATCAATCTGCATCCGTCGCTTTTGCCCGCGTTTCCAGGAAAAGACGCCATAGGTCAAGCACTCGCTTACGGGGTAAAGATGACGGGGGTAACGGTACATCTGGTTGATGCTGGTCTGGATACAGGGCCGATCATTGCCCAAATTCCCGTAGCGGTGCAAGAAGCAGATACGGCTGAAACTTTGGCGGCTCGTATCCATGCCGTGGAGCATGAGCTTTTGGTGAAGGTCATTGGCTATTTAGCAGAAGAGAGAGTGAAGCTGGAAGGAAGGCTTGTCCAGCTGACATAAATCGAGACTTCAAAAAGAAACCGACATCCTTTTACGATGTCGGTTTTTTGGTCATTCGTTTTAGAAATACTTCTTTCTCCAAAATAGGAGGGCTGTTACGGACGTAATGGTGGTGGACATAATCATAATGATCGTGAATGCGTGTGGATGATCCTGAAAAGGAAGCGCGACGTTCATCCCGTAAAAGGTGCCGATCACCATAGGTAACGTGATGACAATGGTAATGGCGGTCAACAGCTTCACTACGCGATTCAGATTGTTGGAGATGACAGATCCGAAGCCATTCATGATGTTCCCTAAAATGGCGGTATAGATCTCCGTCATTTTGATGGCCTGCTTGGTTTCGATTTTTACTTCTTCCAGTAGTGCCTTATCTTCTTCGTACATTTTCAAATAACTTCCACTCCGAAGCAGGGAGATCAACAGACTATTTGTTTCCAGGGACGTCGAAAAATAAACGAGGCCTTTCTGCAATTCAAGCAAGGTAAGCAGTTCATTGTTTTTCGTCGATTGTCGCAACGATTTTTCCAGCGTTTCTGTCTGCTTGTTGATTTTTTTCAAGTAATGCAAATAATCATGCGACGTATTCGATAAAATTTGCAGGACGAACCGGTTTCGCATGTGCGTGTGAAAGTTTTTCACTTTCCCTTTGATGAACTCATTCATGACAGATGTTTCTACCAGGCAAACGGTTAAGATATAATCTTCCATCACCATGATTCCCAGCGGAACCGTCGTATAGTTGTCCTTCGTCCCTTCCTTCGTGGAGACCGGGATGTCTACGTAGAGCATCACACGGTTTCCGTCCTTGTCGATCCGCCCTATTTCTTCGTCATCAAGGGCATCCTGCAAAAAATGAAGGTCAATCGACAACTCCCTGACGACTTGTTGCTTTTCTTGTTCAGAAGGATCGGTCAGATGGATCCAGCAGCCTTTTTCAAATTGATGCAGTTCTTCTATTTTTCCCATGGCATTCGTTTTGTAAATGTTCAACATGGTTTTCTCATCCTTTCGCAAATAAGGATCGGAGGTATACGACCATGTTGCGCAAGCATGCCTACATGAAGATACTATAAAAGGGAGAATGTCAAATAAGGTATGGGGAACATGCCGCAGCGCCACAAGGCCGGAAAATTCTCCGTACACAATCTTGATTGCAGTTATTCATTCCGCAACTTGGACTACTGTCCATTAAAACGTTCCCCCCTTTCAAAATAAAAACCCTCTAGCAGGAATCTAGAGGGTTAGAAAAGTGCACAAAATAACACCACTTTTTCTTCCCCTACCAGAGCTTTGGCACTATACAACGTAAAGGAAACATTCCTTAGCCACCTTAAGAAAAGCCTTAGTTCGGCAGTTCCTGTTCTACCCATTGGCATCTTTCGATATTTCCGGGCAGTGGCCTATGTTTGTATAGGAGCCTCACCTAACGAGGATGACTGATTGACTTTGTCATCGTATTCCTGTCACCAGTATTTGTCAATCATGTTTTCTCGTCCTACATGCATGTTATTCATGTCCTTCGATACGGTGTCGGCTTCTAACTATTGCCGACTCACCCTATTTTGCTGCGTTGTTTGCCAACAACGATTCACATTCTGCTGCCGGAATGGGTTTGCTGAAAAAATAGCCTTGAAAAGTGCTGCAGCCAAGCGTGCGTAAAAATTCCAGCTGCGCTTCTGTCTCCACGCCCTCAGCTACGAGAGAAAGGCTCAAGCTATGCGCCATAGCAGCAATCGCGGACACGATGGATGTATTCAATGTGTGGGTGGACATGTTACGCATAAAAGACTGATCTATTTTCAAAGAGTTGATGGGGAGCGACTGCAAGCAGCTTAAGGAGCTATAACCAGTCCCAAAATCATCGATGGAAATATGAATCCCCATATCTTGAAGTATCTGAAGACGCGGAATGACTGTATCGAGTCGATGCATGGCAATGCTCTCGGTAATTTCAAGCTCAAGGTAAGCAGGGGCGAGCCCTGTCTTTTGCAACGTTTGCTGGACCATTGTCACCAGATGCTTGTCTTGCAACTGGCGCATGGACAAGTTTACGGCGAGACGTACAGGTGGCAAGCCTTGCTGCTGCCACTCCATGCATTGTTGGCAGGCTTTTTCGAGTACCCATTGGCCAATGGGGATGATCAAGCCCGTCTCCTCGGCTAAGGGAATGAAATCAAGCGGGGACACGATTCCGTATTCAGGATGCTGCCAACGAATCAAGGCTTCCAGCCCGACAATCTTTTCATGATCGTACTGCGGCTGGTAATGCAGCTGAAACTCGTTGTTATCCAATGCTGTTCGAAGTCCGGCTTCTAGCATCATTTTTTTGGCGAGAGCGATATTCATTTCGGGGCAAAAAAACTGAAAGTTGTTTCTACCGTGTTCCTTGGCTTGGTACATCGCTGTATCTGCATTTTTTATCAAGGTCTCAGCGTCGGTCCCATCTTGAGGGAAGAGACTGATACCTATACTGGTAGTGACCACGAAGCTTTGGTTGCCCAAAAAGATCGGAGAGATGAGCTTTTGCATGAGTTTTTCAGCAAAATGCATCGCTTCATCGTGAGCCATTCCTGGAAGAATGATCGTAAATTCGTCCCCACCTAAACGGCAAATGGTATCATGAGGACCGACGCTGTCCCGCAAACGGTTGGCAATTTGCGAAAGCAAACTATCCCCGGTGGAATGGCCGAGTGTATCGTTAATGTATTTGAAGCGATCCAAGTCCAGAAACAGGATCGCCAGCGGTTGTGCATGGTGAGAGGCATGGACGAGCGAATCTTCCAGCTTGCTTTGGAATAAGGAGCGATTGGGCAACCCTGTCAGCGTATCATGATAGGCAAGGTAGTGAATCACTCTCTCGGTTTCTTTGCGCTTGGTAATGTCTTTGGCAATGACAAAATAGCCGACGTTGGTCTCGTTTACGACGATAGGGACGACGGTGGCGTTGAGCTCAATTCGCGCTCCATTTTTATGGAACACAAAAAGATCGTAATTATCGGATACGCCTTTTTGTGCATGACGTGACAGCGAGAGGACGCGCTTGACGCCTTCTCTGTCCATCAACTGTTGAAAGGACTGGTTGCGAAGATCGATCAGGCTGTAGCCTGTAATGACTTCAAACGCCGGATTCAGATTCAAGAACTTGCCTGCCAGATCAAGCCAGCACACGATGTCCGGGTTGTGCTCAAACAGTGATTTGTAGCGCTGCTCGCTAACCTCCAGCCGTTGCTCAGCCCATTTGCGCTCCGTAATATCGTGTGTAACGATCAGGGCACCAACAGGCTCACCAGATGACTGGGTGAGAAGCTTCCCGTTGGCTACGAGAATCGATACGGCTTTTCCACTAGGCTGTGTCCATATTTCCTGGTCATTGACGATTTCCCCGCGTAATACTCGAACAGACGGCAACTCCCCAAATGCTACAGGAGTAATGCCGTCTGGATGATAAAAGGTAGAAGAGCCGTATGTTTGCTCGTGCATATGTATCGGTTCGGACATGCCGAATTGTTTGGCAGCTTTGTTGAAAAAAAGGACGTGGCCGTCAAGCCCGTAAACGGTCACCCCTGCTTCCATATGCTCCAAGATCGGTTGTAAAAGGGTTTCATGTAGGGTAGAGGACGACAAGTCACCCAAAGA
Source organism: Brevibacillus sp. NPDC003359 (assembly GCF_042878995.1). Taxonomy (NCBI): domain Bacteria; kingdom Bacillati; phylum Bacillota; class Bacilli; order Caryophanales; family Paenibacillaceae; genus Brevibacillus; species Brevibacillus sp. NPDC003359. The sequence goes on from NZ_JBIAOR010000013.1 coordinate 93,948, forward strand.
ACCGTCAACAGGCGGAGAAAACAGAGAATTTCGAATAAAGTTCATGTGGGCCCCCGGACTGTTGGATTTTGTTGGTATCATTTAAATGTTATATGAAAGTGAAAATCATTGTAAATATTTGGGCAACTTTCCTTCTTCCGCGAATCATGACAAACCAAATCAACTCTTGTGACATACAGTAAGAGAGGGATATTCCCACAAAGGGAGGGGCCGATTTGAGCGGAGATTTTGTTTCGAACTTGCTCGATAAGCTAAGCCAAAAAACAGGGCGGCAATGGACGCTTAACGATATTATGAAGCTAGCGGAAAAAATGCCGAAGGGCGGAGCCAATGTAGATACGTTGCTCGATGAGCTGGGAAACATGGGATTCGAAGTGCCAGAGGAGACGAAAGAGCGCGTCAGGGATCGTGTAAAGGACGGCCAATCCATCTCCATGGAAGAGTTAGGGAACTTAATGCCCAAAGAGGTAAAGGCGAAGAGCCGCAAGTCGAAGAAGCCGATCAAGCCAATCAGGGCGACTGCCAAAAGCAAACCAGTCGCACTGTCAGATCGCATCAAAAAGCTATCAGGCAAAGGCAAGAAAAAACGATAACTTCATCAAAGCAAATGCAGGTGTATGCAGTCGCAAGTGCCGAACAGGCATGGGCGGCTGCGTTTGTTTTCCTGACGAAGTTATTGATAATAGCGTACAATTATTTTATAATATGTAAGTATTGTTCGTGTTTTGGTCAATAGTTACCCATGTTTTCACTAAAATTCAGGAGGTTCTTTCCGTGAGTGTGAAAAAAGCGTTGATCAGCGTTTCTGACAAGACAGGATTGATTCCGTTTGCCCGTCGATTGGTAGCCGCCGGGGTACAGATCATCTCTACCGGGGGTACGGCTTCTCTCTTAAAAGCAGAAGGAGTTCCCGTCATTGGCATTTCTGAAGTGACTGGATTTCCAGAAATTTTGGACGGTCGCGTCAAAACGTTGCATCCCAATATCCACAGCGGCCTCTTGGCTGTAAGGGACAGTGAAGCACATGTGCAGCAACTAAAAGACCTTGGGATTGAAACCATTGATCTGGTTGTCGTAAACCTTTATCCTTTCAAGGAAACGATAGCGAAGCCAGACGTGACATATGAAGATGCCATTGAGAATATTGATATTGGTGGACCAACGATGCTGCGTTCTGCTGCGAAAAATCATGCGTTCGTCAGTGTAGTGGTCGATGCAGCCGATTATGAAAAAGTAGCAGAAGAAATTGAGGCAAATGGCGATACTACGCTAGAAACCCGTCGCAAGCTGGCTGCAAAAGTTTTCCGTCATACTGCTGCCTATGATGCTTTAATCTCTCGCTATTTGAGTGAGCAGGTGGGCGAGCTGTTGCCAGAGAGCTACACGGTGACTTACGAGAAAGCACAGGATTTACGCTATGGAGAAAATCCACATCAACGTGCGGCATTTTACCGTGAGGCGTTATCGGATCAGTTGAGCATCGGGAATACTAGTCAACTGCAAGGAAAAGAGCTTTCCTATAACAATATCAATGACGCAGATGCAGCGCTGGCGATTGTACGCGAATTCGCTGAACCTGCAGTCGTTGCGATCAAGCACTCTAACCCTTGTGGAGTAGGGATCGGCACTGATATTCGCGGCGCTTACCAAAAAGCGTACGAAGCAGACCCTGTCTCTATTTTCGGTGGTATCGTGGCAGCAAACCGCTCGATCGACCGTGACACTGCACTCGCGATGAAAGAGATTTTCTTGGAAATTATCATTGCACCTGACTTCACCGAAGAGGCGTTGGCTGTTCTGGCTGAGAAAAAGAACCTGCGTCTCTTGCGTATTCCTGCGCTGAATGAACCAGCCAAAAAAGTGGACAATCTGTTCCGCGTAGCTCCTGTTGCAGGCGGGGCGCTCATTCAAGACTTCGACTACAAGCAGCTCGAAGAAAGCGAGATTCAAGTGGTTACAGACCGTAAGCCTTCGGAAGAGGAGCTGGCACAGCTGAAATTCGCGTGGAAGGTCGTCAAGCACGTCAAATCGAATGCGATTCTCTTGGCAAAAGACAACATGACCATCGGCGTGGGGGCAGGCCAGATGAACCGCGTAGGGGCAGCGAAAATCGCCATCGAGCAAGCAGGTACATTGGCAAGTGGCGCGGTTATGGCTTCGGATGCATTTTTCCCAATGGGAGATACCGTGGAAGCGGCAGCCAAAGCAGGGATTACCGCTATCATCCAGCCAGGCGGCTCCATTCGCGATCAAGAATCGATTGATGCTTGCAACCGAGCGGGCATTGCGATGATCTTTACTGGCACTCGTCATTTCAAGCACTAAAAGAGGCTATTCGGGAGTAACGTTCGCTTTTTTATCACGTACTAAAGAGTGGATTACCTCTCACACAGGAGGACATACAATGAAAATATTAGTGGTCGGCGGCGGCGGTCGAGAACACACGATTGCCTGGAAGCTGTTGCAGAGCTCTAAAGTGACAAAGGTATACTGTGCGCCAGGAAATGGGGGTACCGCCCAAGTCGCACAAAACGTGCCGATTGGCGTCCATGATTTTGCTGCGTTGGTTCAATTCGTCAAAGATGAGGGAATTGATCTGACTGTCGTTGGCCCGGAAGATCCGCTGCTGGCGGGTATTGTGGAATTTTTCCAGGAGCGCAATCTGCCGATCTATGGCCCGAGCCAAAAAGCGGCAATGATCGAGGGCAGCAAGTCTTTTGCGAAAAGTTTAATGAAACGCTACGAGATTCCGACGTCTGCCTATGAATCGTTCCTGGATTACGAGTCAGCGAGTGCGTACGTAAGAGAACAGGGTGCTCCTATCGTTGTCAAAGCGGACGGCTTGGCAGCGGGGAAAGGGGTCGTCGTCGCAGAAACGGTGGAGGAAGCAGAAGAGGCTCTCCGTCAGATCATGCAGGAAAGCGTCTTTGGTGAAGCGGGAGCGCGCGTGGTCATTGAGGAGTGCATGTTCGGCGAAGAACTGTCGCTGTTGTCTTTCGTCGATGGAGAGACGGTAAAGCCGATGATTACCTCCCAGGATCATAAGCGAATTTTCAATGATGACCGCGGCCCCAATACAGGCGGCATGGGAACATACGCCCCGGTACCGCAAATGTCTGCTGAACTGGTAGACGAGATCGTCAAAACGATTGTCCAGCCGATGGCGTCAGGAATGGCCAAGGATGGCATTCCGTTCAAAGGCATTCTCTACACAGGTCTGATGATTACGGAGCAAGGCCCGAAAGTCGTGGAGTTCAATGCGCGTTTTGGCGATCCAGAGACACAGGTGCTCTTGCCGTTGCTCGAAACAGATTTGCTCGATATTTTTGTCGGAACGGTCAATGGCGAGCTCGATGCAGTCGATGTGACATGGCAAAAAGGAAGTGCTGTTTGTGTCGTCATGGCAGCGCCAGGTTATCCGGGAGATTATCCAAAGGGTGCGTTGATTCACGGACTGGGTCAGGCAAACGAGGGAGCTATGGTGTTTCACGCAGGTACGAAGGCAACCGATGAAGGTATCGTTACGAGCGGTGGCCGTGTGCTTGGCGTCGTGGCAACCGGAGCGGATTTGGCGCAAGCGCGTGAGACAGCGTATGCAAAGGTGCAAGGGATCTCGTTTGATGGGGCGCAGTATCGTACGGATATTGCGGCACGAGCGATGAAGTATCAGCAAAAGGGATAAATAAAAGAACAAGCTGTTCTTTCTGTAGAATTTTCTACTTGGGGGACAGCTTTTTTACATGTGCGGGAGCTGTGCACAGTAGTTTTATTTGTATAATGCCAATAATAGTAAAATTTAGGGGGAGGGGTATTTATGGGAAGTGTAGGTTACCCTAGTCTTATCGTTATGGTAGTTTTGGTAATTGTTTCTGCAGTAATCGTATATAGCTTAACGGCACCGAAGAAAAGAAAGAGGCGCTAAAAGGCGCCTAATTCTACGATCCGTCGTACTGCAAGAACAAAGTTTTAAGCTTCCATTACATACCCACATTTTCACTCGCAATGGCCGCCTTTTTCGCTTTTGCCGCAGCCAACTGTGAGAGGAAATAAACGATGAGGAACAGCAACAAGCACGCTGCCGACCAGCGGTACATGACAGAGTAGCTCGAATGTGTCGCGATGACTCCGAGGAGCACAGAGCCGACTGCGATACCCATATCGATGGAATTAAAGAACAGTCCGTTCGCCATGCCGCGTTGCTCAGGTGTGACGACCTTCATCATCCATGCCTGGATAGATGGCTGAATCATGCCATAGCCCAGTCCGTAGAAGGCAGCAGAGACGAGCAGCAAGGACTCTGTCGTCGTCAAGGATAGGAGCAAGAGGCTGATCCCGACGAAAATCGCACCGGGAGGCAGGACAGCGATATGCCCTTTTCGATCATACAGCTTGCCGGAAAAAGGACGAATCAACACCATCGCCAATGCATTCGTAAGGAAAAACCAGCCGACATTCTCAATGTGGGCTTCTTTTCCGTATAGAGCTAAAAAGCTGAGAATCCCGCCATACGTAATGGACAGACAAAAATTCAGTCCAGCTGGGAGTAGCAGCTTTTTATCATAAAACCGGCGAATGCCTGTGGCGGAGGGTGTGTTCCCGGACGACACAGGAAGTCGATCATACGCACGAATGAAATGCATCAATGGAAAAATAATAGCAACCAGCAACACGAGAACCATGAGCATCGATCCGAATCCAAACCAATTCAACAGGCCCAGTCCAATCATCGGGCCGAGCGCCATTGCCAAGCTAGTCGATAAGCCGAAATACCCCATGCCTTCGCCGATCCGCTTGGCAGGAATCACATTGGTGACAATCGTCGGAAAGGTCGTGCTGCCTATCCCAAAGCCGATGCCGACCAAGATTCGCAACAGAAGAAAGAAAACAATGCTTCCCGCCCAGTAATAGCCTGCGCTAAAAATCGCAACGAATCCAAGCGCTGCGATCGCCAAGATCTTACTGTTTTTCGTTTTCAATGCTTCCCCGGTATACACCCTTGCGATTACTGCTGCAAGTGAAAACAAGCTAATGACCAGACTGACGACAAAATCATTGGCCTGATACGTTTCCTTCACATAGGCAGGAAATGTAGGGGTCTGCATTTGAACAGTGAGAAACAACAACAAATTACAAACAGTTAACAGGATGAAATCTCTCGTCCACAGTCTCTCTCTACTCTCTCCCAATGCTGTCACTCCTAGTCTGTCGTTTTTCTATTGATGTTCTCGTTAATCTCCAGCAAGATTTCCCGCAAGAAGGCCAGCTTTTCGGGAGAGATCCCTTCCAATATGTCTGCAACGGCACGAGCCTCTACAGGAATCGCCTGCTCAATCCATTCCCGTCCTTTCGGGGAAAGGGTAATGATGTAGGCCCGGCGGTCTTGTTCGCTCAGTGTCTTTTCGATCAAGTCTTTTTTGGCAAGTGTGTCCAATATGCGTGTCATCGAAGGTTGATCCTTGGCCGAGCGCTGTGCCAGCTCTTTTTGATTGATGCCCTCTTCTTCTCGTAGCCGATAAAGGACGGCAAACTGTTCTGTGGTCAAATCAAACTCCTTTAAAAAAAGGGAAACATAATGAATCATTCTCCGGTATGTATTTCCAATGAGGAATCCAACCGGGTCTTTTTGCCAATGATCGATCAGGGGAATGACCCTCTTTCATTCAAAATTAATTGCAATGACAATTATATGCATAACAAGTAATTGTGTAAATGGAAAAAACCGCCCGATGACAGGCGGTTGGTTGCTTCTCCTTCACTGACGATATCTTCCTTTTCTTCTCGACGTCCGAAAGAAGTAATATCCCATCACGCCGATGACGCCAATGATCGTGGCAATAACAAAGAAGTTATGGGACATCCATTCATACATCTGGGAGCCGACAAGCATATGCAGTGCCTCCTCTCCTTACGTGTACGTGGGGTAGCGATTGCCGCTGTTGTTATTTTCTTGGGAGCGAAAAGAGATGAACTCCCGTGCTGCCTTTTCGAGAAGTTGATCCTCGGGGGTAAGCTCCGTGTTTTGCTGATTGTTGATTGGTTGTTTTTGTTGGTTCGCTGATAATTGTGGGCTTGCAGAATACTGGATGTTTGTCTTATTGGTTGCTGATGGAGTATTGCTCACATCATCTTGGCTGTTGTTCGAGTCTTTGATGGGCGCAATATTCATGGAGCGCGTGAACTGATTGACCGCCATCTGCACGCCTTTTTTCTTGAGCTGATCCATCATGCCCTGCATGCCATTTCCTTTTGTTGTATTGATGCCCATCGCTGCGTACATCGGACAAAAGCGCGTAGCTCCTTCTGCTACTTTCATTGCCGAAAAAGCCATGAGCAGCCATGGAGCGTTGTATGGACGACGGCTCATTCTTCCGATGCCGTATGCCAAGCCTAACAGACCGCCAGTCATGCGAATCATGGCATCAGTTCTACCTACGTTTTTATGCATGAGTGTTGTCCTCCTGTCGCAATTACTTCTATTGCGTAGTCTGTGATGAAGGACGACAAGACACCCGTGGGAATTGTTACTACCATAACCAAGCTTGCAGGGGAATGATTTATGGGCGGCGAAGCTGTAGAGAGCAATGAATGATCGTTCATTTTTTAATAACATCGGCAGACCAGCAAGGAGAGAAGAAATGATGCGCGTACGAGCCATATCAGATCGTGAATACTTGAACATGATTCGGGTGAGCAGACGCCAGGCACCCGCCAGCCTCTGGATAAAAAGCGCAAGTGTTCTAAATGTGTATACAAAAGAATGGCAAGAGCATCACGTCGTAGTGGCAGGAGAACGCATTGCTTATGTAGGTGAAAAAGAGCCGTTGGTCAATGAACAGACCGTGATCATGGAGGCGGCTGGGCAATATCTCGTGCCGGGTTACATCGAGCCTCATGCGCATCCGTTTCAATGGTATAACCCTTACACGTTGGCTGACTTTGCTCTGCAAACGGGAACGACTGGAATGGTGTCGGACTCGTTAATGCTCATGCATCTGCCCTTTTCGCAGACGGCAGCGATCATGGATTCTCTGGCAGCACATCCAGTGAAGCAATTTTTCTGGGGCAGACTCGATCCGCAGACAAGGAAAGCTCATCCGGCGTTCACCAAGGAAAGCCTGGCGCGAATGCTGGAGCATCCACGCGTGATCCAGGGCGGGGAGTTGACGAATTGGGGCGGTGTTTTACAAGAGGATGAAACGCTGCTTTTTGGTTTGAAACATACGCGGGATATAGGCAAAAAGATGGAGGGGCATCATCCGGGAGCATCTTACGAGACATTGAACATTGCGGCAGCGGCAGGGGTTACTGCTTGTCACGAGGCAATTACCGCAGCCGATTTGCTGTCGCGCATCCGTTTAGGCATGTATGCGACACTGCGCCATTCCTCCATTCGCCCTGATTTGCCAGAGCTGGTGAAGGGATGGCTCGAGCTCGGAGTGCCGTGGTCATCACGCATGATGCTGACATCCGATGGAAGCACGCCACCAATGCATCGTGACGGGTTCATGGATAGTACGATCCGTGTGGCCATCGAAGCGGGGATGCCGCCAGAGGAAGCGTATGTCATGGCATCGCTGAACCCGGCTGTCTATTATGGGCTGGACGCGGAGATCGGAGGAATTGCGCCGGGCCGAATCGCGGATATGCTGCTGTTGACAGCAAAGGATCAACCAACACCATCAATCGTGATTGCAAATGGAGAACTGGCGGCAGAAAAGGGAACTTTGCTCGTCCCAACCGTTCAGCCACAATGGGAAGAAGCTTCGTTACGTTTGACTGATCCCTTGAAGAAACAGGCACATCCTGATTGGTTCCGCCTGCGACCAGATGAAGACGGCAAGGCCCCCGTGCTACAGATGCTGAATGCCGTTATCACGCGGTTTTCGCTAGAGGATATGCCCGTTGATAAGGATGGATATGTATCTTTGCAGCACGATCCGCAGTTGGCGTTGATTGCGACTATCGATGCGACTGGCGGCAAGCGAACACTGGCAGTCCTTCACGGCTTCGGTGAGCATCTCGAAGGGCTGGCTAGCACCTATTCAGCGTCTGGCGATTGGATCGTAATCGGACGTGATCCCCAAGCGATGGCGCAAGCGCTGGAGCGTGTTCGGGAAATAAAGGGCGGAGTCGTCCTGATAGATAAAGGAAAAATTATCTGTGAATGCCCATTGCCTCTTGCTGGAAAATTCACTTCTGTGCCGATGGAGGAAGTGATCAGCATGGGTGAAAATCTGGTAAATCAGCTCCGTTCCAAAGGCCATGTCCATCTCGATCCGATTTATTCGATTCTGTTTTTTACCGCTACCCATTTGCCGTATGCACGTCTCACAGCAAGTGGCATTGTCGACGTCAAGAGCGGGCAAATCATCGTCCCGGCACTCCCTCTACCTTGAGGGAGTGTTTTTTTGAGTGAAAAACGTCTCGACGTTTTTCATAAAACTCAATATGACCGCTTGCGGTCACACAAATGATCGTGATCGTTTGTGCATCAATGATATATGTACATAAAAAATATTTTACTTCTTGTAAATTATCAGATTTATTTTAAAATAAAAACATCCAAGTCTCATTTATCTTTGTCCCCGAAGATTCATAGTTTTTGAAAGTCGCAACCTGGCTAGCGAGGTAGATGAACTGGGTAACGAGAACAAAGAATGATAAAAGGGGGCTTCATTCTGAATGAAAAAGCGTTCTTATGTCGGGGTTTTATCTGCGGTATTGGCTACGAGTATGGCATTAACAGGTTGCGCAGGAAACAGTAATTCAAGCGGCGGAAGTAACGCAAGCGGGGGGCAAAGTCACCCAGCTCCAGGAAACAGTGGTGGCGGAACGACCGAGGGTGGCCTCATCAAAATTGCCACACAATCCCCTCTGTCCGGGAGCAATTCCGCTGTAGGAGATGCGATTAAGACTGGCGCAGGTTACGCTCTCGAACAGCGCAAAGAAGAGTTCAAAAAACTCGGCTTTGATCTCCAGCTTTTCCCTCAGGATGATCAAGGCGACCCGAAAATTGGGGTATCCAATGCGGAGATGCTCATCTCTGATCCTGATGTGTACGGAGTAGTTGGGCACTATAACACAGGTGTTGCTATCCCATCGTCTGTGAAGTACGAGGAAGGCAAGCTGGTCATGGTATCCCCAGCCAATACAGGGGTGAAGCTCACGGAGGAAGGCAAGAAAACCGTCCATCGAATCTGTGCTCGCGATGACGCGCAAGGACCAAAGGCTGCTCTTTATGCGAAAAATACACTTGGTGTAAAAACGGCCTATATTATCCATGATAAGACAGCATACGGCCAAGGTCTGAGTGATCAAGTGAAGCTGCAATTTGAAAAGGACGGAGTCCAAATCCTTGGCTTCGAGGGCATTACCCAGGGCGAGAAGGACTACAGTGCGGTACTGAACCAGGTAACGGTGAAAAAACCGGATATCATCTTTTTCGGCGGTCTCTATCCAGAAGGTGGAATTTTGATCAAGCAGGCTCGTGAAAAAGGATTTAAGGGTTATTTTATGGGTGGCGACGGCTTGGATTCTTCTGATATGATAAAAATAGCTGGTGATGCTGTCGAAGGTGTTGTCTTTACGTCAGTAGCAGGGGACGTAACGCAAACCGAAGAGGGCAAGAAATGGGCTGAAGAGTACAAGAAAACCACCAACAAGCCTCTTGAAACCTATTCCGTTTACGGTTTCGACTCCATGAACGTCATCCTCAATGGTGTCTTGGAAGCTGCCAAAGCGAACGGAGGCAAAAAACCAACCCGCGAGCAAGTTCTTGATGCAGTCCACAAAACCAAAGATTTTCAGGGTCAATTCACCAAGGTTACCTTTGATGAAAAAGGTGACAACACAAATGCAGATGTATTCATTTACAAGTATGACAAGGACAAATCCATTTTCGTAGGCAAGGCCGAGTAATCACACCACACAACGCGCACACACTCCCACGCCTCATATCAGGATAGGGGGCTGCACGCCGGTGTTGGCCCCTTTTCCACGAAAAAAATACGTCCAGTCAACGGAATGAATGCAGAAAATTTGTACAAGATCTACAAGAGAAATGAGGGATGGGAAAGCATGATCAATATTTTGCCTCAGGTGTTGGTTGACGGATTGACACTTGGATTTATGTACGCTGTCGTAGCATTAGGCTACACAATGGTTTACGGGATTTTGGAAATTATCAACTTTGCCCATGGAGACATTTTCATGGTCGGAGCCTTTATCGGTACAGAGGTATTATTGATCTCTGATGCGCTAGGGGCACTTGAAGGTATGAATCCATTTGTCGCACTTTTCATAACACTCATAATTGCCATGGTATTAACTGGTGCTTTGGGGGTAGGAATTGAGAGGGTTGCCTATCGACCATTGCGCGGAGCACCTCGTCTTGTGCCGTTGATTTCAGCGATTGGCGTATCGTTTTTGTTGCAGGACCTCGTACGTTTTACAGAAGCATTGGCTCGCAATGAGTTTTATCTGAACAGTCCCGCTCTTTTTACAGGTTCGATTCCATTAGGGAGTATTGCTACGATTCCAACAAAAGGATTGATCGTAATTGTAATTGCGATTGTCATGATGATTGCATTGACGTTGTTTGTGAATAAAACAAAGTGGGGAATCGCCATGCGCGCCGTCGCACAAGACCAGAGTACGGCTTCGCTGATGACCATAAATGTAAATAAAGTAATCATGCTTACGTTTTTGATTGGATCCAGCCTGGGTGGCGCGACAGGTGTGCTGTTTGCGCAAAACTACGGGACGATCGATCCGTATATCGGTTTTATTCTCGGTCTGAAAGCATTTACGGCTGCCGTACTCGGTGGGATTGGAAACCTGCGTGGTGCGATGATCGGTGGCATACTCCTCGGGCTACTGGAATCCCTGTCCGGTGCCTTTATGGGGCCGTTGACCAACGGAGCCTTTGGTGCAGAGTACAAAGACGTGTTTGCGTTCAGTATTTTAATTCTTGTGCTTCTCTTCAAGCCAGAAGGACTGTTTGGCGAAGCTGTAAAAGAGAAAGTGTAGGTGAAATAAATGGCGAATCTCGCTTGGAAATCGTTTAAAGGCATTCCGCTCGTATTCACGTTGATCTGGATTGTAGCTTTTTCTGCCGCGTTGTACCTCATGGATAAATCGGTTATCGCGTTTCTTGGGGTTCTTTCTTCCATTGTGCTTGTCTATTACACCAATAGCTCCAAAACGATCAAAATGGTGATTGGTGCTGTGGTTCTCCTTCTGATCATTCCGTTGGTAGCGGGTGAAAACCGTTACTACATGGAGGTAGCTTCACAGGTAGGAATCTACGTAGCGATGGCTTTGGGCTTGAATATCGTAGTAGGCTTTGCGGGTCTGCTTGACTTGGGGTACGTCGCATTTTTTGCAGCCGGGGCGTATGCGTACGCGATTTTCTCGACCTCGCAAGCGAATGAGTTTATTGCAGGGAATCTGTTCCCGCTCTCCGGTGAGTGGTTTTGGCCGTTTCTCATTGTCGGCTTGATTGTGGCCGCTGTTTTCGGAATATTGCTAGGATTGCCAGTTCTCAGAGTAAAAGGGGATTACCTCGCGATCGTGACCTTGGGCTTCGGTGAAATCATTCGCATTGTCTTCAACAACCTGGACAAGCCCATCAACATCACCAACGGTCCGCAGGGAATCACACCGATTCCGTCTCCAGAGCTGTTTGGGATCAAAATGGGGACGCCGTTTTATTTTTACTTCATCGTCTTGTTTGTAATTGCCTTTATCGTTTTGGCGAATATACGCTTTGAGCATTCCCGTTTGGGACGTGCATGGATTGCAGTACGTGAGGATGAGCTGGCTGCCCAGTCGATGGGGATTTCCTTGTTGAATACCAAGCTAGCTGCGTTTGCATTGGGTGCTTCCTTCGCTGGTGTTGTCGGTGTTATCTTTGCGGCCAAGCAGACATTTATCGATCCTACTTCCTTTACGCTGATGGAATCGATCGGGATATTGGTCATGGTCATTCTGGGTGGTAGTGGCAGCATTCCAGGCGTTGTGCTTGGTGCCGCTTTTGTCACGATTTTGCAGGTACAGCTGTTAAAAGAATTCTCCAACTTCCTGCACGGTCTGCAAAATGCGGGAATCATCAGTTTGCCTAACCAGCTGGACCCATCCAAGTTCCAGCGACTTATTTTCGGAATTATGCTCATTCTCGTAGCCTTGTATCGCCCTAACGGATTGATTCCGGCCAAACGGAAGAAAAACGATCTCGATGCGATCAAAAATAGCGAGTTTGGCAAAGAAAAGCTGGGGATTCTCGGCAGACTGTCCCAATTGACTTCTGGGAAACAGTCATAGCGGACGAGGAGGGATATGAGCATGGCATTGTTAGAGGCAAAAAATTTAACGAAGCGCTTCGGCGGCTTGGTAGCCAATCAAGACGTTTCGATTGGCATCGAAAAAGGAAGCATCACGGCGGTCATCGGTCCGAATGGGGCCGGAAAAACGACTTTTTTCAATATGGTTACTGGATTTTACGAGCCAGACGAGGGAGAAATCCTGCTGAATGGCAAAAGCATCAAAAAGCTTCGTCCTGATCAGATTGCAAGTCGCGGCATCACGCGTACCTTTCAAAATATTCGTCTGTTCAAAGAAATGACGGCGTTGGAAAATGTCATGGTCGGTGTGCATAGCCGCTTATCTGCTGGAATCCTCGGGATTTTGTTCAACTCTAAGCGTGTACGCCAGGAGGAAGAGCGGACGCGCGTCGAGGCTTATCAGCTCATGGAGTATGTAGGAATCGCCCATATTGCCAATGAAGCGGCGGGGAGTCTTCCTTACGGGCTTCAACGCCGGTTGGAAATTGCCCGGGCGATGGCGACGAATCCGCAAATCATTTTGCTTGATGAACCGGCGGCAGGGATGAACCCTCGCGAGACGGTAGAAATGACGGATTTTATTCGTCGGCTGAAAAAAGAGCTCGATTTGACGATTATCTTGATCGAGCATGATATGAAGCTGGTCATGGGACTCAGCGAATACATTCACGTACTGGATTACGGCAAAAAAATTGCAGAAGGAACACCCGAACAAATCCGCAACAACCCTAACGTCATTGAGGCCTATCTCGGAAAAAGTGCGTCGGACGTGTCGTAGAAGGAGGAAAATCGATGGCATTGCTAGAGCTGACTAACGTTCATACGTATTACGGCGGCATCCACGCATTAAAAGGTTTGAGCATGACGGTAAACGAAGGCGAAGTCGTTACGCTGATCGGTTCCAACGGAGCAGGGAAATCGACGACGTTGAAAACGATTTGTGCGCAAACACGAGCCAAAGAAGGAAAAGTCATCTTTAATGGCAAAGACATTACACAAATGCGTACACATGATATTGCTTTAGCAGGAATCGCACACGTTCCGGAAGGCCGCCGCATTTTTCCCAAGCTGACCGTACGCGAGAATTTGGAGATGGGTGCCTTCAGTGTATCCGATAAAAAGGTGATCGAAGAAGGAATTGAGCGTGCCTTTGCTTACTTTCCGCGACTGAAGGAACGGGTTAGTCAAAAAGGTGGCACGATGTCCGGTGGCGAGCAGCAAATGCTGGCGATTGCGCGTGGCCTGATGATGAAGCCAAAAATTCTCATGCTCGATGAACCGTCGATGGGATTGGCGCCAATTCTGGTGGAGCAGATTTTTGAAATCGTTACGGAGCTGAACAAGGAAGGCATGACCATTCTCTTGGTCGAGCAAAATGCGAATCAGGCGCTGTCTGTCGCGCATCGCGGTTATGTGATTCAGACAGGTGAAATTATTCTAAAAGACGACGCCCAGACATTATTGATGAATCCGCAGGTAAGAGAAGCGTATTTGGCGTAATAGAAACGTGAGTACCGATGGGGATTTTTATCTCCGTCGGTTTTTCATTTGGTCAGCGAGGAGGTTGGAGCTTGCTAGATATTAGTCCCCGCTTTGTAGAAGGGAACGAGCCTCTCTATCTACAGCTTTATCGCTATTTTTGTACAGAAATCCAAGGGAGGCGCTTGATTTCCGGGACGCGTCTGCCTTCTGTTCGGGCATTGAGCGGATTTTTGCACGTGAGTAAAACGACTGTCGAGAGCGCCTATCACCAGCTCATGGCAGAAGGCTACATCGAGAGTCGGGAGCGCAGCGGATTTTATGTGGTCGATGTGGACTGGGATGGGCCAATGCCAAGTGGGAAAGGGCAGCAACCAGTTAAAACGGCTCACGTCCAAACGCCTCCACCTACGCCCTTACCAGTCCCGGTCCAGTATGATTTTCACCAAGCGCGCGTGGATGCCGAGCACTTTCCTTTTGACCGTTGGCGCAAGTACACCAATCAATGCATGCAGGAAGAAAACAAGCATGTGCTTTACTACGGTGACCGACAAGGCGAGCCGCAGCTGAGGGAGGAGCTCGCACGCTATCTCGGACGTGCTCGGGGTGTACAAGCTACGCCGGAACAAATTGTGATCGGTGCGGGGACACAGGTGATGATCAGCTTATTGGGATTCTTGTTCGGGACACGAGGGCAGGCTGTCGCGATGGAAGAGCCGGGCTATCACGGTGTACGTACCGTGTTTTCCCATTTGGGTTATGATGTGCGCCCGATCAAGCTGGCGGACGATGGAATTGATGTGGAAGCGCTCAGTGAGAGTGGAGCGCAGCTGGTTTATATCACTCCGTCGCATCAGGACCCCTCAGGAATCGTGATGCCTTATGCCAAACGGCTAAAGCTGCTGCACTGGGCGAATCAGACGGGTAGCTACATCATGGAGGATGACTACGATGGTGAGTTTCGCTATCATGGCAAGCCGATCCCTTCCCTCCAAGGGTTGGATACGCAGGGACGCGTCATTTATTTGGGGACGTTCTCCAAGGCTCTGCTGCCGTCGATTCGGATGAGCTATATGGTTTTGCCGCAAGAGTTATTGGCGGTGTATCAGGAGAAATTGGCGGATTTTGACCAGTCGGCATCGCGTATTCATCAGGAGACGCTGGCCTTGTTCATGAAAAATGGCGATTGGGAGCGGCATATTCGCAAGATGCGGACGCTTTACCGCAAAAAGCACGGAGCGCTGCTTCACTGCTTGCAGGAACTCTTTGGGGGGTACATCCGGATCAAAGGTCAGGATGCCGGGTTGTCCGTGACCGTAGAAGTGAAAAGTGAGAGCACTCCGCAACAGTTGGCGCAAATTGCGGCTGTATCAGGCATTCGTGTCTATCCAACCGCACACAAATGGATTCATCCGCAGGAAAATGGACTTCCTGCTTTTCAGTTTGGGTTCGGGGGGCAGACCATTGAGGAGATTGAGGGTGGAGTTCGTCTGTTGAAACGTGCATGGGAGCCTTATTTGAGCAAGACATAGAGAAGGGAGAACAGCCAGAGTGTCACAGGTGTTGTTTGTAGAAGGAATGAAGCCCTGGAATGCAAAGCGGATGGTTACGTAGATGAAAAAAATGCAGCGCGTTCTCCCTTAGGAGGCGGGCTGATTTTTTTATTGTGGTCCACTAATATCGTTACGTACTTCGTTTAGATAGTTCTCTGTGTACACCATCTGGGAGCTACTCAAGTTCTTGGGAGTCTTTTTCTTTTTTCTTTTGTTGGTCTGGTCATAAATTATACCAAATACGATCAAGCCACCAACAATGGTTAATAAGAATGCCCAAATTGGCATAAAAATCCCCCCCTAACATTGATGCTCACTTTATATAGTAAACTCATTTTTCTGCAAAATGTTTCTCCTTATTTTTCAAATTCCCCGTAAATTATTCTGAATTATGGAAGTTGTGGTGCAGCATATCGAAGGTGGGACGGTAGTACGTTTTGAACATTTTCTGAGGTATCCGCTCGAAAGAGTTTGGACAGCGCTAACTAAGCCGGACCAGCTAGCAGTATGGCTGGCTGCATTCGAGGGTGAGCGGGTGGCGGTGGGAGCATCGCACTGCGCTTTGCCAATATGGGAGATGTGATGAGGGGAAAAGTGATAGCGGCTGAGCTCTCCGCGCATATTTGCCTACACGTGGAACAGCGAGGATGCGAGTGAGTCCGCTGTACGTTGGGAGCTGTTGCCTTTAAAAGAAGGCTGTCTTTTTGTGCCCATCCATACGATTCGGGTTCCTGAGCGACTCTCTTACATGCTGGCTTGTTGGCATGTTCATTTGGAGCTGTTGGAAGAAATGCTGAAGGGGAAGCACCCGAATGGTCGTGGAACCGCTGGGAATAGCTGCGGGAAAAGTACGCGGATAAGCTGGGTGAGTCAGCATAAAGAGAAACCTCCTGTCATCAGAGCAGTCTGATGAACAGGAGGTTTTTTCATGGCAGCTCAAGCTATTTTCAAGACATTCGATACCCTAGCTGAGCTGACATCGCACGTACCGTCTCGAGCGTTTCTTGTAAAATTTCTTCTTTTTTCGGCATCACACGGTCAGAGGGACCGATGACACTGACGGATGCAGTTACGTGTCCAGTCGAATCAAAAATCGGAGCAGCGATTCCGGTCACGCCTGTATTGCGTCGATTCGAGCTGATTTCATAGCCCCGCTCGCGGATCGCCACCAAGTCCTTTTTGATTTGCTCGACCGACATGTACGAATGAGGCGTGTAGCTTTTCAGCGGGTGTTCCTGCAAAATCTCATCTTGAAACTCCTCCGGCTGATAGGCGAGCAAAACCCTGGCGGCGGAAGTAGAGTAAAGAGGAAAACGCCGGAAGGATTCTACGGTAAAGCGAACAGGGTGAAGCGAATCCTCTTTGGCTACATATATCGCGTCCTTGGAATCTTGTACACATAAGACAGCCAATTCGTTTGTCCGTGAGACGAGCTGGTCTAGGAACGGTTTGGAAAAATCAACGATATCGTGATTCGTGAGCACTTTAGTACCCAGTTCCAGCAACGTGTAGCCAAGCGTATACTGCTTGGTTTTTTCATTTTGGCGGATAAAGCCTTCGGACTCCAGCGTGGACAAGAGCTTGTGAACGGCTCCTTTGGACAGCTGGAGTTTTTTGCTGAGCTCCGTTACCCCGAGTTCCTTTGGCGAATCGAGAAATATTTTTAACAGCCGACAGCCATTTCGAACAGAAGACAATACTTGGTCCATACAAACGTCTCCTTTAACGTACAGTAGCCCCTCTAAAAGAAGAGTCTCGATTGAAGTTATTTTACCATTAGAAAGAATGCTGACAAGCCTGTAATTGGGGCAATGATACTTCTAGTACGACTACCTTGAATAGTCAGTATCTTTATGCTAGTATAACATTATCGTTCTCAAATAGGAAACGTTGTTCTCTATTCGTGAACAAAATAGACAATCGGGGGTCGAATTTACATGAAGAAAAAGGCATTATCCGTCTTGTCCATTTTCGCTTTGACTGGTTCCTTGTTGGCTGGATGTGGCTCCTCCACGCCGCAAACATCTGCTCCTGCACCGGCTGCTGGCAACAATAGCGGCACCGAAGCACAAGCTCAGCTGGAAGACACATTGGTTGTAGCAGGAAACGGCGCGACCGTTGAAAAGATGATGAAGGATGAAGTGTTCAAGAAGTTTAACGAGAAATATCCGAATGTAAAGCTGACCTATGTTTCTGGTGTTTCCACGGAGATCGTAGCGAAGGTTAAGGCACAGAAAAATGCTCCGCAAATCGACCTGACGATCGTTGAGGGTGGCGAACAAGAGAAGGGACGTCAAGAAGGCTTGTGGGAAACCGTATCCGCAACAGATATCCCGAACATGAAAAACGTACCGGAAGATTTGCGTGTAACCGAGGATAGCGGTGTAGTCGTAAACTTCACGCCGATGGGGATTTCCTACAATGCGGATCTGGTAAAAGAAAAAGGCTTGCCTGTACCAAAGTCCTGGAATGACCTTGCCAAGCCTGAAGTGAAGGGCTACATCACGATGACAGACGTAGCGAGCAACTTCGGACGCTCAGCGATGATCATGCTGGCGTACGCAAATGGTGGGTCTGAGAAAAATATCGAACAAGGCTTCAAACAAATGGAAACGATTGCAGGATACATGCCGACCTTTGCGAAGAGTGCTGCACAGCTTCAGCAAAATCTGCAAAACAAGAGCGCAGCCTACACCACTTGGACGATGGCGCGCAGCTTGACACAAAAAGAAGCAGGCGTACCATTGGAGTTCGTTTTCCCTGAAGAGGGTGGAAATATCGTACCAAACGTAGCTACGCTGGTAAAAGGTTCGAAGAGTCCAAAAGCGGCTAAAGCATTCGTCGATTTCCTTTTGACAGATGAAATTCAAACGAAGTATGCAACGAAGCTGTACTACAATCCGGCAACATCTGTGAAGCTGCCAGATGATGTAGCGAAAACATTGGAATTCGATCGTACAAAAGTGGTGAACTTCGACTACAGCGTAGTGAGCAAGGAAACATCTGCTTGGCTGGATCGCTTTAACAAAGAAATTGCACCTAAAACAGGAAAGTAGGTATTCACGTGACCAAGGTGATTGACGTTGAACTGCGCGGCATCATGAAAAAATTTCAAAGCAATGTCGTGGTTCAAAACTTCAACCTGCAGGTGGAGCAAGGCGAATTCATCTCGTTTCTCGGCCCATCTGGTTGCGGTAAGACCACGACCTTGAATATGATTGCCGGTTTTTTGGACTCGGATGGCGGAGACCTCTTGATCAAGGGGCAGCGAATGAATGGCGTTCCTCCGTACAAACGGGAGCTGGGAATGGTGTTCCAGACATACTCGCTGTTCCCGCATATGACTGTGGCGGAAAACATCGCCTACGGCTTGAAATTACGCAAAGTGAACAAACAAGAAATGCAAGAGCGTGTGAATCGTGTACTGTCTCTGGTGAAGCTGCCAAACGTAGCAGACCGCTACCCGAAACAGCTCTCTGGCGGACAACGTCAGCGGATTGCGATAGCGCGGGCGCTTGTTATTGAGCCGTCGCTCCTGCTTTTGGATGAGCCGCTCAGTAACCTGGATGCAAAACTACGCGAAGAACTGCGCGATGAGTTAAAGCGCTTACATCACGAAATCGGCGTTACGACTATTTTCGTTACACATGACCAAGAAGAGGCGCTAGCGCTTTCTGATCGCATCGTGGTCATGAATCACGGATTCGTAGAGCAAATCGGTACGCCACTAGAGATATACAATCAGCCCGCTTCTGAATTCGTACATACCTTCATTGGTAAGACGAACCGTTTGGAAGGGGAAGTCATCGGAATGGACGGGGATGTACTCACACTGCGTACTACCGGTGGAATGCTTGTGAAGGCGGAAAAGCAACAGCGAACAGTGGCACTCCATGAAAAAGTGATCATTTTTATTCGACCAGAGAAAATCAAGCTGACCGATACAGCAGTCAGTGACGAAGCGAATCGGGTAAAAGGACATTTGCAGCTTGCTTCTTTCTTGGGCTCATACACAGAATGTGAGGTCAAGGCCGGGGAGCATACGCTTTCGGTGAAAGTTCAAATGACCGATAAATCGGTGGAACGCGAAGAGGGTCAAACGGTTTACTGTCAATGGAATGCGGACGACGTACTGGTCATGCCCGCAGGAAGGGGATGACGGATGAGCAAGCGTCTCTCGGTTACGTTGTTGACAGCACCTGCGATGATTTTGCTGCTTGGAGTATTCATCCTACCAATGCTGATGATGCTTATGCTCAGCTTTCAGGATGAGAATCAGGCGTTCTCTTTGCACAATTATTCATTATTTGTACAAGATCCGTACTACTTGGAGATTCTATGGCGGACGATTCGCGTGAGTCTCTGGACGGTATTGGCAAGCCTCTTGCTAGGATTCCCTGTAGCGATGTACATGGCGCAGGCTACAGGGAAAATGCGTGGAATCGTCACGATGCTGATCTTGGCCCCTCACCTCATCAGTGTTGTTATTCGCAACTTCGGTTGGGTAGTGGTTTTGGGGGAAAAAGGTTGGATCAATGAAACGTTGATCAGTCTAGGTCTGATCGATCAACCGTTGCGGCTTTTGTACAACGAGCTGGGTATTGTGATCGGTCTAACAGATTCCTTCATTGCCTACATGGTTCTGGCGATTGCAACCAGCTTGTATGCAATCGATCCGTCCCTGAATAAGGCGGCATCGATTTTGGGTGCTTCCCGCATGCGTACGTTTTTCAGTGTGACGCTACCTTTGTGCTTGCCTGGGATTATTGCCGGTACGACACTGGTGTTCAGCTTGTCGATGAGTGCCTTTGTGACACCTGCCTTGATGGGTGGTACTTCCGTGAAGGTCTTGCCTGTCATCGCTTATGAGCAAATCATGGCGACACTGAACTGGCCTTTGGGTGCGGCACTTGCCTTCCTGCTATTGGGAAGCACGATTCTATTGGTGACTTTGTATACGAAGCTGATTGAAACCAAGCGGTATAAAGAGGTGTTTGCGTCATGAAAAAAATAAATGTACTCGGACTCATCACGTTCTTTGTGCTTGTTTTGGTCAATCTGCCGTTTTTGGTCATTATCCCGAGCTCTTTTACGGCAGCTGGATATCTCGCGTTTCCGCCGGAAGGGTTTTCGTGGCAGTGGTATGAAATGATTTTGGATCGACCGGAGTTCATCGATTCGCTGTGGTTCAGCCTCAAGCTAGCTACAGTAACGGCGATTTTGGCGACTCTCTTGGGGACATTGGCTGCATTCGCGCTGTCCAAATACAAGTTTCGTGGGAGCGGCATCATCAACGCATTGATGCTTTCACCGCTCACCGTTCCTTCGCTCATTATCGGGATTTCCGCGCTGCTGTTTTTCACGCGAATTGGTATCGCGGGGACGTTTACGGGGCTTTTGCTGGCGCACATGCTGATCTCGATTCCGTATGTCGTAAGGCTGGTGCTCACAGGGCTTAGCTCGTTCGATTATACGTTGGAAAAAGCGGGATACATGCTGGGTGCCCATCCGTTTCGGGTGTTCTGGGATATTACGTTGCCACTGTTGCGTCCGGCCATCGCGTCGGGGATGATCTTTTCGTTCTTGACGTCGTTTGACAATGTGACGGTTTCCTTATTCTTGGTGGCACCGGATACGACGACGCTGCCACTCGCGATTTTCACCTATATGCAGGAAACACTTGACCCGTTGGTGGCTTCGATTTCCTCGGTGGTCATCCTGCTGAGCCTGGTGTTCATCGTCTTGTTGGAAAAAGTGTACGGACTAGATCGCCTGTTCGGACTCAATTCACAATCTCACTAAGGAAGAGGCACTATGTCAATCCACACGTATGTTCAAGAGAATATGACTCACTATCTACAGCTACTCGAAGAGGCAGTCAACATGGACTCGCCTTCTCGTGACAAACAGCTGGGCGACCGCATGGCGGGCTGGTTTGCTCTGCAATTTCAACGGCTGACAGGTGGAGTCGCAGAGCTGATCCCGAATGCGACGTATGGCGATCAGGTGCGTTGTACGCTGGGTGAAGGGGAAAAGCAAATCCTCATCATCGGTCACTACGATACCGTATGGCTAGAAGGAGAGGCGGCTCGCCGACCGTTTACCATTCGGGATGAGAAAGCGTACGGACCGGGCGTATACGATATGAAAGCGGGCGTTTTGCAAGCGATGTTTGCGATGCGTGCATTGGTGAAGCTGGATCGCCTGCCTACAGATAAAAAAATTGTGCTCCTGTTAAACAGTGACGAAGAGATTGGCAGCCCGACTTCTCGCAGACTGGTTGAAGAAGAAGCCGCGCGTTCGGTGGCGAGCTTTGTGTTGGAACCGCCAACCGAACCGAGCGGAGCACTCAAAACATGGCGGAAGGGAAGCGCCTACTTTACCTTGACAGTCAGCGGCATTTCCTCACACGCTGGTGTCGATCATCAAAAAGGTGTCTCTGCCATTGAAGAGCTGGCGAGACAGGTGCAATTTCTGCATGCCTTGACCGATTACGAGAAAGGAACGACGGTCAATGTGGGCGTCATCAAAGGCGGAATCGGCTCCAATGTCGTAGCCGATTCGGCTGAAGCAGAAGTTGATGTGAGGTTTATCTCGATGGAAGAGGCATTACGCATCGAGAAGGTAATGAGTGAACTCACGCCAGTACTCACGGGGACAAGCGTCAGCGTAAAGGGAGGCATTCGCCGACCGCCGATGGAGCGAACCGAAGAGACAGGCAAATTATTTTCCCTCGCACAATCTATTAGCATCAATGAACTAGGGATGGCTTTGGAAGAGTCGGGTACAGGTGGAGTAAGCGATGGAAACTTCGCTGCTGCTTGCGGAGTCCCGACACTGGATGGACTTGGTGTAAAGGGTGGCTACGCCCACTCGCCAGATGAATGGATCGAACTGGGAGAAATATCGACGCGCGCTACCTTGTTGGCGCGGTTGATAGAGGAAGTATAGAGAGAAAAGAGAAAAAGCACCTGTCCTGATGCGTGTGATGTTGCATCGGGGGGGGTGCTTTTTGTATAAAGTTTGGATATCAGACGTTATCGATCAATATGAGCTCTTTCATCTGTATAGCCCCTTCAGAGAGGGAGGAGAATGTATGTCAATATTGAAGGGATTAACACCCAGCAGTCGAATGCGGAACACAAGAGCTACGTGATGGTAGGAGCAAGGCAGAGGTGTCCAATGCCGATACATATATATTACGAATTTGGGACGGATATTTTGATGAAATAATGAGACAGATAGAGCCAGAAGAAGACGGCTGGACTGGTTTTGCCTATTACTACAATGTTGAGGAGCCTTGGTGAGAGCAACCTTGGGAAATTCCAGGCATAGCTGTGGTATTAGAGCAACTGAAAAAAATAAAAACAGCCTCTTTAAAAGAGACGGAAAAGGAACTACTTGAAGATCTTTGCAAGATGTTTTCAAGCGCTAAGACGAGCCTGTCTGGATTGCTGATGAATAGTTTCATATCGATCTGAAAATCGAGGTTGTATCAAACAACTAGAAAACCAAATCCTAAATATACTTCCAATGCTTACCCCCACTTGGAACGAAAAGTAGGAGTAAGCTTCTTTATGTATTGTGAGGTGGGTTAACTAAGTCACACACATCATTATTTCAAGAAAGAGTAAATGAAAGACTTTTATATGTGCTACAGAAGTCATTTCCCGAAATGAGGACCGCATATTTCATAGGGCACACACCTGAGCAAGGAGAAGACCTTTATACCATTCTTGTTAATACGGATACTATTGGCTGCAATTCAGTTAGATCGGTATAACCTTGATGCAAAACCTATTGTTGGAAGACTATCCTTGCAAGATTATTACAAAGGACTTAGTGAAATAAATCAATTAAAAATAGCTGTTGCTCTTGATTTAGCCCAGAGAGACTTAGAAAACCTTTAGGTACTTGAGTATTTCAAACTTAAATCATGCGCTAGGAAAGGGATTTTTTCGCACAAATCCCCTCTCCAATAGGAGATAATGGAAGAGCACTCCTATTTTGAAAAGAGGTCGATTACAATATGAAATACTACCGACTCGGTGGCAGTGGATTGAAGGTATCGGCATTGGGATTAGGCACGAACTCATTCGGAGGGCGTGCGGATGAGCAAACGTCTGTAAACATCATTCATACCGCGATCGAAAACGGGATTACCTTTATTGATACGGCGAATATTTACACGCAAACAGAATCGGAGCGAATCATCGGGCTGGCGCTTTCAGGGAAGCGGCACGAGGTCGTCTTGGCGACCAAGGCTGGTTTGGTAAAAGGTGAAGGACCGAATCAGAGAGGCTCATCGCGTTACCATCTGATGCTGGAGCTGGAGAACAGCTTGAAGCGTTTGCGCACCGATTATGTGGACTTATATCAAATTCATACTTTTGATCCAGAGACACCTTTGGAAGAAACACTCCGCGCACTTGACGACATGGTTCGATCCGGGAAGGTGCGTTATATCGGGGCTTCCAACTATGCGGCTTGGGAATTAATGAAGGCAATTGGCATTAGTCAGCGGGAAGGGCTGAATCGTTACGTATCGACGCAGGTTAGCTACTCGCTGGCGGATCGAACACCGGAGCGTGAACTCGTACCGCTTTGTCTTGACCAGGGGGTGGGGATCATTCCGTACTTCCCGCTTGCTGGTGGAATTTTAACAGGCAAATATACCTCCGCAGAACAGGCCCCGGCTGGTTCGCGGGCAGACAAAGAGCCGCGTTTTGTCCGGTTGCTGAGCGAAGACAAGCTGGAGTTTGGACGCAAAATCAGTCAGGTAGCGGCGGAGCTAGGAGTATCCTCCAGTGTGCTGTCCTTGGCTTGGCTTATGCACAAGCCAGCTGTCTCTTCGGTGATCGTGGGCGCGACGAGTGTAGAGCAGCTTACGGATAATTTGCAAAGTGCATCCGTGGAGCTGGATAACACAACTTTGGCAGAGCTGGACCGCCTAAGTGATGCATACAGAAACGGAGAGCCGTTTGCGGTATATCGGTTGCCATAGTCATCGTGTTTTATTGAGGGACCTCCCTGCGGGGCAATCCCGAAGCCGCCTTTAGGGTGGCTTTTTTGTGTTCTGCTGGACCTGAGTGCTCTGGGAGAAAGACGGACTTGGCTTGTACAAGACGAAAGGGATGTCTTTCCGCGATGTGACATTTCCTTATGAATGAAGAAACAGTCTGCTAGAACGCTGCAGACTGTTTCTTGCTTCCTCACGAATCAATTGTATTACTCGGCAGCCATGCTGCTTTCTTTCAAGATAACGTCATGTGCGCCGCCTTCTACCAGGCTAGTAGCGGAGATGACTGTGATTCGTGCTTTTTGCTGAAGCTCTGAGATGGAGAGCGACCCGCAATTGCACATGGTCGATTTGATTTTGCTCAAGGTACGGTCCATGTTCTCGCGCAAGCTTCCCGCGTATGGTACGTAGGAGTCTACGCCTTCTTCAAAGACAAGACCGCTTTTGCCGCCAGTGTCATAGCGTTGCCAGTTGCGGGCGCGATTGGAGCCCTCTCCCCAGTATTCTTTCACGAAGTTGTTGCCGATCTTCACTTTTTTGGTCGGGCTTTCGTCGAAGCGAGCGAAGTAACGTCCCAGCATGACAAAGTCTGCACCCATAGCCAAAGCAAGAGTCGCGTGGTAGTCATGTACGATTCCTCCGTCGGAGCAGAGTGGAACGTAAATCCCTGTTTCTTTGAAGTACTCATCGCGGGCAGCTGCCACTTCAATGAGGGAAGAGGCTTGACCGCGCCCGATTCCTTTTTGTTCGCGGGTAATGCAGATGGAGCCGCCGCCAATTCCTACTTTGACGAAATCAGCGCCTGATTCTACGAGGTAGCGGAAGCCTTCCTTGTCGACGACGTTACCTGCACCGATGGGAACATTGAAGTTTTCTTTTACATATTGAACCGTCTCGCGTTGCCATTCGCTGAAGCCGTCGGAGGAGTCGATGACGAGAATATCAACGCCTGCTTCCACCAACGCAGGGATACGCTCCTTGTAGTCCTTTGTATTGATACCTGCACCTACGATATAGCTCTTGTTCGCGTCCAAGAGGGACAGCGGATTGTTTTTACGGGAATCGTAGTCCTTGCGGAAAACGAGGAAGTCGAGATTTTGACTATCATCTACGATTGGCAAGCAGTTGAGCTTGTGCTCCCAGATCAGGTCGTTGGCTTCGGAGAGCGTAATGCCGGATTTGCCATAGATCAGCTTCGAGAATGGTGTCATGATGTCGCTGACGAGTTTGTCCTGAGAGTCGCGGCTGATACGATAATCGCGACCTGTTACGATTCCGAGCAGCTTGCCTTTTGCCGTACCATCTTCCGTAATGGCAACGGTGGAGTGGCCTGACGCCTCTTTCAACTCCAAAATATCTTTCAGCGTATGGCTTGGTGTCAGGTTGGAGCGGCTAACGACGAATCCAGCCTTGTAGCCTTTTGCTTTGCGAACCATGGTTGCCTGGCTCTCGATGGACTGGGAGCCAAAAATAAACGAAATACCGCCACATCTAGCCAATGCGACCGCCATATGATGGTCGGAAACTGCTTGCATGACTGCGGATGAGAACGGTATGTTTAGTGTAATGGCAGGCTTTTCACCTTTTTTATACTTGGTAATCGGAGTGGATAAGTCCACATTGTTTGGTGTGCATTCTTTTGTGGTGAGATTTGGCAACAGCAAAAACTCATTAAACGTCCGAGATGGTTCTGTGTAATAAAAAGCCACGATTCGCTCCTCCTAGTTGGTCTCGATTTTTGAACTGCCTCTTTATTAGAGAAATTTTTACCATGTTAACCGTGAAGCACGACAACGTCAATAGGGAATCGATAAACGCCAGCTTTTGGAGCAAATTTCGTTGGAAGATTCGTACATTTTATATGGAAATATGTACTTGCGAACGGACAGGAGCGTCGTCGTAACGGATAGCGTCCAAGGAGAATTAAGGGCCATCGGGTCTTACTTGAAGGGAATGCCGTTTCACGCGTTTTCTCTTCATGTGGTAGCGGGCGAGGGAAATTACGAGATGGAGCCGATGCTCTCGTATATGAAAGAAGTGCTAGATGGCAGCCTGCCAGATGGACAAAAGGGCGTGATTGCACTAGCAGAGCCTAGCCTGACGCGCGTACAGATTCCGAATATACGCGCTACACGTACCATGCATCTGATGAAACTAATAGATCCGGAGTGTCTTTTACCAGTGGGAGAATCAAGAATACTGGAATTATCCGAAGCACAGATCGTGGAGAAAATGGCGGCAGAGCTCGGCATGATTAGCTTCCGGGCTGAGGAAGTAGCAGAAATGCCACACATCGCGCTCTTTTCTGAAGGTGGGGAGCCAATGGCTGTAGCAGGCTTTCATGTCTATGATGAAGCCTACGTAGAAATCGGGAACATTGGCACATCTGTTCATCAGCGGCAAAAAGGGTTGGGCACGCAAATCAGCTCAGATATTTCGCGGATTGGCCTGGAAAAGTCTGCGAATGTCTATCTGGTTGTCTTTGCAGATAATCCCACGGCAATACACTTGTACGAGAAGCTCGGATTTGTCACGGTATCTTCCTACGCGTTTATTGAATTTCTCTTATAGAATAGAAAAAGAGAGGACAAATGTCCCCTCCCAGTGCGTGTTCAAAAAGTTGGCTTTTCAGTACCGAGAAGATGGCGAGAACCGAACGAAGGAGGAGCGGAGTGTAGTCAACTACATGAGCACCGGACTTCGGAGGTGAACGCCATATTCGATGTCGATTAAGCTTTCTGGACTACTTCGTGATCAAAAGACGACTTTTTGAACAACTCCTATCAGTTCAATCGGCCTTTAAACTCAACAGGTACAATCATCGTAAAGCAAGGTCCATCTGGATCATTGCGGGCATCGATCGTCCCTTTATGTGCTTCCAAGACGGCACGGGCAATAGCGAGTCCAAGCCCATGCTTGCCCGACTTTCCTTTGCGGAAACGCTGGAACAAATTCGGCAGCAGTGCATCCTCAATGGGTGGCCCATCATTGGAAATGGCGACGACAACGCTTTTTCCCGCGTGTCTTCCTGTGATGGTAAGTCGGCTTTTGGCGTAGCGTAGTTGATTTTCCATGATATTGACAAAAGCAGTGCTCAACTGCTCGCCGTCTCCCTCCACGATCAAGTCGGCTGACAGATTTAATTCCCACTCGATTTGCGGGTTGAGTACGGAGAGTCGCTGCTTCAACAGGTGCATCATCTCTGACAGGTCGACGCGGTCGACTTGCATCATTTGGGAGACAGACTCGATCTTTGTGATATACAAGAGCTGTCCCACGACCTTTTCGAGGCGCTTGCTCTCCTCCATGATGATGGAAAGCCCTTTTTCAGCCTGAGGCCCCTGAAAGACGCCTTCAATGAGTCCTTGTGTGTATCCTTGAATCGCCATGATCGGTGTTTTGAGTTCATGAGAAATATTTTGGACAAAGTGTTGCTGCGACTCGTCGTATTCCTTCAGTTGGTTTTTCATCATATCGAATGAGCGGGCGAGCTGTCCGATCTCATCTCCGCGATCCATCGTAAGCGGGATATCGAACTGACGACGAGCTATCTTTTTGCACAGATCTTCCAGTGTGCGCAGCGGTCTGCTCAAATACCCGCTAAACCACACAGCCAATAGCCAGCTTACGAGAAGCAGCAGACCAAACACGAACAAAAACTGACGTGTCAAAATCGAGTTGATCTGGTTGAGCTCCTTTTCCTTGGAGAAGAGCACCATGTAGTAGGGGAAGCCGTGGTAATCCATTTTCTTGCTGACAAACAAATAACTCTCGTCTCCACGGTCCAGCGAACCATGCTGGAGCTTGTTGCTTGGATACGAGGCGGCTTGTTGGAACAATTCCTTGGCATCCTCGTACGGAATGCGGCCATTGCTTCGGCTGCCCAGCTCTCGTCCGTTTTCAGCATAGACGATCATATCAAATGAGTACTCATAGCGTTGGAGCAAGAGCTGTAAAAAGTAAGGGGCCGCAGCCGGGACAGGCAGCAGCTCATTATGCTCGTTGAAGGAGATATGCTGAGATAATGTGTTAAACTCTTCTTCCAAGAGCGTGTAAGTGTTGGATACCAGATACTGTTTGACAGCCAATGGATACCCGATGCCAAGGCCAACCCCGAGGACGCTTGTCAGGATCATGAACAAAATGAGGATTTGCCTGGATATCGGCAGGTTTTTCAGCCGGAATTTGCTCATATACGCGTCATCCGGTAGCCGAAGCCATACACCGTCTCCAATGGAAACTTGGGCATTTTCTTGCGGATGCGCTTCACCAAGTCATCGACAGCCCTGTCTGAGCCGATGTAGTCTTCCCCCCAGATGGAGGTCAGAATCTGCTCGCGATTTAAGGCCAGGCCTTGATTGTGCAAAAGGTAGACGATGAGCTCGAATTCTTTTGTGGTTAAATCAATGAGTTCGTCGCCTTCTTTTACTTGTCTGCCTTTTTCTGAGATCATATAAGGATCAACCGTTACCCAATCTTGGAAGGTTTGGGTAGAGGAGGCAGTGGCACCGGGTTTTTCATAGGTGCGCTGTAGTAGCTTTTTCGCACGGATGACCAGTTCGCGAGGGAGAAATGGCTTCGCCAAGTAGTCGTCGCTGCCCAGTTCCAGTCCAATAATTTTATCGACATCTTGATCGCGAGCGGAAATAAAGATGATGGGTACATTCGACTTTTCGCGGATGAGACGCAAGAGCTCATATCCGTCGATGTCGGGCATCATGATGTCCAATATCCACAAATGTGGCTGTGTTTCATCATCAAGTAAAGGCAATACGTCTTTGCCACTAGAAAATGCTTTTACCTGCAATCCGGCACTTTGCAAATACGATTGCAGCAACTCCAACAGGTTCGCTTCATCGTCCACCAGATAGACGAGGTAGGGAGTATTCATAGATTTCGGCCTCGCTTTGCATCTGTTTTATACCGATATTGTAGCATAGCCAAAAACAAGATGTGTGGCACGGGCGTATGAGAATCGTGGAAAACGTGTGGAAGCAGGATTCCCCTGTATCCTTCTGGAAAAAGAAACAAGGAAAAAAAAGACAACGAGAGATGGAAAGGAGCGATTCATATGAAACGAACAGTCAAATCGTCTCTCATGGTACTAGCCTTCATGCTCTTAACGACGGCTTGCGCTCAAAAGCCGGTGGACACCCAACCAAGTCCGCAGATACCTGATCCGATTGTGCAAACGCCATCGGAAACGAATCAGCCCGTCGAGTATGCATATAAGGCACCGATGACAGGACTTGGCAGTCATGAAAACCTGGCAAGCAAACGCCCGATCATGGTAATGATCAACAACGCTCCGCCCGCCCGTCCACAAACAGGCGTCAACAAAGCGGACATGATTTATGAGGTATTGTCAGAAGGGGAAATGACCCGCTTTCTTGCGATATTCCAAAGCCAAAAGCCAGAAGTAATTGGACCTGTCCGCAGTATCCGCCCTTATTTTATCCAGATCGGGAACGGCTTTGATGCGGTCCTCGTTCACGCGGGAGGCAGTCCGGATGCGCTGGAAACCTTGGCGCGAAAAGACTACAGCCATCTGGATGAAATCCCGAACGGCAAATACTTTTGGAGAGAAAAGTTCCGGAAAATGCCACATAACCTGTACACCAAGCCAGAGCTCTTGGAAAAAGCGATGCAGGATAAAGGGATGCGACAAACGGCAGAGGTGCCTCACTTCACTTTCCTGAAGGAGGACGCCGAGATCAAGGAAGGCGAGCCTGCAACACAGGTAGATCTGACTTTCCACTCATTGAATAAAGCTGCTTTTACCTATGATGCCGAGCAAAAGAAATACATGCGCTTTACAGCAGGCAAGCCGCATTTGGACTTGAGCGACAAGAAACAGTTGTCCACGACCAATCTGTTGGTCATCTCCGCCAAACACCGCGTGCTGGATAAAGAAGGGCGTCTATCGGTCGATGTAATCGGGCCGGGGGACGGTTATTTATTCCAACAAGGAAAAGCACGCAAGGTTAAGTGGAAGCGCAGCAATGGTGTCATCCGTGCCTATGAGGACGCGGCTTTGACGCAAGAGGCACCGCTTTTGCCAGGAAATACATGGGTGGCGATATTGTCGACCTCACCGGGTCTGTCGAAGTCGCTCAAGTTCCAGTAAGGATTAGGGCTTGCGGATGAAGGCGGTTTCTTCTAAGATAATTGTTGAAGCTTTAGTGCTTAAAAATTGTACAGTGAGAAACCGTTTGAAAGACGGACTATATAACAGAGGTGACAGACATGCAATTGGAAAAATTAAAAGGAAAAGGGCTCGAACAGTTGTTTGAAGCTGTTCTTTCCCTGGAAACGATGGAAGAGTGCTATCAATTTTTTGACGATCTGTGCACGGTGAACGAAATGCAGTCGCTCGCACAACGCCTGGAAGTGGCGAGAATGCTCCGCAAAGGCTTTACTTACAATCAGATTGAAGCAGAGACTGGCGCAAGTACGGCGACCATTTCCCGCGTCAAACGCTGTTTGAACTATGGAAATGACGGATACCAGATGGCGCTTGAACGGATCGGAAAATAGCTAGGAGGCAGGCAACGTTGATTGACTATCGTGGCTGGCGCCATACATTTAAACTAGACCCGGATAAAGCAATCGATGACGAGGCCTTGGAGGCGATTTGCGAGTCCGGAACAGATGCGATCATTGTAGGCGGCACGTACGGTGTGACCTATGACAATACGCTCGAGTTGATGTCCCGATTGCGTCGTTACGCAGTACCGGCTGTCCTGGAGATTTCCTCACTGGATGCTGTTGTGCCGGGATTTGATTCGTACTTGATCCCGCTCGTACTGAACGCTGGCGATCCTGACTGGATTTTTGCTCCGCATGTATCGGGGCTTCAAGCGTTTGGCGCTTATATTCATTGGGATGAGATCATTACAGAAGGATATATCATTGCCAATCCAGACGCGGGCGTGGCACAGCTGACAAAAGCACGTCCGATTGCGGATGCCTCGCAGGCCAAAGCGTACGCACAGGTAGCGACGAACATTTGTCGTTTGCCGATTGTCTACATGGAGTACAGCGGTACATACGGCGATCCGGCAATCGTAAAGGCTACTAAAGCAGGCGCGGGCGAAGCCCACCTCTTTTATGGCGGCGGGATTCGTAACCCGGAGCAAGCGGCAGAAATGGCTGCGATTGCAGATACGGTTGTCGTAGGGAATGTCATTTATGACGATCTGGCTGCTGCATTGGCTACTGTGAAGGCTGTAAAAGGAACCGAAATCTAAAAAAACCACCTTTCCCATGAGCTGTTACAGTTTCATCAGGAAAGGTGGTTTTTCATTTTTGCGTTACTTCTTCAAAGGAATGGCTACGCTCCAATCCATGTCTTTTGCTCTGTTCACTTGTTCCTCGATCGTAAGAGTCAGCTCTTTCGGGATTGCGTCCATATTGTCGATGAGTTGACCTTTCATGATAAAATTACCTTTTTCATCTTTTGTTGTGGAGCCCATGAAATTGAAATCGTATTGTTCGCCCTGGTCGTCAGCACCCTCCCAGGAGTCTAAGAAGACCACACCCGGTGCCAAAGTTGCCTCAAGCTGTAATGTACTACGCAGCATTTTATGTTTGACAGATGTTATTGGATTTATTTTTGTTATCTCTTCTACTGCAAAGTTTGAAAAGGTGAGCGTATTTCCATTGTGCTTTATCGTTACAGGCTGGGTCTTCAGAGTCTCAATGGACAGCTTTTGCTTAAAATTCGAAGGAACCTGATCGTAAGTACCGCCCACTCTAAAGGTCAGATTATTATCAGCTGGCAAGGAATGAAAGGTGATGAAGTGAATATTTTTGTCCTCATTTGCACGGACGAAATACTCCCTGCTTACATTTTTGAAAAATGGATTCGGCTCCTCGCCAAATTCACTCGATAGATCCAGTTTGCTCCAGGCCGCCAGGACAGCTCCCTTGTCGTCCACAACTTCATAGGTTAAGGGCTGAGAACTACCACCTTCACCCGTATTCTCGATCACGAATTCAGTCTGGCCAGGTGTCACCATCACTTGCTTCAGATCAATCACTTCGCCATTAGGAGCGGTGTATTGCTCGTTGATCGGGATAATTCTCGTTTCTTTTTTTGCTTTGGAAATATCAACAGGAATGGTCACGCTCCAATTTCCGTCAACTTTGTCCAGCTTCTTGATGCTAAGCTCGATGTTCAGTTTGTCAGGAATCTTGCTGACATCTGTAAAATATCTGCTAATCGGTCGGCTGACCATCAAGTACTCATCTTTTTCGCCGTTGCTTTCCATCTTGTTATATTTAAGATGGTACTTATCATTTGTCTCAAGAACGTTTCCATCTTCATCTGTGATTTTGATTTCATAGGTTTCGTTCAGTTCATCTTGACCACCCAGTGGAAAATTCCGGAACAACTTTTCAAGCTGCTTGCCATTCTTATCCTTGAAGCCGAAAATAATCCGGACATCCCTCGTGTCTGCCATGACTTCTCTTACTTCCAGCGTCATTCCGTTGTCGATGGCTTTCAAATCTAGCTTCTTGTTATAACCTTCTTCCAGTCCGCGCTGGATGAGGGCGTCCTCGGACGCTTCTTCTGCAAACAAGCTGCTCTCTGTCTGCTGCGGCTGTGATTTTATGGTAGCGGCATACAAGTCATTTACATAAGTCGCAAAAGATGGTGAAGTCAGTGTTCCAAAATAGACGACTGCTGCCATTCCTGCTACGGCGATAGTTGCTTTTTTCACGATATCCAGGCTCCTTTTCTTCCAATCGATTTTCTTCTGTAATTGATGTCTCTCTGATCGTTTCAGAACGTGTATGGGGTAAGGAGGCAGATTCACCATAATGTCATGAATGACAGCATCGGTTGGCTCGTCTGTCGCTAGCGATTCTTCCGGATCTTCCAGCTCGTCCAGCTCCTGCTTCAACTTCAACTGACAATGACGGCATTCTTCCAAATGGGATGCTATGGCCTCGGCTTCCTCTGGTTCAAGCAGGTCGTATAGATACAAAGCAATTTGTCCTTTATCTAAACATTTCATAGATGAAAGTCCCCCCCTTGCCCTGCATGCCCGATCGCTTCCCTTAGCTTGTCCTTTCCACGAGACAGGCGCGTCCGCACAGTGCTCGACGGAATCGACAGTCTATGGCTGATTTCTTCACAGCTCAATGATTCGAAGTAGCGCATTTCGAGGACGATCCGATACTTTTCTTCGATGGACATCATCCTTTGACGCAGCAAGCGCTGACCTTCCTTATTCAGAAAGGCAACCTCCGGTGTGTGGCTATCCACTGGCTCTATCTTTTCATTCGAGCTGAGCGCAGGCTTCCGTTTGCGTTTACGCAGCTCGTCCAGACAATGGTTGGCAGCAATCCGGTACAACCATGCAGAAAAATCGTAGTTTGTCTTATATTCTGGTAAATGGTAGTACGTCTTAATGAAAATTTCCTGCACGATATCTTGTGCATCCGGTGTATGTCCCAGCATCTTACGAAGAATGGAACTTACTTTTCCGTGGTATCTGGATATGATCTCGGAGTAGGAGTCTTTGTTTCCTTGCAAGACCCGCCCGATGATCACTCGATCTTCCTCCATTTGTGCTCCCCCTAGGCAAAAAAGGCTCGCTGCGCAGCTTTTCCTTTTTTGATCAAACAAAAGTGATCTTGGTGAAAATTGCTTATTACATCCTAGTACTACGTATCCCGAAATGAAAGTGTCCCAAATGCAGGGGCATTTTCCAAAAAGATTGAAAAATATTTCCCTTAAAGAAGGAATTCTGAGAATATTCATAGAAAATGGAAGGAAATTACTATTGCATACGAAATAAATAGTCGAATATTACCAGAATATATAAATTTGTGCTAATATTTGTAGATTTCTGTAAATTCATGAAATATAATGAACTTGTCTTAATCATTGATCATAGAGAGGAGGCACCACCCATGAAAATCCAAGCGAAAAAAGTTGAAAGCGTTCGCACTACTGCAGTAGCAGCTTAATTCTCTTAAAAAGAGGGGGAATAGCACACGAGCTATTCCCTTTTTTTATCTAAAATGAGCCGGGTTAGCGAACCTACTATTGGGAGGTGTTTTGTATGGAACGTCGTCCTTTATTTAAACCAGTGCATCCCGTTTATGAAGTAACAGAGCAGATGATCCGCTTGGGAGAGGCTCCTGGCTATACTTTCGAATTGGAAGACGAGAATGGGTCCATCCGCAAGATGATCAAACTGATGGATGGCACTCGTACTATCGGTGAAATACATACATTATTGGCTGTGGATTACCCTGAAATTTCGTATGAAGAAATAGTGGAAGCCGTGGAATCATTGAGTGGCTTGGGCTTCCTGATGGATCAGGCGAAAGAAGAGGCTTCCGTTCTGACTGCGGAACAAAAGGAAAGGTATAAAGCGAATATCCGCTACTTCTCCTTGTTTACCGATCTCAATCAAAGTCCAAGCGAGCTACAGGAGCAGGTAAGTAGCAAAAAAGTGACGATCCTGGGAATGGGTGCTTTTGGCTCAACGCTGCTGGTCAATCTGGTAGGAGCGGGCATTCAGCATATCAAGCTCGTGGATTTTGATAGAGTAGAGCTCAGCAATTTGAACAGGCAAATGGTCTTTAACGAAAAGGATATAGGGCGCCTGAAGGTGGAAGCGGCACGTGATTTCATAGGAAGGCTTCATTCTGAGGTGTTGATTGAAACGGAGACGATGCAAATTAAGTCCAGTGAAGACGTGGAGCGGGTTATTTCCGGAAGTGACCTCGTGATCCTCGCAGCCGATCAGCCCTTTTTCTTTTTGCAGAGATGGGTGAATCTCGCCTGCACCAAGCAGCAAATTCCGTTCATCGCTGGGGGATTCAATCTGATCGAAGGACAGTTCTTCATGGTAGAACCGGGTAAGACAGGCTGTATCGACTGCATGCATTTGCATCGTTCCAGTCAGATAGAAGACTACCCGCAGTTGATCCAAAAGCTGCTTGATACCAATTTTATCCTGCCTACCGCCACCATTGCCCCCAACACCATGATGATTACGGGAATGATGGCTTCCGATGCGATCAGGTATTTGACAGGAATCGCTCCGGTACAATCAGCAGGCAAGTTTATCATTTTCGACTTCAACACGTTGGAGAAGAGCGTGTTCTTTGAATGGGAGCGAAATGAAGCTGAATGCCCGACTTGCGGAGGTGGCAGCGGAACGGAGCCGATTTTTCATATCAAGAGAAATGAAGTGCTCGCAAAGTAAGGAGTCGTTCCTGTAAGAGAGGAAGGTGTCTGTCAATTGAACATCTCGGGAGAAAGCATTCTGAAGATGCACCCGCTTGCGCGTCGGGCGGAAAACGAGGAAGAGATCCTCATTGGACGAACGGATATCAGCAATTTCATTGTGCTTCCGGCCATTGGTGTCGAGATCATCGATATGCTGGATGAAGGGAAAAGCATCAATGAAGTCGCGACGATCATGGAAGAACAGTTGGGCGAACCGGTGGATGTGCTTGACTTTGCGCAGGATTTAATTGGTTCCTATCAATTTGTGTACATGGTAGATGGAGAAGTTGTCAACGAGCCAGTTCCAGTTGAGGATCATTTCTCTTGGATCAAGCAGGGTACGGGTCAGTTTTTCTTTAATCGTGTTGCCTTTGGATTATACGGTCTCTTATTTTTCACAGGTCTTATGATTTGTGTGTTTACAGGCAAGTATATCCCGGTCTATTCCGATATTTTTGTTTCTTCTTCCGTGACAGTTTCGGTTGTGGTTTCTTTCGTGGCCACTTGGGTTTTTCTATTTTTCCACGAGATGGCCCACTTAATGGCGGCCCGATCATTGGGAATCGGCAGTCGTATTGGTCTGGGGCATCGACTTGTTTTTGCTGTAGCAGAGACGAATATGTCCAATATTGTTCTCGTTGAGCCACAGCGCAGATACAGGGCGTTTTTGGCGGGAATGTCCTGGGATGCGATGTTTATGGGAATCGGTGTGATTCTGTTGTTTGCCAATGATCAAGGCTGGCTGACGCTTGTGCCTTTCATGGAAGCATTCATTCGTATGCTGAATGTGATCCTGCTCATGGCCTTGGCCTTTCAGTTCATGGTTTTCATGCAGACCGACTTGTATTACGTGTTGGCAACCAAGTTCCACTGCTCCAATTTGATGGTGAATACACGCCTGTTTCTAAAAGGGAAATTCCGTTCCTTGAAGCAGGATGAGCAGGAGGAATGGGAGTACGTAGCCGACCATGAGAAAAAAGTCATCCGTTGGTACAGCTGGGTCTACTTAATCGGATCGGTTTGGGGTATCTGGTTCTTCGTCCAGTACCAGCTACGCATGGCGGTCGATTTTATCTGGATCATCGCGGATGATATGAAAAACGCTACACTTCACTCGTGGGAGTTTTGGGACGGCATCTTGTTGATCCTGTTGGTTCTGGTTCCGTTTCTCATTTTGGGCTGGTCGTGGATGAGGGCCTACCGGCAAAGGAGAAGCGAAAGAGAGCGGGAAAAATCCTTGCAGGGCACATAAATTGCGTCTTCACCTAGCAAAGTTATGCTGTTACGCTAGGAGGAAGAAATAGATACCCAGGCAAAGGGAGTGCTCACATGAACCCGATGATCAAAAATATTATTCATCTGCGAAAAGAAGGGCATCTGGACGAAGCGATCCAGCTTGCCCTTCAGCTCGTCAGCCAATCCCCGACTGATCCTGTCGCCCATTATCAATGTGCTTGGTGCCACGACGCAGCCGGATTGGAGAAGGAAGCCGTTCCCTTTTACGAGAAAGCGATTGAGTTTGGACTGTCTGTCGAAGACGACCTGCAAGGGGCATTGCTTGGTCTGGGCAGTACGTATCGCACGCTGGGACAATATGAGCAGGCAGCAGCTACGCTCGCGAAGGGGATGCAACAGTTCCCCGAGGACCGTTCCTTTCCGATTTTTCTTTCCATGGCGTATTACAATCTCGGGAAGCATCATGAAGCCATGACTCTCCTC
Organism: Brevibacillus sp. NPDC003359; assembly: GCF_042878995.1. Lineage (NCBI taxonomy): Bacteria > Bacillati > Bacillota > Bacilli > Caryophanales > Paenibacillaceae > Brevibacillus > Brevibacillus sp. NPDC003359. The sequence continues at coordinate 131,313 of NZ_JBIAOR010000013.1, forward strand.
TTGAAAAACCTCGCAGAAACTTCAAGCGATCCTACGATTTTGGCCTATCAAAAAGCGATTCTGTTCTATGCAGATGATCTGGATAAGACGTGGTAGTGTCATACCAGTCCACTGGCAGGAAAACATTCGCCTCCCGTTGTACATGTACAACAGCGGGAGGTGCCTATGTATAAGCTGATATTGGTAGACGACGAAGAAGATGTAAGAGAAGGGGTTAGCCAAGAAATTGACTGGCATAGCCACGGATACGAGGTGGTTGCCAAAGCAGAAAACGGTAGAGAGGCATTGGAGTTGGTAGAGAGGCTGCGACCGGACGTCGTCGTAACCGACATCAAGATGCCCTTTATGAACGGACTTCAGCTGGCGGAGTCCATCGGGCGCGAGTACCCTGCCATTCGCATCATTATCCTGACGGGGTTTGATGAGTTCGAGTACGCGCAAAAGGCCGTGAAGCTGCAAATTGATGAATATGTGCTCAAGCCGTTTTCCGCGAGTGAGCTGCTGGAAGCGCTGGACAAGGTCAAGCGACGTATGGACGAAGAGGCGGCTCATCGGGAAAACTTTCAGCTTCTGCGCGATAGCTATCGAAAAAGCTTGCCGGTTTTGCGGGAAGTTTTTTTATCATCTTTGTTGAGTCGTCAGCTCGTTCAGTACGATGTTTTTTCAAAAGCTTGTGAATACGGGATAGAGCTCAAGAGTCCCGAATATCTTGTGGCGGCAATCTGTATAGACCAGCCCAAGCAGGAGGAGCAGCAACTGTTTCTTTTTGCTGTGAAAAATATCGCAGAAGAGCAGCTGAACGCAGGCAAACAGGCGGGTATCGTGTTTCTCCATGAAGATCAGGTTGTGCTGCTCATGCAAACCAGAGTAGACGACACGCAGCGAATCGAAGTACGAACACAAAATATCGCAGAAGAAATCAGGCGGACGATTGAAAAATATATGAGCATCACTGTAACGATCGGAATCGGCAACGTCGTTACGGATGTAGCGACACTCCCTTACTCGTATGGGGACGCTATGCAGGCACTCGACTACAAAAGCATCCAGGGATGCAATCGGGTGATTGTGATCAATGACGTGGAAAAGCAAGCGAGTGAGCAGATCCGCCTTGATGAGAGAAGAGAGCATGAATTTGTTCGATGCATCAAAATGGGGACGAGTACTGAGTTGCGTGCCGTCATCGATGAATTGTTTGATCAAATGGCGGGTGTACCCATATCGATCGAGGATTATCGAATTTTTTTGTTGGAGATGATGACGACGATTTTGAAGACTGCTCATCGAGCCGAGGTTGACATGGATCAACTGTTTGACGGGCAATGTCACCTGTTGCAGGTCATGACGACTTTTACCGGTATAGAGGATGCACGAGAACAGATCAAAGAAATTTGCGAGCGCATCATGGCAAGTGTCGCAAGTGGACGGCAAACGACATACAAGCGATTGATCACCCAGGCATTGGACTACACTCACGAGCATTATTATTCTCCCGACATATCCATCCACAGGGTGTGCGATCATCTGCACATCAGTCTCGGTTATTTTAGCAGTATTTTCAAGAAAGAGACGAAAACCACCTTTGTGTCCTATCTCCTGTCATTGCGCATGGAAAAGGCCAAAGAGCTTTTGCGGACGACTGATTTGAAAACGTTTGAAATCGCAGAGAAAGTAGGATATACCGATCCCAATTACTTTAGCTTTAGTTTTCGCAAATATGCCGGGATATCCGCCAAAGAGTACCGAAGTCAGAGCGAGCAGGAAGGCTAACCATGAAACGATTGCTTGAGGTGATTAAGGTCAAAGGCATTCAATTTATCATTACCACTTCCTTTACACTCGTGACGGTACTCGTCATGCTGTTTGTCGGGGTGATGCTGTACGGAAAATTTGCGCAGACGGCAGAGCAAAACGCCTACCTGCACACGCAACAAATCCTGGAGCAGGTGAAATACAATCTGGACAGCTATTTGAATGGAATGACGCAAATTTTTGAACTCGTCGATGACAAGATCAGAAGAAGCAAGGGGCTTACGGCAAACAAGCTGAGCGAACAGCTTGAGACGATCGTAGAAACGAGAAAGGACATCGTCTCCATCGCGGTTTTTACACGGGACGGAACGTTATTGGCTACAACGCCTTCCAAAGTACTGAGGAGAAACACGCGTTTGACCGAACAGAGCTGGTTCCAAAAGGCTATCGAGGACCCAACGAACCTGTCCTTTTCGCTCCCGCATATCCAGAACTTGTTCAAAGGAGAGTACACCTGGGTCGTTTCGATGAGTCGGGAAATTCTTCTCCACGGACCTGACGGAGAAATTCCTGCCGTACTGTTAGTCGATGTGAATTTCAAGGAGATTGATGACTTGTGCCAGAGAGTGGGCTTGGGCAAAAAGGGGTACGTCTACATCATCGATCTGGTCGGGAACATCGTCTACCATCCACAGCAGCAGTTGATTTACGCCGGATTGAAAAATGAAAACCGTTCCTTGCCGCTGAAGCATTCCTACGGCAGCTATGTAGAAGAGACACAGGACGAAGCGCGCTTGATTACCATCAAGACGAACGATCAGCTAGGCTGGAAAATCATTGGGGTTTCCTATATGGACGAGATCGTGACGACTAAAAAAGAAATCAGTCGCTTCATTTTTTGGCTGCTCATCTTTGTGATTGTTATTGTGTTGTTCGTGCTGCACTATCTCTCTGCAAAAATTTCACGACCGATCAAGCTGCTAGAGCGATCGATGGAAAAGGTGGAGCAGGGAGACTTTTCAGAGAGTGAACCGATCCGAGGAAGCCATGAGGTCGAACAGCTTTCCTTGCGTTTTCACCTGATGGTCGCGAAGGTCAGGGAATTGATGCATCAGATTATTCGGGAACAGGAAGCCAAACGAAAAAGCGAGCTGGAGGTGCTACAGGCGCAGATCCATCCGCATTTTCTGTACAACACGTTGAACTCTGTGGTCAGAATGGTCGGTATCGGAAAAAACGAGGATGTCATCACCACGATTACTTCGTTGTCAAAGCTGTTTCGGATTAGTCTTAGCAGAGGCAAGAACATCATCACGGTGCAGGAAGAGCTGGAGCATGTACGTCATTATCTTATTATTCAAAAAATGAGGTACAAGCAAAAATTTGAGTACGAGATCGTGGCCGAGGATGAGGTGCTCCACTGTCTGACGCTGAAGCTATTGCTCCAACCGATTGTGGAAAACGCCATCTACCACGGAATTGAGCATCTGGCTGATCCGGGCCGGATTCGCATATTTGCAGCACTCATCGACGGGAAGGTGTTATTACAGGTAAGCGACAATGGCTTGGGCATGTCCCCTGATGTTCTTGCCCAAGTAAAAGCTGGCTTTTACAGAAGGGAAGAAGGCTCGGGAGTTGGGATTCAAAACGTGCAAGAGCGCATCCGCTTGACCTTCGGCGAACAGTACGGTTTGGAAATAGAGAGTGAACAGGAGGAGGGGACTGTGGTGCGTGTATGGATTCCGCGCCAAATTGCAGAGGAGCGAGATCGTTTATGAGGATGGCAGCGGTAAAATGTATGAGCGTATACGGACTGTTCATGTTGGTAGCGGTGACGCTTTTTTACTCGTGTAGTGCTCCGTTTACGGATGTGGAAGTAGACAAGAAAAAAACAGTGGCGCTGATCGTCCGTATGAAGCACGGCGATTATTGGCGAACGGTCAAGCTCGGGGCGGAGATGGCTGCCAAGGAATATGAGCGAAACCTGAATTTTTACGCGCCGGATTATGAGGAGGACGCCCGGAGGCAAATGGAGCTGGTGCAGCAGGCAATAGCGGATGGATCCGAGACAATCGTGGTGGCACCTAGTGACGAGCAAGTTTTGCGAGAAGCCATCAAGCTGACAAGGGAGCGGGCGATCCCCCTCCTTGTACTCGATACAGTTGGAAAAGATTCAGCCGTCAAAAGCTACATTGGGACGGATAACTACGATATGGGCATGAAGGCATTCGAAAAAATGGTGTTCCTGATCGAAAAAAAGGGACAAATCGCATTGCTCGGCACAGATCGGGTAAAGGCAAATGCTAAACGAAGAGAACAGGGCGTCCTCGATTTGCTCCCACGGGAAACGCAGGTGGAGCTGATTGCCAACGAACGTGTTCCCTTGGATAAAAAGCAGATTGGTGAGTGGACACGCGAACTGATCCGCAAGTATCCACAGATGAAAGGAGTGATTGCACTCGATGCCAGTACAGCGATTGGGGTGGCCGAGGAAATGGAAAACAGTGGACTGCGGGACAAAGTCAAAATCGTAGCAATCGACAGTCCGCCAGAAGTGCTGGAGTATTTGCAGGAAGGGATCATTTCCGCGACGATCATCCAGAAGCCGCTATCGATGGGATATCTCGGCGTCAAATACGCAGTCGAGGCGAGCGACGGAGGCTCTGTGCCCAGTCTGGTCGACACCGGAACAAAAGTAATTGATCGGGAGAATATGTTCTGGTCGGAGAACCAAAAGCTCCTCTTCCCCTTCGTAAAGTAAGCCACCGAAAAACAGATGAGAATTTTGATAGAAATGCGCAGGATTTTCGATGGAACACACTCGGGAAAACGCTTACATTTGGTATATATCAGATGTAAACACAGGGGATAAAGGGGGATTATCGAATGAGAAAGCTGATTGCCACTACACTGGTAGCCGCTGTTACACTCTCGGTGGTTGGATGCTCACAATCTGGCGGTTCGCAGCCAGCAGCGTCCGGGGGAGGATCGGCTCCTGCGGGGAATCCCAAAATCGGAGTTGCCATCTACAAGTTCGATGATACGTTCATGACGGGAGTGCGCAATGCGATTTCGAAAGCCGCGGAGGGCAAAGCGGAAGTGGACATAGTAGACAGCCAAAATGCCCAGCCTACGCAAAATGACAAAGTAGATTTGTTCATTAACAAAAAGGTAAATGCTCTCGCCATCAATCCAGTGGATCGCACAGCTGCTGGCGTCCTTATCGACAAGGCGAAGCAAGCCAATATTCCCGTCGTCTTCTTTAACCGTGAGCCGATGCCAGAGGATATGCAGAAGTGGGATAAGGTCTACTACGTGGGAGCAAAAGCGGAGGAATCCGGCACGATCTCTGGGCAGTTGATCGTCGATTACTGGAAGGCAAATCCGGAAGCAGATAAAAACAAGGATGGTGTCCTCCAATACGTGATGCTAAAAGGCGAGCCAGGGCATCAGGATGCTGAATTGCGGACGAAGTTTTCAGTGAAGGCGATTGAAGATGCGGGGATTAAAGTAGAGAAGGTCGCGGAAGATACGGCCATGTGGGATCGCGTAAAAGGGCAGGAAAAGATGGCAGCCTTCCTCGCAGCTGCCGGTGACAAGATCGAAGCCGTTCTTGCCAACAACGACGATATGGCACTGGGGGCAATCGAAGCACTGAAGGCATCTGGCTATTTTGCGAATGGCAAGTACATGCCCGTTGTTGGTGTGGATGCCACAGCGCCTGCGCTAAAGGAGCTGGAGGCGGGAACCTTGCTCGGAACGGTCCTCAACGATGCGAGTAACCAAGGAAAAGCCACCCTTAGTATTGCTTCGTCATTGGCGAAGGGCGAAACGCCAACGAAAGATTCCACAGGTTTTGACATTACGGACGGCAAGTACGTGTGGGTGCCCTACAAAAAAATCACCAAGGAAAACATGAACGACGCGAAATAAAAAGCAGGGGAGTCGGTGAAGAGACGAATCCGACTCTCCTGTTTCGGTGATGGGGATGATTTTGCAAAGAGGAGGGCATTCGCATGGTCCAGCAAGCGTTTTTGTTGGAAATGAACCACATTCATAAGGAGTTTCCAGGAGTCAAAGCACTCGACGATGTCACGCTAAAAGTCCGTGCCGGAACTGTTCATGCCCTGATGGGAGAGAATGGAGCAGGCAAATCGACCCTGATGAAGTGTCTCTTCGGAATATATAGGCCAGATGCGGGAGAAATCGTGTTAAACAATGAGCAGGTGACGATGAACAACTCAAAGGACGCACTGGCACATGGCATCTCCATGATTCATCAAGAGCTGCATCCGGTGCCCTTTCGCAATGTCATGGAAAACATATGGCTGGGACGTTTTCCGGTCAAAAGAATCGGTCCTTTTCCGATTGTGGATGAGAAAAAAATGCTTACGGATACAAAGAAGCTGTTTGCTGATCTGGGAATGGACTTGAATCCGCATGCGATTGTCCGTGATTTGTCTGTATCCAAGGTACAGTCGCTTGAAATTGCCAAAGCAGTCTCCTACCAATCCAAAGTGATTATTATGGACGAACCAACGTCTTCTTTGACGGGAAACGAAGTGAGGCAGCTATTTGCGATTATCCGCGAACTGAAGAGCAGAGGTGTCGCCATCATTTATATTTCACACAAGATGGAAGAAATTTTACGGATTGCGGATGACGTGACGATCATGCGCGATGGCAAGCTCATTGGAACATGGCGGGCTGCCGAACTGACGACAGATTTGATCATCTCTAAAATGGTCGGACGGGACCTGACGCAGCGTTTCCCGAGTCGATCCAATACGCCAGGGGATGCGATTTTGAAGGTAGAAGGACTGAGCTCCCCATTTTCCCAGTCATTTCAGCACGTATCGTTTGAATTGCGAAAAGGAGAAATATTGGGTGTAGGCGGCCTCGTTGGTGCACAACGAACAGAGCTGATTGAGGCATTGTTTGGACTGCGCACGGTGTCAGCAGGAAAAGTGTCGATCAACGGTCAGGAGGTACGAATCAAATCACCGAAGGATGCGAAGAAGTACAAAATGGCGCTCTTGACGGAAGAGCGACGAGTCACTGGCATCATTCCTGTCTTATCGATTCTGGAAAATACGGTAATCGCGAATTTGACCAGTTACCAAACACCTTTTCTGCTCCTCAATGAGCGCAAGCAAAGAGCGGATGTCAGCCGAAGTATCGAGATGCTCCGCGTCAAGACACCCTCTATGAAAGCCTTGATCAAAAACCTGTCAGGAGGCAATCAGCAAAAGGTTCTGCTGGCGCGGTGGCTATTGACTGATCCGGATATTTTATTGCTGGACGAACCTACGCGTGGAGTCGATGTCGGCGCCAAATACGAAATCTATTCCATCATCGCGGAGCTGGCGAGCCAAGGAAAAGGCATCATTATGATTTCTTCGGAAATGCCGGAGTTGCTTGGAATGTCAGATCGGATCATGGTCATGTGCGAAGGTAAGCTTTCAGGTTTTTTGTCAGGTACAGCGGCAACCGAAGAAGAGATCATGCGGCTCGCTACCAAACATCTTGCATGAGAAAGGAGGGGACCAGGCATGTCTCAGTTGTCTGCTAAACAGGTGCAAGGCTTTGTTACGCAACACGCCATCTATATCGTTCTGGTTTTATTGATAGCGGGAATTGCGATTTACGATTCCAATTTTCTTTCCATTACAACGCTTCGGGATATTTTGATGCAATCCTCAACTCGCGCCATTATCGCCTTGGGTGCTGCGTTTGTTCTGATTACAGGCGGAACGGATCTTTCTGCAGGGCGAGTGGTCGGATTGACGGCTGTCATCTCCGCCTCGATGCTGCAAAGCCAAGACTATCCGCGGAGGTTTTTCCCGGATTTACCCGATTTACCGCTATTTATCCCCATTCTCATCGCAATTGCTGCGGGCTTGCTGGTTGGCTTGATCAACGGCATTATTGTGTCTCGCTTCAGTGTGCCACCTTTTATCGCCACGCTAGGCATGATGGTCATTGTGTACGGTTTCAACTCCATCTATTTTGATATGGAGCCCAATCAATCGCAGCCAATCGCTGGACTGCGCAGTGACTTCAATCATCTTGGGACAGGGTACATCGGCCCGAGTGGCCCGTATTCGATCCCGTATATTGTCATCATTGCGATCATGGTAGCGTTCATCGTATGGGTGATCTTCAACAAAACACGGCTGGGTAAAAACATGTACGCCATCGGAGGCAACATGCAGGCCGCAACTGTTTCCGGGATCAACGTCGCCTTCAACCTCATGATTATTTATGCCATTGCTGGTGCCTTGTATGGACTCGGAGGTGTCCTGGAGGCAGCACGGACAGGTGGCGCGACGAACAACTACGGTAACATGTACGAGCTGGACGCCATTGCAGCCTGTGTAGTAGGCGGAGTCTCGACGTCTGGCGGAATTGGGACTGTTCCGGGGGTGCTTGCGGGTGTCCTGATTTTTGGCGTCATCAACTACGGTCTCACGTTTATCGGAGTCAGCCCGTATTGGCAGCTCATTATCAAAGGACTGATCATTGTGGCAGCCGTTGCTTTTGACATTCGCAAATACTTGGCCAAAAAATAAAAGGAGACCCCGGTCCAGCTGTTAGGCAGCTTTTCTGGGGTCTTCGATTGTTTATTTTCGCAGCGGTGTGATTTTCATATACGTAAATAATCTCCATACCCATTCAAGTGGCCCCATGCGGAAAACAGATAGCCAGAGTACGCTAAAAACCATTTGCACCGCGTAGATACCAAGGCAGATCAGTGTCGTTTGCAGGTAGCCGAGATTGCCAAACCAATCGAACAAGTAGCTTCCCACAAGGATCAATACGGTTTGTCCGACGTAGTTAGTCAAAGCCATGCGACCGTAGCTGGTCAGCGGAGAGAGAATGGTCTGGACGGTTTTGTTTTGCAGCACCCGAATCAAGGTCGTTGTGTAAAAGGCAGCCATGACAAGACCTGTGGAGGTCAAGGCAATCGTGTAGTTCATTAGCTGCTGAAGTGTTTCTTCCGATATCGTTTCATCCACAACTAGGTTCGCACCAGCCATAGACGGATCGGCCGGAGTTAGCTGGTATTGTACATACAACCCGAGTAACGAAAGTACGAAGGTCACTCCCTGCACTTTTTTGATCACAGGCAAAAACCTTGGAATATCTTGGAATACTCCGTACTGTCCGACAGCAAGTCCTAAAATAAACAACGGAAGTACCAAAAGCGGCTTGAAACCGGTAGCGCAGACAGCGATAGATAGTAGTAGGCCGATGATCAGATTGGTTTGCGCCTTCAATCGATAAAAAGGCAATAAGATGAATCCGAAGATGGCGTAGATGAAGAGTGCTTCGCCAGGATGAAACATTTTATGCACAAAGCCAAGAGCGAGTAGCGCAATCAGACGCCGAATGAACAAAACGGTGCTGTTGGCGCCTTTTTCTTTTGCTCGACTGATGAAAATATAGAAGCCCACGCCAAACAAGAAGGAAAAGATCACGAAGAAGCGAGATTCCACAAAGAAATTGAAAAACTGGAACAGCCAGTGGTCCACACTTCCTGGTTCAGGTGTTTGCGCATATAGCAATGCCACGATGTTGACGAGGAGAATGCCCATTAAGGCAAAGCCCCGTACGGTATCTAGTGTATCAATTCGTTGGTTCATGGTAGGTGCGTTTTCTTTCAATCCCATCACTTCCTTCTCTCGTTGTTAGTCGTCCGATCGCGCACTTTTCCTATCCTAGCTCATGCGGTAATGGAGGAGAAATGGTGTTTGCTTACGTCTCGCTTACAAAAGTGTAAGAAGTGTGGGACTCTCCAGTATCCAACCGCAACTTCCTACCAAATTCCTGCGTCTATTGTAATAATCAGGAAGTCGGGGTGGGTAATGAAACCGATCGCACGGGGAAAGTGGCGTTTGGCAGCAGGCATGGCTTATTTTCGTTGGAAAAGGTATGTACAATGGACATTTGGTCAAACGAGGTTCGCTCATGAGAAAAGAAGCGAATTGTTGCGTTATGTCCATTATTCTCATCAAACGATTTTGTTACGCCCATTGCAGAACGTGGAAATGTGGATGCAGCACAACAAAGTGATCAATTTGCGTCTGGCGATTGCACGACTAGGCGGATTGATCATCCATCCCGGGGAAACCTTTTCATACTGGAAGCAGATTGGCAAGCCGACCCGTAGCAAAGGCTATGTAGAGGGCATGCTGCTCTCACAGGGACGCGTCACAGCCGGAGTTGGCGGAGGACTTTGTCAGCTCTCGAATCTGTTGTACTGGATGACTCTGCATACGCCATTGACAGTGACGGAACGGCATCGACATAGCTACGATGTTTTTCCCGATTCGAATCGGACTCAGCCGTTCGGAAGTGGAGCGACTTGTTTCTATAACTATCTGGATCTGCAAATCACCAACCAGACGCATCAGCCCTTTCAACTGGATGTCTACCTGACCGATACACATTTGGTAGGGGAATGGCGTTCAGACATGCCACCGACACGGACGTATGTCATTATCGAGAAAGAACATGAGATCCGCCCTTCGATTTGGGGCGGGTATGAGCGGAAGAATGAATTGTATCGTGATGTTTACTCGCTGGAAGGAGAATGGGTGGAGCAAGAATGGCTGACGCAGAATCGGGCGTATTTGATGTACGAGCCATTGCTGCCGAAAGGATGATCTTTCCTGTTCGGGATACGAACTGGAACTCCACTGCGATCTGTGCGAAAATAGGAACATATGCTTTCGTCGAGGGAACGTGGAAAGGTGGATTTATACATATGTCTTTTGCAGATCGTATCACAGCAGGCCTGAACCCGGAGCAGCGGGAAGCAGTGCTTACAACAGAAGGCCCCGTCTTGATTCTGGCCGGTGCGGGTAGCGGCAAGACCAAAGCACTGACACAGCGCATCGCTTACCTAATCAGTGCCAAACAGGTAGCGCCTTGGAGCATTTTGGCGATCACCTTCACCAACAAAGCAGCACGGGAGATGCAAAACCGTGTGGCTGCCATTATTGGTGGGGCGGCAGCGCAGGATGCATGGCTGTCGACATTTCACTCCTTGTGTGTGCGGATTTTGCGCAGGGATATCGACCGACTTGGCATCAATCGCAGCTTTTCCATTTTGGATTCCGGTGACCAGTTGTCTGTCGTCAAGCAATGTTTAAAAGAATTGAACATCGATCCGAAGCAGTATGAGCCGCGTTCGATTTTGGCTGCGATCAGCGGAGCGAAAAACGAGCTGACCGATCCAGAAACCTATACGCGTCTTGCGGGCGATGCATTTGCACAAGTGGTAGCCAAGGTTTACACGGCTTATCAGAAAAAGCTGAGAAATAACCAGTCGCTGGACTTCGACGATCTGATCATGACAACGGTTCGTCTGTTTAAAGAAGTGCCGGAAGTATTGGAGTTTTATCAAAAGAAATTCCGTTACATACACGTTGACGAGTATCAGGATACCAACCGGGCGCAATACCTTCTGATTTCCATGCTGGCAGACAAGTATCGAAATGTATGTTGTGTGGGGGATGCTGACCAAAGTATTTATAAATGGCGCGGGGCAGATATCTCGATCATCTTAAACTTTGAAAAAGACTATCCCGAAGCCAAGCTCATTAAGCTCGAGCAAAACTATCGCTCCACCAAAACGATTTTGCAGGCGGCGAACCAGGTCATTGGCAACAACAAGCTGCGCAAGGAAAAGAAGCTCTGGACGGAGAATCCGGGTGGCGACAAGATCATGTGCTTCCAGGGCGATTCCGAGCATGACGAGTCGTATTTTATTGTCGATACGATTCGCAAGCAGATGGCACAGTACAAGCGCTACGACAAATTTGCGGTCCTATATCGGACGAATGCACAGTCCCGCGTGGTCGAGGAAGTTTTCATCAAGTCGAACATTCCGTACACCATCGTCGGCGGAACCAAGTTCTACGATCGCAAAGAGATTAAGGACATCTTGGCTTACTTGCGTCTCATCTCCAATCCGGATGACGATATCAGCTTGCAGCGCATTATCAACGTACCGAAGCGTAATATCGGGGATACGACAGTCGATAAGCTGCAAGCGTATGCGAACGCAAATGGTCAGTCCCTTTTCCAAGCGATTCAGGAGACGGCTTACATGGGGCTGCCTTCACGCACAACAAATGCGATCCTGTCCTTTAACGATCTCATCTCGAGTTTGATGCAAATGACCGATTACTTGAGTGTGACTGAGCTGGTGGAAGAGGTGCTCAAGCGCTCTGGATACCGCGATTCTTTAAAAGAAGAAAAAACTCTGGAAGCACAGGCACGTCTGGAGAATATCGAGGAGTTTCTGTCTGTAACGCAGGAGTTCGAGCGCAAAAATGAAGACAAGAGCTTGCTTGCCTTCCTGACCGACCTTGCGCTGGTGGCAGACATTGATTCCTTGGGAGATGACGGTGCCCAGGAGGAAGTATCGGCAGAGGGTCAGGTTGTATTAATGACCTTGCATAGTGCCAAAGGGCTGGAGTTCCCTGTTGTGTTCCTGGTTGGTTGCGAAGAAGGTGTCTTCCCGCATAGCCGCTCTTTGTTTGACGACGCTGAGATGGAGGAAGAGCGCCGTCTGGCTTATGTAGGAATTACACGGGCGGAGGAACGTCTGTACATGACATGTGCCCGTATGCGGACGTTGTTTGGACGGACCAATGTGAATGCGCCGTCTCGCTTCCTGCAAGAAATTCCGGCTGAGCTGTTGGAAGGAAATCCAGCGACAGCAGACCGAGGCTTCGGCGGTGGACGCAGCAGTGCATTTGGACAGCGTGATAGCAGTGCATTCGGACGTGATACGGGAGCGAGACCGTTTGGAGCTCCCTCCTCACAAGCAGGCTCTGCTCCGAAATTTGGCATGGGTCAGCGAACTGCAAGCAGCACACCTGCTACGTTTACCCGTCCGGCGGGTGAAAAACTGCCTGGACACGGTCAAGGAGCAGGCGTTGATTGGAAGGTTGGCGATAGAGTGGCGCATGGCAAATGGGGCAACGGTACGGTCGTCAAAGTAAAAGGAACGGGCGACGACATGGAGCTCGACATTGCTTTCCCAAGCCCGACTGGCATTAAAAAGCTATTAGCGAAGTTCGCCCCTATTCAAAAAGGATAGTGTGCAAATGCAAATACAGCCAATCGCAAAAAAGGTAGTTCAAAAAGTCGTCTTTTGATCACGAAGCAGTCCGGGAAGCTTATTCGCATCGATAATGGCGTTCACCTTCGAAGTCCGGTGCTCATGTAGGTACCTACACTCCGCTCCTCCTTCGTGCGGTTCTCGCCATTATCTTGGTGCTGAAAAGACAACTTTTTGAACAGGTTTGAGTAAGAAAGGATGAACGAGATGGATCGATTGACGGCGGAAACAAAAATGAAAGAATTAGCGAAACGAATTGAGCGGCATAACCGTCTTTACCATGAAGAGGATCGACCTGAGATTTCTGATCAGGAATACGATCAATTGATGCGGGAGCTAAAAGAGCTTGAAACCAGCTTCCCTGATTTGCAGTCACCGGATTCTCCTTCCTTACGTGTAGGTGGAGAACCACTGCCTTTCTTTGAAAAGGTCGTTCATAAGACACCGATGCTCAGTCTCGGCAACGCCTTTAATGAGGAGGATATCAGGGATTTTGACCGCCGGGTGCGTCAGGCCGTTGGCAGTCAGGCTATCCGATATGTAGCTGAACTGAAAATTGATGGTCTGGCCGTGTCACTTCATTATGAAAATGGGCTGTTCGTCCGCGGAGCTACACGTGGAGACGGAACAACAGGCGAAGACATCACACAAAACCTGAAAACGATTCGTTCTATTCCTTTGCGCCTGACGAAGCCGTTAACCCTTGAGGTTCGCGGTGAGGCATACATGTCCAAAGGAGCTTTTGAAAAGCTGAACAAAGAGCGCGAGGAGCGTGAAGAAGCGTTATTTGCTAATCCGCGCAATTCCGCAGCAGGTTCACTCCGTCAGCTCGATCCGAAGATTGCCGCATCCCGTCAGCTGGATACGTTTATTTACGGCATTGGCGATTTGCAGGGGGAGACAGTGGAATCGCACAGTGAAGGCCTTGATTTGCTGGAGACGCTTGGCTTCATGGTGAATCAGGAGCGACGTGTATTTGACGACATCGATGAACTGCTCGCTTTTATTGCAAGCTGGACAGAGAAACGTCCTCATTTGCCTTATGAAATCGACGGCATGGTAATCAAGGTCGACAGTTACGCTCAGCAGGAGGAGCTCGGATTTACTGCGAAAAGTCCGCGTTGGGCCATCGCATACAAATTCCCTGCTGAAGAAGCAGTTACGATTCTCGAAGGTATTGAAGTATCCGTGGGGCGTACAGGGAGTGTCACCCCGACTGCATTATTGAAGCCAGTCAGTCTGGCAGGTACGACCGTGAAGCGTGCTTCCTTGCACAACGAAGATATTATTCGGGAAAAAGGTCTTCTTATCGGCGATCATGTTGTCGTCAAAAAAGCAGGGGACATTATCCCGGAAATTATCGCCGTCTTGCCTGAGCGTCGCACTGGAAATGAAGTACCGTTTGCCATGCCAACGCATTGCCCAGAATGTGGGAGCGAGCTGGTACGCTTGGAAGAAGAAGTGGCCCTGCGCTGCATCAATCCAATGTGTCCGGCACTGATCCGTGAAGGCATGATTCATTTCGTGTCCCGAACTGCCATGAACATTGACGGCTTGGGGGAAAAAGTGGTCGCACAGCTTTATCGCGACGGTATTATCCACAGTGTCGCTGACTTGTATTATTTGCACCAGCAGCGCGATGTTCTACTGGGTATGGAGCGCATGGGTGAAAAGTCTGTAGATAATTTGCTCGCGGCTATTGAAGCGAGCAAGGAAAACTCGCTGGAGCGCGTATTGTTTGGTCTTGGTATTCGCTTGGTCGGAGCCAAGGCGGCACGTGTTCTCGCGGAGCATTTTGGCAATATCGATGCCATTATGCAGGCATCCGAAGAAGAGATTACGCAAATCGATGAGATCGGGCCGAAAATGGCTGCGAGTCTCGTGAACTACTTCGCACAGCCGCAGGCTCAGGCTGTTATTGAGAGACTGCGAGCGGCCGGAGTGAACATGGAGTACAAAGGAATCCGCATTGAAACTGGCACAGACCTCCCATTCTCAGGCAAAACAATCGTTTTGACCGGCACACTGACGCAAATGTCGCGGCAGGAGGCAGAGGAAGCGATTGCGCGCTTGGGTGGCAAGGTAACAGGCAGCGTCAGCAAAAAGACAGACCTGGTGATTGCAGGAGAAAAGGCCGGCTCCAAGCTGGAGAAGGCAGAAAAACTAGGCGTGGCTGTTATGGACGAAGCAGGCTTCCTGCAAGTATTGGATAGCAACGCCTAAGAAAACGGTGGCGACAACGGATGAGTAAGGGAAGGGACGTGAAGAGCATGAATAGCTTCCTGAAATGGGGAATCGGTGCAATAGCCATGCTGCAATTGGTTGGCTGTGGAAGTAGCAGCAGTACTGGCAGTGAACAAATCAATACGAATCCTCCAACAGTTACGGCTGCTGCTCTACAAGGGAACTTGACCTATCAGGACGTATTGGAGCAGGGAGCAACCATTCACAATCTAATGATGACCGATGATGCTCGTCAAATATGGGTTGGTACCAATTCAGGGATGTATAGCTCGGCTGGTGGTGGATCGTGGGGATCTCTCTCGACAGATTTAGAGCAGTATACAATCGAAGGCTGGTTTGTGGACCCGGATGATCCAAAGCAAATATTTGTCGGTGGAATTGATGGGGTTCTTCATTCAACAGATGGCGGTAAAAAGTGGACTTCTGTCAACAATGGGTTGCCAGAGCCTGCGAATATCAGCAGCTTTGTGGGGATTCGCCAAGGAAACGAAGTACGTCTGTTTGCCTTTGTCTCGGGTGAAGGCATTTATCAATCGACGGACGAGGCCCAATCATGGAGCCTGTGGCAACCGATGGATCAGGAAGTATTTGCCATGGACTTTGATCCAGAACAAGACCGTCTCTATGTAGCGGCCCAATTCAGCTTGCTCTATAATGAAGAGGGGCAATGGAAGACAGAGGCGATTCCTAGAGCACAGCAGATCTATTCGCTCGCCATTAACAGACGAACTGGCACTCTCGCTGTCGCAACCGAACAAGGTATCTATGAGAAAATCAAGGGCGAATGGCGTTTGCTTGATGCTCGCTCACCAGAAAAGCTGATTGTCATTGCTTCAGGGGGCGAGGATACAAAATGGGTGGGAATTGGCGAATCGGCATTGATCTACAAGCTCGAAGACAATCGGTGGATCAAGTGGAACGAATGATTTGTACATCGCCCACTTTTGGATACGAAAAGGAGTAATCTATGAAAGTGAAGTTTTTGACAGGATGCAGGTTCTTGACAGCTTTACTTCTTGTGATGGCATTGACTGGCTGCTCGTTGATACCTGGGGGCAAGGACAAAGCTCCTGAGCCTACTACACCGTCCTTGTCGGAGGTAGTGGAAGTATCCGAGGATTACTACGGTAGCATTACCCCGTACCAGCCGAACCAGACACGAGGAATGCTTGCTAATACGAGATATCGCATCGATTTCAATCATCTTGAATTAGGCCTGATGGAGTTTGCCCGGGAGACGTTCCCGACGTCCGATTATTATTTCCAAGAAGGTCAAGTGGTGAAAAAGGAGCAAGTAACCCAGTGGATCGCACAGGAAAAGACGGGCGGAGCAAACGGGAAAAAGAAGAGTGGGATTCTGGTACACGTGTTGGAGCACGATTACCTGAGTAAAAAGGATAAGAGCTTGGTTGGCATGGTGTTGGGCTTGTCACTCTCGCCCAACTACCAGGATGCAACCGGTCAAGACAAGGTGTACACGACGCAGGAATTGCAGGCAAAAGGTCAGCAGGTCGCAGCTCGTATTGTGCAGTCTGTACGTGCTAACAGCCCGCAGGTTCCGATACTGATTTTGATGTATCAAGTACCGGAAGCGAATTCTTCCCTGGTGCCTGGGAACTTTATCATGTCAGGAACAGTAGGGGCGAATGAAGCGACTGTATCCAAGTGGTTGCCGATTGAAGAGGAATTTTTACTATTCCCAAGCTCAGAGGCTGAGAAAAAGTACCCAGAGGTGGCCTTGCAGTACGATAAGCTCATGCGCCAGTCTAAGGGTTATTTCGGTGAGTACATCGGGATGACTGGTCTGGGGCGCTTCATGGATGGCAGGCTAACGGAAATGACAATCACAGCTACGGCAGAGTATGACTCCAGAACAGAGGTATTGCAGTTTACGCAATTTGCAGCAGGAAGCATTAATCAGCTCTTCGACAAAAACGTTCACGTGAACATGTACGTACAGTCGATGAACAAACCATTGTCGCTCTATATTCGACCGACAAGTGGTGAGCCGTATATGCATATTTACAGACAATAAGGAAAAGCACAAAACACCCGAATGATCGCCTAAGAAGGTGACGAGTTCGGGTGTTTTTTTGTACACAAAAGATAGTGGATTGAACAAATGTGTGAAATGTTGAACGAAGCGTGTACAAAAGTGTTCGGTATACTTCTTGAATCTTGTCGGTGATTTTTCGTCAAAAATGCAAACACTAATAGAGTCGAGCTTTTAATTGTTTTGTTGGTATGATCCTTGCATATGTTTTATGAGTGATCCGAACATGGAAGATATCGATAAGGAGGCGTCACAGATGCAAGTGGAATTCAAAAACGAGGCGTTCACCAATTTTAGTCTGCCAGAAAATAAAAAGGCATTTGAAGAAGCGCTCGCTAAGGTAGAAAGTGAGCTTGGCCGTGAGTATGCGCTTATCATCGGCGGCGAACGCATCACAACTGAAAAGAAATCTAGCTCCTTCAACCCTTCTAATAAAGAACAAGTAGTGGGCGTTGTTTCCCAGGCTGACCAAGCACTGGCTGAAAAAGCGATCCAAACAGCTGCTAGCACATTCGAAACATGGAAAAAAGTGCCTGCACAATCGCGTTCCCGCTATCTGTATAAAGCAGCAGCAATCCTGCGTCGCCGCAAGCATGAGTTCTCTGCTTGGCTCGTAAAAGAATCAGGAAAAAGCTGGGCAGAAGCTGACGCTGACACAGCAGAAGCAATCGACTTCATGGAATACTATGGCCGTCAAATGGATAAGCTGTCCCAGCGCCATGACTTGCCACGTATTCCGGATGAGGACAACGAACTGTACTACGTTCCACTTGGCGTAGGTATCGTAATCCCGCCTTGGAACTTCCCTCTGGCGATCATGGCTGGTATGACGACAGCAGCTCTCGTAGCGGGTAACACTGTTGTATTGAAGCCTGCTTCTACCACTCCAGTTATCGCTGCGAAATTCATGGAGATCCTCGAAGACGCTGGCGTACCAGCTGGTGTTGTGAACTTCGCACCAGGTTCCGGTAGCGAAATCGGCGATTACCTCGTAGAACACAACCTGACTCGTTTCATCAGCTTCACAGGCTCCCGTGACGTAGGTCTACGTATCAACGAGCTGGCTGCGAAACACCGTCCAGGTCAAAAATGGATGAAGCGTCTGGTAGCTGAGATGGGCGGTAAAGACTCCATCGTGGTTGACAGCGACAGCGACATCGAATTGGCTGCACAGTCCATCGTGGCTTCTGCATTCGGCTTCTCCGGTCAAAAATGTTCCGCTTGCTCCCGTGCCATCGTTCACCAAGACGTGTACGATCAAGTACTGGGCCGCGTAGTAGAGCTGACAAAACAACTGACTGTAGGCGACATCAGAACCAACGATTTCTACACAGGTCCTGTAGTTGACGAGAAAGCTTACAACAAAATCCTCGAATACATCGAGATCGGTAAAACAGAAGGCAAACTGGTTGCAGGTGGCGAAAAAGGTCCAGAATCCGGCTACTTCATCATGCCAACTGTATTTGCAGATGTAGATCCACAAGCTCGCATCATGCAAGAAGAAATCTTTGGCCCAGTGGTAGCATTCACGAAAGCAAACGATTTCGATCATGCATTGGAAATCGCGAACAACACCGAGTACGGTTTGACTGGCGCTGTCATCAGCCGCAACCGTGAGAACTTGGAGCGCGCTCGCGAAGAGTTCCATGCAGGTAACCTGTACTTCAACCGCAAGTGCACAGGCGCTTTGGTAGGCGTACATCCATTCGGAGGCTTCAACATGTCCGGTACAGACTCCAAAGCGGGTGGACCAGACTACCTCCTGCTCTTCACACAAGCAAAAATGGTTTCCGAAAAACTGTAAGCTTCGTAATAAGAAAGGCTGCCTCTTTTACAGGGGCGGCTTTTTTGTTCCCATTTTGTCCACACTAAAGACAAAATGAAGGGCAAAGCAGGTGAGGGTAGCTGTTTACTTATATCGTGTCAGGACTCTCCTCGTTTTTTGTTGTGTATTTGTTGATGCCAGTAGCGAATTGGCTGGCCTGGAAAACAAAGCTGCTAGATATGCCAAAGGGGAGAAAGGGACATAGTAGACCGATCCCATTATCTGGTGGTTTAGCGATGTTCGTCGGTCTCTTATTGGTGTCAACTTTTTTTGCAGGGGCGCAAAAAACTGTTGCAGTTTTGGCAGTTGGAGGAGCCGTGCTGGTGGCTATTGGATGGGTAGACGATACGTACAAGTCGAAGAAAAAAGAATTTCCCGCACTGCCGAAGCTGATCGTGCAGCTATTGGTAGCCACGATGACATTCCTCATGGATATTCGCTTTCGGGGAATCAATTTGATGTGGTTGGGGGGAGAGGAAGGGACGTATATCTCATTTCCTATCCTTGCTTCCCTGCTGATGACCGTCCTGTGGATTGTTGGCTTGATCAATATGGTAAATTTTTTGGATGGTGTGGACGGACTAGCAGCAGGTGCAACGGTGATTTCAGCGGTAACCTTGTTCTTTTTGTCCATGATCAAAGGTCAGGAATTAACAGCATTATTGGCAGTCGCACTGGCAGGTGCTGCACTCGCTTTTCTCCGCTTTAATTTCTATCCGGCAAAAATGTTTATGGGCGACGCGGGATCGATGTTTTTGGGATTCGCTCTCGGCGTGATCTCATTGGAAGGAACGATGAAAGGGGCAACGCTCATTTCGTTAGTCGTGACTGTGCTAGCAGTAGGCTTGCCCGTCATGGACACTATACAGGTCATCATCAGCCGGCTTTTGGCAGGCTCTCCCATGTACCAAGCGGATCGTCGGCATGTCCATCATCGGCTCCTGTCTAGGGGGCTGTCTACGAAGCAAACCGTCATGATCCTGTATGTGGTGAGCTTGCTGTTCTCCGTCTTGGCTGTGTTTTTGTTTTACAGTCAATAATCAATGGGGTCATAGAAAGAGAATCGATTACGCCCTGTCTTTTTGGCCTGATAAAGTGCTTTGTCTGCATTGCTCAACAGTTGTTCAGCTTCGCTTGCCGATGCCGGGTAGAGGGCAATGCCTATGCTAGTGGAAAACGGAATGGCCCGGTCCTCGATCATCCATGGTTCTTGCGTCGCAAGCAGGATGCGGTTAGCAATTTTTTCAACCTGACCCTCGGAGTGAATGCCAGTCAGGACGATGGCAAATTCGTCTCCACCCAACCGTGCAACGATATCTCCATCTCGAACAGATGACTTGAGGCGTGTAGCCAGCATCTGCAAAAACAGATCCCCTGTGTCATGTCCCCACGTATCGTTGATTTCCTTAAATCGATCACAGTCCAGATAGAGGGCAGCGACTATCTCCTCTTTTGATTGGGCAGCACTCAGAGCTTGACGGAGCTTTTCGGAGAGGAGACGCCTGTTAGGCAATCCAGTGAGCACATCATGATACGCCATATAGGCCAGCTGTGACTCCAGGTTTGTTCGCTCAGTAACATCGCGGGTAATGGAAAATACATGCGTACATACGCCATTACTATCGTAGACAGGAGAAAGAATGGATTCACCAACTATGTCCCCATTGGCGGTAAAGTGGATCGGACTCCCGCTTTTTACTGCCTGTGTGTACATGTGCTGCAATAAGCTGACTTTCTCATGAGGGTAAACGTCTTCCAACGTTTTGCCGTATGCTTCCTCGCACAATTGAGCATTGTGCATAGCGGATGGATTCATCAAGACATAGCGGAACTGATACTCCCCGTCCGCAGCTTGTTCGACAGCCATGAGAAAGAACATGTCCGACATATGGTCGAATAGACTGGTTAGGATATCACCATGTTGACTGACGAGTGTAGTAAAATCGATCTTCTTCACCATAACCGATATCTCCTGATAATGTGTGTTCAAAAAGTCGATTTTTTGAACAACCACTGATAGTTGGCTTGTTAGAATGATTATAGTATAGCAAGACTGTCGAAGAAAATGATGAACCTCTGGTAATAGTGCGGGGTTTACTGGCTGTTAGCAGAAGTGGTAAAGTAAGGGTATTGTTTTTTTACGAAGGAGCATTTCTTATGGGCAAAAAGCTGCTCCCAGGTCTCATCCATCGCTTGCCACAAAACGCGATGTCACGGACTATGGGTAAAATTACCGCTACTCCCTTTAGTCGATTAGCTATTCAACGATACATAAAGCATTATGAAATTGATACGTCCATCATAGAAAAGCCGGTTTCGGAATACCGTACACTGAAGGAGTTTTTTTCGCGTCGTCTTAAGCCTGCCGCGAGACCGATTGCACCTGACACAGATACGATCGTCAGCCCGGTAGATGGAACCGTTTCGCAGTTAGGTGACATTTCCGAAGGGACCTTGATTCAAGCAAAGGGAAAAGAGTTCAGCGTGATTGAGCTGTTGGGCGGTTCGGAGGAAGAGGCCAAGCGTTACTACGGTGGTAAATTTATCACTATTTATTTGAGTCCAAGAGACTACCACCGGATTCATATGCCAGTAGCTGGCGATTTGAGCTGTTACTGCTATTTGCCTGGCAAACTCTATCCAGTCAACCAGCTCGGGATTGAAAACGTAGACCGTTTGTTTGCCCGCAATGAACGCTTGGTAACTCACATCAAAACAGACGACCTGGGCGATATGGCCTTGGTTAAAGTAGGGGCATTGTTTGTAGGCAGCGTGAAGGTCTGCTACAACACAGCTACGACGAACATCAAGCACGGTCGCCAAACTCACGAGAAGATTGCTGGGACACCTCGTTATGAAAAAGGGGCGGAGCTGGGCTGGTTCGAATTTGGATCAACCGTTATTTTGCTATTGGAGTCCAACGAGCTCGATTGGGCAACAGGCGTTGAAAAAGGAAAGCCTCTCTTGATGGGGCAGGCCTTGGCGAAAAAGAAGGCGGAATAGCAAGAGATAACAGACGCACAGTCCAGGGCAAATGCCTTGGGCTTGTTTTTCTTAGTAGTTGAAGTTTTCTAGTAGATGTGGCTGTGGTGGGGAGAAGAATATTTCCAGTCTAGGCTCCAGGCTCCGTCCTGCTGAGGGCTAAGACTGCCCGCTCCGAAGGGATTCGCGGGGAAACGCAAAAGTGGCCCGCTCATCCCTTCTCCGCTTGGTAGGACTCCACAAGTCGCTACGTCTGGAAATATTCTTCTCTGTCGTAACTGAATAGGTTCTTCGTTCTTTCACTTCTATAAAAAACGATTAACTCGGAAAGCTCGTAGAGGAAACAGGAGAAAAAAGCGAAGATCTTTGGTACACCGACCGAGACGGAATGCAAAAAGCGAAACATGTTCTTAAGCGTCCACCTCTGAAATACATCCTGAAAGGACTACTTTGGACGCGGTTTCGCTTTTTGCATGGAGGCGGGCAGTCAATCCCACAGCGGGTGTTCCAAGAAGCTGAGCGTTTTCTCCTGTTTCCTCCCCACCACAACAGCCGAACAAAGTTTTTATTGGTTAATAATCGATCAATATTTTTTTGTCGAGAACATTATTTGTTTCCACTGTTGAAATCCCTGCGAAAATTGACTGAACCTGCTCTTTTCAAGTAAGATCAAAGTTATGTGATACGATTCGGAGGTGGAAAGAATGAGTGCCATTACTCGCAAAGAAGTAGAACACGTAGCTAATTTGGCCCGTTTGCAGCTTACTGAGGAAGAAGCGGAGCGGTACACAAAAGACCTGAATGCGATTCTTGATTTTGCAGCCAAGCTGAATGAGCTCGATACATCCAATATTGAGCCAACTAGCCATGCTACAGACGTGAAAAACGTCATGCGCGAAGACGTAAACAGACCGTCGCTGCCGCGTGAGGACGTGCTGAAAAACGCACCGGATCACGAAGACGGACAGTTTAAAGTACCGGCTGTATTCGAATAACCTACTGGATAACGAGAAGGGAGGAACCCACTGTGTCGCTGTTTGACAAGCGATTGTCTGAGATACATAGCGCCCTGGGCGCAAAAGAACTTTCGGTAACGGATCTGGTGCAGGCTTCCATCGCGAGCATCAAGGAGCATGATGGAGAAATCAAATCCGTCCTGCATGTAGATGAAGAGGGAGCTTTGGCTCATGCCCGTCAATTGGACGAGCGTCTGGTCAAGGGAAATGAGGAGCTGGGTCTTCTCTACGGCTTGCCTGCCGGACTGAAGGACAACCTGGTTACAAAAGACATACGCACCACTTGCGCGAGCAAATTTTTGGCGAACTACGATCCTGTCCACGACGGGACTGCATCCAAAAAGGTGAAGGATGCCGATGCTGTAATTGTTGCGAAGCTGAACATGGACGAGTTTGCGATGGGCGGCTCCAACGAAAATTCCGGCTTTTTCCCAGCGAAAAACCCGTGGAACACCGACTACGTTCCGGGCGGTTCTTCTGGTGGCTCTGCGGCAGCAATGGCTGCCCGTCATTTTTACTTCACACTCGGCTCTGATACAGGTGGCTCCATCCGTCAGCCTGCTGCTTTTTGTGGCGTTGTCGGCTTGAAGCCTACGTATGGACGCGTATCTCGTTTCGGGTTGGTTGCGTTCGCGTCCTCGCTGGATCAAATCGGACCTGTAACGAAAAACGTTGAGGATTCTGCGTATGTGCTGCAAGCGATTGCGGGACATGATGAATATGATTCTACCTCTGCCAATGTGGAAGTTCCGGATTACTTGTCTGCCTTGACTGGCGATGTAAAAGGACTGCGTATCGGAGTACCGAAAGAGTTGATCGGAGAAGGGATTGACCCTGAGGTTCGCGATGCTGTTCTGGCAGCGTTGAAGCAGCTGGAGAGCATGGGTGCTACATGGAGCGAGGTTTCCATGCCACACACGGAATATGCAGTGCCAGCTTACTACCTCTTGTCTTCGTCTGAGGCTTCGTCCAACCTGGCTCGTTTTGACGGCGTACGCTATGGTGTACGTGCAGACAATGCGGCAAACCTGATCGAGCTGTACAAGGAATCCCGCAGCCAAGGCTTTGGTCCAGAAGTGAAGCGCCGTATCATGCTCGGAACCTACGCGCTCTCGTCTGGTTACTACGACGCTTACTACAAAAAGGCTCAGCAGGTGCGTACCCTGATCATTCAGGACTTCAACAACATTTTTGCCGACTACGATGTGATCCTGCATCCAACCACGCCTTCTACGGCTTTCAAAGTAGGCGAAAACGTAGACGATCCGGTGAAAATGTACCTCGAAGATATTTGCACAGTTCCTGTAAACCTGGCGGGACTGCCAGCGATCAGCGTGCCGTGCGGATTCTCCAAAAACGGTCTGCCGATCGGTTTGCAGATCGTAGGTCGTGCATTTGACGAATCCACCGTATTGCGCGTAGCCCATGCGTATGAGCAAACAGCAGGCTTCTACGGGCGCAAACCGGAATGGGTGAGGGGGTAAGAGCATGAGCAAGTACGAAACCGTCATTGGCTTGGAGGTTCACGCCGAGCTATCGACCAACAGTAAAATCTTTTGCGGCTGCCCGACTGAATTTGGTGCACCGCCGAATACACATACATGCCCGATTTGCTTGGGACATCCAGGTGTACTGCCTGTAACGAACAAGCAAGCGGTAGAATTCGCGATGAAAGCAGCACTCGCCCTCAACTGCGAGATTTCCCGCGAGACCAAGTTTGACCGCAAGAACTACTTTTATCCAGATTCGCCAAAAGCGTATCAAATCTCGCAGTTTGACCAGCCGATCGGCTACAATGGCTGGATCGACATCGAAGTAAACGGTGAGACGAAGCGCATTGGCATCACTCGTCTGCATCTGGAAGAAGATGCGGGCAAGCTGACGCACAGTGATTTTGGCGCAGAATCCTTGATTGACTTCAACCGCGTAGGCGTGCCGCTCTTAGAGATCGTCTCCGAGCCAGACATCCGTACGCCAGAAGAAGCGCGTGCGTATTTGGAAAAGCTGAAAGCAATCATTCAATACACGGAAGTATCTGACGTCCGTATGGAACAAGGCTCCTTGCGCTGCGACGCCAACGTTTCGATCCGTCCATACGATCAAGAGGAATTCGGAACCAGAGCAGAGCTGAAAAACATGAACTCCTTCCGCAATGTACAAATGGGGCTAGAGTACGAGGTGTTGCGTCAGTCAGAGATCCTCACTTCTGGTGGTACAGTCGTTCAGGAAACGCGCCGTTGGGACGAAGCGAACAAGAAGACGTTGACGATGCGTTCCAAAGAGGAAGCGCACGACTATCGTTACTTCCCAGACCCTGATCTCGTTCGCATGCAGATTTCCGAGGAGTGGATTGAAGCAGTTCGCGCAACCATTCCAGAGTTGCCAGATGCACGTCAGGCGCGCTATGTGAACGAATTTGGCTTGTCCAAGGATGATGCCGGAGTCATTACGATCTCCAAGGAGACGGCTGATTTCTTTGATGAGACTGTGAAAACAGGAGCAGAGCCGAAGTCAGTAGCGAACTGGCTGATGGTTGACCTGTTGGCACACTTCAACGCCAACAATCTGGTGTTTGCCGATGTGAAAATGACACCAAAAGGCTTGGGTGAGATGATCAAGCTGATCGAGGACGGAACCATTTCCTCCAAAATCGCCAAAACCGTCTTCAAAGAGATGGTCGAGACC
This sequence comes from Brevibacillus sp. NPDC003359, assembly GCF_042878995.1. NCBI lineage: Bacteria > Bacillati > Bacillota > Bacilli > Caryophanales > Paenibacillaceae > Brevibacillus > Brevibacillus sp. NPDC003359. The sequence goes on from NZ_JBIAOR010000013.1 coordinate 157,007, forward strand.
GGCAAAGAGCCGAAACAGATCGTCGAAGAAAAAGGACTTGTCCAAATTAGCGATGAAGGCGCTCTGCGTCAAGTCGTCGTCGATGCGGTCAATTCCAACCCGCAAGCCGTGGCAGACTTCAAGTCTGGAAACGAAAAAGCAGCAGCTTTCTTCGTAGGTCAGGTCATGAAGCAAACCAAAGGAAAAGCAAACCCGGGAATGGTAAACAAGTTGATTTCGGAAGTATTGAACAGCCTGTAGGGCACATAGACAAGCAGCACTTTCTTCTTAGGAGGAGAGTGCTGCTTTTTTGTAAACTGAAAAATCGTGTGGAATTATCCGAAAATAAAAGAAGAGATATCAATCCAAACATCATAGCAGATGAGGAGAATCGTGATGAAGCATAAATGGAAGGGTACCGCATTCGTTTTCACAGCGATGCTACTGGGAGCAAGTACACAGGCTTTGGCTGCAACTCCTGAAACGATCATGAAAAGCACAGCATCCACTACGACAAGCGAAGTCAAGCTGCCTGCTGGTGCAGAGAAGGTTGTGGCTACCTTGGAAAAGCTGGAGCCTGGGTTTAAGGTTTTGACGAAACGGTCAGTCGAGGTTGTCGAAAGATATGAAAACCTAGTGAGACTGTATATGGAAAAACCGGACGATGAATACTCGAATGCGACTGTATATTTCGATCGGAAAACCGGAGAGTTGATTAGCCTCGAAGTTTCCATCAACAATGGGAACAAGGGAAAAACGGAAAAAGCAACGGACGAAGTGATCCTGCAACGGGCTGAAACGTTTGTGCAGGAGTTGCTGGGGGCAGATAAAAGAAAATTAACAGGTGCTCCCCAATTATACCAAGCCGAAGAGGACAATAACCCAGATGCCCCCCTCGATGAGGATGCTGTATATCGGTTGATTTATTATCCTGCCTTGCTGAATGGCTTGAAGTTGGACGAAAGCGATTTTGGCATAAGAGTGGTCACGGATTATGCAGGACATCTCGTAGAGTTAACGTTCAATCCTATTGATTTGAAGGGGGCAAGCGTTCCTGATCCGAAAAAAGCTTTGTCACCAGCAGCCATACAAAAGCAAATTTTCACGCCTGACCGTCTTGATTACGGTTATATAGGGGAAGGGAAAGACGGTAAGCCCACTTTGGAGTACATTTTGAGGACGTCTCCTGTTTTTGACGCAATATCGGGCAAGCAGATCGATGGCCAGCGTGGTACCCAGATAGAGGATGGGAAACGCAACGCTACCAATCATAAGAACGTCACGATAAAACCCCAGGCGAAGCCACTCATTGCCAATAGTGCAGAGGAGGCAGAAAAAATCGTAGTAAATTTGTTTGGGGTCGATACGAAGAAGGCTTATTCCCACTATAAAAAGGAAGAGTACGGGGACAATATCGCTCATTATTGGACAGAAGAATATCAAGACAGATTCGCTTCCCTTACCGTTGACAAGTCGACTGGACAGGTTTCCATGGCGAATAATTGGACAATCACGGAAGAGATCCCGGTACCACTGACAGAAGAACAGGCTATGCAAAAAGCGATTGCCTTTATAGAGCCTTATGTGGAAGCAGCGGATTGGCAAGTAGAAATCATTGAACCAGAAAAAGATGCACCATTGGCGGATTGGATGATCAAGCTGTACGAAGAAGAAGGGACGGATGTGGAGTCATCAAATGGACTATACGGTTTTAGCTTTAAACAATTGCACCATGGTGTACCTATCATCGATAACTACTATTGGGTAATGGTCGATGTCGCAACAGGACATGTTGTGCGTATGGAGACATCATTGCCAATCAAGGATCGCACTTATCCTGTACTAAAACCAACTGTGACAGAGCAACAGGCCGCTGAAATATTGGGCAAAAATATACCGTTAGAACTGAGTTATACCTGGACGACTTTTTACGGAGAAAGAGCTCCTTATCTTACACTCGTCTATACCTTGGATACGAGCAAAGGCTGGCCTTACGTAGATGCCATAAGCGGATCGTTCCAATGGAGTGAGTACGAAGAAGAATAGTACGAAAAAGAAGAACCGTCAGCGAAAAGCTTGAACTGCACCCCAATTGTTAGACACAACTAACGATTGGAGGTGCAGTTTTTTCTATGACTAAATTTTCTACAGACGATAAACTATCAGC
>NZ_JBIAOR010000014.1:0-141905 GCF_042878995.1 Brevibacillus sp. NPDC003359
CATCCCTCTGTGTATTCTTGATTACTTTGATTAAAACACAAATGACCCGCAAGGGGTCACTTTTTAAAAGTGTCCACCATACGGGTCACAGATCATGTAGCCGTTGGGGGATTTTTTTCGAGAATCAAAAAACTTGCAGAGGACATATCCGGATATTTCTGCCCAATCTTTTGTGTAATGGAGAAATCGTTGTACTTTTTCAAGTAGTGCAAGATGTCTCGGTCTTTGATCATATCGACGATTTGAGGCTCTGTTCCATTCGTTACCTTCGTGTAGAGAATGACATGTTTTTTTGCGCAAGAGAAGATATCATCTAATGTTTTTTCGAAGTCGCCATCTTCGGTAATGTGATACAGCACATCCAAGCAAACAACTAGATCACTTTTCAAGTATCCTTGATTGTAAAAGGATTTCGGATGGTATAAAAGAAAGCTTTTCGACGGGTCCTTCCCAAACATTCTGGCACACATCTGTACGGAAGTCAGCGAAATGTCCAACCCCAAGTAATCTGCATATTTCATAAAGAGAAGTTGATTGCCATCTCCGCAGCCAAATTCAATGACGCTTTTCACTTGCTGCTCCTTGATGTATGCATTGATCACTTCTGCTTTAAAAAGAGCCAGCACGCCATAGGAACCAAGTCCAGAATTCCCACCCGAAGCGTAATTATCCTCCCAGTATTTCCGATAATCAAAAGCGGATTGATTTTCCGTACTCATGGTGAGCTTCCCCACTTTCTGCCTTCGAAAATGATGTGTCGTTGCACAGTTTATGCGCAAGAAGGATTTTCATGAAAAAAAGCTCCGCCAAGTCATGTTGGCGAAGCCTTCCTTGTCATCGAGTGGCGGATTAATACGGGCCCCAGTTAATCAAGACCCCGATCACGATAAACACGATAGAGAGAGCTGTCCATACTGCTGTGAGCGGAAGCATGAACTTCAGCCACTTACCGTAGGAAATGCCACTCATCGCCAAAATACTCATCAGAACACCCGAGGTCGGGTTAATGCAGTTGACCACACCTTCGCCGAGCATCAGAGCCTCTACTGCCACTTGGCGCGTAATGCCCATCAGGTCAGCCAATGGAGCCAACAACGGCATCAGCATAACGGCTTCACCTGAACCGGACGAAATCAAGAAGTGCAGCCCGGCGCTTCCGAGGAACATCCCAATCGCCCCTGCCATCGGTGAGAGCGGCTCCAGAATGGTAGCAAGCCCGTACACGATGGTATCGAGGAACTTCCCGTCTTCCAAAATGACCGTGATCGCACGTGCCATACCAACAATCAAAGCCCCATAAATTAGTCCCTGACAGCCTTTTAAGAACGTTTTGGCAATATCGTTGCCACTCATCTTGTTGAGCAAGCCTACTCCGATCGCAATAAAAATAAAGATTCCGGACATCTCGTTTACGTCCCATTTGAACAAGATCGTACAGACGATAAAACCAATCAGAACGATCCCCGTAAACGCCAAGATCAATTTGTGACGGGTTGTAAAATCAACATTTCTCGTGTCTACTTCCACTGTGTTTGAACCACTATCAGAAGGAAAGAGCTCGTCCCCCAAGATACTCTTGTTTTGACGAACCTTCCGCGCATAACGCCCGATGTACAGAATGGTTACGATCACAAACGTAACGTAGATGATGGTGCGGTAACCGATACCTGAAAACAGCGGCAGCTCCGCAATTTGTTGGGACAAGCCCAGCGTTCCTGGAAATGCAATTGTCGTATTGAATCCGGCATACACACCCAGATAAATCAGAGCCACTCCGAGGATCGCATCCATTTTCATCGCTCTCGCAATCATGATGCCAAGCGGAACGAAAGCAATGACGGAGTTGACGATGACACCCAACGTACCCAATACGGAAAAGACGGAAGTGATCAAAATAACCAGCAGCCACTCTCGATTTCCTAATTTTCGGACCATAGTTAGAATCGCTGCGTTAAGTGCACCTGTCTTATCCAAAACAGCTAAAGCACCGCCTGTGAACAAAACGAGGAAGATGATCGGAGCGCCTTTGACCATCCCTGTCTGGATCGCGGTAAAAAACTCGATAAAGCCCGTAGGATTCGGCTCCACCGCATGATAGCTGCCCGGGACAACCGTCGTCACATTGCCGTTTTTTACACGGTCAAATTCTCCTGTCGGGACCACATAGGTAGCCAACGCACATAGAAGTAAGATGCAAAACAAAAGGACGTAGGCGTCTAGCCGAAATAAGCTTTTCTTTTTTAGTTGCTTGCTCTCTGTCATAAGGTAACCCCCTGCGTGTGTAGCGCTTCTCTAAGAATGTTGGGCAGCTTCATAAATCGCAGCTGTCATAATTTTCGCCCCATAGATCAAGGCATCCGTCTGAAAAGTCATCTGTGGATGATGCAGAACAGGTGTGAGACCACATCCCAGTCCAATCATCGTGGTGGCTAGCTCAGGGCGATGAATCGCGTAAAAGTGGAAGTCCTCTCCGCCTGGCGTCACACATATATCGGCAATTTTGTCCTCACCCAACACTTGCCCAATTGCCTTTTTCGCTACTTGGATCATGTTCGTATTGGCAACCGCAGCCGGTGTGACTCCTGACCATTCCCACTCCACATCCATGCCCATCAAAGCACCTGCCTGACTCATGGCATGCTCGGTTTTTCTCCGCAATTCTGCCATGCCTTCATTGGACTGGGCACGTACATCGAGGCTAAAGGTCGCTCGATCAGGGATGACGTTCACCGTTTCTCCCCCTGCTTGCAATTGGGTCATCTTCACGGAAAAAGAGCATCCGTCTTCCAAGCGAATATTTTGCAACGCAATAACCAAAAACGAAGCGGCTTCGATGACGTTTTTACCGAGCGCCGGACGGGCTCCGTGTGCTTGCAGCCCTGTAATCGTCCCTCTGATGGAGCTAGACGATCCATGCAAAATCGCCGGAGCTGCGCTACCATACGGCACTTCCATTTCCGGGCGCAGATGAACGCCGATCAGCTTTGTCACGCCTTCCAGTGCGCCATCCTTCATCATCTGCAAGGCTCCGCCCATCTTCTCCTCAGCAGGCTGAAAAAGAAAGCGCATCGTTTTCGGCGGCACAACTCCGCTTGCTTGAATAGCCAAGGCGCTGTAGAGAGCCAGTGTCGAGTGAGCATCGTGCCCGCATGAATGATTCGGTCTCACCACGCCGTCCACTTCCTGCACGAGTGCATCCATATCCGCACGCAACGCTACGATTTCAGCGCTCTCTCCAGGAATCTCTGCATAAAAGCCGTGGTGCCCCTCGAAGTGTGTGACGGCAATACCAGCCGCCTCCAAGCGTTCCCGCAAATACCTCGCAGTTTTCTCCTCGTACCAGCTCGGTTCCGCTAATTGATGCAACTCTTTGTATGTTCGCACTATTTCGTCGTGATGCTCGTCCATGTATAAGAACGGATTCATCCGATTCATCATCCTCCCTGGTGTCTATCTCTAGTATCTCGTTTTGCTCTACCAGATGTATAGCAAGAATTGTGCCAAAACTGTATTATTATAAAAGTTAAGCATTTCTGAACAATTTCAGTTTTTTAGGTTATAATATAGGTTGTTTTTAACGGATCATCCATCCAATATATTCACCTAATGCAAAGCCTAACAGACAGAGATAAAGGAGTCGCATCATGAAGAACCAGAAACCATGCATCCTGTTGATGACCCGGCTGGAGACGATCAGCTTGCTGTTCGCAAACACGCTTACATCTTTTTTCGGCAACCGCTTGGACATCATTCGAAACCACATGCAAGAACGGCTTCACCCGAGTGTGTACGATAAAGTTGATCTCATCCTCGTTTCTGATACCAGTCTCTTGCACGATCAGCCCGCTCCACCGTCAGACATCCCCGTGCTGCTGGCAAGGCGCACGATTGACATTAACAAATTGGATCAGCTCATGGACTTGCCGCCAGAAACGCGCTGTCTATTTGTTTCCAACTCCATCGAAATGGTAGAAGGCGCGATTGAGCTATTGTTTCATCTCGGATTCTCTCATCTTACATTTGTGCCGTACGTTCCCGATACCGAAACCCCGCTTCCTGAAAAAGATCAAATAGATGTCGCTGTCTGTCATGGACTCAGGGAGTTGATTCCTGCTCATTTTGAAAACATCATTGAGCTGGGGCACCGCCCTCTGGATTTGACTACGATCTTTGATATTTCGCGCCTGCTTGATCTGTCTCCAGATAAGGCAAACCTGTACACGGCTGATTTCATCAGTGATTTCGTCCATATCGGGCGCAAGCTGACCAACTCGGTACACAATGAACGGAAGCTGAATGAAAAATTGAGCTCCATTTTAAATGCCGTCCATGAAGGCATCATTGGGACAGATGCCACAGGGAAGATCACTGCGCTGAACAAAGAAGCCGAGAAAATTTTACATATGACTGAAACAACTTGCATTGGGCGAAATGTAGCAGAGGTCATTCCCGAATTTCTTATTCTGGAAGTAGTAGAGTCACACACCGAAGTAACGAAGCAAGTATTGGAATTCCGCGATTTGTACCTCTTGGTTACCAAGATTCCCGCGTTCTTGGATGACCAATTTCTCGGCGCGGTCATTACCTTTCAAGACGTGACGAAGGTACAGCAGATCGAACAGGAAATACGGACGAAGAGTGCCAATCTCGGACTGATGACCAAGTATTCGTTTGACAATATCATCGGCAAAAGCCCGTCCATTCAGGCCAACAAGCGAGTGGCGACCAAGCTAGCCGAAAGCGACTTTACAATTCTCATCACAGGGGAAAACGGAACTGGGAAGGAAGTTTTTGCCCAAGCCATCCATCAACACTCGACGCGCCGTGACGGTCTGTTCGTCCCCGTCAATTTTGCAGGGCTGACCGAGAGCTTGGTAGAGAGCGAATTGTTCGGGTACGAGGAAGGTTCTTTTACAGGAGCACGAAAAGGTGGAAAGATGGGGCTATTCGAGCTGGCTCACAACGGGACCATTTTTCTGGACGAGATTGGGGATGCCCCACTTAGCATCCAAGCGTCACTGCTTCGCGTTCTCCAGGAAAAACAGGTCATGCGCGTAGGGGGCTATCGCGTCATTCCGGTCAATGTCCGCGTCATCGCCGCTACGAATTGCAACCTGATGGAAATGGTCAAAAAAGGGACGTTTCGCGAGGATTTGTACTACAGACTGAACGTCCTGCCGCTGCACATCCAGCCACTGCGTGATCGTCCAGATGATATTTTGGTGCTGATTGATTATTTTTTGCAGAAAAAAAAGCAGCGTTTGTCCTTCTCACGAGAAGTGACGGAACAGCTACTCCGTTACGATTGGCCAGGCAATATTCGCGAGTTGGAAAATTTCATTCACTATGCAGTCGTCATCGCAGAGGGGAATCAGGTGGAATTGGCTCATTTGCCAGAGCGCTTTTTTGCGGGGCACATCTCTACTCCTCCACTTCTCTCTCACCAGGATGATATGTTGGAAGATACAATCCGGTATTTGTCTAGGCAGGGCTCCTTGGGAGATTACGCAGCGAGCCTGCAAGTACTGTCTGATTGCTACAAGCGTCAGGAGCGTATTGGACGCAGTGCCCTGCTTGCGAGGATGGAGAGTCCTACATTGACCGAGGCTCAAATCAGGCACAAGCTGACGGTGCTGGACCGCGCTGGATGCGTCTCGATTGGGGTTAAGAAGCAAGGGACGCAGATTACTGCGTTTGGGCAGCAGGTGTTGGCTGCTTTGCTTATTAAAGATAAGGGATAATTATGGTTGTCTTCCAACAGATGTGGAGCCCGAAGCCCTGTCACATGTTTTCCAGTCGCCTATATCCTCTCTTCGTTCGGGCGGTCTCCTTCCAAACATGTGGCAGGACTTCTTTACAGCAATTTTTTATTCATTTTTTAAAATCGTCTTGTAAGTCAGTGCAAAGCAGCTTACTTGCTACAACTTCTTGAATTACTCGCAAGGTGTTGACCAAAGCCACGTAGGAAGAAGTGCATTTCCAGTCCAAGCGCCTCTGGAGCCCTTCCCAGCGTAGAAATGAATAGCGAGGAATTTCGGAGCGACCAGTCAATCCCCCTTGTGGGGCGTAAGCCGAAGCGTAGACTGGAAATGCACTTCTTCCCTCCACTACAGCATCGGTATCAGCCTATGAAAAAAAGCGGCAGGTTCTAGCTCCTCCGCTTTTGTACGTTATTCCACCTAGGTAGTTACGATGGACGATTGTATTTTTTCTGGTTGAATCATAGGCAAAATAGGCAGCTCCATCAAATTTCGATGCTTGCCCGGCCCGTAGTAATCCTGCTCCGCGTGAGCCAGACGGAAGCCATAGGCAGACAAGGCGCGAATGGAGGATGCGTTTGTTTCACTCACCGTGACCTGCACGGTACGAAGCGTCGGAAATTGGCGCAGGGCTTGCAGTCTGGCTTCGATTAGCCGCTTGCCGATGCCTTGACCTTGAAACTCCTTGCTCACATTGCTGAACAAAAGCCAGCCCGTCGTCTGATACATATCAATTCCTGCACAACTAAAACCGATGAGCTGGCCGTTATAGGTCGCCTTGAAAATCAGCTCAGGAAACAGCTCCATATACTTTTTCAGCTCATGCAAGTTCATTCGATCGGGTAATGTCATATCCGCCAACGTGATCATTTCCGCAAAATCATCTCTTACGACACGCTCAATCTGCAATTCCACCCTACCCGCCTCCTGTACAATCGCTCTTACATTTACACTGTAGCAAACGGGTATAAAGCTGGAATGGATGTCGTGTGAAAGTACTGTAAAATTCATTGCGTCCGGCTGAACAAACGTCTATAGAAGCGGAATGTAGATAGATATTTTCATCGCCTCAGGAAAGCTCGAACCCCTCACGTCTGTCACTTCAAAATCCGGTCCCTCGCCTCTCTCATAATTCGATTGAGGCAACCATGTTCCGTAAATGTAGCGACGTGTGTTTTGCACAAGGTCGGCATCACCCGTCACTTTGAATTCAGCGTATTTTCCGCCAGGCAAGACGAGTGAAATAAAGCCTTCTGGCAATTCATCAGGAGCACGATGCACAGCCTCCCCGATCACAAAAGAAAAGCTCCCGTCTTCTTCAAATTCGCAGGCGATTCCGTACGACATATCTTCTGCCGCTTTATTCGGAATCCGCAAATAGTCTTGATTACGACCGAATTCATAATAAAAACCTGGAATGTCTTTAAATTGCTGCTCATCCTGTAAACTCGTGCGGAACCTGCGCCCAATGATACAAATGTCATCCAATGTCGTGATGGTTGGTTTGTTCATCGTGATCTCTCCTTTGAGGGTTTGGCGAAGGGCCAAGAAGTCCATTTTAGCGAGATAGGGTAGCGAATGATTTTCCCTACGATACCTTCCTGGTGTGATGCCGAACTGCTTCTCAAAAGCGCGTGTTAATGCTTCCTGCGACTGGTACTGATAGGCCACAGCTATTTCGAGTACATTGTCACTTGTCTGTTTTAGTGCAAGAGCAGCTTCCGACAATCTGCGCTTGCGAATGTACTCCTGTACGCTGAAGCCTGAGATTGCCTGAAACAGCCGCTGAAAATGAAACGCAGAGAAATGCGCTTGAGAAGCAATATCTGTGATGTTCATTTCTTCCTGAAGATGCTCTTCCACATAATCAATCGCGTCCTGAATCCGCTTGTACGTGTCCATCTTTGACTTCCTTCACCTATTTTTTCTCTAGTATGCGGGAGATCACTGGCGTTTTTTTGATCAACTGTGCTATCTTTCAAGCTTTACGTCGTCAGTCGCTCTACCAATACGGGCGACAGTTCCTTCTCTTCCTTTTTCCCATCCAGTTGCTGTGTCCAAATCCGCTCATGCAGCATCTCAAATGCGTATTTTCCCATTAACGTACTGGAGCTGGACACGGTGGTGATCTCTAGCAGTTCTCCGATCGGCTGATCATCGCAACCGATTACGGCTAAGTCTTCCGGTACGCTAAGCCCCAATCTGCTCGCTTCTTTAATGATCCCTGCCGCTATGTGATTGCACGATACGATCATTGCTGTAGGCCGCTCTTCTGTTTGCAGCAGTTTCCCCATGACATTCTTCCCGTCTTGGATCGTTAAGCACTCTTCAAATGACCACTCAGGCGAGGGGGTCACGTCAATCGAATGCAGCTTTTCGTAATAGGCACGTTTGCGATGCTGACTGTTAAAGCTGTTTTTTCTGCCGATGCAATACCCGATCCGCCGATGCCCCTTCTTAATCAGATACTCCATCCCGATCAGAAACGTTTGATAGTGGTCGATATGAACACTCGAAACAGAGGTAGTATCATTTGCTTCACAAGTGAGGATCGGCCCATATCCTGCGTAGTCATTGAGCGTTTCGCAAGAGCTGGATCTGGAGCACATGATTAGTCCGTCGATTTTTTTATTTTTGAGCAAGTGTAAAACGCTGCGTTCTTGCTCAGCGTTGTTATTCGTTTGGCACACCATCAGCTTGTAATGATGTCGGGCTGCTTCTGCTGCAATCCCTTCGATAATCGAGCTGTAATATTGGTTGTTGACGAGAGGCAATGTCACACCGATTACCATCGTTTTTCCGGTAGAGAGGTGAACCGCATTACTGTTTTGAACATAATTTTGTTCTTCAATAATCTTGAGAATCTCCGCGCGTTTTTTCTCGTTCACGTACGGATGGTTGTTAAGCACACGGGAAACGGTTGAAACGGATACACCTGCCAATTTCGCGATTTCTCTTATGTTAGCCACTCAGATTACTCCTCTAAGTCGGATCAGTAATTATTACATACATCAAAACACATTCCGCTTGCTCTGAAAAGCGTTCCACACATTATGCTCTCCTTATGTAGAATGAAAGGAGTCGTGTTTTGTGATTCGCTTAAAATTTGAATATCTCTTGTTTATCGTAGGCTTATTGATTTTGGCGCTCGGGATCAACATGATGACGACCATTACATCCTTTGGTCTTAGCCCGTATGATTCTCTATTTATTGCCCTGTATCAAAACTTCGGGATATCGATCGGCTTCTGGATGTTTGCCATTAACCTGACCTTTGTCATTATTGTCCTCTTCATGGATCGCAGTTACATTACAGTCGGTGCCATTTTGGTCATGATGCTGATCTCTATTTTCGTCGATTTGATTGGGTCCATCGATGCGCTCATGGCTGCTATCCGTTCATTGCCGCCGCTTCTAACCATGGCACTCGGAAACATTTGCATCGGAAGCGGTATCGGGCTGTATGTGTGTACGCAAGTGTGCACGGCTCCCCAAGAGGCATTTGTACTCGTCATGTCGAAAAGATTAAAGTGGACATTCAGACGGACAGAAATTTTGCTGGCGTGCATGTTTCTTAGCGCAAGCTTCCTGTTAGATGGCCCGATTTATTATGGAACGGTTGTGCTGTCGTTTACGACTGGCTACATTATTCAAGCAGCAATCAACGTCGGGAATAAGATGCTTCGTCTCGCAAATCAAACGAAGGAGGCGAAGGCATAAAAGGAGGAAAGCCTTGAGAATTTTTCGACCGAAAGTTGTGTGTTCCCTTGTAGTGAGCCTGTTACTATTGCTTGTCGGTTGCTCCTCTTCCACTGGCCTCGTCAAAGCTAGCGGAGATGTTTTTGCCCAGAGCGAAATTCACAGACTGACCCAAGATCCTGAAAACGTAATCCATTACCAGCCGATGAGTATTCAGGAAATGACACCGCTATTGCCTTCGTCTTTCCAAAGCAGAATCAAGCCAGTGGATAAAACGAAGCTGCCTTTTCCTGTCGAAAAAGAGATGGCCTATCTCGTCTCATTCTCCTCAGGCTCCGAAAAAGTAATGCGACACCAGCTGCAGCTGACATATTCGCAGGAAAACGGAGTTCATATCACGGAAAACTTCTTCATTGTGCGTATGACAGAGACAGATGAAAACCCTTTGGCCCACGTGAAGCCATCTGCTTCTGGACTGGATTCGTTCGGGAACGTCATGCACGTTGAGCCATTGTCGGACAATATCACTTTCTATCATCATATCATCACGACGAACAGCTCTTATGTTTATAACTTTTACAAGTACGATGATAAAAATCAGGCTGTAAATCTGATCGTCACAAACGCCCATGAGATGGAGTTTTATGATCAAGGAATCTTGTATCATCTCGCGTACCACAACGGAAGCAATCAACTGGACCCTACCCTTCATGATCAGATGGTAGCGCTGGCGAAGGATTTAATTTCTGTCCGTTCCTAAACGAAAAGGAAGGATTCCCCTTGTAGCTCATAAGACTGCGAGGCGGAATCCTTTTTCTTTCTCTTGACCTTCACGTGGCGTGAAGCTTTACGATATTTTCCAGTACGATCAAGGAACTGGAGGGTGAATGATGCCAAACCACGAACAAATTTATAAAAATCAATCGGAACAGTACGATCTGATGATTTCCAGACAACCGAGTCTACTCGCTGTCATCGAAGAAATTACCCCCATCAAAGGACTGGACGTAATCGATCTAGGAGCTGGCTCAGGAAGACTCACCTCTGTGCTCGCCCCTCATGCCAAATCCATTTTGGCTCTCGATGCTTCCGCTGCCATGCTAGAAGTGAATGCACAACAGCTGACGCAATCTGGCCTTACCAATTGGAAAACCAGCGTTGCGGATCATCGCGAAATACCCGCAGACGATCATAGTGCGGATGTCATCGTAGCGGGATGGACGGTTTGTTACCTCACCAGTTCTGCAGTTCCCAACAACGAGCATAATCTTGAAAAAATCATTCTGGAGATGAAACGCGTGCTTCGTCCTGGTGGAACGATCGTCATCATGGAGACGATGGGAACTGGATATGAAACACCTCACCCACCTGAATTTCTTACCCAGTACTATTCTTTGTTGGAAAACAAATACGGCTTCTCTCACAAATGGATTCGCTTGGACTACCGATTTGTAGACTGGGAAGAAGCAGAACGGCAAGCAAGATTTTTCTTTGGGGATGAACTTGCGGACAGAGTCGCCCTGGAGAAGCTGGTGACTTTGCCGGAATGTGCGGGGGTATGGTGGCTGACGGTATGATTGCAATGAGGCGAAGCCCTTGCTCTTGAACAAAAAAGACGACCCCTGATCGTTCAGAAGTCGTCCACGTGTTATTTCCGCGTGTCTCTTATTTTTTCACAGAAGGCAGGACACCCTCTGGAATCGGGCACACGTACGTTTGATCGCCCAGTCGCTGTTTCAGCTCGGCTTTTGCCTGTTCGATCAGCTCTGGGTTTTTCAACATGTCAATGGCTGTAGAAGCCATGACTTTCCCCGCATGCAGCATCCCTTTATGTGCCATCGATGTTGCCCCGAGAGACACCCATTGCCAGGAATGCAGCGTGGAGCCGTTAATATAGCAAGCAGTCGTGCATTGCGCGGTTGGCGTAATCCAGCTCACATCCCCCACATCGGTGGAGCCATTCAGTGGAATTTTGGATCCGTCGAATGGATTGAGCCAAGTAACCATGTCTGGAGCAGGCATGTCTGGTGACTGTTTTTCCGAGGTAGCGAGTTCCTGCTTGGACAGTGTCGCACGCATTGCTTTTGCCAATTTCAGTTCCGCTTCATCATGCACAGGGACGCCCAGCTCCTGGAAGTTTTTGTACATGACCTCTTCGAGCAGCTTGTTCTGTACCAGGTTCGAGCACGCTTTGTCGAATACGATCTCTACCTCGGTTTCGGTCATGAGCGCAGCGCCTTGCGCAATTTTGCATACGCGCTCGTAAATCTCCTGCACTTGATCCACCTTTGGCGCACGTACGAGATAGAGCACCTCTGCTTTTGGCTGCACCACATTTGGCGACAAGCCGCCGGAGTTCGTGATGGCGTAATGCACACGTGCTTCCGGGATGATGTGCTCACGCAAGTAGTTCACACCGACGTTCATCAATTCCACCGCATCCAATGCACTTCGACCGAGATGAGGGCTTGCTGCCGCGTGGGCGCTCTTTCCCTTGAACTTGAAGTAGATTTGATAGTTTGCGAGGGAATCGATGGACATGATGCTGTTGTAGCCCATTGGGTGCCAGCAAAGTGCGAAGTCCACGTCGTCAAACAATCCCGCTCTCGCCATGAACGCTTTCCCGGAGCCGCCTTCTTCCCCTGGGCAGCCGTAGTAACGAACAGTCCCCGTCATGTTGTTCTCTTCCATGTACTCTTTCACTGCAACAGCTGCCGCAAGAGAAGCGGTACCGAGCAGGTTGTGTCCGCAGCCATGGCCGTTTGCCCCCGCTACGAGAGACTCTTCTGTGGTGTGGCCTTTTTTCTGGCTCATGCCCGACAGAGCGTCGAACTCACCCAGAATCGCCACGATAGGATTACCGCTGCCAAAACTTCCGATGAAGGCCGTTTTGATCCCGCCTACGCCGTGTTCTACCTGGAAGCCTTCTCCTTCGAGTGTTTGAGCCAGCAACTCAGCAGATTGGTGCTCTTCAAAACGCGTCTCCGCGAAATCCCAAATCCGGTCGCTCACCTTGATGAAGGCATCTCGTTTCTTCTCAATCATTTCTGCAATTCGCTTGGTATGCATTCGCAAACATCCTCTCTGCCCTTGTTGTCCACGTGCTTTTTCGCTCAGTTAGGAACGTTTTTACGTCAGCAATCGTCTTGCAATTCGGTTCAAAAGCGCTACGCTGCGTGGCAAAATCTCTTCTTGTATATCGAATTTCGGATGGTGGTGAGGCGCCGGGATATCCGTACCAATTGCCATGTACGTTCCTTTTCCGCCACGATCCTGAACGCGTTTAATCATAAAGCTGGCATCTTCACTGCCCATCGAGTTGTAGTCGCCATGTTTAAAGGAATGGAAGCCTTCTACTTGCTTGGCTTCTTCCAATGCCAGTTCTGCCATCTCCACATCGTAGTTGATCGGAATGGCTCCCCCGACGACTTCGATTTTGTAGTCGAGCTCATGCATAGCGGCACTGTGGGCGATAATGTTGCGCACGCGATTTTCCAATTCAGCATTCACTTCTTCGGTAATAGAACGAGTCTCCACGACCAATTTGGCATAGGCCGGAATGATGTTCGCTGCTGTTCCGCCTTCTAGCACACCCACATTGATTCTCGTATCACCAGTGCTGAAGCGCGGAATCGCGTGAATGTTCAACAGGGCGGTAGCCGCTCCGAGTAATGCATTTTTCCCCTGCTCTGGCGACGCACCAGCATGAGAAGAAACACCGTAGAAATGCGCCATCATTTTCGTGGTCGCCAAAAATCCATAAGCACCACCGTGTACCTCACCGAGTGGCACATTGACACCCAAATGGTTGCAGAAAATATAGTCAACATCGTCCAAGTGACCTTTTTCCACGATCGCGTATCCACCGCGAACACCTTCTTCGGCTGGTTGGAAGATCAGTTTGAGCGTACCGGAAAAATCTCCTGCTGCAAGCGCTTCTGCCAATCCCAAGCCAATCGTGGTATGACCGTCGTGAGCGCAGGCATGCATGTTGCCTTCATAATGGGAGCGGAAGCCATTCGCTTGTGGAAAATGGTCTTGCTCTGTACTTTCCAATACAGGCAGTGCATCCATGTCAAAACGAAAAGCAACCGTTGGTCCAGGTGCCTTCCCTTTCTTCACACCGATCACTGCTGTATAGCCACCACGCATTTTTTCAACGATCGCCGGGTTTGCACCATCGCGCAACGCTCTTTCATACGCTGCCTCGAGTACCGTCTCGGAAGGCAGGCCCCGACGGGAATCTCCATCTATTGCTTCTTGTCCGTAAATGACTTCATAGCCGAGGGACGTCAAAATCTCTACTACCTTGGAAGCGGTACGGAACTCCGTAAAACCCACTTCTGGATGTCTATGAAAATCTCTTCGCAACGAAACCAGATCCAACATCATTCAATTCCTCCTGTTAACTCTGGAGCATGACTTTTTCCATGCCCAGGTCCGATAGGCAAGCTCTAGAAATATGAGAAAGCTGGCAAATGTAAACCCTTACAATATACGAATATTAAAAGACATTTTCGCTTAATTGAATTATATAGTTGCCTCTCTGTTTTTTCAATAGAAGTTGTTAGACTTCTTGAAAAACAGAAAAACTTTGTCCCACTGTTGTGGTGGGGAGGAAACAGGAGAAAACGCTCAGCTTCTAGGGCCACCCGCTGGGGGAATGACTGCCCGACTCCATGCAAAAAGCGAAACCGCGTCCAAAGTGGTCCGTTCCAGATGTTTTTCAGAGGTGGACGCTTAAAGGCGTGTTTCGCTTTTTGCATTGCGTCTCGGTCGGTGTCCCTAAGATCCTCGCTGTTTTCTCCTGTTTCCTCTACTAGCTATCCTTGTTTTCCGATTTTTTAATGCCTGAAAAGATTGAAGAACCTTATCAGTTACGACAGAGAAGAATATTTCCAGACGTAGCGACTTGTGGAGTCCTACCGAGCGGAGAAGGGATTTGCGGGCAAAAGAAACGCAACGTGCCCCTACGTCAAAGCGGCTACCACTTTTGCGTTTCCCCGCAAATCCCTTCGGAGCGGGCAGTCTTAACCCCCAGCAGGACGGAGCCTGGAGCCTAGACTGGAAATATTCTTCTCTTCACCGCAGCCCCATAATAAAAAAACACCCGAAAATCACGTCGGGTGCCTTCATTTTTTAAGCTGATAAAGCTTCTTCGGTCGTCCACGCACCGCCTGCTGCTCTTCCCCGCTGAACTCGGCCAAATCGACTTCGCACAAACTGCCCATGATGCGCTGTGCATTCCGTACCGTCATTGATAAATGCGAAGCGATATCCGTTGTGGAAAACGACTTCCAACCCATACGCTGAACCAACGCACGGAGCTTATGATACGATTTGACGCTGACGTTCGCACGGTTCAGCTTTTCCAGCAGCTCGCGATCACTGGAGCGGTACGAATAGGTGAGCTCCTCTGTTTCTCCCACTGATTCCATCATGACGCCATTATCCTGTACGACGACAATGCCAGCCCCTGGTCGTTCTTTTGCGTGCTGGATCGCTTTTCGCGCATTGTTTTCCGCAGAAAAAGCTGTATCCCCAAAGCCCACACCTACTGCAACCGGAACCTCTGCCTCCAAGGAGAGCTGTTCCACCGTATGTCGTAGCATTTCAATTTCTCGTTGAATCGCACCGCGCGAACTGAAAATCTGGTAGCGTCCGTTGCCATTTGCCAGCAGAGAGCCGTCCAGTCGATCACAGAGCGCAAGCAGAATTTGTCTAATCTTCAGCTCCAGATGCTGCAAGTAAAAGCGCGTGCTTGCCCGCTCGGGAATCTTGTCAAACTGCTCCAGCTCAATGATCTCTACCCCGATTTGTGTGTCCTTGAAATAGGAGCTTTTCACCTTCTCAATGACGATTTTCATCGCCTGACGAATCTCCATTTTCGTCATCAGGACACGATAGACAGGAATGCCTTCCTCGCGCAGCGCATGTTCAACCACTGAAAACGTGGTGAACGCTCCTTGTGTCTTGCCTTCACGCCAGAGTGAAACATGAAACTGCGTGATCGCATCGAGGTCAAAATTCTCGTCGTACGTACTGACATAAATCCCCTCTTTGGGTATGTCCAGCTCCGACATCGACTCGCGCAAATGTGTTCCTTCCGAATCAATCATATCTATGGATACACGGTTCACAGCTGTCTTTTGATCAATCGACATCTGAATGAAGCAGCGGTACAGATTTGAACCATTCGGTGGGCAATACACGATATTGGCATCCGGGCTGAGTACGTTTTTCGCGATGGTAAATGGAATCGGGCCAGAGAAAAACCAACCGTTTAAATCTGCATGATGCTCCAGAACGATTTTACTCACATCCCGTACGTCTTCATAACGAAAAGGAACGAATTCGATTTCATGCTCAAACTCATTGGCGACCGCCAGTATCCGCTCCACCGAAGGCCGCGGTCCTACAACACCGATTCTATACATAAGGGCGTTTTCTCCTACCTGTTCATGATAGACACCTTTTCCTCATTCATATCATGTGCCGTTCTCTTTGTCTACTGGATGCCAAGCATGCTGTACTACGCTTGCTCCATAATTTGCATAACCATTTGTTCGAGTGAAGCAGTGGGCTTGCCGATGATTCTCTCCAAATCCGTCGTCGTGCTGCTCGCATCAATTTGCATCAAGAAGCGATACAGCCAACTTTCTGCAACAGGGTCCTCCCGATGCCTGATGGATTTCCCTGTCTGTGCCGTCAATACTTCAGCCAGCTCTGCGAAATTCCAAGCTCGGGAAGCCGTAAGCTCGTAAGTCTGATTTTCGTGCCCCTCTGTGCTGATGACAGTGGCAGCAGCCAATGAAAGATCCTCACGTGTCACTGTATGAAAGCTCCACTTGCCAGGGTATGTAATGAGCTCTCCTGTTTCGATTGCCTGCTGAATACCAAATGCCGCAATCACATCACTGTAAAGTCCATTCCGCAGAAACGTATACGGTATCCCTGTCGTGCGAATGGCGTGCTCCGTTGCCAAATGGAGATGCGTGAGCGAGATATTTGCTTTTTTCAAAAAGGCAAAGCTGGTATACACCATGTGAGTGATGTTTGCTTTTTTCGCCGCTTCTATGACATGACTATGCTGTCGTACACGAACCGTATCATCAGAGTGCGGGCTGGAAATAAACAAAAGCTTCGTGCCGTCCGCAAAAGAGCGTTCCAGAGACAGAGGGTCATCATAATCCGCCTGTCTTACCTCGATTCCCAACTCTCTTAGCCGTGTCGCTTTGTCCAGTCCGCGTACACAGGCAATGAGGCGTTCTCTTTCCACCCTTTTCAAAAGCTGTTCGATAATCAAGCTCCCTAATTTGCCCGTTGCTCCTGTGATGAGAATGGACATGCTTTTGCCCCCTTTACCCCCGCACCTCAAAGTTCATCTCACACTTTGCCTTATTTTCTCTAATAAAAATATCAGTTGATGCAGCTCCTGCTCCTCCAGTCCTTTTAGCCCCTCTGCAATTACCTGGCGATTCCCGGGAAGGTGCACGAAAAGAAGCTGTTTTCCTGCTTCCGTCAGTGAGATTACGGATTTTCTGCCGTCTTTGGGATGGGGAGCCCGGTGTATCAGACCGTCTGTTTCCAGTGGTGCAAGCAAAAGACTAATGTTGGCCTTCGTCACTCCAATGCACTCTGCCAAGCGTGAAGGCAGGATACTGTCACCATGCTTCACGATCTCTACCAATAGTCGGATTCTTGCACCGTTCATGCCTTTTGCATGCCAATATTTTTCTGAGAGCCCCACCAAATCTGCGGTGGCGTCTACCAAGGAAAAGAATGCTTTTGTCCGTATAGGGGGCTGGTTTACATACGTTTCGAGATCATCTACCATGCTCTTCCCCCCTCATTTAGTTAAGTGCTTAACAACTCGAAATGTAATCCATCTGTATTTTTTTGTCAATGGGCAAAGCATTTTCATTACGCGAGTAAATATTTTTGTCGAGAAACTAAAATCGGGACTGAAATAGAATTAAAAAGAACTGATGGTTATATACACCTTATCCATCAGTTCTTTCTCTATGAAAAATTTTCCATTATTAAGTTGAGTTCGAAGATTTAATACGACTAATAGCGATTCAAGTTTTTAATGTACTTACCATTAGCCACTTGTCTCTCGTAAATCCATCCTGGAGGAACAGGTGAATATTTGCTCACTAATAATACGGTTCCATAAGGAGCTCCAACGACATTCATGATTGTTTTGCTATCATAATTCTCTCGCGATATAACCCATCCAGTTGGAATGGGGGAGAACTTGGTCACATTGAACTCCGTACGATAAGATGCTCCTGTTGTAAATTTTATTACCCGACCAGCTAATTCATCTCTTAAAACTACCCATCCTTGTGGAACGGGAGAATATTTGCTAACTCTTAATTCCGTACCATAGGGAGCACCTGCTGTATTTTTAATGAGCTTGGAACCTAGGTCTTCACGAATAACGACCCACCCCGGTGGGACAGCAGCGGATTTTCGAATCCATTCCTCATCTGAACTCTATTTGGCAGAAGCTAATGATTGTTCTTTCAGCTCATCAACAATGGATGATGTGTTTGTGGCTTGAATCGGAGACGTTAGCACTGCAGAAAATACGGCTACACTTAATGCTGAAAAAACCATTTTCTTGAACATAGTGATCCCCACCTCTCCTACCAATTAATAATTTACAAAATATACCATATTTTTAAAAATGAGTAAATTTTTTAGAAAAATCAATTAATTTTATACCACTATTTCTATCTATCAATGACCTAAGTAAATATTTTTTATCGAGAAACTAAAAAAATTCCTTTGCTATCGAAAACACAAGCAAATATTCTGAATATACGTTTCTATCATTTTCAAGGGGGTATTTATGAAAAAGGGACTGGCAATTGCAACCTGTCTTACCTTGCTATTCGGGGTACTAGCGGGGTGCTCGAACTCTTCCGCACCTGCTGAACCCACTGGCTCAACAACACCTGCAAAAACACCAAAGACAGAACCAATGGTGTTAAAATGGAGCATCAACAGCGAACCTCCTTCGATGGATCCTGGGATCGCCGTCGACGCGGATTCGTTTGACATGATTTACGCTGCCTTTGAAGGGCTGACCAGCTACGACGTGAACGGACAGCTCGTCAATGCAACGGCTGAGAGCTTCACCAACTCTCCGGATTACATGAACTATACCTTCAAAATTCGCAAGGACGCCAAGTGGAGCAACGGTGATCCTGTCACCGCCCATGATTTCGTCTATGCGATCAAACGCAACCTCGATCCAAAAACGGCGTCCGAGTACGCCTATCAGCTTTACTACATTAAAGGAGGAGAGGAGTACAATACAGGGAAAGGTAAAGCAGAGGACGTCGGCGTCAAAGCTGTAGACGACTATACCGTCGAATTCAACCTGAATTCACCGACTCCGTTTTTCCGTGAGCTGACCTTCTTCCCAACTCTCTTCCCGTTACATCAAAAAACGCTGGAAGAAAACCCGAAATGGGCTGACGAGGCAAAAACGATCGTGGGAAATGGTCCATTCATCATGGATACGTGGGAGCACAAAAGCAAGATCGTCTTTACGAAAAACCCGAACTACTGGGACAAAAACAACGTCAAACTCGACCGGATTGAAATCGCCATGATCGAGGACAACAATACAGCGTTCTCGATGTTTGAGAATGGCGACATCGATTGGGGCGGCTATCCTGCGTCAACACTTCCTACAGATGCAATCCCTACTCTCAAAGATGC
Organism: Brevibacillus sp. NPDC003359; assembly: GCF_042878995.1. Classification (NCBI taxonomy): domain Bacteria; kingdom Bacillati; phylum Bacillota; class Bacilli; order Caryophanales; family Paenibacillaceae; genus Brevibacillus; species Brevibacillus sp. NPDC003359. Next base: position 19,197 of record NZ_JBIAOR010000014.1, read on the forward strand.
AGGCAAGCTGATGGTCGCGGATAATCCGGGCACACAATCCGTTGTTTTTAATACAAACAAACCGCCGTTCAATAACAAAAAAATCCGTCAGGCCTTCGCTTATGCGATCAACCGTCAGGAAATCATCGATAACATTTTGCAGACCGGCGTTCCAGCCGCCTACGGTTGGGTCCCGACTTCTATGGGAATCAAACCAGACGGCTACTTTACAGAAGACCAGGCGAAAGCCAAAGCATTGCTGGAGGAAGGCATGAAGGAGCTCGGACTCTCGACCTTCCCGACTGTCACCTACACCTTTGACACGAACGATACCAATAAAAAGCTGGCCGAAGCCCTGCAAGACCAGTGGAAAAAAGCACTCGGCGTTAACGTGAAGCTGTACACAGCAGAGCTAAAGGTATACCGCGACATGAGATCGCAAGCCAACTTTGACATGATTCGCTTCCAATGGGGCGCAGACTTCAACGACCCGATCAACTTCTTGGAGATGTTCCGTGACAAAACGGGCGGAAACAACCACCCGGATTGGGAAAATGCCAAGTTCAAAGAGCTGATCGACAAGAGCTACAACGAGCCTGATTTGGACGCGCGCAAAAAAATCCTGCTCGAAGCAGAAACGATCCTCATGGAGGAAATGCCTTTGGCGCCGATCAACTTCCGGGGAAGTCCTTACGTGAAAAACGACAAGGTGAAGGATTTCATCATCTTCCCGCTTGGAGGCGCGTACTTCAAGTACACCTCGGTTAATCCATAAGAGATAAAATCCTATTTATGTTTGTGCGAACATAGTGGTGTGGAAGAGAAAAACGGGCTTCCTCCGTTGGTGGCACGCCAACGAGGAAGCAGGGAAGTCCGTCTCCACTCCAAAAAGCGGTACGTCGACCAAAAGCCACCCGATGGGCGGTAGCTTCTCGATGAAGAAGTTGGTCGACAAGCGTGTACCGCTTTTTTCCGTTCCGACTGGGAGGGCGCGCCAAGGCCTCCGGTCGCTCCGTTTTTCTCTTCCTCTTCGTAGCATTATTTATTCACGAGCTTCATTAAAACACATAACCCAAACAAAACAGGCTGTACCTGTCTAGATAGACGGTACAGCCTGTTTTATTACATTTATACAGCTAGCGTTTTTTGTTCGTTTCCGTGGTAGGCATTGGTATCCAGCTCTTTTGTCACTCTGCTGGTGAGTAGCCCTGACGTCATGCTTCCGCTAACGTTCAAAGCTGTGCGGCCCATGTCAATCAACGGTTCAACGGAAATGAGCAGACCGACAATTGCAATTGGCAAATTCATCGTGGACAAGACGAGCAGTGCTGCAAAGGTCGCCCCGCCCCCTACGCCTGCTACCCCAAAGGAGCTGAGTGCCACTACTGCGATAAGCGTCAGGATGAATGATGGTGTCAATGGATCAATTCCTGCGACTGGAGCCACCATGATAGCCAGCATCGCTGGATACGTTCCTGCGCAACCGTTTTGTCCGATGGAGAGTCCAAAGGAGCCTGCGAAGTTGGCAATTCCCTCAGGAACACCCATGCTTTGTTGCGTTTTTACATTCAGCGGCAACGCGCCGGCGCTCGTACGCGAAGTGAACGCGAACGTCAGGACAGGGAATGCTTTTTTCACATAGGTGATTGGATTCAACCCTGCAAACGTCAACAGCAACAGATGGACGATAAACATGATGATCATCGCCACATACGAAGCGACAACGAACTTGCCCAGCTGCCAGATGGCATTGTAATCACTGGTCGCAGCAACTCTAATCATGATTGCCAGTACACCATATGGCGTCAGGCGCAAGATCAAAGTCACGACACGCATAATAATCGTATGGAATGCATCCACAATTTTCGCGAACAATTCAGCTTGCTCCGGATTTTTGCGTTTTACCCCTAAATAGGCAACTCCGATAATCGCAGAGAAAATCACGACGGCAATCGTAGAAGTCGCCCGATCTCCAGTCAGATCGAGGAAAGGATTCGCCGGAAGCAATTCCAGAATTTTGGCTGGCATGCTCAAGTTCTGGATATCACCCAAGCGCTGCTCCACCTGTTCAATCCTAGCCGCTTCCGCATCCCCCTGCTGGAATTGTGCCCCATCGAGATTAAATGCCAAGGTAGTCGAAATCCCGATTGCTGCCGCGACAGCAGTCGTCCCTACCAAAAGTCCGATAATCAGCGTACTGATTTTCCCAATGTTATTGGTTAATTTCATTTTGGTGAAAGCTGATAAAATAGAGATGAATACCAGTGGCATTACGATCATTTGAAGCAGCTTCACATAGCCCTTACCTACAATGTTGTACCATTCGATGGTGGATTTGAGTACGTCCGATTTGGCTCCGTATACGTATTGCAAAATGAGTCCAAATAAAATCCCGAGTCCGAGACCAACAAATACCCGCTTGGAAAAAGAAATATGCTTCTTTTGCATGGCATACAATCCAGCAATGAATAAGAGCAACACAAGAATATTTACGATGATCAATAACGTCGACATATATTCCCCTCCCTTTCGTTCTATGTACCTCTCATTATTGTATTCGGTATAGATATAGTTATATTACCAACAATCCCTACTGGTCAAGTATGAATTGTTTTTGTATTATTCCAAACTGTTTTACAGAGGTACATAATATCCAGCTGTAGTGGTGGGGAGGAAACAGGAGAAAACGCTCAGCTTCTTGTCCCGCCCGCTGTGAGATTGACTGCCCGACTTCATGCAAAAAGCGCAACCGCGTCCAAAGTGGTCTCTTCCTCGAAGTTATTTCAGAGGTGGACGCTTAAGAGCGTGTTTCGCTTTTTGCATTGCGTCTCGGTCGGCGTCCCAAAGATCTTCGCTGTTTTCTCCTGTTTCCTCTACGAGCTTTCCGAGTTATTCGGGTTTTAAAAGCCTTAAAAGAATGCAGAACGTATTCGGTCACGCTAGAGAAGAATATTTCCAGACGTAGCGACTTGTGGAGTCCAACCGAGCGGAGAAGGGATTCGCGGGCAAAAGAAACGCAACGTGCTCGCGCTACGAAGCGGCTACCACTTTTGCGTTTCCCCGCGAATCCTTTCGGAGCGGGCAGTCTTAACCCTCAGCAGGACGGAGCCTGGAGCCTAGACTGGAAATATTCTTCTCTCCACTACAGCCCTGCATAAGAAAACCAGGAACCGCCCCTTTGGACGATTCCTGGTTCGTTAGTCGTACGAAATCTTTTCGCTTATTGCAGTTGTTTTCTTACCAAACACCACAGCCAAGTAACGACGACCGCACCAATGACTCCGGCAATGACGTTGAAGCCGGCCCACATCCACAGCCAATCACCCAGTACCAAATCGCCCAGCCAGCTACCCAAAAGAGCAGCAATGAGCGAAGCCCACCAGCCTGATCCTGCCGCTTTTCCTGTACAGATCTTACTCATTGCCCACCAAACGACCACACCGACGACAGCCCATACGAACCAAAACATTCGTACACACTCCCTCTCTCATGATGGTGACGCTTACATAAGGGCCAAAATAATGACTAATTATCTGTTACCATCATATTGAACAAATGAGAAAGTGTGCATAGGCATTTAATTGGTATACAGTTCCGCTCGGCGGTTGGCTACGCTTGGCAATTTGCCCCGTACTCGTTCAATCCGATTTAAATCCAGTTCTGTGATCAATAACGTTTCTTCTTCCCCTGCGCTGGCGATCACGACACCCATTGGATCGACGAACATGCTCCGTCCGGCAAAAATATTTCCAACCTGATCAGCCGCACATACAAACATCGTGTTCTCAATGGCACGCGCACGAACCAGGGTCTCCCAGTGATCCTCTTTCATCGCTCCGGCTACCCAGCCTGCTGGCACAAACAAAATATCGGCACCTTGGAGCGCAAACTGTCTCGCGATCTCCGGGAAGCGCACCTCGTAGCAAACCATCAGCCCGATTTTGCCGAATTCCGTTTCCACCACTTGATACGGATTATCCCCAGGCGCGATGAAATCCGATTCTGTGTAGGAAAAGGCATCGTACAAATGTGTTTTGCGGTACGCATGAAGTAGCTGTCCTTCACGGCCTAGAAAAACGGTCGTATTGTACGCGCGGTTTTCGTCACCCTCGATCGATTCAAACACGCCGCAAACCACGTGTACCCCATGCTCACGCGCAAGCTCCGCCAAACCGGAAACAAATGGACCATCCAGCTTTTCCGCTACCTCCGCTGGCGTTACTCCCGACTTTGGCGTGGCAGGTGCACTGTACATTTCAGGCAAAATCACAAAATCTGCCCCTGCTGCCTTTGCTTTTGCGATGTAATCAGCTGCTTTTTGCAAATTTTGCGTCTTATCCATCGTTGCTGTAAGTTGTGCAATTGCTACTTTCATGAATATCCCCCATCCTTCCCATTCATTCAGATCTCTCGTTTTCTTACTTGCTAGTATAACTGATTTTGACCGAGTTCCAAGCAAATATGCTTTACCAACTGGATGTCTTGTATATAATGGACTTGTCATCTTGCGAATAAATTTTCACCTCATTGGAAGTAGGTGAGTCCATGTCAATCCGTATCAAACTGCTGCTCTCTTACACAGGAATGCTAGTCATCAGCTTGCTGACGTTTTTCGTCGGTGCCAGCCTGTTTACGATTGCGGCGACAGGCGATATCAACAGCTTTCGCGATTTTTATAAAGTGCATTATCAGCTCAACCCGCTCACAGAACAGGAAGAGAATATTTTCCTTGAATTGAAATATCTCGCGAAGAATGAGCCGGACCAGCTGCAAAACGCGGAGCTGCTCGCCGATTACGATTTCAAGCTCAAAACGGTACGAGCCGGCCTGTATGTCCGCAGGGAGAGCAATCAAGTCTTTGCCTCCCCAACCATCAATCAACCCGAGCTGGAAAACAGCTTGCCGCCCTATGACTTGAACAACAACCAGATTCGCAACACGTTCAACATCGGCGAAAGATTTTATGCGTATGCCAAGTTTGACTTCAAGTTCTCGGATGGCGCAAAAGGCAGTGTCTTTGTGATCCGCGAGCGCAGTCCATTTGGTGAAGTTATCCGCAAACTGCTGCCGATTCTCGTGTTCCTTCTCCTCGGCGTCATTGTCATCGCAAACGTCTTGTTGTACCGCTGGATTACCCGTAGCGTCGTCAAGCCACTCGATCTATTGCGCAATTCGGCTGAGAACATCAAGGAAGGCAATCTGGATTTTGAACTCTATCTGCACACGAAGGACGAGATCGGACAACTGAACGAAGCGTTCGAAAACATGCGCAAGCGATTGCAGGAATCAGTACGGCTGCGCCTTGCGGACGAAGAAAGCCGCAAAGAACTGATCTCCAACATCTCGCATGATTTGCGTACACCGATTACCAATATCAAAGGCTACATCGAGGGAATCCGCGATGGTGTGGCTGATACCCCGGAGAAAATGGACAAGTATGTAAACATCATTTACTCCAAGGCGGTAGACCTCGACATGCTCGTCGATGAGTTGTTTCTCTACTCCAAGCTCGATCTGAAGCAAGTGCCCTTTACGTTTGAACATGTGGATATCGTGCAGTTTTTGGATGATTGCATCGACGAGCTGCACTACGATCTGGAAAAGAAGGGCATCAGTATTCAGTGGAATCAGCGCACAGCAGAAGCCATCCTGGTCATCGCCGATCTGGAAAAAATCAAGCGCACCGTCTTAAACATCATCGGCAACTCGCAAAAATACATGGATAAACCTGAGAAAATTATCTGTGTCTCGGTTCAAGGGGACGCTGATTGGGCCACCATTGAAATAAAAGACAACGGCATCGGTATCCCGCAAGAAGCCATTCCTCACCTGTTCGAACGCTTTTATCGAGTGGAGCAATCCCGTAATTCTTCCACAGGCGGTAGCGGTCTCGGACTCTCTATCGCGCGCCAGATCATCGAGGGTCACGGTGGCACCATCTGGGTGGAGAGCAAGCATGGAGTAGGTACCAGCCTGTTCTTTACGTTAAAACGTACCCACAAACAATAGGAGGTGCACATTTCCATGTCTTCACGCATCCTCATCATTGAAGATGAGACGACCATCGCTCAGCTAGAACGGGACTATTTTGAACTGAACGGCTTTCAGGTCGATTTATGCCACTCTGGCAGCGAAGGCCTGCCGCTTGCCCTCAATGGCGACTACAGTTTGATCATCGTTGATTTGCAGCTTCCTGGCATGGACGGCTTCGAATTGTGCAACCAGATCAGACAAGTCAAGGAAGTGCCGATCCTGATCGTCTCCGCCAAAAAAGAAGAGATCGATAAAATCCGCGCCTTTAATCTCGGTGCCGATGACTATATTACAAAGCCATTTAGTCCAAGCGAATTAGTAGCCAGAGCCAAAGCCCATCTGACAAGATACGAACGTTTGACAGCCCGACAAACTCAACCATCGAACGCAGAGATTCATATTCGCGGTCTCGTCATCGATAAAGTATCGCGGAGAGTCTACGTACGCAATCAGGAAGTCATTTTCACGACACGAGAATTCAATCTGCTTGAATTTTTAACGACTCACCCGAATCGGGTTTTTAACAAAAATGAGCTGTTCGAACGTATCTGGGGCATGGATTCCAGCGGAGATATCGCCACAGTTACGGTGCACATTCGCAAGCTGCGGGAAAAAATCGAAGTCGATCCGTCCAATCCGCAGTATATCGAGACGGTCTGGGGTGCAGGTTACCGATTTACTGTCTAAGCGTGAATACCATGACCATCACAAAACCTTCAGCTTCGACGAGGGCGGATTTGCCGCTCCCCGTCAAAGCTGAAGGTTTTTTAATAATTTTTTAAGAACTTTTTTAGATTCTATTAATCTCTTGTTTCTTGGCAGTTTAGGTCTCTCGACTATCCTACAGGTAACAAACAAAAGCAACTGATCTGAAGGAGGACCAACTGATGAGAAAGTTTTCCAACAAAATCGCGATTATGATGCTCGCAACCGTTTTGGGCACAGCATCCCTTCCCTACGCTGCACTGAACGTGCAAGCAGCTTCCACTCCCCTGAGTGCTCAAGAAATTCAACAAGCCGTTACTGAACTCTCCAAGCTGAAAGTCATGCAAGGCAATAACATTCACAATCAAGTTACGCGTGCCGAGCTGGCAAAAATGGTCGCACACACTTTTGGCTTGCAAGGTGGCAAAACAGATAAATCCGTAGCGTTTACGGATGTGAAAGCAAATGACTGGTTCTATAAATACGCGGTTGATTTGGTATCCCTCGATATCATGCAAGCAAAAGATGGTCAATTTGATCCGCGTGGAACCGTGACAGATACTGAATTCACACAAATCGTTGCAAAAGCGCTCAAGCGTGATGTGAAGTCGGTTAATCACTGGGCAGAACGCTTCTTCTCCGCAGACAGCACCGTTACTCGCGGTGAAGCCGCTTATCTTTTGAATGTGGCTCGCCAGGCAATCCCTTCTGATAGAGCGGCCATCACGAACGTAAAAGCCTTGAACGAAATTACATTGATTGTGACCTTCGACGCTCCGTTGACCGCAGAAAACGAAGCATTTGCCAAAGCAAAAGAAGACTTCGTCTTTAGCGATGGGCTGACACTGACCAACATGCCGCGCCTAAAAACAGGATCTACCCATACCTACATCGTGCCAACATCGGTTCAAAAGCCAGGAACCACCTATTCCCTGACATACAAAGGGAAAAAAGCGGGCACATTCACAGGCAACGCAACCAAGATCGACATGACGGAAGTGCGCCAAGTAACAAACGACACGTTTGAAGTCGAGTCCTTGCGAGCAAATAGTGTCATCGATTATGGATATATCATCTCTGCCTACAGTGGAGGGCGCGGTGCAAATGCATTGGTACTGGATCAAAACAACAGAGCAGACGGCAAAACGTATCAAATCATTCCTTCCATGCAAGCAAGACAAGTGACCATTACACCAGAAGGCGGACAACCAATCGTAGCGAAATACGTGCCTTTCACACAATCAACAGACGGCAAACAAGAAATTAAATTCCGTCTCCCAGAAGGCCAAGTCCTGACTCCGGGCGTTACGTACACCATTACCTCCGACTGGGCGACTATCGCGAATCCAACCTTCGTTGCAAAAGAAATCGCTCCGCTCGAAATCAGCGAAGCCAATACAGCTAGTGAAACTTCTATCACCGTTACCCTGACAGAGGATCCGGGAGACGAGCTGTTCTCCGGACGCAGCGTAGAACTCGCGAGTGCAAACGGAGAAAAACTGCTGGCGACGTACAAATATTCCAGCCGCAAAGGTACCACAGGCGTGTTTGACATCCAGCAAGATGGTAAACTGAAAGCAGGTACCACATACACGGTAACACCTGTCGGCGATTGGGCTGGCAAATCTTCTGCCGAGCTGACAGTCGAGTAGTCTTTGTGTGATGCAAGTATCCAAATCAAAAGAAAGGTGTGGGCTCGCTGTGCTGTATGCAGGTCTTTTGACGGCTGCCATTATTCTGTCAGGGTGTGAGATGAATTGGAATACCCTCTTAACAAGTGGCGAGCAGCAAGCAACCCAGGCGGTGAAAGTTGAAATGGATAAGCTGAATCAAGCCTTATTGACAGCAGCCAGTCAAGGAGATAAAGCATCGATTGAGAAGCTGCTTGCAGAAGGCGCAGATATTGACGCTACCGATAGTAGAGGCCGCACCTCTGCGATGATCGCGGTCCACTCTGCTCAACTCGACATTTTCAATTTGTTGGTTGAACACGGAGCCAACATCAACATTCGAGACAACAACTTAGACAATCCTCTGCTCTTTGCAAGCGCAGCAGGTCAGCTAGCATTCGTAAAAGCTTCGATAGCAGCAGGTGCCGACACTACCATTACAAACCGTTTTGGCGGAACGGCCTTGATTCCTGCGGCTGATCGCGGACATGTCGAGATCGTCAAGGAACTGCTCACCACCTCTGATGTCAACATCGATCACGTCAACAGGCTGGGCTGGACCGCTCTCTTAGAAGCAGTGATTTTGGGCGATGGTGGCAAGAAGCATCAGGAAATCGTGAAGCTTTTGATCGAGCACAAAGCCAATGTCAATCTCGCTGATCACGATGATGTGACGCCTCTTGCGCATGCGAAGAAGCATGGCTACAAGGAAATGATTGAAATGCTCACGCAGACTGGCGGAAAATAAGAAGATAGAAGATAACTTAATTGAAAAAGGATAGGGTCGTCAGAAATCATCTGCCCCCTATCCTTTTTCTTATTTTCTAGACCTAAAGACCTTGCCAAACTCAAAACTTTTTCTATATTCAGGCGTCAATTACTAGTGAACTATTCCATTATACCTATACTATTTTGATAGGAGCCTGTTTTACATGACCGTCAGCTCGTATTCATCTATTCTGGAAACGGACAAACGAATCCGAAAAGCTTCTCCTAACCTTGAAGCCAAGGTGGAGATGTACAAGCTCTTTCTTGCCTCTACAGACGCTATAGAAATCCACATGAATAACCTGACGCATCCTTTGACTACCATCAGAATCTATGACAGCCATCGAACAAAACTCGCAGAAGCTGACTATAGTCCGAACGCGCCCATCATCCTTCCGTTTTTTCCGGAGGAAGAAGGTCTTTACTACGTGCAACTGACGATTGGTCCTGATCCAGACCCCCAGCACACCTATCAACTGCACGTGGATAAGTACAAACGCCTATCGGGGATCATCAATCAATCCGAGGAATTTACCGCAGAAAATGGTCCATACATGATCGGACCAAAGGATGTCATCGTAGCTGCTGGGGCCTCTATCAGCTTTGAAGCAAATACATCCATCAACGTACGCTGCCAAAACAGGATCGTCGTCCAAAACGGTGCCTCTATTTCTTTTCGTGGGGAATCAGACAAACCCGTCGTCGTCATCGGTGCCATTGACGATACAAATGCGCACCATTGGAATCAGCTCGTGTTATCTCCCTTGGCTGAGGCAAGCTTCCAGCACATCATTGTGCAATACGACAACGACGAAGACGGAGTGGACTTCCTGACCTCAGCAGCCCCTTTCGTAGCGATCGCCTCATCCGTTGAAGAATTCGAGTCAACCGTTGCCAAAACGAACTACGTGGAGCGGGCCGCAGTCGTGTCTCCCTCTTCTCGACTGGACTTCATCAAAACTTGGTTCCAACAGTCCAGTCCTTATCGCTTTAGTATTTTGGGCGACCTCTTGCCTGAGCTTTATTTCGGTATTGATGTCACCACCTTTGCACGGTGGGAAACGGATACGAAGCGGATTAACGAAGAACGCGTAGAAGCTGGTGAAATCAATTACTGGGATTTTGTTAACGGCAACTTCACTGCCGATTTAATAGAAGCTACGTATTTGTTTGCCAATAATGAGAGCAGCCCGGAGCTGCGAATCCAACGATTGATTGATTTTCTGATCATCGCGCAAAAATGGAGGAGAAAACACGGGTGTTTCAGCCTGTTCGACATGATTGATCCCTTCCATGATCACGATGAGGAATTTTACAAAACGTTTGAACAGATGTCGTCCTCCTTCTGGCTCGCGCACAATACGTCCATTATTCACTGGGATACCCTTTCACGGGAACTCGGCATTTGGCAAAAAGAAAGTTTCTTCGAACGGCAATTCATCAACTCTGTCATGATCCGCCTGCACTTCGCAGCCGATCTGCCGTTTTCCCTTCCCGGGTATGGAAACAACATTCCACCTGTCGGCTTTCTCGGTATTTCCATTCACTTTGGCCCGTTCCGCTATCCAGAAGATTACCCGGCTCCCGAGCCTGAATTCGACGTCAATTACGGCGAACTCTCTACAGCTACATACGTAAAATTTATGTTCGAATCGTTGCTCAATGGCAAAACGAATCCCGTCTACACGTGGTGGATACCTACACAAGCGGACAAGGAGCTGTTTCGAACCTTGCAAGAAAAAGGCATTTCGCTGGATTCCCCTCCGGAAGATTGGGACCGCGAATTCGTGCAGCCTGCTAGAAAAACGCTGGAGGAGATTCGAGCTTACTATCTTAACCCTACTGCAAATGAAAGGTTCACCTCCAACTGTTGAGGTCGGGAGAAGCCATGCCACATGACTTTCGAACAGCAGAGGATTATTTCGGGGGATTAGACCTTTTTGTCAGTTATGTCTGGAAGTCTTTTGAGGGTGAAACTTTTGTTTCACCCTTTTGTGTAGCCTGTAGGAATTATTTCGATTTAAGATCTTTTGAATTAACGTTCAGGGAAGCACACAAAGCTGCGTGGAAAGAAGCGCATTTCCAGTCCAAGCGCCTCTGGAGCCCAACAAAGCGGAGGGCTGAATGGAGGGAGTGCTTTTAGCTTCAACTCTGCGAATACCTCATCGAAACTTCTACTTTTGAAGCGGCTCCCGCTATTCAGCCTGGAGCGGACAGTCCACCCCACAGCGGGGCGTAGGCCGAAGCGTAGACTGGAAATGCGCTTCTTTCCCCCACTACAGCTACGAAAAAAAGCCCCCTCATCGGAGAAGGCCCCCTCTTTAATTCACAATATTTTTCCCATAGTAAATCTCGTCCATCTCTATTTGCAATTGCTCCGTAATATCCGCCTGCTCCTCCAGTGTCAGCTTATCCTTTGTGTATCCGAACAAATAATTGTTCAGATCAAATTGCCTCCGCTTGCATTTGGTATGAAAAATATTATCTTGGTACACATTTACATCAATCATGTGGAACAATTCCTTAATTTCCTCGGGAATATAATTTTGGATCGAACTGATGTCGTGATCGATAAACAGCTTGTATCCATGTATATCCCGGGTAAATCCGCGCACCCTGTAATCGATCGTCATCAAGTCTGTATCAAACGAACGAATTAAATAATTTAGTGCTTTGAGCGGAGAAATCTCGCCACAGGTCGAGACGTCGATATCGGCCCGAAACGTACTGATGCCCTCCGTTGGATGGTACTCAGGGTATGTATGCACCGTAATATGACTCTTGTCCAATTGCAGCACCACATTTTCAGGTAAAGGTCCGGGGGATTCCTCATAAGATTCAGTAGGGACTTCTACGACTGGCCCCTCGGATACAAGAAAAGTGACGCTCGCACCTTGTGGTACGTAATCTTGTTGGGCGACATTCAGTACGTGTGCGTCGATAATATTCGACACGTTTTTCAGGATATTCGTCAAACGCTCGGCATTGTATTGTTCATCTATGTATTCGATATACGCTTCCCGTTCCGCTTTTGTTTTCGTGTAGCAGATGTCGTACATGTTGAAGCTGAGTGACTTGGTTAAATTGTTGAAGCCGTGCAGCGTAACGTTTTGTTCTGTTTTTTGTTCCAAGCGCATTTCCCCCTGTGGTAGCATCAAAACTCGTTCGCTCTTACTTTTTCCTCCATCTCCTTCATAAATACCAGTTACTTTTGTCCTAGACAAAAATGATTCATTAGCATCAGTAAAACTTTACAGGATATGGTTCTAATTCCTTTGGTTTAGTGATAAAATATCGAAGTGTGTCAAAATTTAGCAGAAAGGGGGAAATTATCATGCATTGGTATACAAGCGTATTGAAGAAATACGTTGCTTTTGAAGGAAGAGCTAGACGTCAAGAATATTGGATGTTCACTTTGTTCAACATCATCGTGTCTCTGGTAATTGCTCTCGTAGACTCATTAATTGGTACAGCATCTGTTTTGGGTATGATCTATTCACTAGCAGTATTACTGCCTAGTTTGAGCGTAACTGCTCGCCGATTGCACGATACTGGAAGAAGCGGTTGGTGGATCCTTCTTGGATTGATTCCTTTAATCGGCGCAATTATTTTGATCGTATTCATGTGCCAAGACAGCCAAGGAGACAACAAGTACGGTGCGAACCCAAAAACATCGCAATCATTCTAATGTCTCTATCGCCTCTCCTCATAAGGGAGAGGTTTTTTCATTTTTTGCCCAAAGAAAAACCGGCAATTCGGGGCTCCCCAAATGCCGGTTGATCTATGACCGTTTTACGCCTCGTCCCAAAAACGTCGCAGGTTGTCCATCCCAATCTTGGACCCTTCGCGGCAATCTTCCATGCCTTCGAATTCGACTGTGATATAGCCATCATAGCCGGATTGCTTGACCAGCTTGACGACTTCCCGGATGTTGATGTCGCCTTGTCCAACTATCGCCCCACGCAGGAAGTTGCCGTTGACAGTTTTGAACCATTTGCCTGCGCCTTGATCATGGTAAGACGGACGGAAGTAAAAATCTTTGAAATGCACGAGCGAAGCATATGGCAGATTTTTTTGCACGCCTACCAGCGATGCCTCGTCTACGCACATGAAGTTTCCGATATCCAGCGTCGTTTTGAAATTCGGACGGTTGACCTCATGCAGGACGCGCTGCACGCGATCACTTGCCTGCACGAGCCAGCCGTGATTCTCGATTGTCGTCGTTATTCCAAATTGTGCGGCATAATCAGCGATTCGTTGGCTTCCCTCTACCATCTCAGCCAAATGCTTTTCAAAGTATTCGATCGTCGTCTCCTCTACGGGAACAGTAAAGGCGGACACATCGTGGCGCATATGCTTGATGCCCATGCGGTGCAGCAAATCGACATGTGTCTTTACACGTCCGACTTCTGCTTCGAAGGCTTCTTCGTCTGGCTGAATAAAGTTGGTCGGCATCGAGTAGTTGGACAGCTCAATCCCTACCGCTTTTGCCTTATCCCGAACAGCGTCTGCCAATTCGTAGTTATCGACCAGTGTAAAACCGTACGGCACGATTTCCATGTGCTCGCCGCCGTTATCCGCGATCCATTGCACGACATCCAGTACATCCATTTCACCAGCTCGGATTGCTGTCAGCAGACTGTAAGTGCTCAATCCAATTTTCATCCGTTCCACCTCATTCGATTTATTGTATAGAAAGGCTACTGCTCATCATGATGAGAAATGAACCTTGTTGATAGTCACGACTTGCTTGAGACGATGGGATTCATAGGCTGCCTTCACCACTTCGAGCGTCCGCAGTCCATCTTCTCCTGTAATAGACGGAGGTCGGCCTTCCATGACATTTTGCACAAAATCGGCAATAAGCCGCTCATCCATATCCACAGCCTGAACAAGTGTCAAAGAGTCGCAGGCTTGGTTTCGGATCAAAGAGGCAGAGATTGTAGGTGTGGCTGACAGCTTGTCTTCTTTGGGCGAAATCTTGCAGGGAACAGAAGTGGATATCGTGGATATTGGCTTGGTTTCAGAAAGCGCTGACCCATGGGTGACGATTGCTGCACAGGCGGGAAAGCATATTTTATGCGTAGATGGTTCTGGTCTAGGGCGTGAAGGAATCAGTTTGTGCGATCAATATGATGTAGTGCTGCAATGCGCAAATACGCTGCGTTTTGCTCCAGAATACGAGCAAGCGCACGAGCAAATAAAGAATGGGGCGATAGGCAAAGCAGGCGTCATTCGATTGCGAAGAGGTGCTCCTGCTTTGGCTGAAAATGCAGGGGAATGCCTATTTCAAGAGCTTGGAATACAGGAATTCGATTGGCTGCGCTGGACGTTCGGTGAGGTTGAGCGAGTAATGGCGCGAGAGGTCAAGCACACGAATGAGTCAGGAAAGATCGTCCATTATGCGCTGGTCATGCTTCGAATGGCAGGCGGGGCGATTGCTCATGTAGAGCTATCTTGGGCGGAGGGGACAGAACATGCTTCCATTGAGCTTACCGGTGATCAAGGGATGATTACACATGATAGCCGGGATAGCATCCCAATTCGCTGGAGTGGGGGAGAGCGGTCTCTTTCGGCAACATTCCCAGGGTTGGACCTGATGCAGCGACAGCGGGAGCATTTCGTTCGCTGTGTACAAAAACAGGAAGTGGCACGTCTGCATTCTCGTGATCTGCTAGCCGCACTCGATATCGTTGCAGCGGCGAGAAAATCGGTCAAGACGGGACAACCTGTGAAGCTCATCCACGGAGGTGACGAGGGATGAAGGTAGGAATCATCAGCTTCGCCCATATGCATGCGCATAGCTACGTTACTTATTTGCAAAAGCACCCCGATGTGCAGTTGATAGCGGTCTGGGATGATGACTTGCGTCGTGGAGAGGAAATGGCGACAGCCTACCAGCTCGATTTTTACGAAGATCTGCAAGCCTTTTTGCAGTCTGGTATCGACGCGATCATTATTTGCTCGGAAAATGCCAAGCACAAGGAGCACGTGATTGCGGCAGCGCGAGCGAAAAAGCACATTCTGTGTGAGAAGCCAATTGCCACCGAGATTGCGGATGCACGCGAAATGATTCAGGTTTGCAAAGTAGAAGGTGTCATGCTTCAGGTTGCCTATCCTGTTCGTTTTGCACCCGTGATGGAAAACGTCAAACAGATTGTTCAATCACGCGAAAAATGGATCTCCTGCAAGAGCAGCTTCACTGATCACCTTTGCCGTCAGTTCTCCATTTTCAACAAGGGTTCGATTGGTCACGGGCTCCTTCGCAGTTGTCAGTTTGTGACGGGCTGCGTTTTCGATGGCGGTACCAGAAGCGTAATTTTCCAGGCATCCGCGATTTCCACAGCGGTACGACGGTCCGTTCCAATCGATCGAGATATGACCGAATTCTCCCGCACTCCCATCTCTACCTGAAACCAACCGCCCGTCACTGATGATTCCTGCCCCTACCCCTGTGCTAACCGTGACGTAAATCATATTTCGTGTACCGACACCTGCGCCCCATAGCCACTCCGCAATTGCCGCTGCATTCGCATCATTGAACAGTTGAACAGGCAATCCGAACCTTTGCCCAATTAACGTGCCAATCGGTACATTTCGCCAACCCAAATTACTCGCAAAAATGACTTCGCCGCTATCGCTGTTAATCACACCAGCTGAAGCGATTCCTACACCGCGTACTTTTTCAGGATGAATGCCGCTTGCTGACAGGACATCGTGCGTGGCGGACAGCACCCTTTCGATCACTGCCTTCTCTCCCTCTTCCGCGTGCGTAGGCAGTTGCTTTTGTGCGATCAATCCGCCTGTCTGATCCACCAGACCAGCCAAGATTTTGGTCCCGCCCAAATCCAGTCCAATCGCATATTCCTCTTTTGCCATGCTCGTCTCTCCTTCGTTTACCGTAACCGCTTTACATTAGTTTCTCCAATGGCTTTATAAACTCAACTTTGCTTTATTTGTAGCACACCCTTTCCTATTCGTCCAGATTATTCTGGAAAATCCAACTCACAATTGTTGATCGTTCATGCTCCCTCCTCCACTACTCCTTTTTAATCACCATTCCCAGTAATTTTCAGTAAAAAACTACTATTGTAATGGAAAGGAGCCCCACTGATGTTAGAAAGAATTTTACGTACACTCCTACTATTCACGCTTACTCTTGTTACTCTTGTAAATGGATACTTTATCACACCGACAAACGCACAGGATCAATCCGAATATAAAGTAGATTTTAGCGGTGTATCCGCTCCCATCCCTGTCAATATCCGCACCGGACCATCTACTTCTGCTGCAATCATCGACAGGCTTTCTCCTAATACCCGAGTACAATTTTCTGGTTGGACCCGAGGTACCTCGCTCACTGATTATTGGACAAACGCCTCAGATAATAGATGGTTCTTCTACGAGAAAAACGGCGTGAAATACTATGTCGCCTCTGCTTTTATTAATGGAAACCCACCTGAAATCGATCAAAATAACCCCTTCGTTACGTACCAAGTAACCATTACCACAAACATTCCGGCTCTTAGACAGGCCTATGAAAATGCGATTCGAAATTGGAATGACACTGGCATTGTTTTATTAACACCGTCACAAAATGCTCCCATTACCTTAGGTGAAGGTTATACGAGAGGTTATGATGGACTTGGCTGGTGGCAATCGAATGGCTCAAGAGTTACCGGTGGCACTGTCATCCAATGGAACAGAGTAAGCAACAGAAACGCAGCTTATTTAGAAGCCTTGGCTACTCATGAGATTGGACATGTCATACGCCTAAATCACAGGTCCGATTACTCGATCATGAATAATTCCTGGCTAACGAGAATCACAGGTCCCACACCAAACGACATCAATGAGCTTCGAAACATCTATAGTCGATAGCTTCATTGCCAGCCCAACTCATGGTAATAGACCAAAGTGGCCTTACACGATTGGGAGCTGATCCGCTTTTTGATTAGCATCTGTACCCGTAACCGAGAACATCTCACAGCCGAAGTGGGCTTCATCATTCTGGAAGGATACGGCCGTTTGTTCTGAAGAGCATGCAGCTTCACGACGCGTTTTGGAGAAGGCTGAAATGAAGCTGGATAAAATCGTGCCCGAAAGCACTGAAATTGCGGGTAAGATGGTGAATGACTGTTTTTATTCGTTGGAGAGATAGTATTTGGATATGTTTTCCTCTAAAGATCGGGCTTTCATCACGGGATTCCACTGTAGGCTTATGCTACAATACTTCTTAACTGGAGGTGTACAGCATGAATTCTTCAAACAACAATCAAGCCTTTAACAGCGCAATGAGTCACATGCAAAATATCGAAGGACTCCCGAGCAAATCCGCTGATTTAAATAGCATGCCAGCACCTGTAAGATGGTTTGCTTACTTTGCTTTTGGAGGTATGGCTATCGGTGGAATCGTTGCTTTCATCCTGGCCTTGATGAACAATTAACGGTCTGTACTCTGTACAGGCTTTTTTTAATATGTTTTCCTATTTGGGTGATCCAATATAACGATTTCTAGCTGCACCTAGACCAAATATAAAGAGCAAGGCTGACGCGCAAACCAAAATGAGAAGTGGAATAGTCCAGCTATCAGTTACATCATGCAGATATCCGAAAAGGGTCGGGCCTATTGCAGCAAGTAGGTATCCAACTGATTGAGCCATACCGGACAGCTCGGCAGCCTGTTGTGCATTCTCTGTACGTAAGCCAAAAAACATCATGGATAAACTAAATGCAAAACCTCCCCCAATTCCTAGTACGATGATCCACAAAACGATTAAATTCGAGCTTCCGTAAAGTAACCCAAGAGTTCCAATTAAAAGCAAAATCGTCGTAATCGTAACTAATGAACGTTGACTGGACATACGTCCTGCAATAATCGGAACGACAAAAGTAAATGGAAGCAAAGCTAGCTGCATAATAGAAAGTAACCAGCCAGATTGATCTGAACTTATTCCTTGTTGTTTTAAGATTTCAGGTAGCCATGTAATAAGTACGTAAAAAATCATAGATTGGAGTCCCATAAACAACGTTACTTGCCATGCTAGTGCAGAACACCATAAATTCACGCTGCTATCAGCCGTTTGCTTATGAAGGGTATCTGTTTCCACATGGCGGCGTTTCATTTGAGGTAACCAAAAGAATACGGATACTAAACTAAGAATACCCCAAATTCCCAGTGCACCTTGCCATCCAAGTCCTAATCCAACTGCAATGGGAACACTAATACCAGAGGCTATTGCTCCTAATAAATTCATAGATATGGAATATACACCCGTCATTAAACCAATTCTTCTAGGAAACTCTCGTTTAATAAGGCTAGGCAACAATACATTAGAGACAGCAATTGCCAATCCAAGAACAGCAGTACCGATATATAAAGTAGCGATTCCTGACAGGGAACGCAAAACAACCCCAAAAGTAAGAAGAATAATGGAAAACAGAATCATTACTTCTACTCCAAACTTTCGTCCTAATTTAGGCACAATAGGAGAAAAAAGTGCAAAAGCTAATAGAGGTAACGTGGTAATCATACCTGCCAGCGTATTCGAAATGTGAACATCGTCCCTAATAAGACCAACTAGAGGCCCTACCGAGGTTAAAGGAGCCCGTAAATTAATTGCAATAAATATAATACCTACAATCACCACCCAAACTGCTGATCTGGTAACATTTGGAGTTGATTTTATATCTTGAGTGCTCATGATTTTCCCTCCTAGTTTTTAAAATTTAATGCAGAAGTTAATTCAAATCAAAAAGTATATTATAATATACTTTTCGTTCAACAAAGAGTACTATAATACAACTAATAACAATTGTCCAATATCTATCCTCTCTAATAAATCACAACAAGAAATAACCCTTTATCAACCATTCGGTCGGATAAAGGGTCATAGTCGTCGTAGTCTATGAGAATACAGGGGATAGATTTTTAGACCCCGTATTTCAAAATAATATGGATCACAACAACATCGTCGGATTGATTTATATATGAATGCGTGCCATCTGCACAAAAACTAATCGAATCAAATTGATTCAAGGTGTATGACTCATTATTAACATTGATGGAAAGGGCTCCTGACATTACTGTCGCAATTTCCGTTGTATTGTGGTGATGCTTCTCTGGATAGTATGAGCTATTCGGTTGTAAATAAGCTCTATACGTTTCAATTTCATTACTTACGTTTTGAAAGATTGGCTCAATTACCCAATCTTTATTATCCCCAGCAATTTTGAGTCCCTTCCCAGCCCGGGACAGATTCACACTGTTTTCGGTTGAAAATAAAGCCAAGAGTGGTATAGATAAGCATTTCGAAATCTTCCACAACACCCCGATTGTTGGGTTGGTTTCTCCACGTTCAATATTTCCAAGTGTCAGCTTGCTCACACCCGATAATTCTGATAAATCTTCAAGGCTCAAATGTTTCTCTTTACGAAGTTTTTTTAATACCCCTCCAACCTGTAAAACAACTTGTTTTGGATCATCGGTTTCTAGATTCACTTTAAGCCTCCCTTTGCAATATCGATGGAAACTATAAAAAAATTTGCTAGTAGCATTTTATTTACTATAGTGGATGAAATCATACTAAATATACCAGATCATCAATCATAACATTCATTACGTGTATTATATTATACTTTGATAATGTCTGTTTTCTCTTCTCTTCTGATAACATCCCTCTGGTACCAGGCTTGCATCCCTCATCTTCACGGCCTTCTTTTGCTATTTTTATTGGGATACGATCAGCTACCTCTTCGAGATCATTTCCGCTGGACTTAGAGATTGACCCCATAAAAAAGAAACCCTTCCTGCAAAAACAGAAAGGGCCTCCTCCAGCTGGTCTGCTACTTAAACCAGCCTTTTTCCTTGGAATGCATAATCGCTTCAATTCGATTGCTCACACCGAGCTTGTCGAGAATGACGGAGATGTAATTGCGCACCGTCCCTGTCGTAATGTACAGCTGGCTGGCAATCTCCTTGGTGTTCTTCCCGTCTGCGATCAAGACTAGGACTTCCTTTTCCCGCTCCGTCAGCGGATTCTCCTGCCCGTATGCTTCATCAACCAGCTCAGGGGCGTAGATCCGTCTGCCCGCCATAATGCTGCGAATCGAGCTGGCCAGCTCTTCACTCGGACTGTCCTTGAGCAAGTAGCCGTTTGCCCCTGCCTTCAGTGCTCGTTCGAAGTAACCTGGGCGAGCAAAGGTTGTCAGAATCATCACCTTGCAGCCGCTGCCTTTCAATTCCTCAGCAGCGTCTAATCCGCTTTTAACCGGCATTTCGATATCCATGATGCAAATGTCGGGTTGATGCTGATGCACGAGTTTGACAGCATCCTCACCATTACTGGCTTTCCCGACGACCTTCATATCCTCTTCCAAATCGAGCAGGGAAGCAAGGGCGCCCAAAAGCATCCGCTGATCCTCTGCAATGACAATGCGAATCATCCTCCCGCCTCCTGTTCCGGTTGTTTGAAGACGTTGGGTACCCGAATCACTAGCTGTGTTCCAGACTCTGAGGACTGGATTTCCATGCTTCCGTTGACGAATTCCAGCCTTTCCTTCATCCCACGCAAACCGTTGCCGCGGTAGACCAATTCCTCCGCCATCCCGATCCCATTATCCGTTACACTTACGACGAGATCGGTGCGGGTAGGATCGATGACGATGGAGCAGGCAGTGGCATTGCTATGCTTCACAATATTGTTAACGGCTTCTTTCAGGCACATGCACAACACGTTTTCCGTCATCAGCGAAGTGTTGGTCAGATTCGTGTCGCCTTCGAGCATGAATTCAATTTCGGCCGCCTTGAAAATTTGCTTGATCCGAAACATCTCATCCTCTAGCCGCGTTCCACGCATTTGCGTGACCATTTCCCGTACTTCTTTCAAAGCGATTCGCGCCGTTTGCCTGATTTCTTCTATCTCCCTTCTCGCCAGAGCAGGGTTCTTGCTGATCAACTTGTTCGCCAAATCGCTTTTCAACCCAATCAAGGAGAGCTTCTGCCCCAACGTATCGTGCAAGTCGCGGGCAATGCGCTGGCGTTCCTCGAGCTTGACCAGCTCCGATATTCGCTTGTTCGCATGCTCTAGCTCTCCCTGTAGCTTCTCTCGCTTATTCCAGTTGTACGTGGTCACGGGCAAGAGAATGACTGCAATCATGCTAACCAAAACAAACGGAAGCTGGCCAATCAATTGAGTGTTTTTGGTGAAAAAGCCGATGTTGACCGATATGGTGGTGCTAATCAAATGTATCGTGTATAGCGTAGCAAAACCGATCTTGTTCTGGATATTCCCGATAAAAAATGCCAGGAAGAGCGAGAAATACACATAGCCGAACATCAAGGTCATGGCGACGGATATGATGATCTGCACACTCGTCCAAAAGTAAATCAGCCAGCCCTTTGACAGGAAAGAGAATACATAACAAACGAAAAACAAAATGATCATGATGATTCCGATCACAGCTTCGTACGTCGAAGAGGACCGGAAGATGAAATAGAATGGCAGGATGTAGAAGACAACCCACACATAAGGGCTCAAGCCCGTATTTTTTTGAAGAATTTGATACCACTTCAGCTTCTGCATACTTGCCCACCTTTTCTTCGCCACTCTCTCAAGTGTATCGGAATTCAAAGGTTTATGGCAGGCTTATTTTCCTTCCAAACTTGGTTTGGAGCCTTGAAGTGCATCTATGATTGCTTCCGACTGAGCAGCAGCCAGCCGCTTGATGCCTTTGAAGCTCACAAAACGTTTGTTGCTCTCATCCCATAAATGAAAACGCAGGCACTGCAAGCTGGCCGCCAGTGTAATCGTTGTCGCCATCTGAAGTGGCGGTGTCTCGTTATGTGCTTTTTCCAAGTTGTAATTCGGTACGCGTGGGCTTAAGTGATGAACGTGGTGAAAGCCAATATTGCCTGTGAGCCACTGCAAAACCTTCGGCAGCTTGTAGTAGGAGCTTCCTTCTACTGCCGCTTTCACGTAGCTCCACTCTTCATCGTTCTCAAAGTACGAATCCTCATACGTATGCTGCACATAAAACAGCCAAATCCCAAACAAGGCGGAGACGAAAAAGATCGGACCTTGAATCAACAGGAATGCTTGCCAGCCAACCGCCCAGATCAAAAGCGCATAAAGACCGACCAGCAGCACATTCGTCAAATACGTATTCAACCGCTCTTTGCGGCGAGCTCTCTTCACATTAAAACGATACTGAAGCAAAAAGACAAAAATAGGTCCCAAACCAAACATCACGATCGGATTGCGATACAGCCGATAAGCGATTTTATGCCAAGTAGAAGCCTCGAGATATTCATTGACAGTCATCATCCACAAATCGCCTACGCCTCGTTTGTCGAGGTTGCTGCTCGTTGCATGGTGAATATTGTGACTGTTTTTCCATTGTTCATAAGGGACGAGGGTCAGCACACCGGTTATCGTACCAACGATGTCATTCGCCAGACGATTTTTGAAGAAGGATTGGTGGCAGCAATCGTGGCAAATGATGAATGTACGGATGACAAAGCCGGCTGCGACGATGACGATAGGCAGCGTGAGCCAATAGGACACAGACAGACTGAGATAAGCACCGTACCAGAGTAGAATCAGCGGAACTAACGTATTGAATAGCTGTCGGATACTCTTTTTCAAGTCTGCTTTTTCAAAGGGGGCAACATTCTTTTTCAGCTGGGCAATGTTGGATTCATGCATCAATTGTTTCCTCCTCGATTGATGCGCACAGGGACATGTGAATTCGCCGGACGCAATATTCTATCTTTATTGTAGGAAATAGCGTCTTGCCGCTGTAGTCATAAACGTCAAGTCGAGGACATGACAAATGTCATGGTTGAATATATATCTGGAAAATTAAGGGGGAGTAAACTAAGCGGGACATCCCATATTATACCAAGAAAAGACCCCATCCATACTTCGGATGAGGTCTCTGGCTTTGAAGCCGTATTCTTCTTACTTCACATCGAGACGCTTCACGATGTCATCGAGCAGCAAATTCGCTGCCTTGATGCCGCCTGCTTTGTTCCAGATCGTTTCGTCTACTTGGTAAACTTGATTGGTTTTCGCCACATTCAGAGATTTGAAGACTGGGCTTTCCATCCATTTTTTCGCGTTGTTCGCAATGTCTGTAGATTCTTTCGTAGGCTCCGTTACCCAGTAGAACAGGATGTCCCCGTCCATAGCGGACATACCTTCTTCGCTGATCATTTCTGCAAAGCTGTCTACGTCCTGGGAAGCTGGACGTGCGAGTCCCAGCTGATTGAGCAGCACACCGCTAAAGGTATCTTTTTGATAGATCTGTACACCTTTTTTGGAGAATTTCGCTACGGATACTTTGGTAGATCCTTTAGAACCAAGCTTTGCTTTCACAGCAGCTACACGGTCGTCGAATCCTTTCAGGACTTGCTCACCTTCCGCCTTCTTGTTCAGTGCTTCTGCATAGAGGGTGAAGTTGCTTTTCCATCTTCCAGACAGCTCTTCAGAGAATACGGTTGGAGCGATTTTGGACAGTTGATCGTAAATCTTTTCATGACGTACTTTGTTACCGATGATCAAATCAGGGCTCAGGCTTACAATCGCTTCGAGATTCGGCTGGTCTTCGAAGCCCAACACTTCTACACCTGTCATCTCATCCTTGATGTGAGGATACCAAGGATCTTCATCCCAGGATTGTACAGCAGCGATTGGCTTAACGCCAAGTGCAAGCAAAGCTTCGGTACCTTCATTTGTTAAAATAACCACGCGTTCTGGTGTTCCCTTAATTTTCGTGGTACCCATTGCGTGTTTCACTTCACGTACTTCTTTAGAATCGGCTGGTGCTGTTTGCGCTGGTGCTGGAGTAGCCTCAGTCGTCGTTCCCGATGCTGCTGGCGCCTGTTGAGCTTGATTGGCATTGCCTCCGCAACCGGCAAGGACAACCAGCAAGCACAGCGCGAAGAAGCTGGTCATGATGTGGCGCATGGTACGTAAACTGGTCTTACTTTTCATATCGAGAATGCCCCCACTTCTGCTTATCAACTTAGTGATAACAATTATCAATTGATAGTATATAGAGACTCCTCTTACTTTTCTATGGACGTGATTGTCTAATTGCCATGGACCAGATTACCCTTGTGCGACCTGGAGAAAATACGCTGTACCCCTTTGAATCGTATGCTCTCTGCCAAACGGTCCCCAAGGGTCCCATTCGTGATTGGCAGGATGGTACACTTTGTTTTCCCGCACCGCACGCAATTCTCTCCACAGCGGGTTGTTCCACAGTGCTGCCACATGCTCCCGTTCGCTCCAGAACACGATGATTCTCTCCGGGTTCAATTCGATCAGATCGTTGAGCGCATTTGGTTGATAGGCCGCGTGGGTCACATTCGGGTCAGGCTGAAATCCCAGCTTGTGATAAAACAAATCAGCGAGGGCGTGTCCCTCTACGCCATACAGGCGCACCTCATCCTTCAGCACGCGAATCATCGTCCATTCACCCGTGCGTGTAACCGGCAATAGTGCATCTCTTGCTTGTTTTTCCACTTTTTCAATGTGCTTGATGATTTTCTCTGCCTGACTCTCTTTTTTGAAGAGCGTCGCCAATTTGGTTTGGTAGTCAATCCAGTTCGGATAGCCGTCAAAGAAGACCGTTCCTTTTATTTTTTCCCAGTCTCCAGCCTCCCGATTGTGGAAAAAATTCATCCTGACAATCACATCAGGCGACAAGGTCAAAATCTCTTTCGGATCGATCAACTGCTCTGCATTCAGTGCTTTTGTCCCGCGCAGCTTTTGCTGCAAATAAGACGGAAAACCCGTCCTCGTTTCAAAGTAGTTCGGGAAGGAGGGGGCAGCAATCGGCTGAATTCCCATCGCAAGAAAATGATCCTGCAAAAACAGCTTGCTGACCACGACTACCCGCTGGTCACTTTGCTTCATATAAATTTGCGGCGACAATCCTTCTCGTTTTTTGAAGAGTCTACTAAAATACAGCTCATCGGCATACCCTACGCTACGAGCCACATCCTTCACACTTCCTCCAGTATGGGCAAGCAGATCCTTGGCATGCCCCATCCGCAACTCAGTCAAATATTCCCCTGGTGTCATACCCGTCGCACGTTTGAAAGCACGGCAATAAGAGCTGGGGGTCAACCCCGCCAGCTTAGGCAAGCTTCCCAATTCAAGTGACTCGCGGTAGTGATTTTGCATGTAGGTGATGGTCTCCTCAATCGCTCCAATGCCCTTATCCTCTTTCTTTTTCTGTTCATCATGAACAACACCAAGTAGCTCATAGAGCAGCGCTTGGCTCCGCAAAAAAGAAGAGTAGTCCCGCTTTTTTGTCAAATGAGAGAGCTCCTCCAATACCGTCAGAAACGAGGCGGGCGTAGAGACAGCCAAAACCTGGACTTCTTTTCTCTCGGGAACGCTCTCGTGCTGATCGCGTCTCGCTTCCACGTAATGCAGCCTGTATATGTGCAACGGTCCTGATTGGCACCGCAATTCTTCTACCTTTGTCTTCGGGCGCAACAACAAGAGCTTTCCGGTGTCGAGCACCTGCTTTTGACCATCAACCGTAATCTCTGCGCTTCCTTCTGCCACATAGCAAAGGACATGGGTGTTTACCTCCACCTGACGCAGGTGAAATTTCTTCAATCGCTGTTTGCGAAAGGCGGTCATCAAAAAGCCAGGATAATCTTGATAAATCGTCAACAGACTCACATCCTTCTATCACCGGAAATAACAAGAAAAAGTAGACAAGCTGATTGCTAGAATCAGCCTGTACTACTTTCATCATGTTGGAGATCCTTCTATTTGGCAAGTACCTGCCTAACTATTGTGAGGAACGAGACGAACGGAACATCAGTAAGAACAGATAGGGCGCGCCTAGCAATGCCACCACGACCCCTGCCGGAATGTCTTTCGGGATCATGACGATCCTTCCCAACAAATCAGAAGCAGCCAGCAATACGGCTCCAAGCATGGCGGAGACGACAACTGCACGGCGATGATGAGGTCCAACCAGCATACGTGCCGCATGGGGAGCAAGAAGACCGATAAATCCTACGGCTCCGACACTGGCAACTGCCGCTGAAGCGAGCAGCACTGCAATGACTGCCACAGACAACCGCGTCATCCGAACCTTTAACCCCAATCCAGTCGAGCTATCGTCGTTAAAGGACAAGAGATCTACCCGACGTCCTAACCACCACGCAATCGGTACTAAAACGAGGATCGCAGGCAGTAGGCGGCCTACTTCCATCCATCCCCGCCCATATGTACTTCCTGCCAGCCATGTGAGTGCAGGTGCTGCCAAAATCATGGAATGTACGATCAAGATATTGATAAGGGCGCCACCTGCGGCAGAAACCGCAATTCCTACTAGCGTCAATATGATTGGATTGAGTCCCCTTCTCCAAGAAACCGCGTACACAATCGCGGCAGAAATGATTCCTCCTGCAACGGCTCCAAGCGGCATCCAAGCCGAGAGTTGAGGAAACACGAGGAGCACGATAATCGCCCCTACACCCGCACCGCTCGTGACACCGACAATCTGTGGATCAGCCAGCGGATTTCGTACTGCACTCTGCATGAGACTTCCGCTGATCGCGAGTGCCACACCTGCCAACATCGCTGTCAACAGTCGCGGCATTCGAAGCTCAAACACTAATTGACTGTACATTTCGTTTCCTTGTCCCATGAAAATGGCGATGATCTCTGACCACGGCAGGTACAAGTTTCCGCTAGACAAACTGAGCATCCAAACGACCACAAGCAGCACAGCAAGCGTGCAAACAATCAGCGGATACGAAACTTTGCGTTGTGCTCCTCCGACGCTCATCGAGCCTCCAGACCCAGCACTCATACTGCGCGAGACACGCAAAGCCAGCCAGATCAACCATGGTCCTCCAATAGCTGCCGTGATGGCTCCAGCCGGAAGTTCACCATAATGATTGATAAACATACGTGCAATCGTATCGGAAGCTACAAGCAGCGCTGCCCCCCAGATGGCACATAGCGGCAGCAGCCATCTATGCTGGGTGATGCCAGACAATCGCACCAAATGCGGAGCCACGAGTCCGATGAAACCGATTGGCCCGACCACACTGACACTGACGCATGTAACCAAGATAGCAATAAACATGGTGAAAAGCCGTGTCTTAGCCACCTTTTGCCCCAATGATTTCGCAGTTTCTTCATTAAATGTAAGTACATCAAGCTGCCTGGCCATGAAAAAACTGACCAAAAGCCCAACTACAATCCAAGGCCAACTGAATTCTACACCCGACCAGTCATTTTGTTTCAAGGAGCCTGAGCCCCAGAGGAAAATGCCATTTGTCGTTTCTTCGTTAAATAAAATGATAGCACTCGTCAAGGAGGAGTACACCAAGGTGACAATCATCCCGGACAATGCCACACGTACTGGCGTACCTTTTTGCCCGCCAGACATGAAATATACGGTAACGGCTGCTAGTATTCCGCCTGCCATCGCAAATGGAAGCGGGTGATCATGCAAAAATGATGGCCAAAAAACCATCCCGAACACCACGAAGAAATAGGCACCCGCATTTACGCCGAGTGTCGTTTCTGACGCGAGCGGGTTTCGTGTCACCGTCTGCATCAATGCTCCGGCAATAGCCAATGCTGCACCAGACAAAAGCCCCATGACCGTTCTCGGAAGCCTGACACCTTGTATCATATGGTGATCTGAAATATCCTGCGGATCAATGATGGCCTGTACGACAGAACGCAGAGAAATGTCTGCCATTCCCTGTGTCAAACTGACAAATGTAAGCACTAACAGAGCGACTAGTCCACTCCCTAACATCAAGAACAATCTCCAGCCCCCTCTTTGTGAGGAGGTGGCTGGAGTGATGTCAGTTCGTGTGAACATTTTATTTTTGGCTAAACTCATTATTTTGCCAACAAATCAACAACTTTATTAGCAAGAATCTTTGCAGACATGGTACCACCATACGGCCACAAATCACCGCCTAGGGCGTAGACGCGATTTTCTTTCACAAAAGTAAGACCGTTCCAAACCGGATTGTTCTTCAATTGATTCTCAATCACGTTGTCATCATTTTGAATGATATGGAGGAAATTCGCATCCTGCAACGCTGGAAGCGCCTCCACGTCTGCCAGTGTCAATCCTGTTTGCTCAAATTTCTTTGGCTTGTACTTATTTGTCAGACCGATATTAATCAAGATGCTTGCTGCTGTAGAGTTATCCGTGGACAAACGGAATTCTACTGCATTTTGACTGCTGTAGCCCATCGCGAGAACAAATGGAACTTTATCTACGCCAGCTTTGGTCAGTTTTTCTTTTGCTTCCGCATAAGTCTTGTCGAGGTCTTTCAAAGCGGTT
The DNA here is from genome assembly GCF_042878995.1 of Brevibacillus sp. NPDC003359. Lineage (NCBI taxonomy): Bacteria > Bacillati > Bacillota > Bacilli > Caryophanales > Paenibacillaceae > Brevibacillus > Brevibacillus sp. NPDC003359. Next base: position 47,702 of record NZ_JBIAOR010000014.1, read on the forward strand.
TCTGCCTCTGCATTTTTACCTGTGATATCCGCAATTTGCTTGAAGATCTCGATCATTCGATCATACTGTGATCCTTGACCTTCAGCAGGATTCGTATCAAAAGCAATCGTTGGAGCAATTTTGCTCATTTCGTCGTAATTCGCTTCCACATTTCGCTTAATACCGATAATCAAATCTGGCTTCAACATCATGATCGATTCCAGGTTTGGTGCAGTACGGCTCCCTACATCCACTACTTCTGGAGCAATCTCCACAGGAAGTTTCACCCATTTTTTCATATTTGGAATATCTGCAATCCCTACAGGCTGAATACCAAGAGCCAACAAATGCTCTGCTGAGCTCCATTCCAATGCAACGATGCGCTTAGGAGTTCCTTTAATCGTCGCCTCTCCCATCATGTGCTTCACTGTGCGCACTTGCTCTTCTGCTGGCTTCGCCGCGTCAGGCTGAGCTGTAGCAGCTTGGTTGGAACCAGATTGTGCAGTTGACCCTGCATTGCCGCAAGCAGCAAGTAGCAGCATCGCAGACAAAAATACAAGCATGACTGGTAATTTCATAAGACGCATGAAAAATTCCCCCTTACTTTTCTAGGTGATACTTTGACTGATTAAGGATGGTACATAAAGGACATGTCTTCCAGTTAGATATGATAATGATTATCATTATCTTTGTCAATGGTGGAATGTGTTCATTATTTGTTGTCCTCAAACTGCTGTGGTCGGGAAGAAGCGCTTCCGTACAGCTATGGTTTTTCACCATTTTCACAGCGTTTGCAGGTCAAATCACAGTGGCTATCAGTCGAAGTACAATGGGGTTTCCCTGCCAGTATAAAACACGAAAAAATCCCCCTCAATTGAGGAGGATTTTTATTTACGCTTCTTTTGGCAACACAATTCCACGATAAAGCTGGACTGTGATGTAATAGTAAATCGCATAGACCACCACGAAAATCACCGTTGGAATCCAGATGTTCAGATACGGATCCAAGAGGATGAACGAGAACATCTCCATACCGATCAATACGTGCATCAGACCGATAATCGCCGGGAAAATGAATACCATGAACAGCTCTTTGTAGATCGACCCTACGAGCAACGATTGACGAACGCCGATTTTTCTCAGCATGCTGTAACGATCTTTGTCACGAGCAGCCCCGGACAAGATTTTGAACATCAGGCAGCTCGCCATCATCGCCAAGAAGGCAATTCCGAGGAAGAAGCCCATGAACATCGTCCCGCTTGTGAAAATGAACATGCCCGCATACGTGCTGTATTTGGAAGACGTATATACATCTTCTGCTTTTACATTAACGATAGACGCAACCAATTGCTTTTGGCGCTCATCCATTCCTTTTAAATCCTGCGTGTATTTTAAATAATCGTCCACTTGGGCAAGGAGAACCTTGTGTTCACTTCCTGAGATCCCTTCATACGTTGCCTGATCGACAATGCGGACAGATTTTCCCTCCAGCATCTGATAGTTAACGAAATTGGTAGAGATCGCATTTTCCCAATCGTCTGGAACCGAATCGATATTCCCTCTTTCTTCTTTTGTCGCATTCATGATGTACACATCTTTAGGCATTGGTTCTGTAACGCGTTTTGGCTTGTTTTCGGCAGAGTAATTTTGAATGCTGTTTGTGGAAATCAGCAACGGATTTGCGAGCAAGTCTTCTTTCAGGTAGTAATACGACTTGTCGTCGACTTTGTATCGATACGTATTTTGCTCCAGGACGTTCATTTTTTTCAGTGCCTGATAATCCTCTTCTACCGGATCATGCAGATTCACGTCATACACATGGAACACAGTGGTAAACAAATTGACGTTTTGCTGGAACGCCAAGCCCCCTGCCATCGCCCCGACACCAAGCCCGATCAACATTGCTACTGTACCAAGGATTTTGGTCAAGTTGTTCACCCGAAAGCGCAGCTGAGCAAAGGTGAATGCGTTCAACTTGCTATCATTCAGCTTTTTATTTTTCTTCAAAGCCTGTACAAGAACGGGCAGCAACGAGATGAAAATCAAGTACGTCCCGATGGTGCATGAAATAGCCCCGACGATAAAACCAAGTACTTGCAGGTACATAAGCAAGTGCAAGCATGTATAGCCCAGAGCCAACAGGATAACTCCAAGGATGGCTACCAACACCGCTCCGATTCCTTTTGACTTGATTGTGTCATTTTGCTGCTCGGCACGGATGAGAGCGAGCTCAGTAGCACGAGCCAGACGAATGGCATTAATCGTGGAGGTGATCAGAAAGAGTACGAGGAAGAATCCCCATGTAATCAACATTGCCGGCAGATAAAAAGCATAGTAACCCTCTGTCGAAATCTCCAACAGATTCATGAGCAAGACACCGATGCCACTCGCGAGCGCAATACCGACGAGACTACCGATTACCAGAGAAACGATCCCCATTGTCAATGTTTCCAGGAACAAAATCTGGCTGATTTTCCCCTTCTTCGCACCTAAGACCATGTACATTCCCAACTCTTTGCGCCGCAGCGAGAGTAGGAATGAGTTCGCATAGAAGATATAGAAAATCGTGATAAACGCTAGCAGGAATGCCCCTACATTGAACACGATTTGAATCGAAGAGATCATCGAGTTGTTTTTCGTGTAGTCAGAATTGAGGGCAAGCGTCTGGAACATGTAAAAAATTGAGATGGAGATGACCAGACCCACGAGTAGAACCAGATAGTCCTTCATCATCTTCCGCATACTTGACAATGATAGCTTTAAAAGCATGTAACGTTACCTCCTAGCGTACATCATGTGATGCACCTAGCTCGGCCAGTACATCCAGAATTTGTTTGAAAAATTGCTGACGATCTCCCGTGCGCTGAATCTCGGTGTACAGCTTGCCGTCCTGAATGAACAGGATTCGTTTGCAATAGCTCGCGGAAAAGGCGTCATGCGTAACCATCATGATGGATACTTGGTGGTTCTCGTTCAAATCTGTCATCGTTTCCAGCAAGCTTTTGGCATTCTTCGAGTCGAGGGCTCCTGTCGGTTCATCCGCAAGCAAAATCGCTGGATCATGCACGAGTGCACGTGCTGCTGCTGCGCGTTGTTTTTGTCCCCCGGAAATTTGAACCGGATATTTTTGCAAAATCTCTTCGATCCCGAGTGTTTGTGCTACTTTACTTACTTTAGTGGTGATCTCTTTGGAAGAAACACCTTGCAGAGACAGAGGCAGTGCAATGTTCTCGTACACGGACAAATTCTCTAGCAGGTTGAAATCTTGAAAGATAAAGCCGAGCTTTTGCGAACGAAAATCTGCGAGCTGGTTACGTTTCATCTGTGTAATGTTCGTGCCCGCGATTTCAATAAAGCCTTCCGTTGGACGATCCAAAGTGGAAATGACGTTTAGCAGAGTCGTCTTCCCCGAACCAGATGGCCCCATGATTCCGACGAACTCTCCTTTGTCTATCGTCATCGATACGCCTTTTAAGGCATGCGACTGGCTTTCACCTTTTGTCCCATATATTTTTTGAACGTCTTTCACTTCTAGTACAGCAGTACTCATTTTACGTTCCTCCATTCTTTCTATTGACTAGCGTTCGTTGTTTCCGTCGCTATCAACTGTAACCAAATTCCAGAATAGGAGCTATTGATGTTCCTTACAGTTATCTTTACATTTTGTAAGGTTTATTACGTGAGACGAAAAAACCATCCTGTGAGGGATGGTTTTTGTTGTGATCTATTTTTTGTTCTTGTTCTCTTCGTGTCTTTTAATCAGCATATCTACGAACATATCAATATGTGCTGTGATCGCGATCGGGTCATAGCGATAGAATGTGTCGTAGTCGTTGTAGAAAATCTGATTGCTTTTGGCAGCAGAGGTCGCATTCCAGACAGCGGACTCCTGTAAGGTTTTCAGGGCTTCGCTATTTTTTTCCGGGTTGTAAAAAGTCACGAACATGTAGTCTGCCGCGTATTCTGGCAAGGTTTCCATGGATAGCTGTACGGTTTGCTCTTTGGATTTGTCTGCATGTGGCATTTTCAGCTTCAATGCATTGTACACCGTTTGACCACCGCGCCCTGCGTTGTCACCGAAGATCCATAAATCTCCTTTGTTCGTCAACTCGTAGAGTCCAACCGTTGCATTCTCATCCACGATGCCTTTCAACTTTTCACGGCCCTCAGCAGCCTTTTTGTCAAAGTTAGCGATGAACTTGTCTGCCTTTTCTTTATCCCCAACCACTTCTCCGAACAATTTGACCGTATCGTAAATGTTTGTCGCCGTACCGTACGGCAAATAAACGGTTGGAGCGATTTTGGACAAGGCTTCATAATTGTCATCATACATGACGACGATGAGGTCAGGAGCGAGTTCTAATGTCTTCTCCGCATTGATCCGCGGGCTCCCCACGTCCTGCGCATTTTTCAATTGTTCAATGGTAAACGGGCTTTTGAAAGCTTCCGTCTCTGCACCAATTACATTTCCGCCTACTGCAATCAACTCCCCGGCGTAGTAGTCAGTCACAATACGCTGTGGCTTGTCAGGAATTTGAATTGTCCCTTTTGGCGTTTCGATGCTCCGCATTTTTTTCTCAACAGGCGCTTCTGTTGACTTTTCAGCTGGCTTGGAAGCGGAATCCGTCGCTGGTGCTGGCGTTGCCGTATTTGCTCCACCGCACGCCGTCAAAAAAAGCGAGAACACAAAAATAACAGCTAGGATAGCTTTACCTGTTTTGTTCGTAATCATGATGAGCCTCCCTTATGTACGTTTGTAAGATAGATGTAAGAATCGCTATTATCGATATTGATTATCATTATCGTCAAAACTATAACAAAGAGTATTTTTACTGTCAATCGCCCGAGCTTTGCGAAAAAAGGTAAAAACCCTTTCTGAGAAAGGGTTTAGTTGCCGGAACGGCTTTGCTTGATCATATCGTCCATCTTCACAAAGGTGTAGCCTTTGTTTTTCAAGCTTTCCAGTACAAGCGGGAGTGCCTCAATCGTGTGGATGTCATCGAGCATATGCAGCAAAATGACACTGCCATTTTTCGTCTTGCTCATGACACCATTCACAATATCTTGAGCGCTGTTTTTCTTATCCCAATCCAGAGTGGTGACGTCGTACAACGCAATGACCTTGTATCCCGTGGCTGCAATCACTTTGGCTGTGTGATCGTCTACTACGCCAGTCGGTGGACGGAACAGCATGACAGGCTGCTGTTGGATCGCTTCCGTAATGACCTGGTGTGCTTTGACCACGTCCTTCTGCAATTCTTCGGCTGTCAGCGTCGTTACGACCGGATGGTTATAAGAATGGTTTGCCACATCGTGACCACCCTCCACCATCGCTCTCGCCAAATTCGGGTTGTTCTCCACCCCTTTTGCCCGCAAGAAGAAGGTCGCTTTCACATCATGCTCTGCCAAAATGTCTAATAGTTTCGTTACGGTTTTGTCGCTTCCCCAGTCGTCAACGGTTAGCGCGATCTGTTTTTTATTTGTGTCGACCTGGGATATGATCTCGTACTCTGCATTTTCGTAGTTCGGATTCAGTTTCGCCGCGTCAAAGCCTGGTATTTGTTCCAGCGGCTTGCGTTCACCGCCGTTTTTCACCATCTCACTGAGCGGAACAAACTGGTAGCCAATATCTGCTGCCGCCTTGGCGATCAACGGAATGGCAGGAATCACCTCAGGGTTGATATCTGTATTGAGTGAGATAATGCTGCCCCTGGACATGTAGCGAGCTATGTAATCTCCGATGGTTTTGGCGTCTTTCTGCAAATCACGGTCCTTTGGGTTGATGTTGTAGCTGACGACCGCTTCCATCCCGAGATGGGCCGCTGCCAAACGAACATCATCAGTCACATCGCCGGATTTGGTTCTCACATAGCGAGGCGAAATACCCGTCTCGCGTTTGAATACCTCATTACTCAACTGAATCTCCCGAAAGATTTGCTCGTAGCTGAGCTTGCTCATGTCCAGTTGATTCAGTGTGTTGTTTTGGATTTCATGACCGCGAGCCAAAATGTCCTTGGCGATGTCTGGTTCCTCGGCGACTCGCATACCCGGGAGAAAAAAGGTTGCTTTGATCTTATGAGCATCTAGCTGCTCCAAAAGACTTTTCATCATCTTATCGTCGCCCATGCCGTTAAACGTCAGAGCTAGTTCCTTGCGCCCCGTGTATACTTGAGACAGCACCTTGCTTTTTTCACCCGTGTATCGGGTGATTTTCTGTTTCTTCTCTATCTTCTGGCGCTCAGTGGATTCATCTTTACTCGCAAACATCGAGCATCCGGAGACGAGCACGACTGTCATGAGCAGGACAATCCCTTTGCACAGTTTGGTGGAAATAATCATTTATGACTCCTTATCAACTGCCATAGCTAAAATTATACTCTGTTTGGCAATTTTGGTAGAGTAGATAATCTTTCCATTTGATAAGAAAAAGAGGCGGATCTGCTCCGCCTCTTTTTCGTCCATTTCTGCTTACTCCTGAATACTCACCTTGCCGCCGTCCGTAAGCAGTGTCTGTCCTTTTACCACGACTTTTTCTCCGCTCGCTAGGCCGGACACCACTTCAATCAACTCGCTTGTCGAGTTGCCCGTCGACACTTCCACTTGCTTGGCTGTTTCCCCTTCCAGCTTGAACACGTACTGTCTGCCTTCCCGATCAAAGACTGCCTTACGAGGAATGACCAGTGACTTCGCTCCTTCTGAACCTTGTGAGAAGGTAATATTCACGACCATATCGGACTTCAATTCATTAGAAGCATTTGGGATCGTGATTTCTACTGGATAGGCTTTGAGCTGCGAATCCATGACGGGACTAATCGCCGTTACTTTTGCCTCAATCGTTTTTCCTGTTGACTGCACATTTACTTTTACAACGGTTCCAATCTTTACTTTCGTTACATCTGCTTCGGACAAATTCGCTTTGACCACAAGTGGGTTTGTTTTGACGACGGTCACAATTGCTTGCTGGCCTGCCATCTGTCCAACTGCTCCAGTCACGCTTGCGACAAATCCGTCGATCGGAGAGACGACAGTGGCGTTCGCCAATTGCTCTCGCGCATTTTGCAGTCTGACCTGTGACTCCGATACACTAGCTGCCGATACTTGCACACTTGTTTTTTGTTTCGCGCTTTGCAGCTTCTGCTTTGCATTGTCATAGGAAATCTGGGCTTTTGTGAGCGTTGAATTTACCTCTTCCATTTTCTCAGCAGCAATCGCCCCTTGTTCAAACAGCTTCTGATTACGTTGTTGATTTAGTTTTGCGTCCGCAAGCGCTCTTTCCGCTTCTGTCAAATCATTTTGTGCTTCCACCAAGCCTTGGTCAGAGGTGCTGCCTGCTTGCGTTAAGTTTGCATTTGCCACACGGAGAGCTGCTTCTTGTTCTCTTACGCTGTTAGACAGCTCATTCGTATCGAGTGTAAACAATAATTGACCTTTTGTTACGAGCTGACCCAGCTTTACGGGTAGAGACGTAATTTTCCCGCTGGTTTTGGGTGACATTTGCACTTCCTCACTCGGTGCCAATTTTGCTGTCAGTCCGGACTCAGAGGTCACAACGCCTTGTACTACCGTTTCAACCTTTACAGGGGTAACCGTTTCTTCTGGTGGAGGAGCAGTTGTTGCTGCATCTTCCTGGCTTGCGCATCCTGTGATCAAGGTAAGGGAAAGTAGCGCCACAATCGCGATTCTTTTATTTATGATCATGAATGGTTCCTCCTCTTTTCTCATGCGTTTGTCGATTCCAAAGTGGCAATCATTTTCTTTTCCTGTTTTTGCTTACGTTTGTTGCGTCGCTTCTGCCCCATTTCGTCAAACCATACCGTAACCACAGGTACGAGTATCAGTGTGATCATGGTGGAGAAGATCAGACCATACATGACGGTAGTAGCCATAGGCGCTTGCAGCTCTAAACCAGACCCTGCTGCAACGGAAAGCGGTGCAATGGCCATAATCGTCGTGAGCGTTGTCATCAAAATCGGACGCAGACGAGCAGGCCCCGCATGTAAAATCGCTTCATGTAATTCCCAACCTTTTGCACGCAATTGATTGATCAAGTCGATTAATACAATCGCATTGTTGACGACCAGACCGATCAGCAAAATGTATCCGATCAAGACAGATACGGTAATAGGCGTGCCTGTAAACAAAAGTCCCAATATGACCCCAGTAAGGCTCGGAGGAACCGAGAACATGATGATAAATGGACTGAAAAAGGATTCAAACTGAGCAGCCATAACCATGTACACAAGCACGACGGACAAAACAATCGCGAGACCCAGATTTACAAAAGAATTTCCCATATCCTCGCTTTGCCCGCCAATTTCGATGGTGTATCCGTCCGGAACATTCAGCTTATTGACGATACTCGTAATTTCTGTCGAGACCGCTTGCAAGTTATCCCCGATCATATCGCTTGTGACCGTCACTTCACGCGTCATGTTTTTGCGCTCAATCGATGGCGGTACATCGACTTTGCTAATGGTCGCTACGGAAGTGAGGCTGATTTGTGCACCCGTCGGCGTGGAAATACGCAGGTTCTTCAAGTAATTGATATCTTCCTTATAGTCTTCTGGCAGCTTGAGATTTATATCAATTTCATCTTCACCTGTACGATACTGGGTAACAGTTTGACCATGGAAAGAAGTTCGCACAGCAGAAAGGATTTCATTTGTTGTCAATCCGTACAAGCTCGCCTTCTCTGTATTGACCTTCACATCGAACTCCTGACTCATTTCCTGGACACTGGTAGATACGTTCATCGTTCCCTGTACCTTGGCTACTTCCCCTTTTACAATCTCACTCAGTTCCGTTAAGACGGCCAGATCATCTCCGCGAATTTCAATGGAGATTGCTGGTCCGCCCCCCATACCACCAGAAAGGGATAGCACCTTGATTTCTGCTCCTGCAATATGCTTGACTTGCTCTTGCAGGCCCACAGCAATTTCCTCTGTTGATCGCTTTCTCGTAGAAATCTCTCCAACTTGCAGATCGATTGTTGCTTTATGAGAAGTAGATGCACCACTCTCTGAAGTACCGTCGCTACCCCCGATCGAAGACTTGACCAATTTCTTTTCTGGCACTTGATTGACCACTTCTTCTACCTGTTTCATCACTTTTTCTGTTTCCGTCAAAACGGTACCCTTTGGTAACTTGATCTCTACCTGGATTAATCCTTGATCCATTTCTGGGAAAAATCCTGCTCCGAGAGATGGAACTAGCATCAATGAGCCAATCAACATGGCAAAAGCAGATCCAATCACCGTTTTTCGATGACCCAATGCCCATTTGAGTACCCTTTGATAGCCTTTTTCCACTTTATGGAACCCGATATTAAACCAGATCAGCGGATTGAAGCCTCGATATTTTTCGTGATTCGTATGCTCCGGTACTGTTTTTAACATGCGAGCACTCATCATCGGAACCAGCAAGAACGTGAAAACGAGCGCTGCGATGTGTGAGAAAACGACCGTCAAAGCTAACGGTGCGAACAGCTCAGCAACAAGACCTTGTGTCAGCGCAATCGGTAAGAATACGCAAATTTGTGCCAATGCGGAAGCCATCACTGCGGTTCCTACTTCTTTGGAGCCGACCAATGCCGCTTCCATCATACTCTTGCCCTGTTCCCGCTGACGGAAAATGTTTTCCAGCATAACGACCGCGAAATCCACTAATGATCCCAATCCGAGCGTGAGACCTGCCAGGGAAATCAGGTTGATTGTTTGACCTGTCATATACATCAAGAGAAAGGTTGATATGATCGATACAGGCAGGACAATGACCGCAATGAGCATTGACGACAGACTGCCCAAGAAGAAGAACAGCATGAGTACGCCAATGGCACCACCTGCTAGAGCATGTACCACCGTGTTGTCAACAGAGCTCTGGATGTATGTCGAGGTATCGAAAACGATACGCGTTTCTACATTTGCTGGAAGCGTGCTATTAATCTTCTCCAGCTCTGCCTTTACTTCTTTCGCGATTTTGATCGTATTGCCGCCGGTGCCTTTCATCACAGCAACTGCCAAGCTCGGCTTTCCATCAACGTAGCTCAGCTCGGTCACTTCTTTGATGGTGTCTGTTACTTTGGCGATATCACTTAATCGGATGAAGCTCCCACCGACAGAGATCGGAGTGAGTGCAATGGTGTCCACATTGGTGAATTCTCCTTGCACGCGGATACTGGTCTTTCCGTCACCTTCCCGTATCGCTCCGGCTGATCCAGATACATTACTGTTTTCTAGTGCTGACTTTATTTGATCCAATGTCAATCCATAGGCAGCTAGTTTGGCGGGGTCCACGATGATGTCGACGATTCGCTCTTGCCCACCAGTAACAGTGACAGAAGCGACACCGTTAATTCGTTCCAAACGGGATTTAATCAAATCATCTGCGATTTTTTTCAGTTTGTTGACATCTTGATCGCCAGTTACAGCCAGGTCAATAATCGGCTGGCTTGACGGATCGTATTTCAACACCCTTGGTGAACCAGCTGAATCCGGCAAGCTCCCTCGAACCAAATCCACCTTATCTCTCATGTTAAGCGTGGCTTGATCCATGTCTGTTCCCCATTTGAAATTAAGAGTTACCATGGAGGAGCCGTTCACCGAGCTCGATGTGATCTTGTCTAGATTTGGAACCGTACCTAATGCATTTTCAATCGGTTTGGTAACCAGCTTTTCTACCTCAGCTGGAGCGGCCCCCTCAACAGACGTAACGACCACCGCAACCGGAGCATTTAACGACGGCATCAATTCAATAGCTAATCGAGGAAAGGTAACCAAACCAAAAATGAAGATGGCTACGGATATCATAATCATCGTGACCGGACGTTTAATGGACAGTTCTGATATATTCAAAATTTTCTCACCTCATTATTTATAGGAAGCGTAACGTATCAGCTCAGTATTTCTTTCTCCAAAATAAGCTCGCGCAAGGAATCAAGCGATGCAGGTGTGCAAGCACTTCCCTCTTGTAGCTCCCAATTCGCTGGTACACGCTCCGTCAATGCTGCCCACACAATTCGCCGATCCGATTTATCACGAAATCTGCGCACCAAGTTCATCTGTTCCAGCCGACTGATTAATCCTGAGGTCGTACTATACGACAGATTGATCGCCTTGCTGATTTCTCCCATTGTCTTCGGGCTTATTGCGATTTGTTCCAGAATGAGAACTTGTTGCCAGGTAATATCACTTGAATCCAATGCTTGCAAGGAAAGCGTGGAAAACACGGTGCTCGTTTCCCGTAGAATCTTCGCTAACTGAAACAGTTCGTTCATAAAAGCCTCCCTACCTATCGTCTATTTTTCGGACCCTCTCGTTCGAGGCGTTCCCTCCACAGATCACATTTTACTTATACGATTCGTCGCCGAAGTCTATCAGATAGTCAAATTGTGGATTTCGATTTTATCTATCCAGAGATAGAAGACCATACACCGGGAGATAGACGACAGTGCATGCTAAAATGAAACTATAATGGGTACGTATTCCAAGGAAGGAGGTTGTCTTCTTGAACGCTTCAACTCGCTCCCGTTTCCTGCTCATTTGTTTTTTTGTATTGATCTCATTTTTTCTCATTCCAACTGCTTACATGCATGAACCCACCATTCCATTTATCATCTCTCTGATCATCATCTTCTGCTTCCTGCTGATGTTTCTCAGGCCCAAAAAGAACTGGAAACCTTTTCAAAAAGACATTGCCATTATCGTTCTTGGTACCGTGTCATTTATAAAAGTTCTATATGTAGGAAAAGAGATCGGTCTATCCTTGCCATTGGCAGCTTTTATTGGATTTCACATTCTTGAACGCCGAGCATTGTACTATGCGACTTTTTTTGGGGGATGCTCCTTTTCTTACATGTACTTTTATAAAGACTATAATTTTGAGGAGGTAATCGGCTATGTCGTGGCCTATATCGGATGGTATATCGGCGCACGAGGATTATCTCTTCAAAATCAAGCAAAGGAATCGAGTCAACAGCATCTCAAACAACTGCAAGAGGCGCATGTTGGACTCCAAGAAGCTCATTCTGAACTTCAAGCGGCCTCTGTGAATACACTTCGTGCCGCTGTCCTGGAGGAGAGGACCAGAATCGCCCGCGATGTTCACGACGCCTTGGGACACAGTCTCACATCGTTAATCGTTCAATTGAATGCTTTGAAATACATGCTGCAAGGCGGACCGAGTGACGCACAGGAGGCTGTGCGAGACATGCTTACGGTATCCAAGCAAAGCCTCGATAATATACGCTCGTCTGTACATACATTAGCTGCAGACAAATCATCTCTGGGAATCACACCACTGCGTATACTTTTATCACGAGCCCAACAGCATACCGACATCAAAATGCATCTGATCAGTCCCAATGCAGACATTCCTCTCTCTCAGCAGATGACGATTACGCTTTACCGGATTCTCCAAGAAGCTATTACCAATTCCATTCGACATTCTGATGCTACGGAGATTTTCATCGCGATTGAAAAAAAGCAAAACTTCCTATTCCTCTCTATTTGGGACAATGGGACTATTACGAATCATCATCAAATCAAACCGGGAATTGGCTTAATAGGTATCGCAGAACATGCCAAGCAATTAAACGGAGACCTTTCCTATTCCATTCGAGAACCCCATGGCTTTCAAATTGACATCAGCTTTCCGCTTTGATAAGCAAATAGCGATAAATACGGAGGAATGCCAGCATGGTAAATAAAAACAAAAAAGAGACCATTCGTGTGGTCCTGGTCGATGACCAAACGATGATCCGTCAAGGCTTGGGGTATGTCATAAAAATGCAGAAGGATATGGAAGTAAGCGGGGAGGCTTCCAATGGAGAAGAAGCCGTGAAGCTCGTAGGAGAAGTGATCCCTGATGTCGTCTTAATGGATGTACAAATGCCGAACATGTCAGGAATTGAAGCGACCCGAGAAATCACTCGATTCCATCCTTCGGTAAAAGTGTTAATCCTCACAACATTTGACACGTACGATTACATCGTAGATGGTATTCGCGCAGGTGCGGTCGGCTATATGCTAAAGGATTCCGATTCACAGGATATGTTGGACCTCATTCGCAGAGCCCATCAGGGAGAGGCACTGTTCTACACGGCTACAGCTGCCAAGGCTCTTGCGGAGGTTCTACAGTTTCAACAAGAAAATCACGAATCTGCATCTCATTCTGACTCTAATCCAGACTCTGTGCTTCCCCCTCTTGTCATGTTTGATCAGTTGACCGATCGAGAGCTGGACGTACTGGAGCAGCTATCCTACGGCAAACGCAACGATCAGATTGCGCAGCACTTGCTCATCACAGAAGGTACAGTCAAGACGCATATCCATCGGATTTTGCAGAAAATGGGCGTAGTAGATCGTACGCAAGCAGTTGCCAAGGCGATCCGGTATAAAATCGTGAAATAAGGAAGGAAACGTAAAAAAGCCCAAGCATCCAAAGCATGCTTGAGCGTTGTCGCTGATTGGAACAGACTACAGCTATTCCATACTCCGTACCTTTATGATCTCCACTTCCAACAACGGCAATTTTCTTCCAGGGATAACGGTAGACGTGATTTCTCCTACTTTTTTCGCTCCCCTCGACAAGTAAAACGGTTCTGCGTACGGATCGCTGTGGATGGTGATGACTGGGATATCTAGTTCTTGTGCCATCTCTACCATATGATGCCACAGAGCCTTTCCGTACCCTTTTCCTACTGCCTCCGGTTCCATGAACAAAAAACCTAATAGCCACTGCTCTTGCTCTTGATCCTCTTCCAGACTCATGAAGCCCTTGATGCTTCCCTCATCCTCTAGCACATATACTTCGTGCTTTTCGATATAGGCAGGCGATAACGTCAGGTCATCACGACAGGCCTCCATGAATTCATCACTGTATCCCCAATAAGCTTTGGAGCGATAGGCTAGCTCGCTCAGTTTGCTTGCTTCTTGTCCGATTGCTCTGCGGATGTTCATGTTAATTGATACCGTCCTTTGCGTCCTTTGTGCGGACGACGAATGGATTGCCTCCTACGTCCATCTCCAGTTTGATCGTTTTGATTCCTTCTGTTTGGGTCAAGTCAGACACCTCCAGCATTTGCTCGAATCTGAATCGTATGAATTATTCCTCAAAGACAGATGAGATTCCTCTCACAAAAAAAAAATGGCCATCGCAACGGACGACCATTTTTCCCCTCTTACTTTGCTTCCTTTTGACGATAGACTTCCTTCCCTTCAACCAAGGTCAGCACGACTTTCGCATCTTTGATTTGAGTGGCCGGAATTTTAAACAAGTTTTTATCGAGCACGATGAGATCTGCCTTCTTGCCGACTTCGATCGAGCCTGTAATGTCATCCACGTGATTGGCATAAGCACCATCAATCGTGAAGCTGGCGATCATTTCCGCAAGCGTCGCACGCTCGTCTGGGTTGGCAATTTTGCTCGGATCGGTTACTCCGTCCTCGATCCGCGTAATGCCTTGTTGAATGCCGTGCAGTGGATTGAATTCTGGCGTTACGATGTAGTCAGACGAAGAAGCTACATGAACCCCTTTATTCAGGAAGCTCTTCATCGGGTATTCTTTTTCTGCGCGTTCTTTACCTAAGTACGGCACTTCGATCTCATCGTAGTAGCCCTCTTCCTGCATAAACCAGAACGGCTGCACAATTCCGACTGCACCCAGCTTTTTGAAGCGCTCGATGTCTGTTTCATTGACCAGTTGCAAGTGAACGAGCGAGTGGCGAGCATCATGCTTGCCATTTTGTTTTTCAGCGAGCTCCATACCGTCCAGTGCAATGCGGGTAGAAGCGTCCCCGATAGAATGGACGTGCAATTGGAAGCCTGCCTTGTCTACTGCGGCAGCTGTTTGATTGTAAACATCTTGCTTCCAAATCAATTCTCCGTTTGTTTCCTTATGGACATACGGCTTTTCCAAGTAAGCTGTAGCGCCTTCTACGACACCATCCAAGAAGATTTTAACGGCGTTTACTTGGAATAACGGGTTTTGATTGCGCTCACGGATTTTTACGAATTCTGCGACCTGCTCAGGTCCTTTTTCTGGATTCGCTGTCAACGCATTGCGGAAGCGGATGGTCAGCTTGTCCTCTTTCGCGAGCTCCTCATATGCTTCCAGTACATTCGGATAGCGCAGCATATCCGGGTCGCGCACCGTAGTCACACCGCGTTCCACTGCTTTTTCTTGGTAGGCTTCAATTCCGGACTTGTATTGCTGTACGGTGTATCCGCCGATTTTTGACAGTACCAGATCCATGGCACTTTCACGCAACGTTCCAGATGGTTCGCCTGTTTTCGGATCGCGCTCGATAATGCCGCCCTCAGGGTTTGACGTGTCCTTCGTGATTCCAGCCAGCTTCAACGCTGCCGAGTTCACCCACAGAGAGTGACCATCATCTGAGGTCAGTGCGATGGGCGTAGTTGGCACGATTTTATCCAATACTTCCTTGCGTGGACCGATACCAGGCACTACCGGATTGCTCCAGCCGCGACCTTGCAGTGTTGGTTCGTTTGGATGCTCTTTTACGAATTTCTCGATGGTCGCAACGTACTCCTCGACAGAGCCTCCGTCAAACAAATCAATGGAGTAAATGAGTCCTGTCGTTTTGCTCGCATGCGTATGGCTATCGATAAAGCCTGGCAGCACCATTTGGCCTTTCAGATCGATTACTTTCGTATCCTTGCCAATGTGTGCTTTCGCATATTCATCTGCGCCGACAAAGACGATTTCGTCACCGCGAATTGCCACTGCCTCTGCCCAGCTGTTCTTTATGTCCACTGTGTAGACCGCGCCGTTGGTTAACACGACATCTGCTGGCTGTTTCGTCCCTTGAGCTGCCAAAGCCGACATCGGGCTCATCAGCGCTGTTGCGAGCAATGCGCTGGTTAATTTTTTCCCAAACACGTTAAGATCCCACCTATCTATTTATCTGATATGAAAAGAAAGCCAAAACTGATTGTAGCATCGCAACTCTGAAAATTCCATGAAATCAGGTCGAAATTTAGTATTTTTTCCCGATTTTTGACGAAATTAATCACATAATGACCAACTGAATTGGTCAAATTGGTAAAAGGTTGATTTTGACTTCCCTACATGAATCGATGTATACTCGTAATTGTTTTAGGGGGTAAACATTTAACTCCATATATAATTAAGTAGCGAAAATAGGAGAGGGTACCATGCAAAGCCAAGTCCATTTTGAAGAACTTTATATTCAACTCCAACGAAAAGTTTCGGCTGAGTCACACAAGCGTCTGGACCCACTCGTGTCAGGTTCACAAGCCATGCTTTTGCGAATTCTGGATGTGAATGGTCCGCAGAAGGCATCTTCTATAGCAGAACGTATGAATATTACCCCCGGAGCCGTTACGAGTCTCGCTGATAAATTGATTGCTTGTGGCTATGCCACGAGAAATCGTGATAGTACGGATCGACGCGTCGTGCAACTGGACATCACCGATCAAGGAAAAGACATCCTGCGGCAATATAAAGCCGTGGTAAGCAGCACCATTGAACAGTTTTTTGCCGGCGTATCTGATGATGACAAGCAACACTTGGTCCGCATCTATCGCCAGGTTCTGAAAAATATAGAGCAACAAAGAGAGGAGCATCAAGATTGCAACAGCTGACAGAGAAAAAGAAAGTGACGATCATGATCGCGATTATTACCGCCATGTTTTTCGCCGCGATCAACCAGACCATTATCGGGGTGGCCATGCCCCGCATTATTTCGAAGCTGGGTGGCATGGATTACTATTCGTGGGCGATTACGATTTATTTGCTGACCTCCACTGTCGCTTCTGTGCTGGTAGGGAAGCTCTCCGATATATATGGAAGGAAGCCTTTTATTTTGACGGGTATCGGGTTATTTAGTATCGGGGCCTTGTTGTCCGGGTTTTCCACCGATATTTTTCAACTGATTACGTATCGTGGGATTCAAGGGGCGGGTGCAGGGATCATCATGTCCACTGCTTTTACCGCCATGGGTGATCTGTACGAACCTCGCGAGCGAGCGAAATGGGGCGGAATCATGAGTGCCGTCTTCGGCGTATCCAGTGTGCTTGGCCCTCTGATGGGCGGTTATATCGTCGAACATCTCGACTGGCACTGGGTGTTCTGGATCTTCTTGCCGATTGGCGTGATTGCCTTTCTTCTGATCATGATTCATTTCCCGAAGGTAGCGAAGCAAGAAGGAGAGTCTGTCGACTACTTCGGCTCGCTGTTCCTGACGCTCACCATCGTACCGATGCTGCTCGCCTTCTCATGGGCAGGTGATGGGCCGGGCAAATACGCTTGGGGCTCGTGGCAAATAATTGGTTTGTTTGCCGCCACAATCGTTTCGTTGATCGTGTTTATTATGATTGAGATGAAAGTAAAGACCCCAGTGCTTCCGCTGGGCTTGTTCAAAAACAGTATTTTTACCGTCTCCAATTTGGTCGGATTCTTCCTGAATGCCGGGATGATGGGCGCAATCATCTATGTGCCGTTCTTTGTCCAAGGAGTCAAAGGCATCTCTCCGACGATGGCCGGTTATGTGGCGATGCCGATGTCTATTGCCATGCTCGCGACCTCCGCACTCGCAGGACAAATTATGACCAAGACCGGAAAATATAAAAAGATGGCGTTGAGCGGACTTTCCATCATGGCTTTGGGCATGGTGCTGATGTATTTCATGTCCCCAGCTACACCGATTTATTTACTCGTGATCTACATGGTCATTCTCGGTCTGGGGATCGGGATTGCGATGCCGGTCTTCTCCTTAACCGTGCAAAATGCAGTCGCACCACAGCAACTGGGTGTTGCTACAGCAACTTCGCAGCTCTTCCGCAACCTCGGTGGAACCATCGGAATTGCTGTCATGGGAACCGTCATGAGTGCCAGCATGTCTGCGAAAATGACGCAACTGTCGGGAGCCATGGGCCAAGGGAACAATCCCGCAGCAGCCGACCCCGCTCTGGCAGAGAAGCTGTCGCTCTTTACGAATCCGCAAAATTTGTTGGATCAACCCAAAATTGAAGCCACACTAGCTAGTCTGCCACCCGATTTGCAACCGCTGTTTACTCATATGCTGGATATGATCCGGGAAGCGATGAGCTATGGGATTACGACTACGTTTTTGACTGGGGCGATTGTAGCGGGAATCGCGGTCATCATCGCGCTGTTCCTGAAGGAAATTCCACTCCGTAGTGGGAAGGATATGGGGGAGAAGCCGGAGGATGAAGCAGGGAAGGCTTAATGGGAAAAGGAAGAGGGCACTTGTCCTCTTCCTTTTTTTTCATGGCGTATGGATTTGCCGCATGAGCCATGCTCTCGCTTCCTCCTCTACAAGAATGACTGGCTGCTCGGCGGTACCGATATTTATGCTTATGATAAAAGCTTCTTCTAATCCGATTACACCTTGTAATTGCGCTCCCCTAACTAACACTTCTTCAAACGAAGAATTACGGATATCTGCATCCTGTAAATCGGCATCTCTGAAATCTGCCTGATAAAAGAGTGCATTCACTAATTTTGCCTTCCGCAAATCGGCTCGCGCAAACACGGTTTCAAAGCAC
The DNA here is from genome assembly GCF_042878995.1 of Brevibacillus sp. NPDC003359. Lineage (NCBI taxonomy): Bacteria > Bacillati > Bacillota > Bacilli > Caryophanales > Paenibacillaceae > Brevibacillus > Brevibacillus sp. NPDC003359. Next base: position 66,230 of record NZ_JBIAOR010000014.1, read on the forward strand.
GAGCATTTTACAAAGTTTGCCTTTTGTAGATTCGCATTTGTAAAGTCTGCATAAGACGCTTCGCTTTTAATGAAAAGGGCATTTTCTAAATTCGTTGATCGAAACGTAGATGAGAAGAGGTGCGCTGCGTAGAAATCTTTCTTCTTTAGATTCATTCCGTCAAATGTACTGGCGATCAAACGAGATTGGTCCAAAGGGTACTCTGTTACATCTATAGAGCGAAAGTCTACTTCATCGACGACTAATCTCTCTCCTGTTTCCCCGATCGAATCAATCCATTGCTTGTGCAATTCTAATTGCTTCACGATATCATCAAGATGCATCATAACGAAACTCCCCCCACGGAACATCCCTGCAAGGAAAAAGCAAACACAATCTCCTCGCCTTCTATCTGCACATCATAAAGAGCCTGATGTTTGTCCAACACAGCTTTGACGATGGAGAGTCCTAGTCCCGTTCCGCTAAGCTGTTTGTTGCGAGACTGCTCGATCACATAAAATGGCTCCCAAATTTGCTTCAATTGCGCGACGTCTATACGTCCGACCCCATTTTTGATGGAAAAAACGACGGTATCCCCCGTCTGTCTGATCGAAATATCAATGCGCCCATTTGTCGTATACGTAACAGCATTGCCAAGCAGATTACCCAGCACCATTTCCAGCTTGTCACGATCAGCCCACACACAATCATTCGCATCCGATTCCTTCTGGATCGTGAGCTGAATCGCTTCTTGCTGGATAAGCAACTGGTATTTCTCCAGCGTTTGTTCCAGCACAGCCTGGAGAGAGACAGCAGTAAACGAATATTGATCCGTTTGATAGCGGGACAATTCCAGCAGCTTGTTGACCAACTCCGAGATACCGTCTGTCTGCTTTTCAATGACCGCCAGAAAGGTCCCGTCATCCAGACCATCCTTGATGCCCGCCGTATACGCCTTGATTAAAGCCAGTGGCGTTTTTAACTCATGAGAAATATCCGAAATAAACGTTCGCAGATTCCGATTTCTCGCTTCCAGCTCTTCGTGAGCGCGTTGGAGCTTGTCACTCATCCGGTTAATACTCTGGGCCAATTCCTCTATCTCATCGCCCGTCCGAATGTCTGCCTTTTGAAAACGCAGATTGGAAATCTCCTCCGCCGTATCCTTCAGCTGTGCGAGTGGGTCAATCATCCGTTTGGCAAACATCCCGCCCACGACAACGGTTAAGAGCAACGCCCCCAGAAAAATATACGTATTGAACTGATTCACAATGCGAATCGTATCACTGGAATACGCAACCGATTCACTGATCGCGAAAACCACTCGCTCCTTCATCATGAACCGGACGAGTACATTCGATTTCAATTTTTCTTGCATATACAGCTTGTTTACGTATTCTCCATCCTGTAAGGAAGCAACAGTCTCCTTAGTGACCCAAAACTTGCTGAGCGGTAATCCTTTTTGGGCAAAAAGCGCAAGCAGAGCTTTGTTCAAATCATTGTTGTTTCCCGTATACGAGGTGTACACGATCGTGACGCGGTACTCATTTTCAAGCCGTTGGATCTCATTTTGCAGAGCATTTGCTGTGAAGCCTTCCATCTGGGAAGTAATCGCGGATAACGTATTTTTCTTCTCATACAAAAAATACTTCGGCAAAAAGAACGTGTTAATAAGAAAAGACAAAACGTACACGACTGCAACCACAATGGCAATCTGCACAAACAGCCGCCGTCCCATCTTATTTATCCGGATTTTCAAAACTGTACCCCATCCCTCGATGTGTTTTTATCCAGTTATCGCCGATCTTCTCTCGCAAGCGGCGAATATGGGTGTCCACGGTTCTTTCCTCACCGAAATAATCGAATCCCCACACATGGTCGAGTAAGGCTTTTCGCGTCAATACTTTTCCTTCATGCTGCACAAAGTATTTCATGAGCTGGAATTCCTTGTTGGTCACATGCAGGTCTTCTCCAGCGTGATATATTTTTTGCGCCTCCAAATCCACCTTGATCTGTCCAAACGTATACTGCCCATCCAGATGCAGCATCTTTTTGGCGCGCGCTAACAAGATTCTCGGGTCAAATGGCTTTCGTACGTAATCGTCAGCTCCCGCTTGCAAGGCATGAAGCTCGTCATCTATTTCCCCTTTGGCTGTCAGCATCAAGACTTTTACTGTACTGTTTGCCTTGATTTCCTTGCATACCTCGATGCCACTTATTTGGGGCATCATCCAGTCCAGGATCGCCAGGTCGATTTGTTCGTTGTACAACATATTCAGCGCTTCTTGCCCATCTTTGGCGGTATACGTAGTGAAGCCCTCTTTTTCGAAGTAGGCTTTCACGATTTTGACCATGTATTCTTCATCATCCGCGATCAAAATGTTCATGTGCAACTCCTTTTAGCAATGCCCACACCTTGTCGACTGCTCTTCCATCCTTATTTTTCCTCATTTTCGCCAGATAAGTCTCGCGATTTTTGTACAGGGCGAGGATTCTCTCCACAAACATCTGTGTCGTCATCTGTTCCTGTAAAAGTACATCTGCGTAACCCGCAGTTTGAAAGTTTTGGGCGTTCACGAGTTGACCTGTACGTGCCCCTCCGTTCGTATGTGGGAGGAGAAGCATCGGTTTTTGTAATGCGAGCAATTCAGAAATGGCATTGGAACCAGCCCGGGATACAACCACATCGGCGGCTGCCAATAAATCAGCCAGTTCCTCTCCAACGAAATCATACTGCTTATACCCCGGATAATGAACAGAGTAATCAACCTTTCCCTGCCCACATATATGAATGACCTGGAATTGGGACAGCAAATTCGCCAGCGACCCGCGAACGATGCGGTTGATCGTCTCTGCCCCTTGACTTCCTCCCATGATCAACAACACGGGCTGCTTTTCATGAAACCCGCAGGCGGCGATTCCGCGCAGACGTTGACCTGCCTTGAGCGACTCCTTTATGAGCGGCCCGACATGGATCGCTTTTTCGCTGTTCAGCTTTCTCCTTGTTTCCGCAAATGTCGTGCATACTGTATCTGCAAAAGGCAGACAGAGCCGATTGGCAAGCCCCATATGCACATCGGGCTCATGAATAATCGTCCTGATCTTGTTCATGCGGGCGCCGAGCACGACAGGAACTGAAACAAAGCCACCCAGTGAGTATACGACATCAGGCTTTATTTTACGTAGTAAGAAATACGCTTGAAGGATACCGCGGAGCACCTGGAAAACATCAGACACGTTTTTCCATGAGAAGTACCTCCGCAGCTTTCCAGTCGAGATACTATGAAACTGTACGGCTTTTTGTGTTTCTACGAGCTGTTTTTCTATTCCTGTCTCTGAGCCGATATAATGCACTCGCCAACCTTCTTGCAGGCATTTGGGAATTAGAACGAGATTGCCTGTCACATGCCCGGCAGAACCTCCGCCCGTAAACAAAATGGTCTTCATGAAAGGAAACCTCCTGCCCGCAGCATTGCTCTCGTCTCTTCCTTGGTCAAGACCATCGACTCGGAATGGAAGCTGGAAAAGTCGACCTTCGGATATGCAGCGTAATAGGCGTGCAGTTCGTCTTGCGGAAAAGCAGGCAGGATGACAAAGTATTGGTCATTCAGGTCAATCGCCCTGTCACTTTCCATCTCGGACACCAGCATTTCATAGCGCTTTTCACCCGGGCGCATACCGATGGTGACAATACGGCTGCCCTGCGCTCCCGCCTCTTCTCTGAGGACCTCCGCTATATCCATGATCCGGCAAGAGGGCATTTTCAGTACGAAGGTTTCCCCGCCCAGACTTTTATGCGTAGCCGTAAAGAGCAGGTGGATCGCCTCTTCCAGACTCAAGAAAAATCTCGTCATTTGCTCATCTGTCACACCGAGATCCAATCCTTGTTGCAATTGGTTTTTGAAAAGGGGAATCACACTGCCTGTCGATCCCAAAACGTTGCCGCTTCGCACACAAACAAACCGGGTAATGACATCACGAGTGTTGGCCTGGATGATCAACCGCTCCCCAATCGCCTTGGTCATCCCATATGTGCTGGAAGGATTGGAAGCTTTGTCTGTGGAGACATAGATAACCTTCTTCACACCGTTGGCAATGGCCGCATCGATGACATTTTGCGTGCCGATCACGTTTGTTTTCAAGGCAATATACGGTTGGTTTTCACAAATCGGGACATGCTTCAATGCCGCAAGATGATACACATAATCGACCTGCTGACATGCCTGCATCAATTCCTCCTGATCCCGAATGTCCCCATTCATAAAACGCAGTCGTTTATCTTGAAAATGATGGCTCATTTCTACTTGCAGTGCTTCATTGCGCGAAAAAATACGGATTTCTTTTGGCTGCTGCGGCAGGAGTTGCTTCACGAGCTCCCAACCCCAAGAGCCTGTACCACCCGTTATTAAAATGGTTTTGTTTTTCATCTGCTGTACCTCCGAAGCATTCATGTGACTGACATGAATATCGTAGAGGTCGTGTGTTACGCCAGTGTGACAAATAACGAGAAAATGAAAAAATGACGCCAGAAAGGATCTCTGACGTCACTTTGGCCTCACAACTCTGCTCTTCCCGTACGGATCGCATACGCATAGTCTTTGCGCCCGTTTTCTTCCGCTCTTTTCGCTGCCTTCTCGAAATCATAGGGAACCAATACGTGCTCGACTAGCCACGAGCCACCTTGTCGTTTTACTGTGACGTACTTGGCATGGGGCGTCTTCGATTCCATCGAATGCGGGTACGGTTCTTCTTCAAAATACGCTGGGAGTCCCACGCTTCCCGGGTTTACCACGAGCTTGCCATCTGGGAGCCACACGGATTTGGGTACATGCGAGTGCCCGCAAAAAATGACTTTCTGCTGGACACCTGTCAGCTCGATCATCAATGCGTTTGCGCTTTTCTCGTCAATCCCATATGGAGCGATACTCTCCAATAAGTACACATCATCGGCAAAAGGTGTGCCGTGGCAAAACAAAAGTTCATCATGAATCCATTGCTTTTGGAATGACCCGATCCACTTCAGTATTTCTTCTGATAGCAGCGGCTTTATGTATTGAAACGTAATGGAATCCATTTGCTCTCCTAGTAAATATCTGTCACAATTACCCATAATGTGGGTGATAGTAGATCGCTCCATCAAGAGCTCCGCCGTTTTGAGCGGATCAAGCGGTCCGAATAAGGTATCGCCCAAATTCACGATGGTTTGAATTCCGCGGGAATCAATGTCGTGCAGCACGGCTTCTAATGCATAGGCGTTGCTGTGTATGTCGGAGATAACTGCGATGGAATGGTTGTTTTGGCTCAAGCTCATATACTCCTTTACAATTGAGGTGCTGGACAGGATGAAAGACATCGCTCCCAAAAGCGCGTTTATAACAAAGGTCGAAGAAATGCTGGACCAATACCGCAGCCTCTACGACGGAAATTGTCCGTATGTTTTGAATGAGCCTTTGACATTGAAACAGATCGAACAGTTCGAAGCTTCGGCTCACATAGTATTACCGCAAGACTACAAAGATTTCCTGCTCCACATCGGAAATGGCGGGAAACACTCTAAACAGTTCCCACTGTCATTGTCGCATGCAAAGGATTGCTTGGAAGAAAGCTTACGAAAAACAGTAGGCTTAGAATATATGCGTCTCCCCTTTTCCCTGGAGAAATGCAATAGCTGTTTTGACGAAGATTTAGACGAAACGGAAGACGATACGATCACAGACGATGAATATGATCACATGATCACGGAAGCTCTTCACGGTACTATCACTCTGCATAACGATGGTTGCGGTTATTTTATTGTCATGATTGTATCAGGTGAGCTTGTCGGTAAGCTGTACTACGTCGATACATGTAATGGACAGGGTACACGTTTTGTCAGTGATTCGTTTGCAGAGTATTATCTCAAATGGCTCAATCAGCAGATGACGCATAGATGGGCCTACTTGGAACAAAACGACAAGTTTGACTGTGTCATTACTGATATAAAGCTTGGTGGAAATGTTAGGGATTTGCATGTACGCAAGCTGAACAATGACTCTTTGTTTCAGTTTGAATATTTTTGCCCAGGTGATTTCATGCGCGAAGGGGGATATTCAGAGCATACAAAGGTCAACGATCACCTTGTGGTTTCCCTGTACATGGAACATATATCATTCAGTGTTTTAGAGCTGACCAAACTGGATAAAAGTATGGAACCCTCCCTTAGACATATTGGAGATCGCTCCTTCCACGAGGTCATCGGGCGTGTAAACAGACTATTTACACACGATATCGGCGGAAATCGTTTCCCGCTGTATGTGGAAGGACTGGAGCAAGAGATATTAATCAAAGGTGTTAAGGATATAGCTGTTTCCGTCGGGGATGTTTTTAAAATCCGAGGACGGTTGAGTGGAGAGGTTTATCGGATTACGCGGTAAAAAAGCAACACTTTTAAAGAGGATGCCCTTCTAGTGAAAGAAGAGAGGCATCCTCTTCCTATGCAAATTTCAATTTTTATGAAAAAAGCTTGAGAGGGGTCCTCCCTTCTTTTCGTCTATATTATTGAACAACGAAAACGGACTAATGCCCGTTTTGTTTGACCGCAAGCGGTTAGATTAAATTTCATGAAAAATGTCGAGACGTTTTTCACAAAAAGGAAAAGCTGCGCAGCACCTTTTTGCAAGGAGGTAACAAAACATGCAGGACGATCGAGAGGTCATTGCGGAGGTTCTTCAAGGTAATAAAGAGGCTTATGCTCTGATCGTCAATAAATACAAGGGAAAAATCGCTTCGATTCTTGGGCGCACGCTCCACCATTCTCATGATGCCGAAGACATGGTGCAGGAGGTTTTTATCAAGGCGTACTACAGTCTGCCAGATTATAAACCCAACTACTCCTTCTCTGCCTGGCTGTATCGGATCGCGATTAATCGCGGAATTGACGAGCTGCGGAAGCGAAAGCGAATGCCTTCCGTAACAGAGATGGATATCGAGGTCAAAGACGAATGTCCAATCCCGGAGGAAGATTATCTGGAAAAAGAACAGCGTCATGCTTTGCGACAGCAGATGATGGCTCTGGACAAGAACTACAGGACGATTCTCGATCTGCACTATCTCCAGCATTTAAGCTACAGAGAGATCGGCAAAAAACTATCTCTGTCTGTGGACACCGTGAGAATGCGCCTTTCCTATGCCAGGAAAAAGCTGCGAGACCAGCTAAGCAAGCCGAAGAAGAAAGGGGGTACCCCGCTTTGAATTGCCTTACGCAAAGACAGCTGATCGCCTACATGGAAGATCGTTTATCGCCCGTGAACAAACGTAATGTCGAAAGTCATCTCGACCATTGCACACACTGCCAGCACCAGCTGGAGCAATGGATCGATGAGCTGCACCAAACGGAAGAAACGATGTGGGAAGACTCCCTCTCAGAAAATATGGATCAAAAGATTATTCAGATGCTCTCCCCTCATCCCGTGAGAGTATTGAACCCTGCTACGCCTTCACACCAACCACCAGCGTGGAAACAAAGGAGTATCACAATCATGAAAAGAATGACACTTGCCGCCGCTGCATTAACCGTCGTCGTATCGGGAGGAATGCTAGTCTCCCCGACTTTTGCTAGTTATGTCAATGCTGCTTTTACGAACAGCCCGATTGGCAAAGCTGATCCTGTAGCGCCTGTGAGCAATAGTATTCTTCAAAATTCCAGGGACTCTGGTATTGAGCAAGCAGCCAAAAAAGGTTTCGCTCAAACCGTGAATGTAAGTGCGACCGACCAAGGTATCACTTTTGAAGTGAACGAAGTAATGGCTGACCCTCTTCGCATCAGCATTGCCGCTATCGTAAAAGACAAGAATGGCAAACCGATGGACAGTTTTTTGAGCGAAATGATCAGAAGAGATAACAAGGAGCAAGTCATTACGATCAAAGACAAACAAGGGAACGTACTGAAGCCTATTGAGGCGTCTGCAAATGAAGACCCAAATGAAGATTGGCACAATGATATGCATACAGATACCGGTTACATGTCCTTGGATCGTGAGCTGCGTAGCTACTTTGATGATATCAGTGAAATTCCGGACGAGCTGATTGTAGAGTTCAACATTAAACAATTGGACGACATCAAAGGAAACTGGAAGCTGTCCGTACCTGTTGACATGAAAAAGGCAAAGGCCGCGACGAAGACACATGAAATCAACAAAACATACACGACTCCGCAAGGACTCAAGCTGGACGTAAAACAGATGACGTTTGCACCGAGTGGGGTGGAAATGATCATAGATCGCTCGACTACGGATAACCAGCGAAAAGAATACAGCTACGAGTTAGTCAATGAAAAGGGCACAGTCGTCGCCGCTTGGGATTCCAAGACTGTCATCCGTAAAGCCAGCAAACAAAGCAATGTCATCCCGTATTTGAAATGGGATCATACCCGCTCTACTAAAAATGGAACAAGAGACTTCCACTACTTCCAACCAATCGACGAAAGCCAAAGCCTCACCTTCAAGCTCGGGTCTGTATATACAGAGGAAACCGCTGCGCTTAACGCGAAGTTGGACACCGATCGGCTTGAGAAGAAAGAATCCATAGCAGTGGACGACCAGGGAGATCAGTTCACCTTCAAGAAGTATCAAAAAGATCCAAACGCAGTAGTTGATATCGAAGGCTATGACGGTGTACACCGTGTAAATGACGATGGAAGCACCACGAAATTGGAGGGCTACCACCTTTCATTCGAGGGAAAGCTTGATCCAGATACTGCTGCTATGACCCCTTTTGAATACTGGACCATCTCAGACGAAACAGGGAGAAAGTACGTAGACGTCGACTACTATATTCATAAAACAGAGTATAAGAATGGCCGGGCGATATTGGAAAGCTCCATATTCTTAGAAAACCTCACATCCCTGCCTAAGCAACTGATCATTACTTCCGAGAAACGAATGGTTGAACACAAAAATGTGGAGTGGAAAGTACCGATTTACGCTGGAAAATAAGAGAAACGCTCATACGCAAAAGGCTGGTGGTACCCTTCGTACCGCCAGCCTCTGTTTTTACGTGACATATTCCTGCTGCAAAATCCCCATGTGCACGAGATCATGCCATTTTCCCTCTCGAAACAAAAACTGCCGTGAGATCCCCTCTTGCTTGAAGCCGAGCCTCTCGTACAGCCTGATCGCCTTTTCGTTAAAGGAAAAGACGCCAAGCGATACCCGATGCAGATTCATTTCCAAGAACGCATAATCCAGCAGTAGCTTCAGCGCTTCTTGTCCATAGCCTTTTCCCCAGTATTCCTTCTCTCCAATATCGATGATGCACTCCGCATTGCGGTTTTTCAGGTCGATTTGAATGAGGGAGGTAATCCCGATCGGTCGATTGGTTTGGCTGTCTACGATCATGTAGCTCTTCGATGTGCTTGCATGCAGGATGACCTGATTCACAAACCCGTTCGTATCGTCCCACGTATAGACGTCCATAGACGGACTCGTTGTCCGCATGACTTCCACGTCATTTCTCCACGTGTGGTAGACGTCCACATCCTCTCCCGTCATTTTTCTCAGATAGATTCTCTCTGATTGAAACAACATTCTTCCCCCTCCTTATTGAACCGGTCCCAGCATCGCTCTCAAAGAAAACAGCAGTGCTTCCATCTGCACGGACACCTTCGTTTTTTCTGCGCCCAAATGCGTGGTATCCAGCATCAGTCCATCGATAACCGAGATGAGATAGCGAGCGATCGCCTCGGGTGGTAGCTGTGGCTTGAACTCGCCTGTCGCTGTCCCATGCGCGAAAAAAGCTGTCAACACATCCACCATTTTTTCATAGCGAGTCGTGATGTATGGATAGCTCTGTTGTTTTTGCTGATCTTTCAGTGACAGGAAAAATTCTGAGTTGGCTTGGGATAGTGTTTGTTCGATGTTCTCAATCTCGCCTTGCTGTTTGTAGACCCATTTCGTCATTTGCTGCCAAGACGTTTCGTCAGTAATTGGCGTGAAAAACTGTACGTCCTGTTGATCCTCGAATTGCAGCAGCTCCATATATAAGTGCTCCAGGTTATCAAAGTAGGCGTACAAGGCTCCGCGCGATACGCCAGCCTCGTCCATGACGTCTTGCATGGTGGCCCGTGTATAGCCTTTTGTGAGGAACACGCGCTTGGCGGCATGCAGCAGTTCGGTTTTCTTTTTCGTTTTGTATTCGTCGCTTACTCTTGGGGCCATCGGGTTTCACAACCTCCTCCAAACAAAATATACATGAATGTCGTTTTTATTTGATAACACAATTATAAACGACATAATTGTCGTTTTTCAATAAATAAAAAGGAAAAAGCATCCTACCTACTCATGGGAGTATGCGGATGCTCGCCGTTCTTCCGGTGCCTATATAAAAGCTGCTAAAAAGTCTTCCATTTATGTGTTAACCAACGATAAATTTCGTAACGCCTGATGCATCGCATCGCGTGGAAATATTTCCGGCAATTTAGACATAGGATGTTGATTCGACAATCGATTGACTTGATTCAATTCCTCTACACCGATTTCCCTTAAGTTATTATCCATATCGTATCTTGCCAACAAAATCATGTCGTTCAATTGACTAATAATGCTTCTATCACTTGTCTGTGTGAAAGTGACCTCACTAGCATGATGCAAATACTTCTGAATTAACGATTGCTCTATGCCATCCGCGATAAGATTCTCAGAGATTTTTTCAAAAAATATCTGATCAAATCGTTTAAAGTCTGCTTTCTTTAACCCATAGATGATGAAATTGTACCTGGTCACATTATTCATCACCGCTACACACTTTCTGCGATTCAGTAAAATCAGGTGAGCGTGCCATCTGTATAATGGCTGTGAAACAATTTTCTCTTTATCGGATAGTGTTACGGGTAGTTCCTCTGCAAGCTTTTTGGTGCATTGGAGGGTAATCATGTCTGTTCAGTTCACCTCGACTTTTTTCGCTTTACGCCTGATCCGGTATGACAAACGACACCGTTGTTCCTTCACCCAGCTTACTCGTGATGCGCAAGCCCTTCCCGTACATTTGCGTCAGTCTTCGATTCGTGTTGGACACGCCAATTCCGCCTCTTTCCTTCCTCGACAAATCAAGAATCTGCCGCACAGTCGCTTCCTCCATCCCTATACCGTCATCCTTCACCTCAAAAAGAGTAGCGTTCTTTTGCCGGACAATGCGGATATGGAGAGTCCCACCCTCTAATCGAGTCAGAAGCCCATGATTGATCGCATTTTCGACCAACGGCTGAATGGTAAGCGGCGGGATCAGAAGATCGATACCGGGTTCAACATCCCACTCGATCGTTAACCGCTCCCCAAACCTTTCTTTTTCAATGTAAAGATAAGCTTGAACCAGCTCCAGCTCATGGGCGAGCGCTACTTGTTTTCCCGTATTCAAAAAGTCGAAGCTGATATGCAAGAAGGCGGTAAACGCATCCCCGAGTTTACGCATCTTCTCCGTATCAATGTCACTGAGTGCCATAATCGAGCTGAGCGTGTTGAACAAGAAATGAGGGTGGATCTGTGCTTGCAAGTAGGCAGCCTCCATGCGCAGTCGTTCATCGACGGTTTGCTTGAGCGTCGTCAACGACCAGACGCGATATCTCAGCTCCATGCCATCGACTGGTTTGCATACATAGTCATTCGCACCAGACAAATACCCGGTGTATACATCTTCAGACTGGCTGCGCGCAGTTAAGAGCAAGATTGGAAGCTCGGAAACGGAGAAATGCTCCCTTACCTTTTGTGTCAGCTCGTAGCCCGACATATGCGGCATCATGACATCGATGATAAGCAAATCCCACTGCTCTGTAAAAAGCAGATCGAGCGCGTCTCTAGGTGATGTGCACGTGGTGATTTGATACTGCGAAGATGAGAGCATGCGATCCAGCACCCTTAGGTTAACTGGGTCGTCATCGATCGCTAATATGTTCGCCTTTCTTTCAACAGATGCATGCGCAGCTGTCTGCTGAAAAGCTAATATATCTGGGGCATCACTATACCTCAACTGGTTGATAGGCACCACTTGATGACTCTTATCTATCTGCTCCACATATTGGCTCTCTGCTGCTTTCATCTCATCTGTACTAACCACTGGCAGCGAAAAGCTAAATACGGAGCCTTTTCCCTGTTCAGACTCGACGCCGAGCTCACTGTCATGCAGCTCTACCAGCTGTTTGCAAATAGCGAGACCAAGCCCGATTCCTCCTCCATCGTTCGTTGCTTGCGCTCCCTGTTCATACGGCAAAAATATACGTGCCTTGGTATGCTCATCCATCCCGATTCCTGTATCGGATACATAGATCGCCACCTGTCCGTTCACGATCTCAGCAGAAACGACGACAGATCCTTCTTCGGTGAATTTCAGTGCATTGTGAACAAGATTGAACAGAATCTGAACTAACCGCTTTTCATCTGCCAAGATTGGCGGGATGGATTCCGGAATGTCCATTTTCAGTTGAACAGGCTTGCCCTCTACCAAGTAGGTAAGCATGCTGATGATACCGGAAACAATCGATTGAATATGCAACGGCTTCCTCTGCAACACGATATGCTTGTCCTGCAATCGTACGACATCTAGCAAATCGTCCAGTAAATGTGACATTCTGCGGCTGATCGTGATTAAAAGTTCCATGTCCTGCGTGCTGCGACCACCCATGACATTCTTTTCATTGTTGACGACAGTTTGGGCGATGTTCATGATGCCATGCAATGGCGTCCTCAGTTCGTGAGAGGTATGGGCAAGAAACTGGTCTTTGAGCTTGTCGGCTTCTTTCAATTGCTCCGTCAGCTTTACCTTTTCCTCTGAATTGCGAAAGAATCGCTTGAACCAATAGGCAGAAAAACTGACAAGAGCAGCAATCAGGTCGAGCGGATAATAAACGTACTTGATATCCATGATTTGATATTCCATGATTGCCGACCAAAAGACATTGGAAAAAATACTTGTTGCAGCAATAAGCAAAAACACAGCGTCATGCTTGTTTTGCATTAGCATGCGGCTGATACTGAATACAAATAGTAAAAACGGACTGAAATAAATAAACACCAAAAATGGCGTTCCAGCTAAAAAATACACCCATTGAGCCGTTCCCAGTATGATGGCTGCCGAATAAAGACTGAGCGTGGAAAAATATGCCCTGACCGGTTTTGAGTATTCTCTCTCCCCCTGTTCAGATAGGCTTCGGACCAATAATATCAACAGCAAAGGCTGCCATATGTAGGCGAGCACTTCTACCTTGATCGCCCATGTATAATTGATGGGGAGCCAAAGTAGCAGCAGGTTGTCATAATCAGACACAGTTTTTATCCCTACACAAGAAAGCAACAGCAAGAACACCAGAAACTCTTTGTGACGGGCATTCAATATATACAGGATGCCGGTATACAAGCCATGTAGCAACAAGATGAGGAAGGTTGTCATCTGAAAGCCGATAGAATACCAACGTTCGGTGTCAACAGCGGCCTGCGACCCGAAGTAAATCGATCTGACGATGCCCCCTTCGATTGGATTATGAAAGTTGGCAGATCGGACAAGCACTTCAATGACCTTTGCATCACCTGCAATGTACGTAGCCGTGAAGGATTGCTTCCGCGGAATGTAATCTTCTGCTGTTGTTGCAGGCACTCCGACTCTGGCTAATATCTGTCCGTTAACCTCTACGGTGGAAGATGCCTCCACTTGTGGAACCCATAAGGTGTATGGCTGATTTAGCGGTTGATCGACCAAAATCCGTAAACGGTAGGTTCCATAGCCATACGATGACGGAGAGCCCCTGGAAAAAGCGCTGCTCCAATTGCCAGGCACTTGAAGGAATTGTCGTTCGTAATTCGAAGATTGCTTGAAATCTTCATGCGTGATCAAAGATTCAGGGAAAAGCTCCCATTCCCCATCCAGTGAAATAGACGGGGAATTTTCAAAGTCCCACCCGCGCATATCAAGAACCCCTTGAACCACAGGCGGATGCTCTGGAAACGAATGAAACGAAAACCAGAACGTCCGAAGACCTAGGAGAAATGCTAAAAACAAGAGAAGAATCACAAGATGCTTACTTATGAGTGCTTTTGAATTGCGCCGGTTATAGTTGCTTGGCTTTATCATAGTAAGATCATCTTTCGACACAATTCGAATTATCCCTTGTCATATTACAGTTCATGTAGTCCTATTTTTCTCACACAAACTGTCTACTATCGTTATTCCGTCCAAACCGATAGATGGCGATTAAGGCAAATACAGTAGCAAATGCGAGTAAAATGACCATGTTCAAATACAAGCTCCCCAGACTGTACCCTTGTTGAAGCTTATTCACCGTATCGAGCAGCCAATGCTGAGGTAAGAATGTTGAAATTTTGCGCACGGTGTCCGGCATGATTTCCATGGGAAAGAAGCAGCCAGCTAGGAGGCACGTCGGGATGATGATCAGGTTGGAAATAGCTCCGGCACCTGCTCTACTCTTCGCAAAGGCAACAGTCATCAACGAGAGTGCGATTGCCCCCAGCGCGAACACGAACAACGGCAGAATCATTTGACTATACGAGACGCCTGCATCTATGCCGAAGACATTTTTCATGACGAGCAAGGTCACGGTGATTTGCAGCAGCAACATGAAAATGCTGACGATGATATTCGAGAATACATAGGATCTGGCCGACATCGGCGAAGAAAGTAGTCGCAAAAAGGTGCGATTCTCTTTTTCTTTTAAAATGATCTCCGACATGTTCACCGCTGAAAACATCATGAACATAATGAGGAAACCAATCGATTGATTCGTCATACGCGTCACGTTCGAGGTATCTTGAAGCGCTACCGTATTGAGCTTGTAGCTTTGCTCGTGGTATGCCGAATACAGCTTCGTGAACTTTGCCTCATCCGCCTGTGCCGCTTTTCCAATAGCGGCAAGATTGCCGATATAACTGTGCAGCATGGCCTTCACGTAGGCAGTAACCTGTTCACCCTTTACTGATACAATATTCAAGTGCGCTGGCGCCCCTTTTCGAACACTAGCAGCATACCCCGGCTCGAAAACAATTCCGCTATCCAGCTCACCAGCGGCGATTTTTTCGCGCATCGTAGGTTCGTCGATGACGGTGACCTCGATATGATTCAATCTCTCGATAAACCGGATCGTGTCCTGCGTGATCATCTGGTCCTCATCCTGATTGATGATTCCTACATGGATCGTGCCACTGCCTGCATTGCTGTAAAGGGTAAGCGACAACAGAACTCCTGCGATTGGCAATCCCAAGTAGGTGAACCAGTTTTTTTTGCTGCGAAACGTCTCCATCAGCGTTTTCCGAATTAGCCATACCATTTCACTCATACGAAAGCACCCTCCCGTCTGCGCATCGTAATAACAGAAAAGATGATGAATGCCGTGGCAATGCTCACATTCATCGCAATCGCAAACCATGCGCCCTTCGGATTGTCTGTGTAAATGATTTGCATCAGACCTGTATTTACCCAGTGAAGGGGAGAAAAATTGGACAAAAGACTGATGAACCCGCCTGATTGATCAATAGGGAAATAGGCACCGCCTGCAAAGGAGGCGACTTGCGTAAAAATATTGTTGATTGACCTTACCCCTTCGCCTTTGAAAAGAAAGCTGATACCCAGACCCAGGCTGACCGCAAGCACCACCTCTGTCAAAAGCACGAGAATAACCATTCCGTAGTGATTACCCCAATCTGCTTGGAACACGAACTTGCTGACTAAGAACACGACGAGTACGAAAAACAGGTTGATCACCGTACAACCGATCACTTTTCCGGTAAAAATGGTACCTTTGCTTACAGGTGCTGCCATTAATCGAATGGCTGTCTTGTTCGTTCGCTCTCCGCTGAATAAATAACTGGCATTGAACATCGCATAGAGTCCGATCATCGTTGTCATTGCCATCGCGTAATAGTCGATTGATCTCGGCTTTTTATTCGGATGCAAGGTCGTCTCGCGAATAAATTCATCGTTTTGTCCGGCAGTTGTGATCGTAGCCAAAGCAGTCTCTGGATCTACCTGATAGGCTGCGGATGCGAGCGAATAACGATCGGCAAAAACAGTCAGCATCCCCGCAAGGATGTTGCTTCCAATCGCATTCTTACTGCTGCCATAAAAATCAATCCCATCATCACTGACGACGGCGTAACCCGTATAGCGGTCCGCTCGAACTTCTTCATTCCCGTCTGTGTCTGGTCCCGCTTGAACGACTTCAACTCCCTTATTTTCGATCGCTGTGATAAATGCATGCCATCCCGTCGAAACTTTCTCATCCGTCCCGTTGCTTTTATACAGCAAGCTCATGTCTCCTACGGTACTTGTGTCATCGAACGCATTGGAAAGGGCGGAACCTAATATCAGCATCAGAATGAGGGGAAGTGCTAGCATAAAACTGAACGTTCTCTTTTCGCGAAGGCTGGACTTGATTTCTTTTACAGCGATATTCCATATGTTCATGGCAAAGCCCCTCCTCTAGTCTCGCAAGTTTCGACCGGTTAAGGTCAAGAACACAGTCTCCAGATTCGGCGCTTGCTCTTCAACCGAGCGGATTTCTACCTGATCCTTGATCAATTGTTGAATGATCCGATTCAGATTGTTGATCTCCGCTTTGGACACGATTTTAATCGTATTCTCTTCTTGAAGCACCGCAGTCACACCAGCAATCGCCTTAAGAGCCTGGAGGTTCAAAGGTTCATCCGTTCTGATACCAATCCAAATTTCCTTCGTGTCGGTAATAATCGCTTTTAGCTGCTCCTTCGATCCTTCGGCGATGACTTTTCCATGGTCAACGATGGCAATACGCGTGCAGATTTCCTCGACTTCCTCCATGTAATGGCTCGTATAAATGATTGTGCAGCCCATGTCGTTTAGCTTGCGTACCGAATTCAAGATATAATTGCGCGAGTGAGGGTCAATTCCGACAGTGGGTTCATCCATGATGATCAGCTTCGGCCGATGAGCAATGGCGCAAGCGATGTTTAACCGACGCTTCATCCCACCAGAGAAGTTTTTGGGATAGCTCTTGGATTTGTCACCGAGACCTACGAATTCAAGTGCCTCTTCTGTCCGTTCGCGAAGCAGTGATCCACGCAGTCCGTACAAGCCAGCAAAAAACCTCACGTTTTCATAGGCAGTCATATCCTCGTAGATGGCGATATCTTGTGGTACGATGCCGATGTTCATTTTGGCGAATTTTTTGTGTTTCTCAATGTTTTTTCCCAGCAGGTTAATCTCGCCCTTTGTTACGCGCAACAGGGAGGCGATCATGTTGATGGTCGTGCTCTTTCCCGCTCCATTGGCCCCCAAGAAACCAAAGATTTCTCCTTCACGCACGTTCAGAGACATATTGTCGACAGCGACGAAATCACCGAATTTTTTCGTTAGTTGACGAATTTCCAATACATGACTCACGTAACTCACTCCCTTCGTGGTTATGTCTGCATTGTAATAAAAAAGGATGCCCTTATGTCAGTGCATAAGTTCATCCCCCTGTATGAGAAACCTCATGTTGTTTCTCATGATCTTTTTCATTCGTTGCGATAAGGTAGCAGAGTGGTCACGCTAAAGCCTCGCGTACCGTCTACAATCACCGTTCCACCAGCGGAAGCAGCTCTCTCCTCCATCCCGAGAATACCAAGCCCTTTTACAACCTTTTCTGCTCCGCCCCCATTGTCTGTGACTACTGCTTTTATGAATGTATTCAGCACCCGTACCTCTAGGGAAATCACTGTCGCCTTCGCATATTTGAGTGCATTCGTGACCGCTTCCGTTGCATTTTGCTGGATGATCTTCCACTGAATCGGTGTAATGACGTCGATGTCCCCATCAAAAGTAAGCGTGGCTGTCACCGTCTCTCTGGCGGACAGCTCATCGACAAACAACCGGAGTCGATTGATTCCCAGCTCCTCCGGCCGTGGCTTCACATCCTTGAGTGTCACTCTGATTCGCTCCAGCCCTTCCTTCGATATCGCGATCGCATTGCGAAGCAGCTCGGATGCCTTGTCCTGATCAGTCGCCATCAGCAGTCGCGACGCTTCCATCTGAATGAGCGCACCTGCCACCGCATGCCCCACATCGTCATGGATTTGTTGAGAAAGGCGATTGCGCTCCTCCAGTTGAATCGTATAGGTCGACTGGCGGAAGTATTCGCTGCTTTCGTTCAAGGAGCGGGTCAAGCTTTGTAAATCCTCTTTCATCTTCTCCCGTTCAGCCTCTACTCTGCCGAGCTTGTCAGTTAACATACTGCCACACCTGTACAGCAAAAAGCTAAGAAAGGCCGTTAGTAAATACAAGGGCATCCATTCAGGCAAAACGATGAACAAGGGCAACAACATACACACAAATACGACCACCCTCTGCTTACCTGCCAAGAACGCGAGCTCAAAAATGTGGACTGGCAAGAGCAGTACAAATAACGGGTCCAACACAAGTGTACTTGCTACCACGAACCCGATGGATAACCCCATAAATAATTGCTTATGATTCATTTGTTTCACAATAAGAATAGTGAGATTGATAGCCAGATACAACAGGTATACAAGCATTTGCCACGGGTCAACTTCAGAAGTCGGATGAGCCAGAAAAGAAGTCACGATGATAAACCCAAGCACCGCTGCCTTATTAGCCATTGTCCATATTCCCATCGGTAGTGACCTCCTTTCAATCAGACATGTTCGTTTCGCCCGTCAAATAATAGATAGCGATCTGCGTACGGTGTTCAAGCGCTGTTTTATTCAAGATGGAAGTAATGTAATTCGCAACTGTCCCCTCGGAAATAAACAACTTCTTGGCGATTTCTTTGTTCGATAGCCCTTTCGCGATCTGCTTCATGACATCGAGCTCCCGTTCCGTAAATAAGCTTTGGTTGATTTTGCTTTCGGTAGGGTTGGCTGCTGTCGCTTTGGAAGGAGCTGTCGTGGACATTGTATCCTTGTTTTTCCCTGTATTCAGGTTCATTTTGATCTTATCCAGGACGACATCTTGCAGCACATGATGGTTGTTATAGACACTCTTGATGGCGTCTCGGATGCGGTTGGGATCATTGTTTTTCAATAAATAGCCGCGTGCCCCCGCTTGTATGGCTTCGAGTACAAATTCGTCATCGTCGAATGTGGTCAAAATGAGCGGTTTGACCGTAGTCTCGGCAGTGAGCACACGGGTCGCTTCCACTCCATTCATGTTCGGCATCCGAACGTCCAGAAGCGCGACGTCTACCTCGTTCTGTTTACAAAACGTCACCGCCTCGACCCCATCCTCCACAATCCCGACTACTTCAAACTCCTCGAAGCTCGTCAGGATGATTTTCATGCCTTCCCGTATAAACGAATTGTCGTCTGCGATCAACACTTTGATTTTCAAAGCAGCTTGCCTCCCGTCGAACAAACCCTCGACCGCATAAAGAGCGGACGTATCTATTTTTCCCAATATTACCACTGTCCTGCTTTGCTTAACAAATGAAGAATCTCGCCCTCAATAGTTCTCAATTTCAGGGTCACACATGGAAAAATTAACACTTCGAAAATATATAGACACGAATGCATTGAGTCAGTATGATAAATTACCTAAGCCCTCGTACCAACAAAACGGGGGCAGTTTTTGATTGGAATACTCGATGGAGGGGAATTTGTGGAAACAGCACAACTAAATAAAGCGGCTTGGAACACTGGGACTTATCAAGCGTGGCTGAAACGATTTGGAACACCTGCTGAGGCAGCGGTCAAAATAAAAGAAGACCCCCAAAAGCGAATTGGTAAAGTATATGAGCACATGGGGGATATTCGCAGCAAGAAGATTATCAATTTACTCGGTTCAAATGGAAACAAAGCCGTTGCGCTCGCCTTGCTAGGTGCCGACGTGACCATCGCCGATTTCTCTCATGAGAATGAGCAGTACGCTAAAGAACTGGCTACAGCTGCCGATGTTGACCTGACTTACATCGTATCGGATGTATTGCAGCTACCTCCAGATGTATTGTCTAGTGAGTATGATCTCGTTTTTATGGAATTCGGTATTCTTCATTACTTTTTGGACTTAACCGAATTATTCCAGGTGGTTAACTCGCTCCTACGAAAAGGCGGCGTGCTCGTCCTCCAAGATTTCCATCCGGTATCCACAAAACTCATCTCCTCACGCGGAACGACTGCTACTATCCGCAAACATAAAGTAACAGGCGATTATTTCGACACCTCTCTCGAGGAAAAGGACATTGCCTTCTCCAAATTCATTTCGAACGGGATGAATGACGCTGAATCAAAAGTATTGTTACGCAATTGGACATTAGGGGAAATTGTTACGTCCATTGCAAGCAAAGGGATGTGCCTAAAAATGCTGGAAGAGCTCCCGAATCTTTCATCGGAAGTTTTTGATAAAGGAATCCCGAAAACATTCACGATAATTGCCGAGAAATTATAACGAACGTTTGCCATCATCCTAATAAATACACAATACCGAACAGAGGAGGCTATTACTCCTCTTTTTCTTTCACGCACTTATAGACTGACGGTCAGTCATATGATAATCTGTATCCAACCACTTACTGACAATCGAAGGAGGCGCAAATGAAAAGAATCGTGAAAGACCCCACAACACGGCGAGCAGAAATATTGGAAGCAGCCGGGGAGCTGTTTCGAAATCAGGGATATGTCCATACAACAGTAGATGCGATCATTCAAAAGGTGGGCGTAGCGAAAGGAACCTTTTATTACTACTTCAAATCGAAGGAAGAAATCCTCGAAGCATTTGTCCAGTCCATGGTCGATACGCTTTGCGAACAATATAAAAAAATGGCAGATGACCCTACCCTAAGCGTCATGGATAAGGTTCGCCAGATGCTGCGCAGCCAGAGTCATGGAATCGACAAGCAGGCCGAATGGATGGAAAGCTTGCATCGCCCTGAAAACAGAGAACTCCACGAACGTCTGAACATCGCCATTATCTTAAAAATCGCCCCTGTCCTTGCGCAAGTCATTGAACAAGGGAATAAAGAAGCTGTCTTTGATGTCGAGAATGCCTTGGAGACCGTACAGTTTCTCCTCGCTGGCTCGCAATTCTTGTTGGAATCAGGCATTTTTCAGTGGGATCAAGATGAACAGTCAAAACGACTACAAGCCATGCAAGTGATGATTGAAAGGTCACTAGGAGCTGCACCGGGGTCCTTTTCGTTTCTGTAATGGATGAAAAAGGAGGAAAGAAAATGAACGCTCATGATACAGCCTTTCGCAGATTTCTGATCATTTGGTCAGGACAGCTGTTTTCCGCTATCGGAAGTGGACTTACCGCTTTTGCCTTGGGTGTCTTTGTTTTTCAACAGACCCAATCTACCATGAGCTATTCGTTGATCATTCTCTTCTCTTTTCTCCCTTCCTTCCTTCTCCTTCCCTTTAGCGGAGTGCTTGCAGACAGATTTGACCGCAAGAAAATGATGATCATTGGCGATCTCGGTTCCATAGTCGGTATCTTGTTCATTTTACTTGTCATGCTGTCCGGTCGTATGGAATTATGGCACATCTATTTTGGGGTCGCCATCAGCTCAATCTCTGCGGCTATTCTAAACCCAGCCTTTAAAGCCGCCGTCTCCGATCTGGTTTCGGAAGAGCTGTACTCGCAGGCAAGCGGGCTCATCCAACTGGCAAATTCCGCTCAATATCTTATTTCTCCCCTGGTTGCAGGGTTTCTTCTCAGTGCTTTTGATATCAAGCTCGTATTACTCATCGATATTATGACCTTCCTTCTCGCTGTCGGCGCCGTGTTGCTGATTATGAAACACGATGCCACTCCCCAGAAACAGGAAAGACAAAGCTTTTTTCAGGAAATGTCTGAAGCCTTCCGCTATCTCCTTTCCAAGAATGGGGTTTTCTCGTTAGTTCTGTTAATGTCCGTCGTCTGCTTTTACATCGGACTGATGCAATCGCTTTTTGGGCCTATGATGCTCACAATAACTGATTCCAAGACGCTCGGTATCGCCCTCTCTGTATCTGCATCGGGAATGCTCGTCAGCAGCCTTTTGATCGGACTTTTCGGTATGGGAAAAAGTAAGGTGTTCATGCTGTCCTTCTCTCTCGTACTTGCTGGCTTGTTTTATGCCCTGATGGGTGTGTTCACCTCCGTTTGGCTGATCATGGTTTTTGGCTTCCTCTTTTTCATCACGCTTCCCTTTGTGAACACGAGCCTGGAGGTTCTCATTCGTACGAATGTCGAGAATGAACGGCAAGGCAGAGTATGGTCGATGATCACGGCTATTTCACAAATCGGGTTCGTACTGGCATTTGGATCGGCAGGATTTTTGGCGGATCATGTATTCAATCCGTTATTTGATCCAAAACGGTTGCTCGGGCAAACTGTCGGGCACATCATCGGAACGGGGCCTGGCAGGGGGATTGGATTTCTCTTTGTCGTCTCGGGGATACTTGTTGCGATTCTCGGGATGATGATCGGGCGTGTGAGGAAGATACATGAGCTGGAGCTACAAGCATTGGAAGCGAGAAGAACATAGGCAAAAATAGATAGCCTTTCTCATTAGCTCTCTTAGCTCTGGGATCGGCTATCTTTTTTGTTTATTACCAATACGTTTGCCCATGGCTTATGGGAGGATAGCGGCAATTGCCATTTTTCTGCGCATGAAAACAAGCTTTTTTCCCCTATAGTTCGTCCAGTCATGTCCAAGCAGCTTTCATAGAATATGGTATGAACATAAAGGAGGTGGATGTATGTCTTGTGGTTGTAATGATCGAGAAAAAGAACACAGGGTTGAAAAAGATTGTGATTCAGACATAGACAGGGATATCGATAGAGACGTGGACGAAGATTTTGACCGCGACCATGATCGTTGTGGTTGTCGCCGTCGCCGCCGCCGTCGTCGCTGCCGGTTTTGTTTCTTCTTCCGTCGCCGCCGTCGTCGCTGTCGTTTTTGTTTCTTCCGCTGTCGTCGTCACCGCCGTTGTTAGTAGTGTCAATCTAAAAATGAACGAAACGTCCGAATCATGTGACTCGGACGTTTTGCTTTTGCTACGCTCCAAACCGCTGGCGGTACCCACATCTTTTGCATAATTCCTCGACAGCTTCCCTGCGAGAAAATCCCTCTACCAGATTATTGGCCCGCTCGCCATCCACAATATCAGCGAAAGAGGTCTGATTGATATTCCCTAGATTAATAACCCCTTCCCCATCGAGACAGCACGGCACAACTGTTCCATTCTCGAGAATCGCCGCTTGCGTGCGCAGTCCATGGCAAAAGCCTTTTCCATCATCCTCAGGCGCTGTCAGACTCGGCCACTGGAATTCATAATCTTGGTTCAAATAGACGCGGTCATCGATTTTTACCCCGCTGCCCGGCATTACCTTTTCTTCGATTCGATAGTCCAGACCAAATTCTTTCTCAATCACTTCGAGCGTCTGGCGGTTCCTACTTTTTTGAATGTTCGTGGCGTTATCCTGCGTCAAATTCCACAGACGGAAAGAAAAAATCACTTGATGCTCCTGGGCTTCCCGAACAAATGAAAGAATTTCCCGCAAATATCCTTCGCGGTTGGTTGAGCCGATATGTCCGTCAAAGCTGTGAAGCGAGAAGTTCATTTGTCGGAGCGCAGGCTTGCCAAGTAATTTATGCCGATTTTTTGCGATCAGCGTACCATTTGTCGTGATATTGACCTTGAACCCTTTCTCATGGCTGATATCGAGCAGCTCATCAATTTTGGGATGGAGAAGCGGTTCCCCTTTGACGTGCAGGTAAATGTAATCTGTGTGCGGTTTGATCTCATCCAGCCTTTTCGCAAAGTCTTCTACTTTAATAAAACTTTTACTGCGTTCCGTTGGCGGACAAAAGGTACAGGCGAGATTGCAAACGCTGGTGATTTCTATATAGACTTTCTTAAATGTTTTCAAGATGTTTTCCCCATTCCAGCTACCTATGTTTGATCATACCCATCATAGTAACATAGGAGAGCTTTTACAGGTAACGGTGTATTCTGGTGGTTTGCACATCGGGGTCAATAACTCGCAGCACTCATCCCCTTCCTTTTTCGTAGTCCTCTTTTAGCATCCCGTATATCTCTACATCCACGATTCCTTTGCCCGACCATAGCGTAGCTTGTCTGAGCGTCCCTTCTTTCGTGAAGCCATTCTTCAACAATACTTTCTTGGAAGTCTCGTTTGGAGGCATCACTTCTGCCTGAATTCTGTTGACGTTGGCATCCATGAACAAAAATGAGAGCAGTATTTTTACTGCTTCCGTCGCAATCCCTTTTCCCCAATGCGCTTCAGACAAGAAGTAGCCAATCGTCACCATGTTTACCTTTTGATTAAAGTCAAAGGCTTCGATAATGCCAAGCAAATGATCGGGGTTATCATTGGCGAATATCCCCCATTTGATCCTGGATTTTTTCAGATAGTCTCTCTCAAAATGCCCGATCATGTTTTTCACTGTCTCTTTTTTATGCTTGGGGATAATGCCGCAGTATGCAAATACATTATCATTGCTGTAGATTTCAAATACTTCGTCCAAATGCTGCTCTTCGATTTTCTTCAAGGTGTACTCGTCTGACTTTCGAATGGGAAACTGGTTAAAAAGGACGTCTACGTTCATGATTTCAACTCCATTTTTTTTGATTACCTGACTTCTTATTTTTTCCAACATGACTCTTTTTCCTCCTTAACCAATCGATAAGACATGTCTCACAATAGAAAAAGGTATGGAAGCTTGCCTCCATACCAGCACCATTCATTTCAAGAATACTAGATAGACAGCCATAATCCCTGAATCTGCAAGGATATGACTGATGATCGAACCCACCAGTGAGTTGCTCTTGTTTCGCATATATCCCCAAATCATTCCCGCCAAAAAGACTGGCAAAATCATCGCGATATTATACGGCCAACTAAACAACGGAATGATGGAGAGGAAATGATACAGACTGTAAAACAATGCCGTCAGTAAAATAATGGTTCGCTTCGTCCGTTTTCCTTCTAGCTTTTTAAATATATATCCTCTCCAGTAGATTTCCTCAAGAAACGGGTTAATCACTAGCAAAACAAGGATGAGCCAAACGACAAGATTGCCTGAGAAATTCCATTGTACCAATAAATTTTGTAGATCATTTTTATCGAACAGAAAACTGTGAAAGAAATATCCCGCGAGAATCATGGTGATAAAGAAAAGAAGTCCAGTCAAAATGCCGTGATACATATTGCGGCGGTTGGTTACCAATCCTATTTGCCTGAATGTGTCTCGCAACGTATTTCTTTTCAAAACGATCATGTCCACAAACGGAACTACAAACAGCCATCCGTAAAATAGCAGAAACGTGACTGGGACGCTACTCATGACTTGTAACCCCAAAAAGATCATGATCGTTGGCCCTAGAAATAACAGAACATGCTTCATCATATCCCCACCAAATCAAGGCTTGATTTTTACTAACAAGATTGTAGCGGGAAACACCAAAAGTGAGTAGTACTAACTTCGAGTAGTACCAAAAAAACGAGGGCATGGATCGCTCCAGCCCTCGTACTTTTTTCTATCAAATCATCTAAATGAGCATCCCCGCAATCGCTGCACTCAGCAGATTCGCCAAGGTTGCCGCAACTACCGCACGCAAGCCTATCTCAGCAAGGTCTGATCTTCTTGACGGAGCAAATCCGCCCAAGCCACCAATGACCATAGCCAGCGCAGCCAGATTGGCAAAGCCGCAAAGGGCGAAGCTGATGATCACAACGCTTTTTTGCGACAAATTCGCAATCTCAGGTGCAAAAGCCGTGTACGCAACAAATTCGTTGAGGACAATCTTTTGCCCGATAAAAGAACCGGCTTTTAGCGCTTCCTCCCATGGAACCCCGATCATAAAGGCAATCGGCGCGAACAGGTAGCCTAAAATGTGCTCAAGCGTCAACGCTTCTAGTCCTACTAACCCGCCAAACCAGCCAATAATTGAGTTCAGCAAGAAAATCAACGAGATAAACGCGAGTAACAGCGCACCGACACCAGCAGCTACTTTTAGCCCGTCCGAAGCTCCGCGAGCAGCCGCATCAATGACGTTTCTGGACTCCGTATCCTTCATTACTTCCACACGTTCCACTCTGTGTGGCTGCTCTGTTTCCGGCATCATAATTTTCGCAAGCAACAGACCACCTGGTGCTCCCATGAATGCTGCGGCCAGCAAATACTCGATCGGAACACCAAGCATCGCATACCCACCGATAACCGAACCCGAAACGCACGCCAGTCCACCTGTCATGACAGCAAACAGCTCGGACTTGGTCATTTTCTCAATATAAGGCTTTACGACAAGTGGCGCCTCAATCGGACCCAAGAAAATATTTGCGGAGGCTGACATGGATTCGGTTTCGCTCGTTTTGAGCACCCGAGACAAAAATCCACCGATGATTTTCGTCGCCCACTGCATAATTCCGAGATAATACAGGACCGAAATCAAGGAAGAGAAGAAGATAATGATCGGCAATACTTGCAGGGCAAACGTAAAGCCAGCGTTCTGTGCACCGAGTATCCCGCCAAATAAAAACTGAATTCCCGCATTCGTCGAATCAATGATGCTTTGAACAATCGAAGCCAAGTACTCCAGAAGCTTTTTCCCAAAATCCCATTTCAGTACGACCAAAGCAAAAATAAACTGAATGGCAAACGCACCAATGACCGTCCTCGGATTAATCGCTCTCCGATTTTTCGAAAACGCAATGGCTATTAATAAAATTCCCAGGATGCCGAGAACTCCCCAAATGTATTGCATGAACGTATCCTTTCTGTATCGCCAGCTGTGTCGATATCTAAGATGACTTGCTTTGTACTAGTTCGCTTTTTTCGCTAATTCTGTCATGTAATCAAAGAATGCATCACGATCTACGTCATAGACCACATGTACCGGGCGTCCGTCAGCCGTCTCAACGGTCCGGCCTTGGCTAGCACCTTCTGTAATGACGATACTGTTAACCGTTTGCACCTTTACAAGATCACTATTGCCAACAAATGCTGTGGTTAATACATCCCACAGGTAGTAAGTCGAGTTGGTCGAGAAGTGTACAAGCGGCGGCACCATTGCGTAGCATTGACCCAAGAAATCCACACCGATATGCTTGCGCTCTTTTGCCCAGCGCTCACGAACATCCAGTGTCAGTGGGACTTGGTTCGTGCTCTCCAGTGCGACCAAATCAATCACGATTCCGCTTTCCCATACACGAGCAGCTGCTTCCGGGTCCCAGAATACGTTCCACTCTGCTGTTCCATCGTGCTCAGGCTCATGCACGTTTCCTTCTTCACGGAATGTTCCGCCCATCCACACCAAACGCTCTACTTTTTCTTCGATGGTTGGATCGATATCCAATGCACGCGCAAGGTCAGTCAAAGGACCGGTAAACAACAAGGTCGTTTTTCCTTCCGTTGCACGCAGCGTTTCAATAATGTGAAGATGTGCAGGCTTATCCGCTACTGGCGTAATCACTTCTCCTGATTCATTGAGCAAGGGCAGTGCGTCTACATAAAATGCATGCATGCGCCAGTCCTTTGGGAAAGGATTTTTCCCGCGGGAATTGGACTCTGCGACATCCAAACCGCCGTTACCGAAGCGATCAATGATTTTCCGGCTGGCAAACATCGCTGGTTCCAAGTAGCAATCCGCTGGAATGACGGATACCCCCGTCAGATTCACATTGTCCATTTGGAGCAGCAAGAATAAAGAAATTAAATCATCAACGCCGCCATCATGGTTAAAGTAAATGTTTTTCTTCATCATTATCTCCCATCTCATACATGAACTTGTATGAAGTACGATTAAACCACTATTATGTGGAACCCTTCAAAAAAT
Organism: Brevibacillus sp. NPDC003359; assembly: GCF_042878995.1. Classification (NCBI taxonomy): domain Bacteria; kingdom Bacillati; phylum Bacillota; class Bacilli; order Caryophanales; family Paenibacillaceae; genus Brevibacillus; species Brevibacillus sp. NPDC003359. The sequence continues at coordinate 93,994 of NZ_JBIAOR010000014.1, forward strand.
AATACTAAAGTTTCACTAAAAAATATATATTCACAATGAAATTCACAGTCGATGGGCGAAAAAGAGACTATCCCTCCAGTAGAAAATCAACTTTCGGGACAGCCTCTGCCTGTTTTTATTTGTTTAACAGATGGAAAACTTGCTCGACGTCTTTATCACCTCTTCCAGACAGGTTAACAATCAGAATCTGCTCCGGGGACAGAGTGGGAGCCAGCTGCAAGGCATAAGCAATCGCATGAGCGCTTTCCAAGGCGGGAATGATCCCTTCTGTTCTCGATAATTCTTGAAAAGCCGCCAGCACTTCTTCATTCGTCACCGTGTAATATTCCGCGCGCCCACTTACCTTAAGCTGGCTGTGCTCTGGGCCAATGCCAGGGTAATCCAGTCCAGCAGCGATCGAATAAGTTTTTTGCGGCTCCCCATTTTCATCCAGCAAGACAAGGCATTTAAAACCATGAAGGACAGCCGGAACCCCTTTGGTCAAGGTAGGTGCCTGATCAGGCTCAACACCAATCAAACGAACAGATGGTTCCTCCAAATAATGGGCAAACGCCCCAATTGCGTTACTGCCACCGCCAACAGCAGCGATGACCGCATCCGGCAAACGACCTTCTTTTTCTAAGATTTGACGCTTAGATTCTTCACTGATAATCGATTGGAAATACTTTACCATCGTAGGGAAAGGATGCGGACCAACCGCAGATCCCAATAGATAGAACGTGTTTTGATAGTTTTGAACCAAATCATTCAGCGCTTCATCGACCGCATCTTTTAATCTTCCTTGGCCTTTGGACACCGCTACGACTTTTGCCCCTAAAAGCTCCATTCGAAACACATTTAAGGCCTGTCTTTTCGTATCCTCCGCGCCCATATAGATCACGCAATCCATACCAAACATCGCGCAAACAGTCGCCGTAGCAACCCCATGCTGTCCTGCACCCGTCTCGGCAATAATACGCTTTGCACCCATCCGCTTTGCCAAAAGGATTTGACCGATTACATTGTTGATCTTGTGAGCGCCCGTATGGTTTAAGTCTTCTCGTTTTAAGTAAATTTTGGCTCCGCCGAGTTTTGCCGTTAAATGACGAGCAAACGTCAACGGATTTTCCCGACCTATATATTCTTTCAGATAATACTTGTACTCTTCGATTATTCAGAATTCGTTAGTTGTGTCGGAATGTTGGTATTTTTTACAAAACCATCATTTCAGCTTCATATTTTCCCAACATAGATCGGGTACTCTAACAATAGCGGTTCACTACGTCGTTTTTTCATTCGGAGGGATATTGATGAAGATTCACTTTCAAAAAAAAGGCTTGCTGATCGCAACAATTACGGCTCTGACATTGATCGGAACACAAGGAGCAGGTGCAACTCAAAATGTAGTGGGAGCACCAGTTGTAGCCGAAATTCATGAGTGGAAAAATCCCCCAGTCCTTACTGAGGGTATTAAGGAAGGCGGCTTCTCCGGTCTGGTGCATCTTCCTAACGATCCTCCTTCTATCTTTTATACATTGGCTGACCGTGGACCAAATGGCCAATTCGGCAAGGACGAGCTGCGTACATTTCCTGACCAAAACTACACACCACGCTTGTACAAAATAAAAGTGGAGAACGGAAACATTCACGTTTTGGAAACAATCAAGCTGCGTTTGCCACAGGGCAAGATCAACGCTTTTACGAAAACGAACTACATCAGCGGATTGCCGAACCTCGCTGGCCCTGATGAAGTCCCCTACGATGTAACGGGAACAAAGAAGCTTAGTTACGATCCAGATGGTTTGGATTTGGAAGGCATCGCTTACAACCCAGTCGACGATACGTTTTGGATATCCGACGAATACCGCCCATCCATCATTCAAGTAAAACGCGACGGCACAATCCTGGGCCGCTATGTACCAAAGGGCGCCAAAGAAGCCTTGCTTGCCGCAGGCGCACAGATGGAGATTTTTGATACGCTGCCAGCCGTCTATTCCAAACGTATTGCAAACCGTGGCTTCGAAGGTGTCACGATCTCGCCAGACGGTAAGTTCTTGTATACTTCGATTCAAAGTCCGATGGCACTCCCTGATAAAAAGACAGGCGAAGCTTCCCGTAACTTGCGCATTCTAAAAATGGATCTGGCCACCAAAAAAGTCGTAGGCGAGTACATGTACATCGCAGAGAACGCTAAGGATTTCGTGAAAGTGAAACAGAAAGACGTCGTTATCAGTGACTTGGCCGCATTAAGCCAGGATGTTTTACTGATTGACGAGCGCGACAAAAATGCCGGTGCAGCCGCACAGCTTAAACGTATTTACAAGGCTGATTTTTCGAAAGCAACCAATTTACTCGGTACACCAACAAGTGAGCATGACTTCGAAAAACTAACCGTTGCCCAAGTGAAAGAGCAAGGAATTGTGCCGGTTTCCAAGGAATTGCTGGTGGATGTAGCCAAGCTGAATTATCCGCATGAAAAGCTAGAAGGCTTGGCGATTGTGGATAAAAACACGATTGCCATTGTGAATGACAATGATTTCGGCGTAGATGGCTATGACGAGAAGGGCAAGATTAAAATTAATAGCAATCCGACGCAGATGTATGTGATTAAAGTAGGTAAGGATTTGAAATAAGAAACAGAAAGAAGAAGTCCTGCGCTTTCCAAAAGCGGCAGGGCTTCTTTTTGGTAATCCATCAACTCTACTTGCTGATGATGCCATCTTTTTCCCCCGTTTTTACCTGCTGCTCGACGGCCTGATTCCTGACCAAACCACCAGAACTCCCATCGGAACAGACGTATGCCATCCCATCGACCGAATTATAGTTACAAATCTAGGACTCTCAAAAAATGGACTACCTTACTTGATACTTGTCTATTACCATTCCATTCCTTTCAGCATTCTATATATAGCACCACTGAAGAACTCCTGAATAGGAAAAGAGGGAAAGCCATGAGTAATAATAAATGTGCAGAAGAAGAAATTGAGGAAACCACTGAGATTCTAAAAAAATTCCAATCTCGCCTAAAGCATGTAAGAAAAGAGAGCGAAGAAGAAGCAGAAGAATCTAGCTCTCTAATCAACGAGATCCAGGCATTAATCGAACAAGCATTGCTCACGTAGATAGGAAAAGGAGGTATGAACCATGAGTTCTAGTCTTTGCAAACAATTAGAAGAAATAGAGAAAAACATAAAAACCATCACGCGTCAATTTCTGCATGAGGCAGACGAAATAGAAGATGAATTCGAGGATATTAACGAACAATTGCGACAAACACTAGCCGTCATTCGACAGCTGCTGACATGAAGGGAGGAAAATTTGCATGCTGACTGACTTTCAAAGTAGCCTTTTAGTAGACATCTTTGCTACAACAACAAGCATTCGGGCCACTCAAAGAGCGATTATCAATTTAGAAGCGAGAGCTACATTCGGTTTCGCGGTGCTACTCGCTGTACTGACTGATCCAAATAAAGCCCCAAGCGAAAAAGAAGATGATCTCATCGCCGTCACGTTCACCCTCAATAGTCTGATCACTCAACTCAGAACATTACGCGAAGAGTTACAAGGACTCCAAGTAGAATTACAGCTAGAGACGAACGCACTGGCAAGGACCATTATGTTAGCTGAAACACTCGCTGAAACACCGACTGAAACACCAACTGAAACACCAACTGAAACACCAACTGAAACACCTGATGTTCCTGAGTTAGATCAATAAGCATAAAAAAACAGATCCAACATTTTATGGATCTGTTTTTGTGGCTGGAAGCTATCTTCGTATCATCTTTCGTAAATACATGGGCAAATAGGCTGCCAGTATCATCGGTAGAAACAGCTTGACCTGGAAAATCATGATTAAAATCAATAATACGGCTAGTGGCTTTTGGAGTATTGTGCTTGTGAGGGAAGTAGTAACGATTGCGACCGATGTTACTGGATCGATTGGAAATAGCAATGACATGGCGTATCCGATACTTACTCCTGCAAAAATAATAGGAAAGATATGCCCTCCACGCCAACCAGTGGCTAAACAAACCTCTGTTAAGAACAACTTAACAATACCGATTGCCACTAACAAATAAAGGGACATATCCGTCCACTCTGCAACTAAATCTGTCAACTGATGCTCCCCCGAAAATAAAGTAATCGGAAGAACAGTTCCGATTACCCCGAGTACTCCCCCACCGATAACAGCTTTTATTATCTTATATTTTTCAAGTGGTTGAAGTATCGTAGGGAGAATATATCCAAAAAACTCGTATACCTTTCCGAGCAAGATTCCTAAAAGGATCAATGGAATGATAGCGATGATTTCATGTCCGCCTAATGCTGCTGAACCAAAATCCGCTAACGAAAATTGTCTGTTATCGATCTTGGATAAAAGAATAAATACGAAAAACCCTGCAACAGTTGTTACTGAATAAACCAGTGTCTTTATGAGCTTAATACGTCTGGAATCTTCTCTATCTTCAAAGAATGTAGACGCTCCATATAGCGGTGTCCTGAAGATCATGCCAATGGTAGCCTCTACACTATACTCAATCATAATATCTCCATGTTCATTAAAGACTGTTTTTTTCTTGACGAAGGATTTAATGACATCTCCTGCCCATGTGGCAAGCCCTCCCACAATGCCTACCAAAGCCGCCTCGGGACCAAGACTAGCACCAAAGGACAGAACACAAATTGCCGTTATAGCGCTCTTATATCCTGAACGGTAATCAATTCTTTTTGTTGCCTTGAATTCTGCAACGACATCATCCATTTTACGTGGGTAATTACCAAAGTACTTTTGACATAAGCCTACCAAAACACCGCCAACCACACACACGATTAAGGTCCAATTTTCAACAGCAATCACATTCGGTAAATCAAACCATATAAAGTGAGTCGTTAACGAAACAATCGCTAAAAAACTCCATGTTAGAAGCCCTGTAACGCCTCCTACAGCAAGGCTATATAGAATTAAATTACTATAACCTACTAATTTCATTTTCTTCTATTGCCCCATTTCGATCTGAGTTCAGCTCTAGATGCTTTTCTAGCCACATGTGTAGGGTCGATCCTCGTTATTATTCCTCACTATTCTGATGTCATGCGGATCAATAGGGCCACAATCTCCACATTTATACTAACTAATACGAGTACCATTCCATGGATTGCTATTGCGGTTCCAAAATCTGTTTTCCATGTACCGGTTAATGGTTTTGGACATTCTACATAGCCAGATGGCCCCACCATTTTTAAACGTCACAGAAACCTCTCTATTGGTACACTGCGTCGGAAAAAGTTGTGGTCCACAAGTAGTTAACCGAGTTTCACCGGTTTTCGCATACTCGGTAGATCTTATTTCACTCGTTTTTATATATACGTACAATCTTTTTTGCCCTAAATGTGTCGCATCGGTAATTTTGATACTATGTTTCCCGCTAACCTCGTAAAAAGGCCGTCCCACTACAGTGGAACAGCCCTTTCCATACTCCGCTATTCTATTGCTCCTTTTATAACGAGGCCCACGTACTTTCCAGCCACTGATCAAAGTCAGCACCTTTCTCCCCTTCGTACGTATCATATATATCGCTTCTCATTTTTTGCAGCTTCTCTTTGAATTCCTCGAACGTATGACCTTTTGGCAAGCTTTTCTTAATTCTTACCAAAGCTTTTGTTGCTCCTTTGATCAAGTCGCCTTTTTTCTGAGCAGGTAATCGGGCACCTTCCCCAAAGGCTTTGAGTTTATGAAAAGCAGCCTCTTGAACTTTGTACACAGTATCGTTGCTCATGATCCGCGTCAGTAATTTTATTGTTTCTTCATGCTTCCACTGACCTAATTCTTCCACAGCCTCGAAACGCTCTCTCCAATTAGACGTTCGGTTGGCGGCTTTTTTTAATTCCTCAAAATTCGGGGGAAACTCATTTTTGATTTCTGTATTATTCAATCGAATCTATCTCCTTCTGACTATCATCCTTCTATTATGACACTACGTCACACAAATAACACCACCTACTCACATATAAATTCCTCGAAAATGAGGTCTGTTCCCGTCACCCCATGAATAAAATGAACGGTATTTCGCCAGTTAACCTGCCGTCTATACATCGATAGGAAGTGGAGGGTTGCCTATTGTTAGCGGTCAGGAGGAAGAAAATATCCCTTTGGGTGATCAGCGTTATGATGCTCTCTGCCATACTGTTGCTCTTTGTGCCATCCGTAGAAGGGGCACAGGGCAAAGGACTGAGACATCCACAAACACTGATGTTTTAGCCGCAGCCAATCTCGTACCAAAGGGCTTTTATGCAAAATGGGAGATGGATGTGGGCGGAGCAAGAGGATGCTCCTCGTTGTGCTGGGAGTATTTTTACTTCATCAACGATAAACAGGTGGCAACAACTTTCCCAGATGGCGGAATAGATGCACTCAATTGCAGTAAAGATAAATGTCTGACGTATCAAATCAAAGGAAACAAACTCACGCTCAGTAATAAATTTATCAAATATACACCATCCACTGGGCTGAAGCTTCAAGGCAAGTACGAGTCTTTCAACTCTCTCTCTCACCTATAAGGATGGCAAAACGAAAAAGCTCCTATTTTTCCTCCCTGAACAGCCCAGTCCAAAAATACTGCGCATCGGCGGTCGCGACTTTTTGCTCGCGGATGGTACCGCTGCTAAGCCTCAGCCCCCTGAACCACCCTATACAGATTTTCTCACCACCAAAAAAATAGCCAAAAAACAAGTACTCTTTACCTTCAAGCCAAACAAGAGCGATCAGTATGACAACATCATAATTACACTGCAAGGGTATCAATGGGCAAAGCTGACGATTGAGCCAGCTTACGTCAAGTCTTTTCAAGGGTTCAGCGATAAAGGAATCGTCGCCCTGACAGCCACATACCGAATTGATAATACCTCGGCGCAAACAGTTAAAGTCAGCAGCTTGCAGGTGACGCTTGATTTGCTCAATTTCAACATATGGAAAAAGTTATAGAAAAAAAGCTTCTCGCCTCTCCTATTAAGGAGGCAAGAAGCTTTTCATTTTTAATCAGGCACGAATATCTCCGTTAAGACTGGGGTGTACCTGCATTTTCTTTTTTCGAATACAAAGCCATAATACGTCTTGCCGCTTCTTTGTATCCGCCAGCGTTACGCAAGGAGTCCCCTACCTGTATCGCACACTCTTTATAGGTGGATTCGTTCAAGACTTGCAGCAAAGCCTCCTTCAAAACTACAGGTGTAAGCTGACTTCTCTCTAACATAATGCCCGCTCCCAACTCCTCCACCCGCTTCGCCACAATCGGCTGATCGGAGCTTAATGGAATCATGACGAGTGGCACATGAAAATAGAGAGCCTCACTCGTACTGTTCATGCCAGCATGTGTAATAAATGCATCGGCTTGCTGGAGCACTTCCAGTTGAGGAACGTACGGCTCAACGATGAAGTTGGATGGAATATGGTCTCCGAGCGCCCCCAGCTCCGTGTCTTTTCCGCAAGAAAGCACGAATTGAACCGGGATATCTTGAAAGGCTGTAAAGCACAGTTTGTAAAATTCCACATCTTTGGTCAAAATACTGCCCATGGAAATGAATACGACCTTATCGTATGGAGCGCGAAGCTTTTCAAACGGAAAAGAAGGCGCATCAGGGCGCGAAGTAATCGAAGGATTCGTTTTCTGTCTGCCTGAGAATCTCGGGAATGCGAGGTTCAATAATGCCTCGCAGCAAAAAATCGGTGAAATGAAGTGGGTGTTTGAATTCTGTCGGGTTAAAACCAAGCTCCCAAAATACTTGTTCATCCAGTTGATACGTCAGGAATTGCGCCCCAGTCTGGGCAAGCCTATCCCGATATTCTTCTGAGCACATATAGACGACTTCTTCTCCGTTGTCGACTAGCTGCTTCACTAATCCCAATGTAGGATTCACGTGACCATCGGCTGGAATCGTAACATACAGTACGCGTGCCACTTGCTCCACCTCCAAAAGAATACTCAGTTTGAAAATGTTAACACAAAAATCCCTCCAGCCATCATTTCTCCATCGCGAAGGGATTTCCGTCCGTTTAAAATAGATCAATCGTTGTATAACTGCTTCACTTTTTTGAGATATTTAAAATATTCATCGCGAAGCGGGTGCTTTTTACTCAACCATGGTTTACTATCTTCCCCTGTATAGTGAATAATGGCCGGATCTATTCGAAGGTTACTTTTGTAAAGATGTTTGGACTGATAATTCCACTTTGTATCAAGTTGAAGCCAATTATCATGAAGAATCGCATTCATCGGATCTTGACTGGGATAACGAATAATACTTTGATTCTTTTTCATGAAATCCAATATCTTATTTGAGATGTCATGCTCTCTCCATTTTTTCAAATTCATGACTAATACGCCCGCATTAAAGTAATCACAGTCATCTGGAATAGCTAGGTCGGCATGTCTTAACTTATTTACCCCTTGCCAAGAATCCTTCACCGCTGCAAGCAAATATTGATCAATTTTTGTGTTCCATAATGGAGTGATGTCCTGTTTAATCACGATATCACTGTCCAAATAAATCACTTTTTCCAGTTCTTTGTCCAACAGGTCTGGAATCGAAATTCGATGATAGGTTTCCTGAGTAAGATGATCACGGACGAGGAATCCATCATATAGGGTCGGATCAATAGTTACATAATTGATTTGAGCATGGAATCGTTTCACAGTTTTCGTTAGGATGGATTTATTTTTCCCAGAGACTTCACTGTCAATGACGTGAATGATGACTGGGTCTTTAGAAACCTTATTTTCAAAAAGGGAATATAACATAACGGCGAGATGTACAGCAAATCCATCGTTAACGGCTGTTACAATATGAATCGTGCCCACTATTCTCCCACCCCATATCCTTATTGAGCTATATATACACACTATTCATGAACAGCGTTGGTTTGTGTAAGGAAAATACCTAATTATTCCTAGATGGGAGCACAATTCACAGTTACCTACCTCCGCTAATGCGGCTTTTTTCTCAGATCGGTATGAAAACCGTTATACGACTAGAGCATGTTCACACCTTCCCCATACAATATATTAGCTGTGAGAACGACTCGGGCAATAACCTTATAGAAAGGATTCAAAAAGTAGATGCATGTGGGTAATTTGTCCAAGCTCCAAACCAGGGAACAGGAAAGTACCTATTTAAAAGGGTGATGAAATATGATCTCCTTTGTGGTTGGCAGAGGTATGGGCCATCTCGGTAGATGCATTAGCATAACGGAAAAATTGCAGCAACAACGTCTTCCCATTCACGTGTTTGCGTTTCAGGAAACACATGACTATTTATCGAAAAACCTGCACAATGATATCCAGTTGAAAACCTTTAAATCCAAAAAATTCGAGGGAGGTAAACAAACCACACTATTAATAAATGATTGGCGCTCCGATGTGCCTCGATTTCGCAGTGAGGGGAAAGTTGGTGGAAACACAAAGGTCGTGACCCTCTATCACAGTGACTTTATCATCGATAAAAATGATTCAACTACGATGCAGGAATATAAAAATCGCATTGTAGAAATCGCCAATCAATCCGATATCTTTTTGCACATGAATCTCATTCCGCCTAAGCAGACCCCTCCGAAAATGAACTGCATCTATATCCCTATTCCTTTAATCACCAGGGAAATCAGCCAATCCCCGGAAGAAGTGCGACGGTTGTTAGGCCTTCAGCAGAACGAGTCGTTTATTCTGATTCACATGGGGGGCGGACTCGCTAACCGTTATGAACAGATCGTGAAGTGGTATGATCAAATAAACACACTTGCTGGCCGTTATCGATTTGTTGTAGCTGGGCAATTGGCAGATGAAGATTACCCATTCAATGAAAGGATCATCAAAGCCCCTCTTATCCCGAATGGCAAAAATCTTGTACAAGCGGCCAGTCTGGTCATTAGCAAACCGGGCATGGGCATATTAGGAGATTGCATCTCTACAGGCACTCCATTGCTTTTCCTTCCGCCGGATGATGCAGAACGCGAGCAAAAAATAGATATGTTGAGAGAAATAGCCCATAGTGATATGGTAGCGATCCAGGAACCGGTAGATCTCGTGCCAAAGATCCAGTATGCTTTAGCAAATAAAGATGTCATTCAAAAAAGATTTCGTCTTATCCCTACCAACGGCGCTGAGGTTGCAAGCAAAATTATCGATATGGCATACCATATCCCGCTATCGAAATTGCAAAAAAGACAGGAAGATCTCCTGCGCTTTACGCCGTATAACTCCTTTGGAAATAAGGACTGATGTGATGACTTTGAAGCAATCAAAGAGGACTGTCTTAGGTAGAAGATCAATTTCTACTTAAGACAGTCCTCTTACTTTCGCTCATTTCCCCTCTATGCGTTGAGTATATTTTCGATTAGAATATATCAATGTTGTTCTGCAATCGGCAGAATGTCAAATTCTTTCACAGGTGTACCCTGATATTATTGGAGGCTTTTACTACTATCATGAACAGTCAACAACATACCAACGTCAAAATCGTCACAGCCGATCCGAGCGCGATCGGTTTGTTCGGACTGGCTATCGTTACATTCGTAGCTTCATCTCAAAAGCTTGGACTAACAGAAGGTCTCGGACTCGTGATCCCTTGGGCTATCTTCCTCGGTGCTTTTGCCCAACTCTACGCATCTATCCTCGATGCAAAGCACAACAACACATTCGGGACGACCGCTTTTGGAGCGTATGCGTTCTTCTGGTTCGCGACGGCCAGCAGCTGGCTTGTGAAGCTAGGCGTATTCGGTGAGACACTCGCTGCTAATGCTGACGGCGCACAGCTCGGCTTTGCTTTCGCTGGATATCTCATCTTCTCCGTTCTTTTGACGATTGGAGCGATGGAGACTCATAAGGTATTGTTCTTTATCTTCGTACTGATCGACATCCTGTTTGTCGGTTTGACTTTTGATGCTTTTGGCATTGCTTCTGGCGTATTCAAACCAATGGCTGCTTATGCTGAGATGGGAATTGCTCTTCTCTCCTTCTACGGTGCAGGGGCAGCGGTGTTGAATAATCACTTTGGCAAAGTATTTCTTCCTGTTGGGCGTCCGTTTGGGATTTTTAAAGCTCGTTCTTAGTTTAGTAGCCGCACATCTCGCCGATCCGGGATGGAGCGGCTTTTTCTATTTGTTGAAAAGCAAGTCTATTAAAAGACAACAAAAAAGCAGCGTAACAAATCCGCTTCATCTACAATATGATGGCCTAGAACAATCTAAAGAGGTGAGCCGATGGCAGTCGTAAAAGCCAGGAGCAGTGATATTGACATGTTGGCAAGGTTGCTTCGAGCCGAAGCTGTGGGTGAAGGCGAAATGGGTATGCTCCTTGTTGGAAATGTTGGCATTAACCGAATAAGAGCGAACTGCTCGGATTTTAAAGGAATACGGACCATTCCCCAAATGATCAACCAGCCGCATGCGTTTGAAGCTCTGCAACATGGTATGTACTACCAAAGGTCTAGAGATAGAGAACGCCGTCTGGCACGACGAGCTGTGAATGGGGAGCGGCATTGGCCGGGCAAATTCTCCCTCTGGTATTTTCGTCCAGGAACGGCGCAAAATCCCCTGCCTTGTCCGCCAACCTGGTATAATCAGCCGCACGTAGGACGATACAAGCTTCATTGTTTTTATGAGCCGACCGCGAAAGAATGTGAAAATGTATATAATACTTTTTAATTTTATGGGCGAAAACAGCCCAGGTATTGCACTGCCCCAAGCGAAAAGAAGGGGCAGTTTTTTTATAAGCTCGCGCTGGAATGTGATCATGCATGATTCGCTAAGTGTAATACGCTAGTCACATCCATAGGTAGCTTTTCGTGCGGATCAATATTTGCTATGTGGCCTGCCCAATCATTGTTTTTCGATTGAACATACACTGTTGAGAATTCATTGTAAAAGGAGTGATTTTTCATGGCATTTCGGCCACCTCCGGGTCAGCCGCCAGGAGCACAACAAGTACCAGAGCCGTTAACTCCTCCCCCATCGTTCATCCCCCCACAACCCGCTCCCTTTAGAGGTGATCCAAGGGCAATTGAAAGATGTATGTTTCGTTTTACGTATCTTTGGCTTGTAAATGGCGAGCAATTCTGGTTTTTCCCCGTTTTTATAGGTTCTAGGTCGGTTGCAGGGTTTAGATGGACGGGGAGGTCTTGGAGACAAACTGGATTTGATTTACGGTTAATTATTGCATTTACATGCTTTTAAGCCACAGCTCCCTTCCCTTTTCCAGCCATTCGATGGGCTGCACTATCTTTGTCGTTAACGTGCAGCCTATTTAAGCTGCGTACAGAACGGCTATTTTTCTTTGCACACAATTTGTTAAATGGCCCCCATGTAAAAAAAAATTTAAACATCAACTGAACCCCTCTTTTATAACAAACTCATAATTTGATACGGGATAAGAAAACGTAAGGAGTCGGCATTTTCGCCGACTCCTTATTTCGCCAACAATCCACTTTCTACCTAATCAAAAACCCTTATATACCAAGCATGCAACACTATCCACATGTGCGGAGTAAACAGTATGAACAAGCTGTAAAATATGCCCCACCGTATACTTTTTCTGGTTCAATCTAAAGATTATTTCAGAAACTACCGATATAGTTAGTATTCCGGAAAATATTTACTGTGAGCATATCTGATTGAAGTTATGCTTACATCTCAAAGGAGGATACCTTATGAAGATTAGAAATCATACTAGAATTTTCAAATTAATCGCTAGTTTATCTGTTATTTTCGCTACTGTAAATTATCCAGTTATCTCTTTTGCCGAAACAGTTGATTCTAGTTCAGTCAGTGAAACAAGCAACGCCGACGACATTAATACCGGTATAGCAGACTTAGACTATGATAATGACGAAATTTTAGCAGTAAGTGGTGATGAGATAGATAGCTTTGTTCCAAAAGAAGGAATCAATCCAAAAGGTAAGTTTATCGTCATAGAACGTAAAAAAAAGTCACTTGCAACTTCTCCAGTCGATATTTCCATTATTGATTCTATGACTAATCGCACTTACCCAGGAGCATTACAACTTGCCAATCAAGCTTTTACAGAAAATAAACCTAGTGTATTACTGGTACCAAGAAAACCTTTGACGATTAGTATTGATTTACCAGGTTTGAAAAAGGAAAATTCAATTACTGTGGATAATCCAACATACGGTAATGTGTCTGGAGCAGTAGATGAGCTTGTCTCTAAATGGAGCGATGAGTATTCAGCAACACATACTTTACCTGCGCGATTGCAGTATGCAGAATCAATGGTTTATAGCAAATCTCAAATCGGAAGTGCTCTAAATGTTAACGCTAAATATCTTGATTCTACATTAGGAATTGACTTTAATGCGATTTCTAGTGGAGAGAAAAAAGTGATGGTGGCGGCATATAAACAAATATTTTATACGGTAAATGCAGAACTGCCTAACGATCCATCAGATCTTTTTGATGATAGTGTTACTTTTAAAGATTTAAAACGTAAAGGGGTAAGTGATCAATCCCCACCTGTTATGGTATCCAATGTAGCTTATGGTAGAACCATTTATGTAAAATTAGAAACAACCTCTAAGAGCAAAGACGTAAAAGCAGCATTTAAAGCCTTGCTTCAGAATAAAGGCAGTGTAGAAACGAATGCCGAGTACAAGGATATTTATGAAGACAGTTCCTTTACTGCTGTAGTATTAGGCGGGGATTCACAAGAGCATAACAAGGTTGTTACAAAAGACTTTAGTGAAATCCGTAATATCATAAAAGATAATGCGGAATTTAGCCTAAAGAACCCAGCCTATCCAATTTCATATACAAGCGTTTTCTTAAAAGATAATGCAATTGCTGCCGTTCATAACAATACAGATTATATTGAGACTACAGCTACAGAATATTCGAAAGGCAAAATATCCCTCGGTCACTATGGCTGGTATGTCGCTCAATTTGATGTATCCTGGGATGAAGTCTCCTATGATGAAAATGGTGAAGAAGTACTAACACATAAAAAGTGGGAAGGAAGCAACCAAGACAGAACAGCTCCTTTCACTACAGTCATTCCTCTGCCACCTAATGCAAAAAACATAAGGATTTTTGCGAAAGAATGTACCGGCCTTGCTTGGGAGTGGTGGAGAACCGTTATTGATGAATACAATGTTCCATTATCTGGTGAAATTAAAGTTGAAATTGGAGGAACGACATTAAACCCAACAGGTGGTATTACATTTAATTAGTTGTGAAAATAAACGGCTGAAATCCTTTTTATTAAGGACTTCAGCCGTTTTTCTTTTTTTATTCCTCATTCAAATGAACAGCGGTTTCCGGATGTTCCTCACATTGCTTGCCTAGGGGATAGCACATATTCGTGGAAACAGATGTATTTCCATGTAGGTTCGTCCAATCATTTATTACTCTTTTCGATTACATATATGGTATGAAACGATGAGGGGGTGGAGTAATGTTTGGTTTCTTCTTCCGTAGGCGCCGTCGATTTTTCTTTCGCCGCCGACGTCGTCGTCGCTTTTTCTAAGTAGAGTTGGCCCGATTTTCAATGTTTATGGGTGGCTTTATTAGCTGCCCTTTTTTAAACAAGAAATGAAATTACTTGGCAGCTCCTATTTCACACAATTTCTCTTGTGTTAAATGGAACGAAACAACTCCGGGTTCGCATAGATGTTGTCATCTGATCGTTCGCCACGGTAAAATGGTAATATATCGGAAAAAGGTGAGGTGTCTTAATGTTTCAAAAAGTCCTTGCACGTCCCAAGTGGTTTCTTGCTCTTGCCGCAATAGCAATAATTTTACTTATCATTAGTCGGTTTTACATAGACAGTAATATCTTGAGAAGCATTAGTTTTTTTGTATTGGCAATTTACATATTCGCTCTAGGATACCTGGAGAAGAAAAATAACTTCTTGATAGTGTGTTCTGTGCTGTCTCTTGCTTTCATTGTCTTGTGCATTAAAACCCTTCTTGGCTGATGGGTGGCTTTTAGAAAACATTGCTTCCAGGTCGGTCGATTTTGCCACGTTCCCACCTCCTTACCAAAGGTAATGTTGTGTTAAATTGCCGGCAGAAGCTCCTGATTTTCGTCAATATCCCCATCATCGACTGGTAACGAGTGGTCGAAGGCGAAGGTAAACCCCTCGTCCTTACTGTAGGTAAGATCCAAATCCTCATGCCCAACCATTTTGTTTTTCAGTGTGAACCACGCTCGGAACTTGATTTCCCGCATGTCGTTACCTCCCATTTAACAAATCGATTGTTTTGTTCAGTTCTCTTCTGGATCGCACTCCGGGCAGCATTCTCTTTCGTTGCAAGTGCAGCCTGATTCTATTCCGACTATCTTTTCGACCATCATTACCCTGACCTCTACCAGCTGTCTTATGACTACATCGATGCTTTCAACTTTTTCGAAAGTCATCCGCACAGGTGTTTCATTGGTCTCCAGAGTATGACCAGCGCCATGCTCTGAATGACTTCCAACTTCACGCGGTGCTTGCTGCCGGAACGTAACGACTCCCACCGCCTCATCCATTGCCAACAGTCCGCTTCCAACGCTAATGTCACCGGAACCGAAATGTAGTTGTCTGGAACCGTACTCTCTACAAAACTAAATATCTATTCATGCACTTTACTAAAAACCGTTTTAGTGTTACCGTTTATTGTAAACAAAACCATGTTATTAGGAGGGGCTAACAATGCAAAAACAAGATTTGTTTGATTTAGATGTACAAGTGACATTTGTAAATCTAGCGAAACCAGACTTGCACGAGCCTAATATGACACAATGGTGCGTAACATTTGTTGGACGCTGCAGCTTGGCCTGCTGAGAAAAGCAGTCTTTTAACATAGTTCGGAATACAAAAAATTTCAACTCACTGGCGACAGTGGGTTTTTGTTTTGTCTTAAGTAGGTAATTGAGCCCATTTTCCTCAATTACCTATGTGTTAAGCAACTACTTCTATTTCCCTGATTTCAATACCGTATGCTTGCCAACCGTGGATTTGTGTGCAACGAAAGGAACAAGATATTGATCTTATATTATACTACCGTTATATTACATATGTGAAATATAAATCATGAGGAGTCTCTCCATGAATCAACTTTCGAATGTAGAATTTATGCTGTTGCAAATTATCGCGGAATGTAATCAAGTGTCGGGATACGACATCAATAAGTTAATCGATCAGCGCGGCTACCGGGAATGGGCGAATATCGGCACGACTTCGATATATACAGGACTGAAGAAATTGAACGATAAAGGATTGATCGAGTCAGAGGATTCCAGTGAGAAATCCGGTAAGGGACCTATGCCGATACGATTTATCATGATGGAAGCCGGTATGGACTTGCTAAGAAATCAAATCATTGTCAGCCTGTCTTCTTCGCGAGAACGCGACCCCCGGTTCGACCTTGGGCTGGCTGCTCTGCCTTTTATCAAGAAGGGTGAAGCCATTGAAGCATTGCGGCAACGGCTGGATTTTCTTAAGGAGACTTCGAAACAGATCGGGCGAAAGTCCGAATCGCAAGGAGGCGTTCAATTGCCGTTGCATGTAAGAGCGCTTTTCCTTCATGCTATGAGCCTTATTGAGTGCGAACGGTCATTCGTCGTTCATCTAATCAACGAATTATTGGAGGAGATGAAATAACATGGCTACAATCATTGAAGGTTTCGTTCCTTATCAGGGCGAACATTGCGAGACGACGACGATGGGGAACTTGCTTCAATTTGCGGGTGTCCAGCTTTCAGAACCCATGTTATTCGGACTCGGGCAAGGATTGGGATTCATTTATTGGGATTCAAAGGGGCTGGACTTTCCTTTTATCGGAGGAAGAGTGAAGCCGGATGAATTGGCTGCTTGCTTAGCCACGCGACTCAACTTGACCATCAGGATACAAGAAACTTCGTCCGTTGACAAAGCTTGGCAGAACGTACAGAGCTTCATCGAACACGGCAGACCGGTTGGACTTAAACTGGACTCTTATTATTTGGATTATTTCACAAACAAAGTGCACTTTGCCGCCCACTATGCGGTGATCTATGGGATGGATGGCGAATACGCCTACATGGCGGATACGAAACAGCAGGGCGGACTGGTTAAGACGCGTTTGGATCATTTGGCCATGGCCCGCAATGCCAAGGGGTCGATGAGCTCCCGAAATCGTTCCTTCACGATTGAGTCGGTTGTTGCCCTTCCGCCGCTTGTACCTGCTATTCGTGCGTCCTTAACCCAGAATGCGAATGACTATTTGAATCCGCCCATTCGAAATATCGGGAATAAAGGCATTATGAAAATGAGCAGCGAAATTCTGAAGTGGCCTGAGCGCAGCAAAAATTTTGAGCATGATCTATGTTTAACTGCGTTGCTAATGGAAAGAGCGGGAACCGGCGGTGCATTGTTTCGAAACCTGTATCGCGATTTTCTCAAAGAATGCACAGAACTGCTTGGAGACCCAAAATTAGAGCAGGCATCATTGATGTTCGCGGAAATCGCTCCAATGTGGGCCAGCGTTTCTTCTTTGATCTACCATGCAGGAAGAACGGGAAGCTACCAGGAGCTAAACCAGGTTTCTAAGCTTTTGCTCGAGATTGCGGATAAAGAACGAGCAGCTATGGAATTATTGTTGTAATTCCTAAGCTAACATAAGGTCGGCTTATTTGAATTAAGCTTAACGTACGTTTTACGCGATTTTTATTGATACCCCTTATACCAATTTCGAGAACCGGGTTACCTTGTGAGGTCCGGTTTTTTTTCATGCAAAGCATTCCTTAGCGTACGATTTTTTCCGTTTCGTGAGCAGGCCCGAGAATTTCTATTTTGATATATCGCTATAATTACCTCGTGGGATGTGTCGCAGCAATTTCTCACGAAATGGCTAAAAAGGGGCCCATTTTTATGGCCCCTGTCAGTGCTTAAAAACGAAGAAAATGAGTTGAAATCCAGGAAAAATCGAGAAGTTTATTGTTCAAAATCCTTACGGATTTTTGGCTAAGCACTACACTACATTTTGTTAAATCTGATTGACCAATTGATTTGTTGACGGTAATGTATTTGGTAATTATTTGTAAAAGGTGTGTGTTAAAGTGGAAAATGGATATGCAATTGGATGGGGGACTTTAGCTCTTATTAATGCCGGTTTGGCTCAGAGCAAAAATCTAAGTGGACTTGTTTGGTTTTTCATCTCACTTTTACTTGGCCCAATCGCAACATTTATGATAGTTGTTTTGGTGAAATTCCCTAAAACCCGTGATTAATCTTAGTACACAATTTGTTAACTATCAGCACTCTTATCTGTATAATGTTGTTAAAATCATCCCACTAATTTTTGAGGTGTTTAGATGCAGCTGAATCAATTAGAAAAGAGATTAGAAGACTTGTGTCTCGAAATATTGTGCGATTTAAGACCATGTTCCATTGTTGACAGACAAAAATTTGATACCTTATACAATCTTCTTGAAGAAATCAGTGTACTTCTAGGTACAAAAACAGAAATAAGTAGAAGAATTGTACGTGATGTGTTTTGGATCATTAGCCAGATTCAAACTCAAATTCAATACGCCACTGGTGAGGATCTCAAAAAACTAAATGAAGAACTTGATACACTCATTTACAATCTCCATACTGGCGGTTTATTCAAATCAATTGATACATAATGAGCAATTTGTTAAATCACGATCTTGAATATTCGGAAAATTACTATTTTTATAGTTTCCTACATATGTTAAGATGTATTTGATGGTAAAATTTCCCTTTAATTGGAGGTGATTAACTATGTGGAAGAAACTCCTTAAAAGAATCAGCTCAAAAGGTAACCCTTTCCCTTGCGAAAAACAACCTGGCTGTATACGTTTGCCCGATTTGCCTTATTGCATCTGCACTTAGATGTAGCTAATCTCATGAAAGTTCCAAAAAGGCTGTCCCAAAGCTATGAAAGTGGCAAGGGATGGTCTTTTTTATCGCTTATCTTTATCTAAATTGAGATTGTGTGCCCATCTTTTTTATTCCAGTCTCCTCGTGGCATAATATACACAAGGAGTTGGTCACGTGGAAAAATCATTTTACTACTCAGTGCCTTGGTCTGATGTAAGTTATTTGAAAGAGACTCTACAAGCTATTGAGATACCTTTTGTGATTGAACAACCATCTGACAAATTAACTCTTGATGAAGGAACCGTTGCATTCGTGTTTCCTGACATCCATGTCAGGGTGTATCGCCATGTTCATGAACTGTTTGGTAGTCACGGCCGAGTTTATCCTGGATGACGTTTACGGTGGTAGCTTTCCTTTGATTGTGTAATCCACGGCTCTCTTCCGCTTGATGTGAATTTAATAATCTGAAACGTGGTAAATCAATAATAAAGACCATGAGATCGACACAATTTGGATGTGTCAACCTCATGGTCCTTTTTGACGAGATACGGATTAGTCCCAGTTTCGAATATACCCTTTTGCCTTATTAGTGTTATAGTTTTTCACTTCGAGTTTGTACGTGCATCCGCTTTGCATGTATACGTTATTGCTATCTTGTTTGTAGCTAGAGTCAGTACCAAGTTGAATCTGTGTATCCACATAGTCAATGTCTCCTGAACATTTCTTCCATACAAACGCCCCTGCCAGTCCAGTACCTTCCGAAATCAATGTAACTCGACCATATTGATTTTGCCCACTTACCGCGCTCGTCCACTTGGTATCATTACTGTATTCAACTATAACCTCTGCTTGCTGATTTGCAGCAAATACCGTATTAGATGTAAACGATGATACTAATAAGGTAGCAAGGCTAATAGACATGAGCTTCTTTTTCATTGTAAGACCTCCTAATATTTGGATGTTCATGAATTGAATTATACCAAATTTAGGGATATTATCAATTATTTGCATTAAAGCAGTATTCACAGTGTGCGAAGTAATAGAACGTGAGCTGAACATAGCCATTGCCTGACCAGTACCCGACTTCTGTTGATGATTCCTAGAGCATCCAACCAGTCTACAACTTGATTTTCATCCCACAACAGAAGGTCATAGACAATCGTGGCGCTGCTGATCGGCGCCGCCTATTTCTTTGGACTTATGGCCATGCGCTCCAATCCGCTGATAAAGAAGCTGCCAATAAATTTAACAGCATTATTCGGATGCGGGATAAAAAAGCGTAAGGAGTCGGCTAAAATGCCGACTCCTTATTTCGTCAACAATCCACTTTCCACCAGATCAAAAACCCTTATATATCAAGCACGCAACACTCTCAACATGTGTGGAGTGCTCAGAGATAACAAAATTTATGATGCGCCCCCTACCTACTAATATAGCCCTGACAATATGTCGGGGCTATATACTTGCTTTCATCAATATGATGTAGCTTGGTGCGAAACATTAATTCTAGGATACGAGGTCTTACGCATCAAGCACATATTTAGTTTCTTTCCACTCCATCACTAGATCAAGTATTAAAGTTCAGAATTGATGATTATCATTTATTTCATTGAACTAACGGGCAGGATAATTGATTTTACATAACAAGAATGATCATCTAATTCTAGGAGATGACCATTCTTTGATTTCTTCTGAATATAAACTATTTTAAATCGTGAGTTTTTATCTTATCCAATTCTTTTTTTCTCTTCTTGCTAAGGGACTTTCTTCCTGCACTCCATTCTGCAATAAGGAAAAGCAACCCTAATAGTAGGTACAGGATTAAACCTAAAGTATTTTCGATACGATTAGTAACAAACATCCATATTAAAAATACAATATAGGCTACTGGTATAACTGATCCCCAATAAACGTTGTTCCTGGTTGAAAAGAAGAATTGAACAGCTAAAATACCAGCAATTATAAAAGCATTATAAAAACCAAAGTCCATTACTTCTCATTCCTTTCTTGTTTATATTTTTCAATAATTAATTTTGCATCTTCTACACTTATGCGATCATCAATCGATAGGTTTTTGATGAATTTGATGAAGTCCTCATTATCTATAGCGTCATTGATTTTTATTTTCTCAATCAATCTATCGAGCTTAATCCTTACTGTTGGATATGACACTTTATATACTTTTGCGATTTCTTTCAAAGAACCTGATTTGAGAACTAAATTTTTTATGAATTCTAGATCCTCATTTTCCAAGGATAATATCCAGTTAGGCACTTTTTTTATATCCATGGCATATTTCCCCTCCTTTCTCATTAATACAGTAACACATAACTTTAATTAAATAAAACAAAAAATAAATTTTATTTAACATAAATCTTAATTATTTATTAATTTATATAAGAATATAAGTTATATTTACTTCATTTTTTTGCTCTTGAAGAGTTTAGAAACGCGTAATAATGATTTTTTTAAGGGATATGAGGGTGTATAAAGTAGATACAATAAACAGTTCCTTCTTCATTATTGGAATTATGATTAATCTAACTAGGACTCACACAAGATCAAAATAAAAAGCACCTTGATTATTCTCATCAAGGCACAATAGGAATCCATTTCTCTATAAAAGGAATATGTCACCTAATCAATGTCCGGGGTCAGCCACATTCTGCTTTACTTCAAATATATGATGCGTATTAAAGTAGGTCACATCCGTAGGTAACAAATTGACACACACAGTCAATGACAACGATAATACCATCAAAGCCATTACCTTTTTCATTTGGAGCACCCTCCTTATTTTCCAAAATTACCCACAGTTGTATTATACACTCCTTTAAGCTTTTGGACATACTGTAAATCCATCGGCAGTGAATTTTCATCAAAATAAGTTAGCATTTCGTTCAAACATTTATGCATCTCTTCAAATGCACGAATGACACCATACGCTTTTAAGCTGTTAACGTAGCTTTCCATTCCCTCATCCAAACGCCCTAATTTAGTTTGGAATTTGCCTTTCAGTTGGTAGTAAGCACCAATCGAGCGGTGTTTATACAGTGTCTGAGGAGTAGCAGGTAAGATTGCTTTCTCGTTCATCAGCACTTCTTCGATAGCATCCATATTACCTAATTCTAAATGAATTTCGAGTAACTCGATTACCACATGTATCTTGTTCTCTTTGTGAAGTTCATCCACATACTTTCTTAACATCGGAATAGCGACTTCGTAATCCTTTTTCCTTACTTTAGTAGTTGCCCGGTTAATCTTGGCAAGATAGGCTCTAG
Organism: Brevibacillus sp. NPDC003359; assembly: GCF_042878995.1. NCBI lineage: Bacteria > Bacillati > Bacillota > Bacilli > Caryophanales > Paenibacillaceae > Brevibacillus > Brevibacillus sp. NPDC003359. The sequence continues at coordinate 116,127 of NZ_JBIAOR010000014.1, forward strand.
CCTTTAACTCAGTGTTACTTGTTTCAAGTGCAAGACCTTTCTGGCATAGTTCAATACACTGTGAATATTTTTGGGTGTTATGAGCATGGAGTGCCATTCTGAAATAGTAGATGATCTTTTCCTCAATCGTAATGAAGTCTGTATAATATAAAACCTCTTCACCCATTCGGAATGTTTCCTCTAGCCTTTTCAGATCATTTCGTTCAATCAGATATTTTTTCAATAATGCTTTTGCAATGTACTTCAGCTCTCCACATTGTCGTGCATAATTTGCTATTACCTTGAAGAGAACTAAACAAATTTCGTCATTTGTTTTAGCTTGTAGGAGCAGGGTACGGGCTACTGTCAGATGAACAAGTCCAATCGCTCCAAAAGGCTTTTGAGTTAATCTTAACTGCATTATAAAAGGCGAAGCCCTCCTTCGGAATAACCCGAGAAGGGCTTTTTTACGTTATCAGTCAATTTTAGAGTCGCCTGTTCCTTCGCTTTATGTAGTACAACGTTCATACTGAATCAAATTCGAGATTATTTTTCCTGCTCATAATCCCATTTTCCATTCTTTTCATTATATTTTAGTTTGAAGATCAGAGCCTCACCGTCTTCTCTGTTAAACGAAAAAGAACCTTCTTTTAACTCTTCATCCAGAAGAATAACCGGAATGGTATCCCCTACTTTTGCGTGCTTCTGCATGATCTCGTCCTGAACTTCAATGAAGGCATCCTTCACGTCTACAGAACGTTCATTTTCTATTTTATCCATTAGCGGCGCTCTTTTAGTGAATTCGTTATAAATCCACTCTTTTCCATTTTCATCAGTCAAAGTTTTCATGGCTACCAAATCATCGGACTTTGCTTCGATCCCCAATGAATTAAGGGTTTTCATTTGATTTCCTTTTTCGTACTGCTCAACATCTTCACTCGCGTATAGACTGCTACCTGCGAAAATTGCACCAGCTAAAACAAGACCCGAAATTGCTATACTGCGTTTTTTCATAACCTCAAATACCTCCTATATGCTTTTAATTAAAATACTCTTCCTCAGACGTTTCCGTCACCTTATCATCTATCTTGTTGTAGCATAATGGGACGATGTGATTTTGGCTTTCATTAATGCTGTAACATTAGCCGTGTAATCGACTGATGCATAATCTGTACCATTATCGTAGTCTGTTTTCTTGAGATTTCCATTCACGTAGAAATAAGAGTAGTTAGGCGACTCCGGAATTCCCAATAAATAACACCTATAAACGATAATCAAAAAGTTGACCATTTTTGGGGCAAACGCTCATCTTCAAGTTGATGACTACTTTCTCTCATAACATGTAGTCTCATAGGAAAGCACTAATGATTTCAACAGGTTACGATAATGACCAACTGGAAGAATATTAAGATTAATGGAGTAAGAGGTATTGACAAATGCGTGGCAGAATTCCGTATTAAGGAAACTGGATCCGGACGAACTCCATCTGGTAGGTTCAAAGTGAAAATATTTGAGGAACAAGATAGAGATTTCTATGGTATTACAAATATTGGGGTAAAGAGACTTGATGATGAACCGGCTGTACTTGGTTTGGGAACAGGTAAAAGTATCGAAGAAGCATTAAAAAATACTGTTGACGCTTTCGTGCAAGAAATGAATTTTAAAGGACAGCTAACAGATGATGATTTTGAATGGGCTGAACTTGACGATTTTTAATCTTATTTAATTTGTAAAACGCTAGTTCTAAGAACTAGGCGTTTTCAAGAGATACTCATCAATGCTGTTAACGAGACTCGAAGAACTCATCGATTTCTGCTTTTCTCTTAAAATAGACTTCTTTAGCATGTGCTTCACGTTAAATCTTCGTAGTGGTTTTCATCAAGAACCATCTCTTCTATTTGTACGGTTACTTCATCATTATTCTCTTCAATTTGCGACGTTACTTTAACATTAGTGACTTTGCTACTCTCTACAACCTCATTAGCTGACAAATTTTGTATTTCGACACTCAAATCAGGTCAAGTCTCACAACTGTCTCCACATGTGTGGTGTGAGCAAAATAGACAAGCTTCCGATGTGGCAGTATTCGCTAAGTAATATCCTAGATTAGCTCTCGACAGATGCATCCTTTTCGTCTCAGTAGGTATTGTGGATATTTGTGCAGAGAAGATGAATAAAAGCACCTTGGCAATAGTTGTCAAAGTGCTTTTGTTACACAAGAACAAAACATCTGATTTTACCACCCTGGGTCAGTGCCATAGGAAACTACTTGAGAATGGTTTGGAATGTTTTGTACCTCATTTGCTTGAATAGTTAGAGGCACAGCAACTAAGAACACCGTCATAAATATATGCAAGAGAAGCCTGTTCATCACTTTCCCCTTTGGATTTCGTTTATTAATGTCCGGGATTATCTGAATATAACTTTATAGTTTTTATTGGAGAAACGTTAGTTCCTTGTTCAATTTCATTCCTAACATTAGGAGTAGTTACTGTCAAGACAGAAAACGATATTATAACAGAACACGTTACAATATTCATTACTAACTTTTTCATCATTCATCCCTCGCTTCGCTTTCCTTATATACTTCATTATATACCTCTTTCAGATTTCCTATAAGTTCCAATTTTATCATTTTCTCATGTGTGTAATGATGAGAATGTATCTCATTGTAACATTGCAAAATACTTTTATAATCATTTATCTTAGCGTAATGTAATATACTATTTAGATAAGCCTCCATTCCTTCATCAAAACACCCCCTCTTAACCAAAAATTTGCCTTTGTATTTGTAGTACCTTCCTAGTTCGGAATATTGATATGGATCGGTGTACTGAAGTAATATTTTACTCTCTTCTGACCCCAGAAGACTGCTAATTGAATCAAGATCATTGACTTTAAATAAAGCTTCCAAAAGCATATTTACTCGATGTAAACGATTACTATCAGTTACTTCTTCTACACACTGATACAACATAGGAATAGCAACGCTATATTTCCCTGTCCGAGATAGAATAATGGCGCGGTAAAACTTCAACCGTTTAATAATCTGCGTGTACTTCAATTCTTCATAAATATTCAGGTGTTCTTCCAAGTTACTATGTTTTCCTAAGAATAGGTATGAGTTGCATATAGCTAAAGCAACCTGTTCTTTTAACGTATTACTTGTCTTATCTTCGAGATGACCTGTTTTCCCCAGTTCAATACATTTGTTATAGTCCTCAATGTTATGAGCATGAAGCGCCATCCTATAATAAAATGTAATCTTTTCATCATGGGATAGGAAGTCAACATAGTGTAAAATTTCCTCCCCATTGCAAAAGGTTTCCTTTAGTTTTTTGAGATCATTACGTTCAATTAGATATTTCTGAAATAAAGCTTTTGCAATGTATTTCGGCTCTCCGCACTGTCGTGCATAATTTGCGATGACCTTATAGAGAGCTAAGCGTATTTCGTTATTTATTACTATTACAGCAGTCGAATCAGAGAAGTTATACAGTCGCTCCAATGCCTTCTCAATCTTTTCATTAGGAGATTGAAGAAATTTCAATGAAACTCTTTCGACTAGTGAAGTATGATCACATTGAATGACTTCTTGAAGAATTTCAAATAACATTTCACTCCTAGTCTCATCCTCAAGGTATCCTTCAATAATTTCTTCATACGGGTATGGAAATAAAGCGGCTATGGACTTCACTGTTTTAAATTCAGGGCGTTTTGTCTCTCCACTCTCAATCTTCTGTAGTACTCCTCTACTTACACCAGTTCTATCTTCTAACTCAGCAAAAGACAAGCCTTCATTTCTTCGGCTCTCAGACAACATATCCCCAATTGTTTTCTTTTGCACTATATTCCCCCCACAACAAAAAACTTCCATTTTTTTACAGCGCAATCGAGTAGGATTATAGCAAGTTGATGTTTGTGAATCAACAAAAACACACAGACATATTTCGACTGCGATTTGCGGAAATTATCGAATGATGTCAAATGTATCAAGGTAATTTTTTCCATAGTTTTTGTGATATACGTGCTAGAGTGAGAATAAGGGGGTGAGACTATGGGGGACAGATAACGATGGTTGAATGGCCAGAAGTAAGCAACGAAGACCTTACACAAATCATCAAGAATCTACAATATCAGCTTAAAGAAGTCTTCAAACAACAGGGCAAACTGACAGATTCCGATGTATTGAAGATAAGTCAAGAACTAGACGAGTACATCTTAGAGTCCCAACGAAGAAATCTTACTAATCAGAAAGGAGGTACATTATAAAAGTGAATGGACTTGTTTTAAGAAGGCGAATCAATAAGAAAGGACGTTCCCCCTTTGCTTCCCGGCAACAGGAACGCCCTTAATAGGAGCCTCTTGAAACTCCTATATTTAACTCTATCACGAGATGTTTAGATTAGGAAGAAAGAGATTCTTACGAAATAGACCTAAAAAACATAGCGGCGCATTTGCTCGAAGAACTCGGATAATTAATTTTAGAGAATAAGTTTTTGCATGATGAAGCGTGGAATTAAGCCAGCAATTGGATCAGTACATTCTGGTTATTCAATCGAAATGAAGAAAAAAAGATTGAATTAATTTCTCCAGAATTAGATCAGTAGCGCAAAAATGTAGAAACATGAAAAGGAGTGTGCAAGACTATGAAGAAATTCAAAAGAGTATTAGTGCCTTTTGTCGTTTTCTCATTGTTAGTTGCTCCTGTGTCAGTCTCGACGACGCCAGCATCTGCTGAAAGTACAGAAAAAGTCGTTGAAAGTACAAAGGAAATAGCCGAGACAGAAGAAGTCGTTGATTTCGAAAACCTTCCCATACAACTGGCAGAGGGGGTAACACTAGAGGAATTGGCAGAGGCCATCAATGAACCACGCATCCTTGAAAGCAAAAATGTAACTATTATAGAGAGCAACTCAGAGGATGAAATCATCGGGGAGCCTCAAATGGTGTTCAGCCCCAATGCAGCACCAGTTGCAAAAGAAGACGATTCTAAATTTGACTTCGGTGCCTTCACTTACGAGAGTGCCGACAAAGCTGCCAAAGTTGCTGAATCTGACATTGATGAGGCTGGAGCTATTGAGCCAAGGAGTTCGGGTCCTCGCATTGATGGAGTGTTCTTTGATCACAAGATGACGTCCGACTGGGCTGGTGGTGACGTATACTCGACGGTTAAAGTTAGCGCCGTGATAGGCAGAGTAGCCTCTGTGGACGCTACTCACACTATCATCCGTTCGGCAAAAGAGGACGGGAAATATAACGTAGAAAGAAATGGAAATTTGTATTTTAATCCCCCTTACGCGAACCTATCTACGCATAGGGTACGCGCTAATGCGGAGACTTACTGGTGGTCAGGAAAATTGGAAGGAACTGTTAGATATCAAGGAGGAGGCTCCTCACCTATCGCCCATTTGAAGGAGGTAGAACGTATCCTGACTAACAATCTAGGCGAAATCTATCCTGATTACGTCGATCCGCAGTCAAACATCAAGTTAATTAAACCGGACGCTGACCTATTGCTCCAGAAGAGGGAGCGAGATTCGGGGTACAGAAAGGACTTCGAGAGACGTTACACTGGTTACTTCGGCTCCCCTCAATATTTCACTTGGGATGATGTTGAAATCCATCATATGATTCCGCTAGAATATTATGGATCAAACGATTTCGACAACCTGATCCCTCTTCTCAAAAAGGATAGAAAAAACGATTACATTCTGCTACATAAGGAAGTAACTGACTGGTGGAAAAGTTACCGTAAGAATTGAAAAAAATGGACTACCTCCTGTGTGACGGTAGTCCGTATTTTCATTAGAAAGGGTGTGAATACTGCGTGAGTAATTCTTTTGACCGCATTTTAAACAAGATCAAGGGAAGAAGAGAACAATTGAACGGGGATTTGCATATTATCGGTGGAGAGTTTGAGTTTGTTTTTCAAATGTCCACTGACTCTGACGCTGAGATAAAGAATCTAAAGTCGTTTGAGCTACCAGAGGATTATGTAAGCTACTTATGTCAGTACAGCAGAGCCGTATTATTTCGAGATTTTGAATTTGGCAGCAGTCTGTTCACAATATTAGATCCTCACAATGTTATTGAATACTGGAAAGGCTACAGCATCGATCATCCGTACTATCCTATCGCATGGAGCAGTCACTCTTTAGGCTGTATATGCGTGGATCAAGACCGACTAGATAGTGGAAATGGCTACCTCACATGGATCGAATCGATGGACCCTGATAATCCAATTGACATTGACCTGACATTTACAGAATGGCTGGATAAGCTCATCGAGCATGAGGGGAAGGAATTCTGGATTTCGTTCCATGAGGAGGAAGAGTAAGAAAAAAGGGGGCTGTCTAAAAAGACCCTAAAAAAGTAAAGAAGGTGGGGAAAACCGTTTCGTTTTCCTCACCTTCCTTTTTGGTTTAAAGGAAAGTGTGTAGACGGATACCGCCACTTTCAACAGGTTATGTACTAATGCCACAATCCCCAACTCAACATGCACTTTGTCGAGCCCTCGAAGAGAAAATCTGCGGCCGTTTCGTAGTGAGTGCCGCATGGCCTTGTGAATATCAATCAAAATGTTGACCGCCGTGCTCATCGAAAAAATTACCAACATGGAAAAATATTCTATGTAATGGACTACAGAAAAGAGGCATTGTGTTTAGTAATGCACATGTTATGTTCAAAAATGTGCTGCCTTATTTAGCAAAGTGCATTAGTATCTTTCATGTTTATCAAACGCTGTTCTTGTGAAAAACCTCCAGTAGCTAAAACTATGGAAGACTTTATAGACGTTGGACAAGAACGATTTTTTTCGAATGTACTTGCGGAAGTAAATTAACCGCCTTTGTGAAGTGACCCCAAAAAGTTAGACATGTTATTTAATCAGGCGGCTTCTTGGGCATGAGTCCGGTATTTTACAGGGCTCATGCCTTTTAATTTTGCCTTAATCCGTCTGTGATTATAGTATTCAATATATTTGGCTAGCTCTGACTTAAAGTGGTCCACACTGTGGAATTCTTTTAGATAAAGAAGTTCCGATTTCATAATTCCAAAGAAATTTTCTATCACTGCATTATCGAAGCAGTTCCCTTTTCGAGACATACTTTGTGTGATACCTCGCTTGCGCAGTGCATGGTGATATTGTTTCATTTGGTAGTGCCAGCCCTGATCAGAATGGATCATAAGACTACAGTCGTCTGTCAACTGTTCAAAAGCTTGTTCTAACATGGTTGAAACTAAGGAATAGGCTGGTCTTGAACCGATTGTATAGGTAATGATCTCACCGTTAAACAAATCCAATATGGGTGAGAAATATAGCTTTTCACCAAATAATTTAAACTCTGTTATATCTGTAACCCACTTCTCGTAAGGCCTATCAGCGGTAAAGTTTCGATTCAAAATATTTGGAGCAATCAAACCGACAGTTCCTTTATAAGAGCAATATTTTTTGATGCGGACAAGACATTTTAGACCCAGTTCTTTCATGATTCGTTGGACTTTTTTGTGGTTAACTTTGTGTTCACGATTTCGAAGCTCATCACGAATACGACGGTAACCAAAACGACCTTCATGGTCGTCATAAATGGATTGGATCAATCGTTTCAGTTCTCTATCCAAATCAGGACGCCCAAAGTTTTTCACGTAGTAATAATAGGTGCTTCTAGGGAGATCTGCGAGTACAAGCAGTGCCTTCAGCGGATATTCATGCCTTAGTTCGTAAACTACTTGGACTTTGTCTTGCTTGGTGATTTTTCCTTGCTTTGAACTAAGGCATTCAACTTTTTTAAATAGGCATTCTCCATACGTAAACGTTCATTTTCTGCTTTCAATGCCTCTAGTGATCCTTCCGCAGGTACTTGATTATTCATAGAGCCATGGTTCTTTTTTGGCATAGATGGACGCCCCTTTTTCTTTGGTTTAAGGGCGTCTAACCCCTGCAATTCCACTTGCTTTTTCCATTGAATGATCAATGAATGCGATGGGATGTTAAAGTGTGCAGCAGTTTCCCTGATAGACGTCCCTTGTTCGTTCATATAATTGAGTACGTCTAGTTTAAACTGAACCGAGTAACCTGCATAGGATTTCATAAAAGCTTCGGCACCGTGGTGGTGGTAATGCTGTACCCATTTAATCACCTCAGATTTAGCTGTACCCATTGACGAGCTAATTAAGGCGAAGCTTTCTTTACCGTTTAGATAGCGGTGAACCGCTGATAATTTATCTTCTGTAGAAAATTTAGTCATAGAAAAAACTGCACCTCCAATCGTTAGTTGTGTCTAACAATTGGGGTGCAGTTCATGTGGGCGGTTATTGTGGAATTGTTTATCATATTTTACGAGCCATAATAGTTAATAGTTTATTACTTTCCTAACCCTAAGCCTAATACTTCTGAGCCTTTAATTGTTTCTGCCATTTATCCCATTCATGATTCAATGTGTTCTGTATAATACTATCCAAGCGACTAAACCACATCAAAATATCCGTTGAAGAAAAAGATTTGTCAAAGTCATTGAGAACTTCATTTATAAATGATAATGATGGGTGAGTCACCCCTAATAAGGCTAAAGACTCCAAAGCCACGCTTTGTCTAAGAGTCATAGCCCTATTGAATAGTTCTTCTTCTGGTAACCTCGACATATCTTTTTTGTCTCTCATCTCTACAAGGATGTCTCGTAGGTTACCAGTATCATAATAAAACCTATACTGTTGTGGTACTTCTGGAAGATAGATTGGTTCACCCGGCTTGAAATAATAGACGGGATAATCATATTCTTGCTCATCCGTAACCATCTTGTGTATATCAGTTGGTTCACTAACTTCCCTTAACTCTTGAAGGAAATTTAATGGAGCTCTGCACCATTGCCAATCTGCTTCAGGAATTGAAAGTTTACTATATTGTGTTTCAATGTTGTTATCCCATCTTCTCGAATAAGAATCATGATAATGTGTACCATGAATACATTCTCCATCATAGTTATAGTAATACACGACTACTGCCCAAGAATTATTGCTCTGATATGAAATATCTGTATAATGTAGGAATCCTCTGGGTAATAACCAAATGACTCTCTCTTCATCGAATTTATTTAGCAACGGTCTAGTCTTAATAGGAGTAATTGCGGTTTCACTCTCAGATTCAAAGTCAGGTTTCTTTCCTCTAACTGGTGGCTTTAATAATGGCACCTGCCAAATTAGCCTTTCCAATTGCTTATAGTTTGGTTCAAACTCCTCTTCTTTTATCATACCCAGTGCAAATCGACTGTTCATGAAGTCAGGGAGTAAATATTCATTGTGTTCATTCAATTCCAAAGCAACAGGGATGAACTTGTCTTGTTTATTGCTTCTATAGACCTCAGGAGTAATTATTCTAGTCTCAGTTCCTACTCCACCAGTTCTATCATTAGCTTTATAACAGTATGTTTTATCGCAAATGACTAATACCCTATCCGCTTCTCTAATACTTTCTTCCATGAAGTGAAATCTATCATGTCCTATCTCTCCATGCCATTGGTCAAGGATTACATCAACACCTGATTCAGCAACTAACTTTTCTGCTAGAGAAAGAACCCACTTTATATGCTTTTCCGAAGACCAACAATATGAAATAAAGACCTTTGGAATTTTCTCAGCACTCTCCATTTTTTATAACTGCCCCCCTTAAAACAATATGTTCTATATTTTACCATATCCTTACTTTTAACAGACAAAAAAAGCAGAGGAAGTCCCTCTGCTACGCCAATACATCTCCACTATTTGTCCTTTCTCTCTAGCAGTGAATAGCACTCCACATTTGTGGTTTCCGAAAAATTGCAGTCTTGATGTGGCATTATTCGATTATACTCCCCATGCTTGTAAGTTCTAATATTAGTTTACTTAACTTATGGATACCAAATAAAAAGACAAAATCGTTGGGATAATATTTCTCTCCTAGATCTTTAACACTTCAATTTTACTTAGATAACATCTTACTAAAACATCATTCAACAACGCTTGCTTAGATATCATTTAATTTTATTAGTATAGTATTTACTGAGTAGCTCTCCGTCTACACTATCTACTTCATCTCCAACATGAATTGTTTTATTAACTTTGATATATCGTTTAATATCAAATAAGTTTAAATTGACGTGACTCTTTGAATAAAAATTCTTAAGGATTTGTATTTGTGGAGGGGATTTTAAAAACTGAATTGTTTTATCAACGGTTATGTTTCCATGATAAATGTCAATTTTGTCTGCATAATCCCTTTTATATTCCCCATTATTCATCAATATTAGTGAGGGAGGAGTCCTATCTATAAACATTGCAAAAGCAGATTCATCAATTATGTAAACTCCATTAATATACATTGGAGCTCCAATCATAGAGGTAGTTATTAAAATACGATGAAAATTCTTTATAACAAAAATGTCATCTAATTTGAGTTGTTCTTTAATTAAATGTATATTGTTACTGAAAAAATCCGCTATCCTATTTAATTGAGAAGTCTCCTTATATAATTTATACAAATGATTCGCATGCTGTCTCGTGGAAAATGGTTGAACATGAGCTTTACATTCTACAAAAAAAATATCATTCTCAATCACAAAGGCTACATCACATTCATACTCTGTCTCGCTAGTTTTTTTATATAGCCTAGAATTTTTAATCTTATTTATGTTAAATCCAGCTTTTATTCTATCTTCAAAACCTCCACCTTTAAAATCCAAGTTTACATTCTTATTAAGGAAGTTCGAAGCAAGGGCTCTTGCTGCATCAGCACTCGCAGTGAGTGATGGAAGAACAACTAATTGATCATCGATGAGAATAAAAGGGCAATCAATTAGATCTTGAGATTTATGATTAAAAGTAAAAAAGTCAATTATAATATCAAACTCTACACTAGAAAATCCATTTTTCTTGAAGAGTTCTTTCCACTTTTTTTTAGTTCTACTTAGACAAACATCTTTTAGTTTATAATTGTTTTTTATATTGTTTTGATTTAGAAATTTTTTACTCTCCTTTATTAATAACTGATATGCTTCAATCCATTTCGATAGTTTTATATTTTCCACTTTGTCGTCTAAAGTTGGCGACCCAAAATATAAAGTTGAAAATAGAAATGTCAAGTGTTCGGTTGCCTCAGAAATTATATCTTGTTTATTCCCCTCTTTTATTATTGATACTATCTCCCCTAGGGTGCTCATTTGCCACCCTTCGCGTAAATTAAGAAACCTTTCATTTGATATTAAATTATTTAGTTCAAAATCATTATCTACTATTTCTAAGGAAATCATTCCTTGTGAGTTTGCAGTGACATTTAAATTTGAGTATTTCCAGTATTCAATCACATCATTAATCTCATTCCAATAAGAACTAAAAAAAATGTGTCTTTTTGATATATCTAAAAATATTGGATTAATAGTTTTTTTACTCCCACTAAATTCGAATTTTTTAAATAAAAAATATTTTAAGATCATCCCTGAAGACTCAATTGCATTATCCCAAAATGCTGCACTTTGATTAATATTGTAACTTTCATTCGAGTCAGTTTTTAAAGAGCTTAGATAGTTCTCTAACGAGAGTAAATAAGAAGCCACCTGATAATTGGGTTCATTTTCTTCGAATTTATCAAAAAATTCTGAACGAATTTGATTAAATCTACCTATTATGTTTTCAAGCTCGGAAGCCTCTTTGATTAGTGTATCTATTTTTTCCTTTTCAACATTATTCATTGATAATAGGTGATCAATCAAATCATTGAATAATTTTTCATGCTTTTTGCTTCCATATAAGTTTACAGAAATACCGGAAGCTTTCAAGATACCAATGACTGCTTCAATACCATGAGATAAGAATTGTTCTTCTATGTACTTTAATAAATTGTCGAATCCTTTTTTTGTTTCATTTTCTGCTCTATAGAAGTTAAACCTTTCTGGATTTGATAATATCATTCCTATCGCTCCTCAACCTTCTCTATACAGATCACTATACATTTTTCTACATTAAAACCTATGATAACAGAAGTTCTAATGATCTAACGTACAATCAAGATATACTTCAGCCAAAATCCCCATCTACCTATGTCCGCATTAGATATACTCAAGCCCTCGACCTCCACCCACACCGCCTTTCCCCTGCATTCCCTACTCACTGCCCTTATTGAAAAATCCGAGGAAATTCAGGAATGGACACCTGGGTTTCGCTCGGCTCTTGTGGGCAAACATTTCTAGATTTAGCCAGACTATTTAAGCTTTGGGCAGTCTTTAATTGCCATTTATAACAATCTTCTTCACCAATAACGTAACACTCTCCACATGCCCGTATTGTGCTCATTATAATTTTAGACGAATATTATTTACGGAATCTCATCGTCCTGCGGTTTCGTTTAAATTAAATATATCTTGGCTTATCGTATAACAATGTAAGAAACAATAGTGCGTGGTCAAAAATGTGGTCAATTATTATTACATTTTGTCTCATTCGCTTGTTTAAATTTTACCGTTACATCGATATTTTTTAACACCACGAGCTCCCATTTTGTATTGGAGATGTAAAATACACCATCTTTATAAGTTACAAGTTCACCACAAATGTTATTTGTGCCGTTACTGTATTCAATAACTTGTATTGCTCTCCCAGGAATCATAGAACGCATGATTTTTCCTGTTATGAATGAGGTATAAGGAACTACTGTGGTTAATGCCAAAATACACATCATTATCAATACTGGCAATGTAACTTTCAAGTTAGCCTTATTCTTTTTAGGATCGACGATTTCAACAACATCCGTGTTTTTTTGCAATTTTCTTTTTAAGAATATATACATCTGCACTAAATTTTGCTTTACACTCTCAAATATCATACTAAAGATAACTGCTATAATTAAAGATAAAAATATACTCCTATCAACACTTAATCCCAATGATTCCCCAGAGATCATTATTAAAAATAAAGCACTATATGGATAATAAATAAAAAAATTGTTTCTTTTGTACCAAGTCAATAGTATTCCAAATGGAAAACATGAAAATAAAAATATTGCAATCTGATAATCTACTGCAATATCAGTGTATTGAGCCATAAGCAATAACAGGATAATCGAGTATAAGAAACCACTAATCCCTGCGATTGGTCTTTTTGAAGATCTTATCATCCAAATTAAAAATACTAATAGAAAAAAGAACAAGCACCAAATAAAAACACCCATCTCAATTATTTGTGAAAGATTATTCTTGAACTCTCCAAAGAAAATGATAGAAATTGATATCTGTGATACAAAAATGATTAAACATACAGCAAGTAATTTCTGAAAGCTCGTTTTCCATGATTTCACATTTGTCGATGATTTAACAATAAAATAGACTAAAGAAGCAAAAAAACTGTAGAGTAAAATAACGAAAACTCCCATTACTGTAACAGTATAAAAATTAAACGGAACTGCTGATATAATTAATTCAAGGATAGAAGTTGGGACATTCTGATCTTTCCCAAAATAATAACCATATAAATATGAATAACCTAACATATAATTAAAAAAACCAAATAAAGTTATAAATGTAGCAGATAGTGATAGAAATCTGGCCTTGTTACTTAATATGGACTTACCTGTAATTGACTGCTTAGCTTCTTCTCTAACAATATTCACAACTATCTCTCCAATAAAATACTTAATCCTGCTTTCATAGTAAACATTCTCCCAAAATGTACTAATTCCTACTACCCACCAAGATTTGTAAACCTCTATCATTGCCTCAAGTATTAATCGAGAATGCCACATCGGAGGATTACGTCTAGTTAACCTGTAAAAAGAGTCAATCCATAACTTTACATAGTCTCTTTTGTTACGAAATAATCGTTAAATGTCCAAATCAATATGGCGTTGTTTCCATTGTTCAATCTGCTTAATTTTTCGCTTCCAACCATGGATTTTCTTTTTGTTTGGATTTGCCATAATCATGCCCTCCACTATTCAGGAGCATTACTCCACTTATACAGCACTTTCTCTGCAACATATTTGATAAGTGATATTTCCTTATCTATTATTTCATCATTAAGGTTAGGTATGAAGTTAGCATCTTTAGGTGCTTCTTTTGAATGAACTAACGAACACCTTATTGAATAAATCCGTGTTGCTACTGACTCAACAATTTCTGTAGCTTTCAAAGGAAAAAGTGCAGGATATTTCTCCGAAGGTTCTGTATAGTGTTTACCCCTGCCCGTAATTTCCTCAAGCCATGAAACTACTTCTGATTCAGTTATTGATTTTGTTACTATGTATTTTACTAATAAGAGTTCGTTTGGTTTTGGAAACCTCGCTTCCTTGACGGCTCTTGTAAAGAAAAATTCAAGAACCTGATAATAAGCTAAGTATTTATGTCGTGGTATCTTAGTATGGTTAGCAAAGTTAAAATATCTTAATGGGGTTTCCTCTAATTCAATATTACTTAAGCATAATTTAGTATTAGACGTATGCCCTTTTAATTTACTTTCATTTTCAAATCCTGACCTCTTGAAACTAAAGCCTAGATTAACATTGCATTCAAACAAAATCTGTTCAATGAACTTGTAAAACTGATCTGTATTTTCGAAAATTTTATCATTCCAAATTTGCAGAGTAATATCCTTCTCATTGTTTCTCGCATGCTCTATTGCACAATAATCCTCTACAATATATTGGTCATAAAACGCATGCCAAAAAAGGTCACTCATTTCACCAATATGTCCTATAACTTCACCATTCTTCTCTAAGGTTATCCCACCTGTTTGTACATAGTCATAGCCTTTAATTAACCTTTTCTTGGTTGATTCATCAGCAAATTCAATTAGCACTTCATAATAGTTACCACAATAAGCTGTTGAATTGTCATATCTAAAATAGCAATAAAACATTGCTTCAGTCATATATCTCATTACAACATCGAATAGGTATCTATCATCCGAAACGAAAACATTTAAGACAGCTTTTTTGACTCTCTCTACTTGTATTGTCAAAAAGCCTTCATCATCAATGTCGTGTTCAATTCCATAGTAAGATTGAAAAAAGTTAATATAATCTTGTGGATTCCACGCTGTTATCCATTCTTTAAGTCGCTCATCTTCAATATTTCTGTGTCCATATAAACCGCCACCCATGTGTATCACCCCTAACCCATTAACTTTACTATAATTATCCACACAAACAAAGAACCCTTCCAACTTGTTGGAAGGGTTCTGACACCGTCACATCTTGTTTAATCTTTTCTCACTAACAGTGAACAACTCTCCACATGCCCCGTATGCGGGAACATATCCACCGGCTGCACTTCCTTCACCGCGTAACTGTCAGCAAGCACCTTCAAATCCCTTGCCAATGTAGAAGGATTACAAGACACATAAACCACTCTCTCCGGCTGCATCTCCAAAATCGTCGTCAACAACGCCTCATCACAGCCTTTGCGCGGCGGGTCAACCACAATCACATCCGCTCGTATGCCCTTCTCTTTCCAAGCAGGAATGACAACCTCCGCAGGCCCTGCCTCAAATGTCGCATTCTCCACGCCATTCAACTGCGCATTGCGATTCGCATCCTCAATCGCTTCTGGCACAATCTCTACACCGTACACATGCTTGGACTTCTGCGCCAAAAACAGCGAAATCGTCCCGATACCGCAGTACGCATCAATAACCGTCTCCGTCCCAGTCGCACCCGCGTACTCCAACGTCTTGTTGTACAGCACCTCGGTCTGAGCAGGATTGACCTGATAAAACGAACGCGCCGAAATGGCAAACTTAATCGGACCGATATAATCGTAAATCACATCGCTGCCCCAGAGCGTGACTGTCTTTTTGCCAAAAATAACGTTGGTCTTGTCCGAGTTGATGTTCTGCACGATACTCGTCACGCCAGCTACCTGTGCACGAATCGCTTCCACCAGCTGGTCACGCTGCGGAATCTGCTCTTCCGTCGTTACGAGCACGACCATGACTTCCCCCGTCTTCACGCCCACCTTGACGACCACATGACGCAGCAGGCCTGTATTGCGAGTCTCGTCATATGCCTTGATATTCAGCTTGGTCGCCGCCTGCTTCACAGCTGCCACTGCTTCATCATTCGCCTGATGCTGGATGAGGCATTCGTTCATGTCGATGATCGAGTGGGATTTCTCCGCGTAAAAGCCGCCGACCAACGCCCCATTTTCCTCGCCGATTGGTACCTGCGCCTTGTTGCGATAGCGCCATGGATCATTCATGCCGAGTGTCGGATGAACGGTAATGGCCCCTTCCCCTTCGACCTGGAAACCGCCAATGCGCCGCAGGTTGTCCCTGACGATTTGCTGCTTATGACGTAGCTGCTCGTCGTATGCCAGATGCTGCAACGAGCAGCCTCCACAACGATCGTACAGCGGACAGGGCGGCTGGAAGCGATGGGTACTCGCTTCTACTACTTCTGTCAGCTTAGCAAAGCCGAAGTTTTTCTTCACATGATCGACGCGCGCATGAACCCGCTCTCCTGCAAGTGCGCCGTCTACAAACAGCGTATATCCTTCAATCCGGCCTACTCCTGCTCCTTCGTGGTTCAGTCCGGTTATCTCCACTTCCACGGTTTGTCCGACACGTACAGGAACGTCCAGCTCCACTTTGGCTGTCGGGTGCGGACCGCGCCGCTTCTTTGTTGTCTTCGCCACTATCTATTGCTCCTTTTATCTTGCTCTATAGGTTTTCGCTCATGGAAGCATGCAGGGATGCACAGCGAAAAGCGGCATCCCCACGGCTATTGCTATTCATTTTACTATCTTCTTACGGGACGAACAACTCGATATGCCCCGGCAACGCTTCCACTACGCAAGGTAGCTGTCCTCCCAGCTCACCGTCCAGATTGAGCTGAACCGTCTCTCCACCTGGCGAGGTGGCTTTGATGTAATCTGCTTGGAAATACAGGATGTTCGGGTCCTTTAGGTGCTCGCCGCGAACTGCCTGTGTCGCCAAGCGAATAAACTCCGCAATATTCAACTTCTTCACGACGATGACATCCAGCTTGCCGTCTGACAAGTCCGCATCTGGGGCGAGCCTGTCGAAACCACCTACGGATCGGCTATTGGCGATGAGGAACACCATGATTTCTTCATCCAACAGCACCTCTTTGCGGTTCTCCAGACGAACACGGATCGGGTGCAGCGACGGCAGCTTTTCCAATCCTTTGACGTAATACGCCATTTGTCCGATGAGCGTTTTCAGCTTGCTCGGGACCTCGTAGGTCAAATTCGTCAACGAGCCGCCACCCGCGATATTCATAAAATAGCGGTTGTTGATGCGCCCCAGGTCAATGCGTTTTTTCTTGCCCATGGTGACAATCTCCGTAGCACGCGTGATCGATTTCGGTATACCGACCGCCCGGGCAAAATCATTGCTGGTTCCGCAGGGGATTATTCCAAGAGTTGGCCGTGCTTTATGCTCTGCCATCCCATTTACTACTTCATATATGGTTCCATCTCCACCAGCGGCCAGGATGATGTCAAAACCGCGAGCTACTGCACGAGCAGCTTCTTCTGTCGCATCATCTTCCCCTTTGGTCGCATAGCATGAAGTTTCATATCCGGCCGACTCCATTAAATCGAGGATTTCCGGCAATCGCCGACGCACGATCTCCCGGCCGGAGCTTGGATTGTAGATTAATCTGGCTCGTTTCAAGGCAGATCCCTTCTTCCTTCCCTCGCTCACGGGGGTACTCTCTTCCATCATATCCTGTATAGCCATTTTTGGGAATCGCTATGCTCCATATAGCGTGATAAGATAGAAAAAGATGGAAAACAAGGAGATAGGGGAGACGCTTGTGAAGAAGATCATCGTGGGAGTAGATGTGGGTGGCACTGCAATCAAGATGGCTTTGATTACGCCAGAAGGCGAGCTGGTTACAAAAATGCAAGAACCGACGCCTGTTGCGGACGGCGAGGATGGGATTTTGCAAAAAATCGTAGACATGTCTCATGATCTTCTTGCGCAGCATGACTATTCTCTTTCACAAGTCTGCGGAATCGGTGTAGGAGTACCCGGACCCGTCGATGGCGGAAAGGGAATCGTCTTCCAAGCGGTGAATCTTCACTGGCGCCAACCCGTTTTATTAAAAGAAAAATTGGAAGCCCTTACAGGTCTGCCAGTCTCGGTCGACAACGATGCCAATGTCGCTGCCCTCGGGGAAATGTGGCAAGGTGCAGGCCAAGGTGCACAAGACCTCGTGCTCATCACGCTCGGCACAGGGGTAGGCGGAGGCGTCATTTTGAATGGAAAGGTCATCCATGGCATCAACGGTGTTGGCGGCGAAATCGGTCACATCACCATGACCCCGGATAGCGGTGCCCCCTGCAATTGCGGCAAAACAGGTTGTCTCGAAACATATACGTCTGCGACTGCCATCATTCGTGAAGGGCGATTTGCAGCTACAAACGGATCAAGCCCGGCGCTTGCCGCTGTACTAGCGACCAAAGGAAACATTGCCGCCAAGGATGTCCTCGAGGCAGCCGTAGCAGGAGACGCAGCGGCTCTCGCGATTATCGATCAAGTGGCACTCTATCTCGGTCTCGCGCTCTCCCACTTGGCGAATGTACTCAATCCTGCGAAGTTCATGATCGGCGGAGGCGTGGCAGCAGCAGGTGACTTCCTCTTTTCCCGAATCCGTGAATCATTCAAACGCTTTGTTCCGTTCACTTACGTCGTCGAGTCCACAGAGATCGTTCCTGCCCAACTCGGCAATGATGCGGGTGTGTACGGTGCAGGCTGGTTAATTCGTTCACAGATGAACGAATCCTGATCGGACTAAAAAAAGTGGACGCTCCTGTACGTGAATCCTCACAGCAAGAGCGTCTTTTTGGTATCACCTTATGAAGAAGCCTGCCTGGATGCCAGCTCTGGCTCTCCGCCTTTCCCCGAAACAATCAGCGCAGCACCGACGAGCACGGCACATCCCCCCAACAACTGGAGCAGGCTAAAGGCTTCGCCAAACAACAACGCCGAAAACCCAAACGTGACAACAGGCTCCAGCGTGCTGAGCACCGATGCTTTCGTTGACCCGATCAGCTGCAAGCCGCGGAAGAAAAAACTGATGGCGACCACCGTAGAAAAAACAACAATCCCCAGCAGCGCCCACCACCCTTGTACCGCAAAAGACAGATCGACACCTCCGTCTTTTAACGCAATGAAAAAGGTAGAAATAGCAGCAAACTGGGCTATGTACGCAGATGTTACATAGGAAGAGACGCCTTTTACCACTCGATTCCCCACCACAATTTGAACGCTCCCACCACTAAGGCTAGTGCCTTGAAGTGGGGGATTCTTGGGTAATCACTTTACCGAAGTGAAATGTGCCAAGCTATCCCTGTCGTTCCGACAGTTAAGTTGTTTCACACAACAACCGTAGACCTTCTCGCACAATATTGATCGCGGCATTCTCGTCACGATCATGCCGTGTCCCGCAGTACGAACATGTCCATTCTCGCAAGTTCAGATTCTTGACGTCTTTGTTGCGGTTCCCGCATTTTGGCGTGGAGCAAAGTTGGCTGGAAGGAAACTGTTTGCCAACAAGGGAGAGCGTTCGTCCATACCATTCGGCTTTGTAGATCATCATGGCGCGAAAAGTGGACCATGACGCATCGGCAATGCTTTTCGCCAGCTTGTGATTCTTGATCAGGTGTTTCACTTGCAAATCCTCCAAACAGATCACTTTGTTTTCGTGAATCAGCCTAGTGGACAGTTTATGCAGGAAGTCATTTCGAGTGTTGGCTACTTTTTCATGCAAGATCGCTACTTTTTTTCTCGCTTTGTCGTAATTGTTCCCGCCCTTTTTTCGGCGTGAAAGCCGCCTTTGCCATTGCTTAAGTTTCTTTTCGTACAGACGAAGGTACTTGGGATTCTTGATCTTTTCCCCCGTGGAAAACGTGGCAAATTCTTTGAGACCCAGGTCGATGCCAATGGTTTTCTCTTTGTCCACAGGAATATACGGAGAGTAAGGTACCTCACAAAGCACCGAAATAAAATATTTCCCGCTAGCATTTCGTCTAACCGTGACGTTTAGAATCCGTCCCTCTACCTCTCTGGATTTAGCGAATGTCACCCAGCCAAGTTTCGGCAGCTTGATTTGGTTCCCAGCGATCCGGATGTTTCCATTCGTATATTTCGTGGTATAAGACTGGACTTTATTCTTCTTGCTTTTGAAACGTGGCGCTTCATTTTGTCTCTTGAAAAATCGTGTGAAAGCATCTGCGAGGTTGTTGAGGGAAGATTGAAGGGCTGTGCTGTCTACTTCTTGGAGCCAAGGCTGTTCTTTTTTTAACTGTGGCAGTTGAGCAGAACAAGAATGGTAAGATAACCCCTTGCCCGTTTGTTTGTAGGTTTCGTTCCAATGTGCCAGAAATCGATTGAACACAAAGCGACTGCATCCCAATGTCTTCGAGATGAGTATGGCTTGTTCAATGTTGGGAAAAATGCGAAATTGGAAAGCCTTTTTACGGAGCATCCTGATTCACCTCCTCGCAGGAAGAGTTTACCATAATGAGAACGTATGTTCCACTAAAGGATTGCGGGAGCAACCGAAAAAGCAGAAGTCCTTCCTTCGCAGCGCCGATTCATCCCCAACTTTCGCCAAGCTATGCATGGCTTAGAAATGGAAGTCTTCTCGGCTGTTATGATAAAACCGCAAAAACAAGAGCGTCGAAACAGACACACCCGCTTCGTAGGCGTACACAGCAAAAATAGACATGACGCCAAAGCCAGCAGCCGATCCGAAAATATACAACACACCTACATAAAGCGGATTCACAACATTTCACCAGCTTTCTCGAGATGACAACGACTAGTGACGAGACAGGACTGAGATTTTTACGATCAGTGCTTTAACCCCGCACCTTCTCTGCGGAATATGCGCGACGCGAGAAAAATAGTGAAGACCACATAGACAAGCAAGGAGCCAATCCCCAGGAGCGCATGCATCGGGTCGACCTTGCCGTAAAACACTTCCTTGGACAGTGCGACACCGTTGAACACAGGCATCACGTAGTAATGCGCAGGGATGTCGACCGGACTTACTGGCATCAGCATGTACGACGGAACCATCGCCAAAAATATGACAGCACTCATGTACGTCTGCCCCTCTTTAAAAGACTTGGCAACCGTACTCAAAACAAGCTCCAACCCTGCAAAGAGTGCCGCCAACAACAAAATCGTCACGATGAGCACCAACAAAGTGACAGGCGAGAAGAAGGCGAGTGTAAAATGATCTCCTTCCGTCCCCATTGGTCCCAGACGCATCGCCAGCGTGACAGAAATTAGCGATGCTACTGCCCCCATGGTACTCATGGTCATGACAGCCAATAGCTTTGCCGTGAGGATATGCTGGGCTGCAATCGGCGCCGTCAACAGAGATTCGAGCGTTCCCCGTTCTTTCTCACCGGCGACGAGATCATTCGCTGCGGCCATACCCGCGGATGCGAGTGAGACTACCAACATCAAGGGAATGATGCCAGCCAGCATCCCTCCCGACTTCCTTTCTTCAGAGGCTGTATTTTGAAAGGTGGAGACAATCGGTTGAATCGTCTGCTCGGACAGGCCGGCTTGGTTCAATCTTTTCGCTACGACTTCTTTGCTGTAAGCCTCTACTGTCTGCTCGATCAACGTACGGGCATAGACAGATTTTTGATTGGTGGAGTCATAGGCAACAGATAACTTACCTGTATGGCCCGCCGCGATCTCTTCATCGAAGCCAGCAGGAATCGTCAAAATGGCACGCAGCTGACCTGCTTGCAGTGCTTGCTCCGGATTGGACGGCTCCAGGATTTGAACGGCAGGATTTTTTTGCAAAACAGTAATTAATGAGGATGATCCCTGAACGGCTAACGGGATGTACTCCCTCGCTTCTTTTTCAACATTGCTATAGGACGTCCCCAGCAAAAAGAAGACGAACGGAATGACGAGCAATGGCACCAGTAGCGTCCCCATCCACGCCTTGCGATCGCGAAACAAGTCCATCAGTTCTTTTTTCAATACGGTCCAAACGACATGCGAGCCCATCAGCCTTCGCTCCCTTCCACGACAGCCATGAAAATGTCGTCCAGATCCTCTGTCCCAAACTGCTCGCGCAACGCATCCAATCCCCCGGCGAACCGCAGCTCACCCTTGTGCATGAGCGCAACCCTTTTGCACAGCTTGTTGATCTCGCCCATGTTGTGACTGGAAAACAGGATCGTCTTCCCTTCTTCTTGTAGCCTTCTGACCATTCTTCGAAAGATTGTGGCAGCTGTTACATCCAGTCCTGTCGTCGGTTCATCCAGCAAAATGACATCCGGATCGTGTACGAGCGTCCGGGCAATCGCTACCTTTTGCTTCATTCCTCGCGAAAAGGCCCCGACTCGCCTGTCGATAAAATCGTCCATCTCAAGCAGCCTGCTCAGATTATCTATCCGCTCCTCCAACCTCGCTTGCTCCAATCCGTATAGACGACCGAAGTACGCGATATTTTCCCGCGCTGTCAAACGGCTGTAAAGACCCACATCTCCCCCGAACAAGATACCGATTCTACGGCGCACTTCAAGTGGTTGCTGTCGAACGGAAAACCCACTAATCTCGATGTCTCCCTCGGTTGGGGTCAAAACCGTCGCCATCATGCGCATTGTCGTTGTTTTACCCGCACCGTTTTCCCCCAGAAGACCGTAAACCTCGCCTGCTTCCACACGAAACGATACATGCTGGACCGCTGCGATCTCCTTGAACCGCTTGCTGACATCCTTGACCTCAATCAACAGCAGCCCCTCCTCTCCCGTATTTTCACTAGAATCGTACCTTCAGCAAGTACGATGCCCGCTTTTCTCCCGTAAAAGTCACCTGTACAACTCCCTTCCGCCCGCGTAAAACCCGTGGAATGGCACCAGTGACTTGAAATTCCCGACGCTTCTCATCAACTCGCGCGACAGACACGGAGCCTGGGGGCGAAAAGACCTTGTCGCCTTCCAGTGTATAAAACGAAAGGGTGATTTCTCCCGCTTGCCCGTGGGCTTCTCCCGAAAAACGGATGATCTCCATCATTCCTGATACCGCTGACACTCCCGTGAGGTCAAAAAGCGGGTGACGAAGGTTCGCAAGCCTCTGCCCTTTTTTCCAGTCCTGCAAAAACGCATCAAACTCCTGTACAGCAACCATCCACGCTGCCGAGGAAGTCGTAGTCGTAGGATCATGCGCAGGTATTGCACCAAAAATAAGTGCAGAGGACGTCATCACCAGTGGCACCCAAATAGAAAACATGCTAATTCCCTCCAATAATTGGTTGCCCTTAGCATGCCCTTACAAAAGTTACCCGTATGTGTCTTTGGCGAATCAGAATCTTTTGACTTTGAAAGCTGTAAACCCTCATATTCTACAGAGGATAACGCTCTTTCCACTTTGTCAGGGAAAAGTCCTCAAACAGCTTGACGAAAGACTCCGTATCATTAATATAATGACGGGTTTCTTTTGCCTCAGGATGCTTTTCGAGAAACAGAGTCGCTACCAAATGGCTGACAGGAACCCCTTCTGCCTCTTGATCGTAAATGCCCCGCTCAGCGATCACTTTGCCAAAATAGCGCACATAGGTGACGGTTATTGTTTTTTCTTGACCATTTTCTTGCCACGTAGCAATGGAACGATCAAATGTATCAGACGGTGAACCACCTTTTCCAGGTGCCACACTTTCTCCTGCAACAGAAATGAGCTTCATGTACTTCCATCCTCCTTTTTCTTCCTGTACGTTCATTATAGGGGAGAGTGGAAATTGTTACAAATTGCTTTGTCATCTGCCATTGGAAAAACCACTGCCTTTATTTGTCTGATACACTAGACAGAACGATTTAAAAAACTCCGAAATTTTTTCGCATCCCGTGTCAGAAAATCCACGACCCAGAAGTCTATACAGTAAATCAACAAATCACGAGGAGTTTTTGCAATGGATCACTTGATTATCAAGCCTAAGTCTCATGAGGAACACGACCAGACAGAAGACGAGATTTTGGTAGAGCAGGCAAAGGCCGGAGATCAGGAGGCGTTTAGCGAGCTGGTCAGGCGTCATCGCTCCAAAGTTTACGGCTATGCACGGTCGTATACACAAGAAGCCTTTCTTGCCGAAGACATCGTTCAGGATGCTCTCATTCGCGCCTTTCTGCACCTGGGAACGCTGGTGGACAGCCGACGTTTCCTCCCTTGGCTGCACCGGATTGTGCGCAATCAGGCGTACACACGTCTTTCGAAGGGTTCGCAAAAAAGGGAAACCGTCTTCTCGAGTCTGGGCAAACAAACGCATGAGCAGGAACCAACTGACTGGGAGGACCTCGATAGTATTCTGCACAGGCTGGGACGGTCTTGGTCACACTCTGCGCAGAACACCGATCCCGAAGAGGTCATGGTGCGACGTGAACTGTTTGAGACGATCAGGAGCCTGCTGTACTGCCTCAATCCTCGGGAGCGACGCATTGTGGAATCTCACTTTTTTGACCATTTGGCCCCTCATGAGATCTCCCACATGTTCCAGATGTCCCAGGCGAATGTCTACCAAGTGCTATCCCGCTCTCGCAAAAAACTGATTCAGGAAAAAACTCGTGTCGTTGTTGATCAATACATGAAGACGAGAAAGGTTGCGGGGAATATGAAACAAGCAGTATTGAATAAACCAGAAGCATTCACTATGCCTACTTGGATTACTTGCGCAGCAGCACTATACGGACTGGTAGAAGCGACTGAACGAAAAATGTCTTTACCGATGATACTTGGGCTGAGCGGGCATGCTTTTCGTTTGACAATCGTGCCTGAAAATATCCATATTGCGGGACCGACGATGTTTCACTTTCAAAAGGTCTTACAGCAGGGTTTGAAAAACATGGGCTTTGAATCTCGTGTGATTACCCCTGATCACCCTAGTTGCGCACCAGGCGTAAACGCCAATCAAGTCGATCCTTCGCTGCTCAGTCCTGAAGCACGTAAGAAACGCCAGTTGTCTGTTCTCTTGCCAGAAGCATTGGAACTGATCCACCGTTCCATCGATAAAGGACATCCTGTGCTTGCTTGGGACCTGTTCATGCCAGAGTTTGGATTGATCTACGGCTATGATGATGAAAAAAGAGTGTTTTACGCAGGTGACAACTGCCGAAACGACAGTACCATTCCCTATGAGAACTTGGGACGAGGTATTGTCGAGGAATTATTTGTTCTTGCCATCGACCATGCATTTCCGATCGATCGTCGCACGATGCTTGCAAATGCCCTCCAATCTACACTCGTTCATTATCGTGGAGAAGAACCGCTGGACCCGAGCTGTGCCAATGGTCTAGCCGCCTATGCTGCTTGGCAGGAAGCCTATGAAAAGAGAACGGTTGAGCCGAATGGCAACGCGTATACGACCGTGGTGAACGGGGATGCACGTCGCTACGCCTCTCTTTTCTGGAGCGAAATGGTTGATACGTGGACAGATTCTGTGTTTGATGAGGTTCGCCCGCTGATGAAAGAAGCAGCTAGCTTGTACGGGGCGATTGCCGATGGCTTTGACACGTTAAGCAAGCTCTTCCCGTTCCCGGCTGGAGGCGAACCGAACGATGCGGAGCAGGGCAAGCAGGCGATAGATCTACTGCAATCAATTGAGCAAAACGAGCGCCTTGCCGTATCGTTATTGGAGAAAATGCATGCGGGACTGACTTCCAACTAAGCAGCATAAAAAAGAAAAACCGTCTGAGCTTGAAGTGACCCCATAAAGTTAGACATGTCATTTAATTAGGCGGCTGCTTGGGCATGAGTGCGGTATTGTACCGGGCTCATGCCTTTTAATTTTGC
>NZ_JBIAOR010000015.1:0-68334 GCF_042878995.1 Brevibacillus sp. NPDC003359
GCTCTCAGATCGAGTATTCAAATGTGTTTGTGGGCTAGAGATAGATAGAGATGTAAACGCTTCTATTAACCTAGCAAAATTAGCGAGCTAACCCCAATAAGTTACCGCTAATCTGTAGGATTCGTTGTATCCGAATTTACGCCTGCGGAGTGTCTTATCAAATGCGAGTAGCTTCGGCCAAAGCAGACACAGAGAAGCAGGAAGCAAACAAAAGAGGTGTAGACTTTTACAATCTTTTGGCAACGGAACGAACCATGAGTACTTCAAGCTTAACAATCGGGATTATTCTGGGCAGCTCTCGCCCAGGCCGAGTCAGTCCCCAAGTAGGTGCGTGGCTCAAAGGAGTTGCCGATCAACGAGGAGATGCAGCGTATGAAATCGTTGATATTGCGGACTTTCACTTACCGTTCTTTGGCGATCCGAATGGTGAGCAACCAGTAGCCGCATGGGCGGCAAAGCTATCCAGCCTGGATGGATTCGTATTCGTTACCGCCGAATACAACCACAGCATCACAGGGGTATTAAAAAACGCACTCGACCTCGCCCGCAAGGAATGGTACAACAAAGCGGCTGGTATCGTCAGCTATGGTTCCTCAGGCGGAACTCGTGCAGCAGAGCACTTACGTGGAATCCTAGGGGAATTGCAGGTTGCCGACGTTCGTACACAACCTGCATTCAATCTATTTACTGATTTTGAAAATTACACAGTCTTTAAACCATCTGAATTGCATATCCCACATGTAAACGACATGTTAAATCAAGTGATTAGTTGGTCAACGGCACTACAATCGGTTCGAGACTAATAGCAAAATGACTAATAGAAAAATGACTAGCAGCGACATCTGCTAGTCATTTCTTTTTCATTCCTCACTCATATCGCAACGCATCAATCGGATTGAGCCTCGCCGCCTTGTGAGCCGGGTAGAGCCCAAAGAAAATACCGATGGCACTGGAGAACCCGAAGGCGATTACGATACTTTCCCACGATAATAGCGGCGGCACATCGACATATTGCGAGGCAAACATGGCTGTCCCGATGCCGAGCAGAATCCCAATCGTTCCACCAATCAGGCAGACGATCATCGATTCGATCAAAAACTGCAGCATAATATCTCCGTAACGCGCCCCTAACGCCTTGCGAATGCCGATTTCCCGCGTCCGCTCCGTGACAGATACGAGCATGATGTTCATGACGCCAATCCCACCGACAAACAGCGCAATCCCGGCAGCGACACTAAAGATCGTGGTAAGCGTGCCGGAAAAGGAATCCATCTCACCCAGTGCATTCTCGATACTATCGATTTGGTAGTAGTTTTCGCGATCGTGCCTGCGGTTTAAATACTTCTCTGTCTGCTTCTTGGCTGCTTCCATCGTTTCCTTCGACTTGGCTTTTACAGTAATCGTATGAACTATCTTCAACCCGGTCACATTTTGCAGATAGGTAATTGGCATATAGGCACCCTCAGATCGACCATTGTCAAACATCAGCTTGTCTTCCCTTACCACGCCAATGACGACGGCCGATGCTGTATCATAAGTCAAACGCTTGCCAAGCGGGTCTTCACCTCCGAAAAGCCCAGCCGCTAACTTTTCAGTTAAAACGATAACGGGCCTCCCCTCTCTTACTTCCTTCGCAGTAAAATATCTGCCTGCAACTATTTTCAAGTTGGGTTGGACCTTTAACAAATCCTCATTTGTTCCTTGTATACTGGCGTCCTTCCCCTTTTTCGGGCCACGAATCGTTCCGAAATAAGAGGCGAACGGCACTGCCTCTTCAATGTAGGGCGATTGTTGGAGAAGTGCATAAGCATCCTCCACTGTCAAATCAGTAAGTTTACTTCCTTGCTCAGGGTCCCAGCCAAAATAAACGCTGAAATTCGTAGCACCCAGCTTCTCCAACTGATCGGTATAGGCCTGTTGACTGCCGTTCCCTAGTGTAATCACGGCAATGACAGACATGATTCCGATGATGATCCCAGACATCGTCAAGGTAGCTCGGAGCTTATTTGTCCCAATCCCTTCCAGAGCCGTACGAAAGCTTTCGAG
This sequence comes from Brevibacillus sp. NPDC003359, assembly GCF_042878995.1. NCBI lineage: Bacteria > Bacillati > Bacillota > Bacilli > Caryophanales > Paenibacillaceae > Brevibacillus > Brevibacillus sp. NPDC003359. The sequence goes on from NZ_JBIAOR010000015.1 coordinate 2,047, forward strand.
TAAATTCACGTGAGGATCACCTCTTCGGACGCAGTAGCAAACAAGCGCTTTTCCACTCGTTCATCTCGGATGATATGACCATCTCGAAACGTAATGACGCGCTCGGCATGCTGGGCGATATCAGCCTCGTGCGTGACGAGTAGAATCGTTACCCCTTGCGCATGCAGCTCCTGAAAAATCGCCATGATCTCGATGCTGGAACGACTGTCCAGATTCCCTGTCGGCTCGTCAGCAAGTAAAATGGCTGGCCGGTTGACTAGCGCTCTGGCAATGGCTACCCGCTGTCTTTGACCGCCGGACAACTGCGTTGGTTTATGATCCATCCGCTGGCCGAGTCCGACACGCTGCAACGCCGCTTTCGCTCTTTTTTTGCGTTCTGTCATGCCGACGCCCGCATACATCATCGGCAGCTCTACATTACGCAGCGAAGTAGCACGTGGCAACAAATGAAAGGATTGAAAGACAAAGCCGATTTTTTGATTGCGTACCTGCGCCAGCCCACTATCCTTCAACTGCGTAACATCAATTCCATCCAAGACATACGAGCCGGAGGTTGGCCGATCCAGACAACCCAGCATGTTCATAAACGTCGATTTTCCAGAACCAGAAGGTCCCACGATCGCCACGAATTCACCTTGAGCCACGTGAATATTGACATTTTGCAAAGCGAACAACTCCAGCTCATCCGTCTTGTACTGCTTGGTTAACCCCTCAATTTGCAGCATATGTATCCTCCTTCCTTTACTCCGAAACCTCTTCGGGAGATGCTTGGAAGACCGCTTCATTTTCTTGCAAGGTTTCCGGCGGATTCGCTACCAATTCTTCACTGCCATCCAATCCACTTTCAATTTGGATGGACAACTCACTTTCAATTCCAGTCGTCACTTTTTTCTTCTTTGCTTTGCCATTTTCCGATACCCAGACAAAGGAAGATCCATCTTGATCCGTCATAACTGCCTCAATGGGGACTTGCATGGCGTTTGCTGCTTTTTGCAGGACAATATCCACCTCCACATGAAAACCTGGCTTCAAATACTCCCTCGTCTCATTCAGATCGACAGCGACCGGCACTCTCGTATTCTCTCCATCCCGCTCTTTGCTGGTTACAGCTATAGGAGATATGCGCGACACCTTGCCTTGCAACGGTTCTCCGCCTAAGGAAATGCCTGAGACCACCGCATCCTGTCCGATTTTGATTTTACGCAAATCAGATTCTCCGACTCCTGCTTCGACCATAACATCATTGGTATCTCCAACAGTGAGAATTTCCTCGCCTTTACTTAGGTACTTCCCTTCTTTCACCTTCATCGAAAGCACCGTTCCTTCAACCGGAGACACGATGCTACTTTGCACACGTTGCTTTTCATATTTCGCTTTTTCCAAATTCAGCTTTTGAATTTGCGCCTCGTAGGAGCGAATCTCTGCCTTGTCTGGCCCTTTTTGCTTCAAGAGCAAATCTTGCTTGGCGACCTTCACGCTTGATTCCGCTGTTTGCAGCTTTTGCTTCGCCTGCTCTACAGCCTGTTGAGTAGACACGCCAGCAGTAAACAGCGATTGCGTGCGTTGAAAGTCCTTCAATGCCGTTTGATACTCGCGTTCATTCTGGGCAAGCTGCTCCTGCATTTTCGTGACTTCCTCGGGCTCCACACCTTTGGAGAGCCTTGCGATATTCGCTTCCTGAATGGCGATTTGCGCCTCGATATCTATGATTTCATTGCTGACATCAGACATGTCGATATTGCCGATCACCTGCCCTTTGGTCACTTTGTCTCCCTCCTTGATGGAGAAATTCCGCAGATCGCCTGCATAGTTAGCGAACAAGGTATGTTCATTTCGAACTTTCACAATGCCCGACGTCAAAATGGTGCTTTGCAAATCGGCCGTTACCACCGTTGATAACATCACAGGAACACCATTCTTCTTTTCGCCCGAAGAAGCCGCATAGCCGCCAAACCCAGCCACAAGCACGCCCACACTCAGCCAGATCCACAATCGCTTTTTCATTCCCTTACCTCCCACAAAACTTTTACGCTCCGATAACCCTTGGCCAATAAAAAAAACCCACTTTTCCCTTTGCAGGTTCCACCCTGGCTCGTCACCCGATCAGGATAAGGAAAACTGTTAAAAGAAAAAGTGGGGTAAAACTTAAATTTTTATAAAGTGAGGTAGTCTATTCGTAAGGCAAACGTATTTCAAAAACGGTGCGGATCAAATTGCTCTGAGCAGAAATCGTCCCTTCATGGCCCTCGACAATATTTTTGGCGATAAATAACCCAAGACCTGTGCCTCCGTTTTGATGAGCGCGTGCCTTGTCTCCCGTGTAAAACATCTCGAAAAGATGCGGCAGATCTTCCGGGGGAATCTCGTTGCCATAATTAATCACCTGCACAACGACCTCATCACGCTCCAAAAAACCGTTGATATCAACAAACTGGCCATCTTGTCCATACCGGATGGCATTGGTCATGATATTCTCGAAAACGCGTGCCAGAAGTTCTCCGTCTCCGATAATCGTCAAACGTGAGGTCACATTCATTCTGGTTTCCAACTGATTTTTCTCCAAGGAAGGATATAGCTCCTCGTTTAACTGCATGAGTAATTCACTCAGGTCAATCAGGTTCTGTTGGATGGTGAGCATGCCGTAGTTCATTCTCGTAATTTCGAAGAGCTCATCGATCAGCTTTTCCAAACGCTGCGACTTGGTAAAAGCAATAGTCGTGTAATGCCTGGCTTGTTGCACCGTCAACTGCTCGTCCCGCAAAATGATGTCCAAATACCCTAAAACAGAAGTCAGCGGCGTCCGCAGGTCATGCGCTAGATTCAAAACCAGCTGATCCTTGCTGCTTTCGGCAAAATCTCCTCGTTGTACAGCTTCCTGCAATTTTTCACCCGCCAGATTGATGTCCTTGGCAATATCCCCGAACTCATCGTTCGACGGTATTTGAACATGATGGGTAAAGTCACCATTCGCAAGATGATGAATCCCTCTGGAAATCTCCTGAAAATAGGTGGCATACCGTTTGGTTAGCAAGAAGAAAAACAGTATGGCTAGTGGAACAAAAATAATCAGAAAGAAGTAAATGTCCCCTATTTCTCGCATAAAATAGCGAATCGGTGTTAACAAGCTTTCAAACCTGACAGTTGTTCGATAGTAAAGCTGTAGCACTTTAAAGATCACATAGGTAACCGCACCGGATAGAAGCAGACTTAGGCCCAGAAGCTTGACTATTTGGAACCGAAAGCTTCGTATCATCTTAGCCATTAAAGGAATACCCCACGCCCCAGACCGTTTTGATCCACTTGTTTTTGGTTTTTTCTTCGCCCAGCTTCTTTCGTAAAGTGCGAATGTGCACCATGACCGTATTGCAGCCTTCATAGTACGCTTCGCCCCACACCTGCTGGAAAATATTATCTGCACTAAACACCTTCTTCGGATAGCTGGCCAACAGGTAGAGAATATCAAACTCTTTCGGCGTTAACTCAATCGTTTCTCCGTACAAGTTCACGGTTCGCTGCTCAGGGTAAATGACAAGTCCACCTGCCTCTAATACCTTGTTACTCGCTACTGCTACTGCTGGTTGATTCAGCTGCTTAAAACGTCGCAGCTGGGCATTCACACGGGCGACCAATTCCATTGGATTGAATGGCTTGGTCATATAATCATCCGCGCCCATCACCAATCCCGAGATTTTATCCAGATCGGACGTCTTGGCACTCAAAAAGATAATCGGCATATTGTGCTGTTCACGAATGAGCCTGGTGACCTCATAGCCATCCAACCCAGGCATCATAATATCGAGGATCGCCAAATCAATTGAATGCGTCTGCACAGCTTGGAGTGCTGCCTTTCCATCCGCTGCGATGATTGTGTGGTAACCTTCTTTTTTCACATGCAAAGCAACGAGCTCAGCAATCTCCGCTTCATCGTCTGCGATCAATATGGTGATCTGCTTCATCGTTTTTCCCATCCCTTTTATACATTTGCTACCATTATAGCAGGTATGAAAAAACTTTTCTGTGATTGCACCATGATATCGTTCATACAATTATGGATATTAATTACTTTCAGTTTGTTTTGACTTTACCGACTTTTCTATATTAATATATTCATGTCCATATCATATCTATCATAAATATACTTGGGGGTAATTTATGAAAAAACTAATGCTTGCAGTCGTTTCTAGTTTGTTAGCACTCACGGTAAGTGCATGTGGCAGTGGCACGGATCAAGCTTCCTCAACATCTGGGCAGTCGGGTGCCAAGAAGTACGTTATTGGTACAGATGCAACATACCCACCCTTTGAGTTTGTAAAAGACGGAAAATACGTGGGAATTGACATCGACCTAATCAATGCCATCGCCAAAGAAGAAGGCTTTGAGGTAGAAATTAAACCAATGGACTTCAAAGGAATCATTCCGGCTGTTCAAGCGAAGCAATTAGACGGTGCCATTGCAGGGATCAGCATCACGGATAAGCGCAAGGAAATTTTAGATTTCTCTGAACCTTACTATCAAGCAGGTCTTTCCCTGGTCGTACGTGAGGACAACACAACGATCAATGGAGAGGCAGATTTGGCTGGCAAAACAATCGCTATCAAAAAAGGCACGACTGGTGCGACCTTTGCTGATGAGCTCGGGAAAAAGTACGGAGCGACTGTCAAATACTTCGACGATAGCCCTTCCATGTTCCAAGAGGTTCAAAACGGCAACGCTGATGTGACCATCGAGGATTATCCTGTTATCTCTTATAAAATTGCGGTAGACCCTGCTTCCAAGCTAAAAATTGTAGGCGACCGTCTCAATGGTGACCACTACGGCATCGCGGTTTTAAAAGGCAATAAAGAGCTGCAAGACAAACTCAACTCCGGTCTGAAGAAGCTGAAAGAGAACGGGAAATACGATGAAATCATCAACACCTACTTGAGCACCAAATAATAAAGGCGCGAGACGCGCCTTTTTTTCACCTCAGAATGAATGGAGTTGTCCAAATGAGCAGTAGTTGGGATGTCATTGTCGATGCGCTTCCTGTCTTGGCCCAAGGCTCTGTGGTCACGCTAAAAATAACGGTCATTTCCCTGTTTTTTGCTCTCTTAATCGGATTACTTTTTGGCTTGATGAGCACAAGCCGGTCCAAAGTGCTTCGCGGCATTGCAACCGCTTACGTTGACGTTCTCCGCGGTACACCGCTGTTGGTTCAAATCTTCTTTATTTATTTTGGATTGCCGCCTGTTCTTGATATCAAAATTCCGGAAACGACCGCAGGTATCCTTGCACTCAGCCTCAATGCCGGAGCCTACTTGGCGGAAATTTTCCGTGGTGGAATACTCTCGATCGATAAAGGACAGATGGAAGCAGCCCGTTCTCTGGGACTCACGCACGGAAAAGCTATGCGCCTGGTTATCTTGCCCCAAGCTGTCCGCCGCATGATCCCGGCATTCGTCAATCAGTTTATCGTGACGTTAAAAGACACCTCACTCCTAACCGTTATCGGTATTCGAGAACTGATGAACAGTGGTGAGATTATCATCTCTGGCAACTTCCGCTCGTTTGAAATTTGGGCAGTAGTAGCGGTCTTCTATTTCCTGATGATTTACATCCTCAGTCTGCTATCTCGTTCCCTTGAGAGGAGGTTCGCAAAATGATTCATGTGGAGAATTTAAAAAAGAGCTTTGGCTCGTTGGAAGTACTCAAAGACATCTCGACTACCGTTGAAGAGCGTGAAGTCGTCTGTGTCATCGGTCCCTCCGGTTCAGGAAAAAGTACGTTTCTGCGTTGCCTGAACCAGTTAGAAGAGGTGACATCTGGCAAGATCACCATTGAGGGCGTAGAGGTTACCTCACCCAAGGTGGACATTAACAAGCTGCGCGAGCGTGTCGGCATGGTCTTTCAACGGTTCAATCTATTCCCGCATCTCACTGTTTTAGAAAACATTATGCTCGCACCTAAGCACGTCAAAAGCTCAGAGCGTCAGCAAAATGAGCAGAAGGCTATGCAATTGCTGAAAAAAGTAGATTTGGCGGACAAGCGAGACGTGTATCCAGATCGGCTGTCAGGCGGTCAACAACAGCGCGTTGCAATCACCCGTGCACTCGCCATGGACCCTCACATCATGCTCTTCGACGAGCCTACCTCCGCACTCGACCCGGAAATGGTAGGGGAAGTTCTGCAGGTAATGAAAGATTTGGCCAAAGAAGGAATGACGATGGTCGTGGTCACGCATGAGATGGGATTTGCTCGTGAAGTAGCCGATCGCGTGATTTTCATGGATGGCGGATATATCGTAGAGGAAGGCAAGCCTGCCGAGATTTTTGACAATCCTCAGCAAGAAAGAACCAAGGCGTTTCTCAGTAAAGTGTTGTAAAACAAAACAAGCAACGGGCATGATCGATTCGTCATCCATCATGCCCGTTTGTTTTTCTCTATGAAATTCCCCTACACATACTCATTAGCCAGCATCAAAAACACACTGGACGTCCATGTAAATGCCCGATCCCTCAGTCCATCGCCTGTTAGTGCATCGAAATTTTCCGCCATTCCACTGCGGGCTGCCATTCGGCAAAAACGTCTGGCAATCTCCTGAGAAAACTCTACTTCGCCTGCTCGCCGTAATCCATCGACTACGAGCATCGTCACTGGTGCCCAGATCGGTCCTAACCAATAGCCATCAGCGCGGTAGAACGAGCTGGTTGGACTCTCTGTAGCCAGTCCATTCTCTGTCAAAAACCGCTCCTGCAAGTCAGCAATCAGTTTGGCCCGAATGTCTTTTGGCAGCTTTTCACCAAGCACCAGAGGCATATAGCGGATCAAGCTGTCTCCTTGAGTAGGCTGATCACTACCGGATTTGGTCGCGTAGAAATGCTCGCCGTTCCAGTGCTTGGCAAGCAGTCGTTGCAGTGTCGTTTCCGACTTTTCCTGCCAGATAGCTGCCTCTTCGTGACGACCCAGCCTGCTGGCCAAATCCGCCAACACATCCATTTGCAGAATCAAATACGCAGGCAGGTCCGGGCTTTCAATCGGCGTCCCATCGAGGAAAATCGTGCTGTTGTCCCAGCCGCAGTCATAGCCGTGATTGTACTGCGGAATCCCGTCCCGATCATCATCGCGGTAACGGAACCACCAATCGGTCCAGCGACAAAGCGGCTCGTACACCTCTTCCAGCATCTTGTTTGTAATCGCGTCGTTCCGATCCAGCATCCAGCGCAGCGTCCAACCGTGAATCGGAGGCTTGCAGCAGTTCCACAACGCATACCGATCATTAATAAAATCAGGGAAGACACCACTTTCATCCTGCCTGTCGATAAAGATCATGAGCTGATCCCACGCCAGCGGCAAATTTGCTCGCGTCAGTGCCATCGCATTGAAGCAATGATCCCAGCTCCAGATATTTGTCATCCAGTTTTTCGACATGTACATCGCGGACCGTGGCAGATAGCCTTCTGGTCTCACCACACAAGACCAAGTGATGTACGCCGCGAGTTCTCGCGCTTCACTCAAGCCTTCGCGATGCTCCTCAGATACAGAAAGTGTCCGTTCCAGCCACTCGTCGTACTCTTTTTTTACCTGTCCCCATCCTTCGGCAAAGGCAGGGTAGCTGCGTTCCTTCCATACCGTGTGGAACTCCTCCAATACGCCTTCCAGTACACCAGTTTCCTCGTCGGGAAGAAAGGTTACGCCCACTTGCTCTTCACGCGATGCCTTCGTAGGGTTTACCGCGAGCGTTCCAGCAAGCGGAGTCACTCGCAAGCGAATTTCCGTGGAAAAGTGATTGATTTCCCAGCATCCAGCTCCTGCTTGAATCGCATAATCTGCTGCCGTCGATTCCAGCACCAGGCGCAAACCAACGCCTTGACCACGCACCTGCACTAGCTGAGGCTCGCTCATGCACAGCTTCACTTCGCCTTCATCCCCGTAAAGACGTAGCAAGGTTGGCGTAGCCTCCGTCTCAAATGGAATCGCCACACCATCGGCTACCATTTCTATTCGAAAAATCGCCCCATCGTGGTTATCTCCTCCACGAATATTGCGCAAATAAAGTCCTTCTGCTCGCTGGGCGTTACCCAGTCGCGAGAGTACGAGGTACGAACCGTATCGGCTAAAAGGAACCATTCCTAGATCAAACTGCATATGTCTCACCTCGAGGTTGCTTGGTCGATATTTTACGATCGCGCTTTTCCAAAAGACGACTCATTCGGGCGTTCATCCACCAGACAGGCAGACTCGCTCCCAACAAGATCGGTAAAACAGGAATCGCTAGCAAGAGAATCAAGAGAAGGAACAAGCCTCCCATCGTTACGAGCGAATGCAACGGAAAAGCCGCAACCAGCCAAAACGACTGCTTGAGCGTCCGCTTCACGTCTGCATCCTCCCGAACAAGCAGGGAAAAAGCGTGGCAAGAGGTAGCCGCATGCAAGAATCCGATCCCCGCAAAAACGGCAGCAATCGAAAGCCCCCACAACGTGCCCATACGAAGGAAAAACACCACATCGACCCACAGGATTGCCCCCGTTAGCACCATCCCTGCGCCAAGCCATTGGCTCCTCCAGAAGTAGTGGCGAAAAGCATGCCAGAAAGCGGACGGAAGCCCACGGTCATTCCACTTGCCGCTAAGTACGTCGTGCAAAGCCGCTGTTGCCGGGAAGATTCCAAAGATGATCCCTCCCACCAGCGTGCACATCACCCACATGAGGTGCGCTGCCGCCATCCGCAGCAGTCGCTCTCCAAATTGATGAAATGACCATGCCCAGCCTTCCCACTTCGCCCGATTTCCCACTGTGGCTCCCTCCTCACTTACTTGATTGCAACTCCGGCTGAATTATCTACGATATATCGTTGTGCTAGGAAGAAGAGAAGTAACGGCGGAATCGAGATCAGGAACGTTACCGCCATCAGCCCGGTAGCCTCTACTTCATACATCCCTTTAAACTGCGCCAAGCCCAGCGTCAACGTGTACTGGCTTTGGTCATTCAAGAAAATGAGTGGACCCAGATAGTCGTTCCAGGTGCCCAAGATGTTGAAGACACTCACCAAAATCAGGGCAGGCATCATCAACGGCATAATAATCCGAGCGTAAATCTGAAACGAACCAGCACCATCGATACGCGCCGCTTCATCCAGCTCACGCGGAATGGTCAAAATAAACTGTCTCATGAGGAAAATATAAAATGCTGATCCGAAGAACGAAGGGACAATCAACGTCTTGAGCGTGTTGATCCAGCCAAGGTAGTTGAACTCCATATACAACGGGATCATCGTCACTTCCCACGGGATCATCATCGTAGCGAGTACGACCATGAACAGAAAGTCTCTCCCTTTAAACGTGAACCGGGCGAAGCCGTACGCGACCAACGAAGACGATATCAACTGGCCAATTGTCGTCAAGATCGTCACCGTCAGTGAGTTTTCCAAATACAGATTAAACGGCTGCGACATCCACGCATTCCCGAAGTTCTCCCAATGGAGCACATCTGGAATCCATTTTGGTGGATACTGCAAAATCTCATCGTCTGACTTGAGTGCAGTAGAGATCATCCAGTAAAACGGTGCGAGAAACAAGAAAGAGAAAAGGATCAAGCTCGCATAAGCGATCGTTTTGCGTATCAAGCTTCTTCCCCTCCCCTGCGGTTGTCGCCCTCGTAGTACACCCATTTGCCGGACGTTTTAAATACGAGGAAGGTCAATACCAAAATGATCACAAACATAAACCAGGAGTTCGCCGAAGCATATCCCATCTTGAAGTATTTGAAGGCGTTGTCGTATGCGTACATGGCATAGAAATACGTAGACTGCAACGGTCCACCGCCTGTCAACAGAAGCGCGAGACTCAACTGCTGGAACGCACTGATGATCGTCATAATCAGGTTAAACAAAATCGTTGGGCTCACCATCGGCAGTGTAATGCGGAAAAACTTCTGTACCGTCCCTGCCCCGTCAATCGAAGCCGCTTCATACAAGCTCTCTGGAATGCTTTTGAGCCCAGCCAGGAAAATCAATACCATCGAGCCTTGGCCCCACAGACTTGCAATGACCATAGCCACGAGCGCCCACGACGTATCATTCAGCCAGTCAGGACCTGTAATCCCAACCAAACTGAGCAAATAGTTGAAAATCCCGTACTCTCCGTCATATACCCATGCCCAAATCATCGCCAGCGCCACACCGGAAATCACACTCGGCAAGTAAAACACCGTACGGAAAAACCCACTGCCTTTTACCTTCTGATTCAGCATCATGGCCAAAAACAACGCGATGAACAAATTCAACGGTACAAATAACAACGCGAATTTAATCGTGACCCAGAGCGATTGCCAAAACAAAGGATCATCCGTAAACATATTGACGTAGTTGTCCAGACCGACGAACGTAACCTCACCAACGACAGGCCAATCAAAAAAGCTCATGACTAGCGAAAATATCATCGGTCCCAGCGTAAAGGCGAGGAAGCCGAGAATCCAAGGCAAGATAAAAAGATAGGGCGTAAGAAACGCCCTTCCCTTGAGTTTTTTCGGTTGAACGGTCATGGCAGGCTGTTTATGTGTCACAACACTCTCTGTATTCAATTCCCTGACCCCTTCCCGTTATTTCAAGAATTTCTGGGAGTCTTTTACTGCCTTGTTCAGCAATTCCTCGGCATTTTGTCCCATCATGATTGCATTGACTGCTGCGGAAAGGTTCCGGTTGATTTCGTTCCAGTGTGGATTCAACAGGAATGCTGGTGTGTCAGTCGATTGCTCCAACGTCTTATAGAACGGAGCGTAGAGCGCGTCCTGATCGAGCTTCTTCTCTTGTACGACACTAATACGCACAGGCAAGTCAGATGTACGCATCTTGATCGCATCACTGGAAACGAAGAACTTCAAAAACTCCCAAGCCAGTTCTTTGTTTTTGGAATCCTTGGCGATCGATACAGAGGATGTTCCGATGACACCCTTACCAGGCTTGCCAGGGAATTGCGGCATCACGACCGTACCAAAATCGACATTCGCCTTCTTGTACGACTCTAGCGACCATACGCCGTTGTCATACATCGCGAGCTTGCCAGCTTTGAACAAGTCGTTCCCGCTCTGCTGGTTTTTGCCACCGACGAGCAAAGCGCTCTTATCTTTCGTCAAATCACTGAAAATTTGCAGGGCTTCTGCCGTTTCCTTGCTGTTCATGTAGCCTTCGATTGTTTTTCCGTCAGGGCTTATGAAGCTGCTGCCATTGCTCCACACGAACTGCTGCAAATCATACGTATCCGGCTCAGAACGAACAGCGAATCCGTACTGCTTCTTGTCACGAACGGTCAGCTGTTTAGCTGCCGATTTGAAATCATCCCATGTCCAGTCGTCTGTCGGAAGCGGTACATTTGCTTCGTTAAACAGCTTTTTGTTGTAGAATACGACCCGCGTCGAGAAGCCCGCTGGGAGACCGAACAATTTTCCATCGAATCGATTATAGTTTAAGAGGCCTTGGTAAAAGTCGTCGATTGCCACGGATGGGTCCTTCTTTACATACTCATCTAGTGGCTCGAGCGAAGCGTTGTACGTTGGGAAATCCCACATGTACATGACATCGGGCGGGTTTTTCGCTCCGAATGCCGCTACCAGCTTCTGATCAAATCCATCTGCATATGCCTCGACTTGTACCTTCACACCCGGATTTTTCTGTTCGAATTGTTTCGCGATATCTTGTTGGATCTTCAGCATTTGGTCCGTGTCCCATGTCGCGAAACGCAATGTAACCGTTTCCTTTTTATCAGACGATGCTGGCGTTGTCGTACCTGTGTTACTCGACGTACCGTCTGTTCCTGTGGGCTGGGCTTGTGAACAACCAGCTGCGACGGCTAAAAGAAGTGCCATGCCTGCTGCCATCCATTTTGACGCAACCTTTTTCATCTGTGATCCCCCCTAGTTTTACCCCTCATTTCCCTTTATTTTAATGAAGGAAAAAAAACGGTGAAACCGCTAACTGTTCGCAATAGTGTGTGAATTTGTTTCCTTTTTTCCGATTCGTTCAGGTTTGCGCGGTGGAGTGGACGATTGTTCGACTGGACTCCTCCTTTTGTTTGAAACGATAGTGGCTCGGGGTCATCCCTGTACATTTTTTGAACCATTTACTGAAGTATTTGGCGTCAGGAAGACCGACTCGCTCGGCTACCTCCTGAATGGACAAAGCTGTTTCATCCAGCATCGCTCGGGCCATTTTTACCCTGCGCTTGTCGAGAAACTCGCCAAAGCTCTCGCCCACTCCTTTTTTGAACATCACGCTAAAATGACTGCGGCTCAGTCCCACCTGTGAAGCTACTTCACTGACCGTCAATGGCGTATCCAGACGATCAAGTGCGTAATGAACAGCCTGCTTGATTGGTTCCTGCCACGGGTCTTGATTGACGCCGTACTTGCGCGCCCGCTCGGTACGCTGGTAGAGCATCCGTACCGTCTGAATCCACGGTTCGAGTCCAGAAAACGGGCTTGTTGTCTCCCAGCTCGTCACCTTCCCAGCCAGCTTCCACTCCACGAGCAATGATTCTACCTGCCTGCCAGCACTTGCGGGAGTCAGCAAAAAGCGGATATCGCCACATACGATCCACTCCCATTGGCTGTCCAGCTCCCGTGTAATCCATGCCCGCTCCTGCTCCTCGCAGCTTGCACTGCCCATTCCTTCCAAGAGCCATATACGCATAGGGTCGTTCATCCACGACCAGTGTGATTGCAGGAAGGTAGACAAGCTTTGCTCGAAATCACGGCTCAAGCCAGTCAACCACGCACCGAATTCCCGCTTCCATTCATCAGGACGTTCCCGATTTTTTTCAGGTCGCGCGCTCTCGCCTGCCAGCTCAGACTTCATCTTGTCCAACAACGTACCCCATTCCTCATCCTGGAACTCGGTCTTCAGCAAATATCCCGACACCCCGAGAGCGATTCCCTGCTGGGCAAAAGAAAAATCGCGATGACAACTGAGCAGAAGCACCTTTGTTTGTGGAGCGTGCTCCTTCACTCGCTTGCACAGCTCCAGCCCATCCATTTCCGGCATGACGATGTCCGTAATCACCAACTCGGGCTGTATTTGTAAGAAAGCCTCCCAGCCTTTGCGACCATTCGGTGCATCCGCTACCACTTCCATCCCGTAGTGACTCCACGGCACCATTGCTTTCAGTCCTTTTCGCACAAGCACTTCGTCATCCACAATCATTACCTTGATGTTCATCAGGAATTTCCTCCCTTTTCGGCCATGTGATTTGAATTGTGGTTCCTTCTCCTCTGACAGATGAAATCTTCATGCCGTGCTCCATACGGAAATGAAGCTTGAACTTCTGATCAACGTTGTACACGCCGAGTCCTCGTTTGCTGGAACGCTTCAGATCAGGATCGAGAAGCTTGGCCAATCGCTCCGGCACAATTCCTGCACCGTCATCTTGCAACAGCAGCTTCACAAGCCCTTCTTTTTCACTGACACTGATCCGGATCGTTCCTTGTCCGTCTTCGAATGCGTGGAAAAATATATTTTCCAAAAGCGGTTGAAGCGTCATTCGCGGAATCAAATAGCGACTGCAATCCTCTACTCCCGTCTGTTCATATTGAAAAACATGCCCATACCGCAGCTTTTGGATTTCCAGAAAATGCTTAACCGTTTGCAGTTCCTTTTCCAGCGGGACGAGTTCCTGCGTGATGTCGAGGTTTCCTTCTAGCACCTTGATGAGATGATAGAGCATATTGCCGATTTCATTTGAGCCAGATAATCTTGCTTTCCACTGAATCGAATTGAGTGTATTGAACAACAGATGTGGGTTGATCTGGTAGTGAACGGCTCGCAGCTCTGCTTCCTTTTTCAACTGCTCGGTTCGACTCACCTCGGCGATTAGCGTCTGAATCCGCCTCACCATTTGGTTGAAGCTCACCCCTAGCCGCCCCAGCTCGTCTTCTGTGTCTACCTCTGCGCGCGTTTGCAACTCGCCGGTTCCTACCAGCCGCATCGTTTCTTGAAGTCGTTTGATTTTGCCTGTAATCCGTCTGGAAAATAAATAAGCCAAAAGAAGTGCCAGCACTGCCGATAGAATCAGCGCTGCGATAAAAAAGGATTGCATCACTTCCGCAGAGCGGTTCATTTGCTCGTACGGCAAGCGCACCTGAATCATCCAGTTGTTGGACTCCAGCGGCTTGTTCCAGACGACATCGCTCTCCTGCTGGACAAACGTACCCGCCGTCTGGTAAATCAGTTCGCCATTTTTGGCTGTAATGGTCACATACGCACTCATGTCCTCTTCCAGCTGCGAAAACAACTGAAACAGCTTGCCTGCTTTCATCTCGATCAAAATCCGGCTATCCTTCAACACGCCATAACCGCTGAGAACGGGAACGACGAGACCAAGCACCTTCTCCTGATTCCGCAGCTCTGCCTCATCCTGAAATCCGACGTAATGCCGCGGTGTGTAAAACCCAATCCATCGCTCCTCATCCAGCTTGGCGGGCAGTCCCTTCCACCACCATTCCCGCATCAGATCCTGTCCATTGATTACGTTTTCCCCGAAAAAATAACCGGAGGGCGTCACGATAAAAATGCCTTTGGTATCAAGGTTGCGGTGCGCCCCTAGGTATCGCTCGAAGTTTTTTTGTTCCAGGAAGCCTGTATAGGTCTTCGGCTGTTCCTCCCGCATGACGACCAACGTCGGGTCAGACACGTACGTGTTGATGTCGTAGGCCATGTATCTCATTTGGCTCAGGTAGTTGTCGATCTGGATTTGCAGCTGTGTAGCGATATACTCGCCTGACGTGCTGAATTGCTCGCGGACGACCATCGACGACTTCCAATACGCCATACTCCCCAAAGTAATTAACGGGATAATGGCTGCAATGAGCATAAAAGCAAGAAGTTTGGCATGAATGCTTCTGCGCGGAAAGAGCGACCATGACTTCATCTGACAAAACCACCACCGGATTTTGATTAGTTGCACTATTCAATATTCAACTAAATTGTACAACGTTTCGGCGATGTCTTCGAGAACAATCATTGGTTAGTCACACAAATTCCGCTTATACAACTGAACCGGAGAAATCGTATCCTTCGAAAAAGGTGTTAACCTCATCTGGAAGAAAAACTCCTCTGGACGCAAGGCATGCTGCTCCGATTGCTTAGGTCCGCAGCTATTGCTACCCAACCCGTTTTGTCGATAATCGAGATGCAGGGTGACATACTCTCTTTTTACGAGATCTGTCGTGTGCTTCGCTTGCTCCAGATCATCCGTATCATAGTGAAGTGCGCTAAATTCCAAGGTCGGTTGACCAATCGCGAAAAGTCCAATGCCTCGCTGATCTGTGATCGACATCCATTTGACGTCCGTGCGATTGCCATTTTCCTGCGGGAAAACGTACGGCGTGTACAGCTCATCCACGCTCGCGTGATACACCCCGATGCGATTGGCTTCCTTACTATCGATGTACGCCTCTCCCGGGCCACGACCGTACCACGAGACACGCTCCATGTCTTTGGCGACCAATAGCTTCAAGCCGATTCGTGGCAGCATGGCTGGCGGCGTGCCTTTTGGTGTGCCTTGTACATCTACCAGCACTTCGCCGTTTCCAAACACCGTGTACGTATAACGGCACGTGAACGCCCAATCGTATACAGGGGGAGCAATTCGCACGTCGCAAGTGATCACTGCCCGATCCTCGCTCTCCTGTCCAACAGATACGTGCTCAACCCGCGTTTGCAAACGATCCAGATACACCTTGCGCCACTCTTCGACTACATACATGTCATTGTCAATCGGCGCTCGCCAAAACGTAAGGCGCGGTCCTGCCACCAACAGTTCCTTGCCCGCAAATACCCAGCTTGCTGGCACACCGTTCACTTTGTCAAAAACAAATTGGAAGTCCGCTCCTGTAAAGGTCACGTCCGTTTTCGTTTCGGTTGTATCGACTTTGCCATATACGGGTTGATGGGGAGCTACCGTTACCTGTTGCGCAGCGGTCACTGGCAAGGCAAATTGTGCCCACGCCAACTCATGTCCAGCCTGCACCCAGCTCTCATCATGGGCAAGCACAAAGGAGAGCGTCATCCAGTAGTCGGTTCGAACCTGCACCTGCGCAGGCAAGGTATACGGAACCGCTACAATCGTGCGACTTCCTGCTGCTGTATGTGGCAGCGACAACGTTCCGCTCTGTAACACCTGTCCGTCTGCCGCTATACTCCAAACCATTCTCACATGATCAAGCGTGCGGAAATCATAACGGTTCACAATGGTAACGAGTCCGCTTTCCAAATCAGTCGCTTCGACGACAATCGGCTCAATCACTTTTTTGTATTCGAGCAGCCCTGGCGATGGCGTACGATCTGGACGAATCAGTCCATCGATGACGAAGTTGCCATTCGTCGGGTAGTCTCCGAAGTCTCCCCCGTAAGCAAAATACTCTCGCCCATCCGGCGTATATTGACGCAAGCCGTGGTCAATCCACTCCCATACAAAGCCACCCTGCAAGCGTGGATACTTGTCAAACACATTGGCATAGTCGCGCAACCCGCCAGGTCCATTTCCCATGGCATGCGCATATTCGCACATGATATGCGGCTTTTGCAGATGTTCATTTTCACCGTGCTGCATCATTTTTTCTATCGAGGAGTACATGGTGCTGAATACGTCGCATACCTCTGCTTCCCGATCTTCTTCATAATGAATGAGTCTGGTCGGGTCCGCTTGACGACACCATGCGGCCATCGCCCGGAAATTGCAGCCGAAGCCGGACTCGTTGCCAAGCGACCACATGATGATCGACGGATGATTTTTGTCCCGCTCCACCATGCGCTGCATGCGTTCTACGTAGGTCTGCTCCCACTCTGGATCGTCGCTCAGCTGACTGATATTGCCGGTCAACTGAAAGCCATGTGTCTCCAAGTCTGTTTCATCCATCACATACAGACCGTACTGGTCGCACAGATCATAAAAGCGTGGGTCGTTCGGGTAATGGGCGGTACGTACTGCGTTGATGTTGTAGCGCTTCATCATGAGGACATCTTCGCGCATCGTCTCAAATGGGACAGCTCGACCGAGGTCTGGATGGTGATCGTGTCGGTTTACCCCGTTCAGACGTATTGCCACGCCGTTGACGAAGAAGTTGTTCCCTTTTACTTCGATACGTCGGAAGCCAACGCGAATCGGGATGACCTCTGTCTTTTCACCTGTCTCATGCCCAATTGTTAGCAACAGATGATACAGGTTCGGCTCTTCCGCGGACCATTTTTGCGGCTCCTGCACAGGAAGCTCCAGCTCTACTACCGCCTCCTGTCCCGCCGTTAGCTGGCCAGCTCCTGCCCGAAGCGTAGATGCTACAGGCGAGAATGCTTGATCCAGTAGCTGTAATGTCACATGCACTCCGTCATAACTGGCTGCCGCACTATTTTCCACATGTACACGTACGCGTAGCACGCCATTGCGGAATTCATCATCCAATTCCGTCACGACAGCCACATCTCGCATATGCAGCTTCGGTCTCGCGATGAGGGAAACATCGCGGAAAATACCGCTCAAGTACCACATGTCCTGATCTTCGACGTACGTACCATCTGACCACTGGTACACCTGTACAGCCAGACGATTAGTGCCTTCCTGCAAAAGTTCAGTCACATCAAACTCGGATGGCAGACGACTTCCTTGGCTATAACCGACTTCTTTTCCGTTTAGCCACACATGAAAGGCGCTGTCCACCCCTTCAAATCGCAAAATCACCTGATGCTGCTGCCAGTCAGGCGATATCGTAAACTCTCGCAAATAGCAGCCTGTCGGGTTATCAGAAGGAACATGCGGCGGGTCGACAGGAAACGGATAGTACAAGTCCGTGTAATGCGGTTTGCCGTAGCCTTGTAGCTGCCAATGCCCCGGTACCTGAATCCGGCTCCAATCGGACGCGTCATAGTCGCTTGCAAAAAAATTCTCTGGAACAAGCTGCGGGGATTGCACATAAGCGAACTGCCAATGCCCATTCAACAATTGAAACCACGGAGTCGCGCCTCTCTCATACGTTAATGCTCCCGCTACTTCCGGGTAAGACAAAAAGTAAGCCCGCGCTGCCAAGCGATTTCGCTCCAGCAGCTGGTGATTCGCCCAGTCATACGGTTTGCTCATCTATGTACACTCCTTTGTTTACATTTTCACAGTCTTGCTTCCTTCGTTCATTGCGAGTAAGGCCAACGCACCAGCACCGAGAATACCTGCATCTGCCCCGAGCTCGGCCAAAACAATCCTCGTCTTTTCATGAACGACATCCATCGCATAGCGTCCCATGCTCGCTTGGACTGGCGCCAGCAGAAGCTCCCCGGCACGACAGACCCCTCCGCCAATTACCACCAGCTGTGGGTTACAGATGTTGATCAGCACGGAGAGGGCCCAGCCAATTACTTCGCACGCCTCGTTCCATGCCTCGATGGCTAACGGGTCACCTTTTCCGACCGCCGTCGCCACCTGCTCAGCCGTTATTTTTGCGATGTCACCATCACAGAGAGTAAACAGCTGCGATGCTTTTGCCCCCAACGGGTTGGCATTACGTTCTTTATCCAGTCGCTCACGAGCTACTCGCGCAATGCCTGTTGCAGATGCAACGGTCTCGACACAACCAATTTTGCCGCAATTGCATGGAGCAGTAAGCCCGGGGAAACGAACATGACCGATCTCCCCCGCAAATCCGTTACCACCGCGAACGAGCTTGCCCTCATTTATGATTCCTGCACCGACCCCCGTACCAAGGGGCACGAAAACGAGATGGCTAATACCGCGTCCTGCGCCGAATACGGCTTCACCGAGCGTAGCTGTCCGCAGATCATTGTCAAAAAACAGCGGTAGCTCAACCAGCTTCGCCAGAGGGGTTCGCAGATCTGCCTGATGCAAATGAAAGTTGGGCGAGTGCACAGAGATGCCGTTCTCCGCATCAAAAGGTCCGGGAAATCCGATTCCCACTGACTCTATGTGAACAAGCGACTTGGCCCGTAGCTCACCGATCATGGCTGCCATTCGCTCAAGAAGGAGCGGCAAATTGTTATGCACCTTGGTTTCTTTTGTAGCACGGATGAGAATACGGCCATTTTCGTCCATGACCGCCCCCTTCATCGTGGTACCCCCTACATCCAGTCCGATTACATGGCGCATGTGCTTCTCCCTTCCATGTGCTTCTATTACCCAAGCTGCTCTACGGGCATCGGTTGGCGCAACATTCTCTGAACATCTTCTGTCGTGACCATGCCAGCCCCAAACGACAGTGTATTTGCTGCGCCACATGCCATCCCGAGCTGAATCGCATCGGGCCAGTTTAGGTCGCGCATTCGCCCGACTAGAACACCAGCCAGCATGGAATCACCACAGCCAACCGTATTTTTGACTTCATTAGCTGGTAGCGAACTGGCTGCAATACGCCAGATCTGACTCCCGTCTCCAAACAACGCGCCTTCTTCCCCGAGTGAGAGAAGAACATGTCGCGCTCCGCGTACATGCAGCTCACGTACAGCCCTGCACCGCGCTTCTTCGCTATCCAACGAAAAGCCGAGGAGTGCTTCTGTCTCCGGTTGATTCGGCTTGATTAAGTAAGGTGCTTCACGTAAGGCTTCGAGCAGCGCTTGACCGCTCGTATCCAGCACACATTTCGCTCCTGTTTGGGCAACGGCTCTAATCAGAGTCGCGTAGGCATTTGCGGGCAATCCGGCAGGCAAGCTCCCGGAAAACACTACGAACTGTGCCGTACTTCCCAGCAATACCAACCGTTCCTGCAAAAGGTTCAACTCCTCTTCACCTAATGCAGGTCCCGGCTCCAACACTTCCGTCACTGTCTTTTCCTGCTCGTCGAGAAAGGCGAGGCACAAGCGGGACTCCCCATTGACTTCAATAAATGAGGTCGCGATCCCCTCGCGTACACAGCCTTCCGCGATAAACCTGCCGTTATGACCAGCAACAAAACCGCTTGCAACCACTTCCTGCCCTAACGTTTTGGCTACTCGTGCCACGTTGATGCCTTTTCCGCCCGGCAAGCTAAGTACATCCCGTGTCCGATGCAGTTCCCCTGCACGAAAATGAGAGAGGCGATACGTCTTGTCGATGGCCGCATTCAGCGTAACCGTTACGAGCATGCTATCTCACCTGCACACTAACGAGCGGCTGCCCCATTTTTTGTTTGAACAAATTGATCACATCTACAGGTGTCGGATCAACCCCACGAATCAAAGCTGCATACAACGACACGAAGTCTGCCAAGTACACGATGGAAAACAGTCGGGCCATTCTGGATACACCTTGCGAATGAACCACTCTCACTGCACCTGCTCGCTCACGCAAAATGTCTGCGCTAATCTCCACACGCTGTGTCGTCTTCTCGCTGTCCTCCTGATCACGGATAAGCGTAAAGTGAACGCCTTTCAATAGGGCAGCAGGTGAATCCCAGCCCACAGCTTCGTCGTGGTGCAGACTCGGTATCGCGTTCCAAAATGCCATCAGCTTGCTGTTTTCACCCAGCTGGTTTTTCCAGCGCCATGCAGGAGCGTCGAATAACGGCAGGGTTCCGTACACGACAGGGATTAGACCATCCATTTCCATTGCGATTTGTTTCGCTTCGTTTCGATTGATCGGGGAATCGGTCCCGTACGTATGCTTCAAGGTTTGGAACAGCGCGATCGTTTCCTCGACCTCAGCACGCTTGTCAGAAACCAACCCGAGCTTGGTCAAAATGGCGAGGATCGGCAGGAAAATGTACCCGAGCACAATACGCGGCATCATTCCACCAGGTACGACCAAGCAGGCATGACCGTTTTCACGTGCCATTTCCAATACTTTGCCGCCCGCTGTAATGACTACCACCTGTGCCCCTTTGGCGATCGACACTTCGTATCCGCTAACGACTTCCTCCGTATTACCTGAATGGCTGACAACGATAACGAGTGTTTCCGCATCTACAAAAGCCGGGATGGTGTAACCTTGATTCAACTGGAGGGGAACTTGCAGTTCATCAAACAAATACGACTTGATCAGATTGACGCTCGCAGCGGAGCCGCCCCCGGTTCCTAGAACCACAATATTTTTAATTTTAGCAGAAATATTTGACACATCTAAAGAATCAGATAATTTTAGACCTTCTTGAAACTGTTCATCATAGCTTTCCGTATCTTGCAGTGCCAAAATCGTATCCAGTTCACGCAATTTTTTCGCATCATCCAAATTGATACGCATGTAAAATCGTCCCTTTCTTCGCTATCTTCGTTTTTCGTTACCGTCCTACCGCCTTATCCATACAACCACACATCTCCATCTTGGCCAGTGCGACCTCTTTTACCGCTTGTTTCGCTCGTTTCATATAGATACGCGGATCGTTTTCCTGCGGATTATGGTCAAATACACCCTTGATCGCTTGCGAGAAAGCGATTCGCAGCTCTGTCGCTACGTTCATCTTCGCCATGCCGAGCTTGACGGCTCGCTTCACTTGCTCCTCGGGAATTCCTGAACCACCATGCAAGACAAGCGGTACAGAGACCCGTCGGGCAATCTCTTCAATACGAGCAAAATCGATGCGCGGTTCTCCCTTATAAATTCCGTGAGCCGTACCAATGGCGGGGGCCAACGTATCGACACCCGTCAACTCGATAAATCGTTCACACTCGGCTGGATCAGCGAGCGCAACATCTGCTTCGTCCACGACGAGATCGTCCTCGACGCCTCCTACCTTGCCCAGCTCTGCCTCCACATTGACGCCATGCTTTTGGGCCAATGCCACTACTCGTCGCGTCATCTCTGCATTTTCCGCAAAAGGATGCATCGACGCGTCGATCATGACCGATGTATAACCCGCTTCGATGCAACGCACGATCAATTCTTCCTCATGACAATGATCCAGATGCAGGGCGATCGGCACCCGGGCTTGCTGTGCTGCTACCCGGGCGATTGCCGCCACATATTCAGGTCCGAGATGCCGTACCGTTCCGACGGTCGTCTGCAAAATAAGCGGAGCGTTTGCTTCAGATGCCGCCTCCACTACCGCCTGGAGCATTTCCATCGTGTGTACGTTGAATGCCCCCACGCAATATCCTTGCGCCCTTGCCTCGCGGAGCATCTGTGTCGATGATACCAACGCCATATCTATTCCTCCTTTTCACTTGGCTCAGATGGACACGCCCTGCATGCTCGCCAGCTCCAGATTGATGCCCAGCTCCGCATACTTACTGGCAAAAGACTGCGCCGCCGCGTCCGTGATAATCCGATCGACATCCGAGAGACCAGCGAATTTGGCTAAATGCGTCTCCCCAAACTTGCTGTGATCAGCCAGCACGTACACCTTTCTTGCGCGTTCCATCATGACCTGATTGATTTGCGCTTCTGCCAGATTCAATGTCGTCAATCCGTTTTCCGGATGAACACCATCTGCACCGATAAAGCATTTGAAGACTGACAAGCCACGCAAATTTTCCGCCGCTACTGAACCAACGAGAGCAAACGATTTGTGGCGCATCTCCCCGCCGATCAAAATGACGTGATGCTTGCCTTGACTGTTCAGCTCCATTGCGATGTTGACCGCATTTGTGACGACAGTCAGATCATTCATCCCGCGCAGTAGCTTGGCGAGTTCCATCATCGTCGTCCCTGCTCCGAGGATGACCGTGTCTCCCGGCTGAATGTGGGACAGCGCCTGATAGGCAATCGCCTGCTTCTCTTCGCTTCTCTCTGCCAGCTTTTCTGTGAAGCTGCGCTCCAGAGGTAGGAAATTCGTAATCGTTGCTCCCCCGTGAATGCGCGTCAGCAGTCCATCGTTTTCGAGCTTGATCAAATCTTTGCGGATCGTTACTTCAGACACATCGAGCGCCAGGCTCAACTGGCTTACAGTTACGCTTTGCTCGAATTTCAACTGTTCCAGTATCTTGCTGTGCCGTTCGGCTGCCAGCATATCTCTCACTTCCTTACGATCAAAATATTATGGATTTCGTTTTGTTATGTTAACCTTTCGTTTACTTTCATTTTGATCTTATCATTGAAGAAAAACGAATGTCAAACAGCTTCTCGAATTTTCCGAAAATAAAACCAGCCTGCTTGGTTCTAGACCAAAACAGACTGGTTGGTTGCCTCATTACCCGATATCGCGACTTTCCAGCATGAAATCAATAAACTTCTTATGCGCCCGTGAGAGCCACTTGTTTTTATGGTAGGCAATTTGCGCATAGAACAACAGCTCTTCCTCGCACGCTATCATTTTCACCTTTTTCTCACGCAACAAGGCTTCCACGCTAATGTACGGCATCAAGCTCACGCCTAGCCCGTTCACGACACTCTGCTTGATCGCTTCCATACTGGAGAACTCCAAGTGGTGCTTCGGCTTGATCTCCCTTTTTTCCAAGAATCGTTGAAAAAAACGCCGCAGAGCACAGTGCTCTCCGCTGAAGATCATACATTCTTCGCCGGCATCCTCTATTTTTTTATAGGAATGATCGCGCCCCCCGATAAAAACAAGCCGTTCCGTAGAGAACTGCTCCACTACCAGATTCGGATCATCGAGCTTCGGCTCCAGCGTGATCACGATATCCAATAGACCGTCATGCAGCTTTTCCCGCAGGCGAATACAGTCATCCATCACAAATGAAATATTTACGCCCGGGTAGCTCGCTCTGTACTTGGACAATATGTCACCCAACCTATAGATCGTAAGCGTCTCCGAGGCTCCGATACGTAACTCACCTTGCAGTGATTGCTCATTCGCCGATATATCCTTGATCTTCGCATAGGAGGCCAGCAGCTCCTCGACATACGTGTACAGCTCGCGGCCATAGGCGGTCAACTGAATTTTCTTCCCCAGTCGATCAAACAGAGGGACACCCATTCCTTCTTCCAGCTGCTGAATATGGGATGTAATCGTTGCCTGGGAATATTGCAGTGCTTGCGCCGCCTTCGTAAAGCTGTTGAAATCAACGACTGCCTTAAAGGTTTGAAATTGGCGAATCTCCATGAGTCTCCCCCTTGCCCGCATGTTTATTATCAGAAATCCTGAAGTTACTCTTCAGAACTTTCATTTTTACTAATAACTAATGATAGCATATGATTCTTGGTAAGTACCGGTACGGCTTGAACGATTCGAATATAGGAGCTGATTTTCGATGAAAAAGGTGTGCTTGTTATTACCGAATGGCTTTGAAGCAGTAGAGGCTAGCGTATTTACAGATGTAATCGGCTGGAACAAGGAAGAGGGCGACGGAACAACGGAGCTGGTGACGGTGGGCACGCGCAAAGAGTTGAAATGCACGTGGAATTTTACTGTGATCCCCGAAATGGTGATCGACGATGCGAATGTAACCGACTTCGATGCACTGGCACTGCCTGGCGGTTTTGAGCAAGCAGGCTTTTATGAAGATGCTTATCGCGAAGACGTCCTTGCCTTCATTCGCGAATTTGAAAAGCAAGGCAAAGTGATTGCCTCCATCTGTGTCGGCGCACTTCCCCTCGGGAAAAGCGGGATTTTGCAAGGACGAAAAGCAACGACCTACAACCTGAACAACCAATTGCGGCAAAAGCAACTAGCTGCGATGGGTGCCAATGTCATCCCTGACCAATCCATCGTCATCGACAACAATATTATCACCTCGTACAACCCTTCGACCGCTTTTGATGTGGCATTCACCTTGCTGGAGTCGCTGACATCCCGCGAAAACACCGACAATGTGAAACGCTTGATGGGGTTTCTTGTATAATAAAACCGGCATTCTGCCCAGTGCTCTTGGGTAAATGCCGGTTTCTTTCTGCTATTTAACGAACAAGCTTGCCAGCGCTCACTGTGTCTATATGAATGAGAATATCAAATGTTTGCCCAAGCGCAGTTGTTACAAGGTTTGGTGTGTTTGGATTAGCAGAACCGCGTCCGTTCAAAAACGGCCGTTCTTCCTCTAACCATTTTTTGGTGAGACCTGTAGCAGTCCGTAAATCAACAAAGTATTGATCCTTTGAGACTTGATCCAGAGTGTGATTGGATGTTTTTGGATCACTCGATTCAATGGTAACTGGAACAATTTTATTTTCAACGTTATACGCGTTGAAATCGCCTTTCCCGAATGAAGTTCCAATCGTCACATATTTCTTACCATAATGGTCCAGTAAATGCTGACCGGCGAGCTTCGGGTATACATCCGGCACTATATTGCTCTTTGCGATGTGCCCATTGTGCCCCCATACGATTGTTTTTCCTAGCTGTTCATGAGCCCACTTCGCATTCTCAAACATCGCGATATCATGCCTCAAAAATACTTCTGATGGATTCTCCGAGAAGTTGAAATACATGCCAGTAAATTGCTCAATGACCTTGGCGTGTTGCTTGATCCTTGCGAACTCCTCGGATTGGCCGTTCAGACGCTTTTTGTTTTGTTCCAATATTTTCGTGATTTCTTTCGCTTGCTCATGATGTTTTTTCTGAATGGCCTCTGGCAAAGATGTATAGGTTTCCAGGTCCTTCGTAACTTCGGCAAGTTCCTTCATATTTTTATCCACACGGGGCAGCAGGTCAGGCTTATATTCTTTTATATACTGTCTGATCTCATCGTATACATTTTCGCTGACGTTTTGTACATCCATCCCGACCACTCGCAGTTTCTCTTCGTTCTCGGGATCGGCATTGTACTCACGCATCCATTCCAGCATGTCTACGATTTCTTGTGTTTGAAATAGGGGCATTAGATATTCACTCGGATTTCCTTCCCCTGTGAGAACGTAATGATCAAGTTCCAATGCGTTGCCCCAGTTTTCTTCTAATACAAGGGTGGTAAAGCCCATTTCCATGACGAGAAATTCAACAATCCGGTGTTTCATCGTAAAAATTTCACGACTGCCATGATTTGCCTCACCTAAACCTACAATTGAAGCAGAACCGATCATGTCGCGCAGCGGTTCAATATCTTCAAGATCAGTCCCAGGCTCAGCGCTATTCAAGAGAAAAGATTTCAGCTCTAACCATTCTTTTGGACTTAAATTTTTTGCCTTCTTCCCTTGTTGTTGTTCGCTGTCCGCCTCGGTTAATGGAGCTGCATACGTGGAATGGGCTCCTGTTAAGAGGAGACTACAAATCGATACCGCGGCGATGCTACTTTTGTAAAAGTTCATTTCTCTTTCCTCCTATTATCTTCGTTTGCCCAAAGTATGGCCCGAGCACTGCCTGTACAACAAGTAACGTTTTGTCATAAATTTCAAACGCCCTGTTACCAACGGTTTCTCCCTACCCCATATGACAATCTGTCATCAAAAAAAGCACCGGATCTTGAAGATCGGTACTTTTGAAATAGCATTTCCAATGTCATTGCTGCAATCGGGGATAAGAATAGGCCATCCATCGCACCCTACCTTCTAAAGGAGTGGTGAATCATGGATAATAAAAAGCGTTCCTCTGAGCACGATCCAACGATTGCGCCAAGTATGTACGGTCATGATCCATTAGAAAAAAAAGCGACAGAAGAAGAAGTGGAAAAAGGGGATTACACAGAGGTTACGCGGCTGTTCCTCGACCGGACACCAGAAGAGTAAAGACGGGATTTCTCCCGTCTTTTTTGTCGTCTAAATGATACCTTTGCTTCTCGCTAGCTCAACGACCTCTTCACGATTGTTAACACCGAGCTTCGAGTACAGATTGGAACAATAATTACGAACGGTTCCTTCCGATAAATACATCTTGGCAGCGATTGACTTGTAGCGCAGCCCTTCGGATAGATGCTGCAAAATCTCCATTTCACGTTTGGTAAGCCCATTCGGATCGGGCGGGCTGTACTTTTCTCCTATTGATACACTCGCTGTCATGTCCGAACTGCAAAAAACTTGGAACCGCCCAGATGCCCTAGAGTTCGCAAAAATCTATGCGGAAGTAATGCCAAACTACGGCCTGCTGATCGAAAGCTTCCAAAGAGCGTTTAAAGAAGGTCAGGCAGCGAAGTAACAACTAATCAAACAACCCTTACTAATGAAAGCGCGGATCTTCTTCTCGCATGAAAAGAAGGTCTGCGTTCTTTTTGTTTTTCCATGATAGTTAAAATTATCCTTTTTGGTTTATAATCATGAAACAGTAGATGAATCGCACGTAAAAAGGAGCCTGACTAGTTGTGAACATTTGGAGGATACTGGACATTGAGCCTACTGATGATATTTCGACCATTAAAAAAGCCTATGCGAAAAAGCTGAAGCTGCACCACCCGGAGGATGATCCCGATGGCTATCAGCAACTGAGAGAAGCATACGATCGGGCCATCAAAATGGCTAAGCAGCGCGAGAAAAAACAAAAGGCAGAAGTGACATTCACAGCCGATACAGAAGCTCCTATACAAACGGAAGAGGACACCCCCATTCTCACTGTTCAACATCGGCTATCCTTTCAACATATTGACGCCACACTTGATCGCAATGACCCGGTTGAAGAGATAGACACTTTTATGGAACAAGTAAAAGCTTTGTACGACGATTTCCCTTCTAGAATCAATCCGGAAAATTGGACAAAGCTGCTCCGTTCTGACTTAGTGTGGAATATACATCAGAACAGAATCGTAAGTGATCGTCTGTTTCACTTTCTGCACGAGCACCACCATTTGCCCAAAAGCGTGTGGTTAATACTAGAGGATGGCTTTCAATGGCGGGAGCTTATTCAAAAGCCTTTTTATATGGACAAGCACTCGAAAAAATTCTGCCAATACTATCTGAAACAGCTAGACGAGCCAGGATTGTGTTTTGACACTTTGCTCGCGGCGACTCATCTCGATCGTGATTTGTTCTTGTCTTACCGCGATGCAGCTTATCAAGCCTTGAAAGAAAATCAACTGGAGCAAGCAAGCCACTCACTTAACGCAGCTATTGCCTTATTTGCCGATGATCCCGAATTGCTTCGCCTTCAGGGAGAGTATTGCCAGCGCATCGGTGACACGGATGGTGCACTTGACGCTTATTCCCGTATCATCAGCATTCAGCCAGACGATATCGACAGCTACCTGGCTCGAGCCTACATCTGGTACAACAATCAACATTTCACCGAGGCTCAGAAGGAATGCGAGTACATCTTGTCTCAACTTCCAGACCATCCGGAAGCACTGAGCCTGCTCGGAAAGTGTCAGCTGAAGCAGGGTAATGCGGCTCAGGCAAAAGTCACATTTGAACAACTGCTTGCAGCTTGTCCGCACGATTACGAGGCGCTCATTTTGCTCACCCAGATTCGTGGAAACATGCTGAAACAAGTCAAGAAGCTGCCAGCCAAAGAACGAAAGCATGTCTTGCAGCAATTGACTTCGGAGCTGGGAGAACGGAAAGGCTTGAATAAACAAATAAAGCCAGCCATTCATTTTCAAGTAGCCATAGCTACGGTGGCCCTTGCTCTCATCATGCTTTTTCAATCTCTTCTATACAACGCATATGTAGATCATACGAAGTCCACTCCCATTTCTAATGTAGAGCTTCATCAGGATGGACTGGTCAACGTATCATCGCCAGAAGCTTTGGAGCAGATTGGACCCAATCAATTCGTTCAGGCCAAGTTAACGAATCTCCGTAGTCTGAAAATCTATCAGTATACGAAAACAGATAAAGACGGAAATAGCTACACGGCATACGAAAATTATTTGACGCTTAATGAAACTGGAGACATAGGAAAAATTACTCCTTCAGGCTACGTAGAAATCGGCTACTTGGGCGATACACCCATCCTCGTCATTACGAAGCATAGTACGATCGAGATTGAAAAAACCGGAATCTTAGAATTTGAAATGGGCCAGGTAATGGATATACCGCCTAAGGTACTGATGGACACAAAGAAAATGTTACAGGATTTGGAACTGACTTCTTTGTTCGATTTCAACAAGCTCAATCAGAATCAAATGGTTGAGGTAAAGTATTTGACGATCCCGACGATCCCGAGTCCGAGCCCGCCGTTGGAGATCTATTTCTATGGGCTGATTCTTTTGGTCTTGTGTCGTTTCTTCTTTGGTTCACTGTACAAGCTGTATATCATCACTCGATTCTATTAACAAGGAGTGAACTTTTCATACATGTTCACATTCAAGCGTAAAAAGGAAAAACAATTTCACTTCTTTACCCACAGTATGCATTCAGTTATTATGATCGGGGCAGATACGGTCTTCATCGAAACAAAAGATAACTTTAGCAAACGGGGAATAAGAGACGCAGCGAGTCAGAAAGAGAGACTATCGTGGATGCTTAAAGAAGGCGAGCGGAAAGAATTTGCCCGGCTTCACCATTTCTTATCAGCATTATCAGAATCAGGACGAGCGGAATATATCGACTCTCTGGAACCAGATCAGAATCGCCTCGGCAAGGCAAAGGTCGTTCATTACTATCTGAAAAGACTCCCTGCTGAAGGGATTGCCGCCTATGATTTTGCCTGGGCCTCGTACTTGAGTGGTACGAGATGGGAAAATGGCGGCTATATCAGAAAAGAGGAAGCACGACAGTTTAAACTACAGGCTGTGAGACAAGCGCAACAAGCCTATAACAGCTGGAGCGAGTTTATCACGGGATATATCGCCGGCTATCAATTTATGACTGCGCAAACATCGCTGGATCACCTACGCCAAAATGATTGGAATTTTTCACGCTCCTTTGTTTCCAAACACTGCATGCTATCGAAATCTAACTGGCATACCGACTTTTCAAATTTTAGCTAATAAATAAAAGCTCTTTCCATTTTGGGTGAAGAGACATGACGGATACATGCTGCCGCCACCTTGCATTATGTTACAATTATTGTAAAAAATACGCACACCGCAGGAAGCGAGTTGATCTTATGAAAAAGAAAGTCATCCTGGCTGGCGGCACTGGCTTTATCGGCAAGTATCTGGCAGACAAATTCAATCAACTTGGCTACGAAGTATTGATCATCGCAAGAACTTCCCCTCATATAACGTGGGATAATCACACAAAGATCGTGGAAGCTCTGGAAGATTCCGAGCTGCTCATCAATCTGGCGGGAAAATCCGTCAACTGTCGTTATCATGATAAGAACAAGCAAGAAATCCTGAGATCTCGAACAGAGACCACTCACATACTTGGCAATGCCATATCGGCCTGCAAAAACCCGCCTTCACTCTGGCTCAATTCCAGCACAGCCACCATCTATAGGCATGCGGAGGATCGTCCCATGACGGAAGCAACAGGGGAGATTGGAACAGGCTTTTCCGTCGATGTCGCCAAGCAATGGGAATCTGCCTTCTTTTCCTTTGATATGCCGCATACCAGACAAGTTGCCTTACGCATGGCAATCGTGCTGGGGGAAAACGGCGGGGTTATCGATCCATACAAAAATCTCGTTCGTTTTGGACTCGGGGGTGTACAAGGGTCTGGCAATCAGCGTTTTAGCTGGATTCATGTCGAAGATATCTTCCAGATCATTCTCTTTTTGAAAGAGCGAACGGACTTAAGCGGTGTATTCAATTGTTCTTCTCCATATCCCGTTACAAACCGTGAATTCATGCAGCATTTTCGCAACGTGATGAATCGAAGCTTCGGACTGCCTTCTCCCAAATGGATGCTGGAAATGGGAGCGATTATGATCGGAACGGAAACAGAGCTGGTGCTGAAAAGCCGCTGGGTCATTCCAGAAAGGCTTGAGCGCGAAGGATATCAGTTCCGCTTTTCCCACATCGATAAGACGTTGCAGGAAATCTTGAAATGACCGACAAGCCTTCCATGAACTATGTTCTCCACGCAAAAAGCAAGCAATTTTACTGGGAAGGGGATGGGCAGCTTTCCATTAAGACATTCCATAATGGAAGGGCGCATTACAAGACGAGTAAAGGTTTTTTTGCTGTGGAAGAGGGCAGGTATCTCTTGCTAAACGAAGGGGAGTATACCATTTCCATCGAGGAAGCTGAGGAAGTGGAATCGTTTTGTATTTTCTTCAGGCATGGTTTTGGCGAGGAGATTGTAAGCACGCTGGTGGATTCAACGGACCGACTTCTCAGTGATCCTTATAAGGAAAAGGCTTCGATCGGTTTTTTTGAAAAAACCTATCATACGAGCGATACACTTGCTTCTCAGTTAACGACTTTAAAAGAGAGTCTCACCTTCCTTGATCGGGACTCCATCGGTTATGAAGAACAATTTCACAAGATTATGCGGACCATATTGCTCGGACATTTCGATGTAAGAAAAGAAATGGACGCTTTGCACGCGCTTCGGCAATCGACGCGCGAAGAACTTTATCGAAGAATCAGTACCGCTCATGACTATATACGAGCTTTTTATGATCAACCAATCAGGCTCGAGGAGATCGCGCAGATTGCTTGTCTATCCCCCAACCATTTATTGCGAGCGTACGCCCAAGTATATGGCAAATCGCCTCACCAGCATATTTCGGAATACCGGATACAAAAAGCCAAACAACTGTTAGCCAAGCTGGAATTCAATATGACAGACATCACCTTTGCGCTTGGATTCAGTAACCCCGTATCCTTTAGCAAAATGTTTAAGCAGCATGTCGGCATTTCTCCTCTGCAATTCAGAAAAAAAGTGATTTTGGATAAGAACTAATCTTTTGATTCGTTTATGCTGATGAGGAGACGTGAACAAAAGGGGGATTTTATCATGAAAACAAACCTGATTCAAAAAGTAGGGCAAATCGGCATCCCTGTCAAAAACCTAGAAAAAGCCGTCCATTTTTACAAAGAGCAGCTTGGGCTCCCTCTTTTGTTTCAGACAGGTAATATGGCGTTCTTTGAATGTAACGGACTTCGCCTCATGTTGAGCCTACCGGAAAAAGAGCAGTTTGCACACGCCAGCTCCGTCATTTACTTTCAAGTGGATGACATTCAAGCTTCTTTTGAAGAATTAAAGAACAGAGACATTACCTTTATCGACGAGCCACACCTCGTAGCGAAAATGGGACAAACCGAAACGTGGATAACGTTCTTCAAAGACACAGAAGAAAATACGCTTGCGCTGGTGAGTGAAGTACAAGGATAGGTTGTTGAGAAAGTTGGTTTTGACTGACTTCAGGTCATATAGAGGTTGCTTGTTAGAAGACATACTATAACCGCCGATGTTTCCTTAGCGTGGGGAGCATCGGCTTTTTGTATACGTATATAAAACCGTTAAAATTCAATCGTGACAACACCTATTCTGGTTTAAGGTTCAATTAAGGTTACGGGGCTACAATGAATTTGTAAGTTAACTGCTTACAAAAAAAAGGAGGTTATGAAAATGAACAAATTGGTAAACTTGGCAACTAAGAAACGGGTAGGTATGGCACTCTGCAGTGTGGGTGCGCTGATGCTAGCCACAGCTACAGCTTTTGCCGCGAATACGCCACAAATTGGAACAGAAATTACTGCTCAGGTAAAAACGGAAGATGGAGTTAACCTTTATTCCACAGACAACGGAAAAACTTGGAATGAAACTACACCAGCTTCTACGGACCAAGCAATTAAAGTAACCAGCTTCAAAGATGGCGTCGCAACAGTCGAAGCTGCCGGTGACTTGAGTGATGCAGACAGCTCGAAGACCATCACAGTAAAAGATGTCATGGTAAAAACGGAAGACGGGGTTGATCTCTATTCCACAGACAACGGCAAAACCTGGAACGAATTTACACCGACTTCTACGGACCAGGCTTTTAAAGTCACCAGCTTCAAAGATGGCATCGCAACCATTGAAGCTGTGGAGAATGCTGATTTACACAATGCAGACAACTCGATGGATATCATGATAAAAATCGAAAATGGAGTTACGCTATATTCTACAGATGGAGGAAAAAGCTGGAACGATAAAGCACCCAACAAAAACTAAGACTCTATCTATGTATCGCAACCATAACACTTGCGAGTGTTATGGTTGCTTTATGGCATAATACTCAATATAAAAACCTATTAGCAGAAAATCGTTTTTGCATGCTATGTTTTCTTACAGCTTGATTACCTTACTGGTCGGAGTGCTGCGTATGAGAATTTTAATGGTGGAAGATGAAAAGCATATGGCGGAAGCAATCGAACAGGTTTTGAAAAAAAATCATTACAGTGTTGATTTGGCTTTTAATGGTGAGGACGGTTTGGATTGTGGACTTTCCGGTATATACGACATCATCATTCTCGATATCATGTTGCCAAAAATGAATGGCATAGCCGTGCTGAAAGAATTGCGCAAGAATGGTATAGATACCCCTGTTATCCTGTTAACTGCCAAAGGAGGAACCTCAGACAAAGTGACTGGTCTTGACAGCGGAGCCGATGATTACCTTGCCAAGCCTTTTCCAACAGAGGAATTGCTGGCACGTTTAAGGGCACTGGGACGCAGAAAAAGCGAGTTGATATGTGATAACGTCTTAAAATACGGCGATATCGAGTTAACCCCCCATACCCTTAACCTTCGTTGCAGAAAAAGCGATTTTAAATTAACCCTGAAAGAATGTCAGTTGCTGGAATTGTTGATTCACAGACGGAACGGCATTACTTCCAAAGACAGCATTATTGAAAAAATTTGGGGATATGATACCGATGCCGAGGACAACCATGTAGAAGTATATATCTCTTTTTTAAGAAAGAAATTAACCAGTTTAAAATCATGTGTGTCCATACAAACCAAGCGAGGCGTAGGGTATTATTTATCGTCCAAAGAAAGCGCAAAATAGATACGTAAGCGGGTGGTATAGCTTTGTTTAAACAATTGCGCAATAAATTCTTGATACTCAATATGTCGATCATATCAGCATTGATGATAACGGCATTTTTTATCATTTATCTCATTACTTACAACAACATTCAAAACGAAAATGTGAACAAACTGAACAGTTTATCTGTCAATTCGCCGACAATGGATGCTACTGTATCGAAAATGGGGGAAACTGTTCTTTCCTTGAATTATTCCATGTCTTTTCATATACAGGTTGACGCTCAGGGTGTGATTCAAAAGGTTAACTCTTTTATCGACATGGCAGATGAAACCTATAAACAAGCTGCGAATCTTGCGTGGCAAGAGAAAAAGAATAATTCCGTTATCAATCTGGATGGTAAAGACTGGATGTACAGGATTTACGAAGGTCATGTGATGGTAAGAATAGATGAAAACGGAAGGATGCAATATTCCAGAGACGGCGGGCAAACATGGACTGTGGACCATCCCAGTTCTATTGATCAGAAGAATGATCTTTATCAGATTGTGTTTTTGGATGTAACGGATGATAGCAAAACACTTACAGGCCTGCTCATAACGTTTGTTTCAGTGGGATTTATCATGCTGTTCGTCATTTACTTCATTAGTATGTATTTTGCAAACAGAGCCATCAAGCCTATCTCTATCTCATGGGACAAACAGAAGCAGTTTATAGCGGATGCCTCACATGAACTAAAAACTCCCTTGGCCATTATTTCAGCAAATTATGATGCATTGATGACAAACGAGGATGATACCATTAGAAGCCAGAAAAAATGGCTGGAATATATCCGAAATGAAACAACACGAATGACCAAGCTTGTAAATGAACTTTTATATTTGGCTAAGAATGATGAGGCGGAAGTGAAACTGCAATACTCTTCATTTGATTTAAGCCAAGCTGTGAAAAATGTTATTTTGTCAATGGAAGCCGTAGCTTTTGAGAAAGGTGTAAAAATTATTCAACATATAGAGCCTGATTTAACGATAAAAAGTGATAGGGATAAAATCAACCAGGTCATCACCATATTAGTGGATAATGCATGCAAATATACTGAACAAAACAGTTATATTGAAATAAGTTTGAAAAAGGTAAAAAAGCGTATCCTCTTTTCTATTAAAAACCGTTGCAAAGGCTTGTCCAAGCAAGATTTACCCAAGTTGTTTGACCGGTTTTATCGCACAGACACTGCACGTACGTATGAAAATGGCAATCATGGATTGGGCCTATCTATAGCAAAAACCATTTTGGAGAGGCTTGGTGGCAAGATTTACGCTGAAAGCGACGAGAGTGAAAGCGTCACCTTCATCTTTATCCTTTAACCAAACCCAATGTACCAAGGGCAATCGGTCGTTCCACCGCTTTGCTCTTCGTGGACTCGACAAAAATACATGTCGAGTTTTTTTACTTTAGTAGAGACTTTCTAGACAGCCCGCTATTTCACATTTTCCCAAAAAACCCGCGACCTTTTTCCAGTTTCTTACGACTAATAGGTGAGCAGTATATTTCGGGGTTTAGGGGGAGCCTTTTTGCATGATCTAGAGCAACAGATATTGTCCATCCATAAGCAGTACC
The DNA here is from genome assembly GCF_042878995.1 of Brevibacillus sp. NPDC003359. Taxonomy (NCBI): domain Bacteria; kingdom Bacillati; phylum Bacillota; class Bacilli; order Caryophanales; family Paenibacillaceae; genus Brevibacillus; species Brevibacillus sp. NPDC003359. Next base: position 37,218 of record NZ_JBIAOR010000015.1, read on the forward strand.
ATTTGGATATTTATCAGTTCCTTCTCTACTTTACTGGAAATCACACCGAAGCCGAGGACCTGACTCAAGAAGTTTTTATTCGTCTGTTAAAGGCTCTTCCCACCTATGACGGACGCTCTGAAATGAAGACATGGATCTTTTCCATTGCCAAATATACAGCGATAGACGCGTACCGCCGCAGAAAAATGTACGAGCTGTTACCGAGCGAATGGCTGAAAAGGCTCCATTCCAAGAATGGCATTCCAGAGAGCTCTTGGGAGAGCAAAGAAACGCAGCATGAATTGATGAATGCGATTAGAACGTTAAAACCAGCGTACCGTATGGCTGTTTATTTACGTGGAATCAAAGAATTCAGCATCAAAGAAACCGCAGAAATCCTCGGATGTACAGAATCCAAGGTGAAAACTGATTTTAGCCGTGGATTGCAGATCTTGCAGCAGAAGCTCAAGCCTCATTACTATCCGGGAGGGTTGCAAACTGAAAACGTTAAATGATAACGACAAAGAGCTTCTCGACCAACTAAAGGAGATGTCCCTTTCTGAACAGCCCAGGGAAGATTTCGTGACGTATCTGCAAAACGATTTGCAAAAAAGAGCACGAAAATTAAGGCAACAGCAAAAGTTGCTGGTGCTTTCTAAAGCAGGCGGAGTCGCAGCGGCCGCTTTTTTGGTCTTTGGACTTGCGAATATGCATGACTTGGGAGTGAAAAAGCCGCAAACCGTTTCTCTCCCACCAGCTGAAGTCGTTGAGCTGCCCAAAACCGAACAGCCGATATTGCCCAAGCATCCAGTAAGTAAGGAACCAACCGTACAAAAGACGAATCCTCCTGTAAAGACTGCTCCAAAAGAAACAAGCAAAGCTCGGACTGAGCAAGTCAACAAAAACAAAACCAATAGGGAACCGATCAGCCAAACTCCGACTGGAGAAAGCCAAATGAGACATCCAGTAAGTCCGCCAGTAATTCCACCAGTCAGGCCGCCTAATATTCCCGCTCCTGTTTGGACTCACTTTCAAAAAATCGCGGGCGGAAATGTAAACCAATACCAGGTTCATTCCTCTCTCTCCAATGAGAAAACAGGGCAGTATTATTTCACGAGGATGGTAAATGGTATTCCTTACTTGGACAGCGGCTATCTCGTGCAGGCTCAAGGAGAGAAAACGCAATCGTTGGCACTCAGCCGAAATAAACAATTGAATACGCAACTGTTTACTGACCCAGCTAAAGCCATTCCTATGGGACAGGCTCAACAAGCTTTTGCGGATTCAGTGGAGCTCGCTTATGTAGGAAATCAATCAAAGCTCGTCTATTTTCCCGGTTTATTCGGAAATATCAATGCCATAGACGGAACGGTTAGAAAAGAAGAGCAAAAGCAGCTCATTCCGATTACACCGCATGGGAAGCAATATGTACGTGATGAAAAAGAGGCTGCTGCATTCCTCTCCAAGGAGCTCCAACTCCCCATGAATGAATTGGCTTTTCAATATGATTCATCCAATAATAACGGCATACGACCGCAGAACATTACTGTTTATCAATGGTTTTCTGCCAATCGGCAGAAAAATGTTTCAATGGATGTGATCACCGATACAGGGCAAATCGTCAGCTATTATTTTCATGGAGCAGAAGGGAGCAGTAAAAAGACATCCGATCCGAAGCCGACAGAGGCTTATATTGAATCAGCCTCTCTCTTTTTACAGAAATTTCTCGATAAAAGCATTCAGCAATTACGTGTCAAAGACATCATCCGTAATTCATCTAGGTCTGTGATAACCATCCAATTCCAGGCTATGCACCATGACATCGCCATTATTGATCGTACCTTTGAGATTTCGATAGACCTCGAAACGGAGCAAGTGGTTAGCATGGATGGAGATTTGACTACAAGCACGGATACCTTACCAGAGCCTGTTAACGTCATTCTGCGAGAAACAGCCATCGAGCGTCTTTTGGAAGAGGATCCGCTGGAATTGGTGTACGCGAACAACCCCGGGCTATCAGGTGCAAATCAACCTCCACAATTGATTTATACGATCATTAAAAAAGAGACAACACGAACCGGGATTGATGCGAGATCAGGTAAAAAGGTGATATGGTAGAAACCCAACAAGAAGAAAGCCTCCGAATGCTCGGAGGCTCCTGTTTTAGTTTTAGTCATCTTCACCCTCTATCCTTCTGTTTCCAATACATGATAGTAATCTTTGAAATCAAATGTGGACTCTTCTACCGTAGCCTTTGCACCCACTATATTTCCATGGTCATCTACATAGATTTGGAAATGCTTCACATATTGACTGTCCTCAACTAAAGGAACGGCAAACCCGACTGTTGTGTCGTCTCCAGTATGACCACTCGTTCTTGCAATCCCAACAAAATCGTAGCCCTCACTATCCTTCATCATCTGCTGAATAAACTGAGCCGCCTTTACCTTTGCCACTTCTTTCGTGATTGGATTAAGGACCTTTTCTCTTTTTTCTTCGATGTAAAAATGGGTCAGCTCCCCTGCGATGTTATCAAAGGTAAAGGTCATATTTGGGGATTTGTAACGGATTTCATCCCGCTGCAGCCTCCACTTCTGGTCATCCTTTGAATTCGTTCTGTCATATCGCTCAATTTCATATTTCTCTTCCTTCAGTCTAGGAACAACTTCGAATAACCTTTTGACACCTTGCTGCACCTTTGGATTGACGTCGGATTCATTCAAACCGATATTCATGATATCAGTTGCGCTGTAAATTTCTCCATTACTGTCAACGATGATAGCGTAAAACAATCGTTCTCGAGTATTCTTGAACACAACTTGCTTCATATACCGTTTAACCTCGTGGTTCTTTCCCTGTTCATCCTCGTATTCAACCGTAACTGTTGGTTTTGTAACAACATAGAACTTTACTTTTTCGAATTTATCTTCCCAAGCCCCTTTTAAAAACTCCCCAGCTTTTTCTTTTGCCAATTCATCTGAAGGAGCTGTTGTTGATGGCTCTACATTGCTCGTATGTGTGAAGTTAATCAACTCTCCGTTGTCATTATCGATCTCTATCCACGCGTTTGGATAATTTTTGTTCTCGTCTTTCTGGAGATGAATGAAATACTTACTCTCCTTGAATGTAATTTCTGTTTGCTCGTATTCTTTTAATTGCGGCACCGAATCTAGCACTTCTTCATACGTTTCTTTCACATGATTCGGGAGTTTGGGTGTGTCCCCGTCTTTTGCCCAAACCGGTGTACTGGACAACATTGTCGCTGCAACTAGCACAGCCAAAGTCTTTTTCAATTTTCTCATAATATTCCCTCCGTAAATTTATTGGTAAATTCTTCCCTTTCATAAATTAGTCGTTACAGCTAGTAAAAAGGTCGCAACTTTTTTTAAAAAAACCTCCAAATCACTATAAAAGTGAATGTGGAGGTTCCTATCTAGCCTTTCACTGTAGCAATCGGCGCCACCTCAGCTACAATCTCAGCCATCCCATGATCGACATGCGACTGAATCACCGGTGTAATATCTTTATAGGCATACGGCGCCTCTTTTTTCAGTTCTTCTTCCCATTTCTTCAAAATATCGCTCCGTCCACGCAAGTCCGCCCGCTTCGGGTCAATTGGATTGATCACACGGAAGTTGGAAAGAAACTCGCGAAATCGATCATCGTCCACTTTCACAGCATCACCGCGAGAGAGCGCACGACCAGCGCCATGACTTGCGCTATACAAGCTGTCCCGATTGCCGAGACCCGCCAAAATAAAGCTGTGCGAGCCCATGGAACCGGGAATAAACACAGGTTCGCCCGTATACTGAAACGGCGTGCCCATCATTTGCTCGGCCGATTTCGCCGTACACGACCCTTTTCGATGCAAAAATCCGCCCACCTGCTCCAGCTGTTCTTCCCACAAATAATTATGAGGCGCATCGTACAACAGCTTGTGTTCAAAATCGCCCAACACATCGGACATCGATTTGTACATCATCAGGCCCAGCATCAATCGATTGGCAAATGCAAAGTTCGCCGCATTGTGCAGGAGACTCCAAAACATTTTCCACTGCGGTTCGAAACGTTCCGACAGCGGAAGTGGATACATGCCGTTATCCGGATGCTTCAGGGAAGTCGGGTACATCTTTTTCAGCATCTCTTTGATCCATGCACCACTGTTATAACCAATGGAAACGGAGCCGGTATGAATCATGAGGACGACTTGCCCCTCCTTTAGCCCCCACTGGCTGGCGATAGAGCCCTGGTGCACTTTTTTGACCACCTGAATCTCAAAAAAATGATTGCCTCCACCAAGTGAGCCGATTTGTGCATCTCGGGAAAGCTCGGCAGGACCGAGAAAGTCATCGAGGCCAATCGTCGATTCCGCGATAAACGACCCCATTTTATTGACATGGTTCAGATCCAGCTCCTGCTGCTTTTCGTTGTAATAACGCAAAATTCCCTCGCCATTCGCTTCCTTGTGGCTGTCCAGTATGCCAATCAGGCCTTCCTTGAACATTTTTTCGCGCATATGCCGCGTCATCGGAATATTGCGCCCCCCTTCGAAAAAAACATGGCGCACATTCCGCTCAATGGCATCCAGGTGTGTTCGAATTTGTTCCTCGCGCAAATCCGTGACATACAAACGCATCCCGCAGTTAATATCGTTGCCAATCGCTTGCGGCAGCACAAACCCGCGTGTAAACAGCGTTGTGCCTACAGGAATGCCGCTTCCTTTGTGAAAATCGGGCGTAATGGCTACCTCCAAAACCCCAGCATCGGGGTCATCAAAATAATCGGGTGAATGCTTTTGCAGCGTTGCAATCGTTTCATTCACCTCTAAAAGCCGATGAAGCTCCTCTACCGCATTGTTTTCTACTTTTACTTCCGGATTGATGAAATATTTAATCGGCGTGTTGCTCAATGTAAAACCACCTTTATTTTTATAGGAACATATGTTCTTTATTTGCTAATAGAAAAAGCCGCCTTCATGCTCATTTCTTCATTCCTCGATGAAAAAACGCAGCATTGAATCGCAGCCTTTACGCTTGGAGCTATTGTGTTATCACAAGGGCGTTATCCGCAGTTTATGGGAAACGGAGTTGGCGCACCCTTTAACAACGCAATTGCATAAAAGGCATACCTATGGAGTTGGATCTGATCGCTAAATTGCTTCGTTTCATGATTGCTTACGTATGCGAACATGTTTGAATCCTCCTCCTTTCGTTTCTTGCCCACGATCTTACCATTGGATAAATTTCACTGTCAAGCCCCCGAAATATCGAGGGCCAGTTTGATCTTACCCATTACTTCGAGTCTAACTCGCCTTCCATAAACTTGATCAGGTACACCTCCGGCTGCGCGTGGAACTCCGCAAAACTGCACAAGTCCGCATACTCCTTATGCTCCTCATCATACAAGCCTATGCTACCTTTTTTCTTCTGATTCCACACAATGTGCAGATGGGAGTAGTTGTCGACTTCGGCAGACAAACGCAGCAGCTTTTGCCGACCGATTTTCATCTCAATGGCATCAGTCAATGCGAAAAAGTCGATGTACCCGATGTCATACTCATTTTCGACCAACTCAAGACGCAGCTCCTCTCCAGTAAGGAAGCCAATCAACTCTTCGGTCAGCTTATATTTTTGCAGCTCGTACTTTCTGTTCTCCACATCATGCAACTCGGCAGGTTCCAACGATTTCAAATACGCAGCCAACACCGTATCTTTATTGCTGACCGCGATGGTATAAGGCCGCTCTCCACCCTTTTCCGCTACCATAACGTCCGCACCGCGTTCAACCAAATACTTGACCATGGCGACATTCCCCATGCGCGTGGCTACTGTTAATGGGGTCGCTTGATACGGATACACCATATTCGGTTTGTTATAATTGATGTCCACCCCATGATCGAGCAAATAAGCAGTGGTCGTAAGGTCATGATCCGACACGGCTTGACGCAATACATCCCCGCCATGCAGTCTCAAATCCAGTCCCAGCTCTTGAATGAGCGGGATGTTCTTTTTGTTGCCATAGTAAGCCTGCGAATAAGCGCCTGAGCGCACCTGATTGAGCATGTCCAGCTTGGCGCCTTGCGCTGCAACATAACGAACGATCCCTTCTTTGCAATAGCGTACTGCCCTCAAAAAAGCTGGATTATTTTTCACATTCAAATTGACGCCGTGCTCTACCAACAGCTTAACAACTTCTAGCTTCTCCGATACAAGTGCCAGATCCAACGGGCTTATCGTCGTATATTTACTAAGCATGATGCCCTTTTCTATATCCCAGCCTGCCGCAATCGCATCTTGCAAAGCCAGAACATTTCCTTGATAAATATGCATCGCGATTTCTGGCAGCTCTTCGAACCTCCCGATATCTTTCAACTTGATCATCGATTACCCTCTCCTAGCCTATGTCTTATGAAAAATATAAAAAATAAATTGGCAAAAAACAACAAATTATTACATTATCCCCCTTGATTCGATTGAAAATACATACAATTATGTCTGTTTTTGACGAATCTGCTCGATAAAAAGTTTTTTCCCAATAAAAGGAGTAGTCTTACGGGAAGAGAAATATTTATGCAAATCGTCTTATACATAATTTTTTAAGGAGAGTGGACTGATGAAGAAGATGCGTACTCTCGCTTCTCTTACGCTTGCAGCAGCACTCATGCTGAGTGGCCTTCCTTACAATGCACTGGCAGCGGCGGAGTTTAGCGAACAGGATTGGGAGAAAGTAAACGAATATACCAACGCGGAAGTAGAGCTTGGCTCCGAAATCTCGAAAATATCCCCCCTACTGAACACCAGTTCCAGCAAAAACGTCAGTGTCATTATTGAGCTGAACAGCGAGCCTTCGATCACAGCTAAACACGAGGAAGGTTCAGAATCTTCCGTTAGATCGTTGCGAGCAAAAGTAGAGGAAGAGCAAGAATCTTTCCTCGATGAGGCAAAAGACAACAAGGTCAAACTGAAGGTAAAGCGCAAGTTTGAGCATGTATTCAACGGTATGGAAGTAACAGTGTCAGCCGACGAATTAGAAGAGCTGGCTGGATTGCCACAGGTGAAACGCATTTATCAAAATACGTATTATGAGCTTCCCGAAATTGATGCCGTCAGCGAGAAAGCATCGTCCACCAAATGGGATCAGGCCCCGCTCCAACAAATCGGCGTTCTCGATATGTGGAAGGACGGTCTGACAGGGAAAGGATTGAAGGTCGGCGTCATCGATACGGGTGTCGATTATAAGCATCCTGATCTCAAGGATGCTTATAAAGGCGGATATGACTCCTTCGACAATGACAAAGACCCTTATGAACAAGCGCCAATCCCTGTGGAAGAGGACCGCGATGGAAAAGGATATGAAGGCTCCAGCCATGGAACTCACGTCTCCGGCACCATCGTAGGGCGCGCCAAAAACAGGACCTCAGATGTACAGGTAAAAGGGGTTGCCTACGGTGCAGACCTCTACGTATACCGCGTATTGGGCCGAGGCGGCGGTAGCTCCGCTCAGGTCATCGACGGTATCGAAAAAGCGGTAAAAGACGGCATGGACGTCATTAACCTGTCGCTTGGCTCCGCTATGGAGAAGGACTCTGACTCCCCAGATGCCATCGCTGTGAATAACGCGGTGCTGTCTGGTGTAATCACGGTTGTATCGGGTGGGAATTCAGCCGATGATGAGCGCGGCAGACATTTCTACACGGCGGGATCACCTTCTGGAGCGAGACTGCCGATTACAGTTGCAGCGGTAGACTCCCCTACCGTGCAATATGATGGCTCAGCAACCTCATCCTTCGGAGCCAATTACGAGTTCCCTGTGATGGCGTGGCAGGTCAAAAAGGATAACTTCTCCTCCATTATCGGAACCAAATCGCTGCCAGTCGCCTATGCCAACCTTGGCTCTCGCAGCGATTTTGAGAAGGCAAATGTAAAAGGCAAAGTCGCTCTCGTTTCCCGTGGTTCTCTCGGCTTCACGGAAAAAATCGATAACGCCCGAAAAGCTGGTGCTGTCGCTATCGTGGTCTTTAACGGTAACGACATCGATGGGGATGGCCAAGCTGATCTGGATATCCGTGATCGCGAGGGCTATGTCAACACGATCCTGGGTGACCAGATCGAAGCGATCCCTACCTTTGACATGAAGGGTCTGGAAGGCCGAACACTGGCAAAAGAGCTACTGGCTGACTCTGAAAAAGCGAAAACACTTACGTTTACGTTCTCAGGAAACTACCCAAGCACAAATGATCCGGGCGACCGCATCGCCGGATTTAGCTCACGTGGTCCAATCATGGGCGACGATTACAGCATCAAGCCGAATCTGGCTGCGCCGGGTGTAGCCGTTCTGTCCAGCTATCCATCTTGGAGCAAGCTTATCCCTGACGCCAAGTACGACAAGGCCTACGCCCGTCTAAACGGTACAAGTATGGCGGCTCCACACGTTTCCGGTCTTGCCCTGCTGTTGAAACAAGCTCATCCGGACTGGACACCTGCCGATATCAAGGCAGCGCTCGCGAACACTTCAAAACCGCTGTATAGCCCAGACGGCTTACTGTACGATGTCTACTCCCAAGGTGCCGGCCGCGTAAACGGCCACGCCGCGTCGAAAACACCTGCTGTTCTGACAACGGTAGAGCAGCTCACCATTTTGGGCGAAGATTTTGAACCGAAGACCATTCCGTATTATGCAGATAACGTTTCCTTTGGCTTACTGAAAGCTGGCAGCAATACGGTCACGAAAACGCTCCAGCTGAAAAACCTGTCCAAGAAAGAAGTTTCTTACGAAGCAAAAGTGATCATGCATCCGTCCGTCACGACAGATCCGTACAAGCCAGGCTCCAAAACGCCAGATGTTGATGACATCGATGTGGAAATCTCCGATGATTCCATCTCCGCTAAAAAAGGAGATGCGACCACATTTGAGCTCAACCTGTCCGTTGACTCCGATGCAAAAGACGGCGTGTATGAAGGGGAAGTCCTGCTGAAAGCGAAAGGCAACCCTGACCTGCGCCTGCCGTTTGCTGTACACGTGGGAGACAAGCGTGAGGATACCAACTTCGGTTTCGACAACCTGAAGCTGTCCGATACGACGATCACGCCTGATGGCGATGGCAATGAGGATTCGTTCACACTCGAAGCCGAACTGCAAGCAAAAGACGTGAATCAGATCTCTGTTGAAGCATGGAGCATGGACGATAAATACATCGGTACCCTCGCATCTGTGTTCAATAATTACGCGCTGATTGCACCAGGCCCTATCACCTTCTCTAATCTCGATGGTACCTACTACGATGGTACCCAAGTAGCGAAGAAGCTCGATCCAGGCAAATACAAGCTGAAGCTCGTCGGTCGAAGCGTTGACCAAAATAAGCCGAAGGGCGAGCAGATTGTAAAAGAATACGAGGCTTGGAAATCCTTCATGATTAAGGCATCTGCTAAAAACGCAGTCTTGTCCAAGGTAGTTGAAGAAGCCGAGGAGCAATTCGAGTTTGAGGTTGCGAACACCACAGAACTGGATCAACCAGTGCTTTCCCTCCCGGAAGAGAGCGATGATGTGACTTATCAGGTGACAAGGAGCTCTGATGAAGCGTTCATCGACGAAGAGGGGATATTGAAGGAGCTCCCTGCCGAAGGTGAAGAGACCGTTACGCTGTATGTGACGATTACTTCTAAGGAAGATGAGTCGGTTACGCGGACTGTCAAGGTGGAAGTGACGTTGGAGGCAGTAGTGGAGTAATCGAGTTTTGAACGGTTGACATTAGTAAAAGGCTCCGCCGCGCTGTGGCGGAGTCTTTACGTATAAATATAGTTGTTGCCTGGCGAAAACTTTCCAAGATTTTCGTATAACTATTTGTATTGCTTAACAGGTTGATGTACTGGTAGAAGAGACCAGTTTAGCAGACAGAATTTGTAATATCACGTACAAGATTTTCGCGGGGGGCGAACCGTGTCTCTTCGAGTGTTTCACCATGCTCAATGTTTCTTGCATAATACTCCTGCAGCTAGATATCTTAGTTGAGAGCCTAGCACACACTTCCTCATTTGTAATAATCGCTCTTTTTTTCACATATCGAAAAATATTATTTGGATAGTTTCCACTGTGTAAATTCTAATAAATTACATTTAAATAATCTTATTCTATAGGTCTTATTTTACCTCCACAAAAAGGGCATGAATTCCTTTCCCATGCAGCAATCATAGTTTTTATATTTATATTGTTATTACAAGATCCACATGGGAATATTTCGCCGCTTTTTATCTTTAACAGATTTATTATCTTTTTGGGATCATATATATACCTTCTTACCCTATCATGAATAGTATCATATTCTGTAACAAAATTAATTTTTCTCTCCCTTGCATGCAGATCATATATACCAGCATAGTTCAATGCATATATAGACAGTTTATTCTCAATGTTGGTATCTTTAGGCGGAACATGACCTTTTCTAAAATGAAGAAGTCTATGATATATTAACTCGGAAAATTCACTTGTAGACATTGCTTCTATATTTTCCTTTGTATCTTCTATTGCAAAATGACTATACTTCTTAGATAAACAAAACGTTTCTATATCTCTCCAAAGAGTCAATAGATTTTTGTCGTCTTTTATATTGTCAAATTTTTTATCACCATTATTTTTTATTGATCTGATTATCATATTTTGATTGACGTATTTAAATGGTCTACCAGGAGCCAGACTATTTGAGCGGTAGGCTTGATACTCTGACCAGCAATTCAAAAGCATTGTTCCAAAATCACGTGAATTTCCCATGCTTGCCAATACTAACAACTCGAGTTTCTTATCATTGTTGAATAGTATTTTATAATTTATTTTTTTATTCTTAAAATAATAAAACAACCTCTTATTCATAAAATCTTTAAAATATGCTAAACACACATCTTTGTCGTATTTAGAGTTTTCAAAAATCAAACTCTCGTCTAAATTAATATAATGCTGCAAATCTGCACCATTATCTAAATGATATAATTGTCCTCTATAAGGAACAACCCCAATCCAAAAATAAATAGGTGTATCTATTATCCTGTCAATATAAAATGAGAGATAGTTTTGTGCATTTGCACTATAGTATAATTTTTCCCATTCATCCATAAAAAACGTGATAGAGTTAACCTTTAATAATTTTAATATTTCCAAAATGTTGTCTCTTACTTTGTTTATATTTAAATACTTTAAGTATGTATTATTGAGAATAACTTTATCAGCCATTTCGTCTAATATTTTGGTATTAAGTTTTGTTCCTATTTCAGTTTTTATTCCAACTTTTGTTATCATTTCACTTTGAATTTCTAATAGAGATTTATGAAGTTCTTCCCTTGAAAATTGCCCCTTGTCAATATTCTCTACATATTCATTTCCTTGAGAAGCTATCGATTTAAATAAACTTATTATTTTTATTGCTTCTCCTATATTTTCTATAAATACGCGTTTATCATTTTTAAAAATATTGAGTACTTTTTCTAAATAACTAGTATTATCCTTTATATCATTTAGAAGTTGAAATAACTGTTTAGACAACTCTTCATACATAAAAATGCTGAAAATTCTATTAAATATTTCTTGATCATACATTTGTGGAAGATGTAATCTTTTTAAATTTAAATATATACAAATTGCTTTATTATCATTGATAGTAGTATTAATTTTTTCTCTTGCTAATAAGAATAAATGGGTTTTTCCAGTGCCTCTTAAGCCAGATATTACTCCACTGGATTTCACAGAGTATGATGTTAAATTAGCTAAAATGTTTCTATTATCTACATGTACTTCTTTCAATTCACCAATTTTATCTTTGGTCGCATCCAAACTCAGCTCATAATCAGCTCTTAAATCAGTAAAGGCATGATTCATTTTTTGAATAAATTCCTCATCATTTACAAATTCCTTTAATTCTATTTTTGGGTTCATGGTTATTCTCCTTTAATGGTATTTAAGATCAGATGATTATAGCTCTTCTCGCTAGGATTGATTTTTCTATGAGGATATCTAAGACTGTCAATTATTGAGTAGCTATTGCTACGTTAATATACATGATGTCCCCATCTACTTTTTTAGTTTAAATATCCGTGTATTATTTTTACCGTAGCAGGAGATTACAACTTTTACTTCTGTTCCAGGTTCAACATTTTCGTGGAAATGAACTATCCCACTTTCAGTTACGTTAAGAATATTCTCGGAATTAACTTCATAAGTTATTTCCGGAGATCCTGTTACTTCCAAAATTTCATCATTATTAAAAGAAACTGAAGCCTTTATTTGATACTTTTCTCCTACACTTAATGTTTTGGTAGATTTCGGTTCCTCTACATATAGTTTTTTACATGGTCTTCCACTATTAAATTTAACGAGTTTCTCCCAATTAATTGTCCCATCTTCGTTACAAAATTCTCTCATAAACTCAAAAGTAAATCGATTAACAGCAGCGTTAAATTCTTTGTGATATTCAGGTAAATGTTGTAATGGTTTCTCCTTAATTAGATGAATTATTTTCAAATAAAAGTATTCATCACCTGTGATTTCTTCCCAAAAAACTTGTCCCGCTAATTCTCTAAATCCTTGTTTGTTAAGATCTGTTTCTTTTTTTCCATATCCATATCCTACTATTGCATCGAACAGTTTCCCTCTTTTAGCAATACGTGCCCGGAGCTTAGCAAAATTTTCTGCTTGTTTTTTTCGACTATCTGCATTAAAAACATTTGTTCCACTTTTAACTGCAATAGCTTTATGGTTACTCTTATCTTCGATTATTACGTCGACACCTTCTGTATCCCCTACGTGTCCGCCAGAAACAATTTCAGCAAGAGGTTCGAAAAAAGCGTCCCCAAATATCCCCTCATCGCTACTAGACATGTATGCCTTTAATATTTCTTCTACAATATCAGATGCTTTTTCTATCCCTAACGATTTATATAAATATGGGTTTTTCCTTGCTAATGTATCTTTTAATTTTAATGTAGTAATCTTTTCTATACGTCTCCTATAAAAGTTATCTAGGAGCTCACTTATAAGTTTTTCTATTTGATCAATATTCATAGATATTCTCCTCATCATTTTGCATATCATCACATCAGTTAGATAAAAAATACATATTTTGAAAAAACTTTTCAAAAATAAAAAAAGTATAGGACCAGAATCCCATACCTCTAATACTAATTTATGGATATAGTTGTTGCAACATCCTCGAATATAAATTCTAATTGTTGCTCAGATTTAATCTTTTTGAGAAGATTCATTATCACTTTTCCGAATTGAAACGCCAATCCTACAGGAACGGCATTTCCTATTTGCACATACTGTTGGGTTAAGGAACCAGAAATTCTATAATCTAATGGGAATTCCTGAATCAATAAATATTCTTCAATACTTAAAGGGCGATCTTCTAATGGATGTCCTAAATTAGTGCTTTTTTGTATAGGGGATGTAAGCATTGTAGGAGCAGGCTTGTCAAGAGAGATTCGCCGAAAAAAGCCGACTTTCCCCCCACCTGAATTATAGGCCCCCCCCATTGCGCTCTTTATAATATTTTCCGGAAGATCACGCCAATTGCCTCCTCCCCGTGGTATCATTTTCATATATTCTAATCTATCTTCTGAATAACCTACATAGTGGTGTTTATCTACTATCAAGGTTTGAAGCAACTGACCAAATGTTACCCATTTCTTTTTACCTTTTCCCCCCTCTTGACTATGAGTAGCAGTAGGGAACTCATGTTCGATATCTAAATCTGTTCTAATCCCAATCAAAAAGACCCGTTCTCTTGTCTGTGGAACACCAAAATCAGCTGCATTTATCACCTCATACTTAACATCGTAACCTTTAAATTGTTTCAATAAATAATCAATAGCACTTCCAGGCATTTCGTCTGGTTCTAATGGTTGGAATCCCTCTCCACGTTGCTCCGTAGGTCTATGTCTTAATGCCGCTGACAAAAGCCCTTTTACATTCTCTAACAGAAATATTTTAGGTTGAGTATTTGTAACTAACTCAGCAAATTTCAGCATTGCCTTACCACGAGGATCTGAAAAAGCTTTCCTTTTTCCAGCAGTGCTAAAGGATTGACAGGGGCTTCCACCAAAAATGAGATCAATTTCTTCATCTGGTTGTAATCTAGCATCTCTATAAAGCTTCTCTTTATCATAATTCATTATGTCACCCTTCACGATATTAGCTTCGGGGTGATTTAAACGTAATGTTTCACAATATGTTCCTTCTATTTCCACAGTTAATCTTATATCAAATCCTGCTGATTTGATTCCGGTATCAAGACCTCCTGCGCCAGCAAAAAACGAAATCGCTTTTGCCATACAGTCACTCCTTGTTGCTACATATTTTTATGATTAGTATAGCAAATCATAGTCTTTAGGTCCAGAATTTCTTTATTCCTTTTTTTTCATAATATTATTATATCACTTTTAATTTGGCCCTCCGTAGCCTCTCTAACTGCAAATAACATAAAAGAACCTTCAATCCAAAGACGGATCGAAGGTTCAGTGTTTTATTTAAAAATCATTGCTTTTTCAATCTCTTCAGATTCCAATTAACTATAAACCAGTTCTTTTTCGACGATACCAAGCACCTCGTCTGTCGAACGTTGAATCTCTTGGAAAAGCTCTGGGTTTACCATAAGTGACACGCCATAAGAAGGAATCATTTCTTTGATTTTCGGTTCCCACTCTGCCATACGTTGTGGGAAGCATTTTTCTAATACTTCAAGCATAACCTGAACAGCTGTAGAAGCACCTGGAGATGCGCCGAGCAATGCAGCTACGGAGCCATCAGCGGCACTAACAACTTCCGTACCAAATTGAAGGGTACCTTTTCCGGCTGGCGTATCTTTGATAACTTGCACGCGTTGGCCCGCTACCACGATACCCCACTCTTCGCTTTTTGCGTTCGGAATGAACTCTCGTAGTTCTTCCATGCGCTTTTCATGCGATAACATAACTTGCTCGATCAGGTATTTGGTCAATCCCATTTCTTTTACGCCTGCCGCCAACATCGTGATGACGTTGTTCGGTTTTACGGAAGTGATCAAATCCATATTGGAACCTGTTTTTAAGAACTTTGGCGAGAATCCCGCAAAAGGTCCAAACAGCAAGGATTTTTTGTTATCGATATATCTGGTATCCAGATGCGGTACAGACATTGGAGGAGCACCGACCTTAGCTTTTCCATACACTTTTGCATGGTGCTGCTCTACAACATCCTGGTTTTTGCAGACCATGAACAGTCCACTTACCGGGAAACCGCCAATATGTTTGGACTCTGGAATACCGGTTTTTTGGAGCAAATGCAGACTTCCGCCCCCACCGCCGATAAAGACGAATTTGGCAGCATGATCTTCGATGTTGCCAGTATTGATATTATATACTTTCATATTCCACAAGCCATCGCTCGTACGCTTAATGTCCTCAACAGCATGGTTGTAGTTGATCGAGACGTCTTTCGTCTTCAAGTAATCAAACAACATACGTGTCAAAGCACCAAAATTGACATCCGTTCCAGAGTCGATTTTGGTTGCAGCAATCGGTTCATTCGATGCGCGGCCTTCCATGATAAGCGGAATCCATTCCATCAGTTTTTCAGGGTCATCGGAGAATTCCATCCCTTGAAACAGCGGATTGTTGGCCAGCGCCTCAAAACGTTTTTTCAAAAAGCTTACATTCGTTTCGCCTAATACCATACTCATATGAGGTATAGGCATGATAAAGTCTTGTGGATTTTGAATGAGATCGTGTTTTACAAGGTGAGCCCAGAACTGTCTGGAAAGCTGGAAATGCTCATTGATTTTAATCGCTTTGCTAATATCTATAGACCCGTCAGCTTTCTCGGATGTATAGTTCAGCTCACAGAGTGCCGCATGGCCTGTACCCGCATTGTTCCATTCGTTAGAACTTTCTTCCCCTGCTTTTGCGAGTTTCTCAAAAACTTTGATTTCCAACTCCGGTGCCAATTCTTTCAGCAATGCTCCCAGAGTTGCGCTCATGACCCCTGCACCAATCAAAATAACGTCTGTTTTTTGCTGTATGGAGCTCATATTACCCTTCCTTATCTACTGTTTTTGTAAAAAAGAAGTAGTAGCTCCTTGCCCCGTTGCAAGACGCTACGAAAACATCTTACCTTTCACAACTACAACTATATCATAGAAATTATTTATTGATTCAATTATCTATTATAATTAGAGGATTAATAACTATTTAATGTTGGTAAAAATGTAAGAATGCTGTCCACAGAACCTTAACTTAACTTTTTTGCAACGGTATAAACACAACGATTGTTTTGAGGGAGATACGTGGAAGGAGAGATGGAGATGAACACTTTACCCCTAACGACAACCAGCATTCCATGGCAGCGTTTGACGACGGCCTATGGAAGAGGGACGGACATTCCGCGGCTCATAGAGACCGGGCAATATGATGAATTGACCAATCTAATTGAGCACCAAAGCACCTTATGGCAGACGACGCCATGGGTGCTGCTTATACTCTTGCAGGAACTTGCCAAACAGAAGCCAGAGCAAGTCTCTTTGGAGGAAATTGAGTTGTACTTGGCTGTAGCTTCTGCTATACCCGTGGACGATATGGATTCACAAAATACAGTTGAGTCCATGGACGGGCTACTGGACGAAAAGTACTTGTGGCCAGAGAACGAGGCAGACGATGAATTATGGTGGGAAGAAGAAGAGCCGCGGGGCTATGAGCAGGAATCATTTTTCAGCTATTTTTCTTTCAGTTATTTACTGCTTAAAGGCGCCATTCCTGTTTTCACCGCGATTGAGGAAGGGAATGATAAGCTCGCTCCCACTATTCGGGAGCTGCTGCTTATGCTCCAACCAGAAGGGGCTAGTGCTGTCGAATAGGTGTGATAGTACCCACCTCCGTCACTTTACGATGGGGTGGGTATTCCTAGCTGTTGTACGTAATATCGATGTGCAACCTCTGCAATACGATCTTGGTCTTCCCAGAAATTCTGATCAAGCTTATCCAGCCGTTCTGCCTCTTCCTCGGTAAGAAACTGTGGAATATCCCAGAGTTGAGTAAGGCGGTCGTCTTCCGATAAATGCTCGATGCAGGCATATCCGGCCTGAATGATTTCGAGTGCATGGACTGCCCCGATGGCTTGCAATGCCCGTACCGCGTAGATATATGCCTCTTCTCCCCAGTTGCAAAAAAACTGCAAAAACCCGCCATTATACACATCGGCTTCCAGGAGCCATAGGGCGGCAATTTCTTGTTCCTGCGAGATCAGTGTGCTCCATCCCGAAACATTCTTTTTCTGCACAAAAGCCGCGGCAAAGTCGAACCAACTGTCGTAGATATCATCCATTTTACTCAACTTGTACTCCCCCTTATTGTTTAACCCTTTCAAGATCAAATGTGCACAAACGACACCAATTAAATTAATCTTATATAAACACATAATCGTTTGATAGATGACAAAAGGAGGACTCGGGAGATATTGAGGAGGCTGTAATGGACCAGACACTTATCGAACAAATGAATCACTGGCATGAAGAAGACGAACACCAGCGAATTGTGGATTTGCTGTTGACCGTTCCCGAAAAGGAACGAGATTATGAGGCTGTCAACCGACTGGGCAGAGCTTATAACAACTTGGGGCTTTATGAAGAAGCGCTCAACGAATTGGAGAAAATGGCTGAAGCCGGTCAAGAAGATCCACTCTGGCACTCTCGGGTAGGTTTTGCCCTCTATCATTTGAAAAGATATGAGGATGCGGCTCAGGCATTCCGTACCTCTGACAAATTAAATTCCGGTGATGAGAATACCGAATCATGGTTAAAGTGGAGCTTGCAAAAAGCGGAGAAGCAGCAAAGACAGGAGCGTCGGATGGCTGCCAAAAAGGAAACAGCCGTTGAGGCTGGTGATTCAGAAGCGGAGGAAGCTCCTTTTTCGAACATGTCGCTTGTAGACTTTTGGGACAACAGCGAATACGCGAGAAAGTCCTATGTATCCGCGCCACCCACGGATGAACTCATCGCCTCGATCGAGGAAGAGCTGGGATACAAGCTTCCCTCCTCCTATCTTGCACTAATGAAGCAGCAGAATGGCGGAATTCCGAAGAACACGTGCTCTCCAACAGAGGACCCGACCTCCTGGGCGGAGGATCACATTGCCATTTCGGGCATTCTAGGCATTGGCCGAGAGAAAAGCTATTCGCTCTGCGGGGATCTCGGCAGTCAATTTATGATTGAGGATTGGGGATATCCCGACATTGGAGTCGTGATCTGCGACTGTCCTTCAGCAGGTCATGACGTAGTGATGCTGGATTACCGCGCATGCGGTAGAGATGGTGAACCCGAAGTCATCCACGTCGATCAGGAAAACGATTATGAGATTACTTTCTTAGCTGAAAATTTCGAGGCGTTTATCAGGGGCTTGGTAAGCGAAGAAGAATACGATACCTCCGAGGAGGACAAGGCAGCAGCTCTTTACAAAGTAACCCACGGGAAATTTTCTTCCTTGCTGGAGGAGCTGTGCGCGCGAGTATCAGAATTGGAACAAATCGATCAAAAAATTCGCAGCATTTGTACACAAGTTGTAGAGGAAAAAGGCTATTTTTCTTTTCATGCGGATGAACTCTCTTATCTGATGTACGATGTGCAGTTTTGGCTATACACACAGTCCTATCCCGATACCAGTCGTGAACAGTATCTGGCTGTCTATGAGAAAATGATCGCCTTTGGCGGAGAATTCGGTCAAGGCGGCTATGCCCCGGGATGGATTAGCGAATGGCTGGACCGTCGCAAGCAGGAAGGTCGGATCGTACAGGAAAATGGACACATTCGGTTTACAGATCAGTTCGCAGCGGAAGTGATTCAGCAGCTACGAGAAGCCTAAAATACCAATCAGGATCATGCAAGCAATAAAGAGCCCACGTCGACGCGGGCTCTTCTTCTATTTCAATCGATTAAGGGCGCATTCCTCTAACGGGATAGCCTTCTCTTGGCAGTTGCACTACTCATGAAAATCGAGCCCCGATTTGACTTCTTTCACATACCCTGTCCGAATAGCGAAATCTCCGAAATGCTCGCCTTCCTCACGTTCCTTCGCATACCGATTTAAGATCGGACGCAATTCATTCAGTATTTCTGCCTCTCCGATGTTTTCGCGATACAGCTTGTTCAATCGATTTCCGGAGAAACCGCCGCCCAAATACATGTTGTATTTACCGACAGCCTTCCCGATAAAAGAGATTTCCGCCAGTGCAGGTCTTGCGCATCCATTTGGGCATCCTGTCATCCGAATGACGATCTCCTCGTCTCGCAAACCCGCCTCATCCAAAATCAGCTCGATCTCATCCAGCAATGTAGGCAAATAACGCTCTGCTTCTGCCATTGCTAATCCGCAAGTCGGCAACGAAACACAAGCCATGGAGTTTCTCCGCAGCGCAGAATAGGAAGCTCCATCGGTCAGCCCATATGCTTGAATGATCTGTTCAATTTCCGGCTTCTTTTCGCTGGTGACATTTCCAATGAGGAGATTCTGATTCGGTGTCAGGCGGAAATCCCCTGTATGCACCTTGGCAATCTTCCGCAGACCGGACTTCAGGAGGTAGTTGTCCTCGTCTTTTACACGACCATTCTGAACGAAAAGGGTAAAATGCCAGTTATCGTCACTCCCTTTCACCCAGCCGTAGCGATCGCCATTATGATTGAATTGATAGGGACGTATAGGCTCCAGCCCCCATCCCAATCGCTGCTCCAGTTCATGAACAAACCATTCGATCCCGCGGTCGTCGATCGTATATTTGAACCGGGCATGCTTCCGCACCGCGCGATCTCCGTAGTCTCTCTGGATCATGACCGTTTTCTCGGCGACATCCAACAATTGCTCCGGTGTGACGAAACCGATCACCCGCGCCACCTGCGGATACGTTTTTGGATCACCGTGGGTCATCCCCATTCCGCCTCCGACCGCTATGTTGAAGCCCAACAGTCGACCTTCCTCAGGGATGGCGATAAAGCCCAAGTCCTGAGAAAAGACATCTACATCATTGGAAGGCGGTACGGCGATGCCGATCTTGAACTTCCGCGGCAAATAGACAGGCCCATAGATCGGTTCTTGCTCTACTCCGTCCCGACTGTCGACAACCTTCTCTTCGTCGAGCCAGATTTCATGATAAGCGCGGGTCCGGGGATCGAGATGATTGCTTAGTTTTTTGGCCCACTCGTAAACCTCTTGATGAACTTCCGACTGGTACGGATTCGGGTTGCACATGACGTTGCGGTTGACGTCCCCACAGGCCGCTAGTGTACTTAACAGGGCTTCGTTTACTTCTTGAATCACCTGCTTCATATTCCACTTAATCACACCGTGCAGTTGGAAAGACTGACGAGTCGTCAGGCGAATCGTTCCATTCGCAAATTGCTGGGCGATATCGTCCATCATGAGCCATTGCTCTGGCGTGACAACTCCACCGGCGGCCCGCACGCGTACCATGAACTGATAGGCAGGTTCCAGCTTTTGTTTATTCCGTTCATTGCGAAGATCCCGGTCATCCTGCATATAGCTGCCATGAAATTTCATCAGGCGGTTATCATCCTCAGGGATGGCCCCTGAAATTCTGTCTTCTAGCGTTTCCACCAGACTTCCCCGCAAGTAATCGCTTTGGCGTTTAATATCCTCTACATCGCTGTGAGGAGCACTGTTTGGCGAAAGCAAATGATTTTCTGACATGGTTCCTATCTCTCCCCTCTCATTCTTTCTCGAAACTCAGTAGACATCTCGTTGATATCGTTTTTCCTGCTGCATACGTTTCAAATACGCAACAGCTTCCTCTAAATCAAGTCCACCCTCTTGTTGGAGTATGGTGACCATGGCTGTGTGAACGTCGTGCGCCATCTTCTTCTCGTCTCCGCATACGTATACGTGCGCCCCCTCCTGCAGCCATTGATAGAGTTCCTTACTCCTCTCAAGCATCCGGTGCTGAACGTACAACTTTTGACTTGTATCACGAGAAAACGCGACATCCATGCGCGTCAATATGCCCTTTTTGATCCAACGCTGCCATTCGAGCTGATAGAGAAAATCTGTGGAGAAATGCTGATCGCCGAAGAAAAGCCATGTCTTGCCTTTCGCTCCAAGCTCCTCCCGTTCTCCCAGGAAGGCGCGGAATGGAGCGACGCCTGTGCCTGGTCCAATCATGATTAGCGGGGTGTCCGGGTTAACCGGAAGCTTAAAGTTGGGGTTATGCTGCACAAAGACTGGCAACGTATCACCCGTTTCCAAACGATCCGTGATATAGCTCGAACAAACGCCGTACCGCTCTCGCCCATGAGCTTGATAGTGAACATTCCGAATAGTCAGATGAGCTTCATCCGGGTAGGACTTCAAACTGCTTGAGATCGAATAGAGACGAGGCGGCAGCTTTCTAAGTATGGAGACGAATTCTTTGGAAGGTACTCCCTTCAAACCGTAGTCCTCCACTAGATCTAACAAATCCCTATTTCGTACATAATCTCGAAGTTCTTGCTCCTGTCCTTCCGCAAGCAGTTCTTGGAGCCCATTTCCTGAAAAAAGCTTTGCCGCTTGTTCCAGGAGGGGCTTGGTGAGAACCGTGATTTCATAATGACTGGATAAGGCCTCTTCCAACGGGCGCTCTTCCCCGTTCTTGTTAATTGGAACAAGCTCTTCCGATTTCCAGCCCATCGCGTCAATGAGCTCACGGACTAGGCCAGGATGATTTTTGGGATAGATTCCCAAGCAGTCACCCGGTTCATACTCGAGATTGGAACCCTCAAGGGAGATTTCCAGGTGGCGAGTTTCCTTATCTGATCCCCGCCCGTTCAAATTCAAGTTATCCAAGACCACAGCCTGAAACGGATTCGACCGTGAATATTCGGTCTGTGACCCCGTCCCGATCACTACACCGCTGACGATTGCGCTTGCAGCAGCAACTTGGGTTGCCGAAGTTTCACTGAGCGAGGCCAGGACATGATTCATCCATTCAGAGGCTTGTTCGTCGTAATCCACATCGCAATCAACCCGAGGAGTAAGACGCTTGCCACCTAGCTCTTCCAGCCGCTGATCGAACTCTTTACCGGTTTGGCAGAATAATTCATAAGAGGTGTCGCCCAATGCCAGTACGGAAAACCGCAGGCCCACCAATTGAGGCGCTCTCTTGCTGTGCAGGAATTCATGGAAGGAGATGGCGTTGTCCGGTGGTTCACCATCCCCGTGTGTGCTTACCACAACAAGCAGGTTTTCAACCTTTTTCAACGCATTCGTCTTGAAGTCGCTCATGGAGGAGAGAGTTACGTGGAAGCCGTGCTCCTGAAGCTTTCCGGACAGCACCTTGGCCAGCTTTTGGCTGTTCCCGGACTGAGACCCGAAAAGCACTGTCACCTCTTTGGAAATGACTGGCCCATTCGCAGCTGAAGCGGTTTGAAACCCAGCGGCTATCGGTGCTTCCACTTTGTGAATAGCTGCAAGATATCCACTCAGCCAAACCTTTTGCACCTCCGAAAGCGTGGGCAGCAACCGGTTCAGGAGCTCCACTTGTTCCTGACTAAAAGGACTGTCTGTCACCTTAAGTACCAACGATATGCACCTCACACAGAAAAAAATTTAATTCCGAGTAATCTTATGTGATTATTTACTTTAAGCTACCACAGTAAGGTAACCCGAGCAATTGGGATTCGTTATTGTCATCATAAGCTTTACTAATCATTGGATATCAGCATAAAGAACCCCGGTCCTAAGATAAGGAACCGGGGTGTTTTTTACTCAAATTCTTACTATTTGACTTGTTACGTACATGAAAAGTTACCTTTGTCCCTGTACCTAGCGTACTTTCGATATGAAGCCCTGTTCCGAAGTGCCGTTTTAATCGCTGATTCGTATTGATCAGTCCAACTCCTGACCTGCTGTCTGCTTTTCTTTCTAATAGTTGTTGTACTTGATCTTCGCCCATTCCGATCCCATCGTCTTCAACGGTTATTTCTGCATGCGTTTCCTGGACAGAAATTCGAATCTTAATTTTCCCCCCACGAATTCGGTTCATCACACCATGTATGATCGCATTTTCAACGAGAGGCTGGATCGTAAGAAAAGGAATTTTTATATCCTCACAGTCATCTATCTCCCAAACAACCTGCAGCCTTTCTTCAAATCGAACCTTTTCAATATATAGGTAAGAACGCACCAGACTTAGCTCCGTTTCGATCGGAACAAGCCCGTCCATATCTTCAAATTTGAATTTATTCCTCAAAAAATTGCTGAACTCATACAGCAAATCACGCATCTTATCCAAATTAATGTCGCTTAAAGCTGTTACAGCGCTCAACGCATTAAATAAAAAATGAGGCTGGATTTGCGCTTGCAACCATGCAGCTTCTAATCGCAGTTGTTCCCGGACGGATTGTTTAATTGTAGTTAGCGCCTCAATCCGCGATTTTATTTCCATTCCTTCCACTGGCTTCGTCACGTAATCGTTTGCTCCCGCTACAAAACCACTTTGAATATCTTTTGGTTGGCTTCTTGCGGTAAGGAGCAAAACAGGGAGTTCCGTGAGTGTAAACCGCTCGCGAATCATTCGTGTCAGCTCATAACCGGACATCTGCGGCATCATAATATCTGAGATGACTAGATCCCATTCCCTTGTATCCAGTATAGCCAACGCTTCTTTCCCGCTCGTCACCATTGTTACATCATATTCGTCTGGAGGTAGTATGGCTTCCAGCACCTGAAGGTTAACGGGGTCATCATCCACAATTAATAGGCGCGGACGATCACGATTTACTTCTAATAAAGTCGTTGGTTTCGTAACCGAAGGGATCTCCCCTTTTTCCTGAATCGGCATAGATTGTACGACTACCGGTTCGAATGAACGAGAAACAGCTACCTCTACCTCTTCCTCCGCTTCCCCATGTGCCAGCTTTAACGAAAATGTAAATGTTGAGCCTTCCCCTAAGACGGAGGACACATCCAACGTACCTCCATGGAGCTCAACCAACTGCTTGCTTATGCTTAAACCTAACCCAAAGCCACCTTCAATCATGGTCTCACTCGTGCTAGCTTGCTCGTACGGACGAAAGAGGCGCTTTTGCATGTCCTCATCCATTCCGATCCCTGTATCATGAATCACAATAAAAGCTCTTCCGTCCTTGGCAAAAGCCTGAATCGAAATGACTCCTTCGTTCGTATATTTCATAGCGTTGTGAAGTAAATTGAAAACGATTTGAATCACCCGGTTCTCATCCGCGTGTACGGGAGGAAAATCTTCAGGGATTTGATTTGCAATTTTTACAGACTTTACTTCTGCGTTAAATTGCAGCATATCAAGGACTCCAGTCACGATGGGCTGAATCCAGATTGCTTTTTTCTGTAGGCGCGGGTTGCCTTCCTGTAAACTCATCACATCAATCAAATCATTTAATATCAATGTTAGCCGTCGTCCTACAGATAAAACCGTTTCAAGCTCTTTGATACTCCTTTCCTGCAACAAATGTCGTTCCCTATTTAAAACGGATTGTGACATGTTCAGAATGCTATGTAGCGGATTTTTAAATTCATGTGAAGTATTGGCCAGAAATTGATCCTTATGGTCATTCATTCTTTGCAAGGTTGCAGCAATGTCTTTTGTGTTGGTATGCATGATGAAATAACCCTTAAACCATACAGTGGCTAAGCACCCCATCGAAATAATCAGATCAAATGGATAGTAGACAAGACTCAAACCGCTTTCCCGCCAGATTAACGACCAAATAAAATGGTGAAGCAACGCAAGAACAGAAAAAAGCAGTAAAAGATTGCTCATGATGTCTTTAATCAATTTTTTAAAGATGGAAATCAACGTGATCACTGCGGCAATCCCGATCAATAGAAAATAAACCGGAAAGAGCATCGTCACCTGATCAGGGTCTAAAAACAACGTAATGCCAGCAGTCCCAAAATTCATCACCCTGTATACAGGATACATCCTGCTCCAATAAGGGAGTTCGCGATGATTCATACACTCCAACAAAGCATAGGCCCCAATGACGAGGGCGATATTCGCTAGCCGATAATCCCAATCAATGCCGATGTAAAATAATTGGTGGAACAACTTCTCATCATTGCTTAACACGCTAGTAAGCGTTATACATAATGTCAGCAAAGAAAAATAAAGCAGATTCTTTTTCTTATCTCCTAGTAAAAATAAAATAAACGCATACACAGAATGTATAAGAAATATCATGGCTGCAAGAAGCTGCGTAGAAACAGAGACTTTTATTTCCTTTGCAATGGCTTCTTCTGAACCAAATTTAATGGATCGAACAATGCCGCTGCTTCGACCATCCACATAATTTGCCGCCTGAATGACGATTTCGATTACGCCATTTTCGTCTGCCGTAAAGGTTGTAGAATAAGGCAGATTCTTCGCAATATATTCATCCTCCGATTCCGCCACCCGCCCCGATTTAGCAAGCAATCGGCCGTTTACGTATAATTCCGATGCCGTGCGCACGCTGGGTACACGAATACTATAATTCAGTTCCTGTTCCGGATTTACATACAGACGCAAGCGATAAGAAGCAAATCCATAGGGAGTTGACTTGTCTGCATGCAAAGCTTCATTCCATCTTCCCGGAACCTGAATAAGCGCTGGCTCCTTCTCGTCTATTCCTTGTTGCCGTCTGCCATCCATCAACCATTGGGAGGGATAAAACTCCCACTCTCCATCGAGTAAGAGAGTGTCGCCATCTTCTGCATTCCAATCACGCAAATCGAATTGCCCATTCTTAATGTCCGCTTGTTGATCACGAAACGATTCCATCCACAAAGTACGCGCACCGGATAAGATGATTACTAATAGCCCGAGTAATAGTAGGATATGGCTCTTTTTCATTTGGTATTTGAGTGAATGATTTGCCAAGAAGTATTCCTCTCCTAGTCATTTTCTTCTTAGACATTCAAATAGAATCTTTCGATAATTTAATAGGGCAATCCTGACAAATAGCAATTCAATACATCCAGACCACTCTCCTCCAAAGACTTGCGGTCACCTAGTCTCAGCTTAATGAACTTATCGGCAAA
This sequence comes from Brevibacillus sp. NPDC003359, assembly GCF_042878995.1. Classification (NCBI taxonomy): domain Bacteria; kingdom Bacillati; phylum Bacillota; class Bacilli; order Caryophanales; family Paenibacillaceae; genus Brevibacillus; species Brevibacillus sp. NPDC003359. The sequence goes on from NZ_JBIAOR010000015.1 coordinate 63,245, forward strand.
AAATTTAAAAAGGAGTACGCCGCAGCATGCTCCTTTTGTTGATTTGCTTATGATTTTGCTCACTACTTCCCCACGGGAATACTCTGGGCAAAACGAAACACATTATGCGGATCGTACTTTCGTTTCACCTGCTTCAATCTGGCAAAGTTCACACCATAATACGCCTCAGGCCAGTTCTTGATCTGCAAATCGGGAAAGTTCACATAATCCCCTACGACAAAGGGACGTAGCGCTCTGCGGAACCTTTTCACCCACTGGATACTCCGCTGCTGCTCGCTGTCGTTCCTCCATCGCGCCGACAGCTCATAGATCGTCTCCGCCTTCCGATAAGGATAGGCCGTTGCAGTCGGGGAGACCCGGCTCACCGCGCTTCCTGCACCACCCAAGCTCTGACACCACACGGTAGAATGCCTGTTGGGCGCCTTCGACAGGAAATTGCGGATGATCCTTATTCCTTCGCGAGGCAAAGGCCGAAATCCGAAAGCCCCGGTTATTTTAAACTTCGGCTCCAGATTCAGGTCCGCTTCGGCAAAAAATCTGGTTGCTTCGATAAAAGGCACTGTCCGCACCATCACCTTCACCGGAGTTCCTGCTTGCAACAAAGGTCTGATTAATCGCCGCAGCTCCTTTGCACCGCCCAGCAATTGTCCAGTAGACACGATGGTTCCCACCTGTTTAGAAGCCACCTCGATGGTTGAAGTTAAGCGGTTCGTAACAGACGGTGCCCAGCGCTGCCAAGTCGGAAATACTTTCTCCAGATCGCGCCATTTCCAGGTAATGCTGTAGATGGAGACATCCTGGATAGGCCGTATCCGAAACGTAAAGTCTGTAGCAATGCCAAAGTTCCCTCCCCCACCACCTCGTGATGCCCAGTGCAGATCGGAATGCTTCTTCTTATTGGCGACGATCGTCTTCGCCCCACGCCGTTCCGATGCTACGACCATCTTCACCTGTTTCAGGTTATCGCAGGTAAGGCCATATTTGCGCGACAAAAGTCCAATCCCGCCGCCTAGGGTAAGGCCCGCAACGCCCACATCGGGCGCAGTCCCAGCCGGGAGTGCCACGCGCTCATTCCACAGCTTCCTGTACACGCGGGCAAGCGGATTGCCTGTCTGTACATGAGCCACCATATTCTCGCGATCCACCTTCACCTTATCCATCTCGCTCACATCGATGATAATCCCGCCATTTACAGCAGAAAAGCCTTCATAGCTGTGCCGCCCGCTACGCGCTCGCAGCCGTACACCCCGCTCACGAGCCCATTTGACCGCGTTGATCACGTCCTGCGTTCGTCTGCAAAAAACGATGACCCGTGGAAACTTGGAAAAGCGCCTGTTGAACTCCATTCTGGCCGCATTGTAAGACGGGTTGCCCGGCAACACAATCCTACCGGTCAAACGGGTACCTGCTTTTTTCCGTTTTTGTGCCATCGAATGTTCACCCACCTCGTTCATGAAGTAAGCTTTTTCATCTGCTTATTCCTATGTGGGGACACTAGACCTGGTAACGGCACATGCCTTGTAGGTAGACGTGGCAGTTCTTCTTTTTCTGATTTACCTTCGATTCGTGAACAGAATAGCCCTCACAAAATGTGTTACACTACTATAAGCAACCAATTATATGAATATTCATGAATGGCTTCTTGGGGGCAAGTGATGAAACCATTGATATCGGCGATTCCCGGTGGAATCATAACCATCCTTATCTTTTATCTAGATTACTTCCAATTTAATCTTGTCGAAAAATTTCTCATGTTTGCGGCTTTCGTCATTGTACCTCTTGTGATTTTACTTTTGCGCTATGACGAAAAGAATAAACATCAACGGGGTATTTATGGTGCTATAAAGCTGCTTCAATTTCCCTCAGCGCTGCTTGGCTTAGCCTCTGTAATGAGCAGCAAGACGTGGGGGCTGGGAAGCACGGCAATACCAGGGGCTCTCTCCCTCGGGTGGCTACTGTTCACATTCCTGCTCGGCATCTATGGCCTGACCGTTATTGTGAATCGCAAGGGAAGAACAGAGGAAATAGCGATTGGCGCGGGGCTCGTTTATTTTTTTATCGGGGGCATTTGGTTTACCCTCTATCAGTATCAATTTGACCTCTTCCAAGCTAAGCCCGCAACACACGCCCTGAGTTCGGTCCACTTTCATTTCTCATCTGCAATCGTTCCGATTTTTATCGGTTTACTGGGACGGGTCATGACGAAGAAAAGCTGGTATCCCTGGGTCGTTGCCATCGATATCATCGGACCTATTCTTATCGCTGTCGGTATTATTTTCTCGAAGCCGATTGAGTACATTGGCGTCACCTTGTTCGCCTGTAATATTGCGATTTACACTACTTATCTGCTTAGTTACTTGAGGAGAGGCTCATTGCAGAATAAGCCGAGCTTCTTTTTAGTCCTTTCCTGCATTGCCTTTTACACGATTGTCGTAGTTTCCATTTGCTATCCGTTATTGAAAAACATGTTTTCTTTAACCATACACGATTTCATTCCGATTTACGGATTGCTGCATTCGTTTGGGTTTGTTTTATGTGGGATGATTGGATGGGTGTACATGATAGATTCTCTTAAGGAAAATAGGATTGCTTATAAGTAACATAGATAACAATCCGCCAAGCTAGCATTGTCACAAACAAAAAGGGGTGTCTCCTAATTTGAGAGACAACCCTTTTTATGTTCTTCCTTACTTCTATTTACTCTCGGGCTTTTCAGTCATTGGGAAAGTAGTTGCTTCCGCAATATCTTCAAAAGCCCAGTGACTCTTCGGTACATCTACATAAGTCGCTTCCTTACTTCCCTTGAGTGGCGTTCTTCCCGTCAAACGGTTGAACAAGGTTACTGCTTCCGCTCGAGTGAGTATTTGATTCGGGCGGAACGTCCCATCCTCATAGCCTTTCATGAAGCCTTGCCCTGTTACGGTCGTTATGATTGATTCTGCTATACTTCCTTTTGTATCGGAATAGACAGCTGCTTGTCCATTTTCAGAAAGATTCTTCCACCTGTAAATAATCGTTGCCATCTCTGCTCGACTTACTTTGGCATCTGGATGGAAGCCGTTACTATCTCCATCCATTAGACCTGCATAAGTTACCCATTGAATGGAGTCTGCTGCCCAATGGGCTTTCACGTCAGCGTACTGCACCTCGGTTGTAGGCTGATCTCCCTCATTCATTAGGAAATGGACGAGCATAGTTGCTACCTCTGCACGTGTAAGCTCTCGGTTTGGCTGGAACGTATTGTCCGGGTATCCTTTCATATACGGCAAATGCTGTTTGCCTTTTAAGGACAGGATTGTAAACGTACCGAGCTGATTCGTACTGACCTCGATACCGACAGGCTTTCCTGCATCATAGCTAATAGTACCTTTTTTCAGCTCATAATTTCCATCGGTATGCTCTACATAGATCAGTAAGGAGTCGAGGAAAGCTTGCTGTTCACTCGAGTTCGTTGGCAGCGTGATTGTACTCAACGGAAGCACCACGTTTGTACGACGATCTCGATAGTTGGTTTCAATTACTACAGGGTTTTCTACGATCAAAACATCCTTGCCGCCTGCCATCTGCTTTACCTGATCCGCTTCATTTTGCTCGCGGATAGGTATCACCCGGAAGTAAATCTCCTCATCTGGCATGCTTGCCATCGTCTCTTTTGGAATCTTGATGAAGACTTCCTCAGCCTTGATCTCCAACGAAACCTGCTGCTCCTTCACCAAAGCAAGTGCTTTTCCAGGAATGGTAACCAACACTTCGTCGGCTGGATCCTTCGGCAAGCTGTCAATTAAAATCCGAATGACATCCTTCTTGTTCTCTTCTGCTTTTTTTAGGATTTTTCTTGCATCCTTCGCGTCGAGAGTCATTTCGTCTACCTTTTTACCATTCGTCGTGTTTTTTCGAGTAATAACGATCTTCTCCAGTACAGAGCTATCTTTACCGGCTTCAACAATGATGGAACGTGTAGATTCTTTTTCTCTAGATGAATCCGACTTGTCGCGATTGCCGCCACCACTATTGTCATCGTCATCATCGTCATCTCGGGAAGCTGCCTCTACCGTGACGCGAATGCTTACCGTAAAATCTTGACTGTTCTCTACCCCTTCAGGAAGATCGATCAATGTTCCTTCTACTTCGAAACGCTGTCTCTTACTTTCTTCTGGGTCATAATCAGCATCTTTGACATTCCATTTGACGGATACTTTGATCGTACTGTCGTCATCGAGCTTTACTTTTACCTCATCCGGTAGACCAAGTGCTTTCACTGTTTTAGCTGTGCCATTGTCCACGCCATTTATAGGACGAGGATTGATGACTTCGATGATCTCTCTATTCTCTCCAGTATCTTCTTCGGCCCTTACTTTGACCTGGATAGAGGCTTTCTTATCCTTTGTGTTCGTGATGCTATTCGGCAAAATAAAATTGCCGGTTACACGGAATTTCTGTGCTTCTTTGTTAGAAGGATCATAATCCGTTCCTTCCACATCCCAGTCTACTTCCAGATGAGTTGTGCGATCGTTATCCAACTTAACTTGTACCTCTTCTGGTAAACCAAGTGCCGTTGCTTTTTTGGGCGTGCCGTTGGCTACTGTAATTGTAGCCAGATCTTCGACTGTTACGATGTCTCCAGTAATCTCCTCTTCCTCAGCATCCACTGTAACCTGCACCTTCGCTGTCAGATTCTGTGGATTCAGGACACCACTTGGCAGATGAGCTATAGTGCCTTTCACGGTAAATGTTTGCTCTTTCTTTTTATCAGGATCATAGCTCGTATCATCTACCTGCCAATTTACCTCTGTTTGAATCGTACTTCCGTTTCTGAGTGTAGCTTCCACCTTAGTTGGCAAGCCGAGGGCCTTAGCTGTTTTGGGTGTTCCATTCTTTAATCCAGTAATGGAAGCTGGATTCGTAATGGAGGTTATATCGATAGTCACGGGTGGCTTAGGTGGTGTTTTTGCCTCTGCGTCGACCGTTACGCTGATGCTGGCTTTTTTGTCGGTGGTATTCGTCACGTTTGCTGGCAGTGGCGTCAAAGTACCTTCTACCGTAAAGGTTTGTTTCGTCTTCTTCGCCGGATCATATGCTGCACTTGCGAT